>JAZBLX010000020.1:0-298 GCA_037033465.1 Bacteroidota bacterium | reverse complement strand
TTTGATAAAACTGGTTAAAATTTCTAACTTTTCCTTGTAAACCTTTAGGGGGTTTCACCCAGCCATAGTGATAAATATAGGCATCAATCAGTTTAACTTTTAATTTCCGCTCATTTATTCTGAAGCCTTGCGCATCGCGGTAAGACTGAATGCCAGGCAAATTCTTTAAGATTCTCACTTCCCTACGGTACCATCGGCGTGATTCAGCTAGGTAATCATATGATGCATAAAAGTGCTTGTATTTTAACAGTAATGCCTCAACACTGGTATTGCTTAGCTCCGACTCCATTTCTTTTTT
>JAZBLX010000019.1:0-109643 GCA_037033465.1 Bacteroidota bacterium | reverse complement strand
TCTTCATTCGTCTTGTAAATAATCATGTTGCAAATATAAACAATCTACGTTTTAAATATTCATCTCAGGGAACCTCGCTTTCGTATTTTGTCTATTAGTCATCGGAAACTTTTAGGAGATATCCATGGTTATAGTTATATCAATTATATATTGAATAAATTGGAAAAAAAATATTGTTCAGCGATTTAATTATACTTCGTAAAATTCTGTTTAAATAAAGGCGAAATTTTGAGCAATGCCGAGTTTAGCAATAAATGTACTTAGAATGTGATGTAACTGAACACATTAAAATGCAAATCTTTAAAAATTAAATTTGTAAGCTTTTTGCTTTTTTAGATTTTAACACTATTTTTATTTTATAAACTTTAAAGTAATTATCTACAACATGAAAAACGGTACAGTAAAATTTTTTAACACAGAAAAAGGATTCGGATTTATTAAAGAAGAAAATGGTTCAGAAATCTTCGTTCACGTAAGCGGGCTTATTGATAAAATCAATGAGAATGATAACGTAGAATATGAAGTACAAGAAGGAAAAAAAGGATTGAACGCAGTTAAAGTGAGAGTCGTTTAAAATATATTTTTTTTAGAACTTTAACAGGCCTAAGGCCTGTTTTTTTGTTTTCCGGCATGCTGCTATGGTAATTACATTACAGGCAATCAGAGGTATTAGCCTGAGGATTTATATAACAGTTATTACTTGTATATTTCTTACTGACTTTTGATATGTATGAAAGGCAATCTCTTGATGCTTAATGCTCATCAATTGGAAAATGATTCCTAATTCGAATGTTTCAAACATTAATCCTTGAACCGTGTTGTTATACCATCTACCAACTATAAGATTATAATTTACTATGGAAAATCAAGAAAAAACAGTTGAGGTATTAAATGACCTTATTGAAATTAACAATGACAGAGCAGACGGTTTTGATAAAGCAGCAAGTGATTTAAGTGATGAGAATATCGATTTAAAAGCGACTTTTGATAAACTTTCATCTGATAGCAGAACAAATGTTACTGAACTTGCTGGTTTAGTAGGCCGGAATGGAGAGAATCCAGATACTGGTAATACTGTTTTAGGTACATTGCACCGTGCCTGGATTGATATCAAAGCTAGCTTTGGTGGTGACGACCGTCATAGTATTTTAGCTGAATGCGAACGTGGCGAGGATGCCATTAAAAAAGCATACAAAGATGCACTTCAAGAGAATGAACTTGGTGAAAACGTAAGATCCGTATTATTGAAGCAACAAGATGCAATCAATATCAGTCATGATGCTATTAAAGCACTAAGAGACGCACACAAAGCATTGTAAAAAATGCTTATAATCAGAAAAGCTATTGCGAATTGCGATAGCTTTTTTTGTATGCGATTAATTTTAGATTCCTAATTTAACGCGTATTGTCTATTTGCCGCCTTTATAATGCGTGCTAAAATTTGAGGAATTCAGATATTTTTTATATTCCATACCAAATCGCTTTGGAGTGTATTAAATAGGCAGACAAGGGGACTGAGAAATCTGTACCGATTCAGTGATAGTTATAATATTGAGCATCGCAGCATTAAAACTCCTGGAGAGGTGAACTCGATTGGTGAATATCGATTTTTGATATATTAACAGCGGTAAGTCCGTAAGATGTTAATTTGATATTAAAGATGATTGGATCGCCTATTTGTATATCAATACCAAGATCTTTCAGGCAACAATGGATGTCCTGTTCATTTTCATCGATTATTTTTCCACTTCCTTCCTGTGGATTCGTAGAAATTAATACACCTTTTCTCATTTAAATTATTTCAAGCAAATATACCAGATGTTATTTCAAGTCGTTACCAAAATAGTGCCCAATGCTGAAATTAATACTCGTATTTATTGACGAAAACGAATTTATACGGATTAGATTAATTAAGATAGGCAATTCATAAATGTTATATAATCATCACTGTAATAATAATGTGTTTGGACCAATTAACAAGTAGCTAACCCTTAGATTTGATGATATTCTCAGTTTTATGTTTCTTTTTTAACCTGCTGAGTGTTTCTTCTCTCATCACTAAATAACTTGCAAGGATTCTTGCAGGTAATCTGTATTCGCCTTTTGCATTGAAAATCCGATAACGGTGATCCGCAGAGGGCAGGCGGCAGAGTCTTGATTCATCAACAAGCTTTTGATACTTCATACACAATATCTTTCTCGCCATTTTTTCTACCTCCGGATATTTTTCGTAAAGTTTTTCAATGAAATCTTTAGGAAGTAAAATCAGTTCAGCGTCGTAGATCGTTTCCAGTCCTTCACATTCGAGATAATTTGAAATTTCGGTAAAACCAATCATTTCATCTTCACCATATAATGAAAGCGTGATTTGTTTATCTTCAACAGTCGTATACTTTCTTAATGTTCCGCTGGCAATAAAGATTGCATTGCAACCAGCAACTCCAGCCGGGTGGAGGCGGGTGTTTTTGCAAACCGATAAGGTGACTGCATTTTCCCGAAGTAGTCCAATGAGTTCATCTGATACAGGCGCAAGCGCACTGCAAAAATTAATTATGGGATTAAGTTTCATTTCGCACGTTTGATAATAATGAAGAGCATGCGTTGCAAAGCTATACCTTTTTAATTAGTTTTTAATGTTGGATCTATAAATAAATGATAATGAATAAGGTCGATTTAAGCAAATCAAATTAATTATTTTCATTCTCCGATAATTGCATTTTTTTGCATTGTTAATACTGAGACGGGAGCCTCAACATAAGTGTACGTTAGATTTGTGCCGGTAAATAGAATGAATGATGGCCAAGCAATTGATGATGTTATGGAATCAGGATAATCTAAAAAACTCATTATCTTCTCGATTTGACGGTAAAAGTGTAAGTTGCTTATTATTTGATGGTTGACATCTCATTTTTTTGCTTTGGTGAGCTGTAGGCAATCGAGTTCCAGGATGAATAGAATAGTGGTAATTTCCTGAAGGCATATCACTTTATCCTACCGACATTGCAAATTCCAAAATCATAGCTTATTTTACAGTGGCTTTATAAATACACATTATTGCTCAAGCTGCTTCACTTCGTCTATTTCATCATACCCATAAATTTTAATTCTTTGAATCTTCTATTTTAAACTTTGGCTGCGATTTTTTCTTTCGCAAGCGCTAAATCATCTTGTGACAATTCAAGTTGTTCATTTTTCGGCACTGCTGAAGGCATGTATTTCAGATCCACACACATTGGAAAATGGTCCGAGCCACAATTAGCTAATCTTTTAATGGAACTTAATGCAAAATCCGTTGAGCAGAAAATGTGATCAAGCGGAAAACGAAGCAGCCAGTATTTAGCATTGAAGCTATTGAAGAAACCGCGTCCACGCCTTGGATCTAATAATCCACTCACCTTGCCAAAGAGTTCTGTAGTATAGCTCCATGCCACATCGTTCAGATCACCCATCACTACAACCGGTAGATCGATGTCTTTCGTCTTCTCGGCAACGATTAATATTTCCTTATCTCTTTCTGTACTTCTCGGATTTTCTTGCGGAACAGGTGGTTCGGGATGTAAGCAAAACAATTTCACTTGCTGTCCTGACCTCAATTCAATAGTTGCTTCCATAGAAGGAATGTCAGACTTCACCAGATAGTTCACTTTTGTATCACTTAACGGCAATTTTGAATACAATAACATTCCATAGGTATTTTCTAACGGAGCTTTGAGCTGATGCTGATAGGTTTTTTGAATCGAATCCATTTCATTTTGCCACCATTTATTCGTTTCTACCATTAAAATCAAATCCGGTTCGCACATTGCAATCAGGTTATGGTAATCCTTAGACTGGCGATTTTCCTGATACACATTGGCTATGAGAATTCTCAGATTATCTATGCCATCACTTCTTAAACTGGTAATAATTTGTTTTTTTCCCAATGCCGTAAAAGGAAAAACAAGGTAAATCAGATAACTCAAGTTAATCAGCAAACCGGCTAAAACTATCCAATCTTTAGTCTCTTTTGGAAAAGAAAAGTATAAAATTAATGCAATCAACGCAATATTCAATGAAAGCTTTTGTAGTCTGGGGTATTCGAAAACCCTGAATATCCAAAAATCATGGCGAATGAAGGGAATGATCGTCGATAAAATGACAATGATGCTAAAGTAGAAAAGAATGTCGTGTGTCAAAGGTATCCGGTTCTAATGTACGTAGCTTAACAAGCAACCCTCCAAAATGTTCTGATCCTAGAAGAAGGGGAAATTGAAAGCATGAAGATCCATCAAGATGCCGAATATATCTTAATGGATAATATAATGTTTATGAAGATTGATAAGTGGTTGTAAAACAGATTATTGACTACCCTGCCGCGGAAAATTGCCTGGTGTCCGTTAAACCAACTGTAAAGTCATATTTTTTCATTTCGTAAGAAATGGCTAGTGCCTGTAACTCCTGCAATTCTTCAAAATTAAAGATGTTTTCTGAAGTGACTGATGAAAGCGATTTAATTCGTGTGATGATTTCACGGTAAGTTTCGTGATTGCTGATTTCGTTCATTCGTTTTGTGATGCGATAAATTCTGCTTGATAACAATTTTTAAAATGAAAAGGTTTTATGATTCAGGCAATATATTTTGTGTGATAAGCGATCATTTCACAAATGAGATTCTGCTCCGTAGCCGTATCTATCAGTAATAGATTATTTAAATATTTTACGGATACTAAAACTATCGGGTAACGTTATTGGTTAACAAAGTGTAAAAATGTTGAATACTATGGAAAAGCGCATCTACGTGTTAGAAGATAACGACGATATCAGAGAGATTGTATCCATTCTTTTGCAGGGAGAAAAGTATGAGGTATTTGCCTTTTCCAATATAGCTGCACTTCGTTCTGGTGTTGCAAAGGGTAAACCTGCAGATCTGTTTTTATTAGATGTAATGGTCCCTGATGGTAACGGCATGGATTATTGCAGTGAACTGAAATCTTCGCCTGTTACCGCCCGTATGCCAGTGGTGATGATGTCGGCCAATTTTTCCAACGAGGAGATAAATAAGCGTTGCTTTGCAGATGATTATATTCACAAACCATTTGAAATAGATGATTTTGTCAAACGCATTTCTGCTCAAATCCATTGAAACAGATTAAATTAATATATGACTTATTCATTAGCACCATCTTATTGAACGAAAAATAGTTTCGGTACATAAGAAAACTTCATGAGGCTAACGATAAAACCGCTCCATATGCTGGTATCATAATTTTATTTGGCCCGGTAGGGAATTGACCTTAAAAATTGATTGCCATAATCAGGATAATTGTAATTAAGTTTGCAGCCAAATTGATGATCTATAAAAATAACGAAAACTTCTTCAGGAAATATTGTACAAAACTAAAGGGGTTTACGATTCGTATCCGTTACAGTGAATACCTGAGTGATGCGCTTAGAAATACACTTGCAATTATAATTCCATTGGTTGCTTTAGCTTATTTCGGACAGTTGCTTGCGGGTATAAGTATCAGTATCGGGGCACTGTTTATGAGCTTGTGTGATATTCCCGGCAATAGGCGGGATAAGCTAAGCGGCGCAATCTTGGCCATTTTATCGCTGGCCCTTACTTCATTTATTATCTCTCTGAGCCTCGCCAATTCTTATGTAGTTGCAATCGCTGTAGTTGCGATCACATTTTTATTTGCAATGCTCTCTGTGTTTGGTAATCGCCTCTCCTTAATTGGACTTATCGGCACTACATTGATTGCTTTCACTCTTGGTCTCCATCCGAAGCAACCTTTAACTTTTAGTACATACATCGTGATTGGTGCCGGCTGGTATACCTTAATTAGCTTAACTCAAATTTATTTGTGGCCGTACCGGTCATTGCATCATGCCATTTTTGAAGCGATTCAAGGTACTGTAGCCTTAATGGAATTGCGGGCAAGTGCCTATCATGAGGACGTTAATCTTCGGAATTTTAATGCGCAAAATATCATACTCCATTTAAAATTAAATGCCAGGCAGGAACTGATTAGAAGCCTGTTGCTAAGGGATCGCATTGCAATGTCTGCTGAAAACAGAGCAGGAAAAAAACTTTTGGCCGCTGCGCTTGATATTATCGATCTCTATGAACAAGTAACTGCGATTCATCACGATTACGGTGAAATCCGGGCAGCGCTTGAGGGGACGAATGCATTGCCTAAAATACTGGAAACTATTGCACAGCTTACGAGAAAACTGGAATATAGTGCCGTGGAATTTTCAAACACGAAATCTTCCGCTGATGAAACAATATCCCGACTAGAGATTGAAAGTAAAATAAGTGAATTATCGCTCATTTCGGCTACACTGCCAGTCGAAAAGGGAAATCTATTGAGCGGGATAGCCAAAAATCTGCAGGATATTTCTACGATAGTAGAACGTTTATCTGCAGGTTATCGGCTAGATTTACCCGACACCAATATCATTGAGACAGAAGTTTACAAAGATTTCATTCCCGAGGCACCATTCAACTGGCAAAATGTGATTTCACATTTTTCTTTGCACTCGCCTGTATTTCGGTTTGCACTTCGGTTAAGTCTTTTATGTTTAATCGCAATCCTACCAACATTATTTTTTCCTGATCAACGGTATAGTTATTGGCTTTTATTAACGGTGGTTATTGTGAACAGACCAGGTTTCGGTTTAACCAGAATACGCAATACGCAACGCTTATGGGGTACATTAATTGGATTATTAATCGGGCTTTTACTTGCATTCGCGTCAGTTTCATTGCAGCTGGGATTGGCCATATTGGGCTTGCTAGGCTTTTTTCTTTTTAACCGTACGCACTATATGTGGGGCGTAGCATGCGTAACCGTAATGGTTGTTTTGGCGCTGAATGTATACCACGGTCATGTATCGCAAATTATTAGCGACCGTTTATTGTTCACATTAGTTGGCTGTGGACTTTCCTATATCTCTATTTTTATCTTTCCAATTTGGGAAACTCCCCGGATTAAAGCTTTAATTTCAGATTGCCTGTCCGCAAGCCGTCACTATTTATTTTGTGTGGCTTCAGAGCGGAAGGGTTTTTTAAACTATCATTATAGAACGAAGCTGGCAAGAAAAGATGCGTACATCAGCTTTGCTGTTTTAAGTGAGGCTTTACAGGCCATTAAAAAGGAACCATTAGCCAGGGCAATAGATTTGAGTGGCTTGGAAGATATTCAGGTCTTGATTTACCAATCTAACGGGGCAATAGCTGCACTTTCGCTGGCAAAGGAAGTTGATTATGCCTTAAGCAACGAAGCATTTGATGAATGTTTAAGTAATCTTGATTACTGTATTGCGGCTGCACCATCTGTTAATCTTACTGCCCTTACCGCTAACAGCCAAAGTGAGATCCATTCTGAAATGTTGCTTCGCACACTTACCCAGCGATTAAAAGCTTATTTCAATAGCGATACCTAAATCAAAAGCTATTTGGGTTTTGTTCCGATCACTGGAATGGTATTTGTACCATCATTGTAAAGCTATATTATGGATACGCAACAAATTAAGAATACTGCACGGATACTTTTAGGAGCTGGATTAATTGTAGCCGGAATTGGACATTTAACTTTTGCCAGAAAGGAATTTCAGGCGCAGGTTCCAGACTGGGTTCCTTTAAAAAAGGATGATACCGTGGTATATTCTGGTTTTGTAGAAATTGCAATGGGTACAGCATTAGTTGTGGCACCAAAGAAATACAGATCTGCCGTTGGTGTTTTGGCAGCCTCACTTTTTGTGAGTGTTTTTCCTGGTAATGTATCACAGTATACCAATAAACGAGATGGTTTCGGACTGGATACAGATTGCAAAAGACTGGCAAGGTTATTTTTTCAACCGGTGTTGGTACTTTGGGCCTGGAAAAGCACCAGAAAATAAGTGCTGTTAAATTTCTGATAATTTGCAATTGATAAATTCCCGGCTATACAATTCGTTATATTTGATAAACGAATTGTATAAGTATGAAATTAAGCCAACTTTTTAAATTTTTTGTACTGCTAACTTTATTTCCTATTACTGCATTTTCTGCCGATGTTGATACGGTGACTACTTATAGTAAGGTAATGAAAAAGGAAATTAAAGCTGTTGTAGTCAAACCAAATAACTATTCTTCAGGAAAGAAGTTCCCAACACTATATCTCCTGCATGGCGCCGGAGGAAATTTTTCTGATTGGGTGAAACAGACGCCAGACCCGGAAACCGTTAAGCGTTTAAGCGATGATTTATCAATTGTAGTGGTTTGTCCGGATGGGGGCGTAACCAGCTGGTATTTTGATAGTCCGATTGATAAAACCTATCAATATGAAACCTACGTTTCTGCTGAACTAGTGAGTTATATTGATCAAAAGTACTCCACTATAAAAGATCGTTCTGGTCGTGCAATTACGGGCTTAAGTATGGGTGGGCATGGCGCTTTATATCTGGCTTTTCGCCATCAGGATGTGTTTGGTGCCTGTGGAAGTATGAGCGGAGGGGTAGACCTGCGTCCGTTTCCCGAGAACTGGAACATTGCCAAACGCCTTGGGAAATATAATGAAAACCCTGAACGCTGGGAAGCCAATAGTGTGGTAAATTTAACACATTTATTAACGCCTAATAAACTTTCGATTATTATTGACTGTGGCGCTGGTGATTTCTTTTATAAGGTAAATGTTGCACTGCATGATAAACTGATGGACCGAAATATTCCGCATGACTTTATTATTCGCCCGGGCGTACACAACTTCAGCTATTGGGGGAATGCGATTGCTTACCAGATGCTCTATTTTAGCAAGTTCTTTAAGCGGGATCAGCACTAAAAAGCTTCTAAAAAAAGAACGGGCCAAAGGTAAAACTACCCCCGGCCCGTATCTAAATTAACGCTCTCGAGACGAAAGTAGAAGTTTTATGGTTACTTTCCAAATCAAATTTCAGCTTTGGTACGTTCTTCATCATTTCTTCATCTTGTTATTAGCTAATCTATGAAGCTGAAATTACTTACGATTTAAAAATATTTAAATGATAAAGTCTTTAATATCAATAGAATACTGCCCGCGGTGTGGGTGGATGCTTCGCTCTGCATATATGGCGCAAGAGCTGCTCAGTACTTTTACAGAACAACTAAAAGGTGTAACATTAATTCCAAGTGAAACGAGTGGAACCTTTATTATTTCAATAAACGACCAGTTGATTTTCGACAGGAAAGATGCAGGCCGCTTTCCCGAAATAAAAGAATTGAAGAAACTGATTCGTGATCACATAGATCCGGGAATGGATCTGGGGCACACCGATCGATAAGATTGCAAGGTTTTCATCATACTCTTATATCGTTTTGATGCGCTTATGTTCTTGTACATTCCTTAAACGAATCGGCTTTGGCAAACAATGATCTGGTTTTGAAGTTATATCACTGTCAGAAATTGCAGGATATTAAGATGCGTTTACTTCCGACAGGCTAAAACAACAAATATGAAACACTACGATGCAATCATTATTGGCGCTGGTCAGGCAGGGGTTCCACTTGCAAAAAAGATGGCAGAAGCCGGAAAGAAAACAGCTATTATAGAGAAACGCTACGTTGGCGGAACCTGTATAAATGATGGTTGTACACCTACAAAAGCAATGATCGCATCTGCCAAAGCCGCCTATCAAGCCAGAAAGGCTTTTGAACTTGGTGTAATGGTAAGTGATGTTACTGTTGATTTGAAAAAGATCAAAAAACGGGCAGATGGTATCGTCCAGATTTTTAAAGAAGGTGCAGAAAACGGGATAGCCGAAACCAAGGGCTTAAAACTCTACATGGGTGAGGCAAGTTTTATTGGTGAAAAGGAGATCGTGGTCAAAAGTAAAGACGGGAGTGAAGAAAAGTTATCTGCTGATTTAATCTTTATTAATACCGGTGCCAAAACCATTATTCCTGATATTGAGGGTATTAAAGAGGTAGACTACCTCACCTCTACAACTATTCTGGATTTGGAAGAAGTTCCTGAACATCTTGTAGTAATAGGCGGAAATTATATAGGTTTGGAATTTGGTCAGATGTTTAGCCGCTTTGGTAGCAAAGTAACTATTTTGGAACAATCACCGGTTATTCTCACCAAAGAGGATGAAGATATTTCAAAAGCAGTTACAGAATTTTTGCAAGCCGAAAAGATAGAAATTATTACGGGTGCTAAAATTAATCATATCGGTTGGAAAGGTGATCAGATTGAACTTTCCGGATCGATGGGCAAAAAAGATAAAAAAATTAAAGCCAGTCATTTATTGGTTGCCGTTGGACGGGCACCGCAAACGAAAGATTTAGGTTTAGAAAATTGCGGCGTGGAAACAGATGAACATGGTCATATTCTGGTGAATGATAAACTGGAAACGAATGTGAAAGGTATTTATGCGTTAGGAGATGTAAAGGGCGGACCTGCCTTTACGCACATTGCATACAATGATTACACCATAGTTTACCGTAACCTGATTGAAAACACTGATTTATCTGTCAAAGGCAGACCTTTACCTTATTGCATGTTTACCGATCCGCAATTGGCCAGAATTGGCATATCGGAAAAACAGGCTAAAGAACAGCAATTGGAATACGAAGTAGCGGTATTGCCGATGAAAAACGTAGCGAGGGGAATTGAAACCAATGAAACTGTTGGATTGATGAAGGCTGTTGTAGACAAAAAAACAAAGGAGATTCTTGGCGCAGCAATTTTGGCTGCTGAAGGCGGAGAAATCATGTCTGTATTACAAATGGCGATGGAAGGTGGGATTACCTCTGAACAAATCAGATATAGCGTATTTGCTCATCCAACGTATACTGAATCGTTAAATAATCTATTTATGAAAATGCATAAATAATAAATATGATCAGATTAGATCAGGTAACTAAATCCTTCAAAGATACAGCAGCTGTTAAATCAGTTTCTTTTGAAGTAAATGAAGGAGAAAACCTCATCCTTTTGGGTACCAGCGGATGTGGTAAAACCACTACGTTAAAAATGATCAACCGGTTGATTGAGCCTGATACAGGTATGGTAACCATTAACGGAAAAAATGTTGCTAATGAAAATCCTGAAATTTTAAGACGGGGGATTGGCTACGTTATGCAGAACAATGGTTTGTTCCCCCATTATACTGTTGGAGAAAACATTGCGACGGTTCCTCAACTTTTAAAATGGGATAAGAATAAAACGCAGGAAAGAACGAAAGAATTGCTGAGCAAACTTCATCTTCCTGAAGATTGTGTTAGCCTTTTTCCGCATGAGTTGAGTGGTGGGCAGCAGCAGCGGATCGGTTTGGCGAGGGCTTTGGTTGCAGACCCCTCAATTTTGTTGATGGATGAGCCATTTGGCGCTTTAGACAACGTCACTCGTGCGAGCATCAGAAAAGAATTCAAGGCCTTAGAAGAATTCAAACGCAAAACGATTGTGATGGTTACACACGATGTTCAGGAAGCGTTTGAACTGGCAGATCGCATTTGTTTAATGGATAAGGGCGAAATTATTCAGATAGGAACGCCTCAGGAACTGCTATATCATCCAACAAATGAATTTGTCGGTAATTTTATGGAAAGCGAGCGCATTACGCTTGAGTTTAAAATCACTACGCTTAAAGACCTTTGGAATGTATTACCCGATGAACAATCTGCAAATGCCAAAACAGTTGATCCGCATTTAAGTATATGGGATGCATTAAACTATTTCCGCGCTGGGATGGGTAAGATTTCATTTGCTAACGATAACGGAATGCACAAATCAAGTGACATCAATACCCTTAATTCAGCATTTATCCGTTACCAAAATTCGCAACAGCATGGATGAACCTCAACAAAATTTGTGGCAGTTCATGTCAGAGCAGTCTGATAAGTTGTTAAATCAAACTTTTCAGCATCTTGGACTTACCTTTATTTCTCTCCTCCTGGCCGTTGCCATCGGCTTGCCATTGGGGATTTTAATTGCACGAAAAAGAAAGTTGTCTGGCTCAGTTCTGGGGGTAGCAGGGATTTTGCAAACCATTCCAAGCATTGCGCTACTGGGTTTTATGATTCCGCTACTCGGAATAGGTGCAAAGCCAGCGATAGTTGCCTTATTGATTTACGCATTATTACCCATCATCAGAAATACTTATACCGGAATTGTGGGCATTAGCAGCGAAGTGAAAGAAGCGGCTAAGGCCATGGGGATGAGCGAGATGCAAATCTTATTAAAAGTAGAATTACCAATTGCCATGCCTGTGATTTTAGCAGGAATTCGAACGGCCACCGTGATTAATGTTGGCGTGGCTACGCTGGCATCATATATCGCTGCAGGCGGCTTAGGGGAGTTCATCTTTGGCGGCATCTCACTTAATAATACCAATATGATTCTTGCTGGTGCCATTCCAGCGGCTTTGTTAGCAATCATTCTTGATGCACTTTTGGCGATTATTCAAAAGATGGATTTCAAAAAAGTAAGAAAGTTCCTGTATGCTTTTCCAATAATATTTTTTGTACTCGGAGCTTTTTACTTATTGCCAAAAGCATACGGAAGCACACTCACCGCTGGTTTCACCCCAGAATTTATGGGAAGACAGGACGGAGATCTGGGTTTAAAAAAAGAATATGGATTGAAAATTCACACCATTGTAATTAGTGATGCCGTAATGTATAAAGCAGCATATGAAAAGGAGTTGGATGTCATCAGCGGTTATTCTACTGATGGTCGTTTGAAGGCATTTGACCTTACGATTTTAAAAGATGATAAAGGGATTTTTCCGCCATACTACGCGGCGCCCATAGTGCGGGAATCATCTTTGAAAAAATTTCCTGATTTAGAAAGCGTACTCAATTTACTCTCTGGTAAAATTACCGATTCTATCATGACGGATCTGAACTACCGAACAGATTATCTTAAACAAACCCCTGAACGTGTAGCAAAGGATTTTCTCATTAAAAATGGTTTGTATAAATCATCCAAAGGCGGCAAAAATGGTGTTGTAAGAATCGGATCTAAAATCTTTGGAGAGCAATATATTCTCGCAGAAATGTATCGGATGCTGATCCTGGGAAATACCGATTACGATGTAGCTACAAAAACTGGTTTAGGCGGTACCAAAATTTGTTTCGATGCCTTAACCAATGACCAGATCGATTTTTATCCGGAATACACGGGTACAGGTCTATTGGTTTTACTTAAGCCGGATCCGAAAATTTTTAAAAGTATTACGAAAGATAAAGACAGTACCTACCAATACGTGAGCAGAAAGTTTTCCCAGCAATTTAAAATCAAGTGGCTTAAACCAATAGGTTTTAATAATTCTTACGCTTTAATGATGCGGAGAAAACAATCAAAAGATCTTGCTGTTACTAGTATTACAACATTACAGCAATATTTAGATAAAAATTAATGAATTTAGTTGATCAATTCCTGACCATCAGGAAATATACTGAATCGATTTGTGAGCCTTTGCAAACTGAAGATTATGTGGTTCAGCCGGTAGAGGATGTAAGTCCTCCTAAATGGCATCTCGGCCACACCACTTGGTTTTTCGAAACGTTCATTCTCAAACCTTATGCTGCAAACTATAAGGAATACAATCCTGATTACAATTTCGTATTTAACAGCTATTATGAAACCGTTGGCGCAAGGGTGATCCGTACCGATCGGGGAAATTTGAGCCGGCCAAGTGTAAATGAAATTTATCAGTACCGTCATTATGTGGATGAAGCGATGACCGGTTTTTTACGCCTATCCGTTACTGAAGAAATCAAAGAACTTTTGGTTCTTGGCTTCAATCATGAACAGCAACACCAAGAACTTTTACTGACTGATATCAAATACATTCTGGGAAACAATCCATTATTTCCGGTTTATTCTGCTGAATGGAAGGAACATGAGGAGATACAAACTCAATCAGATTTTGTATCCATCTCCGAAAATGTGTATGAGGTTGGCTATCAGGGTGATGAGTTTTGCTTCGATAATGAGTTAAACCGACATAAGGTTTACCTAGCTGATTTTCAGATAAGTTCAGAGCTGGAAACCAATGGAGCCTATCTGGATTTTATCGATGCGGGAGGTTACACTAATTTTAATTACTGGCATGCTGAAGGTTGGGATTGGGTGCAAAAGAACAACATCAACTCACCCATGTATTGGCATGAGGTAGATAATAAGTGGTTTAATTATACTTATGCAGGCTTATTACCAATAAATCCTGCTTATCCGGTTACACACATCAGCTATTACGAGGCCTATGCATTTGCCAGCTGGAAAGGTATGCGTTTACCAACTGAATTTGAGTGGGAGGTGGCCGCTCAGCAATTTAACTGGGGTAAAAGATGGGAGTGGACGGAAAGCGCCTACTTACCATATCCGGGTTTTAGCAAGGCACCGGGAGCCATTGGTGAATACAATGGAAAGTTTATGGTCAACCAGAAAGTGCTTCGGGGTGCTTCTGTAGCCACGCCTGAAGATCACAGCCGCATTACCTACCGGAATTTTTTCCACCCGCACTTAAGATGGCAGTTTACAGGGATTCGCTTAGCAAAATAAGATTTACATGAGTACAATTATTTCAAAACAAATTATTCCAGTTTCATCATTATTTTTAAACGATGTTTTGGAAGGCTTAACGGCAGAAAAGAAGTCTTTAAGTTCTAAATATTTTTATGATGAAACGGGCGACCGAATTTTCCAGCAGATCATGGAAATGGAAGAATATTATCTTACAGATGCGGAGATGGAGATTTTGAAGCACCAGACAGATGAGTTGGCTGATGTCATTGCTGCTGATCCAGGTGCTTTCGATCTAATCGAATTGGGCGCTGGCGATGCCACGAAATCAGTCCATCTCTTACAGGCATTACTGAATCGCCGGCTTGAATTTACCTATCTACCTATTGATATCTCACAGCATGTTATAGAAGATCTGGAAGAAAATTTGCCAAAGAAACTCCCTGCATTAAATGTAGAGGGCTTAAATGGTGATTATTTTGCCATGGTAAAAAAAGCGAAAAGCCTTTCAGATCGTCGCAAGGTTTTGCTGTTTATGGGAGCTAACATCGGAAATATGGATGTTGCGGAAGCAAAGGAATTTTGCAGGGCTTTAAGAAATGAATTATCGGCAGAAGATCTTTTGATCATTGGTTTCGATCTTAAGAAAAATCCCCGTCAGATTTTGGCGGCCTATGATGACGCAAATGGGATAACAAAGTCCTTTAATTTAAATTTACTGAGCCGCATTAACCGGGAACTTGGTGGAGATTTTGAAATCGATCAATTTGATCATTACGCCAGTTATGATCCTGAATCCGGCGCCTGCAAGAGCTACCTGGTTAGTTTGAGGGAGCAACTGGTTAATATTGGTGATGAAACCATCCGCTTTGCAGCAAACGAACATATTTATATGGAAATTTCACAGAAATATTCTTTGGATGAAATAAATGAGTTGGCAACAGATACCGGATTTAAACCAATAGCACACTTTTTTGATCGGCAAAAATATTTCGTTGATGCCGTATGGCAGGTGGGTAAATAAGATTTACTCACCTGTATTTTTAAATTTTCTTTCCATCTAACACATCCAGCAGCTTTTGTAAATCATCTTCGGTGTTGTAGAAATGGAAAGAAACCCTCGTTCCAGTACCTCTTGGTGAGCATAAGATTCTGGCCTCATCAAGTTTGTCTACCATCTCCTGATTTAACGACATACTCATAATCGTAGACGCATATTGTTGATTGGTCAGATAATCAGGCAACAAGCCCCGGTCATTCAATTTTATTCTGGCCAGTTTACAAAGTTCCTGGGTTTTTCTTTCTATTTCTGAAATCCCTACACTTCTGATAAAATGTAAACTTTCGTTGAATGATCCGAAATTAAGGGTATCTAAATGCCCAGGTTCGAAGCAAAATGCCAGTTGTTTTTTACCTTTCAAAAATGGCGTATTGGGAAGCGGAGTGTCTTTTCGATCTTGATAAAGCTGATGATATAATTGATCTGAAAGTAAAACGAAAGCCGTTCCATAGCCAGCTAAAAGCCATTTGTAAGCACTGGCAATCAAAGCATCCAGACCAGAATTTTTAAAATCGAAATCAGTGGTGCCACAGAATTGCGTTCCATCACCAATCAATAATAAATCAGGATAGTTTTGTTTAAGTTTTTTAATGAATTCGGGATTGATCCGGTAGCCGCTGATGTATTGTACTACACTAAAAGCAAATGCGGTTGGCTGGTATTTTTCAATCGCAGCCAGAATGTTATCTTCAACGTGTTCATCAAGATCAACCTTAAAGTGCGCAAAGCCACGGCTGATGATTTGATATTCGATGGAAGGATATTCATTGTTGAGTAATAAAAAGCGGTGTGTTTTCGGTAATCCATCCAGCAACGTATTAAAGCCAAAAGAAAAATTCTGCGTCAGGAATACATTTGCGAAGTCGGCTTTAAAAAAATCAGCCACATTTGCTCTTAAACTTTCAATAATTGGCGATTGTTCCATCCTAAAAGCACTTGCACCGTCAATAAAAAGCTGATCGTGTTGCGTTCGCCATTTAGCTACTTCAATAGATAAAAGGCCCGAGTTCGCCGTGTTTAGATAGGTGTATTTCGATAAAACTGGAAAGGAAGCGGATAGGTTCATATTCAAAAATAAAAGAAATAATCTGTTTTCAAACTGGTGCCTTTTTTTATGACAAACCTTAGGGATTTTGGATTGTTGTTGAAGAAATACATTTATAATTGATGGAAAAGCAGACACAGATCTTAATAGACGAACTTAAGAAGTTATTATATGGCGGCGGCGCTCATGTTGGTTTTAAAGATGCAGTTGAGGGGTTACCGTTTGATGCGCTTGGAGAGAAACCTCATGGGTTACCCTATAGTATCTGGCAGCTGGTGAGCCACATTAAGATAGCCCAATGGGATATGCTCGAGTTTAGTAAAGATGGTTCGCATCAATCGCCTAAATGGCCGGATCATTATTGGCCAACGGAAACGGCGCCATTGAGTGAGCAGGAGTGGGACGAAACCTTAAAAGCTATAGATGAAGATTTGCAAAGCTTTATCACGTTGTTAGACACGGCTGATATTTTTGAAGCCATCCAACACGGAGACGGACAATCCGTACTCAGAGAAGCCTTGCAAATTGCCGATCACAATGCTTATCACACTGCAGAAATTGTCGTAATCAGAAGGTTACTAGGGATTTGGAAACGTTAGGACGTAAAATAGCTTACGAAGTTTAGTGAGCCTGTGCGAAAGGAAAACTTCGTAAGTTTAAAATTAATAGATCGTAATTTAGCTAACCACTGGATGTTATACTAATAAACCAAATCATTGCAGCAAACTATAACATTGGCTTGCAATTTCAAATTCTTCATTAGTTGGAATCACCAGAATTTTAACTTGCGAATCGTCAGTACTTACATCCATTAAGCCGCCATTGTATTGTCTATTGCTTTCCCTGTCCATTTTGATCCCTAAAAAATCCAGTTCTGTACAAACCGCTTCACGCATATCTTTATCATTCTCTCCAACGCCTGCCGTAAAAATCACCGCATCAATTCCATTCAGTACAGCAGCATAACTACCAATAAACTTCCTGATCCGATAGGCATAAAGTGCTAAAGAAAGGATAGCATTTTCATCGCCTGCAGCTGCCATTTTACGGATATCACGCATATCGCTAGATCCACCAACACCCAGTAAACCAGATTGTTTATTGAATAAGGTGCTCAGTTGTTCATGACTATACCCGGCGTGTTCTATCAAATGAAAGATAACAGATGGATCGATGTCGCCCGATCTTGTACCCATCACTAAACCACTCAGCGGACCGAAGCCCATACTGGTATCAATGGAATTTCCATTTTTTATTGCGGTAATACTACAGCCGTTACCGAGGTGGATGCTAATGAGTTTAGAGTCTTTTTTATCCAGCCATTGCATAGCCTCCTCACTCACATATTTATGGCTCGTGCCATGAAAACCATATACCCTAACACCTTCTTCCTTGTAATAACGCTCAGGGATAGCATATCTGTAAGCTTGCTGCGGGATGGTTTGATGAAAGGCCGTATCAAAAATAGCAACCTGATGAGCATTTTTAAAAGTGTCTTCCGCTACCTCGATGCACTTTAAATTAACCGGATTGTGGAGTGGGGCAAGAGAGAATAGTTTTCTGATTTTTCCCTTCACTTCTTCGGTAATTAAGGTTGCACCCGAAAAATGTTCTCCACCATGAACTACCCGATGACCCACTGCATGGATGTCATCCGGGGAAGCAATTACCGCAAATTCTCCCTCAGTAAGTAAAGCCAATACCTGCTTTAAGCCTTCTCCATGATCTGCAATAAAAGCAGATTTCTCTGAAACGAACTTCTCCGTTCCTTTGAAAACGGTATGTTTAATATAAGAGCCTTCAATGCCAATCCGCTCCACCAATCCACTGGAAATTGGTGCTTTTACAGGCATTTTAAAAAGTTGATATTTCAGGGAACTGCTTCCCGAATTAATGACTAAAATGTTCATTTATAATTATTTTATATCTTGGCATTGAATTGCCGTAATCACAACGGTATTAAAAATATCATCTACCGTACAGCCACGGCTTAAATCGTTAATGGGTTTATTTAAACCCTGCAACATGGGGCCAATGGCTAATGCGCCAGTTTCTCTTTGTACGGCTTTATAGGTATTGTTCCCGGTATTTAAATCGGGAAAAATCAGCACACTTGCACGTCCGGCAACTTCAGAATTTGGCATTTTTTGCTTTCCAACTTTTGGATCCACAGCAGCATCATATTGAATAGGACCTTCAATTTTGAGTTCCGGATACCGTTCTCTTACAATTGCTGTCGCTTCACGTACGCGTTCCACATCTTCGCCTTCGCCAGATGTTCCGGATGAATACGATAGCATGGCAATTCTGGGTTCGATTCCAAACTTCGCGCTGCTTTCTGCTGATGATATTGCAATTTCAGCTAATTGCTGCGCAGTTGGATTTGGATTTACGGCACAATCGCCAAAAATCGCAACCCTTTCCGGCAGACACATAAAAAATATAGAGGAAACAACAGAAACGCCGGGACGGGTTTTTACAAACTGCAAAGCTGGCCTGATGGTGTGCTGTGTGGTGTGCACCGCTCCTGAAACCATTCCATCTGCATCTCCTTTATAAACCATCATCGTGCCGAAATAAGAAACATCAGTCATCATATCTCTGGCCATTTCCTGATTCACATTTTTTGCTTTGCGGAGCTCGTGCAAGGTCTCCACATAATGATCATAATGTTCTGAATGGCCGGGATTATGAATGTGAATCGCATTGACATCAAGGTTCAGTCCAAGGCGCTTAATGGAAGTGCCGATTTCAAGTGGATCTCCAAGTAAGGTAATTTCTACAATATCCTGTGCAATTAGTTTTTCTACAGCTTTTAAAATTCTTTCGTCGTTTCCTTCCGGAAGAACGATGTGTTTTTTCTCGCGTTTCGCCCATTTTACCAATTGGTACTGGAACATATGCGGCGTAATGCCCTGATAACTGAACGTGATGATCTTATCGTCTAAAGCTTTCAGGTCTACATGCCGTTCGAAGATATCAATAGCGAGTTCAATCTTCTTTTTATTGTCGATTGTAATTTTCGAATGGATAGACCCAATGGTAGTAGTGGTTTCAAAAGTGCCTTTTTGAACCGAAATGATGGGGATAATGGTCTGCAAACCTTCAATCAGACGGATCATTGGCTCATCCGGTAAGCTACCGGCGGTAAGTACAATTCCTGCAATTTTAGGGTAATTAGCAGATAAGTTAGCCTGAAGCGAACCAATAATGATATCACCACGATCGCCGGGGGTAACAATAAGCAGGTTATCTTTAATGTGCCGTAAAAAGTTCGGCAACATCATGGCACCCGTTACAAAATTATCAACCTGGTTATCCATCAAATCTGCGCCGAATAATATTTCTGCATCTAAGGCGGCCGTAATTTCCTTCATGGTTGGGCTTTGCAAGCCACTTTCTACAGGAATTACTGCAATGAGTAACTCTGGCGGGAGCTGATTGGTCAGGGCCTGCTTAATACGTTCCGCTTCTTCGGGGTTAACCATGTTGGCCACTACACCCAGCACTTGTACATCGCGAAGCAAAAAGTTTTTGTAGATATTAATGGCAGATTTAAAAAGCTGACTGGCTGATTTTCCCTTGCCCGAAACCACTATAAGTACCGGAGCACCGAGGTTTTTAGCCATTAAGGCATTTGATTCAAATTCAAAAGCACTTCCTTCACCCAGGAAATCGCTTCCTTCAATTACGGTAAAGTCGTAATTATCTTCCAGCTTTTTGTACTTGCTGATGATGGTATTAATCATGTTGCCGCTATCATCAGATTGTTGCAGCATATCTTGCCTGGTAAACGCAAAAGCATCTTCGTATTTTACCGGCAATGAAAAATAATCCAGCATGGCTACTACATGCTCATCCCGTTTGTCGGGATCTTCCTGGGCAATAATGGGTTTAAAATAACCCACTTTCTGCGTTTTGGCGAGAAGCATGTTAATCATCCCGAAGGCAATTACTGATTTTCCAGTGTAAGGTTCGGCAGATGCAATAAAGATATTTTTAGTCATATATAAAAAAAGAAGGATCTGAATAATAACGAACTCGTGCCAATATAGTTGGAAATTTTTTAAATATATAAAATAGCCATTCAGTTTTGGAAGATATGCAGGGTTTCCGGTTATAATTACCGCCGAATTAAATTCCAAGAAATGCTGTTACGATTTAAGGGATGAAGAAAGGGTTTTACCTCAATTGTTAACTGAAAATAAAAATTTCAGTTTGACCAATCACCAGTAAGTCATTTGTGTTTTGTTAAACAGTTACTTGGTCTTTTTAAGGATACTTTTGTAACCTGAGAAAATTAATCCTATTGAAATGAATCTTAATTCCCTTAAAAATATACCCTATTCCGTGCTTGATCTGGCAACCGTGCTCGAAGGACATACCGCTATCGATACTTTCAGAACGAGTTTAGAGATTGCGCAACAATCAGAAAGTTTAGGTTACAACCGTTACTGGTTTGCAGAACACCATAACATGGCAGGTGTGGCCAGTTCGGCAACAGCTGTGCTCATTGGCTTTATTGCCGGCGGTACAAAAACCATTCGTGTGGGTTCTGGTGGAATCATGCTACCTAACCACGCTCCATTAATTGTGGCCGAGCAGTTTGGAACCTTAGCCTCACTTTATCCCAATCGAATTGATTTAGGTTTGGGTAGGGCACCAGGAACGGATCAGGTTACGGCTATGGCCATTAGAGGAGAGAATTTCAATTCTGCTCATAATTTCCCGAGGGATGTTGAACGCCTACAAAGGTTGTTATCTGTAGACAACAGGGGGTCAAACGTTAGGGCATTTCCCGGCGAAGGTCTTGATATTCCGATTTGGATTTTGGGTTCGAGTACCGATAGCGCCAGGTTAGCGGCTGAAAAAGGTCTGCCTTATGCCTTCGCCAGCCATTTTGCGCCTACTTATTTTGAACAAGCGATTTCCATTTACAAAAATAATTTTAAGCCTTCCGAATTTTTGCAGGAACCTTATGTAATGGCCTGCGTAAATGTGGTAGCTGCTGATACTGATGAGCAAGCTGAATTTTTATCCAGCTCTGTGAAGCGCATGTTTTTAGGTGTAATTACAGGAAAACGCGAATTGTTAAAACCCGCTTTTGATAATATTAATGGCTATTGGGATAGGATGGAAAAAGAAGCGGTAGAACAAATGCTTTATTATTCATTTATCGGCAGTAAAGAAACGATTAAACTGAACCTGGAGGCTTTTGTAGAAAAATACGGTGTAAACGAGGTAATGAGCACTTCGCATATTTATGATCAGCAGGCAAAACTCCATTCCAATAAACTGTTTTCGGAAGTTTTTAAGTAATCTGCCTGCTGTTCTAAAGTTCATTTGAGTTTGATGCGTTTGATATACTGAGTAGTTAGGTTGAATTATTGTTCTCCTAAAGCTATCCTCTTTGGTTCTCGGCAGCGAAAATTAAAAGCCCATTATGAGCGTAGTTTAATGTTCAATTGAAATGATTTTGAAACAAAATAATTGGAAACATTTTTTTGTTTCGGGATAAATTGTTTCGGGAAAGTGAAACATTTTTTCGTGAAACTTTTTTTTGTTTCGCTTTAGAGGGTTTCACTTTCGTGATTAGCAATAGGCTATCTATCGGTCGTGTGTCCTACCAACCGAAATCAAGGTTTTCATGTTCAGCCAGTCTAAACACCGTTAGGCACATCTCAGGGCAAATAGGTTATCTATGCATCGGCAGCTGAAATAAAACTATCCAAAACCATATCTCTTTTTTTATTGTTGATTTTTTAAAAGAATCTATGATGAAAAGAAATACTAATGAACGATATGGATATGGAGTAGTGCTGGAAGGTATACAGGCTATTGGACATGGATTGGATATTCACGCAACTAAGGCTACTATCAGAAGTACTGTTGCTAAAAATATGCATCTGGTTGATGGCTTAATGCGTATTGCATTTTCGCCAAGAAATACGGTAGCAACGAAAAGCAAAAGAGTAATTGAACTGGTAGGATTGGGTGCTATTGCTGCCTATACCATTTTTGAGGGAGTAGAACGCAAAAATAAGTCGCTGGTTATTCAAGGTTTGTTTCTGGGTACTGCTTTGGTAGCGGCTGGTTTGGCATCAGGGAACTGGAGTAAGCGGATCACCAGGCAGCGCAGCATCTAAGCATTGGCTTCAACCAGCAGCTTCAGCATTTTTAAACGGTGGAGGAGCGGCTGATTGACTTTAGAATCGAGATTTAACTTCAGCGGTAAAAAGTGACTTTCTAAAAAGTAGTCATAATCTGTAATCACAGTTGCTTCATTAAGGTAGATAGGCACTTGTTGTTTGCCTGCATTAGCAAAGAAATCTTCCAGCTGCTGTAATTCTTGTAAAGTCATGTTGCAAACTTACAATTCAAAGGCGAGGTAATTACGGGTAATGCCGATCTATTTCTCATCAGCCTAATTTCCAGTGAAGTAAAAAATTAACGCACCCGGCACCTGTCAATTGCTTTTAACCACTCATCGTTTTTGCATTTTTTACAATTGTGCTTCCCTGTGGTGATGATTTTTTCTACTTTCCCGCAAAAGGAGCAGGCATAGTGATCTGCTGCTTCTATCAGTTTAATTTTTCTATCAAAAAGATCAGGAAGGATGGGCAAACCAAATTTTACTTCTTCATCAGGATAAAAATATACGCTTAATATGCCGGAAGTTTCCAGGATAGCCGTTTCAATCTGGCCAAGGTGCGAAACACTCTGCTGACGGAGCTCAGCAAAAAATTCATCTTTTGCCAAGGCTTCCTTTTTAAAATCTTCGATGTTAAACTTACCAGCCCGGATTAAATAAACACTTTTTCCTTCAATTAAATCATCTATTTTTTCACTTTTCGCCGTTAAATAGGTGGTAAAGCGATAAGCGCCGACTATAATCAGAAAAATTACCACTGGTGTGAGCAGGCCGATTTCTTTATAGAACATCGGGTCGCCGGCTGCAGAACCCAGGCTGATGATGACCACCAGCTCGAAGACAGAAAGCTGCCTGATTCCGCGCTTTCCTAATAACCTCAACCCGAATAAGATAATGAAGTACATGATCACCGTACGGAGGGCAATCTCTATTAAAAATTCAAATTTTTCTTCTCCAATAAGGATTTGTTTCCAGTCTAGCTCCAGCAATTTCTTTGGTTTTAAATTTAAAGGTAAATAAAAACTGGCAAAGGCTTAATGAACAATGGTTCTTTAAATCTTTGCCAGTAGTTGGGTTTTGCAATCAAATCCCTTTTGTTGATACCTACAGAAACAAATAACGATCTGTTTGGCGATCATGATTCCTGTAAGCAGCCAGTCATCTGGTTAAATCGTTCTCTACATTTTGAAACTTGTTTTCAAATTCTCTTTGATAATCTTTGGCCTTCTCTTTCCATTCAGGTGCCTTCTCTTTTAAATCATCCACTACTGATTTTCCAGTAATCGGATCTTTTTTGGTGATGTATTTAAAGCCTGCGTAAACTGCAGCGCCAATCAATGCTGTTTTTATAAATCCCATGTTTTCTCTGTTTTATTTTAAAAACAGTGCTGTGCCTTAAAGGTTTGGAAAATTATACAACTTTCTGGTTTTTATATTTTTTGCTTTGATAAATTTTCTGGCCTACCAGATAGAAATTTGTCAGCGCGGAACCGGCGAAAAGTGATTGACATCATTTTATTACGTAATGCATATCCGCTGTAGATTTATGTGCTTTAAATAGGTTTGTGCTTTAAGCAATCTATTATGCCACATACCTTTCACATCCCGGTTTTAGGCCTGGGATATTCTGTAGACACCCCTTTGAAAGTTGCCCGTTACGGCATTTCATCTGTATTATCCATTGTAGATGATGAATTAATTGAGCGGATTCGGGAATACCACACAAATAAATTGAACCTGGTTTTTTCGCCAATTCCTAAATCATCTGCAGACAGCAGGGCAACCAGAATTACTACTTACCTCAATTTTTTAAGTGATGCCATTACAAATCAAATAGCTGAACTCAAAAACCAGGCTTTTGAAGCCGGAAACGATATTTGCAGGTATTTTGAGTTGTTGCCGGAAGGCGCTGGTTTGAAGAACGGATATGAACTGATGATGGATTATCCTGAAGGAGAACATAAAGCCAGGTTTCAGCAGGTACTGCGGAATCAAATCAAACTGGGCGCGATAGATGTGAATATTATGGCCAAAGTAGACAAGATGAATTTCGTGGAAAATGAGTTTACAGGCGATGACAATACGGATGCGCTTGCCGCTTTACGGGGTTTTGCAAAAAGCAAACTTTCCTCTTCAGTCATTTTATCTGCGGGAATGAACCCCCGTTTGTACAGCTATCTCGCACAGTTCGAAGATTTTTTTCCTGATGAATCGGGTAAGATGAAAAAGAAAATCATTTTGAAAGTCAGTGATTTTCGGTCGGCTTTGATCCAGGCAAAATTTTTAGCTAAAAAAGGCTTATGGGTTTCTGAATTTAGAATTGAATCTGGCTTAAACTGTGGTGGGCACGCTTTCGCCACCGAAGGTTATCTACTTGGTCCGATTCTGGAAGAATTTAAAGTGAAGCGTGAAGAGTTGTTAGAAGAACTTTTTGCCCTTTATCAACCTGCATTGCAGCAAAAAGATTTACATTTGAAAGGCCTGCCAAAGCAACGGATTACAGTGCAGGGCGGAATTGGCACGGCCGAAGAGAATCAGTTTTTAATTCAACATTATGGCCTGGATGCGACCGGCTGGGGAAGTCCTTTTCTGTTAGTGCCCGAAGTAACCAACGTGGATGACAACACCTTAAACTCATTGGCTAAGGCAGGCGAAAGTGACTTTTATCTAAGCAATTCCTCCCCATTGGGAATTCAATTTAACTATTTCAAAAATAGCAGCATTGAAGATGAACGGTTAACCAGAATTGAACGAAATCGCCCGGGAAGTGCATGCACTAAAAAGTTGCTATGCAACAACACTGAATTTACCGCGCAGGCCATTTGTACTGCATCAAGAGAATACCAGCACTTAAAGATCAAACAGCTGGAATCCATGGGTTTATCCGCGGAAGAATTTAAACAGCAATTTGAGGTGGTTACCGAAAAAATCTGTTTGTGTGAGGGGTTATGCTCATCTACCTACCTGAAATGTGAGATCAGCAAACCTAAAGAAAGTAAGGCGGTAGCCATTTGCCCCGGACCAAATCTGGCTTATTTCTCCGGGATTTATTCTCTGGAACAAATGGTGGGACACATCTATGGGCGGTTAAATCTGTTGGAGAAGGTGGAACGGCCTCATTTTTTTGTGAAGGAACTGCGATTGTATATCGACTACCTGCAGGGGGAGTTACAACAACTATGCAACAATATTACTGATAAAAAGAAGAAACAGCTTAATCATTTTAAATTGCAGCTTTCGGAGGGAATTTCTTACTACAAAAGGCTCTTTAATGATATTTCAGAAGGTGCTGATCAAAATTTTAAGTCTATCCAGGAGCAGTTGAGTTTATACAAAGAAAGATTAGATCGGCTTCAAGTTGATTAAAATATGGATAACAGCGCTAAGAAACTTTAAATTTACAGCCACAGAAAGGCGACATGGACAGATCAAAATTTTTAGATGCGATTATAGAAAATGCGATTGATGGCATTATTACCATTGACGATAAAGGGATTATTGAACATTTAAATCCGGCAGCATTAATGCTTTTTGGCTATGACCGGGCAGAGTTAGTCGGGCAAAATGTATCCGTGCTGATGCCTGCGCCAGATAAACTCCGCCACGATAGTTACATTCATAATTACAACGAAACAGGAAGAAAACACATCATTGGAATCGGCAGGGAAGTACATGGACAGCGGAAAGATGGTTCAACTTTTCCATTCCGGTTAGGGGTGAGTGAGGTGAAATTCAGCGATCGTAAAATCTATACCGGCTTTATTCATGATCTTTCGAAAGAAAAAGCAAACGAGGAGCAGATTAAGAGTTATACTGAAAAGTTGGAAGTTAAGATTAAAGAACGAACGCAGGATTTGGTTAAACTGGTTTCTGAACTGGAGATGGCCAAAGAAAATATGAGCGCGCTTTTTGAAAAGGAAAAAGAATTAAACCAATTGAAAACGCGTTTCGTTTCAATGGCATCGCACGAATTTAGAACGCCCCTTAGTTCGATGCAGTTATCTGCTTCACTGATAGATAAATATACAGTAAAACAAGATGTGGCTAATGTAGAAAAACATACTGCAAAAATTAAAAATTCGATTAACAACCTCACCACTATTTTAAATGATTTTTTGTCGCTGGAGAAGCTGGAAGCTGGCAAAGTAGAGGCTACAGCGCAGGTGTTTAATATCATCAGTTTTGCTGAAGAAATTGCGGAAGAGATGCAGTTGATGACGAAACAAAATCAACACATCATTTATGAACATACCGGAACAAAGGCTGATGTGTTGCTTGATCCAAATTTACTTAAGAACTGCATAATCAACTTAATATCCAATGCCATTAAATATTCTGGAGAAGATACCCTGATCCAATTTAATACGATTTTGAAAGATGATGAATTGATTCTGGAAGTTAAGGATAATGGTATTGGCATTCCAGATGTTGACCAGCATAACCTTTTTGAACCTTTTTTTCGGGCGCATAATACGGGAGATATCCCGGGGACAGGCCTGGGACTAAATATCGTTCGGCGTTACGTAAGCCTCATGGAAGGCGTAGTGACCTGCAAAAGCGAGCAACATTCCGGAACAATCTTTACACTTAGCTTTCCTTTAAAATAAATCAGTCCTGTTTAATAAATTCCGATGAGCAAAAAAATACTAATCATAGAAGATAACGACGATATCCGTGAAGGCACCGCAGAGGTTTTAGATTTGGCGGGCTATGAAACTTTTACAGCTAAACATGGTAAAATTGGAGTAGACCTGGCCTTAAAACACCTGCCTGATGTGATTCTATGTGATATTATGATGCCCGAGCTGGATGGTTATGGGGTTTTATATTTAATTAATAAAAACCCGCAAACGGCTAATATTCCATTTATTTTCATCACCGCCAAAACAGAGCGCGCAGATATGAGAAAAGGAATGGAAATGGGGGCAGATGATTACTTAACCAAACCTTTTGATGATCTGGAACTTTTCAAAGCCATAGAAAGCCGGTTTAAAAAGAAACAGCAATCTAAAACCATTGGTGCTTCTGTTGGAAGTGTAGAAGCTGTTTTGACTGAACTTAAAGCAAAAGGCAAGCAAAGACTGGTGTCGGCTAAACAGATTATTTATGTGGAAGATGATGAGCCTACGCATCTTTACTTTGTGGTTAAAGGCCAGGTGAAGACTTATAAGCGATTTAAGGATGGGAGAGAACTGTCTTCTGGTTTATTCCATGATGGCGACTTTTTTGGTTATGAAAGTCTTTGCAATGGTGTGCCGTACGCAGAAAATGCGGCTACACTCGCAGCATCAGAAATTATTCAGATTCCGAAAATTGATTTCCTGGAATACTTACTCAGTCACCAGGCGGTGTCGAAAACATTCATATCCCTGTTATCTGAAAGTGTTCAGGATAAAGGAAAGCAGATGCTGCAACTGGCTTATTCTTCAGTAAGAAAACGCGTGGCAGAAGCATTACTGCAGGTTGCAGAAAAATTCGGCGGAACGGAAAGTGATGCCTGTACCATCAAAATCTCAAGAGATGATTTAGCGGCCCTGGTGGGGACAGCCAGCGAAACCATCAGCAGGATGCTGGCAGACTTTAAAGATGAAGAACTCATTGATAAGACCGGGAACGCCATTAATATCTTGTCGATGAGTAAACTACGGAATGTAAAACAGTAAGTTTCATAGGTATAATGTCTATAAAGTAATCAACGTCACTTTTTAGTCTAAGCAGCCTCATCCAATCTGGATGCAGGCTGCTTTATTTTTGTGTACAAGAAAATTCGTACATGAAAGCAATTGCATATAACATCAAAGCTGCCGAGAAAGAATGGCTGGTGCTCGCTAATTATAAGAAGCATGATATTACAATAATCGCCAATAGCTTAACGGCAGATACATTATCTTTCGCTACAGGTAAAGAAGCCCTGCTGGTTTTCAATCAGGACGACCTGAATGCAGAAATGATTACTGGTTTAAAGGCAATTGGCATCAAGTACATTGCAACATCATCTTCAGAAACGGGTCATCTGGATTTACTGGCCGCAGGCCATGCGGGAATGAAAGTAGCCAACGTGCCTCTGCTTGATGGAAACCACGATCCAAAATCCCGAATGCAACAGGTGATTAAAAATCTTGATCAGTGGGCTTCAGGAAAATGCGTAGGTAAAGCCTGCTGTTGTCAAAATAATTGTGGTGTGGCTAAAGCATTGAAATAATGGAAACAGCTGCCCTTTTAAAGAAATACAATGTTGCTGCGCCCAGGTACACCAGTTATCCAACTGTTCCTTATTGGGAGAATGAAAATTTCGATACAGATAAGTGGAAAGGAGCGGTTCGAACCATTTATGCTTCGCATCTTAGCGAAGGGATCAGCCTTTACATTCACCTGCCATTTTGCGAGAGTTTATGTACTTACTGCGGCTGCAATACGAGGATTACCAAGAATCATGCGGTAGAGCTACCGTATATCAAGGCGGTTTTGGCTGAATGGAAAATGTATCTGAAACTGCTGGGAGATCGACCAAAAATCAAGGAACTGCATTTAGGTGGCGGTACGCCCACTTTCTTTCAACCAGAAAATTTACACCTTCTAATTGAAGGTATCCTGGACTATTCGGTGTTAACACCCGAATCTTCACTTTCCTTTGAAGCTCATCCGTCGAACACCACCTTCGCCCATTTAGAAACTTTATATCGGTTGGGTTTCAAAAGACTGAGTCTCGGGATCCAGGATTTTGATCCGAAAGTGCAGTTAATGATCAATAGATTTCAAACACCGCAGCAGGTATTGATGGTTACCGAACAAGCCAGGGCAATTGGGTTTAATTCGATTAATTTTGATTTAATATATGGTTTACCATGCCAGACTAATAGTGGTTTAAGCAGTACAATTGAAGAAGTTATTCAGATGCGTCCTGATCGGATTGCTTTTTATAGTTACGCACATGTACCCTGGATCAAACCGGGGCAGCGGCATTATACTGAAAAGGATCTTCCGGTTGGTGATGAAAAATTTGCATTGTATCAAACGGGCAAAAAGCTATTGCGGGATGCCGGTTACCAGGATGTGGGCATGGATCATTTTGCCCTCAACACCGATTCTCTTTTCATCGCCCGTAAAGAACAGCAGCTGCATAGAAACTTTATGGGTTATACCGACCAGCATACGCATTTGCTTCTGGGTTTAGGGGTTTCCTCCATCAGCGACGGCTGGAATGCGTTTGCTCAAAATCCGAAAACGGTAGAGGCTTATCTGGACCGTGTGAACAACGGAATATTACCTGTAGAAAAAGGTCATTTGCTTTCCAAAAAAGACTTAGTCATTCGCCAGCACATTCTAAATATAATGTGTAAAGAAACGACAACATATGCGGATGGGATTCCTGATAACGTTTATGAAAGGCTATCTCAGCTCATTGAAGATGGCTTGGTTCAGATTACCGGAAATAAAATCAGTGTCACGCCAAACGGCAAATCATTTTTAAGAAACATCTGTATGGCTTTCGATGAAAAGTTGTGGGCAAAACAACCCGCGACTAAAATATTCAGTGCTGCCATTTAAAAAGTAAACCATGGAAGAACGACACGAAACCACGCTCAAATCTATCTGTTATCATTGTGGCGAGGATTTGCCTGAAGTAATTTATCAATTAGAAGATAAAGACTTTTGCTGCGCTGGATGCAAGGGCGTTTACCAGATCTTGTCAGAAAATAACCTTTGCAATTATTATACTTACAACCAAAATCCTGGTCAGCGGTTTAAGCAGGAAGCTAGATTAGAATATCTGGATGAGCCATCCATTATTGCACAGTTAATTGATTATAAAGATAAAGATTCAAGTATCATAACTTTTTATATTCCAGCTATTCACTGCAGTTCATGTATCTGGCTGCTTGAGCATCTATATAAGATTAATCCAGCGATATTCAACTCTAGAATAGACTTCATCAGGAAGCAGGTAACCATCACCTTTAACCATGAAGAAATCTCTTTACGGCACCTGGTGGAAACATTAATTCAGGTCGGTTATGAACCCTTAATTAGTCTGCAGGATGTGGTGAAAGAACACCAGAAAGGACTGGATAAAAGTTTAATTCTAAAAATTGCTGTCGCTGGCTTTTTAATGGGTAATGTGATGCTTTTTAGCTTTCCTGAATATTTTGGATTGTCTGGTTTCGAGAAACAGTTTCAAAGTTTATTTGGCTGGCTCAACCTGGCTTTCTCTATTCCGGCAGCATTTTATTGTGGTCAGGATTATTTCATTTCGGCAATTACCAGTATTAAACATAAACACATTAACCTGGATACGCCGCTGGCCCTGATCATTGCGGTATTGTTTCTCAGAACAGCTTTTGAAGTTATTTTCAGCACCGGGCCCGGTTTCGCAGATACACTTACAGGTTTGGTTTTTCTGCTTTTAATGGGGAAATGGCTGAAACAACGTACTTATAATCACATTTCTTTCGATCGGGATTATCGTTCATACTTTCCAATTGCCGTAACCACACTGAACGATGGGAAAGAGAAACCAGTTTCCATAAACGAAATAAAAATTGGCGATCGGCTGTGGATTAGAAATGGAGAACTGGTTCCGGCAGATGCCATTTTAATGAAGGGCGATGCCTGGATGGACATGAGTTTTGTAACAGGGGAATCAGAACCGGTACACAAGGTTTTAGGTGAAATTATTTACGCAGGCGGCCGCCAGACAGGCGAGGCGATAGAACTCGAAGTAATCAAACCGGTTTCTCAAAGTTATTTAACGGGCTTGTGGAATCATGAACATTATAAAAACGACATTGAAAAACAGAATTTCAACGATAGCATTGCAAAGTATTTTAGTCTTGGTGTGTTTGTAATTGCTTTCGCAGCAACGGCTTACTGGCTCTTCCAGCAGGATAGCCATAAGGCATGGTCGGCATTTACCGCTGTGATAATTGTGGCCTGCCCCTGCGTGCTGGCTTTAAGTACGCCTTTTACACTCTCTGCAATTTTATCGGTCTTTGATAAAAAAGGCTTTTATGTTAAAAACACCGATGCTGTGGAGCAACTCGCAAAATGCGATACCATCGTTTTTGATAAAACCGGAACGCTCACCACCGCAAAAAATGCAGCAGTTTCCTTCAACGGGTTGATCAGCGAGGTGAAAAAGCAGCTAGTTGCTTCTCTTTTCAGAAATTCTTCACATCCGCTAAGCAGGCACATCCTCAAAGCGTTAAATGTTAAGGAATTTTTTGCTGTTAAAAATTATTTAGAAACCCCAGGTAAAGGTTTGTCTGGTTGGGTTAACGGTTTAAATGTTTACGTAGGTAGCCTGTCTCCCAATTTAAAAGCCATTAGTTCCCACTCCATTGGAGGTGTACACTTAGTAATTGATGATTTATATATCGGAAATTTTGTTGTAGAACAGGAGTGGAGACCGGGATTAAATGAATTAATGCAAAGTTTAAATATATCCTTTGATTTGAAAGTGCTCTCTGGCGATACCCATAAAGACGAGCAAAGACTTAAAACAATTTTCCCTGAAAAAACGACGATTCAGTTCAGGCAAAGTCCACATCAGAAACTGGAAGCAATTTTGAATTTACAGGCCAGCCAGAAGGTGGTAATGATGTTAGGCGATGGTCTCAATGATGCAGGCGCATTAAAACAAAGTGATTTCGGCATCGCCATTACAGATGATATCAACAACTTTACGCCGGGCTGCGATGCCATTCTAAAGGGCGATGCACTTGGGCTGTTGCCCAACTTCATTGGCTTAAGTAAAGCTGGAATTAAGATTATCAAAGCAAGTTTCTTTATCGCTACGCTATATAACAGCATCGGAATTTATTATGCAGTGCAGGGTACGCTTTACCCTTTAGTTGCTGCGGTATTGATGCCAATTAGTACGGTAACGATCATTTGCTTCACCACTTTCGCCACCCGCATTCTGGCACGTAAAAACAAGCTTTTATGAATATTCTTTATTTTTTGGTGGGCTGCAGTGTCTTAATGGCGCTTATCTTCCTCGGCGCATTTATCTGGGCGGCTAAAACAGGGCAAAATGACGATGTATACACGCCTGGAGTGCGTATTCTTTTTGATGATGAAGTGACCGAAGAAAAAAGTGAAGAAGATCACTTTTCCAGCTAAGCCGCATCATCCTTTACCTGCTCCCGGCAGGATACCTTTGGATTATAAATACAAACAAAACATTTCTGTTTATGCAATTAGAGCGATTTACTTACGATAACAAAATTATCAGGAATTTCGGCATCGCCACCCTCGTTTGGGGGATTATCGGGATGACCGTAGGTTTGCTGGCCGCCATGCAGCTATTCAAACCTGCAATGAATTTAGGCAATCAATACACTACCTTCGGGCGAATCAGGCCCTTACACACCAATGCGGTAATCTTCGCTTTTGTAGGAAATGCGATTTTTATGGGCGTTTACTATTCATTACAACGGTTGCTCAAGGCCAGAATGTTCAGCGATCTGTTAAGCAAGATTCATTTCTGGGGTTGGCAGCTCATCATAGTCGCCGCAGTAATTACCCTTCCCTTGGGTTTCACCACCTCACATGAGTATGCGGAATTGGAATGGCCGATAGATATCGCCATTACCATAATCTGGGTAGTGTTTGGTGTTAATATGTTCGGAACGATTTTTAAAAGGAGAGAACGCCATTTATATGTAGCCATTTGGTTTTACATTGCCACGTTCGTTACCATTGCGGTATTGCACATTGTGAATTCTTTCGAGCTTCCAATTTCCTTCCTTAAAAGCTATTATGTTTATGCAGGCGTTCAGGATGCACTGGTACAATGGTGGTACGGGCACAATGCAGTGGCTTTCTTTTTAACTACGCCTTACCTGGGAATGATGTATTATTTCTTGCCGAAAATGGCCGGCAGACCGGTTTATTCTTATAAACTCAGTATCCTTCACTTTTGGTCTTTAATTTTTATTTATATCTGGGCAGGTCCACACCATTTATTGTACACCTCATTACCAGGTTGGGCGCAATCTCTGGGCGTAGCCTTCTCCATCATGTTAATTGCACCAAGCTGGGGCGGAATGATAAACGGGTTACTTACCCTTCGTGGCGCCTGGGATAAAGTCCGGGAAGATGTTACACTGAAATTTATGGTAGTGGCGTTAACAGCCTACGGGATGGCAACTTTCGAAGGACCAATGCTTTCCCTGAAACAAATTAATGGTGTTGCGCATTTTACCGACTGGATTGTAGCCCACGTACACGTAGGGGCCTTAGGCTGGAATGGATTCTTAACTTTCGGCGTTCTTTACTGGTTAATTCCACGAATCTACAAAACCGAATTGTATTCAAAAAAACTGGCTGGCTTTCATTTCTGGATTGGTACACTCGGAATTCTTTTTTATGCCATCCCGATGTATTGGGCAGGTTTTACGCAGGGTTTAATGTGGAAGGAATTTACTTCAGAAGGTTTGTTAAAATATCCAAACTTTTTGGCCACCACTTTACAGATCATCCCCATGCACATCTTACGTTCAATAGGCGGGGCATTGTATTTAGCTGGTGTTATCGCCATGACTTACAACCTGGCAAAAACCATGAGAAGTGCGAAACTGGTGGCCAATGAACCAGCCGAAGCCATGCCGTTAACAAAAGAAATTGAAGATCATTCTGCAGCGGATAAAGCCTGGCACAGGGTGTTAGAACGTAAGCCGATCAAGTTTATGGTGTTTTCGTTGATTATCATCCTGATTGGTGGAATGGTAGAAATGATGCCAACCTTTACCATTCAATCTAACGTGCCTACCATCGCCAGCGTAAAACCTTATTCTGCCCTAGAATTACAGGGAAGGGATCTGTACATCCGCGAAGGTTGTGTAAACTGCCATTCTCAAACCGTTCGTCCGTTTCGTTCAGAAACCGAACGATATGGAGAGTACAGCAAAGCCGGGGAGTTTGTATATGATCACCCATTTTTATGGGGAAGTAAGCGTACGGGACCCGATCTGCATCGCATTGGTGGCAAATATTCTGATGCCTGGCATTACAATCACCTGGTCGATCCGACATCGATGTCGCCGGGAAGTATTATGCCGCCTTACCCTTGGCTGGTGGAGCAGAAACTGGATATTTCTACTACAGCCAGTAAAATTAAGGCGATGCAAACCCTTGGCGTTCCTTATGCCATCGGATACGATCAGAAGGCAAACGACGATCTTATAATTCAGGCAGCGCAGATTTCTGCAGAGCTGAAACAGAACAACATCAAGGTGAAAAGCGATCGTGAAATTATAGCCATTATTGCCTATCTGCAACGTTTGGGTACCGATATTAAAGCGAATAAAGAGAAAATTCCAACAAATTAAATTTTATGTTCAATCAAATAAAAGACCTTGCCGGAGGAGAACTTTACCTCATTAGTTCGCTGATCATGTTTATGGTATTTTTCCTTATCGTAGGCATTTATCTCCTCAAATTAAATAGAAAACATATCGAAGTGATGAGCGAATTGCCACTCACAGAAAATCAATCTACCGCGCATGAAGAAGATTAGCTTATTTGTTTTATTGCTGGTTATGCAGCTGGCTGTTTTTGCTGCAGATGACAAAACAGTAGTCGAAACGGTTCAGTCATCTGAGCCTTCATTGGGGTTGTCGCAAACTGAAATGTTGATTGTTGTTTTACTGTTGTTCCTTCTGGTTCTGGTTGTTGTATCGCTTACCTTATTAAATGCTTTTAAAGTAATGTATAAGGAGCAGCTTGAGCCAACGCCTTATCTTCCGCCAGTGAACTCCAAACCATTAAGTTACGACGACTGGTTAACGGAAAAGAAAAAAGGTACTTCTGTTTGGGAAAAACTCCTGAGTTTGAAACCAATGGCGCAAGAGAAAGAACTGGAAATAGACCATGCTTACGACGGCATTAAAGAATTGAATAATCCCGTTCCGGCCTGGTTCAATTACCTTTTCTTTGGAACAATGATTATTGCTTTTGCTTACCTGTTCTATTACCACATTGGTGGTTATGGTGATCTTCAGGATCAGGAATATCAAAATGAAATGGCGCAGGCAAAGATTGAAAAAGCTGCCTATCTCCAGAAGTCGGCGAATGCAATCGACGAGAATACGGTGAAAGTAGATAATACCGATGCTGTTCTGGCGGAAGGGAGAAGCATCTTCGACGCAAACTGTAAGGTATGTCATGGCGACAAAGGCCAGGGACTTATAGGTCCGAATTTAACCGATGAATTCTGGATTCATGGTGGCGGGATCAATAACGTTTTCAAAACGATTAAATACGGTGTACCAGAAAAAGGGATGATCAGCTGGGAAAAAAACCTGAGCCCTAAACAAATTAGTGCGGTGGCAAACTTCATTTTATCGCTTTCAGGAACCAATCCGGCAGGAGCGAAAGCTGCTCAGGGAGAAAAGTATGAAGAGAAAGATCCGCAAGATAATGCAATGACAGTGCCTGCAGACAGTTTGAAAGCAAATGATGCTACAAAAAGATAAAAATAAAAGCAAGAGTAAAGGTTCTTTATACCCTAAAAAACCATCGGGAAAATTATATACTTATCGCAAGTGGGTAAGTTATGCTTTACTCTTACTTTTGTTTGCCTGTCCTTTCTTAAAGATGAACGGCGAACAGTGGGTATTGCTAAATTTTATAGCCCGTAAATTTGTCTTCTTCGGACTCATTTTTACCCCACAGGATTTTTATCTTTTCGCACTCGCAATGCTGATCTTTGTGATCTTTATTGTTTGTTTTACAGTAGTTTTGGGCAGGCTTTGGTGTGGTTGGGCCTGTCCGCAAACCATTTTTATGGAAATGGTTTTCCGCAGAATAGAATACTGGATTGAGGGCGATGCGCAGCGCCAGAAAAAGTTAAACGCACAAAACTGGAATACTGAAAAATTGGTGAAGAAGGGTGCAAAACACCTCATCTTTCTGATCATTTCCTTTGCCATTGCCAATACCTTTCTGGCTTATCTGATCGGTTCAGAGCAGTTAATTAAGATCATTACGGAACCCGTTAGCCAGCATGTAGCAGGTTTCATTTCTCTTTTATTTTTTACGTTGATATTTTATGCCGTTTTTGCTTATTTAAGGGAAGTGGTTTGCACGGTTATTTGTCCCTACGGGCGGTTACAAGGTGTTTTATTAGATAATCAGAGTCTCATTGTGGCTTATGATTCAAATCGCGGAGAACCCAGAGGGAAAATCCAACGGAATTTCGAAGAAGAAAAAAAAGGCGATTGTGTAGACTGTGGCTTATGTGTTCAGGTTTGTCCGACAGGGATAGACATTAGAAAAGGCACGCAAATGGAATGCGTAAACTGTACCGCCTGTATTGATGCCTGCGATGAAGTCATGCTCAAAATTAATAAGCCAAAGAGGCTGATCGGATTTTATAATCAGGATTACATTAGTGCACAAAAGCCCTTTAAAATTGGCCTGAAAGCATATGGTTATGCCGTGGTACTGTTTATGGTATTTATGGTTTTCTCTGCATTAATTTACAAACGGGAGGCGATAGAAACCACAGTTTTAAGAGCAAGTGGTACACTTTATCAAAGCAGAGGGGAGAACCAAACCAGTAATCTGTACAATGCGGAGCTGATTAATAAAACCAACAAAACAGTGCGGTTTGAATTTCGGGCGAAGAATCATCAAGATAAGATTGAGTTTATTCAGGCGGCAAATGTGCTTCCAAAGGATGGCTCAGCGCAAATTACTTTTTTCGTTATTAAAAATAATAAAGCTATAACGGCGTACAAAACCGATGTGGTATTTGAGGTTGTGGTAAATGGAAAAGTATTAAGCAAGGCGAACACGAGCTTTTTCGCGCAGCCGGATAATCACTAAATAATAGACGAGATGAATATGAATTGGGGAAGTAAGGTTTTATTGGGAATGGGCTGTTTCATGCTCTTCATCATCTCAATGGTGGTGTATATGTTTGCCAAACATAGCGGCGACGCGCTGATAGAGGAAGATTATTATGAAAGGGGGATTACCTTCAATGCTACCTATAATGCAGAACAAAATATGCTTAATGATGATGCACAACCCAAAATAAGCGTAAGTGAAAAGCAATTGGTCATCAGTTTAAAAGATAGCGCCACCTATCATTTGATTTTTATGCGTCCTTCTAATAAAGCGGAAGACTTAAAGCTGGAAGGAAAAACCATTGGGCCAGATCATTTGATCTTGATAGATCGGATGCATTTGCAAAAAGGGCTTTGGTTTCTCCAGATTCGGTGGCATAATAAAGGGAAAGATTTTTTCTACAAAACTAACCTCAAATTATAATGGATTTCCTGCCGCTTGCATTTTTGATGGGCCTGTTTGGCAGTTTGCATTGTGCCGTAATGTGCGGACCAATTATGTTGGGCATGCCTTTCCAAAAGCAAAACCTTTCTGGTGCTGCGTTTCAATTGCTTTTATATCAGTTTGGAAGAATTCTCATTTATAGTTTGCTCGGTATGTTCGTAGGCATTTTGGGGGGAACAATCACGGTGTTTAGCAATCAGCAAACTTTGAGTACCATCATCGGTATATTACTCATCATTTTCACATCATTGCAACTTGTACCAAAATATGTAAGGCGGTTTTCTGCTTTGCAAAATTATTTACTGCGCCCTATCAGCAAGCTAATGGGTTACGTTTTCAAGTTGCCGCTCTGGGGATTTTTTGCCGGCGCCTTAAATGGAATCATCCCTTGTGGCATGGTTTACCTGGCGCTGGCTACAGCCCTCAATACCGGAAACTTTAAGGATGGTAGCATCTTTATGTTTCTATTTGGAATTGGCACCACGCCACTACTGCTGATGGTTTCCCTGGGCGGGATTTTCATCAAAAGGTATATTTCCTTTAACACCCAAAAACTTATCCCCTGGTTCATGTTAGCCATGGGGCTTCTGCTTATCATCAGGTCTGCCAATCTTGGTATTCCATATCTTTCTCCCGCGCCAACAGGCCTTTACGGAAAGGCATTAGACTGTAAGTAAGCTGCCTTTTTTTGAATGATTATTTTCTTTTACAAACAACTTTTGGAAAGAAGAATTGCATTTTACCTGGTTTACTTCAACTTGACTGACCAACAGTTTGTTAGCCTGGCAATATCATATGCATCGATTTTGTTGCAATACTAAAAGGTTAAAGTAGCCAAATTAATGCAAATCTTATTTGGACTTGATCTAAATAAGGCTTATATTTGCGGCATCAAAAAAATGCCACACGGTTCAGACCCGTGTGGCTACCGGAAAACCGGGTAACCTTTAATCTCCATTAAAAGTCATGCAAATTAAGAAAATTTTGCTATTGGGCATACTATGTGCCTGCGTAATTTTTACCTTCGCCCAAAACCGGGTTTCCGGTATCTCCGGGCAAATCAAAAGTGCTTCTGGTGGGCCTGTTCCGGGTGCCACTATTAAAATTCAAAAAACTACTTATGGCACCGTAACGGATGAGAACGGAAGTTTTAGAATCGCTAACATTAAAGCCGGAAATTATCAAATCCAGATTTCTGCTGTTGGTTTCAAAACGATCAAAAAAGAAGTTAGTGTTGCTGAAAATCAAGACAATAAATTAAGTTTCAGCCTGACCGAATCTTCAGAAGATATGGAAACCGTAAATGTGATTGGCAGAACGGCAAATCAGCAGGTAAACCGCCAGGCTTTTAATGTTACTTCGATCGATGCCAAGAAGCTGCACAATAGTACTTTAGATATTTCTCATGCATTGGATCGTGTTTCTGGTGTAAGGGTAAGAGAGGCAGGGGGACTGGGCTCGAGAATGGATTTTTCACTAAATGGCTTTACCGGTCGCCAGGTAAAGTTTTTTATCGATGGTGTTCCCATGGATAATTTCGGGTCATCCTTCCAGATCAATAATATACCAATCAACCTGGCGCAAAGGGTAGAAGTTTATAAAGGGGTTGTTCCGGTTTGGTTAGGCTCAGACGCCTTAGGAGGGGCCATTAACATCGTAACCGATAACAGCACAGGGAGCTACGTAGATGCCTCTTATTCTTATGGTTCTTTCAATACACACAAATCAGCAGTCAATGCAGGTTATACTTCAAAATCTGGCTTTAAAGTACAGTTGAATGCTTTTCAGAACTATTCTGATAACGATTATAAAGTGACTACCGATGTAGCCTCCTTTGATGGACGTTACTTCAGAAATCAGGTTGTTAAAAGATTTAATGATACCTACCACAATGAAACCCTGATTGCCAGCGCTGGTGTGGTGAACAAATCATTCGCAGATCAGTTAATGTTCGGCTTAACTGTTGGGCAGAATTATGCTGAAGTGCAAACAGGTGCCAGAATGGTAAGTGTTTTTGGCGATTGGCATAGAAGAGGAAGCATTTTAATGCCCACTGTAAAATACCAGAAAAAAGATTTGTTTACCAAAGGGCTCGATCTTCGCATCAATGGTAACTTCAACTTTGGTACCGAACAAAATATCGATACGGTTTACCGCCGTTACAACTGGTTCCAGGAGTATAAGGAATATCCGGGGGCAGGAAGTGAACGGGAACGTTCGATGTATAAATTCCGCAATAACAATGGCCTTGCTACGGCAAATCTAACTTATACCATCAATGAGCAGCATTCCTTTTCTTTAAATAATGTTTACAATTCGTTTAACAGAAAAGGTTCTGATGAACTTTTTCCGCAGAGCCAGAGTTATGAGCAACCGCGTAAAAATAACAAGAACGTTTTAGGTCTGGGTTATAAGTACAGCGCTTCGGAAAAGTGGAATACCTCCGTTTTTGCCAAGCAGTTCTATCAGTCAAATAAATATGCCCAAAGCTATAACCCAAGTGGAAACTGGGGCGATGTCGCCTATCTTCAACAGGAGAACAGCTACAGTAAAACAGGTTACGGCATTGCATCAACGTATTTTATTGTCCCTAATTTCCAGTTGAAAGCTTCTTATGAGAAAAGTTACCGACTGCCGGAAACCGATGAGCTTTTTGGTGATTTGTTAAACCTGGAAGGAAACATCAACCTGAAGCCAGAGCAAAGTAATAATTATAACCTCGGCTTTAGTTATCAGGCGCAGCTGAATCAGATTCATCGTTTTAGCTTTGATGGTAATGTGATGTATCGCGATGCGAAAGACTTTATCAGGCCGCAACTAAATAACAATCAAACCAAACAGGTAAATGGTAACCTGGCTGATGTTACTAATCTGGGCTTCGAATCTGAAGTGCGGTATTCTTACAAGCAATTATTTACCGCAGGGGTAAACCTGACCTATCAGAACCTGAGAAATAATACGCGCTTTGAACAGGGACAAACTATGGAAAGCCCATTGTATAAAGATCGTATTCCAAACATGCCTTATCTTTTTGGTAATGCAGATGCATCACTTTTCTTCAATAACGTAGGCAAAAAAGGAAATACTTTAACCCTGGGTTACAATGTACTTTATGTTCATGCTTATTACCTATCATGGCCAAGCCAGGGTACTGCCGATACGAAATATGATATTCCAAGACAATGGATGCAGGATGTTAATGCAGTTTATACATTAGGCGGTGGTAAATTCAATATTGGTTTAGAGTGCAAAAACCTGGTGAATAACCGCATCTACGATAACTTTTCTTTACAAAAACCAGGCAGGGCATTTTATGCTAAAGTGAGGTATTTTTTCAGCAGCAACAAATCATAAATTTTAAAGAAATACGAATATGAAAACTAAATATATACTTCCATTTTTAAGTATCTCGCTGGTCGCTTTGTTTGCGGCCTGCGATAAAGAATTAGATTCGTCTGAAGTGGTAGATGTGGATAACGAATTAACCGGCGCTACGAAATTCATTATTTCTGCAACACCAATTGGTACCACGGGCATTGCAGATTACCTGTTGACAGCCAGTAGCTTAGATTCTGGAATGGTGACGACACAAGGGAACGGAATTGAGCAAGATGGTTCTTACCGTTATTATTTAACGCACAGAAACAGATTTTTCAGTCTGTTATACGGACAAGGGAATCCAGGTGCAGTTACCACTTACCGCTTGGATGGGACAGGAAAACTAAATAAGTTAACCAATTTTCAAACGGAAACAGTACAACTTTTCGCGCCAGCTAAAGATGATATATTTATCGCTAAAATTCCAAGATCTGGAAATGAGTTCTCCAGCTTTTTCAGGATTGATGCCCGTAAATACCAGATTGTTGGCGAGCAGCAAGTCAACATTGTAAAACTTGCCGGAAACGGTGAGCGTGCACATTTCACCTGGGCAACTCAGGTTGGTGAAAAGCTTTTTATTCCATATATGAGCATAAAAGGGGTGGCACCAGATGCCTTTGGTACCGCTTATCCGGATAGTTCCTGGGTGGCTGTTTACAGTTATCCGGAATTGAAACTGGAAAAGGTAATTAAAGATAACCGCACAAGTTTCATCGGCGCTTATTTTACCAACGGTTTAGTGGAAATTGAAAATGGTGATGCTTATGCTTTCTCTTATGCTTCGGCTACAAACTCCGGAACGCCAACTTCAAAAAATCCTTCAGCGGTTATCCGGATTAATAAAGGCACTACCGAATTTGATAAAAGTTATTTTTTGAATATTCAGGAGCTTTCTGGCGGTTACCACATGGCTGGTCAAAGTTATGTTGGCATGGGTAAATTCGTCGTTCAAATGTATCCTCAGGCAAATTCGCTTACGGGCACAGCTAGAAAATTTGCTATTGTAGATGTGGTAAATAAAACATTTAAATGGGTAACTGGCGTACCGGCTGATGTGACCCGGACAACCACAATTAATAACTATGCACCGAAAGATGGCAGAACGGGCTATATCGGAATCACTACAGCGAGTGAAGGAAGTTATGTTTATGTTTTCGATGCAGATATTGCCGTAGCGAAAAAAGGGTTAAAGGTTGAGGGTGGAACAATTACCGCCATCAACGCGCTTCAATATTAATTAATATTCTCATTTTAATCAACAAGACAATGGCAACAGCAAATAACACCAATCCCATGAAGAAGAAAGGGAAAGATTCGCAATTTACCAGAATTAACAAATGGCTTCACCTTTGGCTGGGACTGGCATCTGGTGTCATTGTTTTGATTGTTTGCCTAACCGGTTGCATCTGGGTTTTTAATGAAGAGATAACTGGGTTACTGGAGCCTGAAACCAAAATTGAAAAGCAAAACAAACCGGTGATCACACCTGGTCAGCTTACCGCTATTGCTGCAGGTATTTTCCCAGATAAAATGCCGGTTTACGCTAACTATCAGCAGGGAAGGGCTATTAACTTAAACCTGAAAGGCGCAAAAGAAGAAGGCCGCCGGGGCGGTGGAACCACATTAACCATTAACCCTTACACAGGCGAAGTGATTAGTAAAGTGGTGCACAAAAAAGGTGAGGTAGATTTCTTTCGTTTCATATTGAACGGTCATCGTTTTCTTTGGTTGCCTTTTGCCATTGGACGCCCGATTGTAAATTATGGTACATTAATATTTGTGGTTTTACTGATTACGGGTTTAATCTGGTGGTATCCTAAAAAATGGAATAAATCTACCCGCGATAAAAGTTTTAAGATTAAATGGGGCGCTTCATTTAAGCGTGTGAATTTGGATTTGCACAATGTACTCGGGTTTTATTCGCTCATATTTTTACTTTTTATCGCGTTAACCGGAATGGTTTATGGCATCAGGTGGTACAGCGAAGGTTTATACTGGGTAACCAGTGGAGGAGCAAAGCTAGGTGAATTCGACAGATTACAATCTGATTCTTTACAGGCGGGAAAGTTCTATACACCAGCTAAGGCAATGGATTTAGCGTGGAACACCGTAATTAAAAAACATCCAAAATCAGAAGGTTTTTACTACACTTTTCCTGATACTTCCAAAGCAAAGGCTGTCATTAACGTAACGGTTTATCCTACTAAAGGTCAGTTTTACAACAATCAAAGTTATGCTTTTGATCAGCATACACTTCAGGAATTAAAAGGAAAAGGTGTTTATTCTGTTCCTTATGAAGCTTCGGGTTTCGGCGGAAAGCTGAGGAAGATGAATTATGATATCCATGTAGGCAGTATTTTGGGGTTCCCTGGTAAAGTGCTGGCATTTCTGGCTTCGCTAATTGGAGCGAGTTTACCGATCACGGGTTTTCTAATCTGGTATGGCCGCAAGTTTAAGAAAAAAGGCAATGCAAAGGAGCCCTTAAAAACGGAAGGATCAAATCCTCCACAGAATGGTAAGCCAAGGGCTAAAATACCGGCAAGGAAAATGGAGAATGTAGAAAGTTAGGTTTCTATATACGAGTAGGGGCTTTTTCTGCTTCAGCTGATTTGCAGCTGAAGGGGTCTAATCCTCTTTGTAACACCTAAATTCTCGTCGTCGCTTCTCGCTGCGATCTTTAAGATTCCTAATCAACGACGCATTTCTTCCCGCTGCTCCGGCTTGCATCGGCTGACCGCCGAAGGACTATCTTCTTTTTCTTAACAAAAAGAAGCAAAAGTCAAGGCTTGGAACTGATGTCGGATAAAACCGTTAAAGCTTTATTTCGGCAGCACAAGCGCCCGATAAAGGATCGGGCAAAACGCGCTGCCTTGGGCCGCGGATTATGAAAGATTGTAGTCGAAGCTTTGAACGTTTTCTCCTACCATCATTTCCCAGGCCGGTTAGCAGGGTGGCTATAGCGAGGGTTGAATAAAGTTTGGTATTACTGTAGGTTAGAACGATCGTCTTTGTGAGGCACGAAGCAATCTTACTACGTTAGGTGGGTAATTAAATCAATACATTTTGGTATTTTTCCACCTCGCTTTCATTGATAGGCACGAAGTATCTCTGCGTTTCTAACGACAGACTTCATTCCAAACTGAACCAATTTCTAAATCGCTGGCCGCGAAAAATTCTTATTACACGTTCTTTCTCCTCCGGGGAAAGGTGCGGATAGGCGGATAGGGGCTTTTTACTTCCAATAAGCCTGCAATAACCTCGCAAAAAAAAAAGCCACAAAACCTTTTACATGATCTCGCAGCTTTTTATTTTTTAAACAAAACCTAGGCTTGCTTAACTTTCTTTGCCCGCCCGCCTTCGGCTTTTTCCGGTTGTTGTATAGATAAGATTAAATCGATGCTTTCGGAATTAACCTCGTATTCAGCTGCAATTTTTTCCCACTTTACTAATTCTGACTGCAGATTTTCAATCTCCTTACTTAAAGATTCTATCTTGGTTTGTATCGATTTTCTCACGTTTAAATTTGCCATAACACAAAATTATCATTTGAATATTAAATGAATAGTGCTTTTATCAACAGCACCTAAATAAATCTCATTATCTGCTGGTTTTCAGTTGTTTAGAATTTTAAAGAATTTTCAACATTTTAAATTTCACAGGTGTGGGTATCTTTATCCCCTGTTACACAGTTGATAACCGCTTTTGTCGGATAGAATCAACTTTGAAATGTTCAATGCATTGCTGTAAAATGCTAAATTTGGGCTTTGCTTTTGGCATTCAACATCAACAGCATCAAAGGGAACCGAACAACTTTAATTTGCAACTTTCTATTTTATCTTTTCAGCAAGCGGAACAAACACCTGCGCTCGATCTCCGTTATTTTATAACTGAAGCGGCACATTATGTTATGGCGCTAAATTTTCAGGAAGAGTTTGATCTTTTGTATATAGATCTTAATCCTGGCACTGAAGGTAAAAAAGGTATTACAGGTTTAAAATTTAACAGGGATGGCAAAAAGACCATGCACCCAAAAATCTATGATCATTTGGCCTTAATTGATATTTCTTCCGTTTGTGCTGCCAGTATTTATAAACATGGGAAAGAGATTATCGGCATAGAAAAGTCGAACTTTCCGGCCGATGCCACCATGATGGTCACCGAAGGGTGTGGCGAAGATTATGAACGCTTTGGCAAACATTTACTTCCGGTTTCCCGGCATTTTTTACTTCGTCCGCTGCATACCCAATGGAACACGATCTTAACAGCGTTTGATTTTTTCCTGATGGATGGCGTTTGGGATGCTGTAACCTTTATTGCTGAATTAATATCCGAAAACAAAAATATTGGCATAATTAGTCATGCCCAAATGTTAGAAAGCCTGAGTAAAAGTAAATGCTACCCTGTATTTTGTTCCGCAATGGAAAGTTTCCTGATGGCGCGTTATCCCTTAACAAAGAAAAGCCTCGAACTGAATCGTTAATCTGCTAGAAGTACTTATCAATGCTCAATCCATAAGTCAGATTCAGGTTTTCACGCCCGGTGATATTTAACCGATTGTAATTCAGGGCTGTTGTGAGGCTAATCCATTTTTTCAATTTTAAACCAACAGATGTGGTGGATCTAATGATATGGTCGCCTTTTCTATCAAATGAATTTTGGAGGAAATGGCTGCCGTCAATTACAATGATTTCTTTAATTTGAAAATGGTACTGCAGCCGTAATGAATTGCGGTAGGTGTTGTAGCTTTCGCCAACAATGAGGCTACTCTGATCAAATAAAACACCATCACTTAAATTAACGTAAGCATTCGGTCGATCCAGAATACTATACGCAATCCCGCCACCCGCAAGGAGTTGATTCTTTAGTTGTAATGAATAACTCGTATTGTAATTTAATAGCCCCCAGTAATAAAAATGAGGAAACGTTTTATACAGATTAAAATTTAAGGTACTGGAGAAATCGTTATTGCTCAGGCTGTTGTTTTGTTTGCCATAAAGCCAGCTGGAAGATGAGTTGAGCACGAAAGCTTTCTTTTTCATTCCTAAATTCAAGGCGTTATTTAACAAATATGCTTTGTCTTTGTTGGTTCGGTTAATGGAGCCGGTAGACGAGAGTACGATATGATATTGTGTAGAATCGCTGTATTGTGCTTTCAATTCGATGTGGAAAAGCATACCTAAGATCAGGATTAAAATTAGCCGCATTTAAGTGTAACAGCATTGCGCATGCGATGTTTGGCCTTTTTTGAAAATGATTACCCGTAACCAACAGAATAATTAAAGCCAAAACCTTGCTTTCAGTTTCCCTGTTATTCAATCATCAGGGTTAAAATAAAAAAAACAATAATATGGAAACACCAGAAAAACAAGATAGGCAGCCAGGAATAGAAGCAGAGATGAATCCGGCGCCGGAGGTGATAAGAGATAGCTACAAAGGTTCGGAAAAGTTGCAGGATAAAGTAGCGCTGGTAACCGGCGGTGATAGTGGAATTGGCCGTGCTGTTGCGGTGCACTTTGCTCGTGAAGGTGCAGATGTTGCTATTGTTTATTTAGATGAAGACATCGACGCGGAAAAAACAAAAGAACTGGTTGAACAGGAAGGCCGTAAATGTTTATTGATTAAAGGCGATGTAAAAAAGTCTGAATTTTGCAAAGAATCAGTTCAAAAAACGGTACAGGAGTTTGGCAAGATCAATATTTTGGTTAACAATGCCGGGATGCAGGTTCCGCAACAAGACCTGAAAAACATAGATGAGCAACAGCTTGAAGATACCTTCAGAACAAATATCTTTGGCTATTTCTATTTCGCACATGAAGTGCTGGAACACTTTAAGGAAGGAGATTGCATCATCAATACGACTTCAGTTACGGCATACCGTTCTTCGCCAAATTTAATTGATTATTCTTCAACAAAAGGGGCAATCACTTCATTTACCCGCTCGCTGGCCACTAACTTAGCCAAGTCTGGAATCCGCGTTAATGCGGTTGCACCAGGCCCGGTCTGGACACCTTTAATTGTTGCCACTTTTGATGAGGAGAAAATTAAATCTTTCGGTTCCGAAACAGCTATGGAAAGGGCAGGGCAGCCATCAGAACTTGGACCCGCTTATGTTTTTCTTGCCTGTCAGGATGCATCATTCATTACCGGCCAGGTCATTCACGTTAACGGTGGCGAAGTGGTAAATGGTTAGGTTTATCCAAAAAAAATAGGTAACATTATATTTAAGGGGAAAATCCGCAAGGTTATTCCCCTTTTTAAATCCTATTGAAAACATAATTTTTAACCATAAGTGAGCGAAAAGGAGATCAGGCCAGATTCAAATACCGACTGGCAGTTTAAACTTCATGGAATTATCTACGAATCCAATACACCTGCGGGCAAGGCTTTCGATATTGGTTTACTTATCGCCATCTTTACCAGTATTATTGTAGTAATGCTGGATAGTGTGGTGAGTATCCATGCACAGTATGGCCGATTGTTTAGCACACTGGAATGGATTTTTACCGCGCTGTTTACTGTTGAGTATGTGCTGAGATTGGTCAGTATTAGAAAACCTTTTCGGTTTGTATGGAGCCCGCTGGGAATTATTGACCTGATTTCGCTGCTTCCATCATACTTAAGCATATTTTTTATTGGCGCACAATCATTACTGGTTTTTAGAGCACTGAGGCTGCTGCGGGTTTTCAGAATCTTTAAACTCGGCCAATTCTTAACTGAAATTAATTTTTTAACGCATGCACTCAAAAATAGTCTACGGAAAATAAGTATTTTCCTGCTTACCGTACTCACCATTACAGTAATTCTGGGTTCGATTATGTACCTGGTAGAAAAGAAAGAAAATGGTTTTTCAAACATTCCGGAAAGTATTTATTGGGCCATTGTAACCATTACCACTGTTGGTTATGGAGATATTTCCCCAATTACCCCGATGGGAAAATTTGTTGCTTCTGTAGTTATGCTCATAGGTTATGCTATTATTGCGGTACCTACAGGAATTATTACCCATGATATTGCGCTTGCGGCAAGGCAAAAAAAGGAACTGCCCGAGTCTTGTCCGAGTTGTAGCAGGGAAGGCCATGATAGCGACGCACTATTCTGTAAATTTTGTGGCTCCACTTTATACCGATAGTGCTGATACAATGTATTCTTGTTTAAGATTTTCTGAATGCCGTGCAGATGGATTGATCTATAAACATTGCGAAACTTTTTTCATCTGAACAGGGTTGTTATTGAAGATTAAATAAAGCAATTATGAAAAATATCATCTCTACTTTAGCAAAAACTGCTGTCGTTTTCCTTTCTATTTCAAGCTTCGACCAGGTGGCATTGGCCAGCAATCGTTTGCCGGTTAACTTATACAACGTAAAGGCTGAAATTTCCCCGGAGGTTTTCATTCGGCAGGCTTCCCTGATGGGGATGAAAGAATTACAGTTGAGCGGTGTGGCCAATGAACAATCTACAGATGCAAAGATCAAGGCTTATGCGAAGATGATGATTGCCGATCACTCTAAAGCTAATGAAGAGCTCGTCGTCCTGGCGAAAGCAAAGGGCGTAAATTTGCCAATGGACAAAATGGAAACGGGAACCCTTCGTCCGGATGGTCGGGTAGATTCTACACCAGAAAACATGAAAGATACGACTAGAAATGATAATCAGCCAGAGGCGGCAGGAAATGTGAAAACCAATGCCCCTATAACCAATGGTGAGCTTACAGAAGCTGATATTTTAAAATCGGTTGATGAGTTGAAAAAATTAAAAGGAGTTTCTCTGGATCAATCTTATGTACGCACCATGATTGCAGACCATCAAAAAGCAGTTGCCTTATTCGAAGAAGGTGCAAAATCTACCGATGCAGCGACCAGAAAATTTGCTTCCAAACAATTACCGAAATTAAAAGCTCACTTAAAACATGTGATGGCATTGAGCAAATAATCAGAGCGACATGTCCCATGCCTTATGTTGCTATTTAATAGCTTTCAATGGCGAAATCCATTTTTAAGGCTAAACTTTAATAAAATAAACAGAAAGAGCGATCCATAATGGTCGCTCTTTCTGTTTATGCATCATCTTCATCTTCCGCTTCTTCATCTACATCCTCTATCCAGTCATCCAGTTTTGTTCCCTGGCCATCAGCATAAGGAATCTCATCTTCAGTATATTCTGAATCATCTTCCTCTTCTTTAGGAAGATAGCCATCGCTGGCATTACCGCCTGCTCTGTGCATTTGGAACTGATCTGAATCTTCTACTTTTTTCTCCTCGTTCGGTGTTTCTTCCTGATCTATCATAACTTTATCTTTTATTTAAAGAACATTTTGATCTTTGTATAAGTTTTTGGTTTTCAAAAAAATTAAAGTCATTAAAAATATTTTTATAGAGAAAGCAATCCGTTTGGTTAAACATTACGTTGTTATTTTACAGATAAAACTTTCTGGTTAGATATTTTTTTGCTTTATTGCTATATATTACCAACGTTCCACTAAATGAAGAATCCCTCCATCAGTTTAACTCCAGCAAAATGTGAGCTTTTGGATAATATCCTGAACGAGTTTGATGAAGAAGTTTACATCAAATCAGATCGTGTGCTGAAGATATTCAGAGGTAATGGCAGCCTGGCTTCTGATTACCTGGATTTTCTGGTGCAGATGAATTTAGTGATTCTTGTTGGTCAGGTTGAAGGTATTTCCCTGCCTGCAATGATTGGAAAACAAGCTGGTGTTGATATGTTCATCAGCGAAGGCGGATTTAAACGCCGTTATGCGCTTAAGAAACTGGAAGAAGATACGGGTAAAAGTATTTTTGACCTGCAAAATGAAAATCTAGACCTCAAGGAGAAAACGCAAAAGCAAGATCAGTTACTTAAAAGTTTAGAAGATAGCATTACGCAGCAAGGCAAAAATATTTTGCATACCTGGTTGATGAGGATACTCTGTTTTTTTGCCGGTATTTTAATTACCTACGCCTACTTCACATTATTTGTCACAACTTAGAAAAGCGTGCTTGCACCTAAAAAATCGTTAACAATTCTTAAAATTTCTCCTCCCAAATCTTTAGCATTGCCAATACCTACGCCCTTTATAGCTGCCAGTTGATCAGTAGATTTTGGTGGTTTAGCTGCAATATTTAGTAGTGCAAGATCTGATAAAACGGTGTGTTCCGGAACGTTGCGATCTTCGCTTACCTTTTTTCGCCAGGCCACCAGGCTTTGATATAATTTTTGATTGATAATTTCCTTAGGAAGAACCAATTTCGGTATGCTTGTTTTTTTAGGGCGCTGATCGAACTGATTGGTAGCGGCCAGGTAAGTATTTGTATATTCTTCAAGAGAAAACAGACTCCACCTAAATTTAAAAAGAGAAAATTTAACGTTTAATGCATTGGCACAATTGCTCAGCGTAGCCAAAACCTTCTCGGATTGTTCATCGAGATAAATATTCAGCCCCGCAAATTTTCCGATCTCATTGATAACCAGCTCCAGTTTAGGAACAAAGTATTTCGAAGCTTTGTCCAGACGTTCCAAAAATATTTCATCCTGATCCAGATTCGTATTTTTATTTATTTTAGTAAGTTCCTGATTTTTAAATTTTTTGGCAACCCGGATAATGTCTTTTTCCAAAAGCTCATCTACAGCCATTTGCAAATTATTTAATGCCGCATTTTCATCGTTTGCCCTAAATTTTGAAACCTTTAAAGTTTTCCAATATGTTTCTATCGCCGTGAAATCAAATAAGTCATCGGCCAGGTTCCATGCATATTGTTTTTGGAACGCCACCAAATCATCATTAGCGGGCTTTTGGTTCACTGCAGTCGCAGTGAACGCAATAATCCGCTTATCCGTCATAATGTTTTCCATTTTAACGGGAGATTTTAACAGTAATCCCTCCAAGCTTTTACATCGGCTCAATGCTACATAGGCCTGGCCATGTGTAAAAGAAGAACTGATATCTACAATCGCTTTTTCGAAAGTTAAGCCCTGGCTTTTATGAATGGTAATCGCCCAGGCGAGTTTGAAAGGATACTGAGCGAATGTGCCGGTATTGGTTTCATTAATTTTATTTTCCTCCTGGTCTAACGCATATTTAACGTTTTGCCACTCCTCCCGTTCAACTTCAAAAGCCTCACTATCATCTAAAAACTGCACCCGAACACGATCATTTTCAACCCCGACTACTTTTGCGGCTTTTCCATTGTAATAAAGTTTCTTCCCTGATGAATCATTTTTGATAAACATCACCTGGGCACCAACTTTTAAATGGAGTACCTCATCAACCGGATAAGCATCTTTAGGGAAATCACCAGTGATTTTTGCGTGAAAAGCATGTGTTTTTCCTGCCAGTTTTTCCAGACATTCGGTATTGATCTGGCCAACGAGATTATTATGGGTAGTTAACGTAATGTAGTCTTCTTTCCAGGCATCAGCAAGTGTCGGGTCGTAATGTTCGTTTAATTGATCAAGGAGGGCAGGGGTAAGTGTATTTTCCCTGATCCTGTTTAGGATATCTAAAAACAAGGGATCAGACTGGCGATAAACCTTTTCGAGTTCAAAGGTCACGAGCGAAATCTGTTTCAGAATTAAGCTGTCAAAGAAATAGGGGCTGAGATAATAATCTTTAAGGATATGCCAGGCATCATGCGCAATTGGTGAGAGCTGATAAAGATCCCCGATCATCAATAGCTGTACGCCACCAAATGGTAAGTTTGACGCTTTCACGTTTCGGAGTGTCTGATCAATAAAATCGAGCATATCTGCCCTTACCATACTAATTTCATCGATAATTAGCAGCTCAAGACACTTCAATAACTTGATTTTATCTTCAGAATATTTCAGGTCTTTCGCCGGTTCGCCAGCCTGCTGAACTGGGATAATCGGCCCGAATGGCATCTGAAAAAACGAATGAATGGTTACTCCGCCAGCATTTATCGCGGCTACAGCGGTAGGTGCAACTACAGCAAAATTTTTAGTTGTAGTTGCCTTAATTTTTCGCAATAGCGTTGTTTTCCCAGTACCGGCCTTACCCGTTAAAAAAATAGGCTGATTGGTAAATTTGATAAAATCGAGGATGAGTTGGTTGTCTTGATTCGAATTTTCTGAATGATTATTGGTATGCATCTTTACTTACTGATCTCCTTAAAAAGCCTTCACTTAGCTTTTACAAAGATGCATAGAATTGAGCTGATACAAGTGCTGTTCAAAGAAGATGTTATTCACAATTTGGAAGTGAAAGTAGCTTTAATGCCTATTCTTTAGGGTTTATTTCCAGGATTTTATTTAAGGTTAATGATCGATTTGAAAAAACGCAATCGGTATCTTGCTGACTTCCAGACGCATTTTTAAAAATGACATTTAACTAAAGAAAATAACAGATATTATTTTGTTTGCTAATTATTTTAGTATAGATTTGTTTGTCTCTCAGGGAGATGATATGAATTATTTAGCGATGAAGGCAGGTTTTTTGCTTTCCAAGAATAGGGAATAATATGACTGTTACGGTTTTAGCGATATTAGAAACAGATTTTCGACCAGATCTTTCACTGGGTAAGATTATGAATGAACGACTTCGTGTAGCTGCAGATGATTTACGCGATATTCATTTACAGGCGTTGGAAACTTTTGGCCAACGCAGTGATGACTTAGTGGTTTATATAAGCTATAATCCAAAATACAAAATCAGGTGGCGCATTGTAAATGATGTACCGGAAGAAATTGAACATTTTGTTGGTCGGGTGTGTGGAGATTTGGGCTATATCCAATGGAAGACCGCTGTCATGAATGTTTTTAAAGGAAACGAATAGTAATGCTTTAAAATGCAGTATGCATTATTAAATGGAGATAAAACAGCGGCCTTAAAAGGTGCTCAAGGCATCTGCATAGGTTGCGGAAAAAAAGTAATTGCCAAATGTGGTGTGGTAAAAATCCATCATTGGGCACATAGCGTAGCCGCCAAATGTGATTCCTGGTTGGAAAACGAAACCATTTGGCACAGGGAATGGAAAGAGAAATTTCCTGTTGATTTTCGTGAAGTTAACTTTTTTGATGATCACCTTCAGGAGTATCATCGCGCAGACATTCACACCAATGCCGGCATTATCATCGAATTTCAGAATTCTCCAATTACCTTACATGAACTCCAGGCACGGGAGGCCTTTTATCCCAAATTAATCTGGATTGTAAATGGCTTAAAGTTTAAAGGCTTTAAGATCCTGAAAGCGCTTCCGCATCCAGATCATCCGGTTTTGGAAAACTATGAGTTTCGGAATTCTGAACACCTTTCTATGATTCGGAAGACCGATGCACTTCGTCAAAATGCGAATGCTGAAGTGCTTAACTTTTACCATCAGGATTTAAAACCCATTCCTATTACCACAGCATTTTATGCTTTTAGCTGGCGAAACCCACATCAGGCCTGGCTCCACGTAACGTGTCCTGTTTTTATCGATTTTGGTGGCCACTTCCTATATCGCCTGCGAACGCGTTATCAGGTTTCTGAAAATTACCGCTATCTGCAAATGGTTTCAAAAAAATCCTTTCTTGCGAAATATGGTGATTCCTCACTCTTGTAGGTTGTTTTGTTTGTAGCCCTATTATCATAATTTTTCAAGCTGAAACTATCAGGAAATGTCTTCGTTATTTAACCATAGAATCTTTTCTTTAAAATTAAAAAAATAGAAATGGCAAGTACAAGTTTAACATTCAAAATTGGCGATATCGAGATTAACCGTTTAGGCTACGGCGCGATGCAATTAACCGGGCATGGAGTTTTTGGCGAGGTTGAAGACCGGGAAAATGCCAAAAAAGTTTTACAAACGGCGGTGGATAACGGCGTGAACTTTATCGATACTGCAGAAGCTTATGGTCCAAAGTTTAATGAATCATTAATTGCAGAAGCCTTACATCCGTATCGTTCAGGTTTATTGATTGCAACCAAAGGTGGCTTTGACAGAACTGGCCCAAATAAATGGGTACCTAACGGGAGTCCTGAAAAAATACGTGCTGATATTGAAGGCAGCCTGGAAAGATTGAAAGTAGAGCAGATCGATTTATGGCAGTTGCATAGAATTGATCCTAACGTTGATGTGGAGAAAACGCTTGCGCCAGTAATCGAAGCTGTAAAATCCGGGAAGATTAAACACGTAGGTTTATCAGAAGTTAACATAGAACAAATTAAAAAAGTGCAGAACATTTTACCAATTGTTTCGGTCCAAAATATGTATAACCTGGTCGATCGAAACTGGGAAAAAGTACTTGATTATGCTGCCGAACAAGGTCTTGCATTTATTCCATGGTTTCCTTTGGCTTCAGGGCCAGCAAAATTGGAAGAGAAAATTAAATCAATCGCAGCAGAACATGAAGCAACTACATCTCAAATTGCATTGGCCTGGTTGCTCAAAAGATCACCAAATATTTTACTGATTCCTGGAACAAAATCAGTTGCACACCTGGAAGAAAACCTGAAAGCCGCAACTATAGAATTATCAGATAAAGAGTTTGAAACCCTGTCTCAGCAATAAAATAGGTACAGAAAAACTGGAACGGTCTTCAGACTGTTCCAGCTAACATATCCAATCGTATTGATCAAAAGCCTGAAATAATCATTTCAGGCTTTTTTATTGATTTACGTTTTGATTATACGGGTTTTAAATTCGAATCGACCTAAAAATTAAATGATTAGTAGTAATTGCAAACGAGTAATAGTTTTGCTTTTAGTGGAAAAACCAAATGTAACTTTGTAAGTCAGGTAAATAAAAAGTGAAAACTTTTCGATAAAATTGATCTTTAAAATCTGATCTTTAGTTATGAGAAAAATTATAATTACCTCACTTTTTCTGTTTTCAATTCTTTGCATTCAAAAATCTATGGCACAGCAAACGCCAGCAGTCTTAAATCACATCGCTGTTTATGTTACCGATTTGAGTAGGTCAACCGCATTTTATGGAGGTGTTTTTGGTTTTAAAGAGATTCCGGAACCGTTTAAAGATGGCAGACATACCTGGTTTTCTTTGGGCAATGCAGGTGCATTACACCTGATTCAGGGAGCAAAGGGTACGCAAAAGTTCGATAAGAACGAACACCTTTGTTTCAGCGTTCCATCTATTGAAACCTTCATTAAAAATTTGACCAGCAAGAATATCCCATTTGAAGACTGGGCAGGTAAAGCCGGTGCCATCACCGCAAGGGTAGATGGGGTAAATCAGATTTATTTCCAGGATCCTGATGGGCACTGGCTTGAAACCAATGATATGAAATAGCCTTCTATTGCTTGCTTCATTTAGATTCTGATTTTCCTATATTCACAAACGCGATATGATCCATTTCCAGTCCTCAAAAAAAACGTTAACTATTCTTGTTCTTTTTCTTATGCAGTTTTGCGTAGCAAACGCGCAATATGAAGAAGCAGAAGCAGATTTTAAAAAGGTTATGGACAGGTTTAGTGCCGTTGGTGCTTCAGTCGCTGTGGTTAAAGAGGGGAAAATCGTTTATACACATTCTTTCGGATGGAAAGACCTGGAAAATCACACGCCATTAACAGATACTGATATTTTCCGCATTGCATCCATTTCTAAGTCTTTCTCCGCTACCTCAGTTATGCAACTGGTTGAATCTGGTCAGTTATCCTTAGAAGACGATTTCGGCGATTTAGTAGGATTCAAAATAAGAAACCCTAAGTTTCCTGATCAGAAAATTACCTTAAAAATGGCACTTTCACATACTTCCAGCTTGAATGATAGTCAAGGGTATCTCAATCTTGATTTAATTAATCCAGCTAAAAACCCTGATTATGCTAAGTGTTATAACAATTATGAGCCGGGAAAAGGGTATCAGTATTGTAACCTGAATTTCAACCTTATCGGAACAATTATTGAAAAAAAATCCGGTGAACGTTTCGATCGGTATGTTGAAAATCATATTTTAAAACCGCTTAACCTGTACGGCGGCTATTGTGTCGATTCTTTAGATAGCACCCGATTTGTAAAGTTATATGAATACCATAACGATAAGAAGAATTTTACGCTCTCCCCAGCAGCGTATGCACCACGCCGTGAAGAAATTAAAAATTATGTAATGGGTTATAGCACGCCAATCTTCTCGCCAACTGGCGGGATGAAGATTTCTGCAACAGATCTGGCTAAATACATGATCATGCACATGAATTATGGTACAGGGAATAGTGTTAAAATTATTTCCAAAAAGCATGCTAAGCTGATGCAAACTAAAATTACTGAGGAAGAAGAATATGGTTTGGCACTTAGGCAAGCCAGTAAATTAATTCCAAATGTAAAACTCGTTGGTCATACCGGATCAGCTTATGGATTATACAGCACCATGTTTTTTAACCCAAAGAAAAAATTTGGTTTTGTGATCATCACCAACGGAATTAATGCAACTTATACTGGTGATTTCCCAGATTTCACCGTAGCCGCCATAAATACTCTATATAATCATTTCATAAAAAAATAGACTGCTGTAGCAACAATTATAGCGCATGTTTTCTGTATAAATCTGGCCATTGAAATTCCACCTTTCATTGCTGATTCATTTTTTTTAAAACTTTTAGTCGCTCATTTTACTTTTAGTTAAGTTGATGATGGAAATTATTTAAAAGAAATTAAATAGTTCTGCCATCTGTGATATCCTTATTATACACACCAAACTTAATTAAATATAATGCCCGAACTTTTACAATTTCCAGGAGAAGCTTATCCATTAGGTGCTACGTGGAATGGTGAAGGAGTTAATTTTGCGATCTTTGCGGAAAATGCCACTTCAGTTGAACTTTGTTTTTACGATAGCGAACATGCAGAAAACGAAACACATAGAATAACAATTTTAGAAAGATCTCACGAAATCTGGCATGCCTATGTTCCAGACATTAAACCCGGTCAGCTTTATGGTTACCGCGTACATGGCCCCTACGAACCGGAAAACGGATGCAGGTTCAATGCAAATAAAGTTTTGTTAGATCCTTATGCAAAAGCGATTGCAGGAAATATCAGATGGGATAATTCACTTTTTGGATATGAGCTGGGCGATCCGCTGATGGATTTGAGTTTCAGCGAAAGTGACAATACCGCATTTATTCCTAAATCGGTAGTGATTGATCCTGAATACGACTGGACTGGCGATATTCATCCAAAAACGGATTACCACGAGACTGTGATTTATGAAATGCATGTGAAAGGTTTCACCAAAACACATCCGGATATTCCGGAAAATATACGTGGTACTTATGCAGGGCTTGCTCATCCGGCCGCTATAGATTACCTCAAAAAACTTGGTGTAACCGCAGTAGAACTAATGCCTGTACATCAGTTTATATCAGATCACCATTTGCAGGAAAAAGGACTGACCAATTATTGGGGATATAATACTATTGGATTTTTCGCTCCGGATTCCCGTTATGCTTCTTCTGACGTGCGTGGCGGACAGGTGAATGAGTTTAAAGACATGGTTAAAGCCCTGCATGCAGCAGGTATTGAAGTGATTTTAGACGTCGTTTATAATCATACCGGTGAGGGAAATGAGCTTGGCCCAACCTTATCTTTTAAGGGAATTGACAACAGTGCTTATTACCGTTTAGAAGAAAACAAGCGCTACTATACAGATTATACAGGCACGGGAAATACCTTAAACTCTATGCTTCCGAATGTGCTGCGCTTTATGATGGATAGCCTGCGCTATTGGATTCAGGAAATGCATGTAGATGGATTTCGGTTCGATCTTGCCTCAACATTGGCCAGAGAGCTCCATGAAGTGAATCGGTTGAGTGCATTTTTTGATATTATTCATCAGGATCCGGTGATTTCTCAGGTAAAACTGATTGCAGAACCGTGGGATGTTGGTGATGGTGGCTATCAGGTGGGCAAATTTCCGGCAGGATGGGCCGAATGGAACGGGATGTACCGTGATGTAATGCGAGATTACTGGCGTGGAAACCCTAATATGCTGGGCGAATTTGCGCAACGTTTTCTTGGAAGCCCGGATTTATATCAGGAAGATTATCGCAGGCCAACAGCCAGCATAAATTTTATTACTGCTCATGATGGCTTTTCCCTTCAGGATTTAGTTTCTTATAACGAAAAGCACAATGAAGCAAATCTTGACGATAATACGGATGGCGAAGACCATAACAGATCATGGAATTGTGGGGCAGAAGGTGAAACAGATGATGTGGAGATTCTTAATCTTCGCCAGCAACAAAAAAGAAATTTTCTTGCCACCCTGTTTTTGTCGCAAGGTATTCCAATGCTGGTTTCTGGGGATGAATTAGGGAAAACGCAAAAAGGAAATAATAATACTTATTGTCAGGATAACGAATTATCCTGGTTGAATTGGGCTGCGGTTGATGAATCGCTTTTGCATTTTACCCAGCAGTTGATTCAACTTCGCTTAAACCACCCAAGTTTGAGAAGAAGAAAATGGTTTAACGGACAGGAAGTGGGCGATGATGGGGTGAAAGATATTGCCTGGTTTACGCCTGATGGTAACCCGATGAAAGGTTATAACTGGGAAAGCGACTTTGCCCGTTCTATCGGAATTTATTTCCATGGTGAAGGCATACAAAGTAAAGGACCAATGGGTGAAGATATTTTAGATAACCACTTCTTCATTATTTTTAACGCACATTATGAAGGTTTGAATTATAAATTGCCTAAAGAAGATTATGCGAAAAAATGGAGAAAGGTGCTGGATACGGCGAGTGGTGAAATCTCATCAGGTGATCTATCTCTTCACGAAGCTTCAGAAACCCTGATTGTTGAAGGAAGATCGATATTGGTACTAAAATCTGAGGAATAAAAAAAAACAGGTTTTTCTAAAACCTGTTTTTTTTTAAGCAATTAGAGCAAATTGACTAATCCGTTTTTTGGATAGGAAAAAGTTAATGGTCTAATAATAGCTTTTGGATGCGTAATGGCATCGGCCTTAGTTTTGTTGTTAAAAGATTCACCTTGTACGGGTAAGTCGATTAACTGGTTGTCACTGGTAATTTTGATTTCTTCGTTTTCACTTCTCATGTTATTCTATTCAACGATTATAATTTATTTTTTTAGGCATTTGAAAAACGCTGGTAAGTACTTGCCGACTTAATTTTTTCCATTCTTAAATGATCTTTAAGTTTCGAAAATTCCATGCTTTGAACAGCTTTTACGGTCGATTTTAATTTTTCGCAACTTACACCCAGGCGTGTTGCCCAGTAATTGCGATCTTGTTCATCAGAAATGTCGATTAACTCTTTGCGAGCTGTGGTCGAAATCTTTTTAGTTTCCATAGGTCTATAATTTGGTTAATTGATAATTATGAAACACTAAATCTGCGCCTTTAGTTTTAGGGTTTGTTCTAATTTTTCGTTTTAAGTTAACTGTTAGTTTTTTCGAATCCTTAAGATTTAATTCTTATGGCGTTTAAATGCTGATTATTGGTGAAATCATGATATAGTGATTATACCCATAAGTTTTAAATGAAATGTTTGTAATGTTAAATTTACAAATGGAGTGATTGACAATCTTTCTTATTAAAAATAATCTCTATCGCTAGCAACCACTGTTGCTCGATAAATTCCTGGTATAAAGATGTTGTCATGCGCCTCATCTTTAATAAGATTCGTATTCAATTTATTATAGATATTTTTGTGCGAACTAAATAATCTGAACTTTTTACTTAGTTCGAGTAAGGGTAAAACAGAGCCTCGTTGTCTAAAGGTTGTTTAAGATAATCTAATATTAAAACTAAGAGGATTTGCAACTTCCCAATTCACAAAATAGTCATTTTATGCTACACCTGGCTTCCGATAGTCAGGTGTTTGATCAAATCTATCTTGACAACTTTCCTGCATTACATCGGTATGCGTATACCATTGTAAATGATAGGGAACTTGCAGAAGAGATGGTACACCAGGTATTTCTTAAGATTCTAGAAAGAAAGGAACCTTTAAAAATTCATACTTCGGTAAAGGCGTATTTGTTTCGTTCGGTGAATAATGAATGTCTTAATCATCTTAAACATCAAAATGTCAAACAAAACTATCAGAACTATGCAACAGACAATATGGAAAATCATGTAGAAACGCCCTCCGGTATGCTTGCTTATAAGGAATTAGAAAAGTGCCTGACAGAAGCGATCAATACGCTACCTGAACAGTGCCGTACAATATTTCAGTTAAGTCGTTTTGAAGAACTTAAGTATATGGAAATCGCCAATCAACTCGGCATATCGATTAAAACTGTGGAAAGTCAGATGAGTAAAGCACTAAAGCGATTGAGAATTGATCTTGCAGACTACCTGCCGCTTATTGTATGGATGTTGGTGATTAGATTATGGGATTAAAAACGCAGAGTATGGAAATGAATGACGATTTACTAATTGGTTACCTTCTAAATGAAGTGTCTGCTGATCAAGCCAGAGACATTGAAACCTGGCGTTTGGAAGATCCCAACAACGAACGAAGATTTAAAAGGTTTCAATTGATATGGGAAACCAGTATGCAATTTGATCTGAAAGATCCTATTGATGCACAGGATTCGCTTTCCAGGTTAAGAAACAAGATCAATGATCAGCGCAGCGGGAATTGGGCCATTGTTCAGCTTAAGCCGAAATACAATTGGTTAAAGGCAGTGGCGGCACTTGTTGTAATTGCTGGGGTTGCCTGGTTTTACACAACCACACCGTTCGTTAGAAGTTTAAAATCTACAACCGATCAGTTAGTGAAAATTGATACGCTTAGTGATGGCTCGGTAATTACCTTAAATAAAAATAGTGTGCTTGAATATCCTTCAAGGTTTCAGAATAAACAACGTCTGGTAGTTTTAGCTAAGGGAGAAGCTTTTTTTAATGTAACTCCTGATAGAAACAAGCCATTTTTGATAAAGTCAGGGATAATGCTCATCAGGGTAGTAGGTACATCATTTAATGTAAAACTAAGAAATGGGAATGTGGAAGTTATTGTAGAAACCGGGAAAGTACAAGTGAGCAAAGGGGAAAGTCATATTTACCTTAAACCCGGTGAAAAGATAACGGTATCAAAGAATAGCGCAGCATTAAAAAAAGAAATAACCCCAGACCTGTTATATAATTATTACCGAACCAAAACGTTCGTTGCTGATGATACCCCGCTTTGGCGAATGGTTCAGGTATTAAATGAAGCGTATGATACTAAGATTGTGATTCATAACCCCGCTATTAAGAACCTACCTTTAAACACCACTTTTAAAAATGAGTCTTTGGATGAGATCTTAACCGTAATCAGTCGCACTTTCAAAATTACCGTAGAAAAAAAACAAGACCAGATACTACTTAAATAAGCCGAAAATTAAATGTCCCTTTATTCCAGAATTTTAAAAAGTATCTCACTTGTAGTATTAGTTTATCTTTTCATGTTTCCTGTCAAGGCAGCCATCGCTCAAAGCTTATTAGAAAAGAAAATATCTATTGACTTTAAGGATATGCATGTTGCATCCGTGCTGGCAGGGATAAGTCAAAAAAGTGGGTTTTATTTTTCATATAACGGAAGGACAATTGCAAAAGACAGTTTAGTTACCATTAAAACAAACAATCAGACCATATCTAAAACATTGAGTCAGTTACTTGGCAACAAATATGAATATGAAGAACGAAACAACTATATTATTATCAGGCTCGCGTTAATGCGACTGTCATTCATAAACACAGATATAACTACAGATAACCATAACTATTCTATAAGCGGAATCGTTATTGATGATCAAACAGGAGAACGGTTAATGAACACCAGTGTGTACGACAAAGAGCGGCTGGTATCTACCTTAACGGATGAGCATGGATATTTCAAACTAAAGATTAGCGCTGGAGGTTTGGATCAGGTTCGTCTTACTGCCAGCAGGTTTTCATACCGCGATACTTCCCTTAACTTCCTGAATACGATTGTAATATCAAATCGTTCACCAGCAAAAATGTATCAAACTAATGGTAAAGGCGTTGATGCTACGGCACTTGGCAAGTTTTTATTAACGGCAGCACAGCGGTTACAGAGTATAAATATTCAGGACTTCTTTGCTAATCGTCCCTATCAGGTATCATTAACGCCGGGCTTGAGTTCCCATGGAACATTAAGCTCACAGGTAGTCAATAAGTTTTCTTTAAACCTCGCTGGAGGATACACGGCCGGAGTTGATGGAATGGAAATCGGTGGACTTTTCAACATTAATAAACGCGACACCAGATATTTACAACTAGCAGGTATATTTAATCTTGTGGGCGGTAAAGTAACTGGGATCCAGCTCGCAGGTGTTAGTAACCAGGCATTAGATACCGTCAAAGGCGTTCAAGTATCTGGTTTTATCAATAAAGCAGATAGCCAGGTTTCGGGTATCCAGATTTCTGCACTAAATAACAAAGCTTATAGGTTTAAGGGTGTTCAGATCGGCATTGTAAATGTAGTTGACACCTCTGAAGGTGCAAGCATCGGGCTGATCAATATTATCCGCAATGGTTTCTACAAAATTACGACATCAGTTAATGACTTGACAAACACCAATATTTCTTGAAAAACAGGAACCCATGGATTCTACAGTACATTATTAATGGGCGCAAATATTACTACGCATAATAAAATGTATTCATTTGGTTTGGGCGTTGGCCATGATTTTATGTTTACCAACAAAGTATACTTATCAGCAGAAGCAGCGTATCAATTTGCTTTTACTGGTGCTCTGGATGATAGATGGGCACAGGCAAAACTGTTGCTTAATATTCAGCTAGCGAAGAATGTAAGCTTGGTTGCGGGGCCAACTTATAATAAATACGCTTACACAGGTAGTCGTGATGGTTATCAAAATAAATTTAAAATACCCGATGATTATACAGGCTATGGAAATCCTGTTAAACGATGGGTAGGATGGGAAGCTGGATTTGCCTTCAACTCCGTTTTTAAATCTGTCCCCGAAGTTAAGAAGGCACGCCGCTCAAAAAATCTATTTGCAGGTATTGGGCTGTTAGCGGGATGGGGATGGGATGCACCTTCTACATATGTATTGGGTGGTGAAATTCTATTGCAAAAAGATTTTGGCGGTTCCATGTCAGGTACATTCTCTGCCGGATATGTTTACCACGGCCTTGATAACGATTGGGCTAACTCATCTTTTTTCACTCATCCTAATGGTCGGATAGATGAGTATTTAAAAGAAGAATATAGCGCTATTCCAATTAAAGCAGGTATTCGAACCTATAGCGGCAAACGCCTCTTCTTCGCAGGCGAACTGGGTGCATCACTTGGGGTAACTAAATCCAATATTCTGAAAACAACTTATCGTGATGGGAGCATTGAGCGAACTCCATATGGAGCAGAAAATTCATTTTTATATGCTGTATCTGCCGGATATAGTTTTGATAATGGCCTGGAGACGGGAATAAAGTTTGAAGATTATGTCAGTTTAATAAATATTAAGCAGTTCAATCTGCGTCTTGCTTACCGCTTGAGATTATAAGTTTTTTGAAGACCGCCATCCTTTAAGCGAAACCATTACATCATCAATCTAAAGTACCAAAAACTAAGTTTGCTTTATTTCGGGATAAGGGTATAACAGCTTTTAGTTGTCTTAATAGAAAAACATATAAAACATGAAACGAATTCTTTTTACCCTTTTAATCTCATCATCTTTTTCTCTTGTTCAGGCACAAAGTGCCCAAAGCAATTCTGTTATTAACGGCAAAAAATTAAGTAATTAATCTGATCTGAAACTTGGATTGAGCATTAATCCTGGCTTAAGTTTAGGTAATTCTCGATCCAATTTCGTTTTAGGTGGAGAACTGAGCTGGTATAAAAATCTGACATCCGATCTGGAAGCTGCATTTTCCGCAGGCTACATGCAGTTCTTTAATAATCATGATACCCAAAAAGAAAGTCTTATTCCGGTCAAGGCAGGTATGCGCTATTCTTTGAATCCCCGATTTTATTTCAGTGCTCAAGCTGGAGTCGCTTTTTCCACCACTGATGGGGGCGCATACTTTGTCTATTCTCCTACGGCAGGATGGACAATGAATAAACACTATGATATTGGTTTAAAGTATGATCATTATAGTAATGAACCATCGGTACTTGGGGTTAATTTTACCTATAAGTTTAACCTGTAAAAAAAATAATTCTTTTAAAAGGCTGCTTACAAAAGTGGCCTTTTACTTTATATAGAAACTGCCTATACTCTCAGGATAAAGTAGATAACGGATTGAAAAATATAGATGGGCCCTAAAATAAAGCCTGCTAACTTGAGGGTAAGTCTATCTCTTTACTATATGCTATTTCAATATAATAAATGAGGTCGAATAAAAAATACATACTTCTTTAATTACCTTTGAGTCATTATCCAAGACTATTCAGATCTACTTATAACCGTTGGTGATGTACCCATAATAATATAAAATGTTCAATTTACTAAAGCGCTTTATAATACATCGGAGTGACACGCCTGAACCAATACTTGATTTGATATGTAGTCATTTTAAATTGGTCAAAGCTAAACGCAATGAAATACTGCTGGAATATGATGAGGTCTGTAAAGGATATTATTTTGTTAATGAGGGTTGTTTAAGACTATTTACCTATAGTAATGATGGAAACCCCATTACAAGGTATTTTGGATTTAAAGGAGGGTTCTGTACCGCATTACCGAGTTTTATTCAGCAAACCGATGCCCATGAGTATCTTCAGGCAATTGAAAAATCTGAATTATTGTATATTAGTCGTACTAGTTTTTTCGAACTGGTAGACACGGTTCCACAATTTGCAGCCATTTACCGGGAAATCCTGGAATTAGGATTTATCAACGCCCAAAAAAGAATCTACGGATTTCAGGGTTTTGATGCGCTACAAAAGGCGCGCTGGGCTGTTGAGTTTCAACCTGACTTTTTTTTGCGCTTATCTAACAAAATGGCTGCCTCCTATCTTGGAATCTCTCCATCTACGCTTAGCCGAATAAAATCCAGAATGTAAACGTTGCCCCAGGTCAACGTTTTTCGATTATGAGGTAGTTAGCTTAGCGGCATGAAAATAAAATTGTTTTTGTGCCTTCCCTTCATCATTGGTTCAACTTATTCCGTTAGTGCCCAAGTTGAAAGCGATAGAAAACATACGGATATCAACCATCGAAACCCTGTCTTGCCAATCGATCAGTTTTTCACAGCCAATACCCAGCTCACCCTGAAGGCGGCCTATGCCTTAACTGAGATTGCAAGAAATAAAGCAAATTCTTTAGGAAAACAAGTATCCATTGCAATTTTAGATCAGTCAGGAGTTCCTATTCTGATCAGTCGTGGCGATCAGGTAGGACCACATAATACGGAGGCGGCCCGGAGGAAAGCATATACTGCACTATCTACCAAAACAGCTACGCTTGCATTAGCCCGGAAAGCCAGGCAAGACCATGATAGTGAAAACCTTGCTTATCTACCCGAACTACTACTATTGGGCGGTGGCGTTCCTTTATGGTATGATAATAAAATCATCGGCAGCATCGGTGTAGCAGGTGGTGGGGGTGCGGAAAATGACGACCTGATAGCCAGCTTTACCTCAAATTCAATAACAGATATAGTAACAGAAAAATAAATAGAAAATGAAAAAAATCATATTAAGTGTGCTATTAGCCGCCATGCTACAACTGGCGTACGGACAAGAACAAACCTACCAATTGTCAAGCCATATATTGGATGTTTCTACTGGTATGCCTGCCGTTGGAGTGAGCGTTCAACTAAACAGGTTAAATCAGAAAACAAAAGTCTGGAGTTTTGTAGAGGAAAAAGTGACCGATGGGCAGGGCAGAATCAAAGAATTTTTAAATCAGCGGGACAAGAATGCAGGTATTTATAAACTTACATTTTTTATAAAGGATTATTTTTCCCGTAAAAAGACGGAAAGCTTTTATCCGTTTATTGATGTCGTATTTGAAATTAAAGATAAAAAGCACTATCACGTTCCCATCACGCTTTCCGCATATGGCTACTCAACATACCGGGGTAATTAAAGGAGGCTATGAAGTCAGAGTATGTGAAAAATTGAAAAGTCAATGAAAAAGCAACTACAACGTCGTTTCAGAACAGCAAGGGTGATCTTTTACAAAGAGACCTTAATTGATTTGCGGGAACATTTTTGGACCTTTATCGGATCGTTTGCAGGTATAGCAATTATAGGTCTAATCCATAGCGAACACCTTACCCTTAATGATAATATTTTTATTATAGGCTCGTTTGGGGCAAGTTCGGTACTAATATATGGCATCATAAACAGCCCCTTGGCGCAACCACGAAACGTAATTGGAGGTCATGTTATCAGTGCATTAATTGGCGTAACTATTTATAAACTCATCCCCAATGAATTGTGGTTAAGCTCTGCGTTATCTGTATCTTTATCAATCGTGGCCATGCAGATGACAAAAACACTCCATCCACCCGGAGGTGCTACGGCGCTGATTGCCAATACCGGTTCTGATAAAATTCATACCCTTGGCTTTCTTTATGTTTTTAGTCCGGTTTTAACCGGGGTATTAATCCTTATCCTGGTCGCTATTGTGTTCAACAATGCCACTCCACATCGGCGTTATCCGCAAAATAAAAGCTGGTATAAAATATGGAAGCGAAATTACAGACATAAAAAAACTTGATGACCTAATACAGATCATAGCTGAAGCTTTCTAAACCCCAAACCCTAACCAATAAAACCTTTTACGTTTCATTGATGTTTTATTGCAATACTATAAGGCAGCGCCTGGATCCAAATCTATCGGATCTGCGCTACTAACGTCATCTTAAAAGCAAATCATCATGAGCCTGAAAAAATACGAAGAGAAACGAGATTTTTCCAAAACTGCCGAGCCAAAAGCCGGAAAAAGTAAGGATAAGAATAGCTTACAATTCGTAATTCAGAAGCATGATGCCTCACGGTTACACTACGATTTCAGGTTAGAAATGGATGGTGTGCTCAAGAGTTGGGCTGTACCAAAAGGCCCATCCACCAATCCACAAAATAAACGCCTCGCCATGATGGTGGAGGATCATCCATTCGACTATAAAGATTTTGAAGGCATCATTCCTAAGGGTGAATATGGTGGAGGTACGGTAATTGTTTGGGATGAAGGAACTTACGAGCCCATTGAAGAAATTAAAGGAAAAAAGGCACAGGAGAAACACCTGCTAAAACAACTTGCAGATGGATCGGTGAAGATTAAACTCCACGGTGAAAAACTTAAAGGAGAATTTGCTTTGGTTAGAACAAAAGGCATGGGTGAGAACGGTTGGCTGCTAATCAAACACAAAGACGACTTCGCCTCTACAAAAGATATCACTAAACAAGATCAGTCTGTGCTTTCTGGTAAAACCATTGATGCGATGAAAAAAAATGCTGAGATGGTATGGAAGGACGGAAAAGAGCAAAAGGTGTCGACAGCAAAGAAAACGAATGCGAAAGAACCTGGGCCTGAAGAAGCTATAATTGGTGAACAGGAGGAAGTAAATGTAAAAAGTATTTTAAAGAAAGCACCAAAATCAGAAATTCCTGAGGCGATCAAACCTATGCTGGCCACTTTAATTGATGAGCCATTTGATGATGATGCCTGGCAATATGAAGTGAAATGGGATGGTTACAGGGCATTGGCATTTATAAATAAAGGGAACGTAGACTTATTATCCAGAAATAATAAATCCTTTAATGATAAATTTTATCCGATTTATGATTTGCTCTCAGAATGGAAAATTAATGCCGTTCTTGATGGGGAAATCCTGGTATTAAATGATAAAGGCATTTCGCAATTCGGTGCCTTGCAAAACTGGAGAAGTGAGGCCGATGGTGAGCTGGTTTTCTATGTTTTTGATTTGCTCTGGTACGATGGAAAAAATCTGATGGATTTGCCGCTCTATCAACGCCAGGCAGTTTTAAATGAAATTTTACCAGGCAACGATGACAGGGTTAGGCTTGGAAAAGTTTTTAAGGCAAGCGGGATTGATTTTTTCGCGGCAGCAGAAAAAATGGGACTGGAGGGCATTATTGCCAAAAAAATAAATAGCACTTATGTATCAGACCGAAGATCAAAAGACTGGCTGAAAATCAAAGTAAGTAAACGCCAGGAGGTTGTTATTGCAGGCTTTACTAAAAATGAAGATACTTCCAAAGCCTTCAGTTCGTTATTGCTGGGCGTTTATGAAAAAGGAAAACTGCAGTATGTAGGGAAGGTTGGAACCGGTTTTTCAGACAAATTGCAAAAAACCATGATGAAGCAATTTGAGCCACTAATTACTGGTAAAAGTCCATTTGAAGAACTTCCCGATGTAAATAAACCTTCGCGGTTTCGGCCAAACCCGCCAAAAGCAAAGGCCACCTGGCTAAAGCCAGAACTGGTTTGCGAAGTGGCATTTACCGAAGTTACAGACGATGGTGTTTTCAGGCATCCGTCTTTTCAGGGCATGCGGGAAGATAAACAAGCAAAAGAAGTAATTCGGGAAGAAGAAATTGCAACGGCAGAAGTGGTTCCTCAACAAGCGCCGGAAACGGAGAAACACAGTGAAGCAATTCAGGCACCAAAGCACAGTGAACGTAAAACTTTACTTAATCCTAAAGATCAAACCCAGGTACGTAAGATCAAAGGGCACGAGCTTAAATTTACTAATCTGAGTAAGATTTATTGGCCAGAGGATAAGGTAACCAAGCGTGATATGTTCAATTTTTATTATCAGATTGCAGATTATATTTTACCCTACCTGAAAGACCGCCCGCAGTCTTTAAACCGTTTCCCCGGCGGCATCCACGGAAAAAGTTTTTATCAGAAAGATGTAAAGGGTAAAGCGCCTGAATGGGCAAAAACTTTTCCCTATGAAAATGGGGAAGGTGAAAAAAAGGAATATTTAGTGGGCACAGACGAAGCTTCCTTGTTATGGATGGCAAGTCTGGGGTGTATAGAAATGAATCCCTGGTTTAGCAGGATTCAAAGTCCGGATCATCCTGATTATTGTGTTATCGATCTGGATCCCGATAAAAACACCTTCGATCAGGTAGTAGAAGCTGCCCTGGAAACCAAAAAGGTTCTGGATGCGATTGATGTTCCATCTTATTGCAAAACATCCGGCTCTACGGGCATGCACATTTACATCCCTTTAAATGCGAAGTATACTTACGAACAAAGCCAGATGTTTGCCAAACTGGTGGTAAACATGGTGCATAACAACCTTCCCGAATACACATCGCTGGAACGAATGATCTCTGCCAGGAAAGGGAAAATGTATCTGGATTTCTTACAGAACAGGCCCGGTGCAACTATTGCAGGCCCGTACTCCCTCCGGCCAAAAATTGGCGCCACCGTTTCTATGCCTTTGCATTGGGACGAAGTTAAAAAAGGATTAAAGATGCAGGATTTCAATATTTTCAATGCAATGGATCGCCTAAAGGTAGAGGGCGACCTATTTAAAGGCGTTTTAGGCAAGGGCATAGACCTCATGAAGGCAGTGAATAAGGCAAAAAGTGTTTTCGGATAGTCTGAAATGATCTGATGCTTCTTATATTTGAAAAAAATTAAATAAATGATAGCACACCACGTTTTATTTTGGCTTAAAGCCGATACCACTGAAGAACAAAAAGCAGCTTTCCGTAAAAGTTTAGAAACCCTGGAGCAAATTGAAGTTGTAAAAACTTTTCACCTGGGAGTACCTGCACCGATCGAGCGTGCTGTTGTAGACGTTACTTATACTTTCAGTTTGCTATTACTTTTTGAAGATCTGGCCGCTCATGATGTATATCAGGTTCATCCATTGCACAAAGCGTTCTTAGATGAGTTTAAAATCTATTTCGAAAAGGTGATCATCTATGATGCCAATTAAAGCAAATTTACCATTTTAAGTGCCGGATGTTCTCCGGCATTTTTTTTGGGCCCAAACTTTAACTGCTTCAGGTGATTATCCGATTACAAGTAAGATTTTCTAAATATTATTTGGAATTATTCTAAATAATGTGCTATTTGCTAATGCTAAAAATAATCAGATCAGCCATGTGTAACTATAATGTACTTGCTCAAAATCAAAATATTACCATTTCGCAATGTAAAAACTGTAAGGTATTAAACATATGGCGAGCAGGTGTTTTGATGAATTTTTCTTTTGAACAGTTTGACGCCTTCCACTCGGCCACCAAAAAACTGCATTTCGATGATTTTGTAGAACGCCATCCAAATGGGGAAGAAGTGGTGATACTCTCTACCCCCTTCCCGGATATCAGCCTGGTATTTACCCGGGATGAATGGCAGGAGTTCTTTTTGAAGATCGACGAAGCGCTGTATATGAAACGGATTTATGAACTGGTACATTTTTAATTTTTGAGCAGATTATGTACTCATTATTGGTAGATTTTTAATAAATGAAAACCAGGTACTTATACATTTCGTATGTTTTTCCAAAAGCGCAATCATGGAAAAATCTACTAAACAAATTAAAAGGTCATCGGCTAACAGGCTTATTCTGGAAAAAATTAAAGTTGGCGATTTCGTTGAGGATGAGTTCGGTAAATCCGGGCGGGTATCTGACATCGAAAAAATTAACTACAGCAGAGAATCTCATTATTATTTCTACCTCGGTAAATCGGGAACAATCCTTGTGATCATCTAATGGCAAACCATTCTGATTAAAAATGGTCGTAAAATAACCTTTGGTTGTGAGAAATAATCTAATTCATTTACTTACGTATTTGTCATTTTGTATATTGTAGCAGAATTAATTATTTCCTATGCCTTCAAGTCAGGATCATTTTTATTCAAATCTGATCGTTAGTAAGCTAAATTTAAGCAGGTTATTGCTTAAGAAAGATCTTTTTTCAGATGTTCCGGAAGACTGGTTCGTAATTATTACGGATATTAAAAACTCCACTAGCGCTGTTGATGCCGGCTTGCATGAAGATGTAAACCTGATCGCAACAGGGAGTATCGTAACTGTGCTCAATATTGCATTTAAAGCGGGTATTTTAGTGCCATTTTTCTTCGGTGGCGATGGCGCAACTTTTATTGTTCCATCAAGCATTGTAAATGATACAATGAAGGCACTATTAAAATACCGGGTCAATTCGTTGGCAAATTTTAAGCTGGACTTACGCGCAGGTATTGTATCGGTTAAGGAAATTTATACTCATGGCTGTTCACTTAAAATCAGCAGATTTAACAGTGGTGAAACTTTTTCTATTCCAATTGTTTTGGGCGATGGACTGGACTATGCGGAAAAGATAATTAAAGGCGACGATTACCTGCTTTCCGGGCATGACAGTACCGAAGATGAAATTGATTTAACCGGAATGCAATGTAGGTGGGATAAAATTCAACCACCCGAAAATAGTGAGGAAGTGGTTACACTCATCGCAATTGCACAGGATAGTAAAAAGCAGGCTGAAGTTTTTAGTAAAATCATTCATTACCTCGATCAGATTTATGGCGCTGCAGAAATCCGAAAGCCAATTTCCATTCCAAAATTAATCTTCCGAACCAGTTTTAATAACCTCGGCAAGGAAATGAGACATCGTTTAGGTAAGATAAAAACCTTTGAACTAATTAAAAACTGGTTCGTAAATATGTATGCGTTTGTGTATTTCAGAACCGAAGGTGGTAAAAAATACTTGCAACAATTGGTTGAAATGTCTGATACGCTGGTGATTGATGGCAGGATAAATACTGTAATTACAGGGACTGAAAAGCAACGTCTGGCACTGCAGGAGGCGCTTAACCGCTTAGAAAGCAATGAAGAAATTTCATATGGAATTTATGTGAGCGGTGAATCCGTAATGTCTTGTTACGTTCGCGATTTTGAAGATGAACACATTCATTTTGTTGATGGAGCCGATGGTGGCTACACTAAGGCCGCAGGAGTTTTGAAACAGAAACTGAAAGCGATGCAGAATTAAGCGATCCTATTTTTGTAATTTAAGATTCATGATTGCGAAATAAAGAACACAAATTTTTAGACTTAAGTGTTCCTTATTTATGTGTATCTCATCAATCAATCCCGTTAATGGGGAAATTATTAAAGAATATCAGGAAGATAATCCTGAAACCGTAAATCAAAAAATTAATCTGGCACATCAAGCCTGTCAATCCTATCGGGAAACTGATTTTGAATACCGGGCACAATTCCTGCTTAAAATAGCAGATTCATTAAAGGACCGTCAAAATGAGCTGGCTCAACTCATGGCACTGGAGATGGGTAAACCATTAAAAGCCGGCGTAGCTGAAGTGCTAAAATGCGCATCAGTTTGCGAATATTATGCTAAAAACGGGGCAGCCTTTTTAGCCGATCAAACAGTAGAAACTGCGGCAAGTAAAAGTTTTATTAGTTTTCAGCCAATTGGTGTAGTACTCGCTATTATGCCATGGAATTTCCCTTTCTGGCAAGTGTTCAGATTCCTTGCGCCGGCGCTCATGGCCGGTAATGTCGGCGTTTTGAAACACGCTTCTAGCGTAATGGGTTGCGCCCTCGCCATTGAAAAGATAGTAGAAGATGCAGGTTTTCATGCGAATGTATTCCGCACATTAGTAAGTGGCAGTAAAGCGATTGCCGAAGTAATCGAGCATCCGTTTGTAAAAGCAGTTACCCTAACAGGCAGTACGGAAGCAGGTAAAAAAGTTGCTGAACAGGCTGGTCGCTTAATCAAAAAAACAGTTTTAGAACTTGGCGGCAGTGATCCTTATCTAATTCTTGGTGATGCCGATCTGGCAGCTGCTGCTAAAACCTGCGCAGAAGCAAGGTTGATTAATAACGGCCAAAGCTGCATTGCTGCCAAACGTTTCATCGTTGTTAAGGAAGTTGAAGAAGAATTTACCAGGCATTTCAAGGCAGCAATGGCATCGAAGAAAACCGGTAATCCACTGGATAACGACACCGAACTTGGTCCTATGGCCAGGATAGAACTTAGGGATGAATTGCATGAGCAGGTTTTGAAAACCATCTCTCAGGGCGCAACTTGTATTCTTGGAGGTAAAATCCCAGCGTTCGACGGACATCATGCTTTTTATCAACCTACAATTCTAACGAATGTTAAAAAAGGAATGCTGGCTTATAATGAAGAAATATTTGGTCCGGTAGCGGCAATCATCTCAGCTAATGATACCCATGATGCGATCAACATTGCAAATGATACACCATTTGGTTTAGGTGCTGCGGTTTTCACGCAAGACCTCATTTTGGCCGAAGATATTGCTAAAAACAAACTGCAGGCTGGGTCTTGCTTTATTAATGAAGGGGTAAAATCAGATCCTGCATTGCCATTTGGTGGGATCAACCAATCTGGCTATGGCCGTGAACTCGGGATGTTCGGAATCCATGAATTTGTAAATATTAAAACAGTTTATATCAAATAATCATTGCCTATGAAAGCGATCAGAATCCACGAATTTGGTGGGCCAGACGTATTATCAATTGATGAAATTCCGGTGCCACAGCCAGGGAAAGATGAAGTATTAATTAAAGTGCATGCTACGAGTGTAAATCCGGTAGACTGGAAAATAAGAGCAGGATTACGTAAAGAAAAGTTTCCGTCAAAATTACCTTTAACTTTAGGTTGGGATGTTTCTGGTGTAATTGAAGAACTTGGCGAAAAGGTAAGCAATTTCCGAAAAGGAGATGAAGTTTACGGACGTCCAGATCCTACAAAAAATGGTGCCTACGCAGAATACATAGTAGTAAAAGCTAATTTATTGGCGATAAAGCCAATGAGTATCGGCCATACTGAGGCTGCTGCCGTTCCACTTGCAGGCTTAACAGCATGGCAAGGGCTCTTTGATAAAGGCTTATTAAAAGAAGGACAAAGCGTTTTAATCCATGCGGCTGCAGGCGGTGTGGGCACTTATGCTGTGCAATTTGCAAAAAGCAAAGGCGCTTATGTTATTGGAACCGCTTCCGATCGGAATATAGATTTTCTCAAACGTTTAGGTGCTGATGAAGTAATCGATTATAACATGGAAAGTTTTGAAACGGTAGTCAGTGATGTCGATTTGGTTCTCGATACGATTGGCGGAGATACCCAGTTAAAATCTATAGATGTGTTGAAAACTGGAGGGAGGCTGATCAGTACCTTGGCAGCAGATTATGTTAAAGAAGCAAAAGAAAAAGGTGTTGTGTTACTCGACTTTATCGCACAATCGGTTCCTGATCAGTTAGCGGAAATTGCGCAACTAATCGATTCAGGAAAGGTTAAACCGATTATTGATCAGGTACTGCCATTTACCGATGCGAGGAAAGCGCATATGAGCATTGAACAAGGACACACCAGGGGAAAAATTGTACTTCAGGTCATCTAGTTTTCTTTAATCTTAACCTTCTTCTTCAGCATTTGCTGAATGAAGGTTTAGCAATCTTTTAAGCTAGCGAACGAAATCCTCGCTTTTTTGCGTTATTGATTGAGGCTGAATGATCACAAACCTGATGATTGAATATTCAGCCTTAATCTTATCCCGCAACCGATCTATTGCCGCCGTTAAATCTTCTGTATCTAACTCGGGCTGAAAGGTTAAAATTAAAACCAGCAGCACTTCTTTGGGAGACTGATAAGTGGACAGGATGCTTTTTACTTCAATTACATCGCTGTCACTTTCTATTAAAACCTTCAGCTTCTTTTGTGTTTCCGGACTTAATCCTTCACCCATTAACAAACTTCTGCTTTCCCGCGCTAAGATAAAGGAAACAAAAATGAGCAGCATCCCGACTAAAACAGAGGCTAAACCATCCAGAAAAGGCATGTTTAAACTGTGACTCAAGACCATCAGTACAAATACGATAAGTAAGCCCATTACAGCTGCACCATCTTCAAAAAGTACAAGAAATCCGGATGGATCTTTGCTTTTAATAATCGCTTTCCACCACGTTAAGCCATTTCTGGTTTGATTAAATTCTTTAATGGCAACCATCAGTGATGCGCTTTCAAACACAAATGACAAGGCCAAAACGGCATAATTCCAGCCTGGATTTACCAATTCTTCCGGATGACGCATATGCGTGATGCCTTGTGAGACTGATAATACACCACCAAGTCCAAAAATCATGATGGAAACAATGAACGACCAGAAGTAAAGTTCTTTTCCGTAACCAAACGGCCGGTATTGATCAGCAGGTTTAGTGCTTCGCTTTAGGCCATAAAGGAGCAATAACTGGTTACTGGTATCCACAGTAGAGTGAATTCCTTCGGCGATCATGGAAGAACTGTTGGTAAATGCTCCGGCTATAAATTTCGTAACCGCAATAAGTAGATTGGCTGCGAGTGCACTATAAATGGATTTGTTGGCTTTAGCCATAAGGATTTCGTATTAATATACCTTAAACCAATTACCGCATTTTTAGTTTGCCCAATGTTACCGATTTCAGAAAATGCATACCAGTAGAAAACAAAGTGCTTGCTACTGGCATGATATAAATGCTTATTTAAGCCAGGATCTGGTCGATATTTTTAAGCTCCTCCTCGCTGAAAGTGGTATTGTCTAAAGCCAGTAAAGCATCTGTAATTTGTGCAGGTTTACTGGCGCCGATGAGCACAGTAGTAATGCGGTGATCTTTTAAAATCCAGGAAAGTGCCATATGCGATAACTTTTGTCCGCGTGATTTTGCAACTTCGTTCAACCTGGTAATTACGTCGATTTTTTCAGGGGTGATGCTACTTTCTTTGAAAAAGACGCCACTGGTCGCCACCCGTGAATCTGAAGGAATCCCGTGTAAATATTTATCAGTCAGCAAACCTTGTGCAAGGGGAGAAAAGGGGATGCAGCCCACACCATTTTTTTCCAGTACATCGAGCAAGCCACCTTCTACCCAACGCTCAAACATAGAGTATTTAGGTTGATGGATTAAACATGGTGTGCCGTTTTCTTTTAAAATTTGAATTGCTTTTTCGGCTTCTTCAGCTTTATAATTGGAAATGCCTACATATAATGCTTTGCCTTGCTGTACCATTAAACTTAATGTATCCATGGTTTCTTCAAGCGGCGTTTCCGGATCAGGACGATGGTGATAAAAGATATCAACGTAATCTAATTTCATCCGTTTTAAGCTTTGATCAAGGCTGGAAACCAGGTATTTTTTTGATCCCCAGTCGCCGTATGGTCCGTCCCACATGGTATATCCGGCTTTGCTGGAAATGATCATTTCATCGCGATAACCCTGAAAGTCTTCTCTTAATATTCTGCCGAAAACTTCTTCTGCAGATCCCGGAGGCGGACCATAATTGTTGGCTAAATCGAAATGGGTGATGCCATTGTTAAAAGCCGTATGGATGAGCTCCTTACTATTTTCATAGTCGTTTATGTGGCCGAAATTGTGCCAAAGACCAAGTGAAATTGCCGGTAATTTTAAACCACTGTTGCCACAGCGGTTATATTTCATTTTTTGATATCGATCAGCGGAAATATTATTGTTCATTTTGGTTAGGTTTGGTCTGCAAATTAGGAACATTTTGCATATTTCGTTTTAAATTTAATTCAAAATGAAATATCGGTGATTTAAACAATCAGCATTTAAAATAACTGATCTAAAGACGGATCGTTATAATCCTCAATAAATGCGATAATGTTATTATAAGCTGAAAACTCCTCGGCGGTATGCATGGTGGTTAAAGCAATGCACCTCATCCCAGCAAGCTGTGCAGCTTCTACACCTTTTGGTGCGTCTTCAAACACAATGCAATCTTCAAGAGAAATGCCCAGAATGCTTGCGCCTTTCGTAAAGGTTTCCGGATCTGGCTTGCTCTTTTCTACATCTTCAGCGCTTACAACTGTTTCAAAATATGAACGTATAGCTAAGTTATCCAATACAAAATTGATATTAAAAGGGATAGCTGCAGAGCCAATGGCCATTAAGATATTTGCGTTTTTAGCTTTATCCAAAAACTTATTCAAGCCGGGGATTAGCGTTAAATGAGCTTTATAGGCGGCCTGGTAACGGTGTTCCTTCTCTATTGAAATCTGGTCTATTTTTTCCTGTGAAAAATGGCCAACACCAAAAACACGTTCCAGAAGATCCTGGTTTTTGCCGTACATTTCTTTTTTCACACCTTCGAAGCTAATGTTAGCACCCAAATCTTTTGTTAAAATATCATGCCATGCGTGATTGTGAAATTCCATATCATTGATCATGGTGCCATTTAGATCAAAGAGAAATGCTTTTGGTTTTTTATCCGTCATGGTGGCAAAAATATCAGATTTTTTTGAGCAATAGGTCAGTTTCTTCTCATACTTTATTTCTCTGGTAAAGTCCGATTAGCCAAAAAAATAGCAAATTATTGATTTTTTCCTGTTGGTTTATTCCTGAAATAGAAATAGCATAAAGGAAATAAACAAATGAGGCCCAGGAGCAAGCCGCCTACCGTATCTGTAAACCAGTGGGCGCCGAGGTAAATTCTGGAAGGGGCTATCATTACAACCAGAAACAGAGAAATTGAGGTAACGATATTCCTGGTGACTGTAGGGATGTTTTTCAGCGTTCTCATTAAAATAATTAAAAAGCCGAAAAAAAGGACATAAGAAAGCACGTGGCCACTGGGGAAACTTTGAAAACGGTTTACTTCTACCAACCTTACGTAAAACGTGGTGGGGCGTGGTCTGTTGATAATATTTTTGATGCCAAGGATAATCAGACCAGAAAATAAAATGAGTGTGATAAAAAGCGCTTCTCTCTTAAGTTTCTGCCAGTAAAAAATTGCTGCAACAATTAATACAGAAAGTAAAGAAAAAGGGAGTTCGCCAAAGAAGCTAACGGCCAGCATCATTTTATCCAGCCAGGCCGTCTGAAACTTTTGAATCAATAAAGAAACCTTAATATCAAACGGAAGTATGGGATGTTTTGCAATAAACACGCTCAACGTAGTGAAAGCAACAATCAGCAGAACGAGTATAGATAAAAGAATATTGGGTCTTAACCTCATTTAGGTATATGTTGAATATTCAAAACTATCAAATTATCACATAGGTCTATAGCTTATTACATAATTTATATTCATCCTGATCTGAAAAGAACTGTTTTTTCGCTTTTGAAAAGTTATCATACCTAGGGTTTCATCCCGGAAATAATCCTTTCAGTAAAGCAAATATGCACTTCAGTATAAAAAATTAGCAAATAAGTGCCAGATTCAATAAACTTGAACCGTAAATTTTATCAAAGTCATCTGCCTAATGATTAACGCCTTTTACAATTAATGCTCCAACCGAATTGGCCTTCCTTCTTTGGCGGGCTCAATTCGGTTATTAAGTAAAGTACTGAAATAGGAAAGAGGTGGAATTATTTTACAACAATTTGTTTTGGCTCAGTAACCACAATTTGTTTTTTACCTTTAAAATCTGTTACAATCCCGGTTACGCAGATATTGTTGCCCAGAAACATGCTTTCAGGATCAGATGGAAATTTTGCTTCATCTGCCTTGTTAATCACAATGGTGATTAATTCTTTGGGATAAGCGCCGCCAAGATTAATTAAGGTTAGCTTGTCTAATGATTTTGCCGTGTAAACAGAATCGCAAATGGTAACCATTTTGCCTACATATTGTCCTGCATCTTTGGCTAAAACCAGCGTCTGGCTTTTAGCATAGTAGAAAGAAAAGATCAAGGTAACCAGGAGTGCGTATTTTTTCATATTGGATGTGATCAAATAAACGAATAAGGATGATTTATCGTTTTAGTACCCACAAATATATCAATCAGCTGGATATAAATCAATATCATTTTTGCAACTATTCAAATGATTTTCCTGACTACTGGACTTTATTTAGCTCCCATCAGCGTAACTGTTCTGATTAAACAATTCGTGCATTCAATTGTATGTTATTAAACCTTATTGATCTCATCATAACCAAGAACCAAATGAACAAATTATTTTTAGGCATTTTCTTATTTTCTGCAACCATTGCCAATGCACAATTAAAGCCAGTTAGCTATACAGACGGCACGCAGAAACTTAATGGATTAGTTACTTCAAACGCCGGTAAAAAATTACCGGGAGTGTTAATTCTTCCGGCATGGAAAGGCATAGATGACGAAGCGAAAACAGCCGCACTCCAACTTCAGAAGCAAGGCTACATTGCTTTTATCGCCGATATTTATGGAGAAGGAAACATCCCAAAAGACAATGCAGCAGCAGCCCAGATCGCCGGGAAGTATAAAAAGGATTATCAGGCTTACCAAAAAAGAATTTCACTGGCTTTAGCTGAGTTGAATAAAGCAGGTGCATCAGCAGAAAAGTTGGCTGTTATTGGTTACTGCTTCGGTGGGGCCGGTGCTTTGGAAACTGCCAGGGCCGGTTTTCCTGTTTTAGGAGTTGTATCTATCCACGGAAGTTTAGGTAAGGCAGCCGACAGACCAAATGTTGCGCTTAGTACAAAGATACTGATTGAAAACCCGGCTGATGATCAAAGCGTGACTCCAGAAGATATGGGCAATTTAATTAAAGAGATGAATGAAGGAAAAGCAGATTGGCAAATTATTACCTATGCAAACAGTAAACATACCTTCACCGATCCTAACTCTGCAGATTATAATGAAGTAATGGCAAAAAGAGCCTGGAAGCATACGCTATTGTTTCTAAGTGAGATTTTAAAATAATTAAACAAAAAAATACTCCTTTTCTGTTTATGTCTTTGAAATGTCATCCAAAAACTTTAGCTTGGATTTACTAAACTATTTGAACCTATGGATGACAGAATTAATTTAATCATGGGAGTATTTTTAATACTCAGCTCACTGGGCGTATTTATTCAGATTTTTAGAGCGAAGAAAACCGATAGGCGATTCTAAAAGATAAAAAAGCTGATTATGGTTATAATCAGCTTTTTTATGCACTCGGATTTTAGATCTGTTAAATTAAGGTATTAAATTTAGATTCGATATGTGCCTTTGCTTTCTTTTGGAATTCATCCGGCGTTTCTCCGGTTTGCTTTTTAAAGAAACGGCTAAAATAAGGTCGGTCAGAGAAGCCTAAATCATATGCAATTTCCTTAATGGTTACGTCACTATGGATCATTCTTCTTTTAGCTTCCAGAATGATCCTGTCGTGGATAATTTGCGTCCCCGTTTTATCTAACTTTTCCTTTAAAATCTGATTGAGCCGTTTAGAGCTAATGCCTAACTTTCCGGCATAAAAATCAATATTGGCTACCGTTAAGAAGTTGCTTTCCAGAAGCATTAAAAACTCATATACCCGTTTCTGATGAACATCATGGCTGGTAAACTCATGTTCTTTCACACTGATCAGCTTCAATAAAAACACTTTTAGTAGCGCTTTGAGCATGATAAAATGATTGCCTTCCTGGTGATATTCATTTTCCATAATCTGGTAAATGGCACCAAGTTCTTTTGAAGATGCCTCATCCAATCTCAGACATGAAAATTCGCCCTGCACATTGAAAATTCGAAACAGATCCAGCAGAAAGTCTTTGTCTTCTTCCTCCAGCATGGATCTTTTGAAAGAAATTAATTCGCCATTTTTTCCAGCTTTATTTAATTGATGTACGCGGTAAGGCGGAATCAGGTAGATCCAGTCGCCTTTAATATTAAAGGTTGGATCGGAAATGTTATGCAACGGATCTTCATTCTTTAACCACACCACTTCAAAGAAATCTTTTCGTCCGGGATCGTTCAGGTAGCTTGGCGGGCAATTGTTAAGATTCCGGATATAAAGAAGTGATTGTTCGAGATTGGTTGATGTTGCTGCATTCATATCATACAAAGATAGTCTCCTCAATTTTAACGCTTAGGATAATCGTCGCATTTTGGTGGACTATTCGGAAAAGCATTGATTTTAATGTCAGAAGTATGACTTTAACGAGACGATTTTAGCTGATAGTCCCACATTATGTGCCGATTGTATAACCGCTTGGCAAGGCCGCACGCCTACCTTTGATGCATTCGAATACAACAACAACATGGAAATGCAAAACATAGTAGAAGAATTAGATAATCAACAATTGGTTTGGGGTTTACAGCTGAATTTGGAATTGGTATTAAATGAAAATTTAAAGCTGGCGAAGAAAATGGATATGGAAAACGTAATTCCATTGATCAATCATATTCAGCAATCAAAGCGCATTTTTATGATTTCTGCAGGTAGGTCTGGCTTTGCAATGCGCTCTGCGGCAATGCGGTTGATGCATTTAGGCTTGCAGGTATATGTAGTGGGTGATACGACTACGCCAGCCATTGGCCAAGATGATTTATTAATTGCAGCTTCCGGATCAGGAACAACCAGCAGCATTGTAAGAGCGGCAGAGAAGGCAACTTCAGTAGGGGCGAAGCTGGTGGCATTAACTGCTGATGCAGATGCTGCACTGGCAAAACTGGCAAATCATGTGGTCTTTATTCCGGCCGCGGGAAAAGAAGAACATGGAAGTGGAAAATCAGCACAATATGCAGGGAGCTTATTTGAGCAGTTTTTATTGCTCTTAATGGATGCCGTTTTTCAATCACTTTGGAAGCTTGATGGTACACCTGCAGATGAATTATATAAACGGCATGCAAACCTTGAATAATCACATTTAACAATTAAATATAAATAAATACAATCATGGCAAAATTACAAGTAGCAATAGATTTATTAACAACAGAAGAAGCATTAGCATTGGCCGCAAAAGTGGCACCATACGTAGATATCATTGAGTTAGGAACACCATTAATCAAAAATGTAGGCTCATCAGTAATCACAGCAATGAAAAATGCTCACCCGGATAAATTGGTTTTTGCAGATTTGAAAACGGCTGATGCCGGAGAACTGGAAGCAGATATCGCCTTCAAAGCAGGTGCAGATTTAGTAACGGTAATGGGTGCTGCAGGTAATGCAACCATTATTGGTGCAGTTAAAGCCGCAAAAGCACATGGTAAAGGTATTGTGGTAGATACGATTGGCTATCCTGATCGGGTGAAGAGAGCACAGGAAGTAACTGAACTCGGTGTGAAATTCGTAGAATTACATGCTGGTTTAGATGAGCAGTGGACAGATGGATATTCTATTCAGGTGTTAATTGACGAAGCGGCAAGAGTTGGCGTACCAGTATCTATTGCGGGTGGTGTAAATATCGATAACGCGGCTGCCGTAGTAAAATCGGGAGTGGAAGTGGTCGTGGCTGGTGCAGCTATTTATGGAGCAGAAGATCCTGCTGCTGCTGCAAAAGCATTACGCGAAGCAATTGACGCTGCAGTTTAATCTTTTGTTTATCGTTATCGGATGAAAATATGCATATCGCGTATTTTCATCCGTTGATGTTTAGGTCTGCAAATTAATAGTTTTCTCCTATTTAGATAACAGCGGGCCTACCCAATTTCTTAAGCATTTTATAATGCGACACCAGTGCAGCAGCAAACGTTGCATTTTCATGGTAAGGAATCCCGAATTCCAATGCCGTCTGTTTCACAATCACAGCAATTCTTCCATAATGAACATGGCAAACTTTTGGGAAGAGGTGATGTTCAATCTGTCTGTTTAAGCCGCCAAGAAAAAAAGCAGCCATCGGGCTTTGTGTTGCAAAATTAGCCGTGGTCTGCATTTGATGTTCTGCCCATGCTTCTTCCATATTTCCACTCGCATTCGGGCTCGGAAAAGTTGTTCCTTCTACCACGTGCGCCAGCTGAAAAACCAAGCCCATGGTTACGCCCTGGGCTAAGTGCAACAAAATAAAACCGATTAATACCTGCCACCAGTGTAGATCCATCACCACCATCGGTAAAGCGATAAACAGGCCATAGTATAAGAATTTATAAAAGAACAGGTTAAAATATTCAATTTTAGGGTGAATGTTTGCTCTTGAACCAATGTTCTGCTGAAAGAATTTTTTAAAATCTTTTCGCAATACCCATGATAAAGAGGCGAGGCCATATAAAGGAAAAGCATACCAGTGCTGAAAGCGCTGATGCGGTTCCAACTTTTCTTCCGGACAAATGCGGATTAATCCGGGCGCAATTTCGATATCTTCATCATGCCCGGGGATATTGGTATAAGTATGGTGCACAATATTATGGGTAATGTTCCAAACATAAGGACTTGCGCCAACCAGGTGAAACAATAGGCTTAAGGATTTATTGATTCGTTTATTTGCCGAAAACGAACCATGAATGGCATCGTGACAGATATTAAAGCCAATAAATGCACAAACTACGCCAAGCATCAGGGTGAGGATTGTTAGTGTAATTCCATTGAAACGGGAAAGAATGATGGTGAGATAAATGGTTGCAAAGAGGCTTAGGAAAATAAAAGTTTTAAACCACATCAGGCCGTTTGCATGGACACTTAAATTTCGGGAATCAAAATCGGCATTTACGCGTTGCCTTAATTCTGCATAAAAATGGGCACCTTTCGGCGCCGGGAACTTCGTTTTAACTTTCATATCTCTTTCTCTATCCACCCTATGTACAGGGGCGATACTCCGAGTTCATCAAGCTATTTAGCTACCAGTTTGTTGGCAGTTAAAGATATGAACGTAATATGACATGTTTTGGTTTGTAATTAAATATTTAAATATTAAATAAAAAGCTTATAAAATGAGAAAGCCCCATATTTCTATGAGGCTGAATTATTTTAGCTTTAAAAACATCCATCGTTAAAGCATAAACCAAACAAACTATATTAAAGACAAATGTCGAATCGAATTGTTTTGAAGTTTTTGAAAAAAAATAAAATATTTAATAAACACTATTTACCTGGTAAAACCATCAAGCAGTTCCATGGTTTTTACCGCTTCTTCACCGCTGCATGGGTTTTTGCCTTCGTTTAAAAAATACGCGACTACTTTTTCGATCATTGGTTGTTCTACATGGGTAAGGGGCAGAAAATCTAATCGTTCTTCCGTTCCATCTATAAACACTTTAATTTGGTGGCCAAACATGGGGAAACTGATTTTGCCCTTACTCCCGTAAATTTCACAGCTGTCTACCTGATCTTCTTCTGCCACAGTGAAACACCATGTACCATTAAATACCACTCCGTTCTTAAATAAAATGTGTCCAGTAACTAAGTCATCTACCGGGTTCTGCCCGGTTTGGTTCAATGCGATACCATCGAATTTTTCTATTTCGCCAAAATAATAGCACATTAAATCGAGTTGGTGTGGCGCCAGATCATGAAAAAGGCCTCCGCCAGCGATCTCCGGATTGGTTCTCCAGTTTTCTTCAGCATTAGCAATAAGGTCGCTTTGCTGGGGCTGCAACATTTGCAGGTTTACAAAACGAACATCACCGATTGCCTTTTCTTCGAGCAGTGTTTTTATTTTCAGGAAAAGCGGTTGTTCTCTTCTGTAATGCGCTACCGAAAGTTTAACGCCGTATTGTTGAGCAGCGGCAACCATTCTTTTTGCAGCATCGCTATTTAAAGCCATTGGTTTTTCTACATAAACCGGCTTGCCGGCAGCCAATGCCTTAATTGTAAATTCTTCATGCTGTAGGGGAGGTGTTGCTATATAAACGGCATTTACTTCCGGATCGTTAATTAACTGATCGGCATCACTATACCATTTCGGAACCTGATGTCGCTTTGCATAATCTTCCGCCTTTGCGGTATCTCTCCGCATTACGGCAACCAGTGAAGAATTTGGTGCCTTATTAAAAGCCGGACCGCTTTTTACTTCTGTAACATCACCACAGCCAATTATTCCCCATTTAATTTCAGTCATAAGCATTCTTTTTTCGCCGTTAAATTAAGTATAACGATTTAAAGTAAAAGCCGGAAATGGTATTTTTTGTTTGAACGTGATGATGAAGATCCGTTTTTTAGTTAAAAGCGTTTCTAAAAGCGCCTGGTGATAAATTTGTTTTCTTTTTAAATAGTGTACTGAAAGATTGTGCATGTTCGAAACCCAGTGCATAGGCAATCTCATTAACCGATAGCGTAGTGGTAGAGAGTTTCTCTTTTGCCTTGATAATTAACTTCTCATGAATATGCTGTTGTGTATTCTGCCCGGTATGGATACGCAATAGATCACTCAGGTAATTGGGCGATAGGTTAAGTTTGCCAGCAATGTAATTTACCGTAAGTAAGCCATATTTCGCAGGATCTTCATTATTGAAATAATCTTCAATTACCTGCTCAAATTTAGCGAGTAATTGATGGTTGCTGTTTTTTCGGGTAATAAACTGTCGCTCATAAAAGCGATTGGAATAGTTAAGGAGTAATTCAATCTGTGATAAAATAATCTCCTGTGTATGCCGGTCTATGTGCTGGTATTCTTTATCGATCTTACTCAGAATGGTAATGAGATCTTCCTCCTCCTCAGCCGATAAATGTAGCGCTTCATTTACGGCGTAAGAAAAAAAGCCGTAACCATTTATAGTGGTTGCCAGGGGATGTTTAAGTAAAAAATCGGGATGAAAAATGAGCAAATGACCAGAGCCGCAATCCATGTTCTCCAATTGTAGTGACTGTACCTGGTTGGGTGCAGTAAAGCTAAGTACTCCCTTATCATAGTCATAATGCTGCTGGCCGTACTTAATCTTTCCGGTAGCCTCACGTTTCAAAGCAACGCAATAAAAGCGATTAATAAAACCCTTCCATACCTCATCTTCAATAAAAATACTATCCGCCAGGTCGATCACACTCACCATTGGATGGCGTGGTTCTGGAAGTGATAACAGCCGGTGAAAAGCCGAGATAGATGGAATGGAGTTCATCATGCTAATTTAAATATTAAAAGTTTTAAAACAGCACGACTGTTATTTTATGACAGTCGTGCAAATTAACTAATCAATCAGGCTCATGCTAAATTCATCATAGGCACTGCCCGTATCGGTACCAAGCGGAATGATGCTTTCCAGTTTCTGTAGATCAGCTTCACTTAATTCTATTTGCGTGGCCGCGATGTTTAGTTCCAGGTATTTCCTGCGTTTAGTGCCAGGAATCGGGATGATACCTTTGTTCATGATCCAGGCCAAACCAAGCTGAGTAGAAGTGATGTTTTTTTCAGCAGCCATCGCTTCGATCGCCTCTACCAGTTCTATGTTTTTGTGGAAGTAAGCTTCCTGAAAGCGGGGAATTGATCTTCTGAAATCGTTGGCAGGCAAATCTTCAATGGTACGGATCTGGCCAGAAAGAAAACCACGGCCAAGTGGTGAGTATGCAACGAAAGTAATTCCTGATTCATTGAGCGTTTTCAGGATTCCTCTTTCTTCTACGGTGCGTTCAAATAACGAATATTCACTTTGCACGGCAGTAATCGGATGGATGGCATGAGCGCTTTTAATGGTTTCTGAAGATACTTCCGATAAACCAATATAGCCTATTTTACCTTCTTTAACCAGCTCGCTCATCGCCTCCACAGTTTCTTCGATCGGCGTACTTTTGTCCAGGCGATGAAGGTAGTATAAATCGATATAATCCGTTTTGAGGTTTTTCAGCGATCTCTCTATTGATTTTTTTACATACTCCTTTTTGCCGTTTATGGCCCAGGTTACCTTATTATCATCATCTATTTCCCATCCAAATTTGGTGGCGATAATGTAGTCGTTTCTTTGATTCCCAATTGCCCTGGCAATCAGCTGCTCGTTTTTTAAAGGCCCGTACAAGTCTGCCGTATCCAGAAAGTTGATGCCCAGTTCTCTCGACCGGTGAATGGTAGCGATCGCTTCTTTTTCGTCTGCTTCACCATACATATGGGCATCCTCAAAACCTGTCATACCCATACAGCCCAATCCCATTGTTGGAACAATTAACCCTTGATTTCCTAAATTTATTTTCTTGATTTCCATGATATTGATTTTATAAATCAAAATTGCGGAAGATTCATTGCCAGGTTGTATGCAAAGCCCTGAACGTTGTTTGCAAATCAACGACCTCGGATATTTTTTAATTATATCGGGATTGGTGGTATAAAAATCAGTCGTTCACTTAAATTCCATAGATGCCACCAGAAACAACGATTTTTTCTCCGGTAATCCAGGCGGCATCTTCACTGGCCAGGAATACGGCAACTTTTGCAATATCATCAGGTTGTCCGGTTCGTCCAAGTGGGGTATTGGCTACAGTTTGGCTTCGAAATCGCTCCCTATAAAACCTGCGCTATGCGAACCTTCTGTTTCGACTACGCCTGGTAAAATAGAGTTGATGCGGATGTTTCTCCCGCTGAATTCTTTAGACAGGGCAATGGTGATTGCATCCAATGCAGCCTTGGTTGCAGAATACACGGAGCCCGTAGGCAGCGGCGTATTGCTGGCACCGGAACTAATGTTGATGATGTTCCCGCCCTTATCTCCGAATAACTTAGTTGCTGCCTGTATGGCTAATATAGATCCTAAAACATTGATGTTGAAATGTTGGTGGAAGGTAGCAGGAGATACGGTTTCAATTGATTCGTATAAGTAGACCCCGGCATTATTGACCAGAATATCCAGCTTGCCAAAAGCCTGTTGTGTTTCTTCAAACAACCTGTTGATATCAGCCTCTTTAGATACATCGGCCTGTACCGCAATGGCAGTGCCACCATGATGAGTAATCTCATTCACTACCTGATCTGCATCTGCTTTGCCGGAAGCATAATTCACTACCACTTTTGCACCTGCTGCGGCATAATGTTTAGCGATAGCAGCACCTATACCTTTCGAAGCACCGGTTACAACTGCCACTTTATTTTCTAATTTATTCATGATTCTTTTTAATTCAATTGTGCAACAAAGCTACACCGTATTTATATAATTTAGTAACTTTGTATCTAAAAGTAACAGTAACCAGGAGGTAACAAAGTAACATATGGAGTGCATACCATTATCTCAGCAGGATAGAAAAAAAGAAATGATGGCCGTTCATGATGCTATGGACGTGCTAAATGGGAAATGGAAGATTAACATCATTTCCTCTATTTGCTATTACAACAAAAGAAGGTTTTCAGATATCCTGAATGATGTAACCGGGATCTCAAACAAGATGCTGAGTAAAGAATTAAAGGAACTGGAAGTAAATAAGCTGGTTGCGCGGACAGTGTTAAATACGCATCCGGTAACGATTCAATACGAATTGACCGAGCACGGCAAAACCTTAAAAACCATTATAAATAATTTAACCGACTGGGGAATCCAACACCGAAAGGAAGTTACCGGGAGAGATTAGTATTAGTGGTTTTGGAAGTAACCCTGTAAACCTTTCCGGTAAAGGAATGGTTAATCAAAACAGCTGTTAGTGTGTTTCCAACCGGAAAACCGCAAAACGGTCGGAGCGCTATGCGTATAGTGCATATTTTTCCTTAAGATTAACTAACCTGAGATTGTTTAAAACGGCAGAACTATGCAAACACTTTTCCCCTTAGCGCCGATTTTACCAGATGGATTTTTATACCATGAAGATTTTATTTCTTTAGCAGAAGAGCAGAAATTACTGGCAGCAGTTGAAGCGCTTCAGCTTCACCCGATGATTTTCCAGGGTTTTGAAGCCAAAAGATTGGTAGAGAGTTTTGGCTACGATTACCATTTCGATAGCCGCAGGCTGAGCACTGGCAAGCCCATTCCAACGGCATTTTCTTTCCTGATTGATTTGGTAGCTGATTTTCTTTCCTGCAAGCCGGAAGACTTTCAGGAGTTGCTGGTTACCGCCTATCCGCCCGGCGCCCTGATCAACTGGCACCGGGATGCGCCACCTTTCGAAATGATTGCAGGAATTTCCCTATCAACAGATTGTGTATTTCGCTTCCGGCCCTACGACAAAGCTAAACAAGGGAGAAAATCCATCCGCTCGCTTACCGTTCGTCCACGATCGCTCTACGTGCTGAGCGGCGTTGCCCGCGAAGAATGGGAGCACAGTACCCTTCCCGTTACTACGACCAGATATTCAATTACGCTGAGAACCTTAAGGAAAATCTGATTCTCTATCGTATATAATTACTCAATGCCTAAACAATCCCGTATTTGATCATGAAATTTTGCATGGCTTTAATGGTGGTCTCCGGGTATTCGATCAGGCTTTGGTGCCCGCCCTTAACAATCGCCAGCTCGCTGCGCCTGAGGTGTTGATGGAGGTACAGACCAGCAGCAGGAGCGATCAGCCGGTCTTCGGTGGCCGCTATCACTAAACAGGGTACGTCTATTTTATCCAGGTCTTTGCTCATATCGAACCGGAAGGTTACCATCAAGCTCCTGGCGGCAGTTTGTGCTGTGGTTTTGGCTGCTGATCTGGCCATCTGCCGGAGTATACTACTGCTTTGGCTTCCTTTAAATAACAAAACGCGGTAAAATAGACAACTCAAACCAGAACTGTATGCCAGGTAACCCATTGCAGTGAAGAATTTATTGTGCCGGGCAATATAACTTAACAAGGGATCGATCAGCCGCCACTGAATCAGGGGAGGGACAGATCCAAAGGGCATTGTTGCTAAGGGATTAGTATAACTGCAATGCTGCAAAATGATGGCTTTTGGTACAGGCAGATAGTTTTGTCTGCAATATTCCTGGCAAATCATTCCACCGAGGCTGTGGCCATGTAATACCGGATGCTGGATGTTCAATTGAGTCAGGATGTGGTTCAGATCCAAGGCCAGTGCCTTAATGGAGAAATCGCGGCCTTCTGGTGATAATCCATGCCCGGGCAAATCAATGCAGATCAGCTGAAAATCGTTCCTGAAATTTTGCTCCAGGTAATGCCATTGCTGCTTATTGGCATTTATCCCGTGGATAAATACTAGTGGTTGCGCTCCACGCCGGCCAGAATGCTTTACAAAAAGTACATTACCGGTAGGACTTTTGATGTGTTGCCCCTGAGTGTTGTTTTCTTTTTCTGACACCAGTTTATTTCGGTTCCGGCTGGATAATAGCCAGGAAACAGGGTATCTGCCGAAGAGTAAGACCAAGGCTGCAATGCCATAAGTCATTTTTTTAAGGTCAAGTTTCATAGTGTTACATCAACAGGCATCTTCAATTAAGTGAAATGGATTCAGGTTTCTGCTCATTCTGAATCCATTTCTGCCTATCTAACACCACTAATCAGCTGGTTGTTTTGAGATTATATAAGTAAGGGAAACTGTTAACACGCATTGACTGGTGTATCGGTAAGATTGCCTGCTTTTGCTTTGAAAGCTTATAATCGGCGGCATCCTTTCCTTTTTCTGAAAAGGAAAGGATGCCGCTGGTTCTCATCGTGGATAGACTATTGCGCACCTGATTTGCTAATGGTTGTTTTACCCAAATCAGTTACTTGCTGTAGGTGTTTCCTAAGTGCAGGCAGATGTTTTAAAGCATAAGCTTTCACTTGCGGATCAGCAGATTTTGCCCCATTTTCATAAAGACTTATCGCTTTCACATGATCTCTAATCATCAGTTGCACATAGTTCTGATCAAATTCTTTGTTTGAGGAAGTCCTTAACCGTTCCATTTTTTCTGCAGGACTCATATTACCGCCGCCAGAAGTATTATCGGTTGTGCCGCCGGTGCTTCCGGCCGTAGCGGAACCTGTAGTTGATGAGTTGGTGCCTCCGGTTCCTGAACCCGCTGTACCTGCGCTTCCAGCGGTGTTGAGGTCACTGGTCGCATCTGCGATATCACTGCTGTCCGGAAGCGTGATATCCTTCGTTGATGCTAATGCTTTCAGTTCGGCATTTGCACCGCCATGATCCTTTACCATCATCGTAGCAAACGTTTTAACGCCACTGCTTTGTGCATTTTTCAAGGCAAGTTGGCTAAGCTGAACTTCAGACATTCCACTAATGGCTGCCTGCTGTATAAATTGAGCGGTTTCATCTGATGTAGCCCCGCCGGTTCCGGTGTTTCCGGTACCTGATGTTCCATTGGATGTGGTATTAGCAGTGCCTGATGCTCCTGCCGTACCTGTAGCCGTATTCCCTGTTCCTGTGTTAGTGCCTGTAGTTCCGTTGCCAGAACCGTTTGTCGTGTTGCCTGTAGTTCCACTGCCTGCACCCATTGTGCCTGTGCCCGAACCGGTTGTATTTCCGGCAGACGTGCCTGAAGCATCGCCGGTTGCAGGCGTGCCAGCGTTCGAAGTTGAAGTGGTGTCTGCCCTTTGGGTAGTTGATCTTGTACTTGAGCAGGCTTCAAAGGTTAAGGCCGCTATAACAAGTAGTGCGAGGTTTGCTAAATTTTTCATAATGTTATTGGATTGATGTCTTTATTTTTGTTCAGATAATATGCTATTGATCCTTGATTTTATACCTTTTTCCAAGGATTTTTACCTTTTCAGATACGTATTTTACTTATATGAATTGTTTTCCAAATGATTAACTTTCTGCTACAAGGCTTATCCAGCAGTTCCTGCAGACAGGAAAATACTTCCATTTTAAGCCTTCCGGGCTGCCCCCTGCTTTCAGGTTCATCCGGATGACTACCATCGCCATTGGTTTCTGCATCAGTCATGATTAACTATTTAGGTTCGGACCGGTTTGTAATTAAGCGAACTGCGAACAGTTAACAGTCCTGATAATATAGCATAGAGGCCGGCAATGACATGCGGGAGGTAAATAGCGTCGCTAAAGCCGAACAACCAGGGCGAGGCAATAAGCAGTATTCCCAGCAGGATGTCCATATTTAAATGAACAGACATAGGTATGAATCGGGCAAAGCCGCCTTCATAATTGGTCATGGCAGACATGATCGCGATGAGTATACCTGCACCCACAAGAATTTGCGTAGCAATCTTTAATTCATAAAAATTTAGTGCCCAGGGAATACCGATGAGCGCAATTGCGGATAAATAGTCAAGTACCGCATGAGTTTTTCGGGTTATAATATGCATAGCTATATTGTTTTATGCATTAATGAACCTATGATTATTTATAAAAGTTCCGTGGATTTATACGTCATTTTTATTTTAAATACCTACGGTTGAGGTATTCTCTTCAATATTTTTACCTGCGGTTACAACAGCATACAATGTTTTTCAGCGGGAGTTTTTGATCAGCGAAAAGTACTTTCACCAGGCATCGGTCGATATTTATGAATTCAGGTTTCTCGCTAATTGAAACTTCCACTAAAAATCAGAAGGTATCAATCGTGGCAGCGTATAAAGCCGCAAGAATGTTTAAAGGTTTGCTGTCTTGTAATAACAATCTTCGATACAATTAATGACCATAATGGATTTAAGCTTGCTATATTTGAAGAAGTAATTATGATTACGAATACAAAAATACCTGTCTTTAGCCTTGAAGGATCTGGAAAAGATTTTTTCGAAATTCACCATGTTAATGACGACCTTGATTACAGTCGCATGAGGCTACCTCATCGAGATACAAATTTCATACTCGCTTTTCTTAAAACGGGAAGTTGCGAAATGGTTGTTGACTTTGAAAAGTTGAGAATTCAGGGGCCTTCCATATTCTGCATTTTACCAGGTCAGATCCACCAGGGCCTGAGCTTATCCGGTATTCAAGCATGGATTCTTGGTGTTGATGGTGCTCTTATTGATCCACTGATGCGTCAGGTGTTGATCGAAGAATCCATTCGTTCCAGGTTAGTAATGCTACAGAAAAGAGAGGCTGATCTTTTAGAGAGAAGTTTCCGGTTGCTGCAAGAAATCGATATTGATCCGGGAAGTCAGTTTTCTGTTTTGGTGCAACGAAAAATGCTTGACACCTGCACTTCTCTTTTCACATCAATTTATCATGGGATATCAGCTATAGCTGGAGGATTGGAACTACGGCCGTCAGTTATTCACAGGGCCTTTTGGGCGCTGTTGCTACGGAATTTCCGGACGATGAAGCGGCCGAAAGATTATGCATCAGCACTAAATATTTCCCTTACCTATCTGAATGAGGTTATAAAAGACCTTACTGGTTTTCCGGTAAGTTACTGGATTATACAAGAAATTACTATTGAAGCAAAGAGGCTGCTCTACTATACCGATAGTACGGTTAAAGAGATTGGCCTAAACCTTGGCTATGCCGATATCGCTTACTTCATCCGATTGTTCCGCAAAATTGTCGGACAGACGCCGCTAAAGTTCCGCCAGCTAAGTCGTCAACAACACACCCCGTTAAAATAAGGCCTTCTCATACAAGGGTTCAGATCAGAATAATATCAGTGCAACACTCATGTGAATTTTTAGCTGATTGCGTATGGGCAAATTAATCATCAGTCAAATCATCCCATCCTCAGGACAAATTCAAGTAACCTTACCGCGAATTGTCCTATTCTTCCCGTGCTTGCTCCATTGTTTTTAGGTTGGTCACTTCTTTTCTTTGTACCTGTAAAGATAAAAGTTTAAGCATGTAGAATATTACATTTTATACGCCATAACCCTGGTCACATTAAATAGTCAGTTCAGCATAAACCACCATTTAAAAATACGAATATGGTCAATCCAATAAAGAAAGTTTTTTTTGATTTTATAGATAAAACGATTACCCAGCAAGGCCAAATTAGATCGGTGAGCAAATGGGAATCTTCAGAAATGTACGAGATTCAGGTTTACCTTCCTGGTATAGATATGCAAAAATGGGATACGATCCCACGTATTAAGTTAAAAGTTGCTGAATATGAATATAGAGATTATAGTCCTGCCATTTGGAATACAGTAGAGAAAACCTGCTATTTGTTTATTCGCGCTAGTCATAATGGGGAAGGCAGTAGTTGGGTAAAGCAACTAAAGGCGGGGCAAACGTTTTTGTTTGCTCCAGCTTCAGCGGCCTCGGTAACCAGGCAAAAAGGGCCGGTTTTGTGTTTAGGGGACGAGACTGCCCTGGGTCATTTTCTGGCACTGGATCAACTAACGAAAACGGAAGAAAATCCTATTGATATCCACCTATCCGTTAACCAGAATATTGTGCTACCAGGCCACATTTCGATGCATAATAAGTTAAGCTTTATTAAACGGGAAAATTCAGAATCACTTTTTGTCTTTCAACGCAGTCTTTCAAACTTTAACCTCTCCTCGTATAGAAGTATTTATCTGGCGGGGCACATACCTATGGTGCAAGGGTTAAGAAAGATTTTAAAATCAGACCAAAATGTAAATGCCCGCATTATATCAAATGGGTTCTGGTCATAGTTCATTTAAGTTAATTTCCAGTCAGCAAATAAACAGGGCGAATATAACGGGCCCTTATTTTCAACTATAAACAGTATGATGCGCGTAGAAATATTTAGAACATTTGTCAACAATGAGCAACAGGCCAGGAAGATATGTGAGATTCTTAATAGTCAACTTGAAAATTCAAAAGTCAATTTCGACTTGGATGACTGCGACAAGGTACTTAGGGTTGAAAGCCCTGAAATCGATATCAATAAGATACGTTGGATCATGGAAAACCTGGGTTATTCATGTGATTTAATCCCTGGTAGCCTGTAGTATCAGCGGAGCATTCTGGGCAGTACGGTGAAACTTTATGAGAAATGGAGGCAATTGAGTGGAGATGATTTTTCGCCTGAACTTTTTGAAATTCAGTGATTTGCAACTGCCGTTAAAGGTCTGTGTATTTGTAATTATCCCCCGATTTTTAATCGCAAAAACATCGCAATTTCCCCGGGTCCTACTGGAGTTCTATTGGAGTCCTGGTGCAGGATAGTTGCATTTTAAGGCATCTATAAAAAATAAGTCCGGAAAAATGTGCTGTGATAATGCCGGATTAATACACATAATTTGTCTGGTGTTTTTATTTTTTGCTCCGTTCAATGGAATTTGTGTCTTAGCCATTTCCGCACGGGCTCATCATATAATTTTAAAGCTGCATAGGCCAAAACAATTGATCCTAATAAAATAAGCAAGGCATACGGCCAGGCTTGTATAATCGTCATGCCTTTGTTATTGCTGATCCAGGCGACGTAGAAATAAACTATTGGATAATGGATCATGTAAAGTGGATAAGATATATCTCCTAAGAATTTACATACTTTATTTTCCTTTTCAGATTTCATTACCCCACTTGCCCCAATGTAAACGATAAGTGGAAAAATAATGATTATACAGATGGAATCATAAATCCCGTTCATCCAAATATCTTGAATATTACCAATTCTCGGCATATAGAGCACAATCGCTATTAGAAGGCTGCACCACAGAAAGGCATTTTTTATTTTCGTTGGCTTTGCTAAACGTGAAAGCAATAAACCTGCAAAAAATGGATACATCACACGTGTAAAACCAATACGCACTTGTTCCACGTTTAATGTCCAGCCACCACTAACATCCCCGTTGGTAACCGCAAGTTGTATCAGTGCAAGAGCAGCAATCACTACCAGGATACTCAAAGCTGTTTTAGATAATTTCCTGATCCAGATAGCGTAAAGAATATTAGCAATATATTCAAAGAATAATGACCATCCTACACTATTTAATGGATGCATTTCTTGCCAACCACGTATATCCAGCGACAAAGGTACCGGAAGGATCGTGTAACCAATCAACATAACAAGTATCATTTTCCAAATGGGTACTGCATGAATGAATGGCCATAGCGTAGAATCTGTAAAATAAAATCCAAGCGCACCGAGGGTCATTCCTAAAACTACCATTGGTTGAAGCCGTTCAATGCGGCGTTTTAAAAACGTACTGATAGTCATTTTCTGCCAACGGTCATCATATGCATAGCCAACAACAAAGCCAGATAATAGAAAGAAAAAGTCTACAGCCAGATAGCCATGATTAACGAATTTATCCAGGTTGCTTGTTGAAAAGGGCTCAGCAAGATGAAACGTCACAACTATTAGGGCTGCAACGCCACGAAGTCCATCTAATATCGGGTAGTGAGGTTTGGATTTTAGGGAACCCGCATCGTCGGCTTTCATATCATTGCAAATTAATAAAAATCTTTAGCAAAGGTTAAATAGCCTTCTTTTGTATTGAATAAGTTATAAACTTAAAGCCTACCATAATTTTTAAATGTCGGTGCCTTATATTATCGTAGTCGTTAAACCCGATACCGTTAAGATGCATGCGTCTCCATTGCCTGACAAATCCTCGCAAATATCAAGTTATGAATATCGCTTCCATCTATCCGGTAATACTCACCATCCCGCTTCTGAATGTAGCCTTTAAAGGTTTTGTTAATCATCACCCTGAAAAGTAGTGCATCACCTTTCACTCCATCAATAGTGATCACATCACGACCAATTTTAATTTGCTTTTGCGCTGTAGCGATTTTAATATTCATGTTTATTATTTTATTGCTAATTCCCTATATCATTCTTCCCACTGTTTTAATTACCCTTATAAAAGAGGCGTCTGGTATCTCTTTCGGCTATGGCTGTTGCCTAATATGCCTTCCGGGAATTACCTCTTTAATGTTAAATATTGCCATCTTGGAAGTGCCTGATGCTTTCCTTATTTCAATGTTCAGGCTTTTATAATTTTTAATAATCTCACACGACAAATATTGCTAATTTATTTAGCAAAAAAAGAAATGAGTTTTAAACATTTGTTAACGATGTGTTGTAGCATAAAGCTACCTGGGGAGTTAATTTTGAAAAGAAGCGATTATTGATCTGAAACCTGGATTAGGCAAGATCATTACCGGAAAAGACTGTCAATAATTGAACAGCTTGTTAAGAGGATGCAATTTCCTAAATATATAAAGGTGCCATTTTTCTCCAGTAATAGGGGCGGTGTGCCTCCTCTTCCCAAATGTAGAATTGGTTATTTATCCCTTTTTCCCAAAGCAAATGGCTTAAGGATTTATTGCTTTCTAAAAAAGGATCTGCTTCTCCGACAACTAAAATAATTTCCATTGCATGGATGCTGTCGAGCTGTTTGTTGTCTTTGAGCTGCGGAAGAAATTGAATGGGCATATTATGGTAAACCAGATCGCTGCGAAATCCATTCATCAGGTCATGAAAAGGATGAATTTGATGAGTAAGATCGTATCTGCCACTTATCCCAACTGTTTTGCTAAACAAGTGAGGATGTTTCATTGCAATATTTACGGCATGATAGGCTCCCATGCTAAAGCCAACTGATTCCAGCCAGTTGCCATTGTTTTTCTGATAGATTAGTGGAATGACCTCATTGAGCAGGTAAGCTTCATATTGCAAGTGCCTGTCTATGCGGACTGAAGGAAAAACAGATGTATTGTAAAAACTCTCACCATCGATACTATCCACACAAAAAAGCTGAATTTCTCCTCGTTCGATTTGGCTGGAAAGCGTGTGAATGATTCCCCAGTTTTCATAATCATAAAATCTGGCCATTCTGGTGGGGAACAAGAGTACGGCCCGTCCACCGGTTCCAAAAATTAACATTTCCATTTCACGACCGAGATGATCGCTGTGCCATTTATGATATTCCCTGTGCATGTCTGAATGTTTGAGGAAGGTATGAGCCTGGTATTAGTTAAATGTTAACAGAAGATGATGCTTATCCTAATTTCTGAAGGATAGTCAATTGCCATAATTGATAACCCAGGGGGCTTAAATGAAGCCCATCCTGTTCATAGTATAAGGGGTCTGGTTTTCCGGTCTTATCGAGCATTTTGCTGAAAATATCGATAAAATGCCAGTTAGCATTCCTTTTGATGATCTCACTTTCAATCAAATTATTGGTATACCTGAACTGATCGGCCATGTGCCACCTGGATAGGCTGGGTTTAAGAGAGATGAAATAACAAGGGATATCGCCAAAACGTGCTTCAGCCTTGACCATCAGCTGGAGGAAAAACAGGTAAACTTCTTCAGGATTCCGGCCGTCGCCCAAGTCGTTATCGCCCGCATAAAACACAAAGGCTTCTGGGGTATAGCCAACCATTATTCTCTCAAAAAACCAAACACATGCAGCCAGTGTAGCGCCTCCAAATCCTAGATTTATGGGCGTTTTTAAAGGAAAATCTGCACTTAACGAATGCCATAACCGGATAGAAGAGCTCCCATAAAACAGGGTTAAATGTCCTTTTCTTCCTTGCTGCGGGATCGCTTCGAGATGTTTAACCTCATCTTCATACCAATACATAGTTAAAAATATTTTTTATGTTACCTTATATGACATAGTATATTGATTTTTTGTTTTCAGCGGTCCATCATAATCATTAAATAGGAAATCAATTGATCATTATTTTTATTGCCACCAGGCTAGCGGAAATTTAATTTCATCGACTGAACTGGCAATCATATCTGGTTTGAACGCATAATGGCCAAGGGTGTCTTTGCTCGAGATTCCGGATAATACCAAAATCGTCTTGTATCCCATTTGTACACCGCCTTGAATATCGGTTTCCATGGTATCGCCGATCACTGTGGTTTCACTAGTCTCAAGGCCTAAGAATTTTCTGGCTGAACGCATCATCACCGGGCTCGGTTTTCCGGTTACAAAAGCCTTTCTTCCCGTAGCCTCTTCTATCATGGCCGTTGTGGCCGCAATTCCTAAATTGTTCCATCCTGGTTTTTTGGGTGAAGGATCTCTGTTTGTGGTGATGAATTTTGCACCGGCAAGAATCATATCAACGGCCCGCTGAACCATTTCCAAGGTAAAGTTTCTGCCTTCTCCGAGAACGACAAATTCTGGGTCGGTATTCACCAGGGTGATCCCGTGATCATGAAGACTGCTTAGCAATCCACCTTCTCCCAGTACATAAGCGGTACCCTTAGGACTCTGGTCACTTAAAAATTTTGCTGTGGCCATTGCACTGGTGTATACATGGCTTTCGTCAACTTTTATGCCCAAACCTTTTAGTTTTCTAACTACTTCTAGGGCGGTTCGCTGGCTGTTATTGGTCATGAAGGCAAAGGGAATGTTTTCATCTATCAGGTGTTTGATAAATTTGTCAGCTCCGGTAATAAGTGCCTCGCCACTATATATTACCCCATCCATGTCGATCAGCAGTCCTTGTTTCATCATTCTTTTTTTAGGTTCTCTGCAAACTTAATGATTTAAATGTTTTCATAAAGATGCAGCTTGCGGTTATTTAAATACGAAAGTGAAGTCACGCCAAGAAAAGACAAGGTTAAACTATCATTTGCGGTTTGCTAAGCCTTCAGCTGATGTTAACTAAACAATTCCTTATTGATTTGGTAACTTGTTTCCATAATTATCATTCTTCGCTATTTATGTTTACATAACAAAGTAGGAGAGAACGAAATCCTACCTGTATCCCGATCTAATTTTGTTGATTTGAATAGAAGGTTATCTTAAGTGTAAGCTGATTCTAGTTTTGATTTTAAAGCACTTTATTCTCTTTTATTTTATAATTTAGGACTTATTTATGAATTAATCTACCTCAACTAATTAATATGAGTGAAACCCATACCAGACAGCTGTCTGATTTTTTTGCAGGCTTTGGTAGCGCTGCTGAATTGTGGCGCGGTCTGGATTGGGGGCTGACACCTTTTGGAGATCCACAGGATTGGTCAGCGACTTTGAAACAGAGTATTACGCTAATATCAATGAGTCCGGTGCCGATGTTGCTTTGCTGGGGAAAAGATTTTCTGCAGCTGCCCAATGCTGCCTTTCTGGAGGTGTTTGGTAAGGACCGTGTTGGAGCTTCTCTGGGGCGGCCGGCTGGTGAAACTTTTTTTGAGGTATGGGCTACTCTTCATCCGCTGGTGGAGGCGGCGACTCGTGGTGAGCCCGGTATACAGGTGCTAGATTTACCTTTTGGCTTTTCTCTCACAGAGGGAGTTAAGCAGGTAGAATTTTCCTGCAGCCCGGTGCGTGACCTGGAAGGTAGCGGGGTTGGCGTGCTGATCGTGTCGAGGGTGTTGGCTGAGCAGTCTGATGGAGAAAGCCTGAAGATGTATCAGCTGAATCTTCGCAAGATTATTTCTGGTGCCTCGGCGGGGATTTGTGTGTTGCGGGGTGAGGATTTGCGGGTAGAGGAAGTCAATGAAGAGTTTCTGAGAATAGTGGGCAGAAGCAGAAGGGCTTTTGTTGGAAAGGCAATCTGGAAAGTGCTCGCTGAGCTGGCGAAAGATGAAAGGCCGTTAACGGACCAGGTGTGGCAGTCGGGATTGCCTTATAAGGTGAAGTAGCATGAAATTAAAATTAACCGGCTGGGGCGACTGGAAAAGATTTACCTCGACCTGGTATATGAACCTGTTAAAGACCGCAGGGGCAAGGTAGAGGCGATTTTTGTGACGGCAATGGAGGTGACTGAAAAGGTTCTGGACCGTAAGGGATTGGAAGCTGCACTGGAAAAAATCCGGCTGTCTAAGGAGGCGGCGCAATTGGGTACTTTTGATATGGACCTTAAAAAGGGAACCATGGACTGGGATGAGCGGTGCCGGACTTTATTTGGAATTTCTCATCAGGCGGAGGTAACTTATGAAAAGGATTTTTTGATGGGTTTGCATCCTGAAGATAAAGACCGGATACTGGAGGTGATCAGCGGGGTATTTTTAAAATCGGTGAGCAATGGAGATTATGATGTGGAATACCGGACAGTTGGGGTGGATGATGGCCAGGTGAGGTGGGTCAGGGCGAAGGGTAAGGCTTATTTTAATGAGCAGGAGGAACCGGTAAGGTTTATTGGTTCGGTACTGGATATCACAGATCAAAAAACCGAGGAGATGCGTAAAAATGATTTTATAGGAATGGTGAGCCATGAGCTTAAAACCCCGCTTACTTCGCTGCTGGCTTATGTTCAGCTACTGGAACGTACCATAAGCGCGCAGGGACCGGCTGGCGAGGTGCTAAGGAAGTGCGAAATGCAGATTCGAAAAATGGGTAATATGATCACTGGGTTTTTAAATATCTCCCGGCTGGAAGCGGGCAAGTCTGAACTTAATTTGTCCCGCTTTGATCTTGCTGCTTTGCTTCATGAAACTACTGTAGACATGCAAATGGTGAATCCGGCTTATCAGTTCGACTGCTCTGATGAAGGCGAGGCCTGGATCGAAGCGGACCAGGAAAAAATTTCTTCCGTGGTATCAAATCTTTTAAACAATGCAGTGAAATATTCTCCAAAAGGTAGTCTGGTCAAAGTAGATTACCTGATAAAAGATGAGCAGGTGGTCGTTAGGGTAAAGGATTGGGGAATCGGGATTTCGCCGGATGAATCCGCACACATCTTTGAACGCTTTTACCGGGTGAATAGTAAACAGACTCAAACCATGGCTGGCTTTGGTATTGGATTGTACTTAAGTGCAGAATTTATCCGGATGCATCAAGGAAAGATCTGGTTAGCGCGCCATGAAGAAGGCGGTTCGGTATTTTCTTTTAGTTTGCCGCATAGTGCGCTCACAGCTCACAGCCAGTGATCTGATTCTGGGTTTTTAAAATATCTTTTCGTATTAGCAAATACTCAGTAAAATAAATTTGAAGTATAGGCGCTGTCGGTAACAAGTATGTTGTTAAGCTTTACTTAATCTTAAGTTAATAACGGGCCGTTATTTTTGATTCATTAAAATGATGTGCAAAACAAACGACAAAGAACTTTTAAATGCTATCCAATTAGGGGATATCCATGCATTCAGAACAATTTTCGATCGTTACTGGAAGCCCCTCTATTCACTTGTTTTAGCCATCACCCGGGATGATGAGGTAACGAAGGATATTCTTCAAAATACCTTTTCTTCTTTTTGGGAACGAAGAAAAACCTTTATCATCGAGGATTCACTTTTGCCACTGCTAAACCGGATGGCCCGAAATGATATTATCAATCAGGTTCGACGAAATAAAGTCAGACTGGCTTGGGAAGAAGAACTGGTTGATGAACTTAGATTCTCCATGGCGGCGGATGCCAATCTGATCGCCCGGGAACTTAGCGAGGAGATTGATTCAGCCATTGTAAGGATGCCAGTGAATATGAAGCACTGTTTTCAAATGAGCAGGCAAGAGGAAAAAACAATTAAAGAGATAGCCATCGAACTTCGTCTATCTGAACAAACCGTAAAAAATAATATTTCAGAAGCCCTCAGGCGTTTGAGAACACACATAAGGTTAATCGAAAGTTAACATTCTCTTAAAGTACTTCCTACGGTTTCAAACGCTTTAATAGTGAATGAAACCAAACAGAAGAAAATTCCTAACAGATCAGTTAACCAGCTATCAATCCGGCAAGCTTGATGATAAACGCAAAGCGATTATCGATAAATGGTTTGATCGGGAGACGGAAAATTGCTCAGCAAATCAAGAACCTGACGAACCGGCGGGCGAGGAAATATTTTCTTCCGTTCTCAGTCGGATTTCGGTGGATAAACCAAAACACAAAAACTACCTGCAAATATTCTCAGCTGCGGCAGCCATTATGCTCTTCATTGGGATAGCCATAGTGATTCGGGATAGCCTGATGGTGGGACAAGATTCTGTTGCTCAACTTTATTATACCACTTATCAGACGGCAAAAGGGCAAGAGAAAAAGATCAGGCTTCAGGACGGCACCTTGGTAAGCTTAAAACCTGGCAGTTCTTTCAGGGTTCCCTCAGATATGGGCAAGGTTGCATTAAGAAAGGTGTATTTGGATCGTGGAGAGGCTTTCTTTTCAGTTAAGCGAGATACATTGCACCCTTTCAGCATCCGTTCCGGCAAGTATGTTACGACTGTTCTGGGAACTTCATTCAATATTACGGCCTATCCAGAACGAAAATCTTACAAAGTGAGAGTAAAAACCGGAAAGGTGAGCGTGGAGCGGATAGATGGTAAAACTAAAAATCTGCTTAGCGCTTGCTTGACTAAAGGCATGGAATTAAATGACGATGGGATCAGCACGTCGGTTTCCATATCCGGGACCTCAAATTACCCAGCTAAAAAAATACCAACCGAAGGTCATCATGTAAATTTACAACTAACCCTCACTCAAATTGGCCGGATCATCGCCAGGAAATACAACTTAACAGTAGAAGTAAAATCTCAGCAAACTTCGCGTAAATATGCGGTAAAGCTTGACTACCAAAGCCTTGAGCAAACCTTGAATGAACTGGCGATGCAAACAGGCGTGCGTTATGAAATCGATGACAGATTAATCACTATAACCCCAGGAGAATGACCTAATTAATTAAACTAAAACCGGATTTCTACTGCAATAGAAACCCGGTTGAAAGATGTGTACTGTAGCAGCACCATCCACTTAAAATCAATTCAAAAATCAATTAAGTAATTAAATATGCGATATTATTACCATTTTTTAAACTTTTCAACAAGAAAAACTTTGTTTTTGGCACAGTTGCCAGTTCTTTTATTCCTTATACTAATCGTTTTCCAGGCCGGGGCTCAGTCAACAGATGCTTCTATCCGGGGACGGGTAACTGATGAAAAAGGTGCTCCCATTCCGGGTGCATCGATTGTGTTGCGAAACGAATCTACCGGCTTTAGAACGGTTACAGCAACGAATAAAGAGGGTGGATACGCGCTTATCCAGCTTCCGCTTGGCAGACCTTATAGTATAACGGTGAGTTATATTGGCTACCCAAAGCAGTCTAAAACCGACCTGGCACTAAACCAGGGTGATAACATCGTAGCTGATTTTCGACTAAACGAATCCAATACCCAGCTATCTGAAGTGAATGTGAGCGCGAATGGTTTAAGCAAACGCATAGACAGGCTCGGGTCAAGCACAGCCATAACGGCACAAAACATCCAGCAGCTGCCCACTCAAAACAGAAATTTCAATAACCTGTCTGCATTGGCTCCAACTACTAACGGTACCAATATTTCAGGCCAGCGTGCCTCCTCAACCAATTATTTGATTGATGGGGCGAGTGCGCGGAATAACCTTACCTCTGGTGCGGTGGGCAGTGGTCCATACTCGCTTTCGCTGGAGGCCATCAGAGAATTTGAAGTAGCAGCCAATGTGTATGATGTGAGTCGAGGCAGAGAGGGTGGAGGTACCGTTTCTGCTGTTACCAAATCCGGAACCAATACCCTCACCGGATCGGCCTTTGACTATTACAGGTCTGACTTTCTGGCCAGTCCATACGATATCAGAGGAAATAAACGTGAACAGAAATTCACTACAAATCAGTATGGATTCAGTTTAGGCGGTCCAATTATTAAGGATAAACTTCATTTTTTCACTGCCCTGGATCGTCAGGATGAAACGATGCCTTTTTTTATTGCCGATATCAGGGACGACGCCGATCAAATCAACCTTGGAATAAGCAAGGGAGCGCTGGATAGTGTAATTAATATTGGCCGGGCAAAGTATGGTCTTGGTTCGGGGCCACAAGTAGGAGAGTTTGAAAGAAAAACCCTTGCCAACACGTTTTTTGCCAGGATTGACTGGCAGATTAATGATAAACACCGCCTAACCATCCGCAACAACTACTCTGACTGGGTTAACCCTAATAGCAACAGTGATAATTCAAACATCAATTTTTTTGAGGTTTGGGGAGACTTTAAATCTAAGGAAAACAGTACGCTGCTGTCGCTCCGCTCTCAGTTTAGTCCATCTTTTCTGAACGAATTTAAAGTACAGTATCAAACAGCCAAACGGGATTATTTACCAAACAGTGAACTGCCCGCTGCTAATATTCCCAGGGCAATTGTAACCGTGCGTTCGACCCTGCCAAATGGAACCCTTGGCAACCGGACTGTTCAATTAGGGGGACAGCGTTATTTTCCCGAAAATAATCTGGAAAACCAGTTTCAGCTGATTAATACCTCTTATTACAACGTAGACAAGTATAAATTCACTTTCGGAACAGACAATACGCTAACCTATATGGATACTTATTTATCCAGTGAGCAGAACGGAAGGTTTATTTTCAATAGTCTTTCTGAGTTTGAAAATCTCAATCCTTCCCGGTACGTAAGGGAAGCGCCTATTGATGGGATCCCTGCGGTGCAACAATACCTGTTAAATCTTTCGCTGTTCGGTCAGGTAGAATTTGATCTGGCTAAAAATATCAATGCCATGTTTGGCGTGCGGTATGATGTAACCAGTTTTCTGACGCATGCTGATTATAATCCTGTTGTAGATCGTACACTGGGCTTGCGTACGGATAGCAGGATTACAGATGCCGGAAAAATCCAGCCGAGATTCCAGATCACCTGGGATGTTAAGAATGAAAAGAAAGACATCATCAGATTAGGCGGCGGATTGTTCTCTTCTTACCCGGTGAATTATGCACAGGTAAACAATATCCAGAACAGTGGAACCAAAGTGGCGTCAATTGATGTTTCAAGGCCTGCCGCTGGTCCAAACCTGGTACCCAAACCTGATTTTCCAGGCTATCGTCTTGATCCTTCTTCTGCTCCTGGGATTATCCCCGGGGTACCCTATGTATCCACTATTAATCTGAATGATCCCAACCTGAAAATGCCGTCGATATTTAAAGCTAACCTAAGTTATAACAAGATCATAGGGGAGCGTTTAAGGCTGGGCATCAATTTGCTTTATTCTTATACGACAAATAACTATGTATATCTGGATAAGAATATGGCAGATGATCCATATTTCACGCTCGCCAATGAAGAAAACCGAGGCGTGTTTGTTCCTGCAGAAACCATAACAGCATCGGGGATCACTAATAATGTCCTGGGCAGAAAGACCAATGAGGTTGGCCGGGTGTTGATGTTGACAAACGGAGCCACCTTAACGCAAAAGGCAATGATCCTGGATGCGAGTTACCGCTATCTTAAAGATGGATATATTAATTTAAGCTATACCCTGAATGATGCCAGGGACAATTCATCCTACAACGGAAACGTTGCAAATACTTCCACCTTCCGCCCGATTAAGTCAGATCCGAGAGACCTTTCACAAGTGGTATATTCCGATAATCAGTTTAGAAATAAACTGGTCGTATATGGCAGTACACCGAGCTGGAAGGGCTTTTCAATGGCGGCTACATTCAGAGGGATTGGCGGAACGCGATATTCGATGACGGTTGATGCAGATATTAATGGCGATTTCGTTGGAGGTCCCGGAACGGATAATGACCTGGCCTTTGTATTTGATCCCAACAGCCCGTTGACCAGTGCGGCCAATAAAGTTTCTATGGAAAAGGTACTTAATAATCCCGATAACCGGGCAAAAGAATATATTCTAAAAAGCCTGGGTAAGATAGCCGACAGGAATGGAGGTGTTAATCCCTTTTCAGGAACTTTCGATCTCCGGGTACAAAAGGATTTTAAAACTTACAAAAACCAAAAATTAACGCTGAGTTTCGATGCGTTCAATTTTGCCAATATCCTTAATAAAAAGTGGGGTGTAAACTATAATCTGGGAGACCAGACCCTGCTAACGGTGACACGTTTTAACCAGGCCACTAAACAATATGAATACAGGGTGAATGAGAATGTTGGCGTTACACAGGCTGCAGGATCACCTTACCAGATTCAGATTGGGGCGAGATACTCTTTTTAACTACAATATACATTAATGGATTCACGTAGAGATTTTATAAAAAAGGCAGCCCTCCTTTCAGGAGGGGCTGCCTTAGCCAGTGTACTACCACCTGCTATTCAGCGGGCACTGGCCATTGACCCCGCTAAGGGAAGTACTTTTTATGATGCAGAGCACATTGTCTTTTTGATGCAGGAAAACCGCTCGTTTGATCATGCGTTTGGCATGATGCAGGGTGTTCGGGGCTTCAACGATCCAAGGGCTATTGATCTTCCGAACAGAAACAAGGTATGGCTGCAAACGAACAAGGAGGGTGATACTTATGCGCCATGGCATATGGATATCAAAAACACTAAAATTGCCTGGATGGGTTCAACCCCGCACAACTGGACAGATCAGACTGATGCCAGGAATGGCGGTAAATATAATAAGTGGCTGGATGTGAAAAAACCATATAAGACTACTTATGCACACATGCCCTTAACTATAGGTTATTGCAAACGTGAGGATTTCCCTTTTTATTATGCACTGGCTGATGCCTTTACTGTTTGCGATCAGAACTTTTGTTCGGTTATTGCAGGTACACATCCAAACCGTTTTTACTGGATGACAGGTACGGTACGGGAAAGTAATACTCCGGAAGGTGTAGCACACTTGTGGAACAACAGCAATTATGATAAGCCTACCCTGAACTGGAAAACTTATCCGGAAAGGTTGGAAGAAAATGGAATTTCATGGAAGATTTATCAGAATGAACTGACCATGGGTTTCGGTCTCAACGGAGAATCAAGCTCCTGGCTGAGCAATTTTGGCACTAATGTGATGGAATACTTTGAACAGTATCACGTCAGGCTTACGCCTACAGCAATTGCCAATTTACAGTTGAAGAATGAAATGCTTCTAAAGCAAATTGCTGAGTCGGAAAAGGAAAACCTTTCGGTAGAAGAGCGCAGCAAACTCGATGCCTTAAAAAAACTCCTGCTGAAAACCCAGGATGAACAAAAGAAATATACCCTGGAGCACCATGCGGCGCTTTCTTCTAAGGCTAAAAATTTGAATAAAAAAGCCTTTTGTGTAAACGAAGGTGATCCGGATTATCACGAGCTGATCGCCATGAAATATGATGAAAAAGGCATCAGCCGGGAATTAAATTTGCCCAAAGGCGACATTCTCCATCAGTTTAGAAAAGATGTAGACCAGGACACCCTCCCAACTGTTTCCTGGTTAATGACTCCGGCAAATTTCTCTGATCATCCCGGTGTGCCATGGTTTGGTTCATGGTATGTAAGCGAGGTGATGGATATTCTGACTAAAAATCCGGAGCAATGGAAAAAGACGATTTTTATTATGACATATGATGAAAATGACGGCTATTTCGACCATGTGCCTCCATTTGTTCCTACTCATCCGTTCAAAAACCATGCAGGTAAAGTGTCTTCCGGGCTGGATACCAAAATGGATTATGCTGCAAAAAATCAGCAAACTAATCCTTCCGCGCAGGAGGCAAATATCAGAGAAAGCCAGATTGGCTTGGGATATCGTGTACCGATGGTGATTGTTTCGCCATGGAGCAGGGGCGGTTATGTCAACTCTGAAGTTTTTGATCATACCTCATCGCTCCAGTTTCTGGAAAACTTCATCAGCAAGAAATTTGGTAAAAAAGTGATCGAAGAAAATATAACACCTTGGCGACGGACGGTTTGCGGAGATCTGAGTTCGGTCTTCCGACCTTTTAACGGAGAACAGATTTCTTACCCAAAAGGACTTGAAAAGAAACCTTTTATGGAAACGATCTATTCCGCTAAGTTTAAGGATTTGCCTGATGGTTACAAAAAGCTGAGTGATGAAGAAATTGATCTCATCAATCACAGTCACGGCGATTCACCTATTTTCCCGCAACAGGAAAAAGGCATCCGTTCGGCATGCGCGCTTCCTTATGAATTGTATCTGGATGGAAAGGTTGCCGGAGATCAATTTAGCTTAAGTTTCACTGCGGCAGATCAGGTGTTTGGAAAAAAATCGTCAGGCTCACCTTTTACGGTTTATGCGATGAATCCCTTCAAAGGTGAAGTACTTCGGGTATGGGATTATACGGTAAGCGCCGGAGATACCTTGCAGGATGATTGGTTAATCGATGATTTTAAAGATGGTAAATATCACCTTCGGGCTTACGGACCAAATGGATTTTTCAGGGAATTCGCAGGGATGAAAGATACTTCCGGCCTTTCTGTAAAATGCGCTTATGAAAAAGAGCGTGCTGGTTTATCATGGAGCGGAAATGTAATTTTTCATCTCCTTAATAACCGATCATCACCAATAACTGTTGTTGTGGAAGATATGGCCTACAAAACAGGTCGTCAATCGATAACCCTTGCGGGTGGTGGCAGCAAAGGCCTGGTAATGAATCTAAGTAAAAGTTACAGCTGGTATGATTTCAAGCTAAGTATTCAAGGGAATGAAGACTTTATGGAACGTTTTGCCGGGAGGGTGGAAACCGGGAAGGAGGGAAAAACTGATCCCTTGATGGGCGGAGTGATTTAGGTTCCCTTTGCCAGTCTGTTAAAAATTATCGAAATAGCCAGGAAATTTTTTCTGGCTATTTACTTTTTATCGCTTTAGCGGAAACACATTTCTGATCATCAGTTGCAAAAGCAAGCTGTAAGCATAGAACTGGGTAACACCCGCAAAAACCTGAGTGCTCTGGCCACAGATCTGGATATCGTCAGGCTTTGTTGTACCGCTGGCGTTAAGGGTTTATGATAGGAATTGCCAGCGTGTTTGGTAATTCTATTTAAATTAAAGTGGAGAAATACGGATCACTATTTTAAATAATTACTGTAATTTACTAAAGGACAGCTATCCTAAGCTTATCCGTAGCTGATTGGGTGAAACCCCATACTTCTTTTTGAAAATAAACGAAAAATGGGACAGGTCTTCAAAGCCGACTTCGAGGTAAACCTCTGTCGGTTTTTTCTTTTTTTCAGCTAAATGATAATATGCGAGTTCAAGTCTTTTGTCGATTAACCACTTTTCAGGAGTGGTATTGAATAGCTTCTTGAAATCTCTGTTAAATGTAGATAAGCTGCGGCCGGTTAAGTAACCTAATGGAGTTGCTACATTTGACTAGAGGGATTTAGTCGTCAGATTAGAAAGAAACTTTTAAATTTGATTAAATGAGCAGA
>JAZBLX010000018.1:0-117283 GCA_037033465.1 Bacteroidota bacterium | reverse complement strand
ACGATGATACGATGGTCATTTCAACTGCAGGGGAGATACCTTTGAAACATGAGCGTTAGTTAAGCAGCAAACGTTTTCTCCTTCCATCATTTCCGAGGCCGGATAGCAGGTGGCCATAGCGGGGTGTCATTCAGAGCGCAGCGAAGAATCTCTGCGTTTCCCCTACTGCCTTCAGTCAACATCAAACCTTTTTATTACGTCATTCTATGAACGGTGGGTTAAAGCGGTCGTCGTCCTGGACTTGGTTGGGGATTTAACTTCAATAGGTGCTAAACTAATTTAACACGACGGTTCGGTTAGTACATCCCCTCAGAAAATCCGTCATTGCGAAGCTGATTTTTCATCTGCTGAAGCAATCTCCATCTAAGAATCTGCAAAGGAGATTGCTTCGTCGTGCTTCATCAACAATGACGAGATGTGTTATAATAGTTATAGCCAATGATAGGTTTCAGCTGCGCTGGCTTGCTTCGGCTGGCCGCCGAAGGGCTTTTACTTTTTTTGTTGATTCGACATTTGCCAATAGAATTCATTAGCCCCATGCCGTCATTTCGAGCGAAGCCGAGAAATCTTTTCCAGTTGAAGAATGGCTGTGTCCAAAGATCTCTCCATTGCGCTGCGCTCCAGTCGAGAAGACGATGATACGATGGTCATTTACAACTGCAGGGGAGATACCTTTGAACCATGAGCGTTAGTTAAGCTTAAACGTTTTATTCTTCCATCATCTCCTAGGCCGGACAGCATGGTGGCCATAGCGATATTGTCATTCAGAGCGCAGCGAAGAATCTCTGCGTTTTTCCCTACTGCCTTCAGTCAACACCGAACCTTTTTATTACGTTATTCCATGAGCGGTGGGTTAAAGCGGTCGTCATCCTGAACTTGATTCAGGACCCTATGTTTTGATCTTGCTTTTTTTTAATCGCTGGCTGCGATGAATGTTTTTTCTCTCGCCCTTTCCCCTCCCGGGGAAAGGTGCCAGCATGCGGATAGGGACTATTTTTTGCCTGCAGTAGGTTTCACAAATTTTGCTGTATATCCTTACAAGTTTCTGAAATATTGATTAATAAGTAATCACCTGCTCTTCTAAATGTTCAGGCAAGTCACGATAGTTATATTTTTGTCCACGCAATTGCGGTTCAAAGCCAGCTGCTTTGATAGATTGCTGAATGCCGTTTGCTGTGAAACGGTGTGGTGCACCTGCTGCAGAAACAACGTTTTCTTCGATCATAATTGAACCAAAATCATTGGCTCCGGCATGCAAACAAAGTTGAGCAGTGGTTTTTCCTACGGTTAACCAGCTGGCCTGAATGTTCTTTACGTTTGGCAGCATAATTCTACTCAAAGCAATCATGCGGATATATTCATCTGCAGTAACATTATTACTAATGCCACGCAATCTCTTTAATAGTGTTCCATCATCCTGAAAAGGCCATGGAATAAAGGCCAGAAAGCCATTTGCATCAGCAGGTTTTTCGCTTTGTACCTGGCGGATCCACACTAAATGTTCGAAACGTTCTTCAATGGTTTCCACATGGCCAAACATCATCGTTGCAGAGGTGGTAATATCTAACTGATGGCAAGCCCGCATTACATCCAGCCACTCTTGTCCGCCACATTTGCCTTTAGAAATTAAACGACGAACACGATCATTCAGAATTTCTGCACCCGCACCCGGCAAAGAGTCCATTCCGGCTTCTTTTAACGTTCTTAAAACTTCGGTATGGCTAATGCCTTCCAGCTTTGCTACGTGGGCAATTTCCGGCGGACCTAAAGCATGAAGTTTTAAATCAGGATATAATTCTTTGAGTTTCCTAAAAAGATCGGCATAAAAATTAAGTCCTAAATCGGGGTGGTGGCCACCTTGCAGCAGCAATTGATCTCCACCTAATCGAAAAGTCTCTTCAATTTTTACTTTATAGGTTTCGATATCGGTAATGTAACTTTCATCATGACCAGGTCTTCTGAAAAAATTACAGAATTTACAGTTCGCAATACAAACGTTAGTGGTATTTACATTTCGATCAATCTGCCAGGTTACCTTACCACTTGGAACCTGAATTTTTCTCAATTCATTCGCCACAAACATTAAAGATGCGGTGTCGGCATTGTGGTATAAGTAAACGCCTTCTTCTTGCGTTAAAAAATCAAAATGTAGCGCCCGTTGTAGTAAATCGGCTGTATTCATATGGCAAAGATAGTTAAAAGGGAGGGAAGGTTGAAGGTGTAAGGTTTAAGGTTTGTCAAAAAAATAGCAAACACAATGAATAAATCAAAATCTGTTAAATCTTCCTAATCTGTGAAATCATTTATTATATCTTTACGATTCTAATAAATACTATGGTAGATTTTAATCGTTTTACACTTGCCAACGGATTGAAGGTTTTGGTTCATGAAGATCCAACAACTCCGATGGCAGTTTTAAATATTTTATATGATGTGGGTGCCCGTGATGAGGATCCTGAAAAAACTGGTTTCGCCCATTTATTTGAACATTTAATGTTCGGTGGGTCGGTAAATATTCCAAGTTATGATGAGCCTTTGCAAAGGGTAGGAGGTGAAAACAATGCCTTTACCAGTAACGACATTACCAACTATTACATTACCTTACCTTCTGAAAATATAGAAACAGCATTTTGGCTGGAAAGTGACCGGATGCTGAGTCTGGCTTTCTCTGAGAAAAGTTTAGATACACAAAGAAATGTGGTGAGTGAAGAATTTAAGCAGCGCTATTTAAATCAACCTTACGGTGATGTATGGTTAAAATTGCGTCCGCTGGCTTATAAAAAGCATTCTTATCGCTGGGCTACTATTGGGAAAGAACTTTCACACATCGAAAACGCTACAATGGATGATGTTAAAGCTTTTTTTAAGAAGCACTATACGCCACAAAATGCCATTTTAGTGGTTGGTGGAAATGTGAAGACAGAGGAGGTGAAAAAGCTTGCCGAAAAGTGGTTCGAGCCAATTCCAGCTGGGGATAAATATGAAAGAAACCTGATTCAGGAAGATTTACAAACAGAAGCCAGACAGGAAACGGTTAAAGCAAATGTACCTTTGAATGCAATTTATGTAGCTTTTAAAATGCCGGGAAGGTTGAATGCTGATTATTATGCCTTTGATTTACTTTCTGATATTTTATCGAGAGGACAGTCTTCCAGATTGTTTAACAGCCTGCTGAAAGAGCAGAAATTATTTAGCGATATCAATGCCTACATTTCAAGCAGTTTAGATGCCGGATTGTTCATTGTTGAAGGTAAACTGGTAGAAGGCGTAGCAATCGAAACCGCTGAAAAGGCGATTTGGGCTGAGCTGGACAAACTAAAAAATGAATTGGTTACTGCTGATGAATTAACAAAAGTTAAAAACAAAGTAGAATCTGTGCTGGTGTTTTCTGAAATGAGTTTGTTAGATAAGGCCATGAATCTTGCCTATTATGAATTATTAGGCGATGCAGATTTATTGAACCAGGAAACCGAAGAATTTCTAAAGGTAACGGCAGAAGACATCAAAAGAATTTCGAACGAAACATTTGGCAGAGAACAATCCTCAACCTTATATTATTTAACTGAAGAACATGCTTAACCGACAATTAGCACCTGATTTTAAGCAGGTATCGACTATAAACTTTATTCAGCCTACACATCGCACATTATCTAATAATGTTCCGGTTTATACCATTTATTCGGGTGAGCAGGATTTGGTCAGGATTGAATTTATTTTTAATAATGTAAACTGGAACGTTGAAAAGCCGCTGCAAGCCATTGCGGTAAGTTCGCTGATCAATAATGGAACGACTAAGTTTACTGCTAAAGAAATTGCAGAGAAAATAGATTTCTACGGTGCTTTTTTTCAAACTGAATATGTTCAGGATCATTCTTCTGTAACGCTTTACACCTTAAATAAACACCTGGCGGCGGTATTGCCTATTGTTAAGGATGTGCTTAAAGATAGCCAGTTTCCACAGGAAGAGATTGATATTTATATTCAGAACCAAAAGCAGAAACTCCAGGTAAACCTGAAAAAGAATGATATGCTCGCCCGGAAGGAATTTGCACATGCGCTTTTTGGCGACACTGCTTATGGTGTGGATATTCAGGCTAACCACTATGATGAGTTGAAGCGCGAAGATTTGACAAGTTACTTTAAAGCAGCTTATGCCCCAAACAATTGCACCATCATCGTTTCCGGTAAATTTGAAGCAACCAGCTTCGAGTTGTTAAACAAGGAGTTTGGTCAAGATTGGGCGCCAGGTGATGCGAAGAAAAATAATTTCAGTTTTAGCATTACGCCGAAAGCGGCTATTTACAAAGAGCGACCTGATGCGTTACAATCTGCCATCAGAATTGGAAAATTAGCGGTAAACCGTGCGCATGAAGATTTCCCTGGCCTTCAAATTTTAAATACAGTTTTAGGTGGGTATTTTGGCTCTCGCTTAATGACTAATATTCGCGAAGATAAAGGCTATACTTACGGTATTGGCTCTGGAATATCCTCTTTACAAGATGCAGGTTATCTTTTTATAGCCACAGAAGTAGGCGCCGACGTTTGCACTGCTGCTTTAACTGAGATTTATAAAGAAATCGAACTGCTTAAAAATGAGCTGGTAGGTAATGAAGAATTAACCCTGGTGAAAAATTACATGCTCGGATCCATGTTGGGAAGCCTTGAAAACGTTTTCTCTCATGCAGATAAATTCAAGAACATTCATTTCTTTGGTTTAGGTTACGATTATTATCAGAATTATATTGCGAAAGTTAAAGCCATTACGGCCGAAGATATTCAGGTACTGGCGCATAAATATTTAAATACGGAAGACTTTACCGAAGTGGTAGTAGGGAACAAGTAGCTAGATTTGAGTTATTAAAACGGGCAAAAAGTTATTTTCTGCCCGTTTTTTCTAACGGTATTGGCAAAGATAAGCGGTTTGTATTGCTGCCTTCACTTTGAAAGACGTATTTGCGGGTACTTCAAAATGAATACCTGCTTCAAAAAGCTTCCAGTCTGTTTGTTCGGGAAGCATTGCTGATAGTGTCCCCTCTATAATATGCATGATCTCTTTATCTGCTGTTCCAAATTCGTATTCGCCGGGATTAATGACGCCTATTGTCGACCTGCCTTCGGCAGTCAGGTAGCCCAATGACTTCACATTGCCATCAAAATATTGGTTTTCGCTAATCATATTCTTTTTTTTGTTAAAGCTATAAAACTTTGTTTAAAACTGCTTTTTGTTTATCTGCCTGATATACTTTTTTATAGAAATCTACATATTCGTTGTATTTCTCGGGCGGATATTTTTTGTTGGTCATGGTTTGTGTCCGAATATAAGTAATGGCATTATCTTTTGTGGCAAACCTGGCGGTGTAACTGCCAAATTCGGAAACAATCTGAATATCTTTTGGAAGGAACTCTACCGTGTAGCCCTTTGGAAGTGTAAAGTTAATTTCATCTTCATCATGGTAACCGTAAGGCACCGCAAAATAAGTTTTTCTGTTTTCAACCTTTAGCGGAACACTTTCTTTACGGTTTACCTGATTGAGCGTTAAAAAGACCTTATCTCCGGATTTGGTATAGAGCTGACCGCTTTTAAAATTTAATTCTTCCAGGATAACAGGCTTGGTTTTATCTGGTTGTTTATAGCTGAAGCTCGTCAATTCCGCAACGGGAATATTATTGCCTGCAATAATCAGTTTCCGTTGCTCGCTTGGTTCAAGTAGCATCATGCTGATGTTTTCTTCAAACTGGGCGTTTGCATAGGTAGATTTTATTGCCAGCAAGGCCGTGCCGTCATCTGCCAGGTTGATGGTTGTTTTTCTGAGTTGGTAATTATCCTTTGGTTGGTACGCTGGCGTACGGATGATCTTCCCACCCTGATCGGTAACCATTAGCACGTTCCGGTCTGCATTACTGTAACCAATAAATCCCATGGGGTTATACTGACTGGTGCATTCCAAAAAGGTAGTATCTTTTTCCAGCGGCACACACAAAATCATGTGGTTGGCCTGCCCCATGCTCGAATAATTTGCATTCAGGCCCGGCATTCCGTTTCCAATAATGATTAAGTTTGATGCAATTCCAGCTTCATTTAATAAGGCCTTCATATAGTTAGAAAGCGCTTTACAATCACCATAATTTACCTGGGCAACTTTTTCTGCCAGAATAGGCCTGAATCCGCCAATGCCCAGCTGCACACTTACATAACGGGTGTTTTGTTGTAAATGATGGTAAAGAATCTTGATTTTATCTTTTGGTGTTTTAGCATCTTTAATCAGGTTTTGAACCAGCGCTTTTGCCGGATCAGGAAGTTTGTTGCCGCCATCGTTCAACCCGTACATCCACGATCCGAAGTTTTTCCAGTTATTAAAGTTCCCTTTAGAACCATCATATTCGAACTCATTAGGAGATGCCTTTACCCAGCTGGCAATGTTATCAATCCCGGTACTTAGGGGCTCAATTACCAAAGCAGCAACATTCTGGCTTTTCCATTTATACTGGATTTTATCACCAATGATAGTCGAATCTGTTTTGAGGTTTGAACTGGTAAGGTAGCGAAGCTGGTAGTTTTTGTTTTTCTGAATGGTATAGCTGGATTTTTCTACGGAAATATTAAAGCCCATTAAATCCCTCCACGAAGGAAAATAGAGGATGCCTTTGAATTCTTTAGTGAAACTATATTCGATAGTGTAAGGATAGGTGAGCGCAACGAAATTGATCGATTTCATCCTGTTTTCTTCATAAATGGAAGAGTTTGAGGTTAAACTTTGGTCTCTAACATCTGCAGATTTATAGTCTTTTATCTTTTTTCCGGTTGCATCGTAAATCGAAGCCTTGATATTGGAAATGGTCATAAACTTATCGTATACTTCGCTCATTTCAGCAAGTCCGTCGCCGGCTTTACTTAAAATGGTAATGGCCACTTTATAGTTATACTCTCCGCTACCCGGGCTTTTGATGTCAAAAAATTGTTCTTCATTTCTTACCACAGCAATGGCATCTTTTTTTAAATCGTCAGGTATTTTAGTAACATAGTAAATGCCTTGTGCAAAAACGTCATTAAAACAGGCGCTAAATAACAATATAGTAAATAGGTATCTCATTATGATTTCTTTTTAAAGACGATTTGTTCAGCTTGTTTCTCTACAATGGTTTTAAATAATTCCTTAAGATCAAAGTACTCATCAGAAGTGTAAAGTGCTTTACTTACATTGATAATGCTCCTAACCATGAGCATTTTTCCTTCAGAAAGATAGGTGATCGAAAAACTTCCTTTCTCGTCTGGTAGTTTATAGTTTCCACCTTTTGGGAGTTTATCTATTTCATATTCCTGCGGATAGTTTAGCGTCATTCGATAGGTTTCTTTAAATGGATAGGCAAAGTCTACAGGGAACTTACGTTCTTCATGCTTAAACAGGTTTTCTTTAGTACGTTCAAACAGAAGCGGTGTAAAGTAAACCAGGTTTTCTGCTTCTTCCACGTTGTCTTCGATGGCCACATCCATAGATTCGGTTAATAATCCGCTTAAATCATCCAGATTTTGAATTTTATAATTTTTAATTTCTAAGCCCGTTTTATCGCTTTTAAAGTTTTTAACATATTCAGCATCATTATTTGCCCGGCGATACCTCGCACGCCGTCCGAGTGCTGCATACCCCTTAGCATATTGATTAATCTGTCCCGATAGTTTGTTTTCTTTATCCAGGTTTAAGTTGTAGGCAAAGACGGTTTCATTTAAAGAAGTAGGTTCAGTAGAAATCCAGTTGCCCGAGCGTTTTTTCAGGTTAACATAGAAGCCCTGATGGTTAAGGTTTTCATCGCTCAACATGCCTATCGGAAGGTCTTTATCGGTGGCATCAAGAAAATAAACTGTACTATCTACCTGTGTAACCAAAACCACATTGTTAAAGCCCGATATAACCGGGTAGCCGGGATGTTCTCCATTTTCGCGGGTACTAATCAACACCGGATAAGCGGTAATTTTCGCCTCTTTAAGTAAACTCAACAGCGAAAGATTAATATCAGCAGATGATCCCGTTTTTTTCTCAAAAATGCTTTTAGGGCTTAGCTGAGAGGTATAAATGGCGTGCTCATCATTCCATTTAATATTGTTTTTTACATAGCTGAAAATGGAGTTTATTACTGCTAAGGTATCTTTCTCTGCTTTTACAATTCCCGGCAAAACAGATTTGGCATAACTATTTTTGTTGATGAAGGATCCGAAATTTTCATCTTCGTTTAAGCTGGTAATGATTTTATCCCACGAGCCGTTAAAATCCCGGTAAATATCTTTGGGGAAATTAGTTCCCCTTAATTCGAAAGCAATTTTTGGAATATAATCATCAATTGTAGTAATGAAAGGCTCATCTTTTAATGCAGGTGCATTTTCTACCACATACTTATCATACGTGGCGGCAGAAGTTAAACCTGTTACATAATTGGCATTTATAGATTGGTGTAAAGGATGACTGATTGGAAGGTAGCCGCTTGTATTGTGCTTATAATTAAAGTATTCTGGTATTTTAACATTATATTCAGACCATAACGTTGGTATATCACTCTGGAATTTCCAGCCCCTCAGCGTGAAGATAAAATCAGATTTTATTCTGTATTTAAATTCGATAATAGATCCTTCTTTAACATTTGGCAATGCAAACTTTTTGATCACGTAATTTTTATCTACTTCTTCTGTAAATTTAGCGTCTTTATTAAGTTTACTGATCACCAGCTTACCATCCTGCATGTTGTAAGTTGCCGCATCCATATAAGTCAGATCTTCTTTTGCCTGGCTATTTTGTCTGTAAAGCCGCACATGGTAGTTCGCCAGGTCGTAACCGCTTTTATTTAGAATTTTATAACGAATATGCCTTTCGTAAACGTAGTTAAAACCAGTTCCTGATGGACTATATTCGAAGTAACAGTCGCCCACGTCGAATAATTTTATTGCCGAAGCGGAAGAGTCTCTACCGGTTGCTTTGGTTTCGAATTCTGCCGGCGCGATTTTGCCGAATTTAAATTCTCGTTTTACAAGGGGAGTGGTTTGCGCATAAATAGTCGATACCCCGATGCACAGCATTAGGGTCAGAAATTTGAGGGCGATTTTCTGCATGAAGGTATTTTGTTTGGTTAGCACAATAATAATATAAAGTATTCAATAGTAGAAAGTTTTGTAATTCTTTTTATACTTAAAGGGGGGAGGATAGTGAATGTGAAAAACAAATACCCCCAACAAATAATTGGACGTATTTATTTTTTATTTAATAATTTTGCAAACTATGATAGAGCCTACTAAATGGAGTAATGTTTAATTGATAAGGTTAAAGAAAGCACGTAGCAGCTGGCATCATATGAGTTGTATTGTCTAACTTATATTGATGCAAGTGATAGCAGCGGCAATTTATGAAGTGATTTGCTTTACCGCCATGCAACTCCCAACACCCTGCTAATAAGACTTCGGTTCCCATTGCAGTTCCATCCCAGTCTTAGCCCATGATAGTTGCATTTTAGTGCATTTTTAGAGATGGATATGTTAGCGCGCCAGTGCTTGAAAAACAATTCAGTCAAAATAACTCTTCAAATTCTTGTTACCTCTAATTAATTCTTACGTCGATCAGTCTTTAATAACCTTCGTAGTTATTATTGCCTAAAACTCTTTACATCTAAACCACAATATCTTTTAAAAATCAAGGAAGTTTTCTTATCTTTGCCTGGCAAATAATAAATCGTAATTTATTTGCTATGCAACTCGACTCCACAAAATTTATTGCAACAGGTTTAACATATGACGACGTACTTCTGGTACCCGCATATTCGGAAATTCTGCCCCGCGATGTAAATACAGCTACTTTCTTAACTAAAAAAATTAAGCTTAACGTTCCATTAATTTCTGCCGCGATGGATACCGTAACAGAAGCTGAACTTGCCATTGCCATTGCGCAAAATGGCGGTATCGGGATGTTACATAAAAACATGACGATTGACCGACAAGCGGAAGAAGTTCGTAAAGTTAAACGTTCAGAAAGCGGAATGATTCAGGATCCGGTTACGCTATTGGAAACTGCAGTGGTTGCCGATGCTTTCAAAATTATGAAAGAGCACAAAATCGGTGGAATTCCCGTGGTAAGCAGCGATAATAAATTGGTCGGAATTATTACCAACCGTGATTTGCGCTTCCAGAAAAATATGGCGAGGCCGATTGCTGAGGTAATGACTAAAGATAATTTAATTACTGCACCAGAGGGAACAAATCTGGTGCAGGCAGAAGAAATTCTTCAAAATTATAAAATCGAGAAATTGCCGGTTGTATCTAAAGATGGTTATTTAAGTGGTTTAATCACTTTCAAAGATATTTCAAAAGTTAAAAATTATCCTGCAGCCTGTAAAGATGAACGCGGTCGTTTACGTGTCGGTGCTGCGGTTGGCGTTACTGCTGATACCCTACAACGTGTAGATGCTTTGGTTCATGCAGGTGTTGATGTAATCACGATCGATACCGCTCACGGCCACTCGAAAGGTGTAGTTGATAAGTTAAAAGAGGTTAAAGCCAAGTATCCTGAATTACAGGTAATTGTTGGCAACATTGCTACTGGCGCTGCTGCTAAATTTCTAGCTGATGCTGGTGCTGATGCGGTTAAAGTGGGTATTGGTCCGGGTTCGATTTGTACAACCAGAATTATTGCTGGAGTAGGTGTTCCGCAACTTTATGCAGTTTACGAGTGTGCCAAAGCCTTAAAAGGTACAGGTGTTCCGGTAATTGCTGATGGTGGTATTAAACACACAGGAGACATTGCAAAAGCAATTGCTTCGGGCGCGAATACCGTAATGGCTGGTTCATTATTTGCAGGAGTAGAGGAGTCCCCAGGTGAAACGATCATCTACGAAGGACGTAAATTTAAGTCTTACCGTGGCATGGGTTCCATCGAAGCTATGGAGCAAGGTTCTAAAGACCGCTATTTCCAGGATGTAGAAGATGATATTAAAAAATTAGTACCTGAGGGAATTGTTGGTCGCGTTCCATTTAAAGGTACTCTCGCTGAAGTAATGTATCAATATATTGGTGGTCTTCGTGCCAGTATGGGTTATTGTGGCGCAGCTACGATCGAAGCTTTGCAAGAAGCTCAATTTGTTCAAATTACAGCTGCGGGGATGCGTGAAAGTCATCCACACGATATCACTATCACCAAAGAAGCACCGAATTATACGAGATAAGCTGAAAGCTCAAAAACAAAAGCTAAAAGAGTAAAGCTTTCCGATCAGTTTGTATATTTAGCGGCATCGGTCAGGCTTCTAAATGAAAAATATTAAAGATGGGGCATCCTAAAGATAGCCCCACTTTTTTTATCATTTTTTCCTTTCTTAATAATTATCAAATCACCATCGATTCCGTGGCAACTAAATGTTCATTCGTTTAATAGTCAATAGTTCATTGGTTTGGGAGCGAAATTGATCAGTGTTATTCTGTGTTTCCCTGGCAATTAAATGTTCATTCGTTCAATAGCCATTAGTTTCATTAGTTTGGGCGCAAAATTGATCCGTGCTGCTTGGTGTTTCCGTGGCAATTGAATGTTCATTCGTTCAATAGCCATTAGTTCATTACTTTGGATGCAAAGTTAATCCGTGTTTCTGCGACAAAGTATCTTCAACTCCAAAATCTTAAGAATGATTTTCACAAAATAAAATTTGGTAAATGCTTTTTTTTAATATATTTGTCTACTAAATCTATAGATTTTATATAAATCTGATACAGATTAGCCTTCGAAGCCTATCTGATTGTTACTGTTGTTGTTTAAACATCCTTTAAACCGGGTTCTGAACGGCACGATAATTTAAATATAAACCAACCACCACTAAATTAATTATGAAAAAAAGTTTACTTATTTTATTTACTTTAATCATTCCTACGAGCGCAATATTCGCGCAGAATACTGTAAAAGGTATTGTAAAAGGCGCTAATAATATTACGATACCCGGAGCTACAGTAACCATTAGGGGAACTAAAACAGCAACATTAACAGATGCAAACGGCGCCTTCGCTATTGATGCGAGGCAGCAGCCTCCATTTTACATTAGAATCAGTTACGTAGGTTATAAACCTCAGGATTTCCAGATTTTGAATTTTCAGGAAACGCCAATTGAACTGGTTTTGGTTGAAGATACGCAACTAGATGAGATTGTGGTAACTTCCAGAAGGCGATCAGAAGTATTGCAGGATGTGCCCATTCCAATTACGGTAATTGGTGGTCAGGCTGCAGAAAATGCAGGCGCCTTTAATGTGAACCGCTTAAAAGAGCTTGTGCCTTCAGTACAGCTTTATGCTTCCAATGCAAGAAATACCACCTTAAACATCAGGGGATTAGGGTCTACTTTTGGTTTAACGAATGATGGGATTGATCCAGGTGTAGGTTTCTATGTGGATGGCGTTTATCACGCCCGTCCGGCTGCTACTTCCACAGATTTCCTGGATATTGAACAAATTGAAGTCATCCGCGGACCGCAGGGAACTTTATTTGGTAAGAATACAACCGCTGGCGCCTTCAACATCACCACAACCAAACCTACGCAAACACCAACTGCTAAAGTGGAAATGAGCGTTGGTAATTATAATTTCATTCAGGCCAAAACATCAGTTTCTGGAGGCGTAGCTAAAAATCTTGCTGCAAAAATCTCCATTTCCGGCACCCAGCGCGATGGTACCATTTACAATACAAGAGAGGAGCGAAAGTATAGCGGACAAAATAATCTGGGTTTTAAGGGCCAGTTATACTTTACACCATCTGATAAATTGAAAATTTTATTAAGTGGCGATGTAAGCGTTCAGCATCCGGCAGGATATCCTTTAGTTATAGCCGGCGTAACCAGCACAGAAAGAAGCGCGTATCGTCAGTATGCAAGAATTGTTTCAGATTTGGGATACCAACAACCTAAAATTGATCCATTTTCAAGAGAAATTAATACCAATACACCCTGGAGACACAACCAGTCGATTGGTGGAATATCTTTAAATGTTGATTATAAACTTGGGAATGGAACATTAACTTCAACAACAGCATGGAGATTCTGGAACTGGGATCCAACCAACGACAGGGATTTCTCTGAGCTCGCCGCATTAACAAAATCACAGGGGAATTCTCGTCATGATCAATATTCTCAGGAAATCCGCTATGCGGGTAGCATTACAGATAAATTGAGTGGTGTAATTGGGGTATTCCTGCTGGGTCAAAATTTACAGGGTTTAGGGCAAACAGAAGAAGTTGGTAAAGATCAATGGAGATTTGTTCAGACAGGAAATACAGGCGCGCAGGCTTTATATTCAACTCCAGGTTTATTGGATGGTTATGGCATTAAAACCAATTCAACCATTAAATCATTAAGTGCAGCGGTGTTTGGACAAATAGATTGGGAAGTGATTGAACATTTACATGTTTTACCTGGACTAAGGTTTACATATGATAAAAAAGATGTGGATTATGATCGGAATACCTATGGCGGTTTACAAACTACCGATGCTGCACTGTTAGCACTCAAAGCTGCTGTTTATAGCAACCAGCAATTCAACACCAGTACAGAGAACAACAATTTATCTGGAAACATCACGGTTTCATATAGACCAAACCCTAAATTAAATCTGTACGGAACTTTCTCCACTGCTTACAAACCGGTTGGTGTAAATGTAGGTGGTTTGCCAACCACACCTAACGGACAAGCCGATTTGTCTTTAGCTGTAGTCAAACCTGAATATGTGGAACACTATGAACTGGGCGTTAAAACTAAACCCTTTAAAGGCGCTATCTTAAACGTAACGGCTTTCAATACCGATATTAAAGATTATCAAACAAATGTGCAATCGCCACAATTGGGTGTAAACAGAGGTTACCTGGCCAATGCAGAAAAAGTTAAAGTTAAGGGATTGGAAATTGATGGAACCTACCAATTAGAGCGTTTTCTAACTTTAAATGCAGCTTTAGCCTATCTTGATGGGAAATATGTTACGTTTACCAATGCACCACTTCCGCTGGAAGAAACCGGTCATACCGAACTGGTAAATGGCGTGGCAACACAAGTAGCCTTTAAAGATGCATCTGGTGGAAGGTTACCAGGTATCTCTAAATGGAATGTTTCTGGAGGTGCAGAGTTTAGCACACCTGGTAATTTAGCTACTAAACCTGGCCGGTATTTTATCGCAGGTGATGCCAGCTACCGTTCTACCTATTCATCCAATCCTACACCATCAAGTGTATTAAATGTTCAGGGGTATTCGCTGTTAAACGCCAGACTTGGATTTAAATCTGATAAGTTTTCTGTATTTGTATGGAGCAGGAACTTAGCCAATAAAAATTATTATGAGCAGCTACAGGCTGCTGCAGGAAACTCAGGTTTATATGCTGGTGTTCTGGGAGATCCGAGAACTTATGGCGCTACCTTCCGTTATAGTTTTTAAATTCTTTAATGAAACCTCATCGCTTTAAAAAGCCATGAGGTTTTATATACTTTCTCTTTTTTGGTTAGAAGCGTCGGTTATTCGGCGCTTTTTATCGTTATATTCAAGTCCCTTGCAGAGAAACGTAACTGCTCTAAGGTGATAATGTTCGGGCAAAAGGAAATCGCAAATACCTAATAATGATCAGATAGTGTTGCATACAATAGTTAAAGTAACAGCTTTGTGCAGAATTAAAATTTACAGCAACAGGATAAAATCTTAACTTCGCTAAATTTTTTAATCAGATGAATAAGCTTAGAGCGGTTTGTGTTTATTGTGGCTCAAACTTTAATGGCGATCCGGAATTGCGTAAAGCCATTAAAAAGTTGGCAGATACTTTGGTCAGGGAAAAAATCAACCTGGTATATGGAGGTGGAAGCGTTGGCGTGATGGGCGTACTGGCAAATGATATTTTAGAAGCCGGAGGTTTGGTTACAGGCGTAATTCCACAGTTTTTAATGGATAAAGAAGTTGGGCATAAAGGAGTGACTGAAATGATCATAACCGAAAATATGCATCAGCGCAAGCAAAAGATGGCAGATTTAAGCGATGGCTTCGTTATTTTGCCTGGCGGATTCGGTACCCTTGAGGAATTTTTCGAAGTGCTTACCTGGTTACAGCTAGGTCTTCATAACAAACCTATCGGTGTTTTAAATGTTGATGGATTTTATGATCCATTGTTTGCACAGATGGAAATGATGGTAAAAAGCAGATTTCTGAAACCTGCCAATCGCGATTTGGTCTTTAATGAAACGGATGCTGAAATACTCATTAACAAAATGGATAACTTCTCGGCCGTGCCGGATGAAGTTTGGTTTAAGGAAAGAAATTTAATCTAAGTAACCGATAACGGCTAAAACCTTCGGAATTACTATCACTATAAAAGATTCATAAAATGCAAATTATTACATCTCACGCAGAATTTGAACAACATTTAGCTAAAGAACTTGGTGTTTCTTCGTGGCATACGATTACACAGGAACAAATTAATCAGTTTGCTGATGCTACCCTCGATTTTCAGTGGATTCATACTGATGAAGAGAAAGCGAAAAATGAAGGCCCTTTTGGTTCCACAATTGCCCATGGGTATTTAACACTTTCGCTCATTCCTTATCTCTGGAAAGAAATCGTTGATATTCAAAATCTAAAAATGGAGATTAACTACGGGATTGAAAGCCTGAGATTTGCGCAGCCAGTCCTCGTAAATGCTAAAATCAGGCTAAAAGCCAAATTAGCCGCTATTGTTAACTTACGTGGCGTAACGAAAGTTCATATGGCAATAGAAATGGAAATTGAAGGTCAGAAAAAACCTGCATTTTCAGGTGAGGTGGTCTTTTTGTATCACTTTATAACGGCATAAATTTTTATTTCTTGTAGCGTTTTAACTGTGGCTTTCGTTTAATCTGGAAATTAGAAGTAAATCCGCTTTCATGAAAAACACTTTTCAAAATGCCACGTTAATCTTAGTATTATGCGCATTATTTCTTACATCCTCTTGCAAGAATAATAATATGTTGCAACCCATTAAAGATTCTTTTTTGCCTATGCAGATAGGTAATTTATGGTTTTTGAATAATGAAAATTATACCGAGATTACCGATACCGTTAGGATAAACAATAAGCTTTTCTATCAATTTTATTCTTTAATAGGGGGTGATGTTACAAGCACATCATATTTAAGAATCGACGAACAAAACCGATTAATAGAAAGTTACCCAGACGCTCCTTTGAAAATATATTTGAAGGCTGATTTTAATGCAAGTTTAGGATCTAAATTTTTTACTACAGGCGATAAGGATTATAACGATAATGAGGTTACAGTTTTACAGAAAAGCGATACAGAAATGACCTTTAGTTTTGATATGATTTACCACCCAAATCTAAAAGGTCATCCGCATTCGATAAAATATATAAAAGGTAAGGGTTTTACAGGAAACTGGAAAAAGTTAAAGATCAACGGTATTGTTTATGCCAATTAGTCTTTTTTGATTTTCTTTTTAATGTATCTTCTGATCGAGGAATCTTCAGTATCTTCCAGGTTACTCAATTCCAATTCCAGCGCTTTCGTACTCAATTGAATTTCTATTAACGAAATAATCAGTGAGATCAAGAAAAATATTAAGCTGAGGGCAAAGAGTATCTCTGCCACTATGGTCCACTCCAGGTAGATGAAAAACATGCAGAATAGGCAGCTGGCAAAGCTTAATACGCCAAATGCTTGCATATTTTTAATTAATTTCAATCTGTAACGGAGGTTTTTAATTTGATTCTGCAAACCGATATTTTTCTCGCCTTCCTCATACTTGGCTTTTAAACTCCTAACTAAAGTTGCTAAAGCCAAAAAACGATTAGTGTAGGCTAGCATAATCAGGCTGATGGCTGGAAATAGTAAAGCAGGAGTATTGATGGTTAGCTGCATTTATGAGTTTTTTCAAAAGTATTGTTTTTAAATGGTTTTATGGGATTAACCGCAAAGAGAAGGGAAGTTTTCGCAAAGTACACAAAGTTGGGTGTAGGATTAGCCATCGAGTTGACAGAGAACATCACGTTTAAAAGTTAAAGCAAGTTGTAAGGATTTAACCGCAAGAGAAGGGAAGTTTTCGCGAAGTATGCAAAGTTGGGTGTAGGCTTAGCAACCGGGTGCACTGAATTGATAAAGAACATCGCGTTTAAAAGTTAAAGCAAGTTGTAAGGATTTAACCGCAAAGAGAAGTAAAGTATTTCGCAAAGGGTGCAAAGTTGATTTAGGTTTAGCACCGCGCACCAATTGTACATACAAACATATAGAGATATTTAAATTAGTCTCTGTGTTTTTTCTCTTTTTCTTCTGTGGCTATTCCTGTATTTCTTCTTTTTCTTCGCGATATTTTTTTTTTGCGTTCTTTGCGGTTATTTTGCGGCTCTTCGGTTCTAACCGAACAGCTGACACGTAAGTTAATCACCAAGTGCACAGCATTCGATTACATGAAAATTTACCTTTTTCTTCCTTTTCTTTGCGATATTTTTCTTTGCGTTCTTTGCGGTTACCTCTTCTTGAACCAGAAACCAATTTGGTCGCCATGCTTAATTCCAAAATAAGATTTAAATTGCCATCATGAATATCGAATTCAATAAGAACGAAGATGTAAACAAACAATTGGTTTACGAGCTCAAAACCAAACTGAAAAAGATTTATCTTGGTGGCGGAGAAAAAAATGCCGCTAAACAAAAAGAAAAAGGTAAGTTACTTGCCCGTGAACGAATTGATTACCTCATTGATAAAAATTCAGAATTTCTGGAGGTTGGTGCTTTCACCGCTGATGGAATGTACGCTGAACAAGGCGGTTGCCCATCTGCTGGCGTGGTTTGTGGCATAGGATATGTCAGCGGTAGACAGTGTATGATTGTTGCCAATGATGCTACGGTAAAGGCTGGCGCATGGTTTCCCATGACGGCCAAGAAAAACCTTCGGGCACAGGAAATTGCCATGGAAAATCGCCTCCCGGTGATCTACCTGGTTGATAGTGCTGGGGTTTATTTGCCGATGCAGGATGAAATTTTTCCGGATAAAGAACACTTCGGGAGAATGTTTCGCAATAACGCGATGATGTCTGCAGATGGTATTGTACAGATTTCTGCCATTATGGGTGCTTGTGTAGCAGGCGGTGCATATTTACCAATTATGAGTGATGAGACCATGATTGTGGATAAAACCGGTTCTGTATTTTTAGCTGGTTCGTATCTGGTAAAGTCTGCAATAGGTGAGGATGTTGATAATGAAACGCTGGGTGGGGCAACTACCCACTGCGAAATTTCTGGTGTTACGGATTATAAGCATCCTAATGATCAGGCTTGTTTAGATAGCATTCGAAATATTATGAGCATGTTAGGCGCTCCGCAAAATGCTGGCTTCGATCGCATCAAGCCTGCCAAACCAAAGGAAACTGAAACAGAACTCTACGGAATTATTCCGGAAAACAGAGATAAACAATATGAGATAATGGATGTCATCAATCGTTTGGTTGATCATTCAGAATTTGAAGAATATAAAAAGGGCTACGGACAAAGCATTGTTTGTGGTTTAGGTCGTATAGATGGCTGGGCGGTGGGAATTGTAGCCAACCAACGGAAAGTGGTGAAATCTAAAAAGGGCGAAATGCAATTTGGAGGCGTAATCTATTCCGATAGTGCCGATAAAGCTACCCGGTTCATTATGAATTGCAATCAAAAGAAAATTCCGCTTGTTTTTTTACAGGATGTAACCGGGTTTATGGTGGGTAGCCGCTCAGAGCATGGGGGCATTATTAAGGATGGCGCAAAAATGGTGAACGCCGTAGCTAATTCTGTAGTACCAAAATTTACAATTGTAATGGGAAACTCCTATGGTGCTGGCAATTATGCCATGTGTGGTAAAGCTTACGATCCGAGATTAATTTATGCCTGGCCCACGGCGAAAATTGCGGTGATGGGTGGTGCCCAGGCGGCTAAAACCCTGGTGCAAATTCAACAAGCATCCTTGAAAGCCAAGGGAGAGGTGATCACACCTGAAAAGGAGGCTGAATTGTTAAAGGAAATTACCGATAAATACGATAGTCAGACTACGCCATATTATGCTGCTGCCAGACTTTGGGTAGATGGAATTATTGATCCGCTGGAAACCAGAAAGGTAATTTCCATGGGCATTGAGGCTGCAAATCAATCACCTATTACCAGGAAATTTAATGTGGGGATAATTCAAACATAAAGTACAATAGGCACAGGTATGAGCCAATAGGAAATGAGGAGCTCTAATCTGTGGACAGACTTTTAGTCGTTCTACTACTGGAGATTAGCATTCAGCCTGCAGGGCAACTTTCAATCTAAAGGTTAATGGATGTTAATATAGTAAACTATGTTGACAATGAATACTTGTCAACAATTGTTTAAAGCATTAAATTTGTGCCACAATTAAAGAATTCAAATACACGCTATAATGTCACAAGAAAACGAACACGTTCAGTGTTTAATCATTGGATCAGGTCCTGCAGGTTATACTGCTGCAATTTATGCTGCCAGAGCCGATTTAAAACCAATTATGTATACTGGCATGCAAGCCGGCGGTCAGTTGACACAAACTACAGATGTAGAAAATTTCCCGGGTTATCCGCAAGGAATTATGGGGCCTGAGATGATGGAAGATTTCCGTAAGCAGGCGGAACGTTTTGGTACAGATATCCGTTTTGGCTATATTAGTTCAGTAGATTTCTCTACTACACCACATCAGGTTGTTGTGGATGAGATTAAAACCATTACTGCTGATACGGTAATTATTGCTACCGGTGCTACGGCAAAATGGTTAGGCTTACCAAGTGAGCAACAATATAATGGATTCGGCGTATCTGCCTGTGCAGTTTGTGATGGATTCTTCTTCAAAGGACAAGACGTAGCTATAGTTGGTGCCGGAGATACAGCAGCTGAGGAGGCTACTTATCTGGCTAAGCTATGTAAAACTGTACATTTATTGGTGAGAAGAGACGAGTTCAGAGCTTCGAAAGCCATGGTGAGTCGTGTATTAGCTACCCCAAATATTGTGGTGCATTACAATACCGAAACCCAGGAAATTCTTGGAAATGGTAAAAATGTTACTGCTGTGAAGGTGATGAACAACCAGACCAACGAAGTTTCGGAAATTGCTGTTGAAGGTTTCTTTGTAGCGATAGGACATAAGCCAAATACTGATATTTTCAAAGGTCAGTTAGATATGGATGAAACTGGCTATCTAAATACTAAACCAGGTTCTACATTAACCAATATCGAAGGTGTTTTTGCTTGCGGCGATGTACAGGATATGTATTACAGACAAGCGGTTACTGCTGCAGGTTCCGGATGTATGGCTGCTTTAGATGCCGAGAGATATTTAGCTGCGAAGGAACATCCTGTTGAGGCATAACATTTTATCTGCTATATTTTAAAAAGAGAAACCCATTCAGGTTTCTCTTTTTTTGTTCGTAACAAAAAAGTGTGATTAAGGATATTGCCTTAATTTATATCTTAGATGGATTTTACTGAACTTTACTTTAAAACAAACCAAATTATGAACAAAGCTTTATCCATTTTTGTTGGAGTCTTAATGAGTACGAGTGTATTTGCGCAAAGCGATCCAAATTTAGGTATTATTCCGGCGCCAGTGTCTATCACCAGAGCCAATGGAAATTTCGTTTTAGATAAAACGACTATTTTAATTAATCAAAGCATAGACGGCGCTAAAATAAATGATCTTTTAAATGCATTTATAGTAACTAAAGCGGGTTTCGCGTTGAGAGAAGCAAAGGTTGCACAGCCAAACCAAAAAAGTATTATTTTAACTTCAAGCGGAGCAGATAAATTACCCGCTGAAGGATATACGATTAAAGTGACTCCAAATCAGGTAGTCATTACTGGTAGCGGTGCAGGATTATTCTATGCAGTGCAATCGGTGATGCAAATGCTGCCGGAGAAGGTAGCTGATCGAATTACCATTCCTGCGGTTACCATTAATGATTATCCGCGTTTTGGCTATCGTGGATCGATGCTGGATGTTAGTCGTCATTTCTTTCCTGTCTCTTTTATTAAAAAATATATTGATCAGCTTGCCTACTATAAAATCAACACTTTTCACTGGCACTTAACTGATGATCAGGGATGGAGACTGGAAATTAAGAAATATCCTAAATTGACTACTGTAGGGTCAATAAGAAATGGGTCTGTCATTGGACGGTATCCCGGAACAGGAAACTACCTGACCGAGGTAAAGGGATTTTACACACAAGCTGAGGCGAAAGAGATTGTTAAATATGCGGCAGAACGTTACATTACTGTAATTCCGGAAATCGAATTGCCAGGCCATGCCTCTGCAGCTATTGCGGCTTACCCTGCGTTAAGTACTTTCCCGGATCGTGATACCTTTGTAAGTGATAAAACAGCTTGGGCAGGATCGAGAAAAGGAAAACAAGTGCAACAGACATGGGGCGTTTTTGATGATATCTTTGTGCCTTCTGAAAATACTTTCACTGTTTTAAATAATGTTTTAGACGAGGTTATCGCTATTTTTCCGTCGAAATATATTCATATCGGTGGTGATGAGGCACCGAAAACGTATTGGAAAGAATCGCCGTTTTGCCAGGCTTTGATGAAAGAGAAGGGCTTAAAAGACGAGCATGAATTGCAAAGTTATTTTATCCAAAGGATAGAGAAACACGTAAATAGAAAAGGTCGCTCGATCATTGGATGGGATGAAATTCTCGAAGGTGGTTTAGCGCCGAATGCAACGGTTATGAGTTGGAGAGGAGAGGATGGCGGAATTGCTGCAGCACAACAAAATCACGATGTGATTATGACTCCTGCTTCTATGGGACTGTACATTGATCACCAGCAGTCTGACTCGCCTGATGAGCCGGTTACCATTGGTGGTTTAGCCCCTTATCAAAAGATTTATGCCTATGATCCGGTTCCGAAAGTTCTAACAGCAGATCAGCGAAAATACATTAAAGGCGTACAGGCCAACATGTGGACCGAATATATCAAAACTACAAATAAAGTTGAAAATCATGCTTTCCCACGTTTGATGGCCTTATCAGAGATTGCATGGAGCCAGGTGGATCGTAAAGATTTGAAGAACTTTGCAGAAGATCGTTTGCCGGTACATCTTGCCCGTCTGGATAAATTAGGCATCAATTATTGGGTGCCAACACCTATTGGTCAAAATGAGAAAGTGTTAAATGGTGCCGATTTTAATATTGACCTTAAGGTTCCGGTAATTGGTGGGAAAATCTATTATTCGTTAGATTCCTCAAGGCCATCAGAAAATGCATTTTTGTATACTTCCCCAATAAAAGTGACTGTTCCAAAGGGAGAAAAACGTGTGCTCAGAACCATTGTTATTGCACCAAGCGGGAAAAGAAGTGTAACTACCGAGACAATTTTAAACAACGGGGTACCGGAAGTAAAAGCCGAGGCAAAGAAGTAAAATTCACTGCTCTAAAAAAGCTAAATTCGTTTATTTGGGTAACTGAAGTGAACCCAACTAAAATATCAAAATAAAACTGCAGCATCTCTTGTTTATAACAGGGATGCTGTTTTGTTTTTAGGCGGCACTGTAATCTTTGCTGCTTAATATTTAGATCTTTAGCAAAATTTGCATACTGCTCATTAATTCTATGCGCTGGTAACTAGAATCTCTCTGAACCATTAAGGCATTAAGAAATGTTGTGCGAAACTTGAACACCTTTCATAGATTTAAGGGGATTGAATTTACGATTTATCATGCAAAAGGATTTTGATTTCGAATCGCCTCATACACATCTATAAACACTGATCTTAAATGATCTTATTTGTCTTACATGGTTGAATTTCTTTGGTGCTTGCAACTCATCCATTAAAATCTGCGCAAGTTGTCATTTAAGATCCGCGGGAAACCTTTGTTTACTCTTAACTTAAAACGATGCCTTCATAATTTATTCCTGAATTCAATTAATGACCAACGATAGACGACAGACGAAACAATAACGAAATGAATTTAAGTAGTAAAACCGTACCTTTAATCTTCAATGGAAGAACGAAAGAAATTTTCTATAATCGCCAGGTTAAACAGTTTCAAATACGCTTTTAACGGTTTGAAGTTATTTTTTCAATATGATCATAATGGAAGGCTGCATCTTTTTGCTGCGCTAATTGCAATTTTATTTTCCTGGCTGCTCCATATTTCAAAGCTGGAATGGATAGCTATTCTTATGGTAATTACTGTAGTGATGGTAACGGAGATCATTAATGCAGCTATTGAAAAGTTGTCTGATGTCGTCTCTCCGGAATATCACCCAAAAATTAAAATCGTAAAAGATTTAGCAGCTGGTGCAGTACTGATGACCGCTTTTTTAGCATTAGCCGTAGGCGCAATGATTTTTATACCCAAGTTATTTGCCTGCATCAGCTAGGGCAGCAGCCTTAGATTCTTCCGCTTTATCCTGAATAATCTGATCCCAGCGGGCCTGTATTTTGTGATTACTCCCATGCTCTGTTTCTTCATCATAATTACGCTGCATAGTGTCGAAATAAGTACTTATTTCATTTGCCAATTGTGAAATTTGTGTCTTGTAATTCTTCACAGAATAAGTTCTGTTTTTTAAAACCCTTTCCGCTTCAGAAAGAAGAATATATTGAATATTTACATGGCCTTGCTCATGATGAAGCAAATCTGCACTGACATGTGGATTTTTTATTCTATCCCATTTCACCCACGATCGATCTTTATCGATCCTGACTTCATTTTTTAGTCTAATGGTTACCCGGTTTCTGGAAACAGCAGATTCATAACTATACTGCCAGGTCATCGCTGTAAGCGCTACGAAAGGAGAATTCATATCCGCATTGCCTTTAAAATGCGTTTCCCAATTAAGCTGAACAGGTTCAGGAATATCTTGTTTAAACGCAAATGTACAAGGCAAAGCCAGCAGAAAGAGAAAGGGAATAAGCAGTTTTTTCATTTCAATTTCTCAATGAAAAAACCGTGCCTAAAATTTTTCAGGAGCCGAAATTTGTCCGCTTATCCGTTCAAATTTTTCAATTAGTAAAGCAATTCTTTCTTTTTCCCTCTTAATTACGGCTCTGCGTAAGATCGTTGAGCAAAACAATATCCAGAGAAAAGTTAAGCCTATTGCGATTATTTTCTGAATGAGGTTAAAGTGGCTTAGAATTTCAATAAAGTAAAAAATTATTCCTGTAGAAAGCGCTACCGTATAGAACCAGTATAATGAATTATAAAGCTTATAACGATTTAACTGATACGTTTTTAAGTTGTTTAGGTATTCCTGAGGATGGGCCGTAAAATCTGTCTTGGCAATTAGCCTGTAATCACGGTAAAGAATGAGCGTGTAAACACCAATGGTAATAATGGTGATGCTTATCCCTACGTGGGTAGTCCACGAATCAAAATGAAAAAATATCCATAAAGCTGCAATGGCAATAAAGGAAGCGGCCATGCCTATAATATTCAAAGCAGATTTGAACTTCAAACCATTTACTTCTTTTTTTGCCTGTTGCAGCATTTCATCAGCAGAAAACTTAACTTCTACCTCGTGCTTTTGCCACAACTCTTGTATTTGATCAAACGCTTGCATATTGGTTGTATAGTTCTGTTAATTTTTGTTTAATGCGGTGAATTTTTACTCTGAGGTTCCCTTCGCTAATCCCGGAAATGTCGGCAATTTCGTGGTAAGGCAATTCATCTAATACCATGGTAATGATCAAACGGTCGTTTTCCTCGAGTTTAGATATACATTGATATAATAAGGCTACCTGTTCATTTTTCTCAGAAAACTCTTCAATTTTATTTTCAATGATATTTTCAGTTAATTCATCTTTAGCTTGTCTTTTTTCTGATCTTAAATAAGTTAAGCAGGTATTAACAGCAATTCTATAGATCCAGGTAGAGATTAATGATTTGTTTCTAAATTTATCCAGATTTTGCCAGACCTTTAAAAAAGTTTCTTGTAAAAGGTCGTTTGCGGCATCGGTATCTCCTGTATAACCGTAACATAAATGGAATATCTTTTTGGAATTAGAATCAAAGATTTCTTTAAATAGTTTGTCTTTTTGTTCCATTTAAGGGCGTGTAGTTGTAATTTAGATATGATTGGGGTGTTAATGTTACAGCTAAAGTAAAAATTTAAGTGATCATTCGCCTTGTAAGAAATCAAAATTTGTTACACCACGTAAATATCGTAGTTTTACCAAATTAATAAAGCCACAAACTTTTCTATTCATGAAGAAAAACAAACTCACGCTTTTCATTTTCTTAGCGCTGATTGCTGGTATCGTGTTGGGATACATTTTAAATGTTAATTCTATTGATGTTTATAACCAAAATATTCTCAATGCAGATGCAAAAGTAAAAAGTATAGAAGTAAGTATCGCCAAAACTACCGATACCGCCTCAGCAGCCTTCACTCAGCTCAAAGCAGAGCGGAAGGCTAATGCGACCATTAAAAAAACAAACGAAGATATCCGTGAAAAGAAGCTGGAATATTTCACGCTGTTAAGCGACATCTTTCTTCGCCTGATTAAAATGATCGTTGCACCGCTTGTATTTACCACATTGGTGGTGGGCGTTGCAAAAGTTGGCGATATTAAGGCTGTTGGGCGGATCGGTGGTAAAACATTAGGTTGGTTTATGGCGATGTCGCTGATGTCGCTTGTGCTGGGGTTAATTCTGGTAAACTTATTCGAACCCGGAAAACACATGCAATTAACCTTACCTGATCAATTGGTCAATACGGGGATTCAGAAAGCCTCTATGAGTGTTAAAGATTTTATTACGCACGTATTTCCGAAAAGTATTGCAGAATCTATGGCAAACAATGAGATTTTGCAGATTGTGGTATTCTCTCTGTTCTTCGGTGTCGCTACTGCTGCTATCGGAGATTTGGGTCAGGTGGTAATTAAGGCTTTCGATGCCATTGCGCATGTAATCTTGAAAATGACTGGCTATGTAATGAACTTTGCGCCTTTAGCGGTTTTCGGCGCTATGACGGCTATTGTAGCCAAACAGGGCTTGAACGTTTTAAATACCTATGCCATATTTATTGGAGAGTTCTACTTAGGTTTAGCCATTCTATGGTGTGTCTTAATCTTTTTAGGCTTCTTAATCCTGAAAAAACGTGTGTTCCGTTTGGTAAACGATATGAAAGAGCCTGCAATTCTGGCTTTCAGTACGGCAAGTAGTGAGGCCGCATACCCTAAAACGATGATGCTATTGGAGCGTTTTGGTTGTAAAGATAAAATTGTAAGTTTCGTATTGCCATTAGGCTATTCATTTAATCTGGATGGCTCCATGATGTACATGACATTTGCTTCATTGTTTATTGCGCAGGCTTATGGTATTCATCTGGGTTTTGAACAACAAATTTCAATGTTACTGATCTTAATGTTAACCAGTAAGGGAATTGCTGGCGTACCTCGTGCATCACTGGTGGTAATTGCGGGCACCATAGCAAGTTTTAACATTCCCGAAGCTGGCCTGGCGTTGTTAATTGGTATCGATCCACTATTGGATATGGGCCGCTCTGCAACTAACGTGGTAGGTAATTCAATCGCTACTGCTGTGGTGAGTAAGTGGGAAGGGGAGTTAAAAGACGCTTAAGTCAATAGTTCTGAGTCATTAGTCTGGAGTCTATTTTCCAATGCTTTAATAGTCATTAAATGATTTTGGGATGAGAAGGTTTTTCTGGAAAAATGCAAACTTTGCAGCATTTTGAAACCAGCTGTCATTCATTCGTTCGATAATTCAATAATTCATTCATTCAATAATTCAAATTGTGTCAAGTAGAGGAAAAAAAATATTCTTAGCCATTACCATCATCGTGCCGATGATTATTTACTGTTACATCTATTATAAGCCAATTATCCAGAATGCGCCTTTCCGGAAAGATGATTTTGTATCGATGCAGTTTAGCTATGGGCTAAAAGATACCTTAGAAAATACATATGATTCTAAAACCGGCATATATCATTATGTAAATAACAAAGATTCTGTGGTCACTAAAAAATTCTTTTTGAAGAGTGATGACATTTTATACATGCACAGAAAAGCAAATGAAATAGGTTTGTGGAATTTTCCGGATACTATTGGTAGAAAAAGTGATAAATCAAAGATGGTTCCCCGATACGATATTACCTTTAATTATAAAGAGAAATCAAAACACGTAACCGTTTATGGCGATTTTGATGGCAATCCGAAACTATTGGATGCAGCTGTTCAAATGAGAAAGATTATTCAGGAGACGTTATTACAAGCTGAGAGACGCTCGGGGAAGTAGATTCTTAATAAAACCTGGAATAGCCTTTAGCAGCACTATTAGTGTGGTTAAAGGCTATTGTATTTTAAGGTTGTAACCATTTTGAAATGAACGGCAGTGCCGGTGGCGGTATTTAGTCCCGCTTTCCGTTATAAGCCCCGCTGAAGGAGCGGGGACTTCCACTTCAATCGGGTTTATGATTAAAGATTGTTTCCAGCAAGGCGCTTTAGATGACGGTTAGTATAAAAGGCAATTGTTTTAGTTACTTTCAAAGGATTAATTTGATGATACAGATGAGTGGAATTTTCTATCCGTGTGGCAACAATCAATAGGGAATGCGGATAAATACCGATTTTAAAATCATTTAATTTTGCAAATCCTGTTTCTTAAGGATTTTAGTAAAAATATTTTTGATATGTGTTTGTGTGTTAATTGAATTTATTCTATATTTGCACCTCGTTAAATAAAAATTAAAAAACTAATATTTAAACAATGTACGCAATAGTAAATATAGCAGGGCAGCAATTTAAAGTTGCTAAAGACCAGCACCTTTTTGTACACAGATTGCAAGGAGATGAAGGCGCTAGTATTGAATTTGATAATGTATTGTTGGTTGATAATGGTGGTGCAATCACTGTAGGAACTCCTGCAGTTAATGGCGCTAAAGTTTCAGCTAAGATCGTATCTCATTTGAAAGGTGATAAAGTAATCATTTTCCACAAAAAACGTAGAAAAGGTTACAAAAAGAAAAATGGTCACCGCCAGTTTTTCACTAAGATTCAGATCTCTGACATCACGTTATAATTAATTGTTAACCCAATAATTCGCTTTTAGCGAGTTAAAAAATATAAAATCATGGCACACAAAAAAGGAGCCGGTAGTTCGAAAAACGGACGTGAATCGCATAGTAAGCGTTTAGGTATTAAAATTTTCGGTGGTCAGTTAGCTATCGCTGGAAACATTTTAGTACGTCAACGTGGTACAAAACACCATCCAGATAAAAATGTTGGTTTAGGAAAAGACCATACATTATTTGCTTTGATTGATGGTACAGTAGTTTTCAGAAAGAAACAAGATAACAAATCTTATGTATCTGTTCTTCCTATCTCTGATGCTGAAATTGAAGAAGCATTAGCGAAAAAACCAGCTGTTAAAAAAGAAGCTGAAGCAAAAGAAGTTGCTGCTGAAGCAACTGCAAAAAAAGCACCAGCTAAAAAAGCAGTTCAAGCAGACGAAGCTACTGAAGAAGCTGCAGTTGCAGAATAATTAGTATCAACCGATATAGAAAACCTTCAATGAAAATTGAAGGTTTTTTTTTGCCCGTTTTTTTCTTCGCAAAAAAAAAGCTGATTATCTTGCGGATATCAGCTGCTAAATCAAATCGTTAAGGATTAATATTCCCTGGCCATTAATTGGTTAGTAAGGGTAAAGAGGTTAGACTTTCTATCATCACTTACATTAATCTGTTCAAACACACTTAATGCCTTTTCCAGATAGTTATTCATACTCTCTCTTGCAATGTTCTGAATATCCAGTATGTCGTAAACTGATCTCACGGTTGCTACCTTCTCTTGAACATCAAAGTCTTTATAACCCGTCCAGGTGTCTAGTGATTCTCTAATATCTCCCTCAGCTAATTCAAATGCCTTCAGCAGTAAGAATGTCTTCTTATTGGCAATAATATCACCACCCACTTGCTTTCCAAATTTTTCCGGGTCTGCGTATACATCTAGAATATCATCCTGCAACTGAAAAGCAATCCCGATATTTTCGCCGAACTGATAAATCAGATCAGCATCTTTTTCTGATGCCCCGGCAATGATGGCACCCAGTTTTAAAGCACCGCCAAGCAGCACCGCCGTTTTCAATCGGATCATGTTGATATATTCCTCAATACTCACATCATCGCGGCTTTCAAATTCCATATCCAGTTGCTGTCCTTCGCAAACGCCCTGGGCGGTTGCATTGAAGGTATCCAGAACATCTTTTAAAAAAATCGGATTCACCTTTGCCAGGTTTTTGTTGGCCTCAACCATCATTACATCGCCACTTAAAATAGCAGTATTGGTGCTCCATTTTTCGTGCACTGTTGGTTTTCCCCTTCGTAAAGGGGCATTATCCATAATATCATCATGTACCAGTGTAAAGTTATGGAAAACTTCAATCGCCATTGCGGCATGGATAGAATCATGTGCATCTTTGCCAAATAACTCCGTTCCCATTAAAACCAATAACGGACGAATGCGTTTGCCACCTAAATTGATGATATAAGTAATGGGATCATAAAGTTGTTTAGGCTGATCTGGAAACCTTAAGTTTTGTATTGCCGTATTTAAAATTTGCTGTAATTGGTCAGTTGTATGCATTGCACTAGTTTGTTATGGAGGTCTTTTCTAAATTTTTTATTGCCTCTTCTTCTTTTGCTGTTCTTTTGATAAAAACATTCGACTTCCAAAAATCGGCATTATAAACCATATTTTGTGTTGTTTTTACGTCATTGGTTTGCATTTGGAGCGCTTTAAGGTTATTATTATAACTCTTGCTATAGTCAACCATATACAGCAGGTTGCGGAATTCCAGTTCTTTTGTTCCCAATCCCAACACCGTCATCTTACTTTTCAATGTTAACACCGAAAAATCCAACACGTTCTTTCCTTCGCTGGTCGGTTTGTAGACAGATATTAAATTAACTTCCCTGGCTTTTGCACCAAGTATACCTCTACTATTTAAAGCAAAGTGTTTCAATATACCGTCTATTTTTAATACACTATAATCATCCGTATTGACATAATAATCGCCATCAAAATATGGCTTATCGGATTTTACCTTTAACTGGCAGTTGATCACTGCAATTTCATTTCCATTAAGATGGTAGGTGCTTTTGATCTTAAAAGAATATATTGAATCTAACTTTAAAGATAATGGCTTAAGAAAATGACTATTCGACAAAAAGCCGGATAGTTCAAATGCGGCAACACTAATATTGGTGTATGATACGTGACTATCGTTTTTTAAAAATCTACTTTCTGTAGGCAACCATTTCAATAAACCGTAACTTTTCCAGTCAGCATTAAAAAATATTTCGTTCAGATACGTCGGTCTGTCTCCTTCATAAGCGAGTTGACGAAGAAAAGCTTTTGCAAAAAACGATTCCTCTACACTGGTGATGGCTTTTTGATAAGTGCTTTTCATTACAGAAAGTGCCTCATTACCAATCACTACTTCGTTCAGGTTTTGGACAATAGACTTCAACTTTACTGTGAGAAGCGAATCGGTTGCTTTGACTTTAACGGGCTGATAACTGATGTGTGAAAGGTAGAGCTCGCAGGGGAGCGACTTTACTGCAATGTCGAACTCTCCATTTTCATTACTGATGGTTTTATGGTTTTGATCAGCCTGTATAGTTACGTAAGTGATCCCGGTGTTCGTATTCTCATCTAAAATTCTACCCTTGATGGTTTGCGCCAGGAGTGAATTAGAAATCAATAAAAAAAGAATTGTACACCGGGATAATTTTATATTCATAAATTGATTAATCAGCAATGAGCGTAAAATCAATCTGGCGTTTAGCTAAATCTACTTTTTTCACCCGAATCATCACTTCGTCTCCGAGCTGGTATTTTCTCTTCTTTCTTTGGCCTATAATACAGTAATTTTTCTCATCCAGAACATAAAAATCATCAGAAATATCACGCAGGCGAATCATGCCTTCGCATTTATTTTCTTCAATTTCGACATACATTCCCCATTCGGTAACACCAGATATAATTCCCTTATATTCAGTGCCAATATTGTCTTCCAAGTATTCTGCTTGTTTGTATTTAATAGATGCACGTTCGGCATCGGCAGCCCGTTTTTCCATTGCAGATGAATGTGCACAAGCTACTTCATAGAATTCAGCATCTGCAGATTTTCCACCATCGAGATAGGTTTGAAGTAACCGATGGGCCATTACATCAGGATAACGACGAATAGGAGAGGTAAAATGTGTATAGTATTCAAATGCCAGGCCATAGTGGCTGGTTTTCTTTGTAGAGTAAATTGCTTTCGCCATCGAACGGATGGCCAGCGATGTTAAAATATTTTGTTCCTTTTTGCCTTCTACATCAGCCATTAGATTGTTAAGCGACTTTGCGATTTCCTTATCGGATTTGGTATTGATTTTATATCCAAAACGGGAAGCAAACGTAGCAAAAGTTGTTAAGGTTTCCATGTTTGGAGAATCGTGCACCCGGTAAACAAAGGTTAGTTTTTTCTCGCCTTTTTGTTTTTTCGCCACGTATTCGGCCACTTTTCTGTTGGCCAAAAGCATATAATCTTCAATCAGTTTATGGGCATCTTTACGTTCTTTAACGTAAACGCCGATTGGTTTGCCAGACTCATCAAGTTTAAACTTTACTTCCGTGCTTTCGAAACTAATGGCACCGTTTTTAAATTTACGGTCTCTTAAAATGTAAGCAAGTTCATTGAGTTTAAAAATTTCTTCCGCATGGTCGCCTGTTTTGTTTTCGATTACTTCCTGCGCTTCTTCATAGCTAAAACGCCTGTCGGAGTGGATCACTGTTCTGCCGTACCATTCATTTTGAATGTTCGCTTGTTCATCTAATTCGAACACCGCGGCAAAGCAAAGTTTATCTTCATGCGGACGAAGGGAGCAGACTCCATTACTTAAACGTTCCGGTAGCATCGGGATCACCCGGTCAACCAGATAGACCGAGGTTGCGCGACTATAAGCTTCTTTATCCAAGTCTGTTCCCTGGATTACATAATGTGAAACATCAGCAATATGTACGCCGATTTCATAGTTACCATTCGGCAACTTCTGATAAGAAATGGCATCATCAAAATCCTTTGCGTCAGCAGGATCGATGGTGAAGGTTAAGACTTTCCTGAAGTCTTTACGCTTCGCAATTTCTGCTTCCGGAATTTCTTCAGGAATGGCATTAGCCTCTTTTTCTACCTGTGTAGGGAATTCGAGCGGAAAACCATATTGCGCTAAAATGGCGTTCATTTCAGTATTGTTCTCTCCCTGGTTTCCAAGCACGTGCTTTACTACACCGATTGGATTCTTTGCACTTTCCGGCCAGTCTGCTAACGTAACCAGCACACGCTGGCCATTTTTAGCCTCAAGCGTATCGGCAAGCGGAACAAAGATATCATGCATCATCTTTTTATCGTCAGCAATTACAAAAGCAAAACGATCAGAAATTTTGATTACCCCTGTAAAATCTGATTTAGCCCTTTTAATGATTTCAATGACTTCACCATCATTTTTACGGCCACTCTTTTTGGCGAACACATAGGCTTTCACCGTATCGCCATGTAAGGCATTCTTGAGTTTTTTCGGTGCTACAAAAACGTCTTTTTCAAACTCATCCTGTGGAACAATATAGGCAGAGCCATCAGCGGTCATATCAACTGTGCCAATGATAAAGTTTTGAAGGTCTTTGAGCTTGTATTTGCCTTTTTCAGGCTCCAGAAAGATGCCAGCGCCTTTACCTTCCTTTAAAATCTCCAGAATTGTTTCTCTTGATTCCTGGTCGGTAAGGTTCAGCTTGGCGGAAACTTGTTTATAGTTGAGTAACTGATTATTATTTTTTTCAAAAACATCGCTAACCAATTGATTCAGAACCAATTTTATATTTGCTGATTTTTTCTTTGCCATAATTAAAAAACTGAATTTATCGAAGATACAGAAAAGAAGCCTAAATGGTCATTTTTGACATGTAAAAAGTACACAATCAGGCTTACAATTCCGGGTCATTCAGCCACAGAAATGATCAGTTTATGAGATCGAGCACCACATATTTTATTTTCTTTCGCTCTGCGGTATAACTTAAATGTACGTGTCCGTTTTTATCCTGAATGATTGCCGGGTAACTATATTCACCCTTTAGGTGGTTTTCTAATGTATAAATGTCTTTCCATATTTTACCATCTTCCGATACGGCCAGTTTTAGAACAGATCGGCCTTCCCACCAATCTTTTCCTGCAGTTAAAGGATTATATACCAGTAATTGGCGGCCGTCATTTAAAGTCACAGCATCACTTCCGGAATTGGGGTTTGGTAAGCCGGTAGGCGCTAATTTAGACCAGTTTTTTCCACCATCTAACGACCAGCTTTCTACAATAACGTTCTGTCTGCTTCTACAAAGTAGTTGGAGTTTGCCATCCGGATAGGTGAGGATAGAAGGTTGAATGACGCCGAAGGTATCACAATCAATCTTTATTTTTTCCCAGTTGCGGTTTTTGTTATTGGATTTTTCCAGATGCACATTCCAGATTTTTTCATCCAAACTTTCGGTGCTCGATGGATATAAAATAGTATTCTTATTCAGTTGAACTGGTTTATTCTTAATCGGTCCAAGAAAGCCATCTGGCAACTTTACAGCCTCAGACCAGGTTCTCCCATCATCTGTTGAGGTTTTATAGGCCGCCCACCATTCTCTTGGATTTGGACCTATCTTATAATGGAGGCTGAGCGTTCCGTCTGAAGATTTAAACAATACTGGATTCCAGCAGGCAAATCTGGTTGTATCATTTACTATTCCATTTGCTACGGCCTTTGGTATGCTCCATTGATTTGCGTTTTTAACGGCTGTCCAGATGACCACATCTTTGCTGCCCTCGTGTTTTCCGCCGAACCAGGCAGCCATCATCTTTCCTTTACCTAAATCTACCAGGGTAGAGGCATGGCAGGCTGCGAACGGCGCATTCTCAAAGACATACATGGATTGAATTATCTTGACGTTTTGTGCTTTAGCTACTGAGGTACTGATGCACAACATAAAAAGAATATAACGCAGCATTAGATTGATTTAACTTCCGGGGATGGCTTCAATTAATTTTTTGGTGTAGGCGGCCTTAGGTGCATAGAAAATCTGTTCAGGAAAACCTTCTTCTTCAATTTTTCCCTTGTTCATCACCAGGATGCGATCAGAAATGTGTTTCACCACAGCGAGATCATGGGAAATGAAGATATAGGTAAGACCAAATTCACGTTGAAGATCCTTTATTAAATTTAATACCTGAGCTTGTACAGAAACGTCTAAAGCAGATACTGATTCATCACAAATGATAAACTTAGGCGCTAAAGCGAGTGCTCTTGCAATTACCACCCGTTGCCGCTGGCCACCACTAAACTCATGCGGATAACGGTTGAAGTGTTCTTCTTTCAAGCCAACTTTGTTCAGCAAATCAATTACTTTGTGTTTTCTTTCCGAATCATTTTTTAGCAATTCATGGACTTGTAGCGGTTCTAAAATAGATTGACCGATGCTTAATTTTGGATTCAGTGAAGCATAAGGATCCTGAAAAACAATTTGCATATCTTTTCGGAGTTTTCTTAATGCTGTGCTATTGATATGGGTGATGTCTTGATCATTAAAAACAATGCTGCCGGATGTGGGTTGAATTAACCTGAGAATGGTTCTTCCAAGGGTTGTTTTGCCACAGCCAGACTCGCCCACCAAACCAAGTGTTTCGCCGGGGAACACCTCAAAACTAATCTGATCAACCGCTTTTACGTAATCGGTTGTTTTACCGAAAACACCATTACGAATTGGGTACCAGGTACATAACTCTTTAATTTGAAGAATTGGTTTTTGTGTATAGAGGAACTCCCTGCGGGCGGAGATTTCTTCTTTCGTTAATTGATTAGACGATTGCAGATGTGCATTGGCATCATCAATTTTTCCAGTAAGAAAATCGGTAACAACAGGAAGTTTTTTCAGTTGTAAGGCAGGCGACGGGCGACAGGCCAGCAAGCCTTTGGTATATGGATGCTGAGGATTTTCAAAGATTGTTTTTGCGCTTCCCTGTTCCACAATTTCACCTTTATACATTACCGCAACATCATCTGCAATCTCGTTCACCACACCCAAATCATGAGAAATAAAAATCATTGCCATATTGCGTTCTTTTTTCAATTTCAACAACAGTTGAAGAATTGTTTTTTGAACGGTAACATCCAGGGCAGTTGTGGGTTCGTCAGCAATTAGGAGTTTCGGATTGCAGCTTAGTGCCATCGCGATCATTACCCGTTGTTTTTGTCCGCCAGAAATTTGATGTGGATAGCTATCGAATATTTTTTCAGGTCTGGGAAGCTGAACTTCGTTAAAGAGATCAATTGTTTTTAATTTGGCTGTTTGTTTATCAACCTTTTGATGCAAAATTATGGCCTCTTCTACTTGTTCGCCGCAGGTAAATACCGGGTTTAGCGATGTCATCGGCTCCTGAAAAATCATAGAGATTTGATTGCCCCTGATTTGACGGATCTCGTTTGCACCTAAATTAAGTAAACTGATGTTTTCGAAGTCTATTTCCCCTGTAATTTTAGCTGAACGCTCATCATGCAGGCGCATAAGGGAAAAAGAGGTAACTGATTTACCAGAACCTGATTCACCAACAATTCCAAGAACTGTTCCTTCTTTAACCTGGAAACTAATGGTTTTTACGGCTTTAAACCAGGTTTTCTCTTCCTGATTGTAGAAATCGATATTTAAGTTTTGGACGTTTAGCATCAGGATACAATGGTAATGTTTTCTGGCGAAATTATTTCCATTCCTTTAAATTTTAGTAATACCTGAGCGGTTGTAATGACGTCTTTCTGGCAATAAGTTATAATCCGCTCTAGATTTTGTTCTTCATAATAAACCTGTCTCACCTGGCTGCCGTCGATATCATCTTTGGGCGTTGGAATATTCAGGATAGCGGCGAGCAGATTCAGAGAGGTATAATGTTTATAATCCCCAAACTTCCACATTTCCATGGTATCCAGGTGATTCACTTCCCAGGGTTTTTTACCAGATATATCTAATGGTGCAGGAATTTCCAATCCATTTACCAGTAGCCGTCTGCAGAGGTAAGGGTAATCAAACTCCTTTCCGTTGTGTGCACAGAACATAGGGTTAGGGGATTGCTTTTCCATCAGCGCAGAAAATTGCTGGAGAATCTGCCTTTCATTATCGCCGGCAAAAGATTTAAGGCGCAGGGAATATGACTTATTCTGATAACTAAAAATCCCCAGGCTAATGCAGATCACTTTTCCAAATTCAGCTAAAATTCCTGCGCGTTCATAAAACTCCTCTGCGCTTTGGTCTGGCTTTCGCTGATGACTTGTCTTCACTTCCCAAAGTTGCTGCATATTTGGCGGAACTTCATTAAACGATGGATATTGCGGTACGGTTTCGATGTCAAGTACGATAACCTGACTTAAATCAAGTGTTTTTAGCATAAAGTTAACTTTGAATAACTGACTTTTCGAATGGGGTTGATTGGCTCAACACAATTTACAATTATCATTCAATAAATCATTAATATTCTTTAAGTTTGAGTATGGCACAAAGCAAATTTGAACAATCTTTAGCAGATGGGGCGCATCAAAAACTCCAGAATTTAGTCGGCAATTGGTCTGGAATTACCAAAACATGGTTTGAAAAGGATGTTTTAATTGATGAGAGTCAATCAACAGCAGAAATCACATCGATTTTAGATGGCCGTTTCGTTATTTATGATTATGAGAGCAGCCTGGAAGGCAAACCATTGATAGGAAAGATGATTATTGGTTTCGATATCCCTTATCAAAAATTTACATTTAGCTGGATAGATAGTTTTCATATGGGTACGCAGATTATGCATGCGACGGGACAAGCCACAGAAAAAGGATTTTCGATTCTTGGTGCTTACGGAAATCCAGAATATGGTGATCAGCTATTTGGCTGGCGTACCGAACTTGAAATTATTAATGATGAAGAAATCATTTTTTCAGCTTACAATATTATGCCGGGAGCGGAAGAAACAAAAGCTATAGAAGCGGTTTATAAGCGGATATAACCATGCATTTCTTCGGAAAAATGCATGGTTATCAAATTTAAAATAGTGAAGGCGAACTTTGATTTGCCATAACCGGAATTTTCAAATCTGTTCCAAGTGCTTTATTTAATTTCTTGGTGAAGTAAGCGGAGAATAACGGTGAAGATAATTCTACATTCTGGTGAACGAAAAAGTAAAGGTTTTCGAGGCCTTGCTTTTTCCATTGGGCTATTCTTTCTACCCAGTCATCTAATCGCTTTTTATCGATTTCATCTATATTTGCACCCACAAACCTCACAAATGCAGTTGGAGTGGTTAAACGCATGTGTAACATATCTCTACGTCCGGCGGTATCTACAATAATATTCGTAATTCCATTAGCCTCAAACAACTTCGCAAATTCACCTGCTATAGCTTCGTTAGAAAACCACTCCTGGTTTCTTACTTCAACACCTAAAGGGATTACTTTTGGAAACTCATTAGCCACTATTTTTAGTCTTTCGAAATCTTTTGGCTTAAAATTATCATGCAATTGCAGAAAAGCCATGCCTAACTTATCCTCGAAATTACTGATGGCATCGCAAAATTGTTCCACGGGTTCTTTCACATTGATCAGTCTTTTAAAATGACTTACCGTATTGGTCAGCTTTGGAAAAAACTTAAAATCTGCAGGCGTTTTTTCTGTCCACGTGATGACTTGTTCGCTCGAAGGCATACCGTAAAAGGTAGCGTTGAGCTCAATTGAATTGAATTGGGTAGAATAATAGGTTAATTCGTCCTTTGTACCTTTAGGATAAAAGCCTTTCAAATCTGCCTTATTCCACTTTGCGCAACCTACGTAAGCTTTGAAATCTTGTTTTGGTTTATTGGCTGCTAAAATTCCCGCTGTTTCTTTCGCATCAGCGGGAAGGGTGTAGTCTATAATGGATGGGTCTTCTACTTTACCGAATTGCATATTAGTCTTTTTTTATGTCAAATATATCCAAATCCCCAAAGATTAGCTGATCAATAGCATCAAAAATTTTAGCTCTAAGTTTAAACCATAGTACTTTGTTTGAACAGTTTCCGAATTCAAGGAAAATCAATTTAGGAGGAATTCCTTTCCACGAAACAAGTTCACGAAAATCCAAGTCTTTCGATATGATAATAACTTTTTTCTTTTTTCTGGCAAGATTGTAAACTTCGATATCTGACGTTTTATTGAGGTTAAGAAAATAGAATGAGATACATTTATAATTGATTTCATCCATTAACCACTTAGCAATAATAGGAGAAATATTTTCGTCTAACCAAAATTCGCAATCATTCGTAAATGTATTCATCCCTGAGTTGTTTAGCGCTAAAAAGCAATGCAGCTGTGATATCATCGCTTTCGAGGATGGGATGTTCCTCTAAAATTTGTTCATTGGTCATGCCTGATGACAAGAGTTCGAGTATATCAATAACTGTAAATCGATTACCTCTGATTGTAGGCTTACCGCCCATTAGTCCAGGGATGATTGTAATTCTTTCGATTAATTTACTTTCCTCACTTTTCATAAAATAAATATAACTAAAAATTCGACATAAAAAAAAGCGCCAAGTATAACTTAGCGCTCTTTGAAAAAACTTTATATTCTTTGCGGTTAGACTTAGTAGCCCAGAATCTTCAACACTTGTTTACTATTCTGTTCTTCTCCAAAAACTTCAAAATTGAAGCTCTCATCACGATTTCTGCGAATCAAAACATGTTTTGGACTAGGCAGTAAGCAGTGATGAATACCACCATAACCACTCAAAACTTCCTGATAAGCACCAGTATGGAAGAAACCCAGGTATTGTACTTTACGCGTCTTCGGCATAAACACACTATTCATATGCGCTTCCTGATTATAGTAATCCTGACCATCGCAGGTAATTCCACCTAAGTTTACCCGTTCATACTCCGCATCCCAGTTATTGATTGGCAATAAGATGTATTTTTGGTTTAAGGCCCAAACATCCGGTAGGTTTGTGATGAACGATCCATCCAACATTAACCAGCGCTCACGGTCATTTTGTTGTTTGCGACCTAAAACTTTATAAAGAATGCCCGACGCCTCAGCAACGGTGTATTTACCAAACTCGGTGATGATATCCGGTTCCATTACATCGTGAATGGCACAAATTTCTTTGATCCTTTTCACAATTTCATTTACCATGTACTCATAATCGAAATCAAAAACCAGTGAGTCTTTAAATGGCATTCCACCACCAATATCAAGCGTATCTAAATCAGGGTTGATTTTTTTAAACTTGCAATAAAGCGTTACATATTTCTCTAACTCATTCCAGTAATATGGAGAATCGGTAATACCAGAGTTGATGAAGAAGTGCAATAACTTTACACGGAAATTTGGATTATGAACAATCTTATTGTTGTAAAAATCGATAATGTCTTCCATCCGCACACCTAAGCGTGAAGTATAGAATTGTGAATCCGGCTGCTCTTCAGCGGCAATCCGAATCCCTAAATTGCAAGGTGTATCAATATCAACCTCATCATCAAAGAGGTTAAATTCTTCTTTGTTATCTAAAACCGGAATGATGTTTTTATAACCGTCGTGCAACATATCAATAATATATTGCTTGTATTGATAGGTTTTAAAGCCGTTACAAATAATGGTAGTATCCTTGGTTAAGTGCCCTTTTTTCTCTAGTGCATCAACCATTGGCATATCGAATGCTGAAGAAGTTTCCAGGTGGATATTATTCTTCAGCGCTTCTTCTACAATATGGCGAAAATGTGAGCTTTTTGTACAGTAGCAGTATTTATAATCGCCACGATAATTGTTTTTTAAAATGGCAGTCTGGAAAAGAATCTTCGCCTGTTGAATTTTCTTACTCACCATTGGTAAGTACGTGAAACGTAGGGGAGTACCGTAGGTTTCAATCATTTCCATCAGGTTTAAATCCTGAAAATATAATTCATCATCTATCACATCAAAGCCTTCCTGTGGAAAGCCAACGCTTAGATCGAGAAATTCGGAGTAACTCTGCATTTACTTATTAATATTTTTTGCAAAAGTGTAATTTTAAATTGAGAATTAGTCGCTATTGAAAATATTTTTACTGTATAGATACGGTTTAGCTTTGCATGGCATAATTTCAGGACCGGCATTGGCGTTTCATATCTCGTTTTTATGGAGATGTTGTTGACTTATTGATACTAAATTCCTCAGATTGAATCATTAAAATTGATAATTAATCTTAATTTTTTAGCACACGAGCAAAAAAGCCAAGCCATTTAAGAATTAGTTTTTGAGGAGGGATGATGAGGTTACGATTACAAATGAATAGTGGGGTTACTTTGACAAACGCAGTAGGGTACCGTATTTTTTCTCTTTAATCTCTGTTCTTGAAAGGATTTCAAATTTGAATGTCTGCTGATCTGCTTTTACAGTAATGTTTTTGCCGTTAATCTTGTACGTGCCTACGTAATAGATATCTCCTGATGGTACAACCTCTGCGGTCCCATCAGGACTAAGTTTTAATCCCCAGCCGCCTGCGTAAGGGTTACTTACATCGAATTGATAATCCGTTTGTACGTAATGTTTGTCTTGATCGACGATTAACTGATCTTTTTTACAAGCGAAGAGAAATAATATCATTGCAAATACAGCTACCTGGCCGATCAACGCTTTAATTGAGGTTAAATTGAATTTTATAATTCTATTTTCAACTTAAACGGTTGTTTCGATTTCAACGCTACATCTGATTAAATTAAATTTAATAGCTTATTAATCAGTGTGTAATGAAATATTTTAATTTTTTTAAAGTAATTTTAAACTCCGGTCGTCTACTTCTCTAGGTATCAATGAAAATATTAACGAATACTTATTTGTAATCATCCCAATTATGATCTCGATCTTTAAAACTAATATTCAGTCAGGAGTTGAATTGAATAACATTTCACAGCATTTAAATTCTTTACTCTCGGGTGCTACCTGGAGTGTGGATCTTTCCGATTCGGATAAAATCCTGAGAATCGATTCCAGCCTTGATAAAATTAGTGATGCCGTTTCACTGTTGACAAAGTTTGGATACAATTGTGAAAATCTGCAAAATTTTTATGCACCTCCGGTTTGGTAGTTTATGTTCGTTCATTGCGAGGTATGAAGGCCATCTGTCCGGCGGATTAGATTGCTTCGTACCTTGCAATGACGGTGTTTAACCCTTCCTTAGGTATTTGGTTAGGATGACAATTGTTTGGCCTTCAACTTTACCTTCGATTTGTTCGGTATTATCATGAACCAAACGAATATTTTTAACTACCGTACCCAGTTTAGCGCTTAAAGTAGATCCTTTAACATCCAGAGTTTTAACTAAAACAACGGTATCGCCTTCATATAAACGTGTTCCATTGCTATCCTGATGGAATTCTACTGTTCCATCTGATTCATGATCGCCGGTTTTTTTAGCCCAATCCAATGTATCGTCATCGAGGTATAGGATATCAAGACTATCAGATGCCCAACCTTCGTTTCTTAATCTGCTCAGCATTCTCCACGCTACAACTTGTACGGGAGGAAATTCAGACCACATGGTCTCTGTCAACGCTTTCCAGTGATTAGCATCCAGTTGTTCTGTTTTTTCAATTTGATCTAAGCAGGTTTTGCAAACCAAAATGCTATTGTCTGCATTGGCATTACTGGTTGGCGGAACCTCATATATCCTTAAATCTGTATCTGCTGTACATAATTCACATTTATTACCTGATCGTTTTTGGAGTTGTTGTGCTAAAGACATATTGATTCTGAGATTTTCCGCGAAAGTAGTAAAACTTATTGGAATGAATGCAGATGGCTGGTTGGTTTGTTCGTTGGTGCTTCAGTAACCAGATGACTATTCTGAATTATTTCTCTGGTAAATGAATTTCGGCCAGCATACATCTCGCACTGCCTCCGCCATTTCTTTCGATGGCATAAATAGGTGCATATACAATTCTGCTAAATTGCTCAAGTGTAGTTAGCTGTTCTTCGTTTAATGACCGGAAGGCTTGTTCTGACATCACCAAAAGGTTTTCTCCATCACTATTGGAAACCTGCAACATATTACCAGCGAAGTGATTCATTTGATCCAGTGTGATTTCAATGATTGTTTTTCCACTGTTAGTGAGCCTTAACAATACGGCTAATCTTTCTTCTTCATTACGAATGGAATCCAGGCAAATTACTGCAAAGCGATCTCCAATGCACATCATCACATTGGTGTGGTAAATTGGAAAATTTGTGCTGTCTACCGCCTGAAATGAGACAGGTGTATAGCCTGTAAGCATGCAAAAGTTATCGAGCACTTCCTGATCTGTGCGTACACTTAAGCAAGCATAGGCGATTTTATTTACCCGATCTAAAACCATACTTCCGGTTCCTTCCAAAAAAGCGTACTGCATTTCGTAGAAGCTTAAATCGCTGATATGGTTTACTTCAAACTTATCTTTCAGTCCTTCCAGGATATCCTTTCTTCGTTCCAATCTGCGGTTTTCAGAAAACATTGGATAAAGATAAATAGAGCCATCATCATGGAAAGATACCCAGTTGTTCGGGAAAATGGAGTCTGGTGTTTCTGGCTGCAGGGTATCGTCTACGACCGTAACACCAACACCATTCTTCCTCAGCATTTCTACAAAGCCGTCAAATTCATTTAGCGCCTGTGTTTGAGTGTCACTTTCAGTAGAAGCAACCTGAAATTTATTATTTGCTGCCGTTTGCTCATTAAATTTGAAATCAACCGGACGAATCATTAAAAGGTGATGGGTTGTTTGGCTCATTAGTTTAATTGTTCATTGGTGATTAGTTTACTGGTAAAATTGTTCATTGGTCATTTGTACATGGGTCAATAGTAATTGTTTACCGGTTAAGTCGTTCATTAGTCTTAGTTCACTGCTAAAATTGTTCATTAGTCATTGGTAAATCGGTTAATTGACGCTAAACGCCAAGCTCCAAACCAAAATAAGTTGTTACTTGATTCATTCATTCAGTGGTAAAATTGTTCATTGGTCATTTGTACATTCATTAATTAGTTATTGTCTCAATAGTAAAGTTTATCAATTAAAGGTTATTCACCTTGTACTAATAAACAACTAAACCAATGACTAATCAACCAGATTGTCTCTTAAAATTGGTAAACTCATACAGTGGAAACCGCCCCGAGCCCTGGATAGTTCTGCCGATGGCATTAAAATTAAGGTGTCGGTAATGGTTTCCGCATTTGCCTTGCCACTTTCTAAGTCGTGAATCAAATCTTTCACATCTACCACATCAAAACCTGCTGCTTTAAATGCCTCAACGGTTTTGTCGTTCCTATCGTAACCTAAAACAACACCTTCTTTAATGGCCAGGAGGTTACAGGAATCAGTCCATTGTTCTCTTGAATCATAAGGGAACTGGTTATTTCCGCTGTAAATTATTTTTGTCGGTTCTGTGCTTTTTAAATCATTCTGACTAATATCGTTCAATAATGCTTCCACATGTTCGAAATGTTTCGGTTCTTGTGGACTGGCTTTTGTAAACTGAATCGCGGTAGTTGACTCCAGCTTTTCCGGCTCTTTTAAAAAGTTAATCGGCTCGTAAGGATTGTATTTTGGAGAATGGGCAATTGAATTCAAAATTACCCAGGTATCTCGTTTCACTTGCGTAAAAACCGTGTCAAGGTGCATATAATCCCTTTTGCTCGGTATTTTAACCACTGTTACTTTTTCTACTACATCATTATCAAACAACAACTTAATGGCTTCATTTGCACCATGTTCTGAAGTTCTTTCACTGCAGCCGATTAATACGTGGTTGGGACTCACCATCATGACATCTCCACCTTCTAAAGTGGTGCTAAATGCAGGCTCATCTCCTGGACGTAAAAAATGCATAGTTACATCGGGAATTTCTAAAACGTTACTTTGATAATCAGCGAACAATGGGTGATTGAAGAAAATATAACGCATTAAAAGCGTTTCGCGAACGCGTGCCTTTTTTGCCGGTTTATTTAATAGAATATGGTTATTAATGGTTGTACCTACATCCCTTGTAAAAATGAGATTCGGGATGGGGGCAAAGATCATGGTGTCGTTTGCCAGTGTTCCGGAAATGAAAATTTCTGCGAGTTCTTTCGGATCGGTGTTGGTGAGTTCAATCTGTACCTTGTAAGTACAGCCTTCTATGGCACAAACTGCGGCAACAAGTTTCTTCCTGATTGATTCATTTTCCAGCATTTCACTCAATAGATTTTGAATTTCTATGACAGAAGTTGAATTGTGGAAATCAGGGTGGTTGGGTTTAAAGAAATTTCTGTTTGCTTCTTCAGAATCAATTTGGGCCAGTTTGCCCTTGATTTTTTCGGGATCGAGAAAATACATCAACAGCTTAAGATAGTAATCATACTCGCCTTTGCGGATGGTATCCAGATGAACAATATCTTCAAAAAGCCAGTCCTGAGCCTTTGAAGGTACCACTTTTCCTAACCCACTATCCGGACTGTGAATTAATAATTTGCGCAACCGACCAATCTCGGTATTTACGCTCACTTTAAAATTTGATTGCTGCTCGCTCATAAAAAAGTTAGTTGTTACAAATCTATTTAATTTTAGAACAGTATCAAGTTTTAGATCGTATCAAGTATCAAGTATTGGGTATCAAGATTGGGTTGGCCTCATCCTTATTATTTTTACCGCTTTGGTCTTTCCGCTTTCTGCTTTAGTCTTTTCGCTTTGGTCTTTACGCTTTTAGTCTTTTCGCTTTCCGCTTTAGTCTTTCTGCTTTCTGCTTTACTCTCTCCACAACAATTAAATCTGAAATCGAACTTCGGACTTCTGACTACCGACTTCCGACTTTTTTCTTATTTTTACCGCATGAATTTTATTATTTCCGAAACACAGAAGGCTATCCTCGAACTTTATCAGGAAGAAGTTGCTGAAAGTGTGATCAATATACAAGAAACCCGTAAAGAATTTGAGGGGCAGGTAACGATCGTTGTTTTCCCAATTACCAAAATTTCTAAAAAATCGCCAGAGCAAACTGCTAATGAAATTGGTGAATATCTGGTTCAGCATGTCGAAAATGTAACGAAATTCAACGTGGTTAAAGGCTTTTTGAACCTAAGCATAGCGGAAAGTTACTTCCTGAATCAGTTTAATGAAGAGATTTTAGCAGATCATTTTGGTGTTTTTCCTTCAAATGGTAAGCGGGTGATGGTAGAATATTCTTCTCCGAATACCAATAAACCGCTTCACCTGGGGCACGTGCGTAATAACTTATTGGGTTATTCGGTTTCTGAATTGTTAAAGGCTTATGGTTACGATGTAGTGAAGGTAAACCTGGTTAACGACCGTGGAATTCATATCTGCAAATCGATGCTGGCCTGGCAGAAATGGGGCAAGGGCGAAACACCAGAAAGCTCCGGTTTAAAGGGCGATCATTTAGTTGGGAAATACTATGTGATTTTTGATCAGGAATATAAAAAAGAAATTGAGGCTTTAAAGGCTGAAGGACAAACGGAAGATGAAGCCAAGAAAAGTGCCCCTTTAATCAAGGAAGCACAACAAATGCTGTTGGCCTGGGAGCAGGGCGATAAAGCAGTCGTTTCACTCTGGAAAACCATGAACGAATGGGTTTATGCTGGTTTCCATGTGACTTATAAAAACCTTGGTGTAGATTTTGATAAATTTTATTACGAAAGCAATACCTATTTACTAGGAAAGGGTACTGTTGATGAGGGCTTGGCTAGCGGCGTTTTCTTTAAGAAAGAAGACGGCTCAGTATGGATTGATCTAACTGCTGACGGTTTGGATCAGAAACTGGTTTTACGTGCCGATGGAACTTCAGTTTATATTACCCAGGATTTAGGAACTGCGGAGATGAAACACGATGATTTCAATATGGATGAATCGATTTATGTGGTTGGTAACGAGCAGGATTACCACTTTAAAGTATTGTTTCTCATATTAGAAAAGCTAGGAAAAAGCTGGGCGAAAGGCTTATATCATCTATCTTATGGCATGGTTGATTTGCCGAATGGTAAAATGAAAAGTCGCGAAGGAACTGTGGTAGATGCTGATGAATTAATCGAAAGTATGATTACGACCGCTCGTGAGAAAACCGAAGAATTAGGTAAAACTAATGATTTCCCGGAAGCGGATAAAGAAGAGTTATATAAAAACATTGGTCTAGGGGCTTTAAAATATTTCCTTTTAAAAGTTGAGCCTAAAAAACGTTTGTTATTTAATCCTGCTGAAAGTATCGATTTTCAGGGCAATACAGGTCCGTTTATTCAGTATACCCATGCAAGAATTAAGTCGTTATTAAGCAAAGCGGATTATAAATCTAAAATTCAAAGTCCGAAGCCGGGAGATTTAATGCCGGTAGAATTAGAGATGATTTTGCAACTAGCTAAATATCCTTCAGAAATTGAAATTGCGGCAAAAGCTTATAGTCCGGCGAGTTTGGCGAATTATCTATATGAGTTGGCTAAACTTTTCAATAAGTTCTATCATGATGTGCCGCCGATTGTGAAAACTGAAGAAGGTGAAACGAAACAATTCCGCTTGAATCTTGCGAAAAAAACTGCTGATATTATTCATTCAGGCATGTTGATTTTGGGGATTACGTCTCCGGAAAGGATGTAAGGGAGTTTTTGAGTCGGGAATAGAGAAGTAGGGATTGGGAAATAGAGGAGTTGGGAGTTTTGAGTTGGGAGATAGAGAAGCAGGAAATAGAAAATGCAAGTTAAGAATCTGATTTTGAGCAATGATTTTAACAATCAGTGCATAAACATAAATGTATGAGCTAATTTTACTTTGTCTCGTTGCCTTTGCGGCGGGCTTTATAGATGCTATTGTGGGTGGCGGTGGTTTATTGCAAACGCCTGCTACGCTACTGATTTTGCCGCATTACCCAGTAGCCACATTATTAGGTACGACAAAAATCCCATCAATTGCAGGTACAACCCTAGCTGCATTTAAATATTCCCGGCAGGTTAAATTCAATTTGAAGGTTTTGGCGGCTTGTGCCTCGACGGCCTTTTTTGCAGCGCTAACAGGCGCATTTCTGGTCAGCCGGATTGATAATGCCGTCATCAAACCGGTAATTTTAGTGGTGCTGATTCTTGTAGCACTTTATACCTATTTTAATAAGCAATTTGGAATCCATCAGGAGAAAAACCATTCTGTAAAAAAGCAGGTCGCAATGGCGGCAGTTTTTGGTTTGGTTATCGGTTTTTATGATGGATTGATTGGCCCGGGAACTGGATCTTTCCTGATTTTGGTATTTATTGCCGTATTAGGCTTCGATTTTATTGGCGCCAGCGCACATGCTAAAATTGTGAATATCGCCACCAATCTGGCTGCAATTATTTATTTCAGTTATTCCGGTCACATTCTTTTTGAATACGCTATACCAATGGCAGCCTTCAACTTGTGCGGCGCTTATTTCGGCACACGGCTAGCTTTACTCAAAGGAAATAAGTTCGTGAGGATTTTTTTTCTGATTGTTGTTTTCGGCACAATAATGAGATTTGCTTATGATATTTTGCTGAAATAATTGATCATGTTCGACACCTTTGATCAAGGAAATTTCTATCAGCTTTGCAATTTACTGGCAGAAAAAGATTCAGACCTGGCTTTGGTGATCAATCAATATGGTTATCCACCACTCTGGTCAAGGCCGAATACTTTTGAATCGCTGATCCATATTATTCTGGAACAACAGGTTTCGCTGGCTTCTGCGTTAGCGGCGGTAAATAAACTAAAGGAAAAAATAGGCGCGGTTAGCCCGGAGCGATTACTTCAACTTAGTGATAACGAATTGAAAGCCTGTTATTTCAGTCGGCAGAAAACTATATATGCCCGAGATCTGGCGCAGAAGATAATTAGCGGGGATTTGTCATTGCCGGAATTGGCATTACTTAATGATGATGACATCCGAACCAAACTAAAATGTGTGAAAGGAATCGGTGACTGGACAGTTGATATCTATCTCTTATTTATTCTTCATCATACGGATATTTTCCCGATGGGAGACCTCGCAGCAATAAACGCCATGAAAAGTTTAAAGCAGCTTCCGAAGGAGATAGGAAGGAATGAGTTAGCAGCACTCACTTTGCATTGGAAGCCTTATCGAACAGTAGCAGTGATGATTTTATGGCACTTTTATCTGGAAGAAAGAAAAGTCAAGTGATCGAATCGAAAACTCTCTAAGCAAAAAGCATCGCCGGAATGAACCAGCAATGCTTTCTGTATAACGAATAAGTCTGTTTCTAATTTGTTATTTTAATCTTTAAGCTATCTGTCACCACAATTCCACTAATTGTCGACGAATTATATTTAATGGTATAATTTCCTGCTTTAGTGATGGCGTATGCATCCGCAAGGTTAAAATCAGCACTTGTACTATCCCCGGCATTCAATTGTTTATAACTATCGGCAGGGGGTGGCATTACCCGCTTCGCCATCGCGCCTTTGTAATCAACAGGGGTGTAATCATCCATCGCAACATCCAGGTATTTGCTCATCAGTTTCTCAAAAGGCGTGTGCCAGATACAAAATCTGGCAGCAGTATCAGTATTGTTGTATACTGTAAACCTCATATTTATTGGTCCGCCGAGTTTCGGCACACCAATTACCGCTAACTTTCCAAGAATAGGGTCTGCTTTCTTTTGTGCCGCTTCCTGCGATACCAATGTTGTATCAGTGTTACCTCCCGCTGCTGCCTTCTTTTTTGAAGAGCTGCAGGCGGTAAATAAAGCCAGCCCAAGGCCAGCCATTATCATTATTTTTTTCATCATTTATAAATTAACTTTTATCTGTTCCTGTTGTGGTTTCCACAGCTTTCTTTTTTCTGAATGCCGGGAAGGTCATCGGACTTTTAGCAGGACGCTCATCTCCCAATAAAACACCCCATTGTTTAAACGATTCGGTACGATCGAAAATAATTTTCAATACGGCAACAATCGGGAGGGCCAGGAACATACCAGATACGCCGGCAATGCTTCCGCCAATAAAGACCCCAAGGATAGCAAAGAGTGCATTTATTTTAACCTTGGACCCTACAATTCTCGGCATCAAAATATTGTTATCGAGGAACTGAACGAATGCAATCACGCACAAAACGGTAATCACTGGCCATAATTCCTGAGAGGAGGTAAGGGTAAGCAAAACCCCGATCAGGTTCCCAATAAGTGCACCTACATAAGGAATGAGGTTTAATATGGCGAAAATTACCCCAATTAACAAGGCATGTTTAATGCCGATCAGCATTAAGATCCCCCCTAATAAAATGGTCATATAAGTGATTTGGATCAATAATCCGATCAGGTAACTTTTAATGATGGATTCGGTTTCGTAAATCGCTTCTTTTACTTTAGGATGGTCGTCCGTTTTGAACCACATGAAAATAAACCGCAATAAAATGTCTTTATAGAAAAGCATTAAATAAATGTAGATCGGTAGTAAGCCGATGAAAACAAAAATGCCACTAAGGGTTACTGCTGCACCGCCGGCCATAGAGGTGCCCATGTTCATTAAGTCGTCACTTTTATCCTGAATGAAAGCTTTTTGCTGTTTATCATCGTAATGCGTTACTCTACTCACCCACTCACTTAACGAGTTGATATGCTGTGTGATATTGGCTTTAATTTGTGGGAAATCTTTAACCAGAATTCCGATTTGATTGGAGAAAAACCATACGATCAGTGCTACAAATAAGGCAACCAAAAGTATCGGTAAAACAATGGATAAGGTTTCTGGTACTTTCCTTCTTTTGAGGAAACGATAAACCGGAAGCAGCATAATACTGATGAAAAAAGCCATCAGCATCGGCATAATAATATCCTGAGCAATGACCATTACAGTCACCACAGCCATCAACCCCAGGAGTTCAATTGATCGCTTTACAGTTAGAGGAAAATTGTTTATCATATATGGTTTATTGGATTGAGTTTTAAACACGCGCTGAAAGGAAATGTTTTCGAGATTCGGATAAATGATCATTTAGCCTGGTGTACAGGGTGTTTGCTTAAATAATCACTTTGTTTTCAAGACTATCAATCAGCATTTCAAAGCAATAGTCGACCTATATTTCCTATTATGATTTGGATAACGTAGTGAAAAATTACTTCTCATCCACGATAAAGCCGTTAATAAGCTTTAATTTTACGTTTTTCGAATTGAATATGAACGATCAAGATACCATCATTGCCTTATCTACCCCTTCAGGATCTGGCGCAATAGGCGTTATTCGCTTATCTGGACCAGATGCCATTTCACTTGCCAACTCGGTTTTTTCGGGTAAAGATCTGGAGCATCAGGCTACGCACACGCTTCATTTTGGCCTGATTAAGGATGGAGATCAGATTGTTGATGAGGTAGTAGCCGGATTATTTGTGGCGCCGAAATCGTACACCAAAGAAAATGTCGTGGAAATTTCTTGTCACGGTTCCAATTATATTATTCAGCAAATTATAAATCTTTTAATTAGCAAAGGTGCCCGGGCAGCTAAGCCAGGAGAGTTTACCTTGCGCGCATTTCTAAACGGGGCGTTTGATTTAAGTCAGGCCGAAGCCGTAGCCGATTTAATTGCTTCCAATTCTAAAGCCTCTCATGATGTAGCCATGCAACAAATGCGTGGTGGTTTTGCTACGGAACTGAAGGCTTTAAGAGCGCAGTTGATTCATTTTGCTTCGATGATTGAACTGGAGCTGGATTTCGCCGAAGAGGATGTTGAATTTGCCAATCGGGAACAGCTCACTAAACTGGTGAATAAAATTAACCATGTACTAAGAAGGTTGATTTCCTCTTTTGAAATGGGGAATGTGATCAAAAACGGGGTTCCAATTGTAATTGCAGGGAAACCAAATGTAGGAAAATCTACGCTCTTGAACGCCTTGTTAAATGAAGAACGAGCCATTGTTTCTGATATCGCCGGAACTACCCGTGATACCATTGAAGATGAACTGACCATTGGGGGTGTTGTTTTTCGTTTTATTGATACTGCTGGAATCCGCGATACGGCTGATATTATAGAGGCACTCGGAGTAGAACGCACGCTCGAAAAAATGAAGCAGGCCAAAATGATTATTTACATGGCTGATGCCGCACAAACCACTTTAGAAATTGAAGAACAGGTGAGGGGTTTAAAACAACTCGCAATCCCGTACTTAATTTTACTAAACAAAGCTGATCTCATTTCTGCAGACCAACGAAAAGCTTTCGAAGCTTTAGATGTAGTTTTTCTTTCTGCCAGAGAAAAAGTTGGCATCGATGAATTGAAAACTACTTTGCTGGAACAAGTTAACCTTCATCACATTAATACCAGCGAAACCCTGGTGACTAATATCCGTCATGTAGAAGCGCTAAAGCAAACGGAAAATGCGTTGCAACGCGTGCTTGCTAATGTCGACAATCCGGTAACTTCTGATTTTCTAGCGATGGATATTAAACAGGCGCTTCATTACCTTGGTGAAATTACAGGTACGGTGACTACTGATGATTTGTTGGAGAATATATTTACTAAGTTTTGTATCGGAAAATAAGTAGACAAAACAAGTCAAAATACCATCAAACAAAAACATAGTAAACCACTTAATTTCAATATGTTAGTGGTGATGATCAAAAAGATAGAGTTCAGCAACAGGCAAACTGCTTCAGTGCTGCCCAGTCACTTTGACCTGGTTCAGGCAAAAGTGTTTCTTACCGTTTGAGGCATTGCCATTTGCTGAACTGTTCACGGAAAACGGTTTACAACCTGATCAGCTCAAAGAAAGATCCGTGCAGCAAATATCCCGTTCAAGAAGACACATAGCCAGATCGAATCTGAATTTATTTTTTGGCAAATCTGGCTTTCGCCTTGTTGTAACAAAATATTAAAACCTTCGCCTAAAAATTGGTGTTACGCTTTTAAAACTCTATCCGATGTTATCACCTATCAAAAATCTTCCTTCACATGTTTTTGGCGTAAAAGCAAGGGGAGAAGTAACTGAAGCCGACTTTAAAAGTGTAATGTTGCCTGGTCTGGCAGACCAGGCAGATCGGACTAACCAACTATACTTTCTTTTTCACCTGGAAACAAAACTCCAGGATTTTACATTTGGAGCTTGGATGCAAGATGCCCTTGCCGGGTTAAAGCATTTAACTCAGTGGAAAAAAATGGCATTTGTTACCGATCAAAAGGGCGTAGAAAAATTCATGGACTATTATACCCATTTGGTTCCAGGAGAAGCGAAAGGCTTCCCGTTAGATCAACTGGATGATGCAATTAAATGGGTATCTGAAAAAAATCCAGACTAGTTGAAAGCAGGCATATACGAGCTACCAGACCTTTTCTCCTTCTTTCGTCTTCTTAAGACTTTTCTGTAGTTCAACGTTTTTTGGCGAGCGTTTAAATTGCTTTAATGTAAACTCATTCTATTATTAACACTCAAAACGACAAATAATCTAGGACGAGAAACTTGTGAGAATAAGTTTACAGTTAGTTCTAGTTAGATGGGATATAAGATTATTGAAGCGCCATATGTAATGCCTCTTCGATATGGATTTGAGTCGTATCAAAAAGCAGAATGTCACAATCCAACGGCATAAATAAGGTAAGCTCTGTGCACCCAAGTATCACTCCCTCTGCGCCATGACCAATGAGCTTAGCGATAATGTTTTCGTATTCGGCCTTTGATTCAAGTGTTGTAATTCCACAAATCAGTTCTTTATAGATGATCCGGTCCATCTTCTGGCGATCCGCTGCATCCGGGACAATTGTTGTAATACTGTGTTGGGCGAGACGCTCAATATAGAATTTTTCAGTCATTGTATAACTCGTGCCAGTCAGACCAATTATGTTTATACCCTTTGCTTTTATTCTTTGTGCGGTCAAATCAACTAAATGTAAGAAAGGACGTTTCACTACGGCCTCTATAGCATCCGCTACGCGATGCAGCGTGTTTCCTGCTAATAGGATGAAATCTGCACCTGCTTTTTCCAGCGCTAGAGCTGCATCGGCAACAATCTTTCCCTGGCCATCCCAGTCTCCTTTTTGGCGCAAATACCAAATATCCCCGCCATCAACTGAGAAAATAATTATTTTTGCCTGATGCTGTCGATTGGTGCGTTCACGGACGCCCTCATTGAGCGCTTTATAATAAACAGCCGTAGATTCTGGGCTAAGGCCTCCAATAATACCAATCGTTTTCATATCTGTTTTTATTAAGGTAAACCACCTCTTTGTAAGGTTATTTAGTTATTACTGGTCTGACCAAACATCATGATATCCTTTTGCCAGCAGTAATGGTCCAGATTTTGAGGAACGAAAGAAACCAGACAGTTAATTGAAGATGTACAATACATGACAACTTACCCAATCTACCGGATGTTCCCGTGGTTGTTTTGACTGGAATGAAATCATATCCAGGTTCAACGGGAAATACTCACGATCTTTATAACGCCCACAAATTGTTAAAAAGTGGTCTTACGGACTTCACTCATACCTCCGATACAAATTCCGGGCATTTTATTATGATAGATAACCCAGGTCTTATTATTAAAAAATTTAATCTGTTGATTTTTAACTTGCCTTAAAATCAGGTTTTTATACAGCATGGCATTTGTGCTTATGATAAACCAAGGATAGAAACAATAGATCAAATCAGCGATTCAAGTTGCTCTAATATTGCTGATTAAAATCTTAGCTGTGGTACTGTTGAGATCTGAATGTTGAACCTAAATGATGCAGTTGCCCAAAACGGTACAGGATATTAAAATTAACCTCCTTTACGGCCACTGCCTCTGGTAACAACTATCGGTGTAATTTCGGAAGATTCATCGCTGATTTCTTCCAGCAATTCTCCCCGGAGGGTTTCATTTGCAGTTTCATTCTGCACAGGTACTATAGTTGTATCTGATGTGTGTTTAACTGTGTTTTTAGCTTGGTCCTTCATTGCTGGTGATTATTAATAGGCCGTCAATCTGAATGAGTGCCGATAGATTAAATGTACAATAAATTCCATATTCTTCTTCATTAAATAAAACTTGGTTTATCGACTTCAATCGCATTCCCCAGGTTTTGGATGTCGTCTTCAGCTAGCTTTACTTTTGGCTCTCCAACTACTTCCCATTCGCCAGAAATCGACCGTTTTATCACGATATCGTGCTCATGCTGCGTAACGGGTAGCTCGCCGCCCTCAAAGAAATCTGTAAGATTGATGATGCAACCATAAGTATTTTGAGCAAGTTCTTCAACAGTTACGTTTGTGAGTACGCTTTGCATCTCGAATTGTGTTTTGAATGTTTCCATTTTAGTTTTTATTGTTTTTGCCTTTGGTTAATTTTCACGCTTTTTTCAGTGAGTAGGAGTGTGCGGGCAGCATGTCTGAAAAATCTATCCAGGCGCGATGCATCCTGTATGAATGAGCAAACAGCCCTGATCCTATTGCGTAAAGGCCGCAATGATATGTGGCGGGCAAATCGTCGCTAGAGCCGAACAGCCAAGGCGAGGCAATAAGTAGTATTCCCAGCAGGATGTCCATATTTAGATGAACAGACATGGGAATGAATCGGGAATGCCGCCTTTATAATTGGTCATGATAGATATGATCTCGATGAGTATACCTGCACCCACAAGAATTTGAGTAGCAATCCTTAATTCACGAAAATTAAGTACTGAGGGAATAATGATGAGCGCAATTGCAGATAGATGGTCAGGTACCGCATGAGTTGTTCGGTTTATAATATGCATAGCTGAGTTGTTTTTATGAATTTATTAACCTTTTATTAACCTTTGATTACTCATAATACCTGCTGTGATATTTGTTTTTTGGGAAATACGATTTGAGATAAATATGTCGTTTTACAGTTGTCCTTTTTTTTCGGCTGCTGTTACTCAGTTCAACGTTCGTCAGCTTGAACTCTTTCTGGTAGGCTTTTGCTCTCGTGACGTCATTTCTGTTAAGAGATGTAAATTCTCTTAACTCTCTGTTTAGTCAAATATAGCAACTCCAAACAGATCTTTTGATACGACTAAGCATTTACATTATCACAGTATTGCGGCATCGGGCTTAAAGAAAATCAACTGTTAGCGAGCCAGTTTAAAAACTGAGCAGCTTTACCTTTACTTACGATAACTTTCTGTGGAATGGTTACCTTGAGGTTTAGAGAAAGTTTTCTGGAAAAAAAACTGGAAACATCAATGATCGCGCTTCTGCATATCAGGTATTGCCTGTTGGCGCGAAAAAAAGAACTTCCGGATAACCGTTCCAATTCATCCAGATTCTTATTTGGGTAAAATGTCTGGCCAGAAAACGTCAGTAAGTGGGAGACCTCATGCTCCAGGTAGAACAGCGCAATATCGTTCAGACAAACAGGAATGATCTTATCCAGGTGATAGACAAGTATCGAGGCTGCTATTTGCGTATCTTTACCCGCCAGCAACTTCAGCAGTGCGCCATATTGCGGCGTTTGGTCGGCAGAAAAGATTTTCTTAAGCTGCAAATATTTCTGTAATGCGGCATTTAATGTCTGGCGGGTAAAAGGTTTCAGTATATAATCTATGCCGTTGGCTTTAAATGCGTCAAGGGCATACTCGTCATAAGCAGTGCAAAAGATGATCGGCACTGAAATCGGTTCACTTACAAATATTTCAAAGCTCAGCCCGTCGCCCAACTGGATGTCACTAAAGATCAAGTCAGGAGCATCGTTTCGTTTGAAATAAGCAATACTTTCCTTCACAGACCTAAGCTTAACAATTTGTACTGGTTCACCAATCAGTTTGATGATGTTTATTTCCAGATCGTCAGCAACGACTCCTTCATCCTCAATGATTACTATGTTCATTATTTAATAATTTAATGCTTACTGTAAATATATAGGTATCTTCCTTGATGATAATTTCATCGCCTGACCAAAGCTTGTATCTTTCGGCAAGATTTGCCAGGCCATAATTGGTTGAGGCAACCTTCATTTTTTTCATTTGAATGTTGTTGCTAATGATCAGCCGTTCATCATTTTGAGTGATGAAAATCCTCAACGGCTCCTCCAAAGTAAAATTATTGTGTTTAATGGCGTTTTCCAGGAGGGGTTGCAGTGAAAAGGAGGGAAGGTAGTAAGTATCAAGACTTTCGGCATTCAGGCTAATGGTGCAGTCCAGCGCGGCTCCAAACCGAATCCTTTGCATCTCTAAATAATCCGTTAATAAGCTTACTTCATCTTTCAGCGTAGAAATAGTTGCGTTATGATGATAGACAGACGCCCGTAGAAAATTAGCCAAATGCACAATATATTCATCGGCAACCTGGGTGTCTTTATGATAAAGTGCTTTTAAAGTGTTCAATGCGTTAAATAGGAAGTGCGGATGGATCTGCTGCTTCAAAGCCAGGTTCATCGCCTCTGCGTTTGCTGTCTTCAACCGCGATAGCTCAAGTTCACTATGTATTTTATGCTCATAGAGTAATACAGAATCATGAAGCAGGGTGATCAGTGTGTTAATAACAATACCTGATCCAACAAAGAGAAGGAAAGAGCCGAGATCTGAAAATGACCATTGCAGTCCTCCTGCAAAGCCGAAAACTGGCCTTAACAAAATATAGATCAGGATGCTGACAGGGTAAGTTAAGAGACGGCGCAGCAGCGAAAACTTTTTAGACTTGATAGAATGCTTTTTCGCAATAAACCTCATCAGGAATATGTCTGAAAAACCGACGAGCAGAACTCCGGAAGTGGTGAGCAGGGTAAAAGCGATGACATGGGGTGTCTGCCTGCCTGTGTTAGAAGCAACCAGGTAAAAAATAAAGCCGATAATGACTGTTTGCAGACAGGTTAAGCGCACCAGGCGTTTCAATGGCAACTTTTCATGCATATTAGCTAAGTTACCGATAAGTATTGATCTCGTTCAGAGAATATAACCTAAACGGGCAAAATCGGCACTGAATATTCAAGAACGCAGACTCAATTGCCAATTGATTTTTTCGTACACAAGTACCGGCTGTATGATTGGATATTCGGACTGACTTTTCATTCCCCTTATATTAAGTTTCAGGGCTTATTATGCCCGCTTCACCAGGTTTTCATGAGCAGCCCGTTCCGGTGGCCGGTATCTTCGTGAAGGCTTAATCGCAAAATAAATATGATAATTATGAAAAATATTACAGTAGTAGGCATTAATCTGGTAACAGGTTTTCTTATGATCTTCTTTGCCTCCAATATCCAGGCGCAGGAACTCTTCGTAAAAGTTACTGAGATAAGATCATCAAAAGGAAACATTATTCTCAATGTATTCAAAGATCAGGGAGCCTATGACAAAGAGCTGCCTTACAAAAAGTTCTCTTTCGATAAAAGCAAGATTGACAAGGGAACGATGATCGTAAAATTCAACCTTGAGCCCGGTATTTATGGCATAACCCTGCTCGATGACGAAAACAGCAATGGAAAAATCGACAAGAATTTTATCCATATGCCTAAGGAAGGTTTTGGTTTTTCCAACTTTTTTATGACGAAAATGAAAAAGCCTTCTTTTGAGGATTTTAAGGTCGATTTAAAAGCAAAGCCAGCGGTATTGATCCGGGTAAAATACCTGTAGCTCCTTAATTATATAGTTTAATAGTAAGCATCATCAAATTAACTTTATAAAATCGAAAACAATGAAAACAACAACACTTTATAAAAAGCTAGTTACAGGCCTGACCTTATTGGTAGCGGTACTAACGATCTCTTCCTGTAAGAAAAATACCATCGATCCATCTGGTCAATTTAATATCAAGGTTGTGAATGCCTCCGCTATGTCCGGTCCACAGAACTTCAGCCTGGCTGGGAATGTATTGGTAAGTGGCGGACTTAACTACATGGATGCCTCAACCTACATTAATGCGCCTTCCGGAAAGAATATGATAACAGAGTTTAAAAACGCCGGCTCAAACTCCGTTTATGCTTCAGGATCTATCTATACTGTAAATGGCGTTAACTTTACGGTTTATCTGGCCGGTTCGGGATCAGATGCCAGAGTGAAAAACTTCGAAGACGATCTAGGCACACCTAACAATGGCCAGGTAAAAATTAAATTTATCCATTTGAGTAGCAGATCGCCGAACATTGTTACCATCAAGAATTCGAATGGGGACAATTATGCAAGTTCACTGGTAAGAGATCAGGCCACGGGTTACAAATTTGTATCTCCCGGATCGCTTACAGTGCAGGTAGAAGGACTTACCTCAAGAGACAACATCGGTACCTATAATATTACTGATCTGGTAGCTGGTAAGATATATACCCTATATTTAACAGATGATGCCAATGGGATTGTAGTGATGAATAGGGTCATTCACAATTAAAGGGCTTGTTAAAAGATTGTAAGAGGCTGCTCACGAGTAAATTTGAGCAGCCTCTTTTTGCCTAAGCATATTCCTGGCCATATAGTTGACATTGAAACAATAAGCAAAAGAATGCCGTAAAGAAAATCAGCATCACCGCTTAACCAAAGCACAAGATCTGTAAATCGAGAGCTGTTATCCCGCAGATGTTCTAGGTATTACAGCTAAAAATATGGACGGGCCATTTCATCGGCTTTTGCCAGGTTCTCCTTATGTTTACTCTTGTCAGCTGCTTGCAACGCTGCTTTTAGCGCCTCGCTGTCTAGATCCTGACAGTAGGCAGGTTCACCGGGCTGCTGTCTCCACGAGTTTGCTAACGAACCTCCATCAATTGCATCAAAGCCTATTTCTTCAATCAAATCCATCACCAGGTGTTTCTGTCCCTGGTCATCACCCGCAACTGATAATGCAACCCTACCCGGGCTTCCGGCAGGAAGCGCCTTTGATGCCAAACTTTGCGCAACAATATTATTGAAAGCTTTAACCACGGGATGACCGATCACTTTTGCAACCCATTGGCTATCGGTCATTCCTCCATTAATGTCTTCTATTGCTCCATCCCTGGAAGGATAATAATTTCCAGCATCAACAATAACAGCTTTAGATGCAGACAACACCGCTGCCGGCAAATTAACGATTGCCCTGGCCGGAATGGCGATGATGACAAGATCGTTGGCACTAGCTGCCTGTTCCACTGTCGCAGCTTTTGCGCCTGTTTTTGTAGCGATTTCGCCTAATGTTTCCGGTCCGCGGGAGTTTGCAATAAATACCTGATGACCCAATGCGGTTAAATAACCTGCAAGAGCACTTCCGATATTGCCTGACCCAATAATTCCTATTTCCATTTTACGTATATTTTATTACTTATGATGATTATTGTTTTAATTTTAAACACGGGGATCAATTCCGTACTGATCAGGGGCACCCAGATGTTCCCGTAGTGTTTTCCCTTCATAATCTTTATGGAAAAGCCCGCGTTCTTGAAGAATCGGAACCACCTCATCCACAAAGGCATCAATGCCGTCTGAGTTAACATCTGCCGAAATCCAGAATCCGTCTGCTGCACCTGCTTCAAACCACTCCTGCATATGGTCTGCGGCTTCCAACCCCGGACCAACAATCACTGGATGGTAATCGATCACGCCATGGGCAAGAATATCACGCACACTCCATTCCTCCTTTGCAATTTTTAAAGCGTAAGATGAACGTGGGTCATAACGGGATGGACGGGCATTTGCCAATTGTTCCTTCGTTAGGGGTTGGTCCAACTGATTAAAGTCAAGGGGAATCCCCAACATTTGTTGTAGGTAGCCAACTCTTTGCAAAAGTAATGGGCCCGCTAGCTGAATTCTCCTGTCCAATGCAGTACGCCTGTCTTTCGCAATGGTGGTCATCAGTCCGGGAATATATTTGATTTCATCCGGATCACGGCCATAACGTTTTGCTGCCGCCCTGAAAGCATCACGTTGTGCCCGGGCATCTTCAATGGTAAATGCCGCTCCAATAACCGCATTTGCAAAACGGCCTGCCAGTTCATGTGCATTTGGACTGCCGCCTGCGTGAAAAACGATGGGTTGTCCTTGTTCGGATGGTGGGATGTAAAGTGGACCTCTGGATCCGACAAATTTACCCTGTAGGTTTATCGGAAGGATTTGGTCTTTATTTGCAAATTGGCCGCTTTCCTGATCATGCAGCCATGCCTCTTTGCCCCAACTTCCCCAGAGTGACTGGACCAATTGAATAGCTTCATGCGCACGGCCATAACGATCTTCGCTGGAAGGAATTCGTGTGCCATAATTTGCAGCAACGTCTTCGCCACTTGAAGTGATCGCATTCCAGCCCGCTCTGCCGTGGCTCATCACATCCAAAGCTTTGAACTGTCTGGCCAAGTTGAACGGTTCGTTAAAAGTAGTTGATCCTGTTGCCACCAATCCGATTCTGCTGGTTTCCCGCGCTACCGCCGCTAAGGTCATCATTACATCGAGGTTAAAAGCCGGAGATTCGTTAGCAATATCTGTAATTACCGCACCAGGACCATCGGGCAAAAATATAAACTGAAATTTGCCACGTTCTGCTGCCTGGGCCTGTGTTACCCTGGCATCAAAACTGGTATAGCTCATTGGGTCCACTCCAGGCATCCGCCATGCACCAGGTTGTGACCCATAGCCGTTACCCAGGTGGAGGCCGATCAACATCTTTTTATCTTTGGCCGGAAGTGTTGCTGTAATGTCTGAAGTATCCATGATCATTTTTATTTGCTACATGTAAATTGCCCGACTTATACGAACGCCGTATTCCGCATCAGGATTAGCGGTTGGACTACTTAATCTTTCCACGATGGCCGCAACGGCAATATCTCTTCTTGCAGGTAAACGGTCCCGCTCTGCTGAATCAATTATTTCTTCAATTTGTTTTGCTGTCAGATCCGTGCAGTAGATTGGTGCTCCGGGCTGCTGGCGCCAGGAATCAGTCAAGGACCCTGTGTAGTAAGCATCAAATCCGGTCTCATCAACCAATCTGGCAGTAATGTCCCGGTCAATATCACGGTCGGCTGCAATGGGAATCGCGATGCGGTCTGCACTTCCGGCATGCTTTGCTTTGCCAGCAAAAGAATGCGAACCAATAGCATTCCATGCCTTTGCAATGGGACGCCCCAGTTGCTCGGATGCCCATAAACTTTCTACCTGTCCGGCTTCGATGCTATCAATTTTACTGTCGCGTGCCGGATAATAATTAGAAGTATCGATCACAGTAGTTTCCTGCGGAACAGCAGCAAAAAGTGACCGCAATTCCGGAATGCGATTTAATGGAATGGAAATGATAATCACCTCTTTATCGTTTATTGCCTGCTGGGAAGTAACCGCTTGTGCACCTGTAGCCAGTACAGCAGGATCAATGTTCTCGGGTCCGCTAGAATTAGACACCATGACCTCGTGTCCTGCCTCCGCCAATTTCAGTGCCAGTGTCTTTCCAATATGGCCAACACCTATGATTCCTATTTTCATGATTTTATTTTTATTGATGTTCAACAAAATTAAATAAATAATACTTTACTTTGTATAGTGCTTTCCTAAAGTAAAGTGCTTTTCTGATTTATAATATTACTATGGCTACTAAAAAACCTTATTTATCTTGTTTGGATTCAGTAAAACCGGTGCGGGATGCACTGGATGTGATTAACGGTAAATGGAAATTACCAATTATCATTTCTGTGGGCGTAGGTAACGAGCGGTTTACTGATATTCAAGACAGCATTCCTGGGATTACACCAAAAGCTATGGCTAAGGAACTAAAGGAACTTGAACAGCACAAACTGATTCAGCGGATTATTACCAATGGTTATCCAGTGAAAATTACGTACAAATGGACACCCTATGCCGATACATTAACCCCAATAATTGATGCTTTAAAAGATTGGGGATTAAAACATAAACAGGAAATATTTGGCTAATAAATTAATATTGATCGCTTGGTGTGCAAATATGCTAGCCAATTAAGCTGCACGAAGAGTTTTTTGGAATGAGCGGTGGCCTACTAGAGAGTTAATACATTTAATTCTTGTGTATTAGATTGCTGTCCTAAAATAGTGACAAGAGAGGAGGCCGGTTTGGCTCGGAATGGGGTGACTAGTTTGATCAGAACCTACACCTAGTCATCTGACGCACAATCGTAGTTGTTTAAATATAAATTTTTTAGGTTAATGAAACAGGATCGAACTTTTACGCCCGATCCTGTCGCCTTGAATCTTATAGTTTTGATAGACTACTGTAAGTGCAATTTATAGATTAGTGATTAACCATCTTCATCGCTCCCTCGCTGTAGCGATCACCGATTACTGGATATTGCTTAATCAAATTGTCAATCGCTAAAAGATCGGTGCTGGTCAGGTCAACTTCAATCGAACCAATATTTTCTTCCAGGTATTTCCTTTTCTTGGTTCCCGGAATCGGGATGATATCATCGCCCTGCGCTAACACCCAGGCCAGGGCAAGTTGGGCAGGCGTGCAGCTTTTAGTTTCTGCAAACGCTGAAAATTCGGTAATCAGCTTATTATTATTGGCTATGTTTTCCTGTTGATAGCGTGGTAACGTTCTCCTGAAATCGTCTTCGGCAAGGATATTTACATCAAGCGTATTGGTGACCAAACCCCTTGCCAGGGGAGAATAAGGTACAAGTGAAATGCCGAGTTCATGGGTAGTTTGCAAGATGCCGTTTTCTACATCTCTTGTCAGCAGCGAATATTCGCTTTGCAGTGCAGCAATCGGATGTACAGCATGCGCTTTCCTGATTGAAGCAGATGAAGCTTCGCTGAGTCCGAGATAGCGCACTTTGCCTTCTTTAACCAGGTCGGCCATTGCGCCTACGGTATCCTCTATTGGGATGTTTGGGTCAACCCGATGGGCATAGTACAGGTCGATGGTGTCAATTTTTAACCGCTTCAGGCTTTGTTCAACTGCAACTTTTATCCAGGCAGGAGACCCATCAAAGTAGGTGCCTACAGCACTGCTTGGCCCGGAAACCCCATCCTTAAAACGGAAACCAAATTTAGTGGCAATAAATACTTTGTCCCGGTTCGGCACTAGTATTTTAGCGATCAGTTCTTCATTGGCGCCATTGGCATACATATCGGCAGTATCCCAAAAGTTAACACCCAGGTCGAGTGCTTTCTCCAGTGTTGCCAGACTTTCTTTGTCATCCGTAGGACCATAAGCGAAGCTCATGCCCATGCATCCCAGACCGAGCGCAGATAGCTGCTCGCCAGTTGTTCCAAGTTTTCTGTATTTCATTATTGTCAGATTTTATATCTCAAAGATAGAGAGCAGCACCATCATCTGACTTATAGGCATCAAACAGATTTTTATACTATTCAACCAGCCTGGCGTAACTGAGTTGGTGCCAAACCGGTATGCTTTTTAAAGAACAAAGTAAAGTAGGAAGGATATTCAAAGCCCAGACTGTAGGCGATATCAGAGATGTTCCAGTCGGTGTGCTGCAATAAAGCTTTGGCCTCCCTGATGATGCGGGCAGCAATATGGGCGGTGGTGGTTTTGCCGGTCACTTCCTTTACAGCGCGGTTAAGGTGGTTGATGTGTATGGACAGGGCGGCGGCATAATCGGCAGGATTTTTCAGTTTGAGGATGAGTGCAGGGGAATCAATTGGAAACTGCCTTTCCAGTAATTCAAGAAACAGGGCAGAAACCCTCGAAGAGGCATTGGCATACACATGAAAATTTGTTGCCGGACTATTTTTCATGGCCTCATGGATCAGCAGGTGCAGGTAACTGCGCAGTACATCATACTTATGTGGATAAGTTGAACACATCTCTAACTGCATTTTTTGAAATATGGCTGAGAGCTCATTCAACTGCACTTCATCAGGAAAGAAGATCGGGTTACAGCCAATCCTGAACAAAGGTGAATCTCGCAGGTTGTTGACCCGTTCGCTGTGCTGGATAAAATCTTCTGTGAACAGGCAGTACCAGCCCGATTGCTCATCTGATTCTGCTTCCCAGGAATAGGGCACAACCGGATTTGAAAATAGCAGTGCCGGACGGTCGATCTGTATCCATTTGTCCGCGTAATATATTTTGCCCCTGCCTATGATCAGTGATACCTTGTAGAAATCCCGGCGGCTATAGGGACTTACCACGGCACAGGTCTCCCTACTGAACACATTGATATGTCCGGTTCCCGCATTGTTCAGCGGAACATTGGTAGGTGCGTGGCTCGGAAGCCGGCTATAAAAATCGGTGACGCTCTCTGCTCGTTTCATTTCGTAAATTTATAAAAATCAAACAAACTATTTGCAGTCGCCCTGCTCTAAGTCCGGCAATAAATGCATGCTTTCTATCGGTTATCATTTACCACAAAGTGCCAGAAATTCATTTTTCTTCTGGTACAGAAACCCAGCTTTTCATATAGCCCTATGGCTCCAATGTTGGTATTGGCCACGTGCAGAAAGGGGATTTGATCTTGGTTGAATACCTTATTGCTGGCATAGGCGATCAACTGTTTTGCGTAGCCCTTACCGGTATGTGCGGGGTGCGTTACAATGGCACTCAGCTCCGTGTAACCGTTCATTTTCATTCTCTCACCAGTAACCGCAATCAATTTATTCTCCCTGTAAATCCCGTAATAGTTTCCCAGGTCCGATGTTCTATCCCTGAAATAGCCCGGTTGCACCAGGTTTACAAGCGCAAGCAGGTCAGCCTTATGGATTTTTGTATGGAGTTCAATAATGTTTTCAGCTACTTCCATGTGGATTCGTTCGTGGAGTACCATTTGATTACAGACCAGTTCATTGTTCAGTCTAACCTTATCACTAAATTTGGGTTTATCGCCCACTACATAAAAGTTGTCTGTCAACGAGGCGTATTTGTTGATTCCTGTTTTTGTTTCGTAGGAATTAATGAAACCGCCGAAAGGGCAATAATCAGGGTGATAGAATTTTATGTCCTGATAGTCAACAGCGAACTCCCTATGAGTTTCGCTTAAAGAATACCAGGCCGGGTTGTCTAATTTGTCAGTTTTCATTTTTAATGCTGATGCTATGGTAAATAAGGAAAGTAATAGAATGCTAGATAACTTTCCTCATTCTAACCAATTCTAATTTTTCGCCGTCAGATAGAGGCGCGGTTTTTAATTTCCATAAAACACTCTTTCAAAATTTAACCTTAGGCCTGTAAGGGCAGCTCAACGAAGAAAGTTGTACCCTTCCCATTTGCACTATCAACGCTTATAGTGCCATGGTGGAGTTCAACGATTTCCCTGCACAAATAAAGACCTATCCCAAATCCTGCGATTGATCCCATTTGTGGATTTTTTATTCTGTAGAACCGCTCAAAAATCTGCTGCTGATCGTCCGGGGCGATCCCCATGCCCTCATCTTTGACGCGCAATCTGACCTTTCCCAAGGCAGGTGCTGAGAAGCTTATCGTAATGGTACTGCCCATGGGCGAATACTTCACCGCATTGCCAACTAGATTATGTACGACCTGCGAGATTTTTTCCCTGTCGGCATCAAGTATGACAGATTCCGCATGCTCAAAGACGATATTATGGGTATGAACAGTAGAAAGGATCTCCTCTTCCAGTTCTGAAAACAGTCCCAGCAAATCAAAACGGGATCTTGAGATGACCATCTTTCCTGATTCAAGCCTGGAGATATTGAGAAAGCCGTTGATCATCGAGGTCATGTTCCTCACCTGCCGGATAGATTTTTCAAGGGTGCCCTGCTGAAAATTGTCTCCGGAAAGGATTGCATTTCTCTGCATCAACTGCAGATAGGCGTTGAGCGAGGTTAAGGGCGTTTTGAGCTCATGGCTGACCATTGCCATGAAATCGTCCTTTCGCTGTTCATCCTTTTTCTGCTCGGTAATATCCCGCAGGGTACCGTTGAGGCTGGTCACCCTTCCGGCCTGGTCGTAAAATACCTTTCCATGTGCCTGTACCAGTCTGCCTTTAGGGTCTTCCGGGTGCTGGATCCGGTATTCAATAAAATAATTCCCGTCGGAGCCATCGTTCAGTGACTGCGCGATGGCCTTGCTCACCAGTAGCCTGTCCTGATCAAAAATGCGGTCTAGGGCAACACTGAGATCTATTTTGTCATCAGGGGATAGGCCGAACCAGGATCTTAGAAGCGCATTGCCTGAGAAGAGGTTCGTTTGTGGTTCGTAATAAAAAGTGGCAAGCTCTCCGGCAAGTATGGCCATGGAGAGCATATGCTGATCTTTCTCGCTGGCGCGACGATCAAGTACCTGTCTGGTAATCTCCTCGAGAATGATCAGAACGCCCTTTACCTCGCCCGACGAAGAAAATATAGGTTGGTAAATCGAGTTTACCACTGCGTCCCGAAGGCCCTCACCGTCGAGCAGCCTGACCAAAAACTCATTGTTTGTTCGTCTTTTTCCTGTTGCATACACTTCTGAAAGCCAGCTGTTCACCGGCTGTCCGATAAGTTCCGGCCGCGCGATCTCGTGCGGGATACCCTCTACCTGTGAAAGCGTGCGTCCCCAGATCTTCAAAATCGCTGGATTTGCAATCTCGATGACATGTTCAGGCCCTTCGAGCATTGCGATACCCACCGGGGCCTGCTCTATGATGGTCTTAATATGTTCACGGCTCTCGGCGAGCAATCTTAATGAACTGTTCAGGTCTTCATTGGTTGAGCTGAGCTCTTCCATGGTGGCGGCCATCTCCTCAAGCAGCGCCTGCTCTTTCTCCTCTTTCTGCTGGATCCTTTGCAGATATTCTCTTTTTGAAGTTACTTTTCGTGCAGTATTTAATATGCACCACGACTTGCCCTGTTGATCCAGAAGCGCCTTGTATTCATAATCATAGAAATCGGTTGTAACAATACCGTTTTTAATAATGTTGACCGGCGCATCATTTACCGAATACGTTTTGCCCGAATGCCATACCTGTCTTAAAAGACCAAGGAAGGGCTGACCCTCGAGCTCAGGCAGGGCATCCATCAAGGGTTTTCCGATCACTGAAGCATCCTTTCCCCATACCTCCAGCATGCCTTGGTTTGCAAAACGGATAATCATGTTCTCATTTGTGTAAATGGCCGTTGGCTCGGGGGAGCATTCAAGTGCCTGGATGATGAGCTTGCCGGAGAAGCTTTCAGGCTGGGATTGTTCTTCAGTATTCATTTATGGTTCAAAGATAAAAAAAAAGGACTTTTAGCTCAATTAAATGATCATCCCATTTAGATTTATTGAACTTGGTGAAGAGAACGTCTATAGAGGAGGTATTTTCATATAAATAATCTTCTTTGAACTGGAACTTATGTAACAGCAACTGGGATAGATAAAAATAACTAGGTCGAATTAAGATTTAATATAAACATTCATGTTAAACTACTTTTCTATCAAGAATTTTTATTTTAGTACTTTCCTGCTACCAATTCAATGTTGATATCCTTATCTGATTACAATGAAATTTTTGCTACTCATGATTTTGGCCTTAGTCGGCTTATTTAAAATTTCCTTTGCTCAACTTGTATTTGATCCTTTAAAGTCATCATTTGTCACAACGGACATCAATAACTTTTGGAATGCTTTTGATAAGATAAACGTTGAGTCCGGCACTAATCCATTTGACGAGGATTATCTAAAGATAGGTTCACCAGGTATTGAGGCATTTATGAAAGGAAGAATAGAAAGTGCAGCCTCGTTGCTTAAAACAGTTATTGAAAAGAAAGCTGAATATATCGGGGCCAGATTAAATACATTAAAAATACTGGAAAATGAAAGGCAGTGCCGATCATCCTTTATGGCGCTAAAATATCTTTACCCTAATGCGGTCTTCCCGAATGTGTATTTTGTGATAGGGAGGTTTAATTCAGGGGGGCATTCCAATCCAAAAGGGTTAGTTATCGGTGCCGAAATGACGCAATCTTCCGCTGTACCTTATATGGTGGCTCATGAACTTATTCACTATCAACAAGACACCATTCCAAAAAAGAAATTAAATTTGCTTGCTGCTTGTATCAATGAAGGAAGTGCTGATTTCATAGGAGAGCTGATTTCAGGGGGAGGTCCAAATAGGGAAACGCATGACTACGGTAATGCAAATGAAGCGAAATTATGGACCGAGTTTCAGAAAATAATGAACGACCGTGAGGATAGTCATGAATGGATGTATGTTTATCAGCCTAAAAATGGATACCCACCAGATTTAGGTTATTGGATCGGATACAAGATTACAGCAGCATATTATAGAAAGGCCATTAATAAGAAAAAAGCAATTGCAAGCATTCTGCATATAAAAAACTATGAAAAATTCCTCGAGGAGAGCGGATATGCCTTAAAGTTTAATTGATTTAAAATCCATATCTGATAAAGTGAAGTTAAATCTTCCAGGCGCTTCAAACTAATAATTACTTTATGCATATCTACTCATATTGAAATCTCCCGTGAGTATGTTAAGTCTGCTGAGATTGGTTTTTTTTAAATTCACTTGGACGCATTCCATATTTTGATTTAAATACCGTAGAGAAGTAATTAGGAGAAGAAAAGCCAACCATATAGGTAATTTCCGCTATGCTGTACCTTTCATTGATCAGCAGGTACTTGGCTTTCTTCAGCCTTCTGCTTAAAATATAGTCTGTAACGCTACATTCGAGCAGCGCTTTAACTTTTCGGTACAACTGAACCCTGGACATACCAATTTCCCTACCAATCTCATCTACACTAAAATTTTCATTGGCCAGGTTCTGTTCAACAATCCCAGCGAAGTCATTGACGAATTTTTTGTCCAGACTTTTTGAAATGGGCTGTTTCCCTGAAGTACTGATATCGCTGACATAATGACTTTTGAGCAGAGAGCGGTTCTTTAACAGGCTTTTTACAGTTGCAACCAGATACTGGTAGTTAAAAGGCTTAACGATATAGGCATCAGCCATGCTTTCCATCCCGTTGATCTGGTGCTCGAGACTCCCATGGGCAGACAATAAAATAATCGGTATATGTGAGGTCCTGATATCAGATTTCAATCTTTCAGTTACCGAACGCCCCGACGAGCCGGGAAGCACCAGGTCTGATATGATCAGATCCGGTACCTGTTCGTATGCCGAAATTATACCTTTCTCCCCGGTATCTGCAAGGAAAACTTCATAGTCATCCTCAAACTTATTACCCAGGTAATTCAACAGATCATGGTTGTCCTCAATGATAAGCACCGATTCCTCTTTTATTGTTCTTAAAACATCCCGGTTTTTAACCTCAGTGGTGTCATCGAGCCCTATAGTATAGATTTTGGCATCTTCATAAAGTGCTTCTCTGCTGGCTTTTTCTTTCGATTTCTCTTCTTCCCCAAAGTGAGCATCTCCCAGCTGCAGCCGGATGCTGAATTTTGTGCCCTGCCACTTTATGCTTTCAACGGTAATATCTCCATGATGGAGCGTCATCAGTTCCTTAGATAAGGACAGGCCCAGACCGGATCCTTTTGCTGAATTTCTCTGTGCCTGATAGAAGTACTCGAATACGTGTGCGATTTCTTCCGGAGAGATTCCGGGACCATTGTCTTTTATGGAAAGATATACAGATGCATCATCATGGGTGATCTCCGCGTAAATGGTACCATTGGCCGGAGCGAATTTCAATGCATTGGATAAGAGATTGAATATGACCTTATCAAGCATATTCAGATCAAACCATACATTGATTTCCTGTGCATCGGTAACCAGTCTAATGTCGATATTCTTCTTTTTTGCACTGTGCTCAAAGCTTTCCATAATATCTTTTAAAAATGCCACTATATTATTCTCAGAAACACTCAGCAGCATTTTATCGTGTTCAATTTTCCGGTAATCGATAAGCTGGTTGATCAGTCTGAGCAAACGGTAAACATTTTTATGAATGAGGTTCAGGTTCCTTTCCGCCACAGGCTTGATTTTATGATTGTTAAGCAGGTCTTCAAGTGGTGATAGGATGAGGGTAAGGGGAGTGCGGAACTCATGGGACATATTAGTGAAAAAGTTCAGCTTGGCTTCCGTGGCTGCCTGGGCTTTTGCGGACATTTCTATCAGCTGGTTACGCTGGTTTATTATTTCCAGGTTGTTGGCCTCCAGGTTTTTGTTAATTTTCCTGTTTTCCGTTAATGCATATAGTGCCAGCCCGCCGAATACTACAGAAAGTACCAGCGTAATCACAATCACGTTAAGGATAATTTGCTGGTTCTGGAAGAGTACCTTTTGCTCCTCGAGCAAGATTCCCTGGCGTTCAATATCTTTCTGCTGGCTGCTGAACTTGTTCCACTGCAGTTTCATCAGATCAACATTTGTGGAATCAATAACCAGGGATTGCAGAATATTCTCTTTGGAAAATGATTCCCTGTTTAGAATTTTAAATGCGGTGCTGATAGCCTCCTTGCCTCCGGTAGGATAGAGCACGCTTGCGGTGAGTACTTTGCCGGCCACCATCTGCAAACCGCCGCCCTGTCCCGGTAACGCATCAATTCCAATCACTTTAATTTGTTTTGACACGTTAAGGTCGTTCAAAATTTTCCTGCTTCCTGATGCCATCTGGTCGTTATGCGCAAAAACTACATCTGCATTCAATAAAGAACTTTCGATTTTAGCGAGCTGTTCCTCTGTATCCTTTTTTAGCCAGTTACCGTAAACCTGGTTTGTAATCTTTATTCCAGGATATTTTTTCAGCCCTTCACTGAATCCCCGCTGCCGCTCGATGGTTGGGGATGAACCCGGAAGCCCCATAACCTCTACAACATTCCCTTTGCCTTTCAGGGCATCACCTGCATACTCGCCGGCCATTTTTCCGATCTGGAAGTTGTCCGCACCCACGTAAGCAGTATAAGATGTAGATGCGGTTTTCCTGTCAATGATAATTACCGGTATGCCTCTATTATAAGCTTCCTCAACGATAGGAGTCAACGGCTGTGCCTCATTCGGGGAGATAATCAGGATGTCGATCCCTTTACTGATCATTTCTCCTGCTTGTCGGATCTGGAGTTGGCTGTCCCCGTTGGCATCCATATAGATCAATTTTGCCCCGGGATGTAAAGAGAGTTCCATTTTAATCTCTTCGAGCATTGTTCTCCGCCAAAGGTCTGAGCCTATACACTGAGAGAGGCCAATAGTATATACGGTATTTTCCTTCTGCTTTTCACAACCCGTAAGGCTGAAGCATAGAAAGAACAACAGGAGAATGGTGTTAACTGGAGTATATCTGGTTTTCATGGTATTATTCATCCAACTTCGAGATCGAATAGCAGAATTATTTGGTTATTGAATGTATTCGCAGGGATTTTCATTTAAATATATAAAAAAGGCTCAGATAACTGAAATACGGGCAAGTGGTGATCTTTTGATTGTGCGGAATGGCGTGTATCAAAACCTGAGATTTTCTGATTCAAAATTGAAAGTTTTGAAATTTAGCGTCTATGTTATTCCGTTATATTGCTGATTCATAGTGAATTATGAATGTGTTGAAATTGGTAGTTTTTAGAAACGATTTTGATGTTTTTCTTTTCTGCTTTGGTCTAATTTGCAACCATTAACCAATATAAACTTTGAGTATGAAAAAATATTCCGTCCTGGCCTGGTCCATGGTCGTAGCCCTGGGAGGCTTTCTTTTTGGATTTGATACAGCAGTTATTTCCGGTGCGGAAAAATCGATCCAGCAATTCTGGCAGTTATCATCTTTTGAACACGGCTTTACCATTTCTATTGCGCTTATAGGAACGGTGATCGGTTCTCTTGTGGGCTCGAGGCCTTCAGATCGTTTTGGCCGTAAAAACACTTTGTATTTCGTTGCCGTTGCTTATCTGCTTTCCTCAATCGGTACGGCCTTGGCTAATGACTGGTCTGTTTTTCTGGTTTTCAGATTTCTTGGCGGACTCGGGGTTGGAATATCTTCGGTAACCGCGCCTATATATATATCTGAAATTTCTCCTGCACATAAAAGGGGGCGGCTTGTCGGACTGTTCCAGTTTAATGTCGTATTAGGAATTTTGATCTCTTACCTGTCCAACTACCTGATTAGTCAGGGTGGCGAGTCTTCCTGGCGATGGATGCTTGGTGTTCAGGCTTTCCCTTCTTTGCTGTTTTTGGTTTTGATCTATTTCATTCCGGAAAGCCCAAGATGGCTGGTCTTAAAAAAGGGAGCAACGGAACGTGCTTTAAGGATACTTAGAGTGATCAATCCGCTAAACTGCGATCAGGAACTGGCCGCTATCCAGGGTTCCGCCTTAAAGTCTTCTTCAGGAAAGGAAGAAAGTCTTTTCTCCGGTAAATATAAAACTCCGGTAATACTGGCCATACTTTTTGCTTTTTTTAACCAGGTTTCTGGAATTAATGCAATCATTTATTACGCACCCCGGATTTTTGAAATGGCCGGACTCGGCGCGCATTCTTCTCTGCTTTCCACTGTAGGGATAGGCATGATCAATTTTATCTTTACTTTGATTGCCATTAATTTTATTGACAGAATCGGCAGGCGTGTGCTCATGTTGGTTGGCTCTTTTGGATTGATAGCCTCGCTTTTCCTTGTTGGGTTTACTTTCTATACGCAGAACTTTTCAGGGCTTGCAATCCCAGCCTATATCATGCTGTTTATCGCGTTTTTTGCTTTTTCACAGGGTGCGGTAATATGGGTGTTCATATCTGAAATTTTTCCCAATTCAGTCCGTGCAAAAGGGCAGACACTTGGCAGTTCCACGCACTGGGTCATGGCGGCAATCATTGCATTTTGTTTTCCCTATCTGGCCGAAACCTTAGGGGGGGCAACAACTTTCTTTTTCTTTGCAGCAATGATGGTACTTCAGCTGATTTTCGTGTGGAGATTAATGCCGGAAACCAAAGGCAAGTCGCTGGAACAGATCGGAACTAATTTAGTCATGCATTAAAAAAATACGGGTATGAACAGTTCAGCAAGAAAATCAGTAGTGTGTTTTGGTGAGATCCTTTGGGATAACCTCCCGGACGGAAGCAGACCGGGCGGTGCGCCACTGAATGTAGCTTACCACCTGCACAAGTTAGGACTAGAAAGTCATCTCATCAGCAGCATTGGAAATGACCAGGCGGGCAAAGATCTGCTCGACTTCATGACCGGAATCGGCTTAAATTGCAACTACGTTCAGATAGATGATCAACATCAGACCAGTCAGGTTATAGCCTCTATTAATGAGGAAAGTGAAGTGAGTTATGATATTGTAGCACCTGTTGCCTGGGATTATATCCGGTGGGAGGAAGAAATGGAGGACCTGATCCGAACAGCGGATGCTTTTGTATTTGGAAGTCTTGGCTCCAGGAATGAGGCTTCACGGTCAACGTTAATCAAAATGCTGGCCCATGCCAGTTACAAGGTCTTTGACGTAAACTTAAGGGCTCCTCATTACAGTCCTGAATGGGTGTCGGAATTGCTCTGGCAGGCTGATATGGTTAAAATAAATTCAGCTGAGCTCCGCATGATCTCCGAATGGGTCGGCATTTCGTATTCCAGGGAGCTTGATTGTATCGAGGCTATTTTTAGCAAGTTCGGAATGAAAGAAATTCTCATTACCAAAGGGCAGCACGGTGCCACCTACTACAATAAAGACCTGACCTACGAATATCCTGCGTATAGCATTAGCGTTGCAGATACCATTGGAAGCGGAGACGCTTTCCTGGCTGCATTTCTGGCCATGAAGCTCGCGGGCGAACCCCTGGAACTAACTTTAGATTATGCAGTGGCAATGGGCGCGTTCATCACCGCCCAATTCGGGGCTTGCCCGGAATATTCAAAGTTTGATTTCGACCGGTTCATCTGGAAAAGAAAATGCTGCGCAGCAGAAGTCTTATCCCAATAAATCAACTAACCAATTATAAACCCAAACTTAATTTTATGAACAAAAAAGGTACTTCGCCACCCTAGCATCGGGGGAATTCTAGCACGCTAACTAACCAAATATTGATATGACTTGCCAAAACCTGTCATGTCTAACCATTCACGACTAATATTAACAAGGAAATGAAAATCAGATATTTTCTAATGCTCCTGACCATGTGCTTCTTTTATCAAAATGTAAGCGCACAAAATAACCTTACCGTTACCGGAACAGTAAAAGACAATAAAGGAGAAACGTTGATTGGCGTCGGCATTTTCCTTAAAGGAACTAAAACCGGTACCAGCACAAATAACCAGGGTCAGTATTCATTGGCCATTTCAGGAAACAATCCCACATTGGTCATCTCTTACCTTGGCTTTTTAACCCAGGAAGTTCTGGTCAATAACAGAACAAAAATAGATGTCGCTTTGCAGCCAGACGATAAAAATCTTGACGAAGTGGTAGTCACAGGATATCAAACGCAAAGAAAAAAGGACTTAACGGGCGCTGTTTCTGTAGTAAATATGAAAGATGTTGAAAACATTCCAACCGGAAATATCATTTCAACGCTGCAGGGACGTATACCAGGAGTTAACATCACCAACAACGGCACACCAGGAGGCGTAGGAACCGGAATTGGTATCCGTGGCATCACCACCATCAATAATGGTACTCCTTTGTATGTCATTGATGGTGTGCAGACGCGTGATAACATTGCCACTTTACTGAATTCCAATGATGTGGAATCTATACAGGTATTAAAAGATGCCGCCTCCGCTTCGATTTATGGTACCCAGGCGGCCAATGGTGTGATCATTATTACGACCAAAAAAGGGAAAACAGATCAACTTACCGTTGATTTCAATGCCCAGCTAACCACACAATCTTATCATACCGGCATAAAAATGCTGAACACCCGGCAATGGGGTGAAAGCTATTGGACAGCCTATAAAAATGATGGTGTTAAGCCAAACCACGATCTGTATGGCAATGGTGAAGTTCCGGTAATCCCGGAGTTTATTGACCAAAAGAAAACGATCCGTTCGGCAGATACAGATTGGGCTGATCAGGTTTACAAAACTGCGGTGATGCAAAGCTATAACCTGACGGTGGCCAAAGGTTCCAAAAATGGTGCTTCAACCTTTTCACTAAACTATTTCGATCAGGACGGCTTGATCAAATACACCAATTTTACCCGAATTAACGGGCGCTTGAATTCAGACTATAACTTTTTGAATAACCGATTGAGGATTGGTGAAAACCTCAACATAAGTAAATGGAATGAGAAACTTAAACCGGCAGGCATCGAGGAACTCGCGATTGCGCAACATCCAATTATTCCCGTGTACGATGTCAATGGTGGTTACGCCGGCCCGACACAGGGAATAGGAGATAAACCTAATCCGGTGCGGCTTCTGGATCAGATCCGGGATAACAGAAGTGAGCAATGGCGTATTTTTGGTAACATGTACCTGGAAGCTGAACCAATTAAAAATCTGGTGCTGAAGACAAACTACAGCATCAATTACCGGAATGGATTTGCTTCCAGTTTTGAGCCGAAATGGAGCGAGGGTGACCGGACTGTAGATAAAAATTTCCTGAACACTTCTTCGGATTATAACCAGGACTGGATATGGTCAAATACGGCCAACTATACCCTTATTGTAAACAAACACAACATCAACACATTGGTAGGTATTGAATCTAAAGAAAGTATCAATGAATCTCTGGGTGCAAAACGAGAGAACTTTCTTATCGAAGCCTTGGATTATCGTTACATCAGTGCTGGAGACGGTGCTCAGACCAATGCCGGTATCGCCTCACGCACGGCCACCAATTCTGTATTCGCCAAGCTTAATTATGCCTATAATGATCGCTACCTCCTTTCCGGTACCATCAGAAGGGATGCTTCCTCCAGATTCGGCAAGAACAACAATGCAGCAGTATTCCCTGCTGTATCGGCCGGATGGAGAGTTAGTGAAGAAAGATTCATGAAGGATCAAAGCCTGATATCTGACCTCAAACTAAGAGCAAGCTGGGGTCAAAATGGCAACGATCTGTTGGATAATGAGGCCACCTACACGAAATACTCCACTAACCTGAATATGGGCGGTTATGATATAGCGGGCGTTAACAGGGGCACAATCCCGAATGGAATCATCAAGGATAGAACAGGAAATCCAAATATAAAATGGGAGGTGACCACACAGACTAACTTTGGCGTGGATCTTTCCATGTTGAAAAATAGGTTGAGCCTGACTTTGGATTATTATATCAAGAAAACCGACGACATGCTGATTGACCGACCTTATATTGGTATCATTGGAGAGGGGGGCGCTATAGCTTACAATGGTGCTTCGTTAAGTAACAAGGGTTTTGAAGCAATCATGAACTGGAGAGATGAAATAGGAAAAGATTTCAACTTCAGCCTGACATTCACGGCAACAGCTTATACAAATAGAGTAACCGCCGTGCCTGATGATATTTATTATACTTATGGTGGAGGCAACGGACAGGATAAAACCATTATCGGACAAGCCCTGGGCTCATGGCTGGGATTTAGGACCAACGGCATTTATCGCACACAGGATGAACTCAATGACGGTATCAGCAAACCGGGAAAAGGCCTGGGCCGAATCCGTTATGTGGATGTTAACGGGGATCGCCAGATTAATGACAGGGACATGGAGTGGCTGGGTTCGGATCAGCCTAAGTTTATCGGCGGACTGAACGTAGCGCTGGGCTATAAAGCCTTTGATTTCTCTTTCTTTGTTAACGGAATGGTAAGGGATGCTTACAACAATTCCAAATTTTATACTGATTTCTTTCAGCTTTGGACTGGTAACCATGGTACAAGACTTTTGGACGCATGGAATCCTACTACTAACTTCAATTCTGATATACCTGCTTTAACAGCGGTGAACTTAAACGACGAAGCCAGAACTTCTGAGTACTTTATAGAGAACGGATCCTACCTGAAACTGAAAAATATTCAAATGGGCTATACGCTTCCTAAAGCCATGGCAGATAAGCTTAAACTCAGGAACCTGCGGGTATATGTGCAGGGCCAGGACCTCTTTACGATCACTAAATACAATGGAGCCGATCCTGAGGGGCTTGGTTATCCGTATCCTTTGCCCAGAACCTTCACTTTTGGGTTGAACTTTGGATTTTAATCAATCAACTTAACCATAATAATCATGAAATTTAAATACATAATATTTGCGGTGCTGGTTGTGTTCACTTCCTGCAAAAAAGACTTTTTAGACAGTAAACCGAAAGGAAAATTAAGTGACGAATTGCTTAATTCTCCTGAGGGAATTGAAGCCCTCGGTATTGCTGCTTATGCTGCCCTGGCAGGGCCGGAAGGGAGCGACGGAACGTTTCTTTCACCAACTACAAACTGGGTGTATGGCGATGTGCGTGCAGAAACTGCTTATAAAGGCGGGGGTGGTATTGGCGACATTCGGGAGTTTAATGAGTTTGAAACTTTTACGGCAGTATTTGCTTCGAATGGTTTATTAGACCGTAAATGGTTTAGCCTTTACCGGAGCGTTCAGCGGGCAAACAATGCAATACGCAGGCTGAATGCAGTTACCGAAACCGAAGTGCCCTTGAAAAATGTTAGGCTGGGAGAAATGCGGTTTTTAAGGGCGCACTTCTTCTTTGAACTTAGCCGTCTCTTTAATAAGATCCCGTACTTTGATGAAAATGTAGCGATTGAAGACTATCCTAAAATATCCAACGTACAATTTACCCGCGACCAGATCCTCGAGAAAATAGCCGCTGAGTTTGGCGCAGCCGCAGCGTTGTTACCGACAAAACAGGCTGAGGCAGGCAGGGCAACCAGATATGCTGCCATTGCCTACCAGGCAAAGGTAAATCTGTACCGTGCTTATAAACAAAATACAGACAATACCCTGGCCAGTATAGATCAGAGTCTGTTGAGCACTGTGGTTAGCCAGTGTGACCAGGTGATATCCAACGGAGGTTACAATTTGCTCCAGGATTTTCAGCAACTTTCTCTGGGCGAGTTCGATAATAGCGTAGAGTCAGTGTTCGCTGTCCAGTATTCGATCGCAGACGGAACCGATCTCGGCCGGATCAACTGGAGTAATTTGCTGAATGCCCCGAGGGGTCCTGCATACGGGGGAGATGGCTTTTTTCAACCGAGCCAGAATTTGGTGAATTCCTTCAAAACAGACAGTAAAGGCGTACCTATTCCGGATACTTACAACAATACCAACCTGATGACGGTGGCTGACGGCCTTGCAACAGATGTAGATCCACGACTTGATTTTTCCGTGGGACGTCTGGGAATCCGCTGGAAAAATTATGCTGCGGCACCATACGGTCCTGACTGGGCACGCGAGCCTGCAACCTATGGTTATTATTCCAATAAAAAGGCTATGGTTTCACCGGAATCTCCGTATATGGTCAAGGGATTTCCATGGGGCGGTTCATCGCTCAATTTCCATATTATCAGGTTTGCAGATGTACTGTTATGGAAGGCGGAGGCCCTGATCGAACTAAACCGTCAGGACGAAGCACTGCCATTAATCAATAGGGTAAGAACAAGGGCGAAAAACAGTAAGTATGTAACTGCTTTTAACTCCTCAAATCCAGCTGATTATGCCGCTAAATATAATATTGATACTTATAAGCCAGGCGAGAACTGCAACTGGACAAACACCTATGCCCGTACCGCCCTACGTTTCGAACGTAAACTTGAACTGGCGCTGGAAGGTGAGCGTTTCTTTGATCTTGTACGCTGGGGGAATGCTGAACAGGTATTGAATACCGAGTATTTTGCAAAGGAAAAGTTATTACGTACTTACCTTCAAAATGCAAAATTCACCAGAGGTAAAGACGAGTATTTCCCTATACCACAGCCCCAGATCAATTTTTCAGCCGGGCTTTATAAGCAAAATCCGGGCTATTCTGCACAATAGTATTTCATTTGCCATGCAGTGGGTTAACCCGCTGCATGGTTTTAAATTCAACCTAACTAATTGATCATGAAATTAAGACTGCATTACCTGATAATACTGTTCGTCTCTGTGCTGTTTTTTATTTGTACCGCGCTGCGGGTATCGGCACAACACTGGAACTTTGACGGAGAAAAGCCTATGCAGGCCGGGGGAAAAAAATATGCACTGCAACTCAACAACGTGAGGAACCAGGTCGAATTAACTGCCGGGCTTATTGGAAAAGGCTTAAGGACAGACGGATATAGCACCTCATTGAGGATTCAGCCCGGCCCGGATCAACAGATATCAGCTTGTTCCGGCTGGTTTGCGCTTGAATCTTTTCCCACTGATACAGCCGCTTTTTTGGCCATGAAGGACCACAAAACAGGTAAGTCCGTTTCGGTAGGTGTTAACAGGTTTGGCGAGATTATCATCGGCAATGGCACTAGCAGGGGCTTTTCGTATCTGCCTACCGGGCAGTTTGTAGAAAAGTGCAGGTGGATCAGTGTTTTATTGGGTACAGGTACTGCTAACCGAGGGGTTTGGATAAATGGAGAGCAACTCAAAACTGACTTGTCTTCGGTGAAGTTTCCGGAGCAGCCTAATGAAATTTTGATAAGTAAGGATCATAAAGAAAGTCTTTTAGGGGCCATGGACCTAACGGTAATTAATGGGATAGTGGATGAACTGAAACTTTATAACAAGCCTGTCGCAATTAAAGAACTTCAAAATGAAATTGCTGTTTTAGCTAAGAAAGTTCCAGTACTGGCGGTTCCTTCCAGTAGGTTCAAGGATGATTTTAGCCGTCCCAAATATCACTTATTGCCAGCAGCGAACTGGACCAACGAGACCCACGGTTTGATTTTTTATAAGGGCCGCTATCATATCTTTAACCAGAAGAACGCTTCCAATCTTGCACTCCGGCAAATCAACTGGGGACATTTCAGCAGTCCTGATTTGATCAACTGGATCGAGCATAAGCCTGCATTAAGTCCTGAGAAAGGCTATGATGAAAACGGGATATGGTCTGGCCATGTCATTTTAGATGATAAAGGAATCCCTATGATTAGTTATACCGCAGGTGGGCCCAAAATGGGAATAGGCCTTGCCTTTCCAAAAGACAGTACACTAAAGGAATGGATTAAGTATAAGCAGAATCCTGTTATTGCTGGCCAGCCGGAAGGATACAGCAGGACGGATCTGAGAGATACTTATGTTTGGAAAGACGGAAACAAATGGTATATGGTGGTTGGCTTCGGGATTAAAAATGACGGTGTGGAAAAGGGAGCTTTGCTTTTGTATACTTCGGTAGATCTTAAAAGCTGGCATTTCCTGCATATCCTTTTTGAGGGAAATCCCTCAGTAGACAATTCAGGAATCTTTTGGGAGATGCCTGTTTTTAAAAAGATGGGTGATAAGTATGTGCTGCTGGTGAACAAAGTTCCTCACCAGGGGATTCCTGCAAGGGCACTTTATTGGGTAGGCAATTTTGTTAATGAACGGTTTGTTCCTGACAATCCCCTGCCTAAGAATTTAGAAGTGATCAACAGGCTACTTTCGCCCTCGGTTACTGAAGACAAGGATGGGCGGATATGTGCCATTGCCATCATTCCGGATGAAATCAGCAGCGAGGCCGCATATCTTCAGGGATGGTCACATTTATACAGTATACCAAGGGTATGGAATTTAACGGACGGGATATTAAAGCAGTCACCACATCCCTCGCTTCGTTCTTTAAGAGCCCCTGACAGTACGGTATTGGAAACTGCGGTTACCGATCATCAGCCGGTTAAGCTTTGTTCCGGCCAGCAGTATGAAGTACTTGCCCGCATTACGCCAAACCAGTCGAAACAATTTGGCTTTGTGCTGCATAAAAACGCTGATGGTTCCGAGTATACCAAAATATACTATGATGCGCAAACAGAAGAAATTATTGTGGACCAGCGTCACTCCAGTGCAAAAAAGGGAATTCCACTGCGCATCCGAAAAGATGCATTTTCATTAGATACTTCCAAACCTGTCACCTTTCATCTCTTCGTAGACGGTTCTGTGGTCGAGATGTTTATCAATGATCAGCATGCATTGACTACAAGGATCTTCCCTTCTAAACCGGGCAGTGACCAGGCAGCTGTCTTTGCTGAAGGTGATCAGATCCACCTGAAGGCTGAAGTCTGGAATATTCAGCCAGCCATAATGAAAACCGACTTTTAAACTAAATAAGGATGACGGACAATGTTCCGTTTTAATAAACCCTGTCAAATGAAAGCAACGATCAAAAAATATTTACAGGCCTTGTCAGCCTATCTGTTTTTCCTGTTTTATGGATCGGCAGTTTTAGCTCAGGACACTTCGCGGGTTAATTATTCAGAAATTTACCGTCCGCAGTTTCATTTTAGCCCTAAAAAGGGATGGATAGGAGATCCATGCGGGTTTACTTATTATCAGAGTAAATATCAGATGTATTGGTGGGGAAAGGCCATTTCAGAAGACCTCGTCCACTACCAGGAAATATCTCCCAAAGTGATGACCGGTGATGACGGAAGTATAAGCTATTTTACAGGCTCGACGCTCATTGATAAAGAAAATACCGCAGGGTTTGGGAAGAATGCCTATGTAGCGGCGTACACCATTTTTAATAAGCAAAATAAAAATCAATCCCAGGGAATTTCCTATAGCCTGGATGGTGAGACTTTTCACTACTATAAAGGGAACCCGGTGCTTGACATCGGCAGTACCGAATTCCGTGACCCGACAGTTATCTGGCATGCCCCATCGAAGCAATGGCTAATGGTTGTGGCAAAGGCCCTTGAAAAGAGAATTAAGTTCTATGGGTCAAAAGACCTAAAATCCTGGATCAGGCTAAGCGACTTCGGGCCTGCCGGTGCCCAGGAAAAAGCCTGGGAATGTCCTGATCTTTTTCAGTTACCGGTAGATGGAAATACTAAGAATAAAAGATGGGTAATGGTTGTTTCCATTGACTGGGCACGAGAGCAGTATTTTGTAGGGGATTTTGATGGAAAAAATTTTACCCTGGCAGCCGATCATACAAAAGATCCGTTGTATGTAGATCACGGACTGGATTTTTATGCCTCAAGGACTTTTCAGGATTACGATGGAACCTTAAAGACTATGCCATCTATGGGCTGGATAGCGACCTGGGACTATGCGCCGCTGGTTCCCTCTGCCTGGGGCAAGGGCTTCTGGTCTATAGCGCGCAATCTGGAATTAAAAACGTACCCTGATGGGCTGCGCTTGGTGCAAAAACCTATCGATAACCTTAAACAGCTAAGGGGGAAGGTTCAGGCCCTGGTTTATGCGCTTCCAAAGGGAATTCAATCTTTAAAGTCTTTTCAGCCAGCGGATAACATTTATGAAATGGAAGCCATATTTAATACCACTAGGCCCAACATATTCGGATTAAATTTATGTGTAGGGGAGGGCAGAATGGTTAGTTTCTCTTACAATACTGAAACGGCTATGCTAACCATAGACCGGACAAACTGCGCAAAAGAAAAAATAGAAAAATTCGCCAGGAAGACCAGTGCGAAAGTCCTGCCTATAAATGGCCAGTTACGCCTGCACTTTTTTGTCGACAAGTCGAGTATTGAACTCTTTACCAATGAAGGGAAAGAAGTCTTTACCCTGCTGACTTATCCCGGCGAACACCAGACAGGAATAGAAACCTTTGCCAAGGCTGAGGGTACTAAAATAGACTTTAAAGCATGGACATTAAAATCAATATGGAAATGAAGGGACGCATGTGGGTAACCATATTCATCAAGTATCTGATAGCAGTTATGCTCATGGGATACCTGTTTGTGGCTTGTAAAGAAAGAAAGATCGCAGACCCCATAACTTTAGAAACACTATTGAAAGAAATGGTTTCTCTCGAGGAGCAGGCCCGGTTCCCTGAGCCGTTTTACACCGCAAAACAAGTCAGCAGTTATGACCGCTCCTCTATATCACCAGATTCCGCTCACTGGTTCGCAAATGCCGACGGGTTCGGTATTGAACGGACTGACACCATTGCCGGGCGTTTGGAAAAAGTACTTTTTGATCAGAATGGGCCAGGCACCATTACCAGGATCTGGATTACAACAATTGATAAACGGGGTACCTGGCGTTTTTATTTTGACGGGCAAAAAGAACCAGGGTGGATAATACCTGCTTATGACCTGATGAAATCTGGTATTCCCTCTTTGGGAAAAGGCCTGTTACAGGCACATACCAGTTATACGCCGGAAGGAAAAGGGGGGAACACGCTTTTTCTTCCGATTCCTTATTCAAAAAGTTGCAAAGTGACTTTTGAAGATCCCAAAGGTGAGCCGCCTACACCGAAATATTATCAGATTAATTACCGGACGTATGAAAAAGGGACCTCGGTAGAGACCTTTTCAATGGAAGTGGCAAAGCATGCGGCTGATGAGATCAGCAAAACAGATCGTCTGTTATTAAATCCTGCGCCATCAACCGGGGAAACCATCCAAAAGCAGCAGTTGCTTTTGGCAGGAGACTCTTTAGTCCTTCCTTTACCAAATGGCCAGAAGGCTGTTTACGAAGTAGTTTTTAAGGTGCGCTCATCGGATACAGCGGCTTATGCGCAACTGATGAGAGCGCTTATATTTAAGGCTGCATTCGACGGGAAACAAACCGTATGGGTTCCTCTGGGCGACTATTCAGGTGGAGGAATAGGGAGTCCCATGATAAAAAGCTGGTATCTTCATGCTGATGGGCGGGAACGGTGAGCAGTCGCTGGTTAATGCCCTACAAAGATAAAGGAACCCTGGTGCTGCATAACGCTTCCAAAAAGGCTGTATCTGTTTCAATAAAGGCAAACCTGGCGCCGCTGCCCTGGGATAGACGGTCACTCTATTTCTACGCATCGTGGAAGCAGCAAAGAAATATAACCGTACACGATAAGCCGGAAGAGGATAAGCAGGTCAGGGAGTGGAATTTTGCAACATTAAAAGGGAAAGGAATTTATAAAGGAGATGTATTAACCCTTTATAATCACCTTCCGGCCTGGTATGGTGAAGGCGACGAAAAAATATGGGTGGATAAGGATACTTTTCCATCCCATTTTGGAACTGGGACCGAAGACTATTATAATAGCTCCTGGGCTCCTGTCGTGCCTTTTCATACCCCTTTCGGAGGTGCTCCCAGGGCTGATCAGGAAAGTTCACATGGCTATAATACCTTTTTGCGGACACGGCACCTGGACGGAATCCCGTTTCTGGAAAAACTGAAGTTCGATATTGAGATGCTAAGCTGGATAAAAGGAAAGGTCAACTATGCGACAACAGTATACTGGTACGGTGACCATCACGCAGTTGCGCAAGGCACCAGTGGATTAAAGGAAGCCACTTCCCCGTTACCTGCTGTCCCCGAAGATTTCGGTAAGTATAAAATTAAAGGTAGCAGAGAATTCGAGGATATGAAACCGGTTTTAAAATCGGCAGCTATTCAGTTGGAGAAACAAAATATGTACGCCTTTCCGTCGGGAAAATGGAGCGGGGCGGCGCAGTCTGTTGGCGGTGGCGGACAACCCGGGGATTCCGTGGTTTATATTATAGACCACTTGCAGCATGGCGCTAAATATGGCATGATTATGCATTGCACCAAAGCGCCAGATTACGGGAACCTGCGTTTTCTCGTTAATGGCCATCAGACCAATGTAGGCTTTGACGGCTATAGCCCTAGCGTTGTGCCGGGCAAAGCGTCCATTGGCCACTTCTCCGCGGTTGATGGTAAACTTAGAATAGTGATCCGGATTACTGGAGCAAATATGAAAATGATCGGAAGAAGATATATGTTTGGACTGGATTGTATTCAGCTCATCAAAAATTAAAACACATGGATATGAATATTAAAATTTTAAAAACTACCGTTTTTAGCGCACTGATTGGTTTTGCCCTCTGCCTAAATACCGCAAAGGCTCAACAGCAAATAGCCGAACAAATGCATCAGCATCGTCCGCAGTTCCACTTTTCTCCTCAAAAGCATTGGATGAATGATCCAAATGGCATGGTTTATTACAATGGTGTTTATCACCTTTTTTATCAATATTATCCTAATGGTACCGTATGGGGCCCAATGCATTGGGGCCACGCAACAACCAGGGATTTCTTTGCCTGGCAAGAGCAGCCGATCGCACTTTACCCGGACAGTCTGGGCTACATTTTCTCAGGTAGTATCGTAGTGGATAAAAACAATACCGCCGGTTTCGGTGAAAATGCGATGGTTGCGATTTTTACACATCACAATCCGAAAATTGAAAAGGCCGGAACAGGCCTTCATCAGTATCAAAGTCTTGCATTCAGCAATGATGAGGGAAAAACCTGGACAAAATATAAGGGGAACCCTGTTCTCCCAAATCCGGGTATCACTGATTTCCGTGATCCAAAAGTAATGTGGTATGCAGCCGGACAAAAATGGATCATGACCCTGGCGACCAAAGACCGGGTTACCTTTTACTCCTCCAAAGACTTAAAAGATTGGAAGAAAGAAAGTGAGTTTGGAAATAATCTCGGCGCACACGGTGGGGTATGGGAGTGTCCCGACCTTTTCCCGTTGGAATATAAAGGTAAAACGGTCTGGGTACTGCTGGTCAGTATCAATCCGGGTGGGCCGAACGGTGGCTCTGCCACCCAGTATTTTACCGGGAGTTTTGACGGAAATAGGTTTTCGACCGGGTCAACAGTACAAAAATGGATGGATTATGGAGCCGACAACTATGCTGGTGTGACGTGGTCAAACACCGGAAAGAGAAAAATTTTTATCGGTTGGATGAACAACTGGCAGTATGCGAACCAGGTGCCGACCAAGAACTGGAGGGGTGCGACAACGACGGCCAGAGATCTGGTGCTGGATCAGGTAGCAGGAGATCTGTATGTTCGTTCTGTTCCGGTAAAGGAAATGAATGTGCACCTGAAACCAGTTTATAAAAATAAGGCTCTGATGTTGGGTAAGGATATTAATCTCTCTGCGTATACTAAAAACCTGAATGGAAAGGTGAAGCTTGACCTTACTTTTAAGGCTTCCGAAAGTATTCAGATCATCATAAGTAATCGCGAAGGCCAAAAGCTGCTGGTTGGCTATGATCATCAATCAAAAACTTATTACATTGACCGCACCAATGCTGGTGCAGCAGATTTTGAAAAAGGTTTTGCAAAGAAGCATATGGCACCGCGGATCGCTACAACAGCGTATGCCAAAGTTAGCCTGGTACTGGATGTGGCATCTGCAGAACTATTTGCTGATGAGGGTTTGACGGTAATGACAGATGTATTTTTTCCTGAAAGCCTGATGAAAAACTTCCATTTATCTGGTGCCAGAAATCAAAAAGTATCCGATCTGGTAATATCTGCTATCCCTTCGTTTCGGTAATCGCAAGGACTGATCAGCAAACCGATTTAACAGCCAATTGACGCAGATGGGAAAGAACGGGCATTATCGGGCCTTTCTCATTTTGATTTTATAGGATTCCTTTTCTCAACCACCTTGGTCATTATGGTTATGCAGCCTGACACCTTGAAATAACTCTTCATAATATATTTCATTAACCTTGAGTGAATACACTTCGTCATTCTGATCTTTTACTGAGTTTCGTTCCTGGCAACAAATCTCTATTTTTGCTGTTATACACATTTAGGTTCTTCCACAATCGGGAAGCATTATCTGTGCCCCTTTTGTGAAGAGTTATTTAAGCCAGCTTGCAGCATCAGAACATGGAATTGAACAATAACGGGGTTTTGCTAACGAATATCATAGACAGGGCTGTGGATATGATCCAGGTCTTCGAGGCCATCCGCGACGAGCAAAATGAGATCGTTGATTTCAAATGTATTTTGAACAACAAGGCCTCCGAAAAAATATACGGTGAAATTATCGGGAAAAGTCTCTCAACCCTGGAGCCCGGCTTAGTAGCAGGATTTTTCGACACTTTTAAAAAAGTAGTGCAAAGTGGTGAGCCAGATCAGTGGGTCGCGCATTATATTCAAGAGCAGTTTAAGGGTTGGTTCCATCACACCTCAATAAAGGAGGGCGACGGGGTTGCTATTACCACTAAAGATATAACCCAGGAGAGAAGAATTGATGAGCAATTAAGAACCACCAGAGATAGCCTGCAGGCTATACTTGACGGCTCTTTGCATTTTATTCAGGCTTTTAAAGCGGTGAGGGATGATGCAGGAAAGATTGTTGACTTCACCTGGATATTTACCAATAATATCTGGATCAAGCATTATGGAAACGTAATAGGTAAGCGTCTCCTGCAACAAAATCCGGCTGTCATCGAAACAGGCTTGTTTGACCAGTTTGTGCAGGTGACGGAAACTGGCATCTCCATCAGCCAGGATCATTACTACTCCTACGAACAGTTTCAGGAGCAGTGGTTTCATCAAACCCTGGTCAAAATGGGCGATGGTTTTGTGATGAATACAGAGGATATAACGGAACGTAAAAAGGCAGAGAACGAGATCCACAGGCTTAAGGATGAAATTGTGCAGCGCTCAGAAGATAAATACCGTACGCTTTTCAATACCATCGACAAAAGCCTGGCCGTGTTGGAGCTGATTTATGATGACAGCGGCAAACCCACAGGCATGAGCTGGCTGGAAGCGAACCCGGCTTTCGAAATCCTAACGGGTTCGCAAAACGTCGCCGGAAAGTTGTACAGCGGCTTTGTCTCTTCCGAAAATTATTGGCTGCAAACTTATGACCTCGTGGTAAAGACCGGTGAGCCGATACGTTATGAGCATTTTCATGAGGATACCAAAAGGTGGTACCAGACACATATGTCAAGAGTAGGTGGCCCGGAAAGCAGGGTGCTGGTCGCCATTTTAGAAGACATCACCGAGCGCAAAGATGAGGAACAGCGGCAGGCTTACTTATTGAAGCTAAGCGATGCGCTCCGATCAATTTCAGACCCAGAAGGAATAGAGAACGCGGTGACGACAGAAGCATTATCCTTCTTTAAGTCAGACAGATGTTACTACAGCACAATTACCGAAGGTTCAGCCATCATTTGCCGCGATGCCTGTCGAAATGATTTCCATTCCCTAAAGGGAACCTATCTGCTGAGCAAATTTGAGCTATATTATATGGTGTTGGAAACCGGACTTCCTTTTGCAGTTAATGATGTCCATAATTCCAAGTTTATAAATGAGGATTTTTTATCGCTTTTATTAAGCGTAGACATCCAGGCATTTGTGAACGTTCCGGTAGTGAAGGCAGGTAAGGTTGTGGGTATTTTCGCCCTTGCTCAAAGCGAGCCGAAAACCTGGACCGATGCCGAGATCGCACTGGCGGCTGAAACTGCGGAGCGTACCTGGTCTGCAATGGAGCAGGCGAAGGCGGAAAGGGCGATACAAAAGTCAGAAGAGCAATTCCGGCTATTTATAACAGCCAGTTCAAACCTGGCGTACAAAATGAGTGCCGACTGGAAGAACATGTATACGCTGATGGGCAAGGATATATTGGCCAATACGGATGATGCAACAGGCGAGTGGATGGAAAAGTACATACCTGAATACGAGCGGCCGTTGGTAACTGAAACGATACATCAGGCAATTGAAACGAAATCTACTTTCGAACTCGAACACCGTGTGTTCCGGGTAGAGGGTACAGTGGGTTGGGTCCTTTCGCGCGCAGTTCCGGTGCTGGACGAAGAAGGAACCATCAAGGAGTGGGTAGGGGTTGGTATTGACATTACCTTGCGGAAAAATACTGAGATAATGCTGCAGCGTTTTAATGAGCGTTTGGAAACGGAGGTAATTGACCGCACTATTGAATTGCAGAAAAGCAGGGATCAGCTGCAATCTATCCTGGATACCACACTGGTTCAAATGTCCATACTGGAAGCCGTACGCGATGATCAGAACCAGATTATCGATCTGAAGATCAAGGCCGTTAACCGTGAACTTGAAAAGGAGACCGGACGTATCGACCTGATAGGCAAATTTTATGCGCAGGAATATCCAGGCATTAGACCTAGCGGTTTATTTGACCTCATTGTCGAAGCGATAGAAACCGGGATGTCGCAGTCAACAGAATATTTTTATACTCACGAAGGTTTTCAAAAATGGTTTTCCTGCGTGTTCGTAAAATTAGGTGATGGGGTAGTAGCCACAAACATGGATATTACAGCCCGGAAGCAGGCGGAAGAGGCTCGCCTCAAAAATTACGTATTGCTCCAACAGTCCGAAGATATTGCCTCAATGGGCACCTGGGATTTTGATCTGCTAACCAAAAGCTTCACCTGGTCAGACGGTATGTACCGGCTGTTTGACCTTGAAAAGGGCTTGGAGGTTAAGCCGGATATCTATATAAAATACGCAACCGAAAATAGTCGCGTAGCCGCTGAACGCGTGGTAAAGCACATTGAAAACGGTGATGCTGATTTCGAAGAAACGCTAGAGATCAGCATCTCGGGAAAAATCAAAGTGTTACACCTGAAAGCATCTGTAGTTCGGAACAATGAAGGAAATACGGAACGGGTATTGGGCGTAGACCTCGATATTTCTGCAATGCGGCGAGCAGAGGAAAAGATACGGCAAATGGAGGCTGAACAAAAAATAGAGATTTTCCGCGTATCACTCAGTGCGTTAGAAGAGGAGCGGTACCGTATCTCGGAGAGTCTGCACAACGGTATCGGTCAGATCCTCTTCGCGATTAAGATTAATTTGAATGGCCTCCGTCAGGAGATGCCATTAGCAGATTTTAAGGAGAGTAAGACCTATGTCAATGAACTGCTTTCTGATGTTATCAAAGACACCAGGCGTATCTCGCATGATCTCATGCCAACTACGCTGGAAGAGTTCGGTCTGAAAAGTGCGATAGATGATATTTGCTCGCAGTTATCAGATGGTACGAAATTTAAGTGTCACATCAACGGTTTACCTGGCCGTATGGAAAAATACCTGGAGCTGGCTGTTTACCGCACCACGCAGGAACTCGTGACTAATGTTGTTAAGCACGCCAAAGCAACTGAATGCAGGGTATCCATTGATATTGGCCAACAAGATATCTGCATCAGGGTTAGCGATAACGGCCAGGGAATGGAAGCCGCTAAAACACGTAAGCCAGGTATCGGTCTGAATGCTATCCGAAGTAAAACTAAACTCCTTAACGGAGATGTTCGCGTTGATTCAGTACCCGGTAAGGGAACGAATGTTGAAGTCATCATTCCAAGAGCTCAAACAATTAAAACAAATCTATAAGCGTATGATCAATCTAATGTTGGTAGAAGATAACGAGGTTGTAAGACAAACACTCGCCAAATTTTTTAAGAACGAAGAAGGTATAAGGGTTGTAGCGGAGGCAAGTGACGCAGCGACAGCGATAGAACAATTACGAGTTGATCCGGCTATCGACATCGTGATGGCCGACTGGAACATGCCTGATATGGATGGACTGGAATTAACCACTATGGTAACCGCTGAATTCCCGAAAATAAAAGTGATCATCCTCACGATGCATGGGAAACAAGACTACAAGAATAAGGCGAAAGCGGCCGGTGCAAAAGGGTACATCTTAAAGGACCGGGATTTTGATGAATTGGTATCTGCTGTCAGAGATGTTGCAGCCGGCAAGATGGTGTTCAATTGAAGCGTTTTTTTCTGTCTCAGACTATTTCAAGCGCTAGCTGTTTCCTAAGGCCGGCATCATCCTTCTTATTCACACACTAAAACCTATAATACTTCATTTTTGATTCAAACTATTAGATACCTGCTTTTTTGTCCTTCATTGCCATAGATTTTGAAGAATTGTCGTAAACAAAACTAAAATCAAAGATTTCATTTAGCCAGCGATAAAAATTATCAGCAGAAACGTATACTGAGCGTTCACAACTTATGAAAAGCTTATCCTGAAAATTCTTCTTGTCTTCATGATATAAATGAAAATATAGATTTGCTTATCAAGCATTTGAACAATTTCATTGTAAAATAACGATGATGTTTGGGTAAGACTATTTATAATCGTAATATTGCGATATAAATCTATGGGACTTACAAAGACTGAAATCTACACCACCGAACAGAACCAGCTTTCAACGCTTTTGAAAGCCATTGCCCATCCCGCAAGGATTGCAATTCTGCAGCAGATCATTTCGGCAAATGCATGCATCTGTGGTGATCTTGTGGAAGAGCTGGGCCTTGCACAGGCTACCATTTCCCAACATCTGAAAGAACTCAAGAATGCAGGTATCATTCAAGGAACAATTGAGGGCGTGAAAGTGTGCTATTGTATAGCGCCAAAAACATGGGCACTTTTACAGCGACTTTTTGGAGACTTTATGGGTTCCTATGTTGATCCAAAAGGCTGTTGCTAGCCTTTTTTTTGAATAAATCAATCGTAAAATTACGATGTATAAATAGAGAAAATATGAAATTATCAGAAATCAAAACCATCTTGGCTACAGTTGAAGCCGTTAATTTCCAGTTAGAAAATGGAGAAACTGTACCGGAACATTTTCATGTTACCGAAGTGGGGATCATTACAAAAGACTTCATCGACTGTGGGGGCAAGGTACGCCATGAAAAGGTGGCAAACTTCCAGTTATGGAATGCCGATGACTTCGAACACCGCTTAAAGGCAGGAAAACTGCTGAACATCATTTCGCTTTCCGAAAAAGTACTGGGAATGGAAGACCTGGACATTGAAGTAGAATACCAATCTGGAACTATTGGCAAATATGACCTTGGTTTTGATGGAACACACTTTCTTTTACTCGCGAAACAGACCGCTTGCTTGGCAGGGGAGGCATGCGGGGTCGAAGAAACTTCAAAAAAAGGAATGGTTAATCTGGCTGTTTCGGCGAACAATTGTATTCCTGGTGGCGGTTGCTGTTAATCCATTCGTATAGAAACAATAGATATTAATGAGAAATATATTAGTGCTGTGCACAGGGAACAGTTGCAGAAGCCAGATTGCAGAAGGTTATTTAAGATATTTTGCCGGGAATCGTGCGGTGATATACAGTGCAGGAGTTGAAATACATGGGGTGAATCCAAAGGCCATACAGGTGATGGCAGAAGATCATATTGATATTTTATCACATACCTCCAACCATGTGGATGAATTCGCTGAAATAGATTTTGATGCGGTAATTACGGTTTGTGATCATGCCAATGAAGCCTGTCCGATCTTGCCAGGGAAAGTTGAGCGTTTTCACCGGAATTTTCCTGACCCTGCAAAGGCAATTGGTTCTGCTGAAGAAGTGATGAATGAGTTTCGAAGGGTGCGTGACCTGATCAAGACCTATTCAGCGGATTTTATAAATCAATACCTGAAAAATAATGAGTGCTAACAATTGTTCCCCTGCGGCTGAACGAAAAAAACTAGGCCTTTTAGACCGTTACCTAACGCTATGGATTTTTTTAGCAATGGCTATTGGTGTAGGAATCGGCTATTTTATTCCATCGTCTTCTGGCTTCATCAATTCCTTTTCTTCGGGAACAACCAATATACCTTTGGCTATAGGACTCATCCTGATGATGTATCCACCACTTGCAAAAGTGAAATACGAAAAAATGGCCGAAGTATTTAAGGACACCAAGGTATTGGGCGTTTCATTGATACTTAACTGGGTAATTGGCCCGCTTTTAATGTTCTTTTTGGCTATTGCATTTTTAAGGGATTATCCCGAATATATGATTGGGCTTATACTGATTGGTCTTGCGAGATGTATCGCGATGGTTGTGGTATGGAACGAGCTTGCGGAGGGCAATCGTGAATATGCCGCCGGACTGATCGCATTGAACAGTATTTTTCAGGTCTTGCTGTACGGTGTATTTGCCTATGTATTTATTACGGTTCTGCCTCCTTTCTTTGGTCTGAAAAGCCTTGAAATTAATATCACGATAAGTGAAATTGCCAAAAGTGTGGGCATCTATTTGGGATTGCCTTTTGCTATGGGTATTATGAGTAGATATTTCCTGATCAAGCTCAAAGGGGAGGAATGGTTTCAAAACAAGTTTGTGCCTTTGATATCTCCGATTACATTGATCGCCTTGTTATTTACCATTGTCATGATGTTCAGCTTAAAAGGCAACCTGATCGTTCAGATACCAATGGATGTAGTACGTATCGCCATACCGCTGGTGATCTATTTCATTATCATGTTCGTAGTAAGTTTTTTTGCAGGGAAATACTTTGGTGCAGATTATTCGATAAGTACCTCGATTGCATTTACTGCTACAGGAAATAATTTTGAACTTGCCATTGCAGTTGCCATCGGGGTATTTGGCATTAACTCCGGACAAGCTTTTGCAGGGGTAATAGGCCCCTTGGTTGAAGTGCCAGCACTGATTGCACTGGTCAACCTTGCGTTGTGGTTTAGAAAAAAGTACTATCGCACAGCAGAAATCACCAATTAGGAAAACCAACAAAATTTTTTGTGCAAAATTATTTATTTCTTTGTTTACATGGATTCCAAAAATAATATACCTCAATGAAAACCTACATACTTTCCATATTTTTGATCATTTCTTACTTTATGGCTTTCGCTCAGGATACCCCATTCCATGCGCTGCTTTCCAAAAGACAGCCCGGCGTGACGGATACTGTATTTAAGATAGCCGCCAAGAATAATGTCACTGTGGAGATCCCGGTAACGATTATCAAAGGAAGACTCAAGGGGCCAACCTTTACAATCATCGCAGGAATACATGGCATGGAATATCCTCCTATTTTGTCGCTTCTGGAGCTGCGAAGAGAAATTGATCCAACATCGCTGGCAGGAAACATAATCATTATACCAATCGTCAATCAAACCTCTTTCTACACACGTACGCCTTTTGTAAACCCTTTGGATGGCCTCAATCTTAACAGGTCATTTCCTGGGAATCCTGCAGGTACAATTACGGAAGTAATGGCTGATTTCCTCACCAGGGAGGTGTTTTCTGCAACGGATGTGTTAGAGATGTGAGTGAGGATTTGATTCCCTTCATTTGCTATTATGATAATCAGGAGTTTAAAAAACAGACTGCATTGGCCGCTCGTTTGAGCGAGATTAGCGGATTTGAAACGATCGTATCTTATCCTTATGTTTTACCGGGAGATCAACCGGCGATGTATGCTTTCAAACAGGCGGTCAGGCAAGGCATCACTGCATTGAGTATTGAAATTGGCAGACTTGGAAACTGGAAAAAGGAGGAAGTTTCTTTTGCTAAAAAATCGATCTTCAGCATGATGGCAGGGTTAAAAATGTATGGATCAAAATCAGTAGAAAATGCTTCAGCGGTAAAAGTAAGATACCATAAACAAGCATATGTATCAGTGCCGGTGCAAGGGATTTTTATAAGTGAACTGACTGCCGGTGATCATATTACCAAAGGAACAGAAGTTGGTTATATTACCGATATCTTTGGAAAGAAGTTAAAAACCATTTATGCACCTGAATCTGGCGTTATCTTATATAAGATAGGAACGCCGCCGGTAAATGAGGGCGAGACACTCCTGTGTATCGGGTTTTAAGGTATTGTTCCGCAAGTATGGATAGCATTAAAGAAAAGACCGCGTTCTTTTAAAACCACTGTAAAAGGGTGTAAAAATAACCCTGGGGAATTAAGAATGTAGCTATTCGCAATATGGGCATCTTACTTACTCAAAGCTAAATTTCATTAATACTCGTGCTATAGCATAACATTCTATTAATGCGGTGTTAATATGTTCTTCCATACTTTGAGCAGATTATCATCAGTTGAAAGGGCTTATCAAAATTGAACAAGAAAAAGGTTTAGCGCAAGACTATCCAGAGGTAGAATTGTTGTACAAAAGATGGGCTTCAATACTAAAAAACTATGCGAATTACTTTTTGAATGATGATGAAACTTCTTCCAGCATTGTAAATGATATCTTCCTGAAAATTTGGAACACTGATCATAAAATTGATAATGTTAAAGCTTATCTATTCAAATCGGTTAAAAATGCTGCCCTTAATTACTTAAGTAGCCAGCAAAAGAAAAGGATAAGTTATGTAGATACCAGTCAACTGGTCTTAATTTCTGATCATGCTCAACCAGATGAGTTTCTAATGGAAGAATCAGATCAATTGATTTATCTTCAAAAATTAATTTCAAAACTTCCTCAAAAGAGACAACTTGTTTTTAGGATGCATCGAATAGAAGGGTTTAGTTATAATGAAATAGCAGAACTCCTTCAAATCTCTTCCCGAACGGTAGAAGATCACCTGGCAAAAAGTATGAAATTCATTCACGAAAACTGTCAGCAATTTTTTAATCCACACTTAACAGAAGCTTAACTTAACCAGCCCGTATTTATTGCCTCCGGATATGTCTTTAACTGTGAAGACTACAGCCGCATGAAAGAAGAAATCTGGAACGATATTGTTAAGCGCCTCAGCCATACAGAAACCAATGGTTCGAAAGAAGCATTGGATTTATGGCTTGCTGAAGATGAAAAAAATTTAAGAAAATACCAGGAGTGTGAATTACTCTGGCAATTGAGTGGTAAGCTGAAACCAGTGGAAGCAGTTGAAATCCCTGATCTAAAAGCCGGCTTAAAATCAGTAGTTCCACTATCGAAATCAAATCGTGGCTGGCTTTATGGAATTGCAGCTGCCTGTTTTGCTGCACTATTTATTTTTGGACTCAAATTTATCAACCCTAACCATTTAAGACCTGTAACCGAATGGACAGCCCAAACTGCTGCCCCGGGGAAAATGTTATCGGTAACGCTTCCAGATCGCTCAACGGTTATGCTCAACTCCGGTAGTAGTATCAGGTATAGTAAAGATTTTGTCAGGAACGATGAGCGCCTCGTTCAATTATCTGGTGAAGCTTTTTTTGATGTTATGCATCAAACCAAACGACCTTTTGTAGTGGAAAGCGGCAAGATAAAAACGGTAGTTTATGGAACCAGCTTTAACGTGCGGGCGTACAAATCTGAGAGGCGTATTCAGGTTTTTGTAAAATCGGGCAAGGTTGGGGTGCTGAAAAACGGGGATAAATCTCAACCGATCTTTTTATCGCCCAACCATATGTTAACTTTTGATACGCTTGCGAAAACTTTCTCGAAAATAGGTTACAGGGATAACGTTGCTGATGACTGGAAAAACGGTTCACTAATTTTTGAACAAACGCCAATCCTGGAAGTATTTTCCGCTTTATCGAGAAGATTTGATGTGAAGTTTGATACAACTGCATATCAGCACTGCGCGTGTACACTGACGGCCAGATTTGAGCGCCAGGATCTGACAGCTATCCTGAAAACAATACAAACCTTGATGAACATAAAGATGAACAAAATTGATCAAACTATTTATTTAAAAGGAGGAAACGCATGTAGGAAAAACTAAAAAGCCGGTTCCAAAATCGGAAACGGCCTTAATAGGATTAATCGTTAGCTGCGAACTTTCGATTGATCTTGAAATATGAATAAACACGAACATTTAAACACACCCAAATTTATGAAAAATTTTAATGGGGCTAACCGCCCTGTGAAAATAATTATGCGAATAAGCCTGATTTATGTTATTACCTCGATCCTGTTTATCAACCTTTTGCAAGCCATGGAAGCAAATGGTCAAACCGGTTTAGATCACAAAATTTCTTTGAACCTTAAAAACGTTCCACTGAAGGATGTATTGAAACAGATTGAACAGAAAACCGGAGTCGGTTTTGTCTACTCCAACATCGAAAACACGAATAAAAGAGTTACTGTTAGCGGTTTTGATCAATCAGCCAGAACGATTTTGACTTCACTTTTGCATCAAAATCAGTTGATAATGATCGAACAAGGTGGATTGGTTATCCTAAAAAACAGAATTATAATTGCTAAACAAGCGAAACCAGGATCGATAACAGGTTATGTAAAGGATAAGGAAAATAGCAAAACTCTTCCCTACGCCACTATAATTTTAAAAGGTGCCAACCGTAAATTTATTACTGATGTGAACGGATATTTCATTATTGATAATATCCCGGTAGGTAAAGTAACACTGGTGGTAAATTATATTGGCTATAACACGAGTGAATACACGGTTAACATTGAGGATGGGAAAACAACCAGCGTAGATTTTAAAATTTCGGGCTTGAATAATGATATGAAAGGCATTACTGTGAATGGGATCAGACGAGGGGAAGCGGTGGCTTTAAGCAATATGCGCAATGCTGATAACATTAAGTATGTACTTTCAGAAGAACAGATCGAACGATTCCCGGATGCTACTGTTGGCGAAGCAATGCAACGTGTACCTGGTGTTGCAATGGATTATAGTTACGGACTTCCAAGGAATATCATCATCAGAGGTCTGGATCAATCAATGGGATCAGTAACGCTAAATGGAAACAGACTTCCATCTACCTCCACCGGTTCAAGAGAAATTGATTTGAATGGGATTTTATCCTCAACGGTTGAGGCGATTGAGGTAAATAAAACTTTAACGCCAGATATGGACGCAGACGGTACTTCGGGTTCTGTTAATATCATCTCTAAAACACCAAAACCCGGGCAGCAACAGCTTCAGGTTAAGGGATCTTTTGGTCATAATTTTTTGGTTGATAAACAAAATATCGATGGGTCGATCACCTACGGTAAACGCCGCGACAAATGGGCGTACTTATTTGGTGTAAACTACAGCAAAAGTTTTAGGGGCGAAGACCGTGTTCAAAAAGATTACGGTACTTATAAAATTAACGGTGTAGAAAGGGTGTTACTTTCTAACCTGGAATTAGAAGGAACAGACTTACGCCGTGAAAATTTAGGTTTACAGGGTGAAATTGATTTTTTTCCCACAGAGAAAAGTCAGATTTATTTAAGAGGCTCATTTAACAAGTTTTATGAACTTCAAACCAGAGGAACAAAGAGTTACAGCATTGGTAGCTATACCGATCTCAACAACGTAGCAGGGGTAAGTATCGGTTCGAGTGGGACACCTAGAAACTACAATCGCGACCTTGCAACGGTTTCATTAGGTTATAAAACCGAGTTTAACAACTGGAAAGCCAATGTAGACTTTACGTATTCAACTGGTTTATATGACCAACCGCTTTACTTCGACGGTTATTTTACCAACACCGGTTTATCTGCGGGTTTGGATGTTTCCAACCCACGTGCACCACAATTCAATTTTGGCAACGTAGATCCGGATAATGCCGCCAATTACTCCACCAATTACTACACCAACCGCCATCAAATTGCACACGATAAGGATGGACAAGCATCGGCCAACCTCGAACGTAGGTTTGATTTAAGTGAAAAAAATAAATTACTGATCAAATTTGGAGGTCGCTACAAATACAAGGAAGACGATCATACCAGAAGTTATTATCAGTATACCTTGAAAACCGGCAAATTATCATTGAAAGACTTTTTAGGTACTTACGAGCGTAAAGAATATTTCGACGGAAACTACAGTTTGTCTGGTGCCATTTCTGATGGTTATCTGATGGAAAACTACTATCAAAGCAATAAATCTCTTTTTGTTGATAACACCACTTACATCCGTCAAAATACAGATCCTGATTCTTACAATGGAAACGAGTCGTTGGCTGCTGCATACGGAATGGGTAAACTTACGCTGAACAAGCTGGATATTATTACGGGTTTGCGGTATGAGCGTACGGCTTTCAACTACAACGGAAATATTGTAAACTTTGATAATACCGGGAATTACGTGAGCACAAATAAAGTAAATACGAAATCCTCCTTTGAAGGTTTTTTTCCCAGTCTGAATTTAAAATATGCCCTGAACTCACGTACCAACTTTAGGGCGGCAGTAACCAGATCCCTTTCTCGCCCAGGTTATTATAGCCTGGTGCCCTGGCAGGAAGTAGAACCAAGACGTAAGCGCACGAAAATCGGCAATCCGTTTTTGGATCAGGCAACTTCCACTAATGTTGACCTGTTATTTGAGCACTATCTAAAATCTTTAGGCCTTATTTCAGGAGGTGTGTTCTACAAAAATATTAACAATTACATATACGAAAGTATTTACACCCAAGTTGGCGGCAACTTTAACGGTTATCAGGTTACGCAAACTGTAAATGGTGCAAATGCGCATGTTTACGGTTACGAAATTGCCTGGCAACAGCAACTTACCTTTTTACCCGGTTTCTTAAACGGCTTCGGTATTTACGGTAACTTCACCCAGATTCAATCAAAATTTAAAGTACCGGGCTTGGTGAGTGAGCGGACTGTAAGGTTGCCATCCATGCGCCCTAAAGTAGGGAATGCTTCACTTTCTTATGAGAAATATGGTTTCTCCGGACGTATCTCCCTGAACTTTTATGATACATTTATTTCTGAACTTGCTGATGTGGAAGCAAACGATTTAATGGAAAAAGGGCGCACGCAACTGGATTTTTCTGCATCACAAAAAATCACTAAAGGCTTCTCGGTATTTATGGGCATCAATAACATTACCAATGCTCAAATTATTCTGGATTACGGGGATGGAAGACCAAATGACCATAAATATTATTCTACCTGGGCGAACATAGGATTTAAATACAACCCTTTTTACTAATATCATGAAGAAAATAGTCTTAAAAATAAGTATGGCAATGCTCATGTGCATTGCATGTCAAAGTAGTTGGGCGCAAGCTTTCAAAGCTTCGGCCACTCCGGATCGTATAATTTTAACCTGGTCGGCCGACCCGACCACTACGCAATCGGTTACCTGGCGTACTGACACTACAGTTAGTGAAGGCTATGGACAAATTCTGCTGGAGAGTAGTTCTCCGAAACTGGAAAAACCTGAATCGGTTGAAATGTTAGCAACTACCACTTCCTTGAAGGGTAAAGAATATGAATCGGCAAACTACCACAGTTTAACTTTTGCTGGCTTAAAGCCTGATAGACTTTACACTTACCGGGTTGGTGATGGTAAAAACTGGAGCGAATGGTTTCAGTTTAAAACTGCACCAATGGCGGATAAACCTTTTTCGTTTATTTATCTTGGTGATGCACAAAACGACATCAGATCGAAATGGTCGCGGGTAATCAGAAGAGCCTTTGCCACTTATGGTGATGCGCGTTTTATAGTTCATGCGGGCGATTTAATCAACCGTTCCAATAATGATAACGAGTGGGGAGAATGGCATTTTGGCGGTGGTTTTATCAACGGAATGATTCCGAGCATTCCTTCGTCCGGAAATCATGAATACTTTCGCGACCAGGCAAAGGCATTAACACTCGACCCGCATTGGAAAGCGCAATATACTTTACCCGAAAATGGACCAGAAGGATTAAAGGAATCGGTTTAATATATAGACTATTCAAATGTGAGAATCATTTCCCTAAATTCTCAGATGATAGTTTTGGACTCAAATTCATTAAAAATCCAGGCCAAATGGTTAGAAGATGTGCTTAAAAACAATCCAAAAAAATGGACCATGATCACTTACCATCATCCTATTTATTCCACGGCTAAGGGACGGGACAATAAAGATTTTAGAGAAGTCTTTAAACCTCTTTTCGACAAATATCACGTGGATTTATTAATGCAGGGGCATGACCATACTTATAGTCGTGGGCAGAACCTGCCAACAGGAACATCTGGTAAAGTAGGAGGTCCAATGTACGTGGTCTCGGTAGCCGGACCAAAAATGTATAAGGTTGATGTTGATCCGAAATGGATGGATGTATTTACCGAAGATACTCAGCTATTCCAGATCATTTCAGTAAACGGAGATCAACTGGAATACACTGCTTACAAAGCTTCTGGAGAGGTATTCGATAGCTTTAAATTGCAAAAGAAAATAAAAAATAAGGCGGCTGTTTTTACCGATACCAGACCGCAAAATAAGCTTAAATAGTAAATATTCCTTAAATGCTAAGCATGCTTCACTTTAGCCATTAGGATTATTTATGTTTATAACCCCCATTCAGGTCCGAGGATTTTGAATGGGGTTTTTAATTATAGCCGCTGCTAACCGTTCACATATTTTATCTATAGCAATCAATAATCAGATTATCACTTTCGCTGGCTTCTAATGGCTTAGCTATGAAGCTCACTAATGGTTTATGTAGTCATTATCGGGCCTATTTGCCCGTTTTTAAATCCTTGTACTTTAATCGTTATAATTAAAAACCTAATATCTTGAAAGCCTCGCGTTTGTATCGCTCCAGGTGTTTGTTATACAGATCCTGATCAGATACCATACTCAGGTAGTAATATGCACCGTCAGAAATAACAAATATGAGGTCAGCTGCTTCCTCCGCATCCTGATTGGCAATTAATTTTTGATCAATACAATCCTGAATGAGTTTTTCAAGCCACTTTCTCAGTAATACATGGAGATCGCGGAAATGGGCCAGAATTTTTTCATTTCTAAAAATGAGTGCAAAACAATTGTAAAAAATGCTGTCATCAACATAGCTGCCCCATTTACGCGAAAAGATGTTGTTTAATACCGCTTTTAATTTGCTAAGCGAATCCTCGTACTTTTCCTGGGTTTCATAGAGGTTTTGATAACCTGTGACGATAAAATCAATAAGACCAAGCAGCATTTCCTCTTTACTGGAAAAATAGTGCACGACCAAACTGGGGTGCATATCCAGCTCTTTGGCAATTTTACCGAAAGAAACGTTCTCAATCCCTTCTATCCTGGCAATTTCGTAGAAAGCCTGGATAATTTTTTTCTGTTGACCTTCCTTTAAGCTTTTTCTTCCCATATAGGCCCTAAACTATAAATTTCCTACGAATTAACAGGTTTTAAAATAGATTTACTGAATGTTCAGTTTATTTAATGAATATTTTATGATGCCTTAACATGCCGATGGTTCCTTTGCAGCATAAATCGAACAAACATGAAAAAAATTTACTTATCCCTATTGGTATGTTTTTTACTTGGATCTGCGAACGTTTTTGCACAGCAAAAAATAAGCGGAACGGTAAAAGATGACCTGGGTGAAACGCTGGTTGGTGCTTCCATACAAGAAAAAGGAAAGGCTAACGGCGCACAAACGGATGTTGATGGTCATTACACCCTGACCGTTAGTAACCCAGATGCGGTGTTAATTTTTACTTACATCGGCTACATCAAACAGGAGGTTGCCCTTGGCGGCCGTAAAGCTGTAGATGTAATTTTAAAGAAAAATGATGCTGACCTCAGCGAAGTAGTTGTAGTAGGTTATGGAACACAGAAAAAGGTAAACCTCTCTGGCGCTGTAGATCAGGTTAATGCGAAAACATTGGCCAGCAGGCCTATTGCAAATGTTGCCCAGGGTTTACAAGGATTGGTGCCCAACTTAAATATTGACTTTGGTTCGGGGGCACCTGGTGCTGAGGCAAGAATTAACATTCGCGGCATTACCTCCATCAATGGCGGAGATCCGCTAATATTAATTGATAACGTGCCCTCTGATGCAGCAGAACTAAATCGTTTAGCTACGCAAGACGTTGAAAATATTTCGGTTATCAAAGATGCATCTGCATCTGCCATTTATGGCGCAAGGGCGGCATTTGGAGTGATTTTAATTAAGACCAAAACAGGTACCCAGGAGGGGGTAACTGTAAGTTATAGTAATTTTATATCACTGAATAAACCAACGGTTATTCCTGATAAGGTTACTGATCCCTATATTTATTCGAGGCTCTTGGAGCTTTCCACAAACAATACGCCATGGGATAATGTAAACTATAGCGACCAGTTTTACCAGTATGCAAAAGAAAGGTCAGATCATCCAGATATTGCAGGCGTAAGGATTAACCCCAGTGATCCTAAACTGTGGGAGTATATGGGTAACCAGGACTGGACACGTTACTTTTTAAATGATCAGACTTACTCACTCGATCATGCATTGTCTGTGAGCGGGAAATCTGAAAAAGCACAATACTACATCTCGGGAAATTATAACAAACAAAACGGGATGTTGAAAATCGCTGATGATTATTTTGACCGCTATAATTTGCGTAGCAAGGTGAATTATCAGCTGGCACCATGGTTGAGTTTAGGCAACAATACTTTCCTAACCACTACACAAAGGGAAAATCCCAGTCAGTATTCCATTACAGGGATTTATAATCTTTTTCCAACTGATTATGATAAAAATCCTGACGGAACCTGGGCAAATAATACCGTTGGCCGCACAGCTGCCCAGCTTACAAATGGCGGCAAAGCCATTGATAAGTATTTTAGTCTTCAAACACAGTTTAACGCAGAAGCTTCATTATTTAAAAATATGTTGAAGTTTAATGCTGACTTCACTTATCGTAGAGGAGCTAACAACTATGATGAGAACACTGTGCCTTACAAAATTGGTTTTGGTCCGGATGATGTAAGAGAAGAAGGAAATAGTTATGCACGTAAATGGACAGCGTTCGAAGATTATACAGTATTGAACGCTTATCTTACCTTTAACAAACGTTGGCAAAAACATGATTTTACTGCTTTGGTGGGGTATAATCAGGAGTATTTTAGAGAAGAAGAAAATGATACCAGAAGAACCAATTTAATTTCTGCATCTTATCCCACCATAGGGCTGGCTACCGGAGAACTTTCTTCCACGCAGGTCGTAAATGATTGGGCGGTACAAGGGTTGTTCTTTCGATTAAACTATATTTTTAATGATCGGTATATTCTCGAACTGAATGGGCGCTATGATGGTAGTTCGCGGTTTCCTACGGATAAAAGATGGGGTTTCTTTCCTTCAGCATCTGTTGCCTGGCGGATAGATCAGGAAGCATTTATGCAAAATTTACGGCCTGTGGTAAGCAATTTTAAATTGCGTGCTTCATATGGTTCATTGGGAAATCAGGCCGCTTCAAACTATGGCTACATTTCTACCTTCAACCCCGTACGCTCCGGATATCTCATCGGCGGTTCTCTTCCACTTACGGTTACAACGCCCGGACTGGTAAGTCCTGATTACACCTGGGAAAAAGTAAACACGGCTAACCTTGGAACAGATATTGGCTTATTCAATAACAAAGTTAACCTGACTTTCGATATTTATGAGCGTAATACCAAAGGCATGCTGGCTAACGGCCGTGATTTACCAGACGTACTTGGCGCAACAGAGCCCCGAGAGAATGCAGCTGATTTGCGTAACCGCGGATGGGAGTTGTCGCTGGGCTACCAAACGAGTCTTAAAACCGCTAAGGATCCTATTAATTTTAATGCCAGATTCCTGTTGTCTGACAGCCGGTCGATTATTACCAGATTTGAAAATCCCAACCAGAGTCTGACACAATACCGCCAGGGGATGGAGCTTGGAGAGATCTGGGGGTTGCAAAGTAATGGGTTGTTCCAGAATCAGGCAGAAATTGATGCTTTGGATCAATCTTCGATTATTCCCTGGGGGGCGCTTTCAATTGTACCTGGATGGCCGAAGTTTATCGATCAGGATGGCAACGGTAAAATTGAAACAGGTTTAACTGCTGATGCCGCACGGGATTTATCCATCATTGGCAACTCTGCACCCAGGTTCCGGTTTGGCCTGGACCTTAATGCAAGTTGGAAAGGATTTGATGTGAGGGCGTTTTTTCAGGGTGTTGCCAAACGAGACTACTATCCACTTGATTACCTTTACTGGGGATTCTATCAGCAGCCTTACGCGGGTGGATATGCACACTTACTTGATTTTTATCGTCCAAACAATGACAGTCCGGTGGATATGGCGAAGCATTCGCAATCCTATATCAACGCCGGTCTGGCCAATCAAAATCTCAATGCCAGATACCCGATTTTGCAATCATGGCTTGCTGATGTAAACTTAGGAACAAACATTCGCGATGCCAAGGGACTCGCTATTCCGCAAACGGGCTATATGCTCAACGGTTCCTACATCCGTTTAAAAAACGTAACCATCGGTTATACTATTCCTGCCTCTATTACTAAAAAATGGCATATTTCTAACCTGAGATTTTATGTAAGTGGAGAAAATATCTACGAATGGTCTGCGCTGAAAAAGTTTTATGATCCGGAATCCATCAATATCAATAATGTGCTTAATCCTCAGGCAACAAACACTGAACGTTCAGGAAACGGATATGCTTATCCATGGCAAAGGAGATTCTCTGTTGGTTTAAATCTTAACTTCTAAACAAAGCAAAATGAAAAACTTTAATAAATATATGGTTAGTGTTGCTTTGGCAGCATTGAGCTTAAGTGGTTGCAAGAAAGACTTTTTAGACAGGCAGCCACAGACTTCTATCGGTAGTGATAACTTTTTTAATAACGAACAGGATTTAAAGTTATACATCACCAATCTTTACGACTTTGACGGGGTTGGTATTTTCAATGATGACCGGGCAACAGATAATGCGGCCACTACCGGAAACGTGGAAATCAAAACCATGATGGTTGGAAATCCTGGCCCATCAACCATCACAGGCGGATGGGATTGGAGCCGGTTGCGAAGTGCGAACTATTTTCTTGATAATTTTAAAAAAGCTCCGTTAAGTGCTGAAGTACTCAATCACTACGAAGGATTGGCAAGATTTTTCAGGGCTCAGTTTTATGTTGAAAAGTTAAAGCGTTATTCTGATATCCCTTTTTATGATAAGGCGATCGGTACCAATGATAACGAGTTACTGATGAAAGGTCGTGATCCCAGAGCTACTGTTGTCGACAGAATTATGGAGGATTATGCCTTCGCAGCTCGATATGTAAGGGAAACGGCTGAAACCGGTGCAGTCAACCGGGCGGTTGTAAAAGCATACAGCGCTAGATTTGCACTTTATGAGGGCACATATAGACGTTATCACAGTGAACTGAATCTGGCCGGTACTGCGCCGCAATTTCTTCAGCTGGCCAGAGATCTGTCACTGGATATCATGAGCAGTGCTAAATACAGGCTTTATAGTACGGGTAACCCGGCTCAGGATTACCTGAATTTATTTGTCCAGTCAAGCTTACTCAATAATCCTGAAGTTTTGCTCGCTGTTTATAACGAAAGCGGAATCCGCAACAGCAATTGGAGCGAGACCGTGTTTGGTAACTATGAGGTTTCTCCTGCGAAGGATCTGTTACAGGATTACCTGATGAAAGACGGAACTTATTATACCAATCAACCAGGTTATGCAACTTTTTCATTTGTACAGGAATTTCAAAACAGGGATCCAAGATTAAGCCAAACCTATGCTTATCCGGGTTTCAATCTGGCCAATGTTCGTACCTACTCTCAGGGAGGTGGTCTATACGTACAACAACTGGCTAAAAATTTTACCGGTTATCATCAGGTAAAGGGCTTCGTAAATGATCCGGCAACGGCTGCAATGCAAACAGTAGATGTGCCTATTTTGAGGTATGCTGAAATACTTTTGACCTTTGCTGAATCCAAAGCAGAGCTTGGCGAACTTACCCAATCAGACCTTGATTTAAGTATCAACTTGATTCGCTCGCGTGCAGGCATGCCGGCGATGTCCCTGAATCCGGCTGTTGATCCCATTCAAAATGCCAGATATCCAGATGTTTCAGGAGCACAAAAGGCTGCCTTATTAGAGATTCGCAGAGAACGGAGAATTGAACTGGCATTAGAAGGTTACCGCTTCGATGACTTGATGCGTTGGAATGCGGGTAAGTTGCTGGAAAAAGAACAGGAAGGTATTTATTTCTCTGGTTTAGGCAAACACGATCTAACAGGAGATAATGTCCCTGATATTATTTTGCTGGCCAACAGTGAATCTGTTCCTGCTGTTAAGGAAAAAAATCCATTAGGTAAAGATTTCATTTACTACCGTACAGGAACACTAGGGCAAGACGCTGGTGTGTTTTTAAAAAACGGGACCTCGGGTGCGGTTCAAACCATTGCAGACAATGGAACTTTCTTAGCACCTAAATATTATTACAGGCCGGTTCCTCAGAGTCAGGTGCTGCTTAACCCCAATCTTAAACAAATATTTGGCTGGTAAAAAAAACAAAGATGAAAAAATCAATTTTATTCGTACTCTGTGCCTGCATGGTATTATCAGTAAATGCCCAAAAAAAGAAAGCTGTATTTATCATTATTGACGGCGTGGGTAAAGATGTTATAGAGAAGCTGCAAACGCCCAATATTGATGCAATTGCAAAAGAAGGTATGCTTATCAGTGCCTATCAGGGAGGAGAACGTGGCGAATACAATCAAACGCCCACTATCTCTGCGCCAGGTTATACCAATGTGCTTACAGGCGTATGGTTTAATAAGCATAACGTGCCGGATAACAGCATCAAAGCACCTAATTATTTCTATCCAACGATATTCAGATTTTTCAAAACCCAGTATCCGGAAAAGAAGATCGGTATCTTCTCCAGTTGGGAGGATAACAGGACCAAACTTGTTGGTGATGGTTTACCGCAAACCGGTAACATTACCGTCGATTATAAATTTGACGGTTTAGAGCTTGACACCATCAAATATCCGCATGATAAAGGCCGCCAGTTTATGGCAAAAATAGATCAGGCGGTAACAGATGAGGCTTCCCGCTGTATACGTGAAAATGGACCTGATTTATCGTGGGTTTATCTGGAATTCACGGACGACATGGGGCATGCCTTTGGCGATAGCAAACCATACAATGATGCTGTGATGGCGGCAGACCGGCGTATTGGACAGATCCGGGAGGCGGTAAAGGAGCGTGAAAAGCAGTCTGGCGAAGATTGGACCATTGTAGTTACCACAGACCATGGGCGTGATGCTCAGACTGGGCGTAATCATGGTGGCCAGTCTGACCGCGAGCGCTCATCCTGGATTGCTACTGATACCAGGCCCCTTAATATTTACGCCCAAAAAGGGAAGGCTAGTGTGGTGGATATTCTGCCTACCCTCGCAAAGCATCTTGGTGTATCATTCTCCGATAATCAGAAGCGCGAGCTTGATGGCGTAAGTTTAATAGGTAAAGTGTCGGTCTACAATGTTAAGGCGGTGCATACCAAGGGTAAGGTAGATCTCACATGGATGAGCGGTGAGGATAAAGGAAAGGTAAAGATTTCAATTGCTGCTACCAACAATTACAAACAAAACGGTAGTGATGATGCCTACCATTTTGTGGCCGAAGTTCCGGTAAATAAAGGTAGCTTCGAACTGGACTTAACGCAGTTTCCGGAATCAGAGATTTACAAAATTATCATTGAGGGGCAGCACAATACCGTGAACCGTTGGATCGTAAATAAAAAATAAATTTTCTTCAAATGCATCAATCGTTTATGGAATTAATATTTGATACTATTGGATGGATTGGTGCTTTGCTATTCTTAATCTCTTATTTTCTGCTCATCAGTAAGCGGTGGCTGGCTACTTCTTTTGCTTTCCATATCTGTAATATATTGGGAGGTATTTTATTAAGTACAAGCACGCTTTATAATGCTTCCTATCCTGCTACTTTCGTTAATCTCGTTTGGGCTATTATAGCCGCTTACGGGATGTATAACGATCAATTTAAAAAAAATAAACTTGACTCACAATGAAAAGAAGAGGCTTTATAGAAAACTCTTTAGCGCTTGGGCTTGGCGGAGTGCTGACCAAATTCAATGTAGAAGACGGCAAAACTCAAAATCCGGTTTTGAGAATAGCTCACATTACCGATGTACATATCAAAGGGAGTAATCAGATACCCTTACGAGCGGACAAATATTTAGAAAGCGCTTTGCATAGTGGAGATATCGACTTTGTTCTAAATGGCGGAGATGCGATTTTTGATGCATCGTATGAACGTGTTACCCGGGAAATGGTTAAGGAGCAATGGGCTGTTTGGGATGAGTTTATCAGTAAAACAAAACTGAAGGTTTATAGCTGTATCGGTAATCACGATCCCTGGTGGAAAGCGCCGTCTGAGTCGGATGAGATGTATGGACTTGACTATGCTGCGAAACGGCTTAAAATGCCGCACCGTTACTACAGTTTTGATCAAGCGGGATGGCACTTTGTTATACTCGATGGAAATCATAAAGGGACCACATTGGACGATCCTCAAATGGAGTGGCTGAAGAATGACTTAGCTGGGCTAGCTGCCAATACGCCGGTACTTATCATGTCTCACTATCCAATCCTTTCTTCGACATGCGCCTGGAGTGGTGGTCAACATGGGGATTACAAAGCATTGAAAGCGCTTTTTTTTCAGTATAGGGATAAAGTTAAAGTTTGCCTAAGTGGTCACCAGCACCTGGCAGACGAGGTAAGTTATAATGGCATTTCCTACTTTTGCAACGGCTCGCTAAGCGGATTCTGGTGGGGTGAAGTCGATAAAGAATCTGCTGGTAAATATTTCTATCAGGAAACGCCACCCGGGTATGCCATATTAAGTCTCTATGCAGATGGAAAGGTTGAAAACCAATATCATTCACTCGAGCTTATTTAATTATTCAGGTCCTTACTTTGCTTTAGGGAAAAACATAAGATTAATGATTTAATGAATAAATACAAAGCATAGATGTGTAGACCTGGTGGTAACTGTAATATTTTAGTTTGCCGGAGGCGCATCATAAAGTTCCGATGGGGCAGTTGCGGCTAACTTAATCTTCAAACATCAAATTCACTTCCTGGCGGGACAAAAATCTGCTGCACCAATTCGCCACGTTGAAAAAACATGTAGGTAACGGAACTGGTTTGTAAACCGGTCGCTGGTACTTGTCTGCTGGCTTCAGCTAAAATACATTCGGTTTCTTCATTGGTAAAATTAAATGGTTCAGGCGAAGAGAGGTAGACAAATATGCGGTTATGATTTGCAGGGGTGATCACCCAGCCTCTGTAGCTGAAATACTCGTTCAGCAGATTTGCCATCGCTCTGGTGTATTCACTCGATTGTCCGAAATTCATACTCATATTTTGTTTATTCAGCAACAACTTTTTCAAAAAGGTGTTAGTCGACGTCTATACAGGCTAGGCGTATGTAAGTAGGTAAAAATACCTGTTGAATGTTAACAATTTGTTATCATTCTTTGAAAATTCAGAAGTAGCTCCGGTGTTTCAAATCTTATATTTCTTATCTTAATTACTATTCTGGATGGCATATCTACCTATTTCAGACCAGTATTTATAAATCCATCAGTATTTTTTATGCTTTAGATATTTCTTATTTTTGATGATGATTACATTTGTTTATCAGTTCAATAACAGGTACTACAAACTTGAGTATAGGCCTTTAGTTTTGGGGGTTACTAAATGTATTATACCACAACGAACAGGGAAGGTCATTTGTATTCGCAATCGTAAGCGGTTAATCTATAGATGTAGAACCTTCAATGACCAACTTTATAATCTTGAAAAGCGTATCAAAACTAAGATGAGTGACTTGCTAGGAGGGTAAATGATACTTTTCTCACCTTATTTCCATATTCGAATCATGGATAAACTAGAAGCGGTATGATCAATTTTTTTATATTTTTACTATGTGGCCGGCTTAGTTGCTATACAGCGAAAGTAGCATAGTTACAAAACGCTTTGTGATAAATTAATCTGATCTTATGAAATTTTATCTCTTTATATTCCTGTTATTGCTTTCCTCTGTACAGGGATATGGCCAAAAAGTTAAGGTGCTCCTTATCGGCGCTTCGCATGATTATAGTAAGTGCCTGCCGCAAGATTTATCTTACATCCATCAGAAAATACTTGCCTTCCGGCCAACAGTTTTTTTTGGTGAATTCCTGAGTTCTGAGGATGAGCAAAGATTGATGGATTATTGGTGTAAATCCGACAACCTTAAAAGATGGAGAAAATTACAGGCTAATCGATCTATTCCGGCAGTCAAACTTCCAAAATTAATTGACAGTCTAAACACTGCGTTAGCATCAGATACGGGAAATTTCTATCTGAAAGCAGATCTTGCACATGCTTATTACCTGATACAAGATGTTGCAAACGGACACTATTTTTACTGGCAGGTACACGATTTTTTGCAGAGGTTCCCAGATATAAAGCTGGAACGCTATGTAGATAAACTACTTAGTCCTAAAGAAGACATTTCCGGAAGGAGTATGAAACGGTTAATTAGCTCAGAATATGCCCTGATAGCCTTCCCGATGACGAAGACGCTTAAGCAAAATCATATGTTGGCCATGGATTGCCAGGATTATGATTTGAATTGGACTTCGTCTGCGGTCTCTTTTCATGATCGTTTTGAGGTATTCAAAAAGGACAGCGTTAAAACAGATAAACAATCAGTGCAAAATATCTTAAAGAAAAGGGAGAATGGCTTTATCAAATATATGGAAAAGGAAAACGCTTCAAAGCATTTTACTGAGTGGTTGAACAGTGAGGAGGCTGCAGGCATATTAGCTTCGGGTGATTTTTTCTTTCCTGAACTCTATAACTTCAATAATTTCCCTAAAACAGAAATGTTATCTCAAATTCATTGGTGGCTAAAGCGCAATGAAGGAATGTGCAATAACGTTTTGAAACGATCCCGCCTGCAAAAAGCGAAGCGTGTAGCTGTAATGGTAGGCGCTAACCACCGTAAATTTATGCAGGATATTTTTGAAGCAATGCCTGGTGTAGAAGTAATATCAGTCTTGTGAAAAATGAATGAGCCACTGGGGTATAACTTCAAAATATAGATATGCGGTATCCTTCCTGTTTATATTGGAATTTTATATCTCATAATTGCTTACTGACGATCATGGAAAGTTCCTGGAGCTCAAAGGGCTTTTGCAACACTGCGTTTGCGCCGTAATCAAAGGCTGATTTAAGTTTGTTGGGGTTTGCAGCAGAGGTAATGATGATTGGGATATGCATTAGATTCCTTTCGTGTTTGAGGTAGTGGCAAAGTTCACGTCCATCGAAATCCCCGAGCTGAATGTCTAATATCAGCAGGTCGGGCTTCCAGTTTCTTGCCTCCTTCAGCAGGCTTTCTGCGGTAGATAGCCCCTTTACAATATAGCCATCCATTTCCATGGTAATTGTCATCACTTCCATGTTGGGGATGTTGTCCTCTACAATCAATATTCTTTTAGGCATAGAATTTCTGATTTAGTGATGCGTTTGTAAAATGAATAGGCTTGGTCCGCTGGCATCATTGCTTCGGCCATCTTGTGCTTGTAGCGGGAATTGCTCAAAGTTCTTCCAGGGTGTCATCCGGATTCTTTGTTAATGGGTTGCCCTTTCCATCTATTTTCTTTTCATCATGGCTGTTTCTTTTGATTAACCATGTGATCAGTCCAGCTACTAAAAGCAGAACAGGCACTACAACGAGATAATTTATCTGCATCATCATTTGATTTGGTTGCAGCATAAGGATTCGAACCTCTAATGCCCCTTACTTGGCACGCTGCCTGGAAATAGTTCACCTATTCCGCCATAAAGGTATTAATGCGTTATAGCTCGTCCAATTAAATGTTATAATTTAATGGTAAGTTAATATTGGCCTTGAAAAGGTGGATTGTCTGACCGGGCAGGTCTAACTTTAAGAATAGCAATTTATCATAATCGCTTTGGCTATTGTTTCTCTTGAAATGTATCGGGCCGCTGTGAGTTGGGGGATATGGATAAAGCTGCTGTGAGGATCCGCGTTCCAAACCAATATGCATTATGCATTGTTATCTCTGTATACCTATAAAAATAAAACGTTATGGCAAGAGGAACAAAAGTGGAACGCAACTCGGTATCCAATCAGGATCATGAGATTAAGTATGAAGCACATAAGCTCGATGTGAAACCAGATGAGGTTAAGGATGCCAAATTAGCTGCGGGCAATCAGCGCAAGGTGATTGAAAAAAAGATTAAATAAACCGCTAAGCCCCTTTTCTATAAGGTTTTTTTTTTAGCCTCCATGAAAATTGCAACCTATAATATCAACGGCGTAAACGGCCGGATCCAGACCCTGCTTAAGTGGCTCAAGGCAGCTGACCCTGATATTGTCTGCCTTCAGGAACTTAAATGCGAGGATAAATCCTTTCCCATTGGTCAAATCAATGATGCCGGATACCAGACGGTCTGGGTGGGGCAAAAGGCATGGAATGGTGTTGCTGTATTATCCGTGGTATCCAAAGGGCTTAAAGAATATGAAAGCCTGCTCACGCCATTTGGGTTTTTGAGGTGTCATCAGTCTTATTTGGTCAATTTTAAACAGGTAAAAAAATACCATCGCGAGGGTTATCTGCAGATGGAAAATAAAGAAAGTATACCCGTTTCCAGCAGGAAAAAAGAAGAAGTGCTCAGGTATCTGGAGAATATTGCTTGATGAACATTCCTCCCGTTGATCCAACAGCTATAATTAATCAGAAAACTAAAAAGTAATAAAAGGTTAAACTTTTTACCGGCTCAGCATGTTTAGGGGGAAACTAAACGAATGAAAAAACTATTTACACTCTTATTTTTATTGCTCACATTTTCAACAGCAGTTTACAGTCAACAGCCGGTGGGAGAAGTGCCGTCCAAATCAGTAACCAAATCCAAACTCAGGGAAATGGAAACAGACCGGCCTGATGTGAGTGAATCGCCGAGAACCATTGATGCCGGGCATTTTCAGTTTGAAAGCGATTTGTTTCGCTTAGAAACCCAACATGAATCTGAAAGCCGGAATCGGGAATATTTAATCAACCAGGCCAATTTAAAATTTGGAATTACAAAGTCAACAGCCGTTCAACTGTCCATTCAGAGTTATAACATTACTAAAGAAACGGCTACCGACGGACAAACAGAAACCAGCCATGGGATTGGTGATCTTACCCTGCGCATTAAACAAAACCTGTTGGGTAATGATGAAGGAAAATTTGCCATAGCCATATTGCCATACGTCAAATTTCCTACATCTGTTGCAGATGCGCAGAGTCAGTATGAAGGTGGATTAATTATCCCCATGAGCTTTAACCTGGGCAAAGAATGGAAAATGGGTATGCAGGTAGAGGCAGACCGGGTTCAGGATGAAGAGGGGAAAGGCCATCATAACGAACTCTTACAAACGCTTACCGTTTCTCACCCCGTAGTTAAGCACCTGGATGCCATATTAGAGACTTACTATACCTATGCCGTAAAAGAAAAACACTTTAATAATTTTTTAAACGCTGCGGTACAGTATGAAATCGGATCAGATGTGATGATTGACGGAGGAGTAAATTATGGCCTTCAGCATGACGCAAAGCGAAGTTATTTCCTGGGTTTATCGTTCAGGTTATAACGGACAACGTTTTTTGTATAAATCAAGAAGCACTAACTGTTAATTTTTAATCTTGGATATTGATTTTTAACTTTCGTTCCCCGACTGGAACGAAGATGTAAATACAGGGTGCAAATAGTTTTGAGAAGGGATTACCTGCCCATTTTACCTTTGATCATTACCCTTAACCTGCGTAGTAAACCAGTGTCTGCAGGCTGTTCAGCAAGAAGATTTCTTATCGTATCTAAAAGTTGGTCTGTAGTAAAAGGCTTTTCTAAAATGGCATCACAGCCGTATTCTGCCACAGAAAACAGAATGTTGGCATAGGCAGAAATAATAATAATTGGCTTCTCGCCAAAACTATCAACCCCGCGAATCGCCCCGCACAGTTCGCCACCATTCCACTCGGGCAACATGTAATCCAAAATCACCAGATCAGGATCAAAGCGTTGCACTTCATCTAGAATATGAGTGGTTTCATAACAGCCATGGCAGATATAACCATGCATCGTTAGGATTTCCTGTAAAGTTTCCAGCAATACGAGATCATCATCTACAATCAAAATCTTTTTTTGTTCCATTGGTTTAGTGCGCAAATATTTGGTTAAAAATTTATGGTGTTCTGGTATTTGCCGCCCCTTATTGAAGTGGTACAAAATCCTGATCTTCCAGTTGGGTGGTTTTGAAGATTTCTTTTGAAATGATAGCAACATTTTCCTTCAACTCAGCTAAACAACAATGAAGCGAGCCTATGGGCACCGCCAGATCGCCTATTTCTTCTGTTAATTCCATTTTGATGCTGCATCCGGTCACCGGATCAGTCGCGCCATTTAATTTTTCAAAAACTGCCTGAGAAAATTTCAGGTCGTTACCCAGGCCAAATTTACCATAAGGTTGCTTATGGTGCCTGGTTTTCAGGTAAAGTACAATCGAATAGCAGCTTTCCATAGTTATAGTACTAAGTTTGTTGATCTTTTGTTTCAAATAAACGCAAACGCGGATCATTAAAATACAATCTCGAAGAACGTACATAGTTTAATTTTCAGTTGTCTGCTTTCCCCGTTGCTTCTGTAGCAGATTCATGATCTGATCGCTGTTGCGTTCTGTTACCAAAAAAACGCTAACAAGTGTTGTGCCAATGGATTTTGAGTGCCTTTTTTAAGGAGAGCGTCGCAATTTTTTCATGTGGCAAATGAAAAAATTTCAGCGTTGACTCGATTTTTGACCTTTTAAATTAAAGTTGGCAAATGTAAACCAAACTGTAATTAAAATGTTCTTAACCTAGTGTAGAAACCAAATTCAGCTATACAAATTTATTACCCAGGCAGGGCCGAGATTATTAAGCTGCTACCTCATTAATTACAACATGGAAATTGCGCAAGACAAAATTGTTACTGTACCCATGCATGGCATGGCAGCAACACTAAAACCTGTCATTTTTATAAATGAAAGTTCATATTGTGTTCTGTTAGGTGAAAGCCCGCAGAATGGTGTTTTTGGATGCGGTTTATCAGTGGTAGAAGCGCTCGAAGACTGGGAGACCAACCTGCATAAAATGTTAAACGGAACAGAATCTGTTAAACAACTTAAGCGTATCCTTTCCCAAACAGAACCACCTGAGGGTGTTCAGCAATTTTTGGACGGCTACCGAAAAGAGCGTGCGAAAGACGAAGCACCCTATAATCCCAACCGGAACTATTAAAGCAATTTCGCAGCGCCCATTTCAGCTGGCTACAGATAATTCGTTAGGTTATTGATATCGTCAAGGTTTCTCAGTTCCTTGCAGCAGTTTTATTTTTCAGCTTACGCTCTGCTTTCATTCTTTTCCGTACGCCATCATCAATACCTACGCCTTTTGGAGAAGGTTTAAACACCGAGCCCGAAGTGGTATCCGCTTTGGGAGCAGTTTCAATCTGATAATGGTGGGCAATATTTGCAGAAAGCCGATCGGTAGTATGCGGTAAAATCCGGTGCGAAAATTTGGCAGCTTTTGCTTTCCAGCCTACAGCCAGCTCTTTCCTTGGTCTGATGGCAGTATGTAAAATGGCATTCACCACTTTTTCGGGTCCATCCATTGCGGCCATTCTTGGGGTTCCACCGCTGTAATTAGCCGCATGCGTCCAGAAAGGCGTATCTACTGCCCAGGGTTCTATGGTTACGACTTTAATTTTTTTCTTTCCAGCCAGGCGAAGTTCCTGGTTAAGTGCCTGGCCCAGATTCAAAACGCCGCCTTTTGTTGCGGCATAAGTGGCATGGTAAGCCAGTGGACTATGGCTTTCTATAGATCCGAGGTTAATTAGGGTACCGTAACCCTGGCGATTAAAAATCTGAATAGCCGCATAACTTCCGTATACAAAACCTTTTAGGTTGATGTCGATAATCTTTGCCTGGTCGGCCGGGGGGATTTCCCAGAAACGGCCGATGGCACCAACCCCAGCCATATTAATCCATACATCTACCTTTTGAAAACGGGCTAAAGCAGCAGCCGATAACCTGGAAACATCTTCCGGTTTACTAATATCTATGGGTACCACGAGTGCATGGCCACCAGATGAATCAATTTTTCTTGCAATCTCAGATAAAACTTCGCCCCGGCGCGCTGCTATAACAACATTCGCCTGATAAAGCCCTAGTTTTTCTGCTACCCCGCGACCAAAGCCGCTTGATGCGCCCACAATGACGAAGGTTTTTTGTCTTAGTTTCTGTTGTGCAGACTGGCTCAGTTCGGAAGTTGCACATCCCGAAAGCAGGAAGCAAATGAGCCAGCCCATGGCGATCGGTTGATAGCCTTTCAGGCATTTAGTAGTTGGTGAGATGTTCATCATTTAGTGTTTGTGTAAGGCACTGTCGCGTTTATTTGAAATGATAAATTGTCTGATTTCGCCCTTGCTCCATACGTCCGCTGTGGGGTCGGCAGCTGGCATTTTAATGTTTGCACGATCTTTTTTATTTTCGGCCGAAGAAACTTTAAACCTGCTGTCGCGATCTTTAACCAGTGCGGGTTCTAACTGTCCATCAGCTGTAAAGCCCATCATTAACATAGGCACACCAATCGGGAGTGTTTTTTGTTGATCGGTATGCCAGGTATGGATGGTTTTTCCATAGGTAGATACCAGTTTTTCCATCAACTCGTGTTCGGCAATTTTAGGAATGCCGGGCGCAATCAGTGTTCCCGATTTAACTTCATAACGGTGGCTATGCCAAAGCTTTTTTTCTTCTGCATTTAATTCATCAAATAGTTTCTTTGTAATGATGTATTCCACGCCCATAATTTTCGCATCGCGGCCGTTGCCATCATAAATAATGGCCTGGTACAAGTCAGCACTGAGCTGGGTAACGTAATGGTGGGCTTCCATCTGCGCATTTAGATTCCCATTGTAAAAATGAAATCCGTTTAAATAAGTACTTACAGCGGCCAGTGGTTCCTTATGCTGAAGCAAGTCTGCACCTGCATTCAACATTTTATCTTTGCCGGTCTTTTCGGCGCCTTTTTCTTCTACGTTCGAGGCCGTATTACCGTTGCAGGCCATTAACAATACAACAGGAATAAAGTATAAAAATTTCATTGATTATTTTCTCTACATTAATGTGAATGATT
>JAZBLX010000017.1:0-118409 GCA_037033465.1 Bacteroidota bacterium | reverse complement strand
GAGCAAAAAATCCGTATCGAAGCATCTTCAGGTTTAACTGATGCAGAGATCAAAAAAATGAAAGAAGAAGCGGAAGCTAATGCAGCAGATGATGCTAAGCAAAAAGAAGAAGCTGATAAAATTAACGGTGCTGATGCCTTAATTTTCTCTACAGAAAAACAATTGAAAGAGTTTGGTGATAAATTATCTGCTGATAAGAAAGCGCCAATCGAATCAAGTTTAGAGAAATTAAAAGCAGCTCACTTGTCACGTAACTTTGCAGATATCGATGCAGCACAAGCTGAATTGCAAGCTGCATGGAACGTAGCTTCTGAGGAAATGTACAAAGATGGCGGTCAGCCTCAAGGTGGCGAACAACCACAAGCTGATGGTCAACCTCAAGGTGGTGGCGATAACGTTACTGACGTTGATTTTGAAGAAGTAAAAGAAGACGATAAGAAATAGTCTTGAGTCTGAGAAGTCCTAGGTCGAAAGTCTTGGGCGGAAATAGAAAGCGTTCCTGATTAAGTTCAGGAGCGCTTTTTTAGTTTGGAGTCTAAAGTTTTTTAGTTCAGAGTTTCTAGTCTAAAGTTTTGGACGGAAATAGCAGGTGTTCCTGATTATGTTTAGGAGTGCTTTTTTTTGGAGTCTGAAGGTTTGAGTTGAGAATTTTAGGTGGAAATAGCAAGTGTTCCTGATTAAGTTCTGGAATGCTTTTTTATGTATTATGATTTAATAGGGATAGGAACAACGACTAATTATATATGCCATTCATTGCAGTCGGCTTTAGCCGACTGCTTTAAATAAGCATTTGTTTTTCCAGCACATTCTTTATGAAGATTTTGTATTCCATTCATTGCAGTCCGGCTTCAGCCGACTGCATTAAAAAAAATCCTAATCGCCTAACCTCAATTTATAAGTTTTCATCAACAATTTCTTGTAACTCCTTTTCATTTAAAGAAATTTCATGAAGGAGTTGGAATTGATTTTTAGCCCGGTCTAAGTTTTGAGTGGGGTAGTTTATCGGATAGTAAATATTGCCGTTTAAGAAATCAGTTAAGAAGCGTAGGGCTTGCATATAGATGATGTATTTTCCAGAAAACAGGATAAGCTCTTTTTCAGTTGCTGTGAAAATCGCTTTCATCTCAGAGAGGTAGCCTTTAATCATGGCTTCGAAATAAGGGATTCTGATTTTGATCAGGCTGAGATCGGTCTCATTTTCAGAAAATGCACAGAGGTAAGTTCGCATCATATCGCCTAAATCGGATATGAATTTACCAGGCATGATGGTATCTAAATCAATCACGCAGATACCTTCGAAAGTCTTTTCGTCCAATAGCACATTGCTGATTTTGGTATCATGATGCATCACGCGATCAGGAAAATCATCTCTGTGCGAATAAGAGATATAATAATCTAAAATATACTTATAGTTTAAAGCATCTTCAATCTGCTTTTCAGCTTGCGCTTTAGCAAACTGCTCGGCTTCTGCTAATGCCTTCGTAAATTGTGTATATCGCAACTCCAGGTCGTGGAAACCAGGAATGGTAGCTTGAAGTGATTTGGTATCAAAATCATTCAGCAATCTGCTTAGTTTGCCAAACTGCTTTGCAGCTTCAAATGCTTGTTTAGGTTCGGTTAAAACATCAAGAGAGATGGCATTCGGCACAAATGGTAGTAACCTCCAAAATTCATCGCCGATGTGAGCCATTTCCTGGTTTCCTATAGTAGGAATGGGTCTGATAAAAAGGTAATCAGGATAGTGCAGCGAAAGATAATCCGAAATTGCCTTTAAATTATCGGCAATGGCCAAGGGCGACTTAAAAACTGAGACATTAATGTTTTGGAGAATAAATTTTCGCTGCCCGGTAGGGGGAGAAAGCAAATAGGTACGGTTAATTAAACCCGTACCTATTTGTGTAATCGTTATATTTTCTTTAGTAAATCCGTAAGCGGTTAAAACTTCGGAAGCTAAATTTAGTCCCATAATTTTTCAGGGTAGGTTCCGTTTTTAACCAGTTGGTCAATAGAATCCTGAACATATGGCTTATCTTCTTTGTAAGTTACACCAAACCATTTATTTGAAGTTGGAACTACTTTGAAGGTTGCGGTATTGCTTTGTACCAGGTTTTCGCCAATAAGTGGTATAAAGAATTCTGCTTTAGGTTTATCTTTATTTGCCATTGCAAACTCTTTAAATAAACCTTCAGTAATTTCGAAAACGGCAGGCGTGAAGCCCCAAAAGTTCATTGATACCGGAGTGCTGAAATCCAAAGGAAATTCTTCACCATCTTCTTCATAGAAGATTTTTCCATCTTTTGGATAAACTTTTGTGCGCTCAATAATCTCAGATAAGTTACCAGATTCATCTACCTTACAAACTCCTCTTGATACTGAACCAAATTCAGAAAGTGTCTTTCCGATTTCATATCCGATAATTGAATAGTTGCTATCAGTTGCTTCTGTATTTAGGAAGTCTGCCATTTTTTTGAAGGCATCAAAGCCATAATAATCGTCGGCATTAATTACGCAGAAAGGCTCTTTAATTACACTTCTTCCTGATAAGATGGCATGAGCGGTTCCCCATGGTTTCTCTCTATAAATTTCCTCCTCGATACCAAATTGTTTCAGGTCAAAATTTTGGAAAACGTATGCTGTTTCTATTCTGCCATTTAATTTTGGCTCAAAAATAGATTTAAAATTTTCTACAAATTCTTCTTTAATGATAAATACAACTTTGCCGAAACCAGCGTTAATTGCATCATATATCGAATAGTCGATGATGGTTTCGCCATTTGGACCGAAGCCATCAATTTGTTTCATACTTCCATAACGGCTCGCCATTCCTGCGGCCAATATTAATAGTGTAGGTTTCATCATTTAAATATTAATCGAGCGTTTCTTATTGTATTAATTTATATTTAGAAGACCTTTAAAAACCAAAAAGGCCTCCGGTTTTAGATCTTGTTTTCTTTCCAGTTAGCATTCCGAAGATCCCTCTAACAATTTCTTTGCCAATCTGGCGCGTAATGGTTGCACCCATTACCTGTTCTACAAGGCTTTTTTCTCCAGCTTTTGGCTTACTTTCCTCAGCTTCTTGCTTTTGCAACTCTTTTTGTTGCTTTTCTGCTGCTGCGGCCGCCGCCTGATCGTTTATTCTTTTTGTTAAAATCTCATAGGCACTTTCAGGATCTATTGCTTCTTTATATTTTGCAGACATCTGGCTGCCATTTATCAATTGCTGTAAATCTTCGGCACTTAATGGACCCATTACCGAGCGTGGAGGGGTAAGCATTGTTGCAGATACTTCTGTTGGGATTCCTTTCTCGTTTAAAACAGTAATCAGTGCCTGACCAGTACCCAAAGAAGTCAAGACTTTGTCTATTTGGTAAAAGTTAGATTTTGGATAGGTATTCACCGTTTTTTTAAGCGCATCTACATCGTTGGGTGTAAATGCCCTGAGTGCATGTTGTACACGATTTCCCAACTGTCCCAATACACTTTCAGGTACATCGGTTGGAGATTGCGTACAGAAAAACACACCGATTCCTTTCGATCTGATTAACCTGATAATGGTTTCAATTTGTTCTAAAAAGGCTTTAGATGAGTTTTTAAATAATAAATGCGCTTCATCAAAGAAAAAAACCAGCTTTGGTTTTTCAAGATCTCCAACTTCAGGCATGGTACTAAACAATTCGGCTAATAAACTTAATAAAAAAGTTGAATAAAGCACAGGCTGATTCTGCACATCAGCGATATTAAGTAAACTGATGGTTCCTTTACCGTCTACGCGTTCGAATAAATCATCTATATCAAAAGATTTTTCGCCAAAGATACCTCCTAAACCCTGTTGCTCAATTGCTACAATTTTTCTCAGTATTGTGCCAGATGTAGAACTTGAAATACTGCCGTAGCTGCTTTTAATTTCAGCGGCTCCGGCACCTTCTGATAAATAAGATACCAGTTTTTTTAAATCGTTCAGATCGATAACAGGCATTTTGTGGTCATCAGCGTATTTAAAAATGACGGCCATTACGCCTGATTGCGTATCGTTCAAATCCAGAACTTTTGATAAAAGTGTTGGACCAAACTCAAGTATAGTTGCCCTCATTTGAGCTCCCAGTTTGCCAGATAAAGAATAAATCTCCAGGGGAAAAGCGGCAGGTGAAAATGGTTTATTTAATTCTTGAGCACGTTCTTCTATTTTCGAATTTACCGGGCCTGGTTGATTTAATCCTGATAAATCTCCTTTAACATCCAACATAAATACAGGTACACCAGCATCAGAAAGCTGTTCGGCAAGAAGCTGTAAGGTTCTGGTTTTACCTGTTCCCGTTGCACCGGCTATTAAGCCGTGCCTGTTCATCATCTTTAAAGATAAATTAACCTCGGCTTCGCTGTATACTTGTCCATCTAAAATACCTGCGCCTAAATAAATATATGAGCCAGTTGGAGCATATGATGCTTTTATCTTTTCGATGAATGTGGACGACTCGCTCATGATGTTTATATGAATGCCAATTTATGAAACTAATTTTATAATAAATGTGCATTCACCTTACCAATCGGTTCAATTTATTGCACAATTTTAGTTGTTGTCTAATTAAAATGTTTGCTATGAACGAGGTCTGCCTTTAAGGTGTTTATTTCCTGCTGCATGTTTTCTACCTGATTTAATAAATGCGCAATAGCGTGTAGGCCTTCGAGATTAATATCAAGATCTTTTGCCAGCCGAACATAACGCTCTAGCTTTGACAATTCATCCAACGATAAAAAACTAGATTGCTTTTGTATAGTGGTTTTGATTAAACCAAAATCTTCCAGCGATTGAATAAAATCAATCTCCACATGATGATAAGTGCAGATATCACTAACAGCTATTAAATTATTTCTCATTGTTTTAGCTTTTAGAAAGTTTTTCGAATAATTCTTTTTGCTCTTCGTTAAGGTTTGTTGGCAATTTTACCTGCCATTTAATATATAGGTTGCCAAACTGATTGTCTTTTTTATAAACAGGGAAACCTTTGCCTTTTAAACGTAAAGTAGCATCTGGCTGTGTACCTGCCGGAACTTGCAGCTTTACTTTGCCGTTTAATGTTTCTACAATTTTCTCGCCTCCTAAAATGGCCGTATATACATCTATCTCTTCCTGGATGTAAATATCATTACCTTTTCTTTTAAATTTAGGGTCTTCGCTAATGTTAAATTTTATATATAAATCTCCGGGTTGACCATTATTTGCACCCGGGGCTCCATAACCAGGTAATTTTATCTTCTGGCCATTTTCTACTCCTGCCGGAATGGTAATACGGACCTGTTTGCCATTAACGGTTAAGGTTTGTTTATGTGTGGTATAGGCATCTATTAAATTTAACTGTAAATCGGCATTATAATCCTGACCTTTAAAAGGTGAGTTACGACTGCTTCTACCACCGCCTCCACCAAACATGGACGAAAAGAAATCTGAAAAATCATCTCCGCCAAATCCGCCCGAATAGCCACCGCCGCTACCATAACCGCCCCCTTGAGATTGATACTGTGAGCGTTGCCTCTGCTGGGCATCTAACTGATCGGCATGCTGCCAGTCTTTTCCATATTTATCGTATTTCTTACGTTTTTCCGGATCACTTAAAACTTCGTTAGCCTCATTTATTTGCTGAAATTTTTTATTAGCCTCTTCATTATTAGGGTTCAAATCCGGATGATATTTCCTGGCCAATTTCCGATAAGCTTTTTTTACATCGTCAATTGTTGCACTTTTCTTTAAATCGAGGATTTTATAGTAATCTATGTAGTCCATATGCTGTTAACAAATTATTGAGGCTAATGTTCAAATGCCTCGCGGATAAATTTACTGTAAATATTTCAGCTGTATGTTTATCCTGCTGAAATTTTAAGTTAGCATAGCTTTAAATAAAAAAATGCCCCCAATTTTGGAGGCAGTTATATTTACATGTTCCCAATAGAGACAGTCAATATTGATCTCTAAGGTTAGTTTGTATGAATCAAAATTACTTTCCCTTCAAAATCTCTAATCTTTCCCGTTCGCTGACTATTAGATTCTTATATGGTTAACGATTTGCTTCGGTTATGTTAAACTTTGGTTTGTAGTTTATGGAACTCGTGATCAAGGTTGAATATTCGCTGCTAAAATTATAATATGCGTTAGATAGCACATTAATAATTTTTTCATTAATATGATCATTAGTTGCTTCCTTATTTGGTTTGCCGTAGTTATTCTGAATATTATTAATCACAGATTCATCGCTATAGTTCTTAATTGCTTCTTTTGATACGCCCAATACATTGGCAATCTTTTCTAACGTACTATCTTCTATTTCTTCGCTTTGCTCCAATTTACTTACCGCTTGTTGACTAATGCCAAGCTCTATAGCTAAGGTTTCTTGCTTCATTCCCCGTAATTCTCTTATGCGGCTAATTTTTCTCCCTAAATGGCGGTTGTTTGATTTTTCTACGGTTTCCATATTTCAAATATATCTAATTTTTGTGTGGTAAAAAACAATATGCAGTTGTAGTTAACAATTGGAGGGGTTACAGTTAGCGGTTGCCAGTTTTCAGTTTTCAGTTGATAGTTCGGAACTTTCCGATGGTAGTTCGGAACTTTAAGTAAGGAGTTCTGTATTTGCAGTAGGTAGTTCTTAACTTTCCGAAGATAGTTCTGAAGTGTCAGTAAGGAGTTCAGTACTTGCAGTAGGTAGTTCGGAACTTTCCAACGATAGTTCTGAACTTTCAGTTGAGCGTTTTGTACTTGTGGATGCCAGTTTGATAGTTGGCGTTTAATTTATACCACCTTAGGCACCTCAGTAAATATAAGCTCGTTTGGTTAATGGCTTTGATAATAAAAAACCCATTATAGTACCAGCAGGTGCCAGTACTGTAATGGGTTGTGAATGATAAGGAGTGAACTATTTCTTTCCTTTAACGTATTTTTCTAACCATTGATCTTCTTCCCATAGGGTATGAAGAATGTTTTCTTTTCCACGATAGCCGTGTGCTTCATAAGGTAAGAACACAAAACGGGTAGTGCCGCCTGCACCCTTAATGGCGTTAAATAAGCGCTCACTATTGATCGGGAAGGTACCCGGATTATCATCAGAATCGCCGTGGATTAAAAGCAATGGCGTTTTAATTTTATCAGCATAGCTAAACGGACTCATCTCATAATAAAGTTGTGGAACCTGCCAGTAAGTGCGCTCTTCATTTTGGAAACCAAACGGTGTAAGTGTACGGTTGTAGGCTCCGCTACGGGCAATGCCTGCAGCAAAAAGATCTGTATGTGCCAATAAATTAGCCGTCATAAAGGCGCCATAACTGTGGCCACCTACGGCCATTCTTTTTTTATCGCCAACGCCTAAATCAGAAAGTTTGTTAATGGCAGCTTCGGCATTTAATTTAAGTTGCTCAATAAAGGTATCGTTCGGTTTTTTACCATCTTTAGCTACAATCGGCATTTCTGCATTATCTAAAATGGCGTAACCACGGGTAACCCAGTAAATTGGCGAGCCCCAGCTAATGGCTGTAAATTTATCTTTAGAGCCACGAATTTGTGCCGCATCTGCAGCCGAGTTGAACTCACGTGGGTAAGCCCAGATCAGGGTAGGCAGCGGACCATCCTTTGCTTTATCGTAACCTTTTGGTAAATACAAATCGCCGGTTAAATCTACCCCATCGGCGCGTTTGTAAGACATTTTTTCTTTCGTAATGCCATCAAGTGATGGATAAGGATTTGCAAAATCAGTAATGGGCTGATCGGCGATGCGAAGCACAAGATTTTTGATAAAGTAATTTGGAACCATTTTCTGGCTCTCTTTGCGGGTTAATAAAACCAGTTTATCAGGATTAATTACATCGGTAACATATTCGAAGGTACCTTCTGCACTGCGCCAGATGATTTCATTTTTTTTAGAAGCGAGGTCAAACTTGGCTAAGAACGGTAAATCGCCTTTTTCTGAAGAACCTATAGGGTTGTTCATCAATAATTTAGTGCCATTATCTACCGTTTTAATTACCTGGCGATCATATTTATTTTTAGTAGTTACCGGCGTACCTGGATTGCCATAAGCATCGGTTTGGTTGCGTGTATAAAGTTCTTCAACTGCGCCAGTGGCTGGGTTGTACCTGCTTACTTTGTTCGTTTGTTTGCTGCGTAAACCTTCCATAATAAGGGCCAGGTTTGCATCTCCCCATTGTACACCCCGGTAACGTGTTTGGGTTTTAAATAATTCTTTTTCATTACCTGTAAATGGTGCACTTAAGGCATAAACAGCATCATGAAAGGGAACATTCTTTTTAATTAAACCGCTATCTAGCGGTTTTGCCCAGACTAAAGTAGCAGGCTCATCATCTCTCCAATCAAAACTACGGGCTACATTTTGCGTATTATCATAACCAGATGGCGTACCTTCTGATGATGGTAGCTCTGCCACCACTTTTATAGTTTTACCAGTTAAATCTGTAATGCTAACTGTTGATGGGAAACCATAGGCAGAGACTAAATAAGAAAAAGGTTTCTTAATAGTTTCTGTCATTAAATAATTTTTATCTGGCGATAAGCTCACTGTTCCGTAAATCGCTGGCTTCCCAATAGGTGTTTCTACACCGCCAGTGTTTTTGACTAACTGAGAAGTAGCGAAAAATTCAAACAGCTGTTCATCAAAAGGAGATTTAATTAAATCCTGATAGGTGGCGCTTGGTGCAGCCTTACCTAAATTTTGCTGAATAGTTGGTCCTTTAGGCATTAAAGGCTTGGTTGGTGCCGCACTGACTGGTTTAGTAACCGCACGATAAATTATGGTATTATCATTTAACCAGGTTAAGCCACTACCTAAAACCACATTTAGAAATGATTTATTCGTTTTTGATGCCTTTTTTGTTGCAATATCAATAATATATAAATCAACACCTTTTTGAGTAGTGTTGGTAAATGCAATTTTTGTTTCCGCTGGATTCCAGCTAATGTTACCCGCATATAGCGGGCTAGGTAAGCCAGTAACCTGAGTAGTTTGGTTTGATTTAATATTTTTCAGACTAAAATTGTTAATATAATTCTGTCTGCTGGGAGAATAGTTGTTAGGGTTTAATCTCAGGCCTGCAATGCGGTACTCTGGCATGGCCAGTTCTTCTACTGAAGGATAAGAATTACGTTCACTAAATAGAATCCATTCTGCTTTCCCGTCAATGCTTACTCCGGGTGTAGGTTTGGCCAGTAGTAAATCTGCAATTTCTTTGGGAGGCGTTTGATAGCTAATTGCATCCTGAGCAGTTGCATTTAGCGGAACAAAAGAACCTGCAATTAATAAATAAGCGTAGAAATTTTTAATCATTTTTTAAGTAGGTTGGTTGATAAAAGGAATATTCAAAGATTGGAAATTTAAAGATATGGTAGGGTAACTTCTTATTTACAGTACGATGCTTTCTAACTATTATCTATTCAATCTGTTAAATGTAATTGGACTTAAAATTTATAAATGATTTTACATTAATTTAACTTTAAATGCATTATATCATAACATATTCTAAATTTTTGAAAAGTGATTGTAGTCGTGTAAGTCCTGAAATACATATTAATCAACTTTAATTATCATTTCGATAGGATTTCAGCTAAAAATGACGCAAAATGTTGATCTATGTCAAAAAATGAACAAGTTTTGTGTAATATATTGCACTTTTTTCTACTTTCGTTTCGTCAATCGTCCCCGATATTGATTTAATTGAATTTTTGAACATAAAAAATTAATTATCTCGATGACAACAAAAGAAAAACATGGTGAGATTTTAGAGCGTGTAGTACGCCGAAATCGAATGGGAATTAGTGAGCTTTCGAGAAAGCTAAACGTAAGCAGGAGAACAATCTACAATTGGTTCGGCCAAGATCGGCTTCACCAGGAAATCATTTGGCAGATTGGGCATTCATTAGGACAGGATCTTTCAGTTTCTTTCCCTGATGTTTTTCCAAAAAGCAATCCCGTGACAGTACGCCCTGTCGAAGCCAGTGGAAAACCAGCCGGCGATTCAAATTCAGTATATTTCTGGATGAATAAATATATTCATTTATTAGAAAAATACAACAGTTTGTTGAGTGTGGAAGAGGAGCAGGCGCATGCTGAAGATCAGCATAAATCTATGTCCCAAAGGAACAGAAGAACGGAAACGTTCGTGTATCAGTAAAAGCTTTCAGCTAATACTGTAAAAATCTAAATCGATGTAAAATACCTTTTAGCTAAAAAGATTAGAGCAAAGTAAAGTTAATATTTCCGCACATTAAGGAATATTTACCTCAGATAACGGTGCAAAAAATCATTTTAATTATTAGGGAAGTCTTACAAAGGATTTGATATAATTCTAACAACCAAACCAGATATAGCCGAGATGGTTATTATCTAAATGAATAAGAACTAATCTGTTACTTATTCAATTTTCTTACAAAATAAATATAGCCACTTATCAAAAATAAGTGGCTATACTCTTCAAGGCATTAGCCTTGTATGGTGTGCCTGCCCTCCGCGGATCACCCGCTCACAGGACTTTTTTGTCGCTTTGTTTATGAATAACAATTTAGTGAAATCTTGGTTTCATTTCATAAAAAAATTTTACACATCCTGTGGATAATGTGAATAACAAATTTTTGGTGGCTCAAACATTTATTACCAATGTGGGTTTTGTAAGTCGAGATATTAAAATAATTGAGTTCCATCACCTTATTTGTAGAGAAAATAGGAGTTGTTTATTTTGAAAATTTTCTTCCACGAAATCTTAAAAAAGTATAATTTTCACCTTTCACCCTAAAATGTAGAATGAGCCGTCCATCATATCTTTTAAGTAGCGAGGAATTACTGGAGGTATTTAACCTCACCCATACTGCAACAGCGATACATGTAACTGAAGATGCCATTATTCAAGAGGCTAATGATGCCATGCTCACCATTTGGGGTAAGGATAGAAGTGTAATTGGAAAATCTTTGGAAGATGCCTTACCAGAGCTTAAAGGCCAGCCCTTTGTAGATATGTTTAAAAGGGTATGGAACGAAGGGCTCATTATTTCGGGGAAAGATACTGCGGCGTATCTTGAAATTAATGGAGAAATAAAAACCTTTTATTTTGATTTTGAATACCGGGCGATAAAAGATAAATCGGATAAAGTAATCTGCATTCTGCATACCGCAATTGATGTTACGGAAAGATTTTTAAAAACGGAGGCTATGGAACTTGCCGCAGAACGGCAGGCAGCATTAGACAGGGAGCAAGCTTTAAATGAAGAACTCGCTGCGGCCAACGAAGCGCTTTCTAAAACCAATGAAGAATTACAAAAGGCGCAACACCGTTTACATACTTTAAATACAGAACTAGAAGATCGCGTGGCTGAGCGTGTTCAGGCGCTTTCAGAAAGCGAAGAACGTTTTAGAACCATGGCCGAAGGCACAGATATTTATATTTCCGTGGGTGATGAAATTGGAAATGCGATTTATTTTAATAAGCCCTGGATGAATTTAACAGGTAGATCTATGAATGATCTTCTTGCTTTTGGTTGGGTAGATCTTATTCATCCGGAAGACCGCGATCGTTTTATAGGTATCTATCGTTCGGCTTTGGAAAACCAGATTTCTTTTACAGGTGAATTCAGAATATTAAGTATACAGGGAGATTACCGCTGGCTTTTAGCGAGTGGTCCGCCACGTTTAAATACAGATGGCACTTTTGCCGGATATATCAGTTCTTGCGTAGACATTACGGAACGTAAATTAGCAGAGCTCGAAAGGCAAAACTTAACTGCGCTGATTGATGCAAGTTCTGAATTTATCTCTCTCGCAAATTTAAATCACGAGATGACGTATGCAAATCCTATCGCTTTAAAAAAGCTGGGATGGGATTCTATAGCGAATAGAACCATATTAGATTGCGTCTATCCTCAAGACAGGGATTTTGCAAGAAAAACGTTGAGTGATTTAATGAAGTACGGAAACTTCCGGAAAGAAATCCGTTATTGGAATGAGAAGACTAAACAGCCTTTCTGGATAGATTGGAATGGTATTTCGATAAAAGATCCGATCTCAAATAAGTTTATTGCATTAGCAACTGTTGGCCCGGATGTAACGGAAAGGAAATTGCACCAGGAAGAACTGCAAAATATTAATGAGGAAATGGCTGCAGCAAATGAGGAACTCGCCGCAACAAACGAAGAACTTGCTGCCACAAATGAAGAGTTGGCTCAAACCCATAACGATCTGGTACAATACACCAGGAAGTTATCAGATAGCGAAGAAAAATTGCTTCAGGCCATTGAAACTGGAAAAATGGGTACCTGGAGCGTAGAACCTCAAACATTTAAAGTTACCATATCTGGTTTCGTTCGCGAGATGTTGGGACTGGAATCGGAAGATGATATTTCTTTGGAGCAGATTTTTAAAGCCATTCATAAAGATTATCATAAATTGATCACGAACGCTATGGAAGATGCAATAAATCACTATACCTCAAGCGATACCGAATACCAGATCAATAACTTAAAAACCGGCGAAGAAAAATGGATAAGGGCCACTGGTAAAGTGTTTTTAAATGAAGCGGGAAAGGTAACAGAATACTCAGGGATGTTCATGGATATTACAGAGCGAAAACTTGATGAACTTCGAAAAAATGATTTTATTGGAATGGTGAGTCACGAGTTAAAAACACCTTTAACAGCTATCAATGGCTTTGTGCAGGTATTACAGCGGAAATCCAGGTTAGAGGCTGATGCATATTCGAGCAATGCACTAGAAAAAACCCATATCCAGATCAGAAAAATGACGGCCATGATTAACGGGTTCTTAAATGTTTCCAGATTAGAATCTGGCAAGTTAATGATAGATAAAACATCTTTCAGGTTAGATGAACTGCTTCAGGAAACCGTAGACGAGACTTTCATCTCTCCCTCTACGCATGAAATTATTTTTGCGCAATCTTGCGAGATTGTTGTATATGCTGATCGAGATAAAATTGGCAGTGTCATTTCAAATCTTTTAAGCAATGCTCACAAGTATTCATCCAATGGTAGCGATATAGAAATTAATTGTGAGCGTAAAGGAAACGAGGTAATTGTAAGTGTTAAAGATCAGGGTATAGGTATTTCAAGCGAAGATGCTAAGAAACTTTTCGATCGTTATTATCGTGTACAAGGTAATCATACTATATCTGGTTTTGGAATTGGCTTGTATCTCAGTGCGGAAATTATTCAACGCCATAATGGAAAAATTTGGGTAGAAAGTGATGGGGAAGCTGGTTCTACTTTCTATTTCTCGCTGCCAATCAATTAGATATAAAAAAAGGGACGGGCTAAAGCCCATCCCCATATCTAAACCCAAACATGCGCTCAAACATGAATGAATCGAACTAAAAACAACTTAAAGTTGTATTGGTTTTGGGTTAGCGTATATTTTTTTTCCATTTCTAGTGAATTATTTGTTAGCAGCAGCTATTTTTAACGTATAGCAAAACAATTTCCTTTTTTTTAGCTTGTGTAAACAGTGATTTGTATGTGAATTATGACAAGTATTTGTTGCAGTTCTTTATTAAAAGATCACCGATTATTAAATGACTAAAAACGCTAACCAACAAAAAATAGCAATACTTGGCGGTGGCCCCAGCGGGCTTTTTATGTACAAAAGATTAGTTGAATCTAAGATCAAAAATCTCGTAATTGATATTTTTGAACGAAAGGCTTCGCTGGGATCCGGAATGCCTTATAGTGCAGAAGGTGCCAATAAAGAACACATCACAAACGTTTCAGACAATGAGATTCCCATCATCTTTAATTCTATTGAAGATTGGGTAAAAATAGCCCCTAAGTCGATTTTAAAGAAATTCAACATCAACGTTGATAGTTTTAATGAATATAAAGTATTACCAAGGCTCTTTTTTGGTGAATACCTTTCTGCACAGTTCGATTTACTTAAAAAAGCTGCCGATGATCAGGGGATTATTACTAATATTCACCTGAAAACGTCTGTAACAGATATTATTGATGATAGTGAAAACGAAGAAGTTAAGGTAGAAGTTAACGGGAAAGACGTTATTGTTTTCAATCATATAATTGTATGTGTTGGGCATAACTGGCCTAAAAAATATGAGGGGAAGATCAAAAACTATTTTGATTCTCCATATCCACCACAAAAGTTGGCTAAAAAGGTTAACCATCCTATCGCTTTAATGGGCTCTTCGCTTACGGCAATAGATGCAATCAGAACATTGGCCAGAAACAATGGCGTTTTCCAGGAAGAGAAAGATGGAAAATATAAATTCGTTATTGATAAGGATAGCAATCAGTTTAAAATTATCATGCATTCCAGAAATGGTTTGCTCCCCGCCATCCGCTTTCATCTGGAAGATTCTCATTTAGGAAAAGACGCAACGCTAAGTAAGGCTCAGATTCAAAAATATATTAAAGATAACGGTGGTTTTATCTCACTGGATTATGTATTTGAGAAAAACTTTAAAGATCAGTTTAAAAAGAAAGACCCTGCGTTTTACGAAAAAATAAAGGATCTTGGTTTGGAAGACTTTGTGGATGCCATGATGTCTTACCGCGAAAATGTTCCGGCATTCGATTTATTCAAAAAAGAATATGAAGAAGCCGAGAAATCCATTGATCGTGAAGAATCCATTTATTGGAAAGAGGCATTAGCTGTTTTGAGCTTCGCAATGAATTACCCTGCAAAATACCTGTGTGCAGAAGATATGCAGCGGCTACAAAAAGTGTTAATGCCACTTATTTCTATTGTGATTGCATTTGTGCCGCAAAGTTCTTGTAGAGATTTAATGGCCCTGCATGATGCAGGTGTACTTGAAATTGTTTCTGTTGGCGATGATAGTAAAGTTGAACCTCAGGACAAAGGTGGGGTAATATATACTTATAAGAATGAAAAAGGAGCGAAAACTTCTACAGCATACAAAACATTTGTAAACTGTATCGGCCAGCCACACTTAGCGTATGAGGATTTTCCTTTTAAAAGTTTAGTGGAAGGCAGAACCATTAGCCCGGCTACGTTAAATTTTAAATCCAAAGCAAAAGGCAAAAAGGAATTTGAGGCCGGAAACAAACTGGTGGAAAAGGATAAACAAGGTAATTACCAGTTACGCGTTCCAGGAATTAAAATTAATGATTCCTTTAAAGTAGTAGATGATTCTGGAAAAGCAAATGATCGGATTTCTATGATGGCCGTACCTTATATTGGTGGTTACAATCCCGATTATTCCGGTATAGATTTTAGTGAAATGGCCTCGCTGGAAATACTTAAACAAATTCAAAGCAAAAAAAATCCCGGAGCTTAATTCCGGGATTTTTTCTGTTGTTTGAAACTTTTCGATCAACTATTTCATTGAATCGTTAATTTTATTAATCATTACTAAATGACTTTGTACTATCGGTGCAGTTTTAGTAGCGAAACCCTTTAGTTCGGTATCTTTAGCATTTTTTGATTCATCTTCCATTAACTTCAGGGTAGATTTGTGTCCGTCGATCATATCACTCACATATGCTTTGTCAAAATCTGCACCAGTTTTTTTACTTAAATCATCTAATTTTTTCTGGTGATCTGCATCTAAAGTAGTTGGAAGCGTTATGTTTTTGGTTTTTGCAATTTCCATTAGTTCCATATTGGCATTGCCATGGTCGGTGACCATCATGGTTGCAAATTCTTTAACTTGTGCATTGCTGCTTTTTTGAAGCGCAAGTTTGCTCAATTCTACTTCAGCCATTCCGCCTACAGCTGCTGCAGTAGCAAATTTAGAATCTGCTTCGTCTACGGCTATGCCTCCGGTTGCTGCAGCATTTGTGGTGGTGTCTTTAGCCAGGTTTAAACTGTCTGCACTTTCTTTAGCATCTTTGTTTTCGCCGCTGCAAGCCTGAAATACTAACGCTGAGGCAGAAATTGCCATTACATAAATTAACTTTTTCATATTATAGGTTTTTTGTTGTACCACTAATAACATGTTTTTTACAGAATGGTTTGCCGGCTGCGCCGCTTAAATAAATTGGCATAAGGTTAAAGCTTATCAAGTTTAAAATACCCCAAATGAATTTCATCTTCTGGTAAAGCTGAATCTGCCGTAATCTGGATGTGGAATTTCTCTTTAAAAACCGGACTTAAAATTTCCTCGACCCGGTAAATATCATCGATATCGATGCCATATTTTTCATCAATATGGGCATTTGCACCCTTTATAGAATTGGTTTTGAAAAAAACTGATTTTTTAGCATGCTGAATGGCAGAGGCACGATCATCTTTTACGCTCAGTACAATATAATGTTGTTCCGCTAATTTGCCAGATTGATAACCACCCAGGTTAGTAAAAAACAATTTATGTTGAGATGGCTGATCGGCTGCTTCTCTTGGAAGAATTTTTATTTCATAACCATCTACCAGATTTACTTCTCTCCATCCATCTACATGGATACTTGCTCCTGCTTCTGGCCAGAAGGCTTTAATCTCCGGAACGAGTTCTTTTAATGAAGTGGCAATTCCGAAGAAGTAGTCGTGCTGTTCCACGTTCCTTTTAGGTGCTTTAGAACCCAATAAAAGCATGTATAATTTAGGTTGAATGTTATGACTTGAATTTTCGTGCATTTTTAATGTTTTTATAACAACGCCTTAACGCTGCTATAGTTTAAAAATAAAAGAATTAAAGGTAACTCGGCGATAAGGATGGTTGCGGTTTTCTTTATTCTACCTACTATTCGGTCGTTTTGATCTGCGGGCTAATGCTTCGCATCACGTTAGTCATTCACAATTAATTTTAAAGTCTCACCAATCAATAGGATGAAACTTAAACTAGTTGTTAAGACACCAACTAGAGGGATAATATATTAGCTATAATAAAATGTTAACGAATTGGAGCATTTTGCCTAATCTCGGTTTTAAGTTCAATAATCTTCTCCTGCGCCTGTTTATTTGCCAGGTAAAAGTATATAGCAAACCCTAAAAATATTTTTCCTAAAACAAAAACGGCTGCAAAAATCCAACGCCATGCTTTATGAATCCGCATATGGTTAGATGCTGATTCTACCTCAATATACCGATCTTTCTTAGCCTGCTCGTGGTCTGTGTTGCGTTCTGGTTCAGTATATTTTTCTAGTTTTTGGTCCCTGAGTTGAATTTCATGAATTTCGTGCTCAATTTTTGATAAAATTTCTGGAGGCGGGGAGACAGCCAGGTTCAATGCAAGAACTTCCATGTCGTATTCCAGTTTCATAAGTTCCTGTTCAACTTCTGGATACTTTTGCTTAAGAGATAAGACTTGATTAATTTCCTGTTCGGTGGCAATCCCCATTACATAAGTCTCCATGATGCCACTTTCTAAAAATTCTTTAATTTCCACGTAACCTCCTCATTTTATCCATTGCTGATTTCAGTTGAATACGTACGCTATTTTCTTTTTCCCCAAGTGATTCTGCTATGCATGTGATTGATCTGCCCTGATAATATACGGCCTGAAAGATCATCTTCTCCGGGGCAGTTAAAATATTATTAACATCTTCTGAAAGACTGTTTTGATCTAGGTTCACTATAGATGCAGGCCTCTCGCTAAAATTCTGCTGCGCCAGGATTTGTTGTGCATGCCGCCTAAGGTGTATCCATGTACTAATGTTGCTGTCAGCATTTAATTTTGTTTCCAATACAAACGATGTTATTATTTTTATCAAATGTTCCTCAGACTTTTTAGCATCCGGAACGATGCCTTGGATAAAGCCTAAAAGCATACCCGCATATTTATCGTAAAATTGCCGGATATTTTTTGATGCTTCTTTTGGAATGTTTAAAATAGCGTCAGACATTAATTAACGGGACTAGTTAAATAAAATTGCAAGATAACGCCAAAATTTTGATTTACATTTACAAAACGAAAAAAATTTATCACTAACTGCTTTAGTCACTTTAATTTATCATGAGAATTGCAACCTATAATGTCAATGGTGTCAATGGTCGTTTGCCTGTTTTATTGAAATGGTTAGCCGAGACCCAACCCGATGTTGTTTGTTTACAGGAGTTAAAAGCTCCACAGGAAAAATTTCCTGAACAGGCCATTTCAGACGCTGGTTATCATGCCATTTGGCACGGACAAAAAAGCTGGAACGGCGTCGCTATCCTGTCTCGTGGTTACGAAATAAAAGAATTCAGGCGCGGCCTGCCCGGAGATCCTGAAGATCTTCATAGCAGGTATATCGAAGCACTAATTAATGATGTAGTGATTGGTTGTCTGTATTTGCCAAATGGTAATCCGGCCCCCGGACCTAAGTTGGAATATAAAATGGCCTGGTTTGAAAGGTTAACCAATCACGCAGAAAAACTTTTAGAGTTTAATTTGCCTGTGGTTTTGGTAGGGGATTATAATGTTATGCCGACTGAAAAAGATGTTTATAAGCCAGAACGCTGGATAAATGATGCCTTATTTAGACCGGAAGTTAGAGCCGCTTTTAAAAATTTGGTAGATCAGGGCTGGACAGATGCCATCAGAAAGCTGTATCCTACTGAAACCATTTATACCTTTTATGATTATTTCAGAAATGCTTATGGCCGGGATGCTGGTTTAAGAATCGATCATTTTTTGTTGAGTCCGCAGCTTGATGGCAGATTACTCAAAGGTGGAGTCGATAAGCACGTGAGAGGCTGGGAAAAAACAAGTGATCACTGTCCGGTATGGATAGAAATTGCTGATCAGGCAAAATAGAATAATAGTTTGGACGTGTTACTTACACACGTCCAAATGTTTTTATAGTTTATAGCCTAAGCCTATACCCACATTCCATTCACCATTTTTTGCGCTCGTTTTAGCATTATAATACAGCGGAAGCTGAAGCGCGATATGATTAAAAACAGCTGTTAACCCTAAACCTAAAGATGGGGTGATTAAGCTGTTTTGGGTTGCCCCGGCTACCACTTTATCCTCCTTGATTCTTAAGGAAGGTAGTAAGCCTGCACTAACTGAAAATGGTTTCTTCATGTATTTAATAGATGGACCGATACAATTGATATATCCACCATGATCCACATATCCGGCCACAATTGTTCCGTCAAATAATGCCACTTTAGTTTGTGCCCTGGTTTCAGTATAAAGTAGGGTGAGGGCAATGCAGGTTAGAAGTGCAAGAGGGGTTCTTCTTTTCATAATTAAGGTTTGGTTTTAGTTTGTTTGGTTTTCTTCTTAATGCCATGCGGTTAACTGGTTTATATTTGGTTAGACTGTTTTCCATTCCGGGGTCTTTTTCTGACCTCTCATATCCACAAATTCAATCGTCGGATCTTTCTCTTCCGGCGCATTTACAAAGTGTGAAAATCTTTTTCTGATGGCGGGATTCCCTACCGCTTCTTTCCACTCACATTTGTAACTAGCGATTAGGCTTTCTATTTCATTTTCCCATTTCTCTGCCATTCCCAGGCTATCGTTAATGACTACATTCCGGAGATATTCCATGCCGCCATCCATTTTGTTGAGCCAGGTTGCGGTTCGGGTTAGGGGGTCGCCGGTGCGGATGTAGAACATTAAGAAACGATCGATGTATTTAATGCAGGTGTCGCTATCTATATCTGCGGCCAATAGTTGAGCGTGCTGCGGTTTACTTCCACCGTTGCCACATACATACAAGTTCCAGCCTTTTTCTGTAGCGATAATGCCAAAATCTTTACTTTGTGCTTCTGCACATTCCCTGATACAGCCACTCACTGCTGATTTAAATTTATGAGGCGCTCTGATTCCTCTATAACGTTCTTCAATTCTGATGGCGAAACTCACGCTGTCATGCAAGCCGAAGCGGCACCAGGTACTTCCTACACAACTTTTCACGGTTCTTAATCCCTTGCCGTAGGCATGGCCGCTTTCAAAACCGGCAGCGATTAATTCTTCCCAGATAATAGGCAGATCATTTAAGTGGGCGCCAAACAAATCAATTCTTTGTCCGCCGGTTATTTTAGTGTATAAATTATATTTTTTAGCGACTTCACCAATCACAATAAGTTTATCAGGTGTAATTTCTCCACCCGGAATTCTTGGCACCACTGAATAGGAGCCACCTTTTTGAATATTCGCCAGGAAGCGGTCGTTGCTATCTTGAGCAGTATCATTTCCTTTCTTTAGAATCATTTCATTCCAAAGGCTGGCCAGGAGTGATGAAACCAATGGCTTGCAAACTTCGCAGCCATCAGACTTGCCCAGTTTATTTAATACTTCATCATATGATTTTAACTCATGAATATGGATCAAATCGTAAAGTTCTTGTCTGCTATAACTAAAATGCTCACAAATTACGTTTCTAACATACTTTCCTTGTGATTTCAGGGTGTGGAGCATTAAATCTTTTACCATCGGCATACAGCCACCACAACCAGTTCCGGCCTTGGTACATTTTTTTACACTATCGATGGTTTCGCAACCTTGTTCCGTCACCGCATGACAAATATCACCTTTGGTTACACCTTCACAACTACAGATTAGCGCTTCGTTCGGAAGAGCGGTAATTCCAGCTGAGGTTTCACCACCTCTACTACCCAAAATCAGTTCTTCCGGATTTTCCGGAAGTGCAATTTTGTTTACACTGGTTTGCAGCAGCATATTATACGCTGCTGCATCGCCAATTAAAATACCTCCCAGAAGGTATTGCCCGTCGTTACTAATGTTAATTCTTTTATAAATTCCTTTATGCTTATTCTCAAAAACGATGGTACGACAATCTGGCTCGTTGATAAAGGGATCTCCAAAGCTTGCTACGTCAATGCCGATGAGCTTCAATTTTGTGCTCATGTCGAAGCCTTTAAAAGATTTGTCTTCTGCGCAAAGATTAGTAGCTAAAACTTCTGCCATTTCATAGCCCGGTGCAATAAGGCCGTAGATCATTTCAGCATGTAAAGCACACTCACCAATGGCGAATACGCAGGGGTCATTCGTTTGCATTCTGTCATCAACCAGAATTCCACCTCTTGTACCTACCTCCAGGCCACAGAATCTTGCCAGTTCATCTCTGGGTTTTATTCCGGCAGAAATTACAAGCATATCGGCTGCCAGTTCTGAATCATCGGTAAATTTTAAGCCGGTAATACTTTTGTCGCCTTCAATGCGGCTGGTGTTTTTGTTTAAATGAATTTGTAGGCCTAGTTCGGTAAGCATCGACTTAAGCATCTCACTACCTGCCAAATCAATTTGTCTTGGCATTAGCCTCGGCGCAAATTCTACAATACTGGTTTCTGCAATTCCTAAATCAATTAAAGCTTTAGCAGCCTCAAGACCAAGTAAACCACCTCCGATAACGGTAGCTGTTTTTGCTTTTTTGGAATAATCAGCAATCAAATCCAGGTCATCAATCGTTCTGTAAACAAAAACCCCTTCCTTTTCTATGCCTTCTATATTAGGTACAAATGCAGCAGAACCTGTTGCAAAAACCAGAAAGTCATAACCATAAATATCACCGTTGGATGTTCTGACCGTTTTTAAATTGCGGTCTACACCAACGATTGGATTATTGAGGTAAAGATCAATATCATGTTCCTCGTACCAGCTTTCTGTAGACATGGAGAGGTTATCAGCCGTTTTGCCATTAAAGTATTCACTTAGGTGAACACGATCATAGGCTCTTCTTGGCTCTTCACCAAAAACAATGAGTTTGAAGGCATCAGATTTAGATATTAATTTTTCACAAAACTTATATCCAACCATCCCATTTCCAATTACAATTATTTTTAGTTTGTTCATGACTTTTTGATTTTGATGGTTATTTATGTTTGTTTGTTATTTTTTTTGGTGTGTTATTGGGTGTTTATCCTAAAATTTAGTGGTATTGCTTAAATAAGGGTAATGTTTTTATAATTTTACATGATTTAAGATATTCAAATATAGCTTTATTGATTAGTATTTTCAATAAAACATGATTTTTATCATAATTTATTTAATTTTTTAAGATTATTTGATCATATTTATAGATAATTAATTAAATAATTAAAATTATAATTAAAAAATGGAAGATTTTGGACTTTTTATAATGGGCGCGGGGCCTGGAGATCCCGAATTAATCACGATGAAAGCCTTTAATGTGCTAAAAAGGGCGGAAGTAATCCTATATGATAATCTAAGCAATGAAAAGTTGTTAGAAATTGCACCGAAAAACTGTGTAATGGTATATGTAGGTAAAAAACCTTATGCTAAATGTACTCCACAAGATGAAATAAATGATTTGATTGTAAAATATGCTTTAACCTATAATGTTGTAGTGAGATTAAAAGGCGGAGATCCTTTTATTTTTGGACGTGGGTTTGAAGAGTTGCTTTATGCTGAGAAGTATGGAATAAAATCGCACTATATTCCGGGGATCAGCAGCATGCAGGGTGCAGGTTTTGTAGATGTTCCGCTTACCCACCGTGGCATCAGCGAAAGTGTTTGGGCAATAACCGGTACTAAAAAAGACGGAAGTTTGTCGAGAGATTTGAAATGTGCGATGAGCAGTTCTGCTACGGTGGTTATTTATATGGGCATGAAGAAGCTGGCCGAAATTTCTGCAGCATACAAACAAGCTGGTTTGGGTTCTACGCCAGTGGCCATTATTCAACATGCTAGTTTGCCAAAGCAAAAACAAGTAACATGCGAGGTTAAGGATCTTCAGGAAACAGCAATAAGGGAAGGCCTTGCGCACCCGGCTATTATTGTAATTGGAGATGTAGTAAGGGCCAGGGAGATTGTTTCTGCTCAAAATTATTATAAACAGGCTGTAGCTGTTTAGGGAACTTTGGAAATTTTACTCCAGGTAATAGTGCCTGATCTTTTTTAAATCATCATCTAATTCATAAACCAGGGGAATTCCTGTAGGTATTTCCAGTGCTGTAACTTCTTCGTTTGATAAATGATCAAGGTATTTGATCAACGCCCTTAAACTATTTCCGTGTGCAGAAATGATTACTTTTTCATTTTTACTGATTGCCGGTACAATTGATTCATTCCAGAAAGGCAATACCCGTGCGATAGTATCAGCCAGATTTTCACTCAACGGTAATTGTTTTGGTGTTAAATCCTGATAGCGTAAATCATTACCAGGATAGCGTTCATCCTCTTTTGTTAATTGCGGTGGTTCTTCATCAGGATCTCGTCGCCATTTGTGTACTTGCTCTTCCCCGTATTTTTTAGCAGTTTCATCTTTATTCAGCCCCTGTAGCGCACCATAGAAGCGCTCGTTCAAGTGCCAGGTTTTATATTCAGGAATCCATAAATGATCAAGATCTTCCAGAATGATGTGCAGGGTTTTAATCGCCCTTTTCAATACCGAAGTAAAGGCAATGTCGAAATTATAATGGTGTTTCTTTAATAAGGCTGCAGCTTTTTTAGCCTCCAGGTATCCGGTTTCAGATAGGTCTACATCTGTCCAGCCGGTGAAACGGTTTTCTAGATTATAAATGCTTTGGCCGTGGCGGATCAATACAATTTTCTTCATTTGCTTTTGATAACAATTGATGCTGATAATTGATTTCGATTGCTGTTGCCAGATTGTCAAATTTGATTCCGGTGAAATCTATCGAAAAAAAGAACAGGGCTCAAAGAATTAACTTCGGGCCCTGCATTTTATTTTTCAATTGTGTTTTGCTGCTCTGTGAGCGCCTTTTGATCGGTTAAATCTTTGTAATAGAAATAAGCACCAAAGCCAATGATCAGCAGAATATTACTCAACTTAAAACTATGGTCGAGCCAATATTCAAACGGTGGCGTTTTTCCTTCCAGGCTTTGCCTTATGCTTGGCCAGGAATTAATAATGAGAATAACCACAATCATTAATAAAACCTTCAAAAAAGTTCTGATGGCGATTTTCTGGTGCGAAATTTTAACGTCCATTATTTAAATTCTCTGAAATCCTGTCCGTCTTCAATGTTCAACAAACTTTGATAAATTAAACTGATTACATTATCAACATCTTCTTTGTGTACCATTTCTACCGTGGTGTGCATGTAGCGTAATGGCAAAGAAATTAATGCCGATGGAACGCCTCCGTTTGAATAAGCGAAGGCATCAGTATCTGTTCCGGTAGAACGCGAAGAAGCCTGGCGCTGGAATGGAATTCCATTTTGCTCAGCTGTTCTGATCAATAATTTATTCAGATTGGTTTGTACGGCCGGAGCATAAGAAACTACCGGACCTTTTCCTGCTGATAAATCGCCCTGAATGTTTTTATTAATCATTGGCGTAGTGGTATCGTGGGTAACATCTGTAATGATAGCCACATTTGGTTTGATGCGTTGTGCAATCATTTCTGCACCACGTAAACCGATTTCTTCCTGAACCGAGTTAACGATGTATAAGCCGAATGGCAAAGTTTTCTTATTTTCTTTGAGTAAACGAGCCACTTCTGCAATCATGAAACCACCTACGCGGTTATCCAACGCACGGCCAACGTAGTAACGATCGTTCAGAATCATAAATTCATCCTCGTAAGTGATTACACAGCCCACGTGGATTCCTAGTTTTTCTACTTCTTCTTTGGTGGTACAACCACAATCTAAAAAGATGTTTTTTAATTCTGGCGCCTGTTCCTTTTCGCCATGACGGGTATGGATAGCCGGCCAACCGAAAACAGCTTTCACCAAACCTTTTTCTGTATGGATGTTTACCCTTTTTGATGGCGCAATCTGATGATCAGAACCACCATTGCGAATCACATAAATTAAACCTTCATTGGTGATGTAATTTACATACCAGGAGATTTCATCAGCATGTGCTTCAATTACAACCTTAAAAGGTGCTTCCGGGTTAATAACACCAACTGCCGTTCCATAATTATCTACAAAATGTTCGTCGACATATGGCTTTAAATAATTTAACCAGAGCTTTTGTCCTTCCCACTCATAACCGGTAGGAGCAGGGTTGTTGATGTATTCTTCTAAAAATTGTAATGATTTTTCGGTCACTACCTGAACGTGATTTTTCTTATCCTGCGCCTCAGGCAGGCTGGTATCTTCTTTTTTCTTAGCCATATTTATTTAAGATTTTAGATTTACGATTTTGGATTTGCATATTTCAAATCCTATCATTAATCAAATTATTCAGGACTTTTAAAATGTTATTTATATGTAATTAAATTAATCGTAATCTGTAAATTCCTTTTCCATTTCCACGAAATCGTAACCGTCTTTAAAAAAGGTTTTTTCGGTTTCATGGAAGCCAAATTTATAATAAAATTCTTTAGCATTTACCCTGGCGTTACACCAAAGCTTTGATGCTTTCTGAATTTTACAAAAATCTAAGATATACTGCATCAGTTGGGTGCCTAATCCCGCTTTTTGTTGGTTAGCCTGAATAGCCAGTTTCCTGAATTGATAAACATTTCCCTCATGAAACAGTGAAACTACACCCGTAAGTTTGTGATCCAGATATAATCCAAAATGAATGCCATCAAAATCATCTGCAAGTTTTACACTATCAAAAGGTAATTCCGGATACATGACCTCATGCCGGATTTTCCAGGTTAACGAAGGGAATATCTGTTCGATTTGAATGAGCATGATGGTTATAACGTTTTGTTTTTTCTGCCGTAAAATTGGTAAATCAAGATATTAAGCAAAGTAATTCCGGCTATGCCGTAGCAGAATAATGTCCAGCCACCATGGCCCCAAAGCCATAAGCCTAATGCAGAGCCGCAACTGGCACCAATAAAACTGACCGACATAAAAATGGTGTTTAGCCGGTTTCTGGCTTCCGGAATAAGCGTATATATGCGGGTTTGATTGGTGACATGGATGGCTTGCTGACCGATATCAATTAATACAATGCCGATAACAAATAGATATAAATGACTTCCTGTAAAGTAAAATAATGCAATGCTGATTAGTTGTAAAATGAAGCCTATCATCAGGTTTTTACGTGGGTTATTCCCATCGCTCAGTTTGCCTACCAGTGGAGCGGCCAATGCGCCAGCGGCACCAGCAATGCCAAACAAACCAATTTGCAGGGTTTGAAAATTGAAGGGTGGATTAGCCAGGAATAATACCATGGTTGTCCAAAAAGCGCTGATGATGGCGAAAGCCAGGAAATTGATGATGGATGTTTCGCGAAGAACAGGTTGTGTTTTAATGTAACCGAACATCGAACTCATCAACTGTTTATAAGAGCCTTTAAATGCAGGAAAGCTCTGCGGAAAACGTTTCGCCATCAATACAATCAATAGCAGGCAAATTGCAGATGCCATATAATAAACTGCTCTCCACCCTAGCCAAAAACCGATGCTTCCGCTTACCGCTCTGGAAGCCAGAATCCCAACTAACAATCCGCTCATAATCATGCCAATGTTGGCACCGCGGTCTTTATCCGAACTTAAGTTTGCAGCCAGTGGCAAAATGAGCTGTGGCACGATAGAGCATATTCCAATTAACAGAGAGGCAATTTCGAGCAAAAAAAATGTTGGTGAAACTGCGGCCACTAATAACGCCAATATGGCTAAGCCGGTAATGCTTAAAATCTGTTTTTTTCGTTCAAACATATCGCCCAGGGGAACTAAAAGGAATAACCCTAAAGCGTAGCCAATCTGCGTGATGTAGGTAATTCGTCCGGCATCGGTTTCGGTAATTTTGAAATCTTTGGCAATCAGAATTACCAGAGGCTGGCAATAATATATGTTTGCAACAATCAATCCGGTACAGAATGCCATGAGCAGAATATCGATACGGGATAATGATGAGGTAGTTTGCATATTATAGTCTAAAGTCTTAAGTCAGGAGTCTGAAGTCTATAGTCATGAGTAGTGAAGGCCGAGAGTGATATACTCGCTAACTATAGACTTAAGACTATGGACTATTTTCTACAAAGGTATATTTCCGTGTTTTTTTCTCGGGTGATTGACCACCTTATTTTCTAACATCTTAAATGCTTTTATCAACTTCATTCGAGTTTGTGAAGGTTCAATAACTTCATCTACAAAGCCTCTTTCTGCTGCACGATAAGGATTGGCAAAAATATCAGAATATAATTTTTCTTTCTCGAGCCATTTTTCATCCGGATTTTCGGCTGCGGTAATTTCCCGTTTAAATATAATTTCTGCTGCACCCTTTGCACCCATCACTGCAATTTCTGCACTTGGCCAGGCATAATTCATATCGGCGCCGATATGTTTGCTATTCATCACATCATAGGCACCACCGTACGCTTTTCTGGTAATTACTGTAATGCGGGGAACGGTGGCTTCGCTGAAAGCATAAAGCAATTTGGCTCCATTGGTAATAATCCCGTTCCATTCCTGATCTGTTCCCGGCAGGAAACCCGGAACATCTTCGAAAACAAGTAAAGGAATATTAAAACAATCACAGAAGCGGACAAACCTCGCTGCTTTTGTTGAAGAATTGCTATCTAAAACACCCGCTAAATAGGCAGGCTGATTCGCTACGATGCCGATACTTCTCCCAGCTAAACGGGCAAAGCCAACCACGATATTTTCGGCAAAATCTTTATGCACTTCCAGGAAAGTGCTTTCATCTGCTACAGCAGTAATGATTTCACGAATATCGTAAGGCTGAGCTGCATTGTCTGGTAGAAAAGTATTCAATGAAGTTCTGCTTTCATCTCCTGTTTCGTAAGGAATAGGTTCAGCCATTTCTTCACAATTTTGTGGCATATAGCTTAATAACTTCGTTACGTGGGTTATGGCTTCAATTTCATTGGCACAAGCAAAGTGCGTTACACCAGATTTAGTGGCATGCGTAGTTGCACCTCCTAATTCTTCCGAAGTCACTTCTTCGTGGGTAACTGTTTTCACTACATTAGGCCCCGTAACGAACATGTATGAGGTATTTTCTACCATCAAAATAAAATCTGTAATGGCCGGTGAATAAACTGCACCACCTGCGCAGGGACCCATTATGGCCGATAACTGTGGGATTACACCTGAAGCCTGAACGTTTTTATAAAAAATATCTGCGTAACCCCCCAAAGAAACCACACCTTCCTGGATCCGGGCACCGCCGCTGTCGTTAAGTCCGATTAATGGTGCGCCGTTCTTCATTGCCATATCCATCAGCTTGCAGATTTTCTCTGCATGAGTTTCAGATAGTGATCCGCCGAAAACGGTAAAATCCTGAGAGAATACATAGGTCAGGCGACCGTTAATCGTCCCATAACCCGTAACAACGCCATCACCTAAATATTTTTCGCGTTCCATTCCAAAATCTGTACTCCGGTGCGTCACCATCATCCCTATCTCTTCAAAACTTCCTTCATCCATTAAAAAGTGAATACGTTCCCGGGCCGTAAGCTTGCCTTTTTTATGCTGACTATCAATGCGAGCCTGACCGCCACCTAAACTCGCCTGCCTTATTTTATCTTGGAGTAATGCTATTTTTTTATCCATTGCTGAAGTAATGAGATTTTAAATTTAGAAAATACCATCGGTATTACAAGGTGAGATTACATTGAATTACTCGTTTAATTATTCCTATTAGTGAGCGTTTAAGCGGAACTTTATGCCTGTTTTATTATTAAAGTGAATCAAATATTAATTAGTCAATAATCAAATGTTCTGATTTACATGATTTTACATTTTTTTTACTCCTCATAGTATTGAAAACTCAATTATCCGCCTATTTTTGTAATGTAACATTAGAATAGGATTAGAAGCTTAATGTTTTTTAGAAAATACAGATATATCATCGTTAGTGCGTTCATGTTCATCTTCATGGCGAAGATGGGTATTTCCGGCGCGCCGGTATTTTGTAAGTGTATTGATAAAGACATTATGAACGCCGTAATCATGCAAATTGAATTGGAGCATGATGGCGGAAAAGATGCTTCAAAAGACATTTCAAAGTTTAGTGATTTCAAATTGCTGGAATTGAATCATCCTATTTTTTCATATGAATTCTCTTCGAGCCATATCATATTGAAGAGTAGTTTTATTGAACATTTTAAAAGATATGTAGATCCATATCATCCTACGGTACCAACTCCTCCGCCGAACATTATCTAGTTTTTTATTGGGGTAAATTTTTATCATGCTTTTATCGGGCTGTTGTAAACATGTGGCAAACTGCTATGGAGTTTGTGCATGCGCTAAAACTATTATAAGAAAATCCCCGCGATTTATTCGTTAAAATTTACCAGATAATTATATCGTTATGCAAAAGTTTAAACCGGCCTCTTCAGGTTCGGACTTCAGAAAGTATTTTCTTAAAAAGAATCTTAAAAGAGATCTTCCATCCAGTATTGTCGTATTTTTAGTAGCTCTGCCATTGTGTTTAGGCATTGCCCTTGCCTCGGGTGCACCGTTATTTGCCGGTTTAATTACCGGGATTATTGGTGGAATTGTTGTTGCGTCCTTCAGTGGTTCGCAATTAAGTGTAAGTGGGCCTGCAGCCGGATTAACCGTGATTGTGTTAGGGGCAATTACTTCACTCGGGAGTTATCAAACCTTTTTACTAGCGGTTGTATTGGCAGGCGTTTTTCAGCTAATTCTGGGCCTTATCAAAGCTGGAACGATTGGAAATTATTTTCCTTCCAGCGTAATTGAAGGAATGCTGGCTGCTATTGGTCTGATTTTAATACTGAAGCAATTGCCACATGCATTAGGTGTAGATACCGACTTCAGTGGCGATGAAGGCTTTTTCCAGCAAGATCATGAAAATACTTTCTCTGCAATTTCTGCTGCCATTAGCCATTTTAGCTTGGGAGCAGTGGTAATTAGTTTACTGGCGATAGCGATTTTATTGATCTGGCCCAGATTTCCTAAATTAGCGGTGGTGCCTGCGCCATTATTGGTGGTGGCTTTAGGAATTTTAGGAACATTGTTTTTCTCCGGAACGGATTATCCCCTTCGAGCGGATCAAATGGTAAAGATCCCAGTGGTAAGTGGCTTCAATGGCTTGTTAGGTTTGTTTACTATGCCTGATTTTACTCAGTTGGCAAATAAAAACGTTTATATCGTAGCCATTACTATTGCTGTGGTTGCCAGTTTAGAAACGCTTTTAAGTATAGAAGCGGTTGATAAAATAGATCCAATTAAAAGGGTATCGCCAACTAACCGGGAACTGATTGCGCAAGGTATTGGAAATATTACCAGCGGAATGGTAGGCGGTTTGCCTATGACATCAGTTATTGTTCGAAGTTCTGCTAATGTAAATGCGGGCGGCCGAACCAAAATGTCTGCAATTTTCCATGGATTATGGTTGCTTTTATCCTTGCTGTTTATCCCGCAGGTGATCAATATGATTCCACTTTCCTGCCTGGCAGCGATACTATTGGTAACGGGTTATAAACTTACCCGCATTGGACTGTTCAAACACATGTACCATAAAGGATGGGATCAGTTTGTACCGTTTGTAGTCACTGTACTAGCTGTTCTGTTTACTGATTTATTGAAGGGAGTAGCTGTTGGAATGTTGGTATCGATATTTTATTTACTGCGTACGAACATGCGAAATCCTTTCTTTTATAGAATCAGTAATGACGGAGATAAAAAGAACATCAGAATTAAACTGGCAGAAGAAGTTTCATTCTTAAATAAGGCAGCGATACAAGTGGTTTTAATGAATATTCCCCGCGAAACGAATGTAATTATTGATGGTTCAAACTCCAGGTACATTGATCCTGATGTTTTAGAAACCATTTTTAATTACAAGCATAATGCCTACACCAAAGGTATTATTGTAACCCTCGAGCATATACAGAAGCATTATTCTGTGCCGAAATTAACTAACAAATTTGTAGAAGACATTAATAAATAAAGTGATGTGCGCAAAAACTATTGAAACAGAAGATATATCATACGAAACGTTATTAAAAGGAAATAAAGACTGGGTGAAGGATATGATTACTAAAGATCCTGCCTTTTTTGATAAGCTTTCAGAGAGTCAGAAACCACCTGTATTGTGGATTGGTTGCTCAGATAGCCGTGTGCCTGCTAACCAGATTACCAATACCAAACCCGGGGATATTTTTGTGCATCGGAACATTGCCAATGTAGTGGTTCATACGGATATGAATATGCTTTCCGTTTTAGATTATTCGGTCAATGTACTGAAAGTGAAACATGTGATTGTTTGTGGCCATTACGGCTGCGGAGGTGTGAAAGCGGCATTAGGTAATAAACAGGTTGGAATTATTGATAACTGGTTGAGAAACATTCGTGATGTTTACCGTACTCATGAAAGCGAAATGGCTAACCTTACCGATCCGGTAGAAAGATTCGATCGGCTGGTAGAATTAAATGCCATTGAAGGTGCATCAAACATTATGAATACCTCAATTGTACAAGCTGCCTGGGCAAGTGGGCAGGACTTGTCAGTGCATGCCTGGGTTTACAGTTTGAAAACTGGTATAATTAAGGATATGGGCGTAACCTGTAGTTCGCTTGATCATGTAACGCCTGCATTTAAGGTTGGATAATTTACAGACACCTATCTTGTTTATAATTTTGAAAGTCCTGGCATCAGCCGGGGCTTTCTTTTTGTACCGTTTAAAATAAGTTGAACAGCTTTCGCTGATTGAGGTAATGATAAAAGCTGTCATTCAAAATGCCTAAAAAAGCAAAACCCCTGATTGCTCAAGGGTTTTTAAAATAAGGTTTATCAATCAATGATTAATCTTCAGCTAAAAACGGGTAACGGTAATCGGTTGGTGATTCAAAAACTTCTTTGATGGTACGTGGAGAAACCCAACGTAATAAGTTAATCATCGAACCTGCTTTATCATTCGTACCCGAACCTCTGGCGCCACCAAATGGCTGCTGACCCACCACTGCTCCTGTACATTTATCATTGATGTAAAAATTACCTGCCGAGTTGCGTAAAGCATGCGATGCCTTATCAATAGCATAACGGTCTTGTGCAATTAAAGCACCTGTTAAAGCGTATGGCGAAGTGGTATCAATTACGGCTAAGATAGAATCGAAATCCTGATCTGCATAAACGTAAACTGTTAATACCGGACCAAACAACTCTTCGCACATGGTGGTGTATTTCGGGTCGTTAACTACAAGTACGGTTGGCTCTACGAAATAACCTTTAGATTTATCGTAATTACCACCAGCAATAATTTCTACACCTTCATCTTGTTTCGCCTGATCGATGTATTTCGCCAATTTATCGAACGAGCGCTCATCGATTACGGCATTAATGAAGTTGGTAAAATCTTCTGTGCCACCCATTTTGAATGTCGCCAGATCGCGAAGCATTAATTCTTTAATTTCAGGCCAGATACTTTCTGCAATATATACCCTGGATGCAGCCGAACATTTCTGTCCCTGATATTCAAAAGCACCACGAACGATTGCCGTGCTGGCGATATCTGTTTGTGCTGATGGGTGAACGAGAATAAAATCTTTACCACCGGTTTCGCCTACAATGCGTGGATATGATCTGTATTTATGAATGTTTGTACCAATGGTTTTCCAGATTTCCTGAAAAACTTTTGTAGAACCGGTAAAGTGAATGCCTGCAAAGTCTTTATGATTAAAAATCACATCGCCTGTTTCCGGTCCATCTGCGTAAACTAAGTTAACAACACCATCTGGTAATCCAGCTTCGCGGAAAATTTCCATTAACAGGTTGGCCGCATATACTTGTGTATCTGCCGGTTTCCAAACCACTACATTGCCCATCATTGCTGCAGATGCAGGTAAATTCGCTGCAATTGCGGTGAAATTGAATGGGGTAAGTGCAAATACAAAACCTTCTAAAGGGCGTTGCTCTACACGGTTCCAGCTGCCCCGTGGGGAAACAGGAGGTTGTTGTTTATAAATGTCGGCCATGTAGCTTACGTTGAAACGTAAAAAGTCGATCAACTCACACGCAGCATCAATTTCTGCCTGGTAAGCATTTTTGCTTTGACCAAGCATGGTCGCTGCATTTAATTTATAACGGTATTTGCCTGCAATTAAATCTGCGGCTTTTAAAAAGATAGCTGCGCGGTGCTCCCAGGAAAGGTTTTCCCAATCTTCTTTCGCGGCCAATGCAGCGTCAATAGCTTGTGAGATATGCGTTCTGTCGCCAATGCTGAATTGGGCTAAAACATGTTGGTGATCATGAGGTGCAACAACTTTTCCTTTTTTATCAGTATGAACGGCTTTTCCGCCGATATACATTGGAATATCTTGTTGATGTGAGCGGGCTTCGGCTAGTGCTTCTTTAAGAAGTGCACGTTCTTTACTGCCTGGGCCATAGTTTAATATAGGTTCGTTTACCGGTGTGGGTACGTTAAAAAATCCTTTAAGCATAGTGTATTTTTTATGAGTTGCGCAAAGATAAGGCTTTTTGAGGGATGCAATTCTATTATTCTGTAAAGAAATAGGGGATGATTTTGAAAGATTTGATAAAGTCTTTCAATGCATATGCCGTATTTATTATGCTAAGGTAACAATAGGATTAATTGTTTCCATTTTATGAACTATATGATCTTTGCAACTTTGCTAATTCACTAACGAGGTGATAGATATTTTTCGGTGATCACACAGATCGTCATAGTGGTATATGCAGCGGTAAATCTAGCCAATATCCTGATGCGAAGTAAGTAGCTGTAGGTGAAATGTGGGGATGACGTGGATCTAAGGCGGACTTGAGGTGGACTTCATGTTGGAATCTATTCCGTAAATAGTTGTATCAAACTGATTAATCCATTGTAACGCTAATATACTAAATGATGGCCATAATAAATAGAATGGTTAAGTTTTCTGAAAAACTCGAAGAACTTGTTTTTTATCGAAGAGGGAATAAGAATGTTTTAAGGCAGAAGCGGGCGCTTATTAACTTTTAGATTATGTAATCTATAGTTTGGCCATCAGTAATGGGAAATAATTTACCTAAAGCAGTAGCTTTTGCTTCATCATATCTAAAAAATCTTTTCTGTAGGTTTCGCCAATTAATATTTCTGCCGAAATACCTTTTAAAATAATTCGGTTGCCATCAATGGAGGTAATCTTATTTAGTGCAACGATAAACGATTTTTGCACCCTGACGAACTGTGCTTTAGGAAGCCTGTCTTCCACATCTTTCATGGTTAACAGAGCGAGTGTTCTGATGCCATTGTGATGAAAGGCAACATAATTTTTCATGCCTTCCACAAAATCAATCTCGGAAATATTAATTTTGAGCATTTTGCCTTTGGCTTCTGTTTTCACCATGAAATAATCATGTTCCGGATGATTGTCTGACTGGCCCAATTTTTTAATGTTGATAATTTTTTGAGCCTTGCCAATTGCCTGCAAAAAACGTGGGAGAGGAATGGGCTTAACTAAATAATCAAGAACATCCAGGTCGAAGCCTGAAGTTGCAAATTCTTTATATGCCGTAGTAAGAATGACCTTCGTGTCTTTATTATTCATTGTTTGAATAAATTCGATACCAGAAACTTCAGGCATGTGAATATCAAGAAAAATAAGATCTACAGGGTTGCCGTTTAAGAAACTCAATGCATCTATCCGGTTCGTAAAAGTAGCCAAAGTTTGAATTGCGGAAATCGATTTGAGGTAATGCTGTATGACTTCAATGGCATGATCTTCATCATCAACAATAATGCAATTAATCATGAGGTATAAGGTTTTGGCTTCAATGTTTGCAAATGTAGCTGTTCTAAAAAATTTATATGACTTGTCATCGCTTTACTGTCTGCAGTTATGCTAAATGGGATGCTCAAATCTAGCCGATAATCTTGTTCGGTTTCAGCAATATTTAATATAAATTTTTTATGGTAATGATGGGCAAGCCGTTTCTTAATATTATCTAACCCAATGCCGCTTGAGAGTTCTTTAGGTCCTTTTTTCTTTAGATTAAAGGTGTTTAAATATACATATCCATCAGCCTCGTTGATGTTTAAGCAAATTTTGACAGGATGATTTTTATCGGTGCAATTGCCATGTTTAAGGATGTTTTCAACCACAGTGATTAAGATAAGGGGGATTAGCCGAACGTTGTGGGTATTTCCTTCAATTTGAAAATCAATTTGTAATTTATGGTTGAAACGGAGTTGGTTAATTTTTATTACATTTTTAATGTGTTCGATTTCTTCCTCTATTAAAGTCATGCGGTCATCTTTATCTATTTCAAGTGAATAACGCATAATTTCACTTAACGTCATGATGCCATTTGCAAGTTCTTCTGAAAGGGGTAAGGACTTGGCAAAAAAGAAGTTTAATGTGTTGTTTAAGAAGTGCGGGTTTATTTGAGCACGAAGGAAAGCATTTTCAGTATCAAGTTTTTCTTTTTCAATTATTCTTAATTGTTTTTCGCGCTTAAAGGATTCATGGAAATAGAATAAGCTAAAAGATAATAGCGCATATTTAACGAACTTATATAAGTTCAAAGTAATGAAATCAAAAAAATGAAAGATTCTTGGTACAGGGCCTTCAGGCCAGACCAAAGGGCGAATGTAATAACCTGTGATATACCAAAAAAGAGCATAGGAAGCCTGGGCCAAAATCAAAAAAACAATTAACCGCCAAGTATTTAAAGGGTGAGTATAAATGTAATATATGATCCAACATAAATAAAAGGCATAAATGTCAGGTAAGTAGGTGACGAAAAAATAGAGTATACCTGTAGAGTGACTTTTAGTCGAAGTAAAAATGCCAGCCGAAATACTGATCATAATATAAACCAACCAAAGACCTATATGATAAAATATTATTTTATGTTTTGTGAAAAATTTTAGCGCGTTTATCATTTAATAAATAATTGAACGATTAAATATTGATTAAGTCATTGCAGGTTTATTAGGTATTTTTAAGTTAAGTATAGTAAAAGACTCTTGGTCATTGGTAATTAATTTAAAGTTATTTCCGTAATAAGTTTTAAGCCTTTTTTGTAAATTTTCTATATTATTTCCATTTGAATGTTCAATTGGCGTACTTTTTTTCTTATTAAAAGTCTCTATTACCAAATTTTTATCCCAATCAATTTGCAGCTTAATATATGCTTCAGCATTCTCATCGGTACAATCTCCATATTTTATTATATTTTCTAGAATGGTAATTAATGTTAGTGGTGCAATTGAACAATCATTTGTATCTCCGTTAATTATTAAATTTATATGGAAGCAATTATTAAAAGTTAACCTATTAATATTAATCACATTTTTTAAATGTTCAATTTCATCAGTCAATGGCATTAATTGATTATTTTGATCTATTTGAAGTGAATAGCGCATAATCTCTGATAAGTTCATTATCCCATCTGATAAATCTTTAGATAAGGGTAATGATTTAGCATATAAGAAATTTAATGTATTATTTAAAAAGTGTGGATTTATCTGTGCCCGTAAAAAAGCATATTCAATTTCAAGTTTTTCATTCTGTATTTCTCTCAAAAGCCTTTGGTGATTAATCGTTTTTTTGAAAAATTGAAAGCTAAAAGCAACAATATTACATTCTATAAAGATATAGAATATGACAATGACAAAATGCCCGAAGTTAAATTGTGAAGTTGGAGTGTAGTCTTTCCCAAGTTGCGGGAGTATCAAGTAGTCTATTATATACCAAACCAGCGTATAAGAAATAAATATAGTAATAAGTGCGGCAGTTAATTTAATTACTTTTATTTGTTTTAAAAGTTTTGAATAAGCATACCAACTTATATAAAACCCATATGCTGTTGGTATATTTAATATTAAAATATCAGCTAGCAAATTGCTCGAGATGTTAGCCGAATAATCTGGATTCCTCGAAGCTTTTAATACAACATTTAAAATCACATAACTTATCCAAAAGCATGTATGATATAGCAATATTTTATGTTTCTTGAGTAAGTACAAAATCTATAACTTATATTCTTTAACAAATTGTATCCAATCTTTAGCATCGACTGGTATATGCACATCTGGTTGAATACCTACGTTGGCTTTCTCTTTTTCGGCTCTGAGTAATCTAGCTGGAGGATAAATTAATGTGAAATATTTACAAGGCATTTGGGTTTCTACACGTTCAAGATAATTGATTGATCCTGAACTCCGAGTGCCAAAAAGTTTAACTTTTTTGCTTTGCTTGGCTTGAAGAAGAAAGAGTTCTGCACTACTAGCTGATTCTTTATTCATTAAAATAGATATGCGTGATGGATTACTTAATGTTTTATCTAATTTAATGGTATCTGTAGGATATAACAAATAAAGTTGGTTACGATGTGCTTTTAGTTCTAATACTTTTTTTCTATAACTTTCTTTTGTTTTTCCAGAAACCAAATTGAAAATCCTTTCGTATCCGTCTTTAATATTATCATCTGTTGCTAAAACTTGAGCCCCTTCTGTAAGTATAGGATTGGTATATAAATATGGCAAAATTTTTTCGAAAGCATCTGCCGCCCCTCCCGAATTATTTCGTAAATCAATGATTAAATGTTTTGTATTCTTCAACGTTGAATCATTCATAGCTATTAAGTCATCCGTTTCTTTTTTAAGCTCTATTGCGAAACTCGGAATAACCAATAAAGAAGTATTATTATCAAGTTTTTTAAAATTTGGTTTATATTGATTATTACTTAAATCTTGTTTCGGAAGAAAGTTTCTGTAGAACTTTCCTAGTTCCTTAAGATCCATAGTATCGCTGCTTAGAGAAATTCTGGCAGGGTAATCTGAATGATCACGAGCGAAAAATGAGGCAAATTGATAAGTTCCCTCATTTTTCTTTATTCTAAATTTGATTTGTTGCGGAATCCAAAATATTCCGTCTGCCTTTATCATAAAACCTATAAACTCATTCTGCTTTAGACTATCCCGTACAACTCCAAACTTGTTCGTATTTGTCGTGTTATTCCAAATCCCCTCGACTGAATCCCGTTTTATATTTCTGTCAGCTAAGTAGGAAATCAATTTTGACTCTGACCAATTCGATTTTTCTTCCATTGAGAAAAAGTAGCTGATAGAATCCTTTGGCTGATTTGAATTAAAGGAAATAGCCATATGCTTGTCTCTAAAAAAGTTCAGCCATTCTTTACACAAAGAAATACAGTTACTTTCTCTTGTCTTAGACGCTACTTTTTGCAGGCTATCTGTGAAAACTTCAAATTGTTTCCGATTTGATTCCCCAACCTTATCTTTAAATCCAACATAATTTTCTTTAACCTGTTTCACCATAAAAGTGAAATTTATTGAACAATTACACGTTTGTGCCTGAGAATTGAGGCAAAGAAACAAGCAAAATAATAAAAATGTATGCTTCATTGGCACGTTAGGGAATTCATTAATAACTTATGATTGTATGGAATTTAGATTAATATTTTGAATTTTAAATAAAAATCAAAAAGTTTGGTTAATCGTCTCATTGCAAATATTGGCGCCAGTTGAAACAGGGCTATCACTGTAAATGCCATTTCCACCATTAATTTTACGCATTTGATCTTTGTTTAGATTAGTAAGGGCTTTCTTTTTAAAAATGAAGGCTATTTTCTTTTCTAATTTTTTCGTTTTCATAAGATTAAAATATAAGTTCTTTTAGTGTAAGGCCACAAATTATAGTTTATTATATATCTGATCAAAAAAGATACACCAAACAGTCTTTTAGAAATACGAAACTATTCGATTAGAAGTGTAAACTTTAAATGATTAATTTAATTAGATTTATACTTCTTCACAAAATCAATCCAATCTGTAACACTATCAGGGATTTCTACATCGGGCTTGATCCCAATATTATCAAGAGGATAATCAGGTAGCCTAAAAGATTTGCAGGCAGGATAATAAAGTGTATAAAAATTACATGGCATAGCAGCTGTTACGAATTCAGTATAATCAATTGCTCCGGAACTATTTGTTCCATATAGCTTAACCTTTTTACTTTGTTTCGCTTCCAGTAAAAATAATTCGGCAGCGCTTCCTGTATTTCGATTCACGAGAAATGAAATACGTTCAGGGTTTTTGTAAACCGTATTAAACTTTATGGTATCAATTGGATAAAGCTTATAAAGTTCGCCCTCATGGGCTTTTAATTTTTCCCGGTCTTTCTTAAATACATTCCTGATGCTATCTGAAGCTTCGGGATATTCTTTAGAATAGCCATCCCTAATGTTTTCGGCTGTTGCCAAAACAAAACCTCCTTCTTTTAATATAGGGTTTGTATATAAGTATGGCATGAGCTTTTCATAGACTAAAACAGAACCGCCACTATTATTTCTTAAATCTATGATTAAATGTTTAATGTTTTTTAATACGCTTTCGTTCTTTTTAATTAAGGCTTCTGTTGGGGCTACATAATCTAATTTTCCAAAAGAGGGCATTTCAAATAAGGCTGTTTCATTGTCCAGTACCCGGAATTTTGGAGAAAGGTCAATTTCTTTTTCGTTTTTAACTATTGTATTTAAAGGTTTAGGCGCTTTAACCCATTTTTTAAAAAAGCCAAAATCCAGCGTGTCTGCATCTTTTATTAAGGTAGGATGCTGCTCGGAGTGATCGCCTCCACTAAAATAAGTGGTTTGATATTTCCCGCCGTGCTTCATCAGTCTAAACTTAACTTGCTGAGGCATCCACCTTACAGAATCTGCTTTAAGCACAAAGGCCATAAACTGATTTGGCTTGATGTCTTTAACAATCCCAACTTCCTAAATGCCGGTACTCCAGATGCCTTCAATGGAATCAAGTTTCAATTTGGTTTGGATGAGGTAAGATTTAAAACTACTGTCTGCCCAGTTGGTTTTTTCTCCATTTGCAAAAAAAGTCCTGACTGAATCGGGATTTAATTTATCGAAAGCCATCCCAAAATTCATGTGTTTATCTTTAAAGAAATCTAACCACTCACGACATAAACTTAAACACTTATATCGGTTCGACCGATTAGCAACCTGTTGTATGCTATCTGTAAATTTTTGAAATTGTAGCTGATTCTTCGGCGTTACCTTATCTCGATAGCCTACATAATTCTTGGCGATTTTTTTAGTTAAGAAAGTGAAGTTATCCCCACAATTGCAGTTTTGTGCTTTAACGCATGTAATGATAAACATAAAGGAAGACGCATAATAATTTTTTCATATAGAATTGATGGTGATTAAGTAAGGGTTTATCAGCTAATTTGTTAGTTTGATTTGTGGTTAAAAATATAAAACATTGTCGTAGTGGACAAAAATTATTGATGAATTGGGCTTTCTTATATATGAAAGTAGCATTTACCTGGAGTGCTCATTTTGGCTAAAATGACTCTTTTATGGGAAAAAAAAGTGAAGCTTAATAGTACGTATAGCTGGTGTATAGTGTAATTATATAATTTAAGGTACATCGCGTCCTTACAAAATGCCATTTGGTGTATCTTTTTTTAAGCTTGTAAAAATAATTCAATACTTGTATCATGTTAGGCCGACAGAGGCGTAAACCCGAAAAGCCTTTAAAGAGTAGGGATTAAAATTTAAATTAAACGAAATGAAAAAATTAAATTTAGGAAACTTTGGCGTAAAAGAAATGGATGCTAAAGAAATGGTTAATATTGATGGAGGAAGCTGGTTAAGTAGAGCATTTGATACCATTGTTGATGCATTAGAAGACGCTTATGACTGGGCACTTGATCGGGGTGTTAAACTGGGTGCAGGTAAACAACCTAACTAAAGAATTCGGATGGGGACAGAAATTTCCCTATCCTTTACCTTAATTTTATTGATAAACTTTATTCTAAATTCTGTGTGTTTTAAAATAGGATGCGTTTTGTTACTATGCCTGATCACTTCGATAAGTGAGGCCCAAACCTATTATTTAAAAGGAAGAATAACTGACGAAAGTAATGATATTGCTGGTGCATCAGTGATCCTCAATGGTAAATATGTTACTCAGTCCGGTATGAATGGGGATTTCAGTGCCTTAGCGAAAGTTGGCGACACCTTAAAGATTAATAGCCCGTTTTACAAAGATCTTACCAAAGTATTAAACGATACCTTAAAACTAACATTGGTGTTGAGGCAGAAGGAATTTGAATTAAATGAAGTAAACATTTCATTTAATAAGCGAAAGGTTATTGATTCTATGCTTGTCAGGGCTTTTGCAAGCCTAAATAAAGAAAAACATTCTGGTAAAGGATTTCTAAGGCAATCTATAGTCAAAAATAATTCAGAAATCGTCCTGGCTAATGAGGGCTTAGTCCATTTTACTTCGCCTGGAAACAAGGAGCTGTCCAGCCATGATAATGATTACAAAAAAATAGGAATTAATATTCAGTCATCTTGTAGCTTAACTCCATTGACTGAAAAAAAACTGATTTTTAGTATTAATCCGCAGATTAGTTTTCGAAGGGGAATAGCTCCTGAATACTATTATAAAATCATTAAAAGTGATATTATCAACGAATTTTTTAAAGAGGATAGCAGCAAAATCATTATTAATATTACAGCACATCTTAAAAAGCCGAATAAAAAGGTAAATTATATATGTACAATCAATAAGGATTCGAATTCTTTAAAACAGATTCAACGTTATGAGGAGGATGCAAATGGTGATTACTTCTTCACAAATTTTGAGTACAAAAACAATAATGTTATTTCCATTTACAGTAATGCTAAACAAAACCGTTTAAATAGTTTTTATTCAACGACTGAGGAAATATTCATAAATCCTAGTTCAGAAGCATTCCATTATCCAATAAATTTTAATTCAAATAAGTGTGGTTTACATTTATATCTAAATGAAACTGTGGACTGTGAAGCCATAAAAGAATATAAAAAATTTAATAGTATACCTGAACAGAGATACTTCTGAGGCAGAGATTTTTTATGATCTATTCTGTGCTATTTTAATAGTGAATTAAGACAAAATTTCACATCGATGTCCCTACAAAAACCTTTTTGGTGTATCTTTTTTAAGCTGGAAAAAATAAATTCGATACTTATATTATGTTGGGCCAACAGATATGTAACCCGAAAAGCCTTGAATGAGTAGGGAATTAAATTTAAATTAAACGAAATGAAAAAATTAAATTTAGGGAACTTTGGTGTTAAGGAATTAAATGCTAGTGAGATAATGGAAAAAAAGGAGGGATGGGGTATGATGCTGGAGGATATGGTTTAGTGTACGATCGTTCTAAAGGAAACGGTACATTTTATAAAGGTTTTTACGATGCAATATTTAATTAAATTATGATGATAATCGAACTAACTAATGAGGAAATGATCACCACAAATGGTGGAAGAGAAACAACCGTGGAAGATCTTGGTTACGAAGTAGGGCATTGGGTTGGTAAGGCCTTCATTGTATGGGCTACTTTTTTTAAGAAATAGTAGATGCTATACAGTTTTTTTAAGAAACCGGTCTATATATTTAAACAAAACAACTCCTTTAAGCAGTCGCTGAAGGAGTTGTTTTCCGTTTTCTGCTATGCTATATTATTCTTGTTGATCAATTATTTACTCGTATCAATTATTGATCTTATTATTAGGTCAACAGTTGGGTTTTCATTTATGGAAGCGATTAATGGTGCACAGAAAACCGCATCCAATCAAAATAATGCACTGTATTTTTTACTTCTTGCGCCAATTGCAGAAGAATTAATTTTTAGGTTGCCCTTAAAAATATCGAGGGTGAATATATTTATCTCAGCTGTGATGGCCTATTTTTTATTTTATTTATCGCACAAGCCAATTTCATCCTTAATAACAGCTAATGAACTTGTAAAAGTTACTGTTTTTATTTCATTAACTATTCTGTTCTTATCTATTTTAAAAGAACGGTTCTTATCCTTTATTCAACATCAGTATTTTGGTGTTTATTTTTATGCGATGATTACGATATTCGGATTATTACATGTAACTAATTTCTTGAGTGCAATCCCCGGAAATCTTATTGTTCTTGCACCGTTATTTGCTTTTCATCAGGTTATAGTTGGCTTTTTTTTAGGGTATCTGCGGCTGAAAAATGGATTAATATGGTGCATTCTATTGCATTCTTTATTCAATTTGTTGCCTACAATAAGCTATTTTGTAAATAAATAATTTGGTGAAGTAAGGCGCTTGATTATTTACACATTAATATTGGCTTTGGGTTACAAACATTCCATCTTCTGTTGGTTTTATAACCATCATAAACGCAGATGCCGTTTCTATTTTGACTGTTTAAATTTTCTTAAGCATTTCATTTCTTTTATAAATTTTATTCCTGGTTAATGTGATCATCCAAATTCGATTTGTCAAACTTTTCATCCCTACAATCTGCCCTTTGGTGTATCATTTTTGTTGCTTCTGAGATTAAATCCAAAATTGCCTACCTCAATTAATGTATTCAATATGGCCACCGAAAAAGAGGCAGATTTGGAGAACAACGTTTTGGTTTTTTTACACCAAACAAAAGTACGTACCCAGATTATTTATTCTATAACCCTGCTCGCAATTATCGTTGCCGTTTGTGCGCTTCCATTTATTTACACTACTGTAAGTGTGAAAGGAAGTGGTTCTTTACAAAGTAATATCGAAAAAAATGAATTGCTTGCACCGATATCTGGCCGGGTTACCAGAATCAATTTAATTGATAATCAGAAAATAAGAAAAGGAGATATTCTTCTAAATATAGATCCTACGCTTCAGGAAAAGCAGGGAATGATTTTAAGCACTCGTACAAATGAACTTAATGATTTGTTAAATGATGCTACGCTCGTGTTAAAAACAGTCGATTTAAGCAGTGGCGGTTTCCCGGCACTGCACACCGGCTTATATGCTGCCAGCTGGCAACAGTTTATGGAGCAAAGTCAGAATGCAACCAACGCAAAAACGCAGGCTTATAAAATCTATATCCGCTATGAAACCTTGTTTAATAAAAAGGTCGTTACACAGGCAGAGTACGAACAATATAAATTTAATTACGATCAGGCACTTTCTGATCTCAACCTGGTGGCCCGTAAATATAAAACGCAATGGCAAACGGAAGCCAGTCAATACCGTAAAGAATTAAAAGATCTGAATGATCAAAAGGTTCAGCTTACGGAACAGAAAAAGTTATATCAACTCACCGCCCATATTGATGGCACTATTCAGGGGCTTTCCGGTTTGCAAACCGGTTCATTCGTATCCGTAGGACAAAAAATAGGAGAAATTTCTCCAGACAGTGCATTACTTGCGATTAACTATGTGAAACCATCTGATATCGGTTTAATTAAGAAAGGACAGGAAGCAAGATTTCAGATCGATGCATTTAATTATAATCAATGGGGTTTGCTCACCGGTATGGTTACTGATATTTCTGACGATATCGTTATGATTAACCAGAACCCCTATTTTAAAGTCAAATGTAAATTAAACAAAGACTTTCTTCAATTAAAGAACGGATATAAAGGTCAGGTAAAAAAAGGAATGAGTTTTAGTGTCCACTTCACTATCGCCAGAAGGAGCCTTTATCAGTTGCTCTACGATAAGGTAGATGACTGGCTAAACCCGGTAAATGGTGGAAGGTAAAAGGCTTTAGGGTTGAAGGTAGTGACCAAGCCACCCATCTAAATTTTTAATATTTCTCACCTGAAATCTAATGTCTACCTTAATTAAACAACGCGATATTACCGATTGTGGTGCTACTTGTCTGGCATCTATAGCTGCATTTTATAAATTGAAAATGCCTGTTGCGCGAATCCGCCAATTGGCCAGTACCGATCAAAAAGGAACCAATGTATTGGGCTTAACTGAAGCTGCAGTTAAATTGGGTTTTGAGGCAAAAGGTGTAAAAGGCAATTTAGATAGTCTTTCTAAAATTCCACTACCAGCCATTGCGCATGTGGTAGTGAAGAAGCAATTGCAGCATTATGTAGTTATTTATAGTGTAACCGATAAATACATCGAAGTAATGGACCCGGGCGATGGGAAAAAACACCGTAAAACCATCGAAGACTTCGTGACAGAATGGACTGGTGTGCTGGTTTTAATGTTACCCGACGAAAGTTTTAAAAAGGGAAATGAGAAGGTAGATACAGGCAGTCGCTTTTGGAATTTGATTAAACCGCACAAAACCATCGCTGTGCAGGCACTTTTTGGTGCTTTAATATATACCATTCTAGGACTTTCTACCTCTATATTTGTGCAGAAAATAACAGATCATGTTCTGGTAGATGGTAACCGAAACCTTTTAAACGTGATGAGTCTGGCGATGATTGCAATTTTATTGCTGCAATTATTTATTGGCACAGCGAAAACTATTTTTACCATCCGTACGGGACAACAAATTGATGCCCGCTTAATTCTCGGCTATTATAAACACCTTTTAAAATTGCCACAGCAATTCTTCGACACGATGCGTGTTGGTGAAATTATTTCGAGGGTAAACGATGCAGTAAAAATCAGAGCTTTTATTAACGATGTTTCCATTAACCTGGTGGTAAATGTTTTTATCGTTATATTTTCCTTCTTACTCATGTTCAGCTATTATTGGAAACTTGCCCTAATAATGCTGGCGGTGATTCCACTTTACCTGCTTATTTATTTTGTAAGCAATAAATTAAATAAAAAGATTCAGCGAAGACTTATGGAGGAATCGGCTGATTTAGAGTCTCAACTGGTAGAAGGATTAAACAACGTTGCTACCATTAAACGTTTCGGACTTGAGCGTTTTACAAATGAGAAGACCGAAACACATTTTGTTTCTTTACTTAGAACCATCTATAAATCAGGAATGAATGGCGTTTTCTCCGGAACCTCAACTGAAGTAATTGCCAGACTGCTAACCATCATTCTCCTCTGGATAGGCGCAGGCTATGTTTTAGATGGTGAAATTACTCCTGGAGAATTGTTTTCTTTCTACACGCTGATTGGTTATTTCACTGCACCAGCCGCATCACTAATCGGAGCCAATAAGGCCATACAGGATGCTATAATTGCCTCTGATCGATTGTTCGAAATTATGGATCTGGAAGTAGAACAAGATACTTCAAGTGTTCACCTCACCAAAGAATTAATTGGAGACATTCGCTTCGAACATGTCGCTTTTCGCTACGGGAGCCGTGTTAACGTTTTTGAAGATTTGAACCTGAATATTAAAGCCGGCTCATTTACCGCCATCGTAGGCGAAAGTGGCTCTGGCAAATCTACTTTGATGTCGTTATTACAGAATATTTATCCCATTCAATCAGGAAATATTTTTATAGGAATCAATGCCATTAAATACCTCAATAATCGCTCGCTGCGAAATATGTTAAGTGTGGTTCCGCAGAAGATAGATCTTTTTGCCGGAAATGTGATCGATAATATTGCAGTAGGTGATTATGAGCCGGATATGCAACGCATCATCAATATTTGTTCACAATTAGGCATCATGGCTTTTATTGAAACTTTACCCGAAGGTTTCCAGACCTATTTAGGCGAGAATGGTGCATCGTTATCTGGCGGACAAAAACAGCGGATTGCGATTGCCAGGGCTTTATACCGAAATCCGGAAATCTTAATTCTGGATGAGGCTACTTCTTCTTTAGATTCCGCTTCTGAGCAATATGTGCAACGGACTATAGATTTATTAAGGAAGCAAAATAAAACCATTATCATCATTGCGCACCGGTTAACCACCATAAGAAAAGCAGATAAGATAATTGTGCTGGATAAGGGGAAGGTGGTGGAAGAAGGCAGTCATAATGAAATGATTTTTGCGAATGGGCACTATGCAAATTTATGGAGACAACAGTTTGGAGATGATAGTTCATCGAGTCCATCAACCTCATTATTGGATCTGGCAGGTTTCAAAAGTTAGGTCACCTTTTTAAGGTATTCATGATGAATTATTTAATTTAATTCTTCTTGATAAGTACAGCTACATGTTGTAGATTTAGATGAGTAAAATGTAAATTTCAGACAAAAAAGTAATCGAAATATGGAAAATCTACTACTAAAGAAAAATAAAGATTTAACTAGCTTAATGTTTATCATTTTGCTGCTATCTATTTACTTATACGATTATAGAGGAGCATTTTTGCAGGGGTTACAAGATGGCTTGAATGATTTATCAGCTTTCCCTTACTAAAAACAAATTGGTTAGTCTTATTGGTATTATTTCATTCGCTAAACAAAGAAATATATGATTTTCCTGCTTCTACTTTCAGCGCTTATATGTTGTATTCCGGTTTTCTCATTAGTTAATGGAGCTGTTGCCAGGAAAGGACAATTTATTTTAAATATGATATCCTTAGTAATTGGCTTTATGATCCTTTCTGTTCCTATAGGCTTTCTAATTGGAAAAGCCCTCTATTATTTTAGCCATTAGCATTTTTTTCAGCGGGATCGCTATCCGTTGAAAAGTGTAATACTTGTTCCTGTTCACTACCGCCCAGATACTATTTCATGTGTTCGATTGACCTGAGGTTTAGTTTTGCACATTAATTTGTCGTCCATTTTCAGGAGTTTTGATCTTCGAGGGAATGAAGAAAAGCCAGAATTGCTTTGATCTCTTCCTTATTTAAATTGAGCTTATCTGTAGAAAGTGTCTGATTGTCGAGTTTAATCCCAATACCTGCGCCTCCACCACGGTTATAGAAATCCAATACCTCTTCGAGTGTTTTGTACACACCGTTATGCATGTAAGGTGCAGTCTTCGTGATGTTTCTGAGTGTTGGCGTTTTAAAAGCATACTTGTATTGCGGATACTGATATAAAGCATATCTGCCTAAATCCGTGTCGATCTTTGCATTTACAGTATCAGGCTTCGCAGGGACACCCAATACTTCCGCCTCACTTTTTAAAAACATAGGCGATTGGGTGCCATTGAAAATTGGTGCAAAGTGGCAACTTCCACATTTTGCTTTGCCCATAAATAAATTGTAGCCCACTTTTTCTATTGCTGTAAGTTGACTTTTCTCGCCTCTCATATAGCGATCAAGCCTGGAAGAAAATGGATTTAACGTGCGGATGTAAGTGGCTAAGGCATGCTGAATTTTCCAGGGGTCTATCTTTGAAACGCTGTCTCCATATGCTTTTTTAATGAGTTTACGATAGGTTTTAGATTGATTAATTCTCAGGCTTGCATTTTCTAGCGAGCCTGCCATTTCTTCTTTCTGATGGATCACATCAAGTGCCTGATCTTCCAGTGTACCTGCTTTAAGGTCGTAAAAGAAGCCTCGCTGAAGCGCGGCGTAATTTAGCGTAGGGGTATTTCTGGCCAAGGTGCTGTTTTTTGTTTGCGCAATTGATTTAGCAAGTCCATCAGTAAAGGCCCGATCTGGCTGATGGCAGGTTTGGCATGTTCTGTTGCCCCTATCAGAAAGTATGGTGTCGCTAAATAACATCTTGCCAAGCAGCGCTTTGTCTTTGCTAAAGTATAGGGTTGTGTTTCCCACGAATCTGTTAAGCGATAATGCATCCCGCTGAAACATATTTATGGTGTGATCATTCAAGCCTGATCCACTGGAAACAGACGGGATGTTTTTTTCTTTCTTCAGCCTATCGATATTATTACTGATATCCTGAAGATGACTGGTGGTGAATTCCAGACGGTTAAAAGCATTGAAATTGCTGTTTCTGCCGAGGTAATCTCTTGCGGCAGCAATACTTTTTGCGGTGTTTTCATCATGATAAACCAATAATACTTTATCTACTCCTGCTAATGATGCGTCTGCTTCAGTCAGCGAGTTAAGTGCTATTGGTGCGTCAAAACCTGTTATTCCCAGTGCTGTGATGCGGAAAATCTCCAATCTGATGGCATCGAAAATCTGCGCATCAGTGATTTGGTACTGCTCGTTAAATCTGTCTATCCTATCCAGATTGAGGCTCATTTTTTTGATCTCGTTGAGCAGCAAGGCGCGGTTCTCATCACTTGGTGTTTCATAAACCAATCCTTCCATAACCTGGAAACCGGTAGGGTTTTCAATAAGGTTTTCGCCCAATTCAATCTCATCTATCGGGGCACCATTAAGCATAACAGCTGTGGAAGGGAAAAAGTACTCAATGTAAAATTCTATTGATTTATATGATTTTCTTGCCTCTAAAAATACTTTTCTGATCTCTTCCGCTTTGCCGTTTTCTGCTGCGGCATAAAACTTTTCTTTTACTTTTTTCTTCAAATCTGTTAAAGAGTTTGAAAAAGATAGTTTAACACGTTCTGCCTGGCTTCGCCCTGGTGTACAATAGAAGGTGAGCAGGGTAGTAACAGTGATCAGAAAGAGAAAAATTGCAGTTTTTTTGAAGTGCATGTTTTTTTATAAAAATATCCCTGACGCGATCTGGCGCCAGGGATAGGTAATTTAACTTATAACCTTGTTATGTTCTGTGGAATGGGCTATTTCGAAATTCCGCTTACAATAACTACTTGTCCGCCTTCGCTGTTATTTACCAGCCTGGTAGAACCACCATCAGCATTTTTGTATTTATCACTTGTCCAGGTATGTGGGTGGAGGTTAACCGCGAACGAGTCCGGAATGCCGGTAAAAGCAGAAACATCGTACATCGCTCCATATTCCCACGTGCTTAACTGAAGGTTGTTTGAGGGATTGTATTTTGCATTAAATGTTGCATCTGTTCTTTTATGGTTCATTCTTAACATTGGTTTCAATGTTTTTGAGGTCATACCAAATTGCCAGATGGTGCCATCATGATCATTGTTTTTATAAAATGAATCTCCATCTTCCTGAATATAGACATAGTTTTCCGTCACACACAAGTTATCTGGGTTAACGATACTTTTCCCTGGGTTATCATTTCCATCTACGGCAACTTCTAATTTACCTTTCAGTGGATTGGCCTCATCCAAAACCAACCTGTATACTCGGCCCCACATTGTTTTGCCACTTACAGCTGTGATTTTATCGCCCTGGCTTACTCCGGTAGCGGTGAAATAGATTTCCCTGCCATTGGCTGCGCTTCCTTTTCTGTAGTCAATATCTTCCACTCTGGCTAACATGAGTGCCTTTTTATCGATGGTTTGTTGTTGCAATTGGGCGCCGGTGCTGCTTTTTACATTGTCAAGTTCAACGAATTCCACATCATAAGCGGCTCCTTTGCTCATGTTTGTTTCGATAGGATCGTTGTTTGTGCGTTTCATCACATATAACTTTCCATTCTGCAAATCTCCCTGTGTATTAGAAACGTACATGGCCAGCTGTCCATCACTTTCATCTTCTCCGATGATGATTACGCTCTTGCCAGCGTAACTGGCCTTTGGAAGCGGAACGGCATTTTCTGCGCTCCATCTGCCCAATGCGCTTAAAGTACGCTGGTTATTTTTTTTATCGGCAGCACCCAGTGGGTCGATGGCATGAATCATAGATTCTACGCCACTTTCTCCGGCAGTTAAAAATATTGGTTTCGGAAAACCATGTTCTTCTGGCGTAGCCAAAGTTGCCGAGCACAGGCGTGTCATTCCGCCATCAGCATCAACAATGTATTCTCCTTTGACCGGTTTGAAATTTTTATCCAGATAAACCCTCGATACGGACTGAAGAATTTCATGGTTATTAATCATCACAAAACCTTCACCCGATGGATTTTTAATAATTCCCGCGCCATCAGGCTGAGCACCGAATACAAAGTTAGGCGACTCCGGCAGTACATCATCAGAGCTAATCAATGTAGTGATTTTTAACCCCTCAAAGCCGGGCATGCTCATTAATAAGGAAGGATTAACTGAATAATTTTTGAGTTCGATTGGATTGGTTGGTGCTGGATTTTCCTCCTCGTGTTCTTTTTTACAGGCGCTAATCGTAACGATTGCGCCAACAAAGGCAGTCACAGCACATGCCAATGACTGTTTGCTGATAATTTTGAAGTTCATAGTTTTGTTTTCCGTTTGAGGCAAAACTAATCAGCCAATATTGCACTAAGCTTAATTCCTTGTTAATTATTTGGTTAACAAGGGTTAATTTTTCAGGGTCTGTTTATTGTTTTTTCTGCAATAAGTAGTGGAGGGAATCTCGCCAATGAATTTAAGCGAATAACGGGTAATACCGTTCGCCCTTTCTGCCGGGTTTGGATAAGTACGCACTCTTTTACTCATCTGAAGTAAAATCTGAACGCTTTAAAATCAAATTTCGTAAATGTTCCTGATGTTCATCGCCCCAGTTTCCCAAAGCCGAAATAACAGGAATTAAGGTATTGCCAAATTCTGTAAGACTGTATTCTACTTTTGGAGGTACAACAGGATAGATCATCTTGGAAACCAAACCGTGTTCTTCCAATTCCTTCAGCTGAATATTTAAGACCCGTCTTGAAGCATCTGGAATTTTACGTTGAAGTTCACTCGGACGTTTGTTCCCTTCATTTATAAACCAGATTAAGCGGATTTTCCACTTTCCATACAATACTTCGCCAATTAAATCGAGGCCGCAATTGAGGTTCAAGGGAATTTTTCTTTCATGCATTCCGGCAAATTTAACTCAATGTTCCAGAATGTACAATAGGGGATAATTTTGTCCCTATGCAATTCGGTTTTCCCTTATTGCAGCAAACCATTATATCATGGAAATTTGTACAAAATATGATGCAAAATGGAAGATCAATTTAATTTCGACAACGAATTGGCCGGTAAAACGGCATTGGTAACAGGCGGTAGAAAGGGTGCAGGGAAAGCAATTGCGGAGCGGTTATTTCAAGCGGGTGCAAAAGTGATCATTACCGCAAGAAACAAACCAGCAGAGGTAAACCAGAATTTCCACTTTATTTCAGCAGATTTAAGTAAAGCTGATGGCACCGTCAAAGTGATTACTGAAGTGTTAAAAGTACATGGTAAACTGGATATCCTGATTAATAATCTTGGCGGGTCTGAAACACCAGGCGGCGGTTACGCCGTACTGACAGATGAGGATTGGGAAACAACTATGCAAACAAATTTGTTCGCACCTGTTCGTTTAGACAAAGGGTTTTTACCTCAAATGGTAAAACGGAAAAGTGGTGTTATTATTCATATATCTTCTATTCAGGCAAGATTGCCCTTGTACGACAGTACCTTACCTTATGCAGCTGCAAAAGCAGGTTTGCTGAATTACAGTAAAAGTTTATCTAATGAAGTTTCGTCGAAAGGTGTTCGTGTTTTAACTGTTTCGCCCGGATGGATCATGACAACATCTGCCAACAGAATGATGGAACGAATTGCCGAAAATTCGAAAAGCACCATTGAAGAAGCTATGAAAAGTGTAATGGACGGTCTAGGCGGAATTCCGTTTGGAAGACCGGCACATCCGGGTGAAATTGCAGAATTGGTTGGCTTTTTAGTTTCGCCAAGAGCCGGCTATTTAACGGGGACAGAGTTTGTAATTGACGGCGGAACGATACCAACTATTTAATAATCTAAATTAGAAAAAATGAATTTACCAGAAGTAATATCGAATTTAATTGAGGCACAAGATCATTTTGATAGTATAGCTTATGCCAATTGTTTTTCTGAAACAGCCGTTGTGTTCGATGAGCACAAAACACATAGCGGAAGATCTGAAATACAACATTGGATAGCTAAGGCAAACGAGGAATACAAAACGAGAGTTGAGCCATTAGAATATAATGAAACGGAAAGTATCCTGTTAGCCAAGATTTCAGGAACTTTCGAGGGCAGCCCTATCGTTTTGAAATATCATTTTCAGATGAAAGACGGCCATATACAGTCACTGAAAATTACAGGATAATATCATTAGTTTTCGCCTGGCGCTGACCAAAATATCGGTTACCATCGAAGTCTTGATTTTGAGAAAAAAAGTGAATGAACAGGAGGTTGATTTTCTAAGCCGTAACCAACCGGACATTGTTATCAATTGCTGTGTTAATTGTCACGTTTAATTTAAAGCAATAACGCCGTTTATTTGTTAATACCAGATGCAAGAGCATAAAGATATTTTAACAACCATTTTGACTGTAGCTACTCAACGCGGTACTGAAAAGAGTACCTGCCCATCAGAAATTGCCCGTATGTTATTCCCCGAAGACTGGCGTGAACACATGAAAGATGTTGTTGATGTGGCGATCGATTTGCATCATCAGGGCAAAGTAGCAATTACTCAAAAAGAGGTGCGTATTGATGTGAATCACATTAAAGGGCCTATTCGCATAAAGATCCTATGAAAATGAATAAGGAAGGCACAAATTTTCAATTAAAAATCTGCTACTTATAAGCCAAAGCCAGGTATCTGCCATGATGACTTACACAGTCTGGCGCAAGGGTTTTATAATGAGCGGGATGGTTGGGTTTGATATAAATATTTGCGAAAATCTCATCCAGTCGTTCACGAAAAGATGAGGCAACGGTATGTACGTAGTCAGGTGAAAACTCAGTTTTGGTGAAGTAAATTACCTGGTTGATGGTTACCGATCCGGTGATGGCTGGATCAGGATTTAGCAGTTTGCAGCATAAACCCGTAGGCGCAAACTTTCTGATGCCCGTTTCGCGGTTGTGGATTTTATAGGCCGATTCCTTCATGCTCCATAACCGCCATACCATTTCATCGGCATTGACTGCAGCAACAATTAGCATCTGTTCTTCTTTGGTGAAAATTTTATCCAGATAACCCTTTCTTCGCCAGTTGCTTTGTGTGCTGGCAAGAACTAAATCTACAATGTCGTTGCCGATCATTTTTCACTTAATTTTTCTTTAATTACTTCGATGGAAGCCTTGACGGTGAGCATTTTTTCCATCGAGGTGTTATCAATTGTAATACCAAATTCTTCCTCTACATCCAGAACAATATCAACCAGATTGGCCGAATTGATATTTAAATCTTTGATGAAATCAGAATCTTCATTCAGGTTATCTAACGCTGCCGAAACTGGTGCGTAAGTAGTAATGATGGGTTTCAGTTTATTAATTATTTCTTCGTTGCTCATGGGTTATATTTTCTAAAAATGATACAGGCGTTAACGTCTCCGAAACCGAAGCTTGCCTTTATTAGGGTATTGATGTTGGTTACTTTTAAAGTTTGCGGAATCCTCTCAACATCAATTAATTCAGCTATTGCCAGGTTTAAATCTTCACAATTTACATTAGGAAAAAGGAAATCCTGATGGATCTGCAATACCGATGCCACACACTCGATACTGCCCGAAGCCGTTAAGCAATGACCTGTCATTCCCTTTAAAGCATTAATATCAGGAAAATCACTGCCTTTTCTGTTTAAAGCAATGGTCCAGTTTTTGATTTCCAATGCATCCATAGCGGTAGCCGTTAAATGGCCATTAATCGCGTCAATTTCATGTGCTTCAACTCCTGCATTCTCAAGACTCTTCACAATACACCGTTGCACTGCTGTAGGGTTAGGAGCAGTCATGGTTCCGGCGCCTCTTTGTCCGCCCGAATTCGAATGGCCACCTAAAATTTCCGCGTATATTTTCGCGCCGCGGGCTTCGGCATGAGGCAATGATTCTACCACGAAAGCACCAGCGCCACTTCCAGGTACAAAGCCACTTGCAGTTGCACTCATGGGTCTGGAGCCTTGGGTTGGCGTATCATTATGTTTATAAGTGCAAACTTTCATACCGTCAAACCCGCCCCAAATGTAGGGGCCACTGTCGCTGGTTGCGCCCGCAAGAATTACCGTTGCCTGGCCGGTTTTAATGCGTTCATAAGCGGTGAGCAGACTTTCTGTACCCGTGCAGCAGGCCGACGAATTGGTAGAAATTTGATTGCCCAAGCCAATTTTCCCGGAAAGGTAGGCACTAACGCCGCTGTTCATTGTTTGCGCGACAACTGTACTGCCTAATCTTCTTATTTCTAATTTATCAATAGTGTAAATGGCCTCTCTAAAACGATCGATACCAGAAGTTCCGGCGCCGAAAACCATTCCGTAATCCCAAAATGGCTCATCTGTTTGGTTTACTTCAAGGCCTGCGTCTTTCCAGGCATCCAAACCAGCAATTACGCCGTATAAAATACCCGTACTATTAAAATTACGTAATTCTAAGGGCGTAAAATATTCAGCAGCCAGTTCCGGTGATACCTCCGGCAAGCCAGCAATCTGACAAGAAAATTTTAAATCGCTTAAAAGCTGCTGATGTTTAATACCAGAGATTCCGTTTTTAATGGCATGTGTAAATTTTTCCAGCCCGACGCCATTGGGCGAAACCACCCCCATTCCGGTAATGACCACTCGATTATTCATTGACATTCTTTATAAACATTCCGGCAAGTTCTCCATAGCAAACTTTTTCTCCTGCTTCATTTTGCATGGTGATTTTGCACTTCAATTTATTAAAACGGAAATATATTTTTTCGGAGATCACCGTTACTTTCTCCCCAGGGAACACGGGTCGTAAAAACTCAACATTTGAAGAGGTCATGGCCACCTGGCCATTAAACTCAATTTCCTCTACTGACAGGAGAAAAATACCAAGGCAAACTAATCCGATCTGTGCCATGGTTTCAGTTAAGATTACGCCAGGTGTAACCGGATTCTCCTTGAAGTGTCCTTTATAAAAATCAAGTTCAGGATCGAAAGTAAAATATCCCGTTACGCCATCTTCGTTAATCTTTTCGATCTGATCAGCGAAAAGAAAAGGCTTTGAATAGGGGAGTAACTCAATAATTTGTTTAGCTGTTGGTTTTACCATTCTATTAAAATTCTTTGTGCAGAAAATCCGGGACCAAAGCTCAACATTAAACCTTTTTCACCTTTCAGGGGTTTTGAGTCGAGAAAACGTTCTAAAACATATAAAACGGTTGCGCTGCTCATATTTCCATAAAGGCGCAAGACTTCCTTCGTATCGTTAATATTTTTACCCAATTCGCCGAATAAACTTTCTACCATTTGCACAATTTTTTTGCCTCCGGGATGAAAAATCAGGTAATCTATATCATTAATTTCTAAATTTTGCTTCGCAAGAAAGGGATGGATAATATCGGGGAAGTGTGCTTCAATGGTTTGTGGGACTTCAATATCCAATACCATTTTTAATCCGGTATCGGTAAGGTCGAAACCCATCATGTGTTCCGCATCATAAAAATGGTACATCTCTTCGGAGAGGATTTCAGGTCCTTCATCATTGTCATGAGAAGATAAAAGTACACAGGCGGCACCATCGCCAAAAATGGCAGCACTTACAATGTTAGTCATCGAAAAATCGTTTAACTGAAAGGTAGCTGTTGGCGATTCTACTGCTACCACTGCTGCCCGTTTTCCCGGATTTGCTTTCAAAAAATTCTTGGCGTAAATCATGCCCGAAACTCCTGCAGCACAGCCCATTTCAGTTACCGGAAGTCTCACTACATCCTGACGTAACCTGAGTTCATTGATCAGGTAGGCGTCCAGTGAGGGAATCATAATCCCCGTACAGCTTACGGTAATCAGAAAGTCTACGTCTTCAGCTTTCCAGCTGGCTTTTTTCAAGGCTTCTGTGAGGCATTGAGCACCTAATTTTATCCCTTCGCGGATGTAGATTTTATTTCGCTCTTCAAATGAGGCATTGCTAAAAACCTCTTCCGGCGACATGAATGAATAGCGCTTATCTACGGCCGCATTTTCAAAAATCTTTTTAACCTTTCTGATAAACCGTTCATCTTGCCCGGCTAGCCAGGCATCCAGGAAAGGTACAATTTCTTCGGTTGCACGACTGAACGGAGGTAATGCTTTGCTAACGGCTTTAATTTTTACGCTCATATTGATTTTATAATCCATTGGTAGCGAAATGCCCATCTCCAGCGGATACTGTAACTTTTAAACTTTAATTTTTTGGCATATTGGACCAAATCAGACCTTTTAAATCCCCTTAAAATGGATACCAAGCCATCTTTTCGCGACATTTCATTGAGCCTGAAAACAAAGCATATCGCGTTAAATAAGTGATAAGCCAGTTTGCTCCGGTGTAAATCGTTAATCACCACTCCTAAAGTGGTTTGCTGATGAAAAGATTGAAGCAAAGCCAGGATCTCCTCATCTTTAAAATGATGCAAGGTTAACGTACATAAAATAATATCAAAATTTGTCGTTTTAAAGGTGTCGGTAAAGATATCTATACATTCGTAAGTGATGTTGTTATAATGCTCCGATAAACTTTCTGCATGGCGAATGGTGAATGCATTTGCATCTACACCAATCAGCTTAAACTTTAATTGTTTTGTCCGCCCGTAATCGGCGAGCGTTCTTAACATATCTCCATTGCCACAGCCAACATCTAAAATAGAGATTTCTCTATCCTCATTCGCTGAGCCCATCAGGTCTTTAACACCATCCAGGGTCACTTTGTTTCCACCCAAAAGCTTGTTTATGCTGGCAATTTTGTCAAGTGCATCTCTCAATATTTCACCCTCGAGGGCAAAATCATCCATCAGCTCGGGCTCATTACTTCTTGTTCTGGTATCTACAACCATTTAACTTATTATTATGGGTTTTCCGTGTGTATGTTTTATTATTTTCGGCAAAATGGCTGGAAATTTAGCAATACCGTTAATTAAAAAATTGGAGAGCTTTTCCTTCTTTAGTAACCCCGAAAGTAAGTGGCCGGTTTTTAATCTTGATTTAAAATTATCCTGCCATGCTGTAGTATATGATTGCTCGAGTTTTTCAAGATCAGCAATCTCTCCCTCCAAAAAACTGATGACCAGGGTACTTGCTATTTTTGCCGCGTGAATAGCCATTCCCATTCCATTACCGCAAAGCGGATGAATTAACCCTGCCGTGTCGCCAGCCATTAAAATGTGGTTTTTAACACATTCTTTTCGGTCGAAAGAGATCTGACTAATGGTTAATGGTGTTTCAAACTGGGGTATGCTGTTTTCAAAAACCTTTTTTAGATATGGGTTTTGATACAATACTTCCTCACGGTGTGCGGTGATGTTTTTATACCTTTTGAACGAAGCATAATTTACCAGGTAACAAACATTAAGCATGTTGTTTTCTACCTTCGACACACCGCAATAGCCGCCCTTAAAATGATGAAGTGCAACTAAATCATTCGGAAAATCTCCTTGATAATGCGCCTTTACGGCAAGCCAGGCCGACTTCTCTTTAATAAAATCGCGAGCTAACTTCACATCTAAAGTTGATCGTTTGCCATATGCACCAATGACCAACCGGCTTCGATAATTTTGCGCTTTGGTAGATACCGAAAAGATTTCATTTTCATATACCACATCTAATACCGTATCATGAACGATGAGGGCACCTGCTGATTTAGCTTTTTCATACAGGAAATGATCGAAGGTAAACCGGCTGATGCCAAAACCTCCCAATGGTAGATCGGCCCGGATCAGTTTGCTTTTAGGTGTACTCATTTCAAATTTGGTGAGTTGAGTAGGGGTTAGTACTGCCGGATCTGCACCCAACGAACGCAGATAAGGCAATACTTCGTTAGAAATGTATTCACCGCAAACTTTATGATGCGGATATTGATCTTTCTCGATTAAAATTACGGATTTGCCTGCCTTTGATAAATGAATGGCGCTGACTAATCCGGCCAGGCCTCCTCCTACAATGATTACATCGGCATCAAGCATATCTTGCAATTTAACATAATTATATCAACAATGTTTGAAGAAGACTCAGGTTGAAATAAATATGTACCGGGGCCTGAATGATTAACCAATGTGCCAAATTAATATTAAAAAGAACACGGAAGTCTGCAGCTACAACGATAGACGACCAACGAAATTGCGCGATTAAAAAGAACACAGAAGTCTGCAGCTCTACAACGATAGACGACCAACGATAAACGAAATTTACCTATCGCTTCTTTCCTCCATATTCAAATCGGTATCAAACGGACTTTTTGTGAAAGGATAGATAGATTGATTGACAAAACCTTTAGGATAAGATGCTTCATGAACGCCAGTACCGGCCGGCCATTCGTTTTTAGGGAGATAATAGGTGCCAAATATCATATCGATAAAAGGGAAGATTGATGCAAAGTTGTGCCCATAATATTTTGGATCTTCGCAATGGTGCCAATGATGGTACTGTGGGGTGGTAAAAATATATTTCAGCGGACCGAAGTTAATTCTTGTATTGGCGTGAATTAATACGGCATGGATAGCAATAAAAATAATGTAGACGTTAAATACCGTTGATGAAAATCCGAAAATATATAGCGGAATAAAAGTCATGGCCCTGGTAAAAAAGATATCAATAAAATGCGTCCGGCTTCCGGCAAGCCAATCCATGTTTTGGGTGGAATGGTGAATGGAATGGAAACGCCATAGAGAAACACGCGTATGAAAAAAGCGGTGCGCCCAATATTGAAATAAATCTGTAGTGAAAAATGCCAAAAATAAAGCAACGATAAAAGGTAAACCCTGCACCCAGGTGTGCAGTTTATCTAATCCCATCCATCCAAAAAACAACACGGCCGGCTTTTGGGTAATGATTCCGAAAAACTGGATAAATAAATGGCTGATGACGAAGTAAGTTAAATCGGTACGCCATTCTTCATGAAACTTAGTTTGCTCGTCGTTTTTAGGGAAAAATAGCTCCAATGGAACAAATATTGCCACCATTAAAAGTAAGTCTAAAATCATCCAGTCTAAACCGAAATGCCAACTGGATTTTGCGACGTCCCGGCCCTGAACGCTTAGTGCACCAAGAATAACGGCTAAAGCAGCAAGTGCAAATCCCGGCCATCCCCATTTCAGTTTTTTACTTAAGATAATACTTAGCGCTGCAAAGAAGAAGGAAGCAATTACGCCGCCCAGCATCAACACTTCCATACTATCTTTGGTATATATTTCCCGAAATTCCGGAGTGGTCAGTTTTTCAGGATAGTGAAAACAAAGAATTCCGAGTAAAGCTAAAACGGCAAGAAATATAGAAATATAACCACTTATCTGGCCCTGGCCAATTACTAAACGTTTATTAGGAGACATTATTTAACATTGATGATCAGCAATGATAGTGAAAATAATATTCTAATAACGTAAAGTTTTTGATCAGATTGTTTCATCCTGGTTTTTAAAGATTTACACAACAGAATTTATATGCAGAATGGAAAGCTTATTTAAAGTTCATCAACTTTGGGTGTGATTTTCCCGAACCTCATTCCTATTTGAACATGATGTAATTTGAATCGATTATTCACTGGCATAATAGGGCAATGCATTTAGGGCAGCTTTGAAAAAGCTTATAAATTTAGAAACATTTTTTATTGGATAGGGTTGCTTTAATAGGCATTGTAAAAATGTGGTGCCTTTCTTTTTTAAAGAATAAGTAATTTTGAAATCCAGTTATGCTACTTAAATATTTACGTCTTTTACTGCTTCCTTTTTCTTTAATTTATGGTATTGCCATTACCCTTCGTAAAAAACTTTACGATTGGGGAATTGTGCGATCGGTTAAATTTGATTTGCCGGTAATTTGTGTGGGCAATTTGGCTGTCGGTGGATCGGGCAAAACGCCTACCACTGAGTATTTAGTGCGGTTATTGGCGGATTATAAAATTGCGATTTTGAGCAGGGGATATGGCCGGGAAACGAAAGGTTTCATTTTAGCGGATGATCAGGCCACGGCCGAAACGATAGGGGATGAACCGCTACAATATTACCATAAATTTAAATCGGTAACGGTTGCCGTTTGCGAGGATCGGGTTAAGGGAATTGAAAAGTTGAAGGAAAATCACGATTTAATCATTTTAGACGATGCCTTTCAGCATCGCCCGGTAAAAGCTGGCTTAAATATTCTTCTTTTCGAATTCAGGAAATTGGGAACCTTACAGTTTTTACTTCCGGCCGGGAACCTGCGTGATGTTTTTTCCTCCAGGAAAAGAGCAGAAATTTTGCTGGTTACCAAAGCTCCTGTTCCGCTATTGCATGTGGCGCAGCAGGCCTCTGTTAACGAATTGCAGCCTAATGATACTCAGAAAGTATTGCACTCTTATCTTAAGTATGGTGATCTAAAACATCTTTATTCAGCAGAGCAGCGTTCATTGGAATCGATAAAAGATTATGAAATCTTTCTGTTAACCGGCATTGCAAATCCAGATCCTTTAATAGAGGAGTTGGAAAAGTATACTAAAACCATTAAACACGAGAAATTTGCTGATCATTATGCCTTTAAAACAGATGACATTAAGAAGTTTAAATCAGCATTTGAATCGGGTAGTAAAAAAGAAAAAATCATCATCACAACAGAAAAGGATAGCAAACGTTTAAAAGCTGCGGGATTTGAAGATTTACTGGTAAATTTACCCGTATATTTTTTACCCATCGAGGTTGAATTATTTGAAGAAGATAAGGTTACCTTTGATGAACTTATTTTAAACTATGTTAAGAGCAATAGAAGAAACCGTTGAATATATAAAACGCAAAACTGAAAATTTTAAGCCCGAGATTGGTATTATTTTAGGAACAGGATTGGGTGGTTTAGTGAAAGAAATAGAGGTGGAACATCAACTGATGTATTCTAATATTCCAAATTTCCCTATTTCTACGTTGGAATTTCATAGTGGTAAGCTGATTTTTGGAACGTTGAACGGGAAGAAAATTGTGGCCATGCAAGGCCGTTTGCATTATTATGAGGGTTACAGTATGCAGCAGATCACTTTCCCGGTAAGGGTTATGAAAGGTTTGGGCATTGAAAATTTAATTGTTTCCAATGCTGCAGGCTCGTTAAACCCTGAATTTAAGAAAGGTGATCTAATGATCATCGAAGATCACATTAACCTTCAGCCAGATAATCCGCTACGTGGTTTAATTGAAAGTTCACTCGGTCCGCGGTTTCCGGATATGAGCCAGCCTTACAAAAGAGATATTATTGCAAAAGCGCTCAAGATTGCTGAAGAAGTGGAAATTAACTGCCATAAAGGGGTTTATGTAGCCGTTTCCGGTCCGAATTTAGAAACTAAAGCAGAATATAAATACCTGCGTTTAATTGGCGCAGATGCTGTTGGCATGAGTACTGTACCAGAAGTTATTGTGGCCAATCATGCCGGCTTACCGGTGTTTGCCATTTCTGTATTAACAGATGAAGGTTTCCCTGAAGATTTACAACCCTTTAACCTCGACGAGATTCTAGCAGCTGCGGCTAAAGCGGAACCGAAGATGACCGAAATTTTAACCCGCCTAATTGCTGAGTTGTAAGATGGGTAAACTGGCTCAGATTTGTCTTTTAATTTTACTGCTAACGGGCATCAACAAAGCTTTTGCCCAGGATTTAAAAACAAACATTAATAAAAAAACCGAAGCAGATTCCATCAGAAAAAAACTTGATGGGCAGGATTCTGTCATTTACACTGCAAAATTTATTCGTTATACCAAGCTGGGGCTAAGCAAAGATAGTATCGTGCTTTTGCCGCTTGATACATCTACCGTAAATATCCAGAATTATAGTCCGCTTTTACAGCCTCAGCATCCCACCATTAACAATGGTAATATGGGGCTTTCTGCCAGGCCTTTACTTTACGAACCAAGTAAACGGATCGGTTTTGACGTAGGTTTCCACTCATTGGATTATTATGCAATGACACCGGATGACATTATCTATTACCAGGCAAGGGCACCATACACCAGTCTGTACCTAGTCAGCGCAGGTCAGAAAGAGCAGTTATTTAAAATGATCCATAGCCAGAATATTAAAAAAAACTGGAATGTTGGCGTGAATTTCAATCGTGGAGATTCCCGGGGTTTTTACCGGAGGCAGCGTGGAGATAATTTAAATGTGGCTGTATTCTCCTGGTACCAATCGCCAAGTAAGCGATACAACATGTGGGCATCTGCTATTTTTAATACTATGCGCGCCTATGAAAATGGATCCAATAGCGATACGACTATCTTTGAGCCAGGATATAGTAAAATTGATCGTGCATCAGAAGTAGTAAATCTGACTACAGCAAGAAATTTATATAAGAAAAATACACTCTTCCTAAGGCAAACTTACTATGTAGGAAGGATAGATACTTCAACAAATGCCAATAACGCGGTTTTACCTACTAATAAAGTTACTTACACAATAGAATACAATAGCGATAATTATAGTTTCGCTAAAAATGAACTTGATGAAAATAATGTATTGCCGGCTGGATTTGCTGATCCTTCCTTTACGAATGATTCTACCAAGGTACGGCACATTAAGAATGAATTTATTTACAGCTTTTTTCTGCGTCCGAAGAACTCAACGGTGATAAAAAATGAGTTAAAAATCGATGCGGGAATCCGGCATGATTACTACACTCATCGTTTTTTGGGCTTCAGGCCTGATGGATTAACGTATGAAGAAAGTCAGTTTACCTATCAAAATACAACTGTATTAGGTTCTGCTGGTTACCGATTTTCCAATAATATCGATTTTAACCTGGATTTACAGCAAATTCTACAAGGTGAAAATGCAGGCGATTATTTGTATGAAGCTAAAAGTAGAATTCTGTTAAGCAAAACAGTTGGACGGGTAGAATTAGGTGCTTATGTACAAAATCAATCTCCATCTCAGCTCTTTAATTACTATCACGGTAATCACTATAGATGGGAAAATACGGGTTTTCAGAACACAAAAGTTGCCAATCTGTCTTTCGGGTTTATTAATGATAAATATGAATTCACGGCAGGAGCCAAGTATTTCTTAACCAGTAATTATCTTTACTTTGCTTTAGATAATGCTAACGGAAATAATGCAATTGCGCCTAAACAGGTTGAAGGAGATATCAGCTTAATCAGATTTGATGTTTCGAAGAAATGGCGGTTTGGAAAGTTTGTATTGGAGAACTATCTGGCTTATCAAAAAACGGATAGAAATGAAATTTTAAGGACTCCGGAATTCTATACCTATAACAGTATTTATTTAAACAGTACTTTTTTCAAAGTGTTGAAATCAAATTTTGGTTTTGATGTACGGTATAATTCTGAGTATGCAAACTATTCCTATTCGCCGGCCACTGCGCAATTTTTTATAGGGAGTAATACGGTTTATAAATCAACGCCGATTGTTGATGTTTTCTTTAAAGCAAATCTTAAACGCGCAAACCTTTTTGTTAAATACGATTTCATAAACCAGGGCTTATTGGTCCCAGGTTATTATACGGTGAATCGTTACCCTATGCAGGATGCCTTATTGAAGTTCGGGGTAAGTTGGAATTTCTATGATTAACAGCATCTGCCTTTAATCAGTTTTCATTCCATAGCACTTTAGGGTGATGAAGGCTGCTGTATTGTACATTTATTTTGAATACAGGATGCCTGGTATTGATTGTTCTTTAAGCATGATATGCTGCGCATCAATATTAGTTTTATGGGGTATGTGCAATCAGCAGGCTTAATTAGCAAACCTAATAAGCGTTTATTGTATTTAATGAAATGAGGTAAAACCACATATTTATGAGACAAAGTGCAGGATTATTACTTTACCGGAAAACCGGACCTGAATTAGAGTTTTTCCTTATTCACCCCGGCGGACCTATTTTTGCAAAGAAAGATTTAGGTGTCTGGTCTGTGCCAAAAGGCGAATTTGAAGGAGATGAGAAGCCTCTTGATGCCGCCATCAGAGAATTTGAAGAGGAAGTGGGAACAAAGATTACCGGAGATTTTATCGAATTGCAGCCCATTATTCAAAAAGGGGGTAAAAAAGTTTTGTGCTGGGCCGTAGAAGGTGATCTTGATCCACAGCTTTTGGTGAGCAATACTTTTGAAATGCAATGGCCACCGAAATCTGGTAAAATGCAGAGTTTTGTAGAAGTAGATCGTGGAGATTGGTTTACTTATGAAAGGGCTATCCTGGCTATTAAAGACAGGCAAATTCCATTATTGGATCAATTAATTACCCTAATGGCTTAAGCCAATAAATAAAAATTTGAAATTTCTTTTTCTGCACCGTTGATAATCATCGCAATTTGATGGTCGCCCAAATGAAATTTTCGTGTGGTAATTAAAACGAATTTTTGCTTTCTGACTATGCTCACTTCGGCACCAGGCTGGTAAATTCTTTCCGAAATTTTAAAAACCTTTTTAGTGTTCTGCCCATTTTGTTTCTTGTAATAAATGGCATATTCCAGTCTGATTTTTTGCGCAGTTGAATTTTCGTTTTTGATGGAGAAAGAAAAAGCAAGGCTTTCTCCAATCCTAACCTCTGGTGTTAAAATTTTGAAATCTTTCAATAAAATACCTTCATCACTTAATCCATAATGTTTCAGAATTTCCGCATGGCCTTGTTTAAGCAGGGTTCTGCAGCCATGTTTAATAATGGCATCGGTTTCTGCACTTAGCCCCGACCATCTCTTGGCGATGTTTAATACGATTTGTGGATGATCTTTGGCAATATCATTCAGGCTGTTTGCCACACTTCGCCGCACATATTCAGAAGAATCATGTTTCAGGTTTTCTAAAATCGGTAAAATGCTGCCCGGGTCTTTTTTCAAAAAAGGAATGCCCATGGCCCAGGGCAAACGTGGGCGGCTCCCTTCACTGGCTAACCTTCTTACTTTATGGCTTTCATGTAAAGACCATTGCTGCATTTGGGCAATCATTTGATCACCATATTTTAAAATAAACGGACGAACTGCAAATTCACAGCTTACAAACTGGGTTACAAATTCAAGCGCTTCAACAGATTCTTCGAAATATTCCAGGCCATAGGTTTCCAGGTAATCAGGCAAAAACATATAGGCCAGGCCATCTTGTCCAATTCCTTTTTGCTTCAGTACGTCTATGATATTTTTGATTATTTTGATTGTTTCCGGATACTCGCTGGGAAGAAAACCATGAAGTACTTTTGAAGTGTGTTTCATCCGTTCTTTCAATTCCATTGAAGCAAAATCATTATTAAAAATCCTTTTAAGAAACGCTGAACGATCAAAATCCGGTATGGTGGAAGCCAATGCGCTTGTTAATCCCTCATAAAATGCCGGCGAATACAGGTCTTTAAGTAAATAGCTCATGATTATGTAATTGAGTTTTAAAGTTATGTTTTCCAAATACTATTTCAATATTGGGTTTTACACATTTATAGTTTGCTCTCCATATTTAATTTAATGTGCTGGTCAATCTTAAAAAATGATCTAAACACAACGCATTTCAATCATTTCTTTATCAAATTTGTTCATCATCAAAAGAAGAAGAAATGGAAACTACAAAAATAGGATGGATCGGTCTTGGAAACATGGGAATTCCGATGGCTGAACAATTGATAAAAGCAGGATATCCGGTTACGGTTTACAATAGGAGTGAAGGAAAAGCAGGCAAACTAACTGAACTGGGTGCACGAGAGGCTGAAAATCCAAAAGTGCTGGCTACAGAAAATGATATCATCATGATTATGGTCACCGACGATAAAGCCATCGAAGCTATTTTTGAAGCTGAGGAAGGTCTTTTGAAAGCAGATTTAAATGGGAAAACCATTATTAATATGAGTACGGTTTCGCCAGCAATATCTAAAAAGATGGCGGCAATTTGTGCTGGCCAATATGCCTGTTATCTTGATGCTCCGGTTTCCGGAAGTGTGAAACAGGCTGAAACGGGTCAGTTGGTGGTGATGGTTGGCGGCGATCAATCTGCCTTTGAAGAAGTAAAACCAATCCTCGATCATTTAGGTAAATTAAGTAAACGGGTTGGCGAAACGGGTGCCGGTAATCAGGCGAAACTCGCTATTAATTCATTATTAGCTCTATACACTCAGGGTTTGGCAGAAACCATTTTGTTTGCCAACGAAAAAGGAATTAAATCAGCAGATCTTTTAGACCTGATTGGTAACGCGGCAATTGGTAATGTATTTACTAAAATTAAAGGCGAAGCCATTTTAAACGATCAATACCAGGCTGCATTTGCCTTAAAGCATATTGTAAAAGATTTAAGGTTGGCAAAAGATGAAGGCATTTCGACCCCGTTAGCGCAAACAGCTCTTAAAACTTTTGAAGCTGCTGAAAGTGCCTATGGTGAAGAAGATCTGGTTGCAATTTTTAAGGCTTTGAAGGGATAGGCTTTTATATTAATCGTTATGGGGGATTTTGACTTCCCCCATGGTATTACATTTTCATCAGGTTCGGATAAATCCGGATAAACACTTGTGCACCAACAGGGTTTTTGCCATAAAGCGGATCAAGGGCTGCAGCTGTTTTGTAAAGCGAAACTTGTCCGCCCAGTGCGGTTCTGAATTTGCTGAAATTTAAGATGTCGTAATTAATTCCCAGACTCAGGGCATTAACTCCAAAAGCATCATGACCATAAACAGCTTCATTCAGATTGAGTTCTTCTGCAGATTTTTGTACATATTCATATCTGGTGTATAAAGAAAGTTTTTTAACCCGATAGGCACCTTCAAGCAAAATGGCGTTTTCTCCATCATGGCCTTTTGTTTTATTTAAGCCCCAAAGTGCTGTAGCATTAATGTTTTTTTCTTCACCAAGTGGTAGCGCATAAATGGCTGAGGCAATTGTTCTGTTTACATCTTCATCATTATGCAGGCTTTCGGGGCTTTTAATCCAGCCATGCGAAACCTGTAGCGCCCAGTTTTTGCCAGGATTGTAAGATAACCTAGTACTATACGAATCAAATCTTGGTTTATCGAAGTCAAAGCGGTTTTCATCGGGCTCTCTGCCTGTAAAGGAAGAAGCTTCAATTTTAACTTTATCATACCGGTAGCCAAGGGTGGCTACACCAAAAGTAATGTGTGTACCGTCGTTCCAGTGGTGAGAGATTGGCGCATCCGGATTTGCCAGTGCCGAAGGCCGGTGCATAAAGGCCACAGAACCCAGGGCTGGTTCACCGGGATAACCCAGGTAAAGGGTTACATCAGATTTTTTGTTGAAGGCGTAAGTGTAGGCCACCGAAAGTTCTGAAAATAAATCGTGCGGGTGCTGGCGATCAACCAAAGGCTGTCCTTTCCAGCTTTCTCCCGTTTGAAATAACAGCGGATATCCGGCACCGCCTTCTGTAAAGCGATCTAATGAAAGCATAGAGCTGAAATGAAGCAAACCTTTCTTGCCAACCTTCCTTTGTCCCATAAACATGAACCAGTTTGGGGCATCAAACTGATCTCCGCCCCGGCTTCCTTTGTTTGCCACATCTTGCTTTGTATAGCGTAGCGCCACATTTCCATGTGCCATATACATCCATTTTTTAGCATGAAACATTAAGCCATACATAGGTGAAGCATCTGGCAGCCATGCGGTTCCTGATCCATTTCTTTGCATGGGTAAATTTAAAGAATAGGCATGGCTCATGGGTATTTCAGTTTCCATCCCCTTCATTTGGTGCATACTGTGATCCATTCGGGTGGTGTCTTTCTTGCTGGAATCGCCCATCTGGTGCATTTCATGCTGTGCACTTGCCCCAATAGCAGATCCTGATAGCAACAACGTTAATAACAATAGCTTAATGTTCATTTTTAGTTTCGTTTGTGTGTGCTTCAAAATTAAAACTAACGCTGTTGCTGGCTTTACATCATTTTTAGAAATGTTTATATAATTCCTTAGAAGCGGTCTAAACCTGTAATTTATCAACTTATGAAAGTTCAAAAGCCTGTAGGCTTAAGAATTTCGCAAGTTTTGATAGCAGTACATAAAACTTGCGAAGTATTTCCCCCCAACAAAGGCCACCAAAACTTCGCAAGTTGAACTTAAAATCTGTGATTTTTAAGGTGAATAAAAGTGGTCTCAAAAATTAATTATAACTGGACAGGTTTGCTTTACAACCCGCAAGCTTTTAATATATTCAACAGGATGCAACAGGATAGTTAACCGTTCTGATTTCGATATATTAACAGCATGCGTGTCTATTGTAGATCAGCTATATTTAACCAAATATTCATTTAAACTGATGAAAAACCTTTATTCTTTCTTGCTTGCAGCCTTACTACTTACTGCTGTGGCTGCTTCCGCACAGCCTAAAGCACCCGACTGGGTAAATAAAGTTGGTGCCAGGAAATTCTCTTTTAAGCAGAATAATCGTCTGGTTAATGAATATGGAGCAGTAAATGATGGTAAAACTTTGGCTACAATAGCCATTCAGAAAGCCATTGATGAATGTGCTCAAAAGGGTGGTGGAGTAGTTTCATTCTCTCCCGGAAAATATTTAACCGGATCATTATTCATCAAATCTGGTGTAAACCTGGAAATAGGGAAAGAAGTAACATTATTAGGTAGCCAGGATATTAAAGACTATCCTGAAATTGATACCCGCGTAGCCGGAATCGAAATGAAATGGCCGGCTGCATTAATTAATATTTTAAAAGGAAATAAAGCAGCCATCTCTGGTGAAGGACTCATAAATGCTCAGGGTAAACCGTTTTGGGATTATTACTGGAATTTGAGAAAGGATTACGATGCAAAAGGTTTGAGGTGGATTGTAGATTACGATGCTAAACGGCCACGAACAATTTTGGTCGAATCTGCAAATGATATTATTATTAAAGATGTAACCATTCAACAAGCCGGCTTCTGGACCGTACAACTTTTATATTCTTCTTACGTAACGGTTGATCACATCACCATAAAAAATAATGTTGATGGTCATGGCCCGAGTACGGATGGGATCGATGTCGATTCTTCGTTATGGACACTCATTCAAAACTGTGATATTGATTGCAACGATGATAATTTCTGCTTAAAAGCTGGTCGCGATTGGGATGGCTTACGGGTAAACAGGCCTACAGAATATGTGGTGATTCGCAATTGTGTAGCGCGGAAAGGCGCCGGATTACTAACGCTGGGCAGTGAAACATCGGGTAGTATTCGCCATGTATGGGCAACTGATTTGGTTGGTTACGGTACCGGCAACGCGATTAATATTAAGTCGGCTAAAACACGGGGAGGAACCGTTGAGGACATCTATTTTGGAAATATTACCATGCATGGTGTTGGAAATGTAATTCAGATCAATCCCAATTGGAACCCGGCATACAGTTATTCTACGCTTCCTGCCGGCTATAATCCTGATTCTATCCCACCGCATTGGACTAAGCTATTAAATAAGGTTGAGCCAGAAAGTAAGGGGATCCCGACATTCAAAAATGTAAATATTTTTAATGTTACGGCAGCCAATGCTAAAAAAGCCATCAATGCCATTGGTGTGAACGGAACAATCTTGAAAAATTTCAAGTTAACCAATTTAAAAGTTGCTGCAGCAACTGCCGGGAATATAGATTTTGCCGAAAACTGGACTTTTGATCGGGTTGAAATTACTGCTAAGGACGGATCTTCCCTAAAGGTGACGAACTCCATAAATGTTAAGCCTTAAATTAAATTTTATGAAACGCTTTTTCATTTTAAGCTGCTGTTTATTTTCATCCGTTGCAAGCCTTTTCGGGCAGGAACTTTATCCTCCAAAATTAAAAGACGGAACCTGGCATCATGAAAAAGTAAGTCTGAGGTATCATCCGGAAGGGCGTGATTTCGTTATAAAAAATGGAACCCGCCGATTTACCCGGGCTTTATATGGTACCAATTCTGCCTTTCGGGTAGAAGCGGGAGACCTGCCGGAATTCGCCTTATACATGCCGGCGATGGGTGGCAATTTGCAGTTTGGTCTGATGAATGGAGCACAGTGCAAATGGCTGATCAAAGCTGATAATATTGTAGCTAAATACCGGCCTGGATCAATGTTGTACATTATTCAGGATTCATTACTTGGCGAAGGTACCATGCAGTTAAGCTTATTGGCTTTAAGCAAAGGCGATGGACTAATCTTGAAAATTCGGTTTGAAAAAGTAAAATCAGGGACTGAAATTTTATGGGCATTTGGTGGTGCCAGCGATCGAAAATTTAAGAGGAGTGGTGATTTAGGGGTAGACCCGGAATCGTCTTTTTACTTGAAACCAGAAAATTGTAAGAACAATATCTTTGCGGTTGATCAGCAGAAATTCGACCTGCAATATGGGAAGGAAAAAACACTAAGCGGTCAGTTTCCCGGCGCAATCAGAATAGCAGATGCTACTGATCTTTCCTCACCAAAAGTACTCGATCAATCTACTGTACAGCAAAGTCCAATCATCACAGGCAAGATTAAAGTACAAAACAATAAAGATTTTTACGTGCTGATTCAAAATCCTGTTATGGATAAAGCGCCAGCGCGGTGGACGCCTGAAAACCAGTTTCTGGCATCAGAAAAGGCAAGGAAAGTTTTAGCCAACCGGATTGTAGTCGATACGCCTGATCCCTTTTTAAATACCGTTGGCGGTGCTTTAGCCATGGCTTCTGATGGAATTTGGGAAGATCCTTCTTACCTGCATGGTGCAGTTGGATGGCGTATGCGCCTGCCAGGTTGGCGAGGGCCATATACAGCAGATCCGCTTGGCTGGCACGATCGGGCAAGAACTCATTTTAGTGCTTATGCCAAATCGCAGGTGATTACACCAGCAAGCGGCCCAGTTCTTGCCGACACGACCTTCAATTTGTCGCGGTCTAAAGAGGTAATAGGTACCGCCATGTTTACCAATGGCTATATTAGCAGGGAGCCAGAGGGGAAGTCGATTCGGCCGCACCATTACGATATGAATCTCGTGTACATCGATCAGTTGTTCTGGCATTTCAACTGGACGGGCGATCTGGCCTATGTGAAAGAGATGTGGCCGGTTATTAAAAGGCACCTCGCCTGGGAAAAGCGGGTTTTCGACCCGGATAACAACGGTCTTTATGATGCTTACGCAGCCATTTGGGCAAGTGATGCACTACAATATAGTGGCGGAAGCGGCACGCATAGCTCGGCTTATAACTATCGCGCTAATTTACTTGCTGCGAAGATTGCACCGTTAGTTAAGGAAGATCCAAAGCCTTATCAAATGGAGGCTGATCTGATTCTAAAGGCAATGAATACAGCTTTATGGATGCCGGAAAAAGGCTGGTTCGCAGAATATAAGGATGCGCTGGGTTTGCAAAAACGCCATCCATCGGCAGGTTTATGGACCATTTACCATAGCATAGATTCAGAAGTCCCGGATGCTTTTCAGGCCTGGCAAAGTTTACGATATGTAGACACCAGCATTCCGCATATTCCCGTTCGGGCGAATGGCCTGGAAGATAAAGGCTATTATACGCTATCCACCACGAACTGGATGCCATATGAATGGTCGTTAAATAATGTAGTTTTAGCGGAGTCTACTCATACAGCTTTAGCAAACTGGCAGGCTGGCAGAACGGAAGAGGCTTTTAAACTTTGGAAAAGCGAATTGTTAAGCAGCATGTATCTTGGTGGCAGTCCGGGTAACTTTGCACAGGTTTCGCATTACGATGCAACTTTGGGCGAGTCATACCGCGACTTTGGGGATCCGGTTGGCATCAACTCGCGTGCACTTGTAGAAGGCCTTTTTGGAATTGTTCCCGATGCGTTAAATAAAACCTTACTGATCAGGCCAGGACTACCGCAGGAATGGAATCACGCCAGTTTAAAAATCCCTGATCTTACTTTCTCTTTTAAAAGAAATGGCCATACAGACGAATATAAGCTGATGCCCTCTTTTGCCATTCCACTGGCACTCAAAATGAGAATCAAAGCTAGAAACAGCAGCATCATTTCGCTTAAAGTAAACGGGAAAGCAATCGATTGGAGCAACGTGGACAAAGCCATTTCTACGCCTGAAATTGAATTTACTGTCGCGCCAGCAAAAAGCTATAACATTGAAGTGGTATGGGGCAAAGGTAGTTTATCAAAAACCAGGCTCGGGGCTCAATACCTTTTAGGTTCTACGATTGATATTAATTTCGATGGTGCGAAAATTACTAAAGTTTATGATCCGCAGGGGGTGTTAGATCAGCCTGCAACTATAAGCGGAAACCTAAAAGCCACGGTAAAAGGTGAGATTGGCCATCGTACCGCATTTGTACAGTTAAAACAACAAGATTTTACTTACTGGTATCCATTATGCTTTGAAACAACAGAAATTGATAAAAAAGATCATCAAATCCTCAACCTGATGGATCCAAAATGGAAAAATCAAAAATTAGAAACGATCGATTTATCAACTTACTTTAACGATGAGGTAGGGCAAATTTTCAGGAATAAATACCTGAGTCCGAGACCCAATACCACCACACTCCAATTGCCAAGCCAGGGCATTGGAGATTGGACCAATACTAAACTCCATCCCGAAATTAATGATCAGGGTTTACGGAAGTTGGCGGGTGCAAGAAACGAATTTACGTTACCATCGGGAATTGTTTTCAAAACGCCATCAGCGGCTAAGGTTAAAAATATAATTTATACTTCCCAGTGGGATAATTATCCGGCACAGGTCGAAATCCCGCTTTATGGAAAGGCGAATGCCGTATTTTTTTTATTGGCAGGTTCTACTAATCCAATGCAAAGCCGGATGGATAATGGCGAAATTATCGTTCATTATACGGATGGTTCTACAGAGCAATTGCCATTGCGCAATCCAGAAAACTGGTGGCCGATAGAGCAGGATCTTTATACTGATGGATTTGCTTTTAATACCGGTGCCGATCGCCCTCTGAGGGTACACCTTAAAACGGGCAAAGTGGTAACTCCAACGGATGCTGAACAATGGAATGGGAAGGAAATTGAGGGTGGCGCGGCCACTGCTTTAGCCATTAAGCTTAACCCTGCAAAAACACTGTCAAAACTTACGCTTTCTGCACTTTGTAATGATGTGGTGGTGGGATTGATGGCGATTACCCTGAGCCGGTAATCATTTCTAAAATAAATACTTGAACCTGAAACAAGATGCTGAACATTTCTAAATCCAAGAGAATAAAAATTATTGTATTGCTGGCCCTGTTGTTTGGGCATGAGGACCTATCTGCACAAATTAACCGTGAAGTCCTGGTTACGCGCCATAATGTTGTGGTGAGGAAGATAGATTCGCTTGCTTCATTGTCGGTGGGTAACGGAAGGTTTGCTTTCACTGTAGATGCTACCGGACTCCAAAGTTTTCCTGATCGCTATGCAAAAGGAGTTCCATTGGGCACTCAATCGCAATGGGGTTGGGGATCGTTCAAAAATGACGCAGACTATAAGATTACAGAAGCTTATCGCTACTACGACCAATACGGACGGAAAGTTCCGTACACGGTTCAACTGAATGAAACGCCCCGTACAAAAGAAGCCTCTAATTATTTCCGGCAAAATGTGCATCGTTTACAATTGGGGAATATTGGTTTCGACCTGATCAAAAAAGATGGAAAACCAGCAATGGTGAATGATATTCAAAACATCAACCAGACACTGAATCTTTGGACGGGTGAAATCAAGAGCAGTTTCACTTTAGAAGGTATACCGGTGGAAGTGATAACCGTTGGTCACCAGGATGTTGATCTGATCAGCGCTTCGGTATCCTCTCCATTAATTGCAGCAGGACGGCTTAAAATTAGGGTCCGTTATCCCTATCCAACAGGCGAATGGACTGATGTTGGAAACAATTGGGCCAGTACAGAAAAGCATCAATCGGCAATCTTAAACAATGCGGTTAATAGTGGTTTAATTAAAAGAGAAGTAGATTCTGTTACTTACTTTACCGCTATCTCCTGGAAAGGCAAGGCGCAGCTGGCTGAAAAGCAGCAACACTATTTTACCCTTACACCAGATCAGGCTTCGAAGGTTTTTAGTTTCAGCTGTCTTTTTTCTGAGCAGAAAGTGCAAACTGAAATTCCATCTTTTGAGCTGACTCAAAATAACAGTAAATCTCGGTGGAAAGCCTTTTGGCAAAGTGGTGCTGCAGTAGACTTTGATGGCAGTACCGATAAAAGAGCATTTGAATTGGAGCGAAGAATTATCTTATCAGAGTACCTCACTAAAATTCAATGTTCGGGAGATTTTCCCCCACAAGAAACGGGTTTGACCTACAACAGCTGGTTTGGTAAACCTCACCTGGAAATGCACTGGTGGCATGGTGTGCATTTTGCCTTATGGGGAAGACCAGATCTGTTAACCCGCAGTGCTGAATGGTACTTTAAGGTAGCAGATAAGGCAACAAAAATTGCTAAAGTACAAGGGTTTGATGGCTTAAGATGGCAAAAAATGACTGATAACAAAGGCAACGAAAGTCCATCTTCTATTGGCGCCATGTTGATTTGGCAACAACCACACCTCATTACTTTTGCCGAGCTGGAATACCGCTCCAAAAAAGATAAAAAGACCTTAGAAAAGTATAAAGATCTTGTTTTTAAGACAGCAGATTTCATGGCATCTTTTGCGCATTTTGATGTAGAAAAGGGACGCTATGTTTTAGGTCCGGGGTTGATCCCTGCGCAAGAACGTTTCAAGGCAGAGACGACCTTTAATCCCACTTATGAATTGGCTTACTGGGAATGGGGAGTAAAAACTGCACAAGAATGGCGGGTTCGCCTGGGCATGGAGCGCAATAAAAAATGGGATGACGTAGTGGCAAAACTTTCGCCTTTGCCCCTGCAGAACGGGGTTTATCTTGCTGCAGAAAGTGCTCCGGATTCTTATACCAATCCGGAGTATAAAACCGATCATCCTTCGGTATTGGGTACGTATGGTATGTTGCCTGAAACCAGCTTGCTGAATAAAGCAACCATGCAGAAAACTTTTGATTTGATATGGAAAGATTGGAGCTGGAATGATACCTGGGGCTGGGACTTCCCAATGACCGCCATGACGGCAACCCGCCTGGGCATGCCAGATAAGGCAATAGATGCACTACTAATGAATGTCCAAACCAATACATATCTCGTAAACGGACACAATTATCAGGATGAGCGATTGCGGATTTACCTGCCTGGAAATGGAGGTTTGCTAACCGCTGTTGCGCTAATGTGTGCCGGTTGGGATGGAAACGATCAAGTCAATCCGGGTTTCCCAAAAGATGGAACATGGAAAGTAAAATGGGAGGGTTTTAGAAAGATGATGTAGGATGGAAAGGGTTAGTGCCGGTTAGAAGGTTAGTGTGGGCTATGATAGGTTAGAAGGTTAGTATGGGTTAGGGGTTATAGGGTTAGTGTGGGTTAGTGTGGGTTATGTATAGAATAATATCTCATTATTTTAATTGAGATAGCATTGGTTAAAAGCGGTTTGAAACTAACCAATACTAACCTGCTAACCCCTAACTATTACCCGCTAAACAAATTGATTCAGCAGTAAAACGCCCAACAAACCCAGTACAGAAACAATACTTTCCATGATGGTCCAGGTTCCAAAAGTTTGTTTCAGTGTGAGGTTGAAATATTCTTTAAACATCCAGAATCCTGTATCGTTTACATGCGAAAACATTAAACTTCCTGCGCCAACGGATAATACCATTAATTCTGGAGAAGCATGCGAACCAATCAATGGTAATACCATTCCTGAGGCGGTTACTGCTGCAACTGTTGCTGAACCCAATGTTACCCGGAGTGATGCCGTAATTAACCAGGCCAGTAATAGAGGAGAAAGATTTAATTTTCCGGTCAATTCTTTTACTGTTTCGCCAACACCGCTGTCGATTAGTATTTGTTTGAATGCTCCGCCTGCTGCAATAATCAATATAATCATGGCAATGCTTTTTACACCTTCACCGCAAGATTCCATGGCTTTTTCAATGCTGGTATTTTGAATGAAAAGGGTAATAATTACGGATAAAAGCAACGCCGCGGTTGGATCGGCCAGGAAGATGAATAAGGACTTGCCATAGTAATCGTCGCTGATTCCGCTGCCCACCGTTCCGGCTACAATCAGAAATACAGGAAGTAGTGCCGTAATGAAACTTTTGGCGGTGCCAGGCAAACCTTCGCCTTCCTCAATTACAAAATCTTTAATTACAGCAGGCTGAATTTTATTCATAATTAACCGTGGGAAGTATATCCCGGCAATTACAGCAATTGGTAAACTCAAAATTAAGCCGTAAATAAGTGTTTGGCCAATGTCTGCATGGAAAATTCCAGCCAGTGCAACCGGGCCGGGATGTGGGGGTAAAAAACCGTGGGTTACAGAAAGTGCTGTCGCCATTGGTAAGCCGATATATAATTTAGATAAGCCTGTAGCTGCAGAAATGGCAAATACCAAGGGAATCAAAACCACGAAACCTGCATTGTAAAAAAGGGGAATCCCGACCAGCAAACCCGTGAGTAATACTGCCCACTGAATATTTTGTTTCCCAAAGGCTTTAATCAGGATGAAAACAATTTTCTTCGCAGATCCGCTATCTTCAATCAGCTTTCCCATCATGGCACCTAAGGCAAGCACCATTACCATACTGCCCAAAGTACTGCCAATTCCATTACTGATAGATCCCATTACTTTTGCAGCCGGCATTCCCAAAAGTAATCCGGTAATAATGGCGACTGCAATAAGGGCAATCATTGGATTGATCTTACTTAAGATCATCACAAAAAGGAGCAAAATGCCGAAGAGAAGAATGAACAATGACATGGTTAGATGGGGTTAAACTGCAATTTACTTTTTTATCGTGATTGTTCGTCCGGTTACCAGGTGAAATTCAAACATCCTGTATAAACCATCATCATTCCTTTCAATGCTTTCTACCAAGCCTGTTTTGCTAAAGGTATCGGTTACCATGTCTCCGATTTTTACCTCCTGAAGGATATCATTTGGCGTTTCGCTATTTAATCTGATCATAAGTCAAAAGTAGGGTTATAAAACATCTTTCAAAGCCACTTCAAAATCTTCTTTGATGAAAATCCATTCCTTTGATTTTAAACAAATGGGGTCAAAATCCAGGTCCGCATCGCTGAAATTTCTAAAGTTGGTCAGGATTTTTTCGCGGTTGTGCGTCCACTCAAATCTTTTCTGATGCAAGTTGATCATCTGGTCAATAGTATATGTTTCTAATAACTGATGTAAATCCCAGTAATCTTTCTTTCGGCCGCCTCTTAAAATTACATCTACTTTCATGGCAATAATTTCTTCGACAGTTGCCATTCTGATATTATCGTGGATAACGTAATTCTGAAAAAAAGGATCCATCGAATAATAAAGATCTAGCTTAATTTGATTATTAGGATCATGGCCCACTAAATAGGATTTTCCCATTCCGGCAGTTCCTCCAAAATCGCCGGTTACATATTTAAATTTCCGAAGTAGAAATTTCTCAATACTATCAAAATTTACCGAGCGATATGGCGCATCCGTAAATAAATCAATATCGATAGACAACCGATGCCCTAAGTATAAACTCAATGCTGTGCCACCAACTAATCTAAAATTTTCCAGTTCAGGCGCGTGCATTAAGTCAATTAAACTAGCCGCTAAAAATTTATTTACCGTATTCCAATGCAGCATTTAAGTAGGTTATATACTGGAAGAAGATTTTTTCTGACCTAAACTCACCTTGTTGTTTGCTAATACTTGTCTGATTTTTTCCAATCCGTAAAACCGCTCTAGTTCAGCTTTTTCATCATTATTTCCTCTTTCAAATACTCGCCTGATTGCCGACACATATTGTGCTTTCCAATCGATTTGATCTATATCAGTGTCCCAGAAAAGTGCTTTTCGGAAAGCTTTTATATTAGGTTTATCACTTAATAATAGCTTTTCCTTCTTAATCTCATAATAGGCCTGTAGCACCAGCATCGTGCCTTCTTCAAGATCCAAAGCCCTGTCTATTTTAATAGAAAGTGAAGGTGTTAATCCCCTTTTGCCTTTAGAAACATCGTTTATAATTTGTGGATATTCTTTTAAGGAAAGTGCAAAAGGCCTTTTTTTGATGCTTCTTTTTTTTAGTTCCCTTTCAAGAATGATCCCTGGATGGATTCCTTTATATTTTTCAAATGAAGGTGTCATACTCAAATATAAACAAATTTGTTTATATTACTAATTCAATGTATCTTTATTCACAATCACTTCAAGCAGGCTATGTAAAATTGAAATCGACAGCTTATATTTTTTCTGATCTGATAAGCGTTCATCATCAATATGAAGGTCGGTGCCTTTCCACTTAATATCAATTTCTTTGGCTAAAATGGGTTCAATGGGAAAGGGCAGATTTTTGCCACTGGCAATGTCCTCAATATATTTTTCCATTATAGCACGGTCTTCTTCGCCAACAATTACTACATCAAAAAAACCATCGCCGGGATCGGCCTTTTCACTAAGTTTTAAATTAGGACCCAGGCGGGAAATGTTCATGATTTCTGCCATAATACAATTCTTTTCAATGGTTTTTCCATCGATGGTAATTTTACATTTCACCGCAGGATAGGATTTTGTTATTTTTAGTAACTGCTTCAATGCCAGTTCAAATTCTTCTTCCGGGGTTTCGATATCGGTGGTGTCGGTGTTATCAAGCGTCTCGATTAATTTTGGAAAAAGACCAAACCCGAGCGCTTCTATGAAATAAGCGGCCTTATCTAAACCGAGTGCCTGGGCAACATCAAAGTTTCTAAGTTTATAATCATCCCAGGTGGAAATATTTTTACTTACATCCTCATTAATTCCGAGCGAGGTGGCAATGTTGTTTGCCGTGCCGAAGGGCAATAAAGCGATCGGTCGTTTAAACTTCAGCTTCTTGCTTAATAAACTCATAATCGTTTTCCTTATGGTGCCATCACCACCTGCAATTGCAATAAACTGGGTTTCGGGTTTAATGTCTTCCAGCGATTTTTTTTCTGAAGATACATAGGAACATTTATAACCGTGTTCGTTCATGATCTTCACAATTTCCGTCTTTGAATACTTACCTTCTCCTGCTCCGGGATTATGGATCAGTCTAACCAGTTTATCTGCCTTTTTCATATTGCTATGAACAATAACATGCCATTTAGGTTTTAAACTAGTACTTAATTTAATAAATATGAATATTCTTATCACTAACGACGATGGTATCTATAGCCCGGGGATTGCAGCACTTGCTAAAATTGCCCTGCGGTTTGGAACGGTAAGGGTGGTAGCGCCAGACGTGGAACAATCTTCTATGGGGCATGCCATTACGCATTCCAGACCACTTTCTATAAAATCGTCACCTATTACTTTCGAAAATATTGATGCCCATCGGGTAAACGGCACGCCTGCAGATTGTGTTGCATTGGGTTTGCACCTCTATCCTGATACACAGGTAGTGTTATCCGGTATTAATATGGGGCCAAATTTGGGTAACTCGATGTGGCACTCTGGTACGCTGGCGGCAGCAAAACAAGCCGTGCTTTTAGGTGTTCGGGGCATTGCTTTAAGTACACCAGTAGGTAAAACAGAGCCAGATTTTGAAGCTTTGGATACTTATGTTGAAGAGGTGTTGGAAACTTTGCTACAGGATGATGAACCTGGTTTGTACAATGTGAATTTTCCGCCAGAACCGAAAGCCATCAGGTGGACCCGTCAATCGGTTCGGTTATATGACGGCCATGTGGTACCCGGAATTGATCCCATGGAAAGAAAACATTATTGGATTACGGTATCAGCTTTGGAAGCTGCAGAAGAAGGTACAGACCGTTGGGCAGTGGAAAATGATTATGTTTCCATTACACCCCTTCGTTTGGATTTAACGAATGAGGCCGAACTGGAAAAAAGAAAACACGATCAGTAATTATTGATCGTGTTTGGTCCAGATCAGGTCTTCGGTTTTGTAACCGATTTCTTTAGCCTTTTTTAAATAAGCAGCTTTAACTTCTGCCGGAATGGTTGGGGTTCTGGATAAAATCCAAAGATAATCCAGACTGTTTCCGGCAACCAGTGCGTATTTGTAATCCTGATCTATTTCTATTACATTGTAGCCTGCGTAAAAAGGGCCGAAAAAGGAAACTTTAAGTCTCGCTTCATTTTCGCCATTTACAAATTTCGCTTTCCCAACACTTTGTTTCCACTCTTTTTTAACATAGTTATAACCACGGTTATCTACTTTGATGGTCCCATCATCCTGAATGGAATAAGTGGCGGTAACGTTATTTAAATCTTTTTCAAACTTGAAGTCCATTCGGGCCACTTCAAACCACTTACCTAAATATTTATCTTTTCTAAAAGGCTTAATTGCTGTTGCGCCTTTTGGTATAGATACCCCGCAACCTACATAGCTGATTACGATTATTCCTAAGGTTGCCAGCAGCAGGGTGTTTCTAAGCTTATTGTTCATTTTTTAAATCAATTTGCTTAAAAACACCCTTCCTTTAAAAATGTTTCCGGTGTTTGGATATTTAACAACAGCTTATTATTGTGCTAACACTCATTAATTCCCCGATCTTAATATTTTAAGGGGCGGTTGATTCAAAATGCTCCTCGTGCTTAAGATTCCGGTAACTACAACCAATAAAATAACAGAACCAAAAAGTAATAAGGTAGCAGGGAAAGGCGGAATAAAAGCTGCATCAAATGTAAATTTAGCTAAAGCCCAGCTCCCGCCAATGGCCAGAATCAAACCTGCGCCAGCCGCAAAAGCACCTAAGAAAAAGTATTCGATGGCATTAATAGCCAGGATTTGTTTTTTGCTGGCACCCATGGTTCTCAGCAAAATGCTTTCTTTTGTGCGCTGATTTTTACTGGTGAGCACCGCTGAGATCAGCACTATCCAACCCGTAACCATACTGAAGCCAGCCATGAACTGAATGACAAAGCCGATTTTGCCTAACAGTTCATCCAGTAATTTGAGTACGAGATCCAAATCTATAACTGAAACATTTGGGAAATTCTGAACTACTTCTCCCTGAAATTTAGCGGATACTTCATTTGATGGTACACGGGTCATCAATACGTGGAATTGTGGCGCCTGTTCTAAAACTCCGGATGGGAAAACTACCCTGAAATTGGTTTGCATCCTGCTCCAGTTTACTTCCCGCAAACTTCCTACAACTGTCGGGATCATCATGCCCTGAACATTAAATAAAATTTTATCATTTAACCCCACATTAATCTGCTGTGCATAGCGCTGATCAAGGGAGATATAAATCGTTTCGTTGGGTTTTACTTTTCCTACCCACTTTCCGGCGGTAATTTGTTCAGCCGCAGTCAGACTATCCTGGTAGGTAGCCCGGAGTTCGTTGCGGTAAGCCCTGCGGTTACTCGTATCAGCACTAGATGTTTTTCCATTAATCTCCTCAATTCGCATGGTAATCACCGGAACCTGATTCATTAAAGGCAGTTTGAATGATTTAGTGAGGCTATCCAAACCCTCCTTTTGTGCATTCTGAATGTCGAACATCACAATATTGGGCTGGTTACTTCCCGAAGAAAGCGTAACCCTGCTCATTAAAATACCCTGCACAAAAAACAATGTGCAAATAAAAGCTGTAGATAATCCAATAGAAACCGTTAACATCAGCGTTTGATTATTTGGCCGGTAAAGATTGGCAAATCCTTGTCGCCATAAGTAACTAATGGAATTTGGCAAAAGTTTCCTCACCAGAAACATTAAAGTTCTGGAGAGTAAAATTAAGAGTATAAAAGCCAGCCCAATGCTGGCTGTAAAGGCCAATGTCTGCATCCAGCTTTTCATTTGCAGGTGAGTGAAGCCCACAACAAAGGAAACCATAAGAATGTAAACCAGCCAGATTAAAGGATCTTGTTTTCTATCCTTGCCTTCGAAAGAAATTCTGATGGCATTTAGGGGTGAAATCTTTCTTACCGATAGGAGTGAGGGCAAGGCGAAGAGAAGGGAAATAATTAATCCTAATAAAATACCCTGTGCAACTGCGGCCCATGAAACCTGCATGGTAATCTCCACAGGAAGAAAATCCTTAAGCACTATGGGCAGTAAAAACTGGATTCCGGTGCCCAGAGCCGAGCCGAGCCCTGCCGCTATAAGCCCGATAAAAAAGATTTGGATCAAGTAAATTAAAAATGCATGTCGGGCTTTCAAACCCAAACAGCGCAGGGTAGCCACGGCGCTGAGTTTCTCATGAATATAAACGTGGATGGCGCTGCCAACACCAACACAACCTAAAAGCAAGGCAATAAAACCAGATAAGGCGAGGAAGCGGTTTACATCTTTAAAAGATCTGCCAGTTTGTTCCTTTCGCGATTCAACTGTATCGGCATCAAAGCCTTCGCTTTCCAGTTTTGATTCGTTTTTCTTTACCCATTCATCAATTCCTGATGGATCATCGTACTTGTAATAGAACTTGTTGTTGATCCGGCTTCCGGTTTTAATGAGGTTGGTTTTTGCCAGAAATTGCATGGGGATGTAAACTGTTGGCGCCACGGTAGCGGCAATGCCGGTTTGTCCGGGAGCCTTAACCAGTGTTCCAAGAATTTTAAAACTGATATCTCCAACTTTGAGTGAGTCGCCTACCTCGGCGCCAAACTGCAACATCAGCGTTTGATCTACCAATGCATCCTGACCCGACTGGAAGTTTTTTCCGGCCTCCACCGGGAGGGTTTCGAGCGTGCCATAATAGGGATAGTTGCCTTTCAGCGCCTTCATCTGCACCAGTCTGCTGCCTCCGCCTTTTTTGAAATAGATCATCGAGGCGAAGGTTTTCTCCTGCGAACGGTCGTTTCCCAAGGTATCCAGCATTTTTTGCATCGCCTTGCTCACACCTTTTCTGCTGTCTAAAACTAAGTCAGCTCCGGTAAGTTCTTTCGCCTGCGCATCAATATCGTGTTGTAAATTATCCTTAAAAGAATAGACTGCTACCAGAGCGGCGATGCCCAATACGATCGAAGAAATGAACAGCAATAATCGCGACCGGTTTTTACGGCTATCCCGCCAGGCCATTTTGAATAGCCAGGATAATTTGATGCTTTGCTGAGGGAGCTTATTCTGCATAACCTTGGTTTTCATCAGAAACGATTACACCACCTTTAATTTTTATGGTTCTGCTGGTTCGGGCAGCAAGTTCCAGGTCGTGGGTTACGATAACCAGCGTAGTACCTGCATCTTTATTCAGGTCGAATAATAACTTAATTACCTTTTCGCTGGTTTCGGCATCCAGGTTCCCGGTAGGTTCATCGGCAAAAAGTATAGCAGGTTGATTGGAAAAAGCCCTCGCTAAAGAAACGCGTTGCTGCTCTCCGCCCGATAGCTGAACCGGATAATGATGAGAACGATCTGCCAGGCCAACTTTATCCAGCAAATCGAGTGCCTGTGCCTTAATATTTTTTGCGCCGCGCAGTTCAAGCGGAACCATTACATTTTCAAGCGCGGTTAGCGTTGGTAAAAGCTGAAAATTTTGAAAGATGAAGCCTACATACTGATTGCGTACTGCTGCACGTTCATCTTCATTCAGTTTCTCGAGTGCGATACCGTTGAGTTCAACCGTGCCGCTGGTTGCCCGGTCAAGACCTGCACACAAACCCAATAAAGTGGTTTTGCCACTTCCGGAAGGACCAGTAATGGCAACTGTAGAAGTGCTGCTAATTGCAAAGTTGATGTTATTGAGTACACTAAGCTCACGCCCTGCGCTTTGATAAATTTTATTTACGTCACGAATATTTAAAATACTTTCCAATCGTTTATTTTTTAGAATTTGTATACGGATATTAGATCAAACATAACTGTCACTGATCTGTTAAGGTAGTGGTTTTATTTTAGAGAGTTAATTACATAATATGTTACGAAAACGCTTATTAGGCCTATTTGTTTTGGCTTTGCTGCTTGCGGCCTGCGGAAATAAACAAAGTAAGGAAAACAATAATCAAACTTTAGATTCCGCTGACCAAACCACTCAATCTTCTGACAAAAAACTTAAAAATATCCTCTTTTTTGGAACCAGCTTAACGGCCGGTTATGGTCTTGATCCAACGGAAGCTTACCCGGCGCTGATTCAAAATCGAATCGACTCGCTTAAAATGCCTTATAAAGTAATTAATGGCGGGTTAAGTGGCGAAACTTCTGCTGCCGGGAAAAGCAGGATTTCCTGGTTGCTCAAACAGCCTATTGATGTTTTCGTATTGGAGCTTGGTGCCAATGATGGTTTACGCGGACTGCCGGTTGCACAAACCACTAAAAATCTTCAGAGTATTATCGATAGTGTGAAAATTAAATACCCTGATGTAAAAATGGTGATGGCCGGCATGCAGGTTCCACCCAATATGGGCGCTAAATACGCAGCAGATTTTAAGAATATTTTTCCGGCGCTGGCAAAAAAGAATAACATGGCATTGGTTCCTTTCCTTTTAGATAAAGTTGGCGGTGTGCCGAAGCTTAACCAGGAAGATGGCATCCATCCAACCGCAGAAGGCGATAAAATTCTCGCTGAGAATGTTTGGGTGGTTTTGAAAGATATACTGGCCGAAAGATAAGCCTCACAATAATTATCAAGGTGCAACATGCGCGCGCTGTACCCGTTATGTTTGATATATGATTTAGCTAATGTATACGCTCTGTTACAATTATTCGTTTGTAGAATAAGTTTGTAAATTAGTTAATTAAATCGTAAAGCATATGGAAAACCTAAACGATACAAAAGTCACTGCATTTTTGAACAAAATAAAATCTGAGTGGCCTGGATTTGTAGAGCGTTTTGAATTTAAAACGGCTTCAGTAATTTACGTTTATCTGAAAAAGGGAATCTCCAGTGGTGAATTTTTAAGCAAACTTGCGATAAAGGTTGAGTGCCTGGTTGATTTCAGCAATCCAATCATTCTTTATCATATCGAAAGTGATGGAATGAATTTAAAGTCCCATCCAATTAACTGGTATTCTTCTATCAACAAGCTTTAACCTGAATTATTATTTTGGTCTGTTTATCTGCACGGCAATGCCTTTTTGTGTTGCCATTGCTTAAGCCTGCTAATTGCCAAGCGTTATCACAACTTCTTCCAGCAGCATCAAAAAATCTTCTGTAAAAAGCAGTAGATAGAGTTTGGCCGACTTTAATTTTTTGGGTAAAAAGCCATAGTATTTAAAGAAGTTGGCACTGAAATTCGAAGAGTTTTTATAACCCAGATCTGCCGCAACCTGACTCACCGGCATTTTTTTCTTAGTCAGCATTTTTTTTGCCAGCTGCATTTTATGTTCGTTTAGAAAGCCAAAAACTGTTTGGCCGAACACGAGTTTAAAATATTTTTTCAGGTAATTTTCATTGGTGCCAACCTTTCTTGCCAAACTGGCTAAAGACAATGGTTCCTTTAAATTATCGATCATAATATCCCTTGCCAGTTGGATGGGTGCCAGCATATGTGCCGGAACATCCAATGTATCTACATTCTCTCTAATTGCTTTGATTTGATTCTCAATGTGGCACAGCAATTCAATTGTTTTGGCTTCGAGGTAAGTGGATTTGAGATCAGCCGGGTAATCACAACTGAACATATTGCCCAGGATGCTGATCATTTCAACGTCCATTGGCATTTCTTTGTTCAAAGCAATGGCCGCTTTAAATGAGTGAAACTTCTCGCAGTTTAAACGGACAAAATAAATATCATCGTGGTGTTCCAGGTAATTAATGAAGAAGCGATAATTGTTTTCCTTGCCTTCATTTAAGATCAGGTATTGATTAGGCAAAAGAAGCATCCTGTGATTTTCGCCATCCACCTTAATAGTAGCCGAATTACTAAAAAGGATATAGAATTCTTGGGGGATGATTTTTAGATTGTACAGATAAAAGCCGCCGGAACTAATCTGCACCCTTTGCAGCAAAGTACCATTAACCCTCAGTTCTGAAGTCATTGATTCCTTGCTCATTTTATACATGGGCTGGGCATCAAAAACCAGGCTTTGATTATTTCCGTTTTGGGTTATAAAAATTCCTTTATCTGGCATTTTGAGGTTAATGTTAATGATACTTTTGCCCAAAGTTACTATTTATTTAGACTATATATAAATAGGACTGAACGAAATCATTAACAGGTTGATCATATGAGAAAAAGTTTACTTATTTTTTTCTGTGCCATTACGCTTTCCATATATGCGCATGCACAGCGAATAACAATTACCGGAAAGGTTACCGGCGCAGCGCAAAAGCCGCTTGTAGGGGCAAGTGTGTTTGTAGCCGGAAAAAACGAGAGCGTTTACACTGATAAGGAAGGGACGTTTTCTATCGCCGCAAATAGTGGTGATAAACTATCTATTGCCTATGTTGGTTTCAAAAGACAAACCATCCTGTTAACAAGCGCCAGTAATCCGTTGCGGATTATACTGGAAAGTGAAGAAAATCAGCTTGCAGATCTTGTGGTTACGGGTGCTTTAGGGATTAAACGATCGGCAAGAGAGTTGGGTACCAGTACGCAAACCATCAAAGACGATTATCTTAACCAGGGAAAAACGATTAACCCATTGAACGGATTAACCAGTAAGGTGTCGGGTTTAAGGGTAAATATGTACGATAGTAAGGTAGATCCTCAGATTCAGATTGTAATGCGGGGTTCGAGGTCTTTGAATCGTACTAAAAATGAACCGCTTTATGTGCTGGATGGTGTTCCGGTTCCAACCATTGGAAGGATCAATCCCAATGATATTGAAGAAATTACAGTACTTAAAGGTGCTAATGCCGCCGCTCTGTATGGTTCTGAAGGTGTAAATGGTGCCATTATGATCACCACTAAACAAGGTGCAAAGGGACGCGGAAGGGTAACTTTCTCAAACACCACCACTTTTTCTAAAGTAATGATGCTTCCGCCGGCACAGCGTACCTTCGGGCAAGGCGTAAATGGTGCTTATGTGCCTACGCAGTATGAAAGCTGGGGCCCTGCATTTGATGGAAGTACGAAAAATGTAGGTGCAGTTCTGCCAAATGGAACGCAGCCACAGGCTTTGTATGCCGCGCCGGGAAAAGATAACAGGTTAGACCTTTTTGATACTGGTTTGAACCTGCAGAATGATGTTTCCTTTTCTGGCGGAGATGATAAATCGACTTACTTTTTGTCTGCACAGGACGTGAAAATCAAAGGTATTATCCCGGAGGATGAAAGTAGAAGAACCGGCGCCCGCTTTAATGGAACCAGGAAGTTCGGTAAGTTGAATACCTCCTATAATGTGAATTACGTACTTTTCAATAAGAATACTACGCCAGACGGACCTTGGATTACCGCTTATCAATTCCCTGCTAATTTCGATTTCACCAACATGAGAAACTGGCAGGACCGGACATCCAGCGCCAACCCGGCAAACTTTTTTACCGACCAGCAAAAAAATCCCTACTTTCAGATTGATAACTACCGTGATGATACCAAGCAGCAAACCCTGAATGGAAAAGTGGAACTGGATTACCAGTTTACCCCATGGTTTAAAGCGCTCTATCGTTTTGGTTATTACTCTACAGTTGCCGAAACCAGAAGTACTGTAGGCAAGTTTGAAGGTATAGGACAAAGAAATGTGAATGGTTCTGTGAATGATGGTTCTGATAATTTCAGGAAGATGAATAATGACCTGATCCTTAACTTTAATAAAGATTTCGGAAAATTTACTACACGTTTATTAATCGGTCAGAATTTAAGAAGTGATTATACTAAATCACAAACATTAAGTTCTGCAAATCTACTGTTTCCGGATTTGTTTAACCAGGGAAGCGCACTCGGACAGGTGTCTGGAAGAAGTACCATTACCAAGTTTCGTTCTATGGCCACCTACGGAGAATTTACGGCTGGCTACAACAATTATTTGTTTTTAACCTTAACAGGAAGAAACGACTGGGTTTCTACTTTGAGTAAAGAAAACAGGTCGTATTTCTATCCGGGCGTGAGTTCATCTTTCGTGTTTTCTGAAGCCATCAGCTCATTAAAAAACAGTAAAACCCTTTCTTTCGGTAAAGTTTACGCGTCGTATAATAAGACCGGAAATAACACGCTAAATCCATATTCACTGAACAATCCTTACAGCCAGGCGAATGGCTTTCCATTTGGCAATCTTGTTGGTTTCCTTCCGGGATCAACTTTTCCAAATCCGGATATCGAACCAGAATTCGTAACTTCTTATGAGGCAGGCATCCAGTTGGGTTTGTTTAATAACCGCCTGAATTTCGAAGGTGCCTACGTTTTCTCCGATTCGAAAGGACAAATTTTTAATGCGACTACCTCACGAGCTACGGGTTATGCCAGTGCACGGGTAAATGCCGGGCGATTAACGAATAGTGTGATTGAGTTAAATTTAAACGGCGATATTATTCGCAATGCAAACTTTAAATGGAACCTGGGCTTTAATTATACTTACATCAATAATCAGGTAAAAGAGCTTTTTGAAGGTTTGGAATCATTTAATATTTTCCGTCAGTCTTATGCCAATATTGGTCAGGCTTACCCGAGTTTGCAGATAAGTGATTATAAAAGAGACCCGAATGGCAATGTGGTCATAAATGCGGCGAATGGAAATCCGGTTGTTGCTGCAGAAGCCGTTCATTTAGGTACAATGGTTCCGCCGCATCAAATGGGCTTGAACACCATGGTTACCTACAGAAATATTAGTCTTGGTGCACAGTTCGACTGGAGAATGGGTGGCTGGTTATATTCGGAGATTGTACCCCGGATGTACACCGCCGGAACACACCCAGCAACGGTAGAATTTAACCGTCAGCCATTTATCTATCCGAATTCAGTGATCGAAACGGCTCCTGGCATTTTCGTTCCCAACACCACTGTATTATCAAGAGGCGATAAAGCTTTCTGGCAGGCGCAAGGTGCGGTACAAAGCAATACGGCTGCAAAATCAGATTTCTTCAAAATGCGTGAGTTGAACGTCACTTACAATTTCCCGGCGAAATTATTGGCTAAACAGAACGTAATCAAAGAAGCCAGAATTAGCTTTATCGCAAACAATTTGTTTCTTATCAGGCACAAGGATAATACCTACGGCGATCCTGAATATTTATATAATGACACAGATGGCTATATCAGCTTCCGCCAGGTTCCGCCATACAGAACGTTCGGTTTTAATGTTAACGTGGTATTTTAATTTTACAAAAATGAAAAGAAGTTTAAACATATATCTGTTCACGGCACTAATTATGATTGGTTTTAGTTCTTGTGAAAAGTTTTTGGATGTAAATGATGATCCAAATAATCCGGTGAATGCCAACCTGCCGCTGAGTGCCAAATTGCCTGCTGCACTTTTAAGTACGGTAAATCAGGAAGCCATTCAACTGAATCAACTCGGTGCCTTCTGGGGCGGTTATTGGGGAACAAACAGCGAAGGGATTAATCAATATTTTAAAGAGAAAAGCTACGATGGCCCTTCAATCCGGCATCAGCGAGATGGTATTCCGATCTGGGAAAATGGTTTTCAAAACCTGCTTTACTACCAACTGATTAAAGAGCAGGGACAGGTGGATGGTGCAGGTTATTATACCGGTATTGCTAAAATTATGCAGGGATGGCACTTCTTAAGACTGGTTGATATATACAATAATATTCCCTTTGATGATGCTTTGCAGGGAACGACGTTTCCAACTCCGCGTTATGAAGAAGGACAGGCGGTTTATCAAAAATCAATCAACCTGATTACAGAAGGTATTAATGAAGTTAAAGGTGCTGCCACTGATGCTACAATTGCAAGAGCCGATATTATCTTCAACGGATCTAAGCCTTTGTGGGCAAAGTTTGGCAATACCATCAAATTAAGGGCGCTGATCCGCCAGAGCGAAAAAAATAATCAGGCTTATATCGCTGTAGAAATCCAGAAAATCCAGGCAGAGGGGAGTGGTTATTTAGCGCTTAATCAGCATGTGACATTGAAGCCGGGTTATGAAAATACTGCCGGAAAAATTAATCCATTCTGGGAAACTTATTACCGCAATGTTCAGGGTGCAACAACTGCATCGTATGATAACTTAAGACCAACTACTTTTTTAATTGATCAATACAAACAGCGGAACGACCCCCGGTTAGCCAGGATTTATCAGGCGGTTGGCGGCGATTACAAAGGCGTACTTTTTGGTAACCCGAATGCTTCGGCAGAATACAACAGATCGGTTACTTCGGCACTTCGTGGTCCGCAGGAAAATGGTAATGCACCTGCTGGATTATTAAAAAGTGCGCTACAGCCACTAGTTTTAATTGGAGCATATGAAAGCCTTTTCTTACAGGCCGAAGCGGCGCAAAGAGGATGGATTACAGGAAGTGCAAAAACATTGTACGAGCAGGGTATTCAGGCTTCCTTTGCTTACAATGAAGTTCCGGCAACTGCTTTTGCGGCTTATAACGCACAGAATACAGTTAGCTTTGATCAGGCAGCTAATAAGATCGGGGCCATCATCACTCAAAAATGGTTATCAATGAACGGCACGAACGGCATCGAGGCCTGGAGTGATTACAGGAGACTGGGCTTGCCGGCCATTCCTAATTCTTTGCAGGCACCTTCGGCAGATGCCAGACCGCTTCGTTTAATGTATCCGGAATCGGAAAGACAAACGAACAACGCAGAAGCTTCCAAACAAGGTGGCGACCAGGTTACTGTTGATAAAGTTTGGTGGGATAACTAATACAAATTAACAGAAAAGCCGTAGATATCACTTCTACGGCTTTTCTGTTTGGCCTTCAATTTTTAATTCTTAATTAATTTAAATAAAATGGCTTCCTGTTCTATTATTTAGAACGATTCTTGTTAACTTAGCCAAAATTCTTTTAGATCTAACCCTCTGACAGAATGAATAAAATCATAACTATTCAGGTCAAAATGAAAAAAACATTCTTAGCTATTCTTGTAATGGCTGCCCTTCATGCGCAAGCTCAGAAAAATGCATTTCTTGAGCAGTCTTTCTGGAAAGGAAATACAGACCTTGCTACGATCAAATCAGAGATTGAAAAAGGCAACAGTCCTTCTCAATTGAACCAAATGTCGTTTGATGCATCTGTTCTTGCTATTAATAACGGCGCTCCTCAGGAATCAATCTTATACCTTTTGGCTCAAAAAGGTAATGATGTAAATAAGTTGACCCACGATAGCAGAACTTATTTGTTCTGGGCAGCATCTAAGGGCAACGTTCCGGTTATGGAATATCTTTTGAAAAATGGCGCAAAAGTAGATTTGCAAGATAGTCATGGTTTTACGCCATTAACCTTTGCCGCAGTTGGCGGGCAGGCAGACACCAAAGTTTACGATTTACTAATTGCAAACGGCGCTGACGTTAAAAAAGATTTGAATCACGACGGTGCGAACGCGCTATTAATCGCCATTGCAAACGATAAAAACTTTGCCTTAACAGATTATTTTGTGTCGAAAGGCTTGAGCTTAAACAGTGTGGATGCCAATGGAAATACAGCTTTTAATTATGTAGCCAGAAGCGGAAACATAGAGTTGATGAATAAGCTAATTGCAAAAGGAGTAAAATATAATGATAATGCTATTATCATGGCTGCTCAAGGCGGTCGTGGATCTTCCAACGGTTTAGCCGTTTTCCAATACCTGGAGGGATTAAAATTGAAACCTACAGTTACCGGAAGCAATGGTGAAAATGCTTTGTTTTATATCGCCAGAAAACCTAAGCAGGAAGAGGTAATTAACTATTTTCTTTCTAAAGGTGTAGATGTAAACCAGGCCGATAAAGATGGCAATACAGCCTTTATTAATGCAGCTGGATTTACCAGAGATTTAGGAACACTAGAATTGCTTTCGAAAAATGTAAAAGATATTAACCAGGTCAATGCAAAAGGAGTTTCTGCTTTGGCGATGGCTGTTCGCAGTAATACCGGCGAAGTGGTGAAATTTCTTTTAGATAAAGGCGCAGATCTTAATGTGGCCGATAAAGAAGGAAACAACCTGGCTTATTACCTTTTTCAGGGTTATGGGGCTCGCGGAATGGAAGACTTTAGTGCAAAGCTAAAAGTATTAACAGATAAAGGATTCAACATCGGGGCGATACAGCCAAATGGAAATTCTTTATATCATTTAGCAGTAGCTAAAAACGACCTCGCTTTAGCGAAACTTGTTGCTGATTATAAGGTAGATGTGAACCTGAAAAACAAAGAAGGTTATACTGCCCTGCACAAGGCAGCAATGACAGCCAAAGATGTGGAGTTGTTGCAGTATTTAATTGCTGTTGGCGCCAAAAAAGATGTGGCTACAGATTTTAAAGAAACACCTTATGATTTAGCATCAGAAAATGAATTTTTAACCAGGAACAAAGTATCAATCGACTTCTTAAAATAATCAAATGAATAACTTTTTAAAATTGTGCCTGGCTTTTGCATTCGCTTCGTTAATTCCATTGCTCAGTTCTGCTCAAAAAACTACTAAATATAAGTGTATGGTGCAAATGACCAATTACGTTGGTGAGGGTGCCTACATTGCAGTATCATTAATTGATGCTAAAGGTGCTTACGAAAAAACACTTTACGTGATGGGTTCTGATAAAAAATGGTATCCTGATTTAAAAGAATGGAATAAAGCTTACAAAAAGAAACCAACTAACATCAGCGCCATCACTGGTGCATCTGTTACCGGAGGCGACCGCAGTGTTACTGTTCTGGATATTGAAACCGATAAAATAAACAAGGGTTACAAATTACGTTTTGAAACCGCCGTTGAAGACAATAAATACTATTTAAAAGATATAGAAATTCCTTTAACTACTGCCGGTTTGGCTGCTAAAACCGAAGGTACGGGCTATATCAGATACGTACGTTTAAGCGCAAACTAAAAAAGCTTAATCAATGACCATTTCATTCTGGAGATACAGCCATTTAGCACTGGCAGTATCTTCTTTTCTTTTTATAACCCTTGCTTCCATTACGGGGATTATCCTTTCTTTTAAACCCATTACGGAGAAAACACAATCTTACAAAGCCAGAAACTTTGATCAGCTTACGGTAGCTGAAGTTATTCCCAACCTTAAAAAATCTTATACCGATATTGGAGAGGTAACCATAGATGTTAACCAGTTTGTAGCGGTAAACGGGACAGACCTTCAGGATAACTCCGGGAATTTTTATGTGGATCCCTCCACAGGCAAATCGTTGGGAAAAGTAGGCAAAGAAAATGACTTTTTCAGGTGGGTAACCACACTTCACCGTTCTTTGTTTTTGCATGAAACCGGTAGGATTTTTATCGGTATTACTGCTTTTCTGTTGTTTTTAATCGCCACCTCGGGTACGGCACTCATCATTCAACGCCAAAGAAGTCTCAAAAAGTTTTTCGGAAAGATTGTAAGAGATGGATTTGCTCAATATTACCATGTGGTACTGGGCAGATTACTGCTGATTCCAATTATCATTATTTCATTAAGCGGCACTTTTTTGTCGCTGCAAAGATTCGGCTTCATTGAAGCGCAAAAAATTACGCACAAAGTGGATTTTGATGCGCTCAAAACAGCTCCTGAGAAAAAGATTGCTGATTTTGAAGCGTTCAAAAATATCCCACTCAGTAAGGTTCAATCCATTGAGTTTCCTTTTTCTGAAGATGTAGAAGATTATTTTACCCTAAAACTTGATGATAAAGAAATTACGGTTAACCAGATTACAGGTGAAATCCTGACCGAACAGGCCTATTCAAAAGCGACATTGTTTAACAATTTGAGTTTGGATTTGCATACGGGAAGGGGCAGTGCCGTCTGGGCATTTGTTCTAGCCATTGCCTCTGCAAACATTTTGTTTTTCGTTTACTCTGGCTTTGTAATCTGGTGGAAACGCAGCCGAAACAAGATTAAGAATAAGTATAAATCAGATCAGGCGGAGTTCATCATTTTGGTAGGTTCTGAAAACGGAACTACTTTTCGCTTTGCCAAGGCGATTTATGAACAGCTGTTGAAAAATGGTAAAACAGCTTTCATAACGGAACTGAACAATTTCAAAAGCTTTCCAAAGGCAAAGCAATTTTTAGTTTTCACGGCTACTTATGGTCAGGGCGACGCGCCAACTAACGCGAAGAAATTCAGATTGCTATTGGAGAAATATCCTCAAAATCATGCAGTAGATTTTGCGGTAGTAGCCTTCGGTTCGCATGCTTATCCAGACTTTTGTAAGTTTGGTTATGAAGTAAATAATGCGCTTTCGCATCAGCCATGGGCGAAACCATTGGTCGAAATTCACACCGTAAATGATCGGTCACCGGAAGAATTTACGAAGTGGGCCACGTTGTGGGCACAACATTCAGCAATGGAGCTGACTTCATTATCTAAATTACTGTCGGCGGTGCCTGCGACAACACAGTCTTTTGACGTGGTATCTAAAACCGTTTCTACACATACAGAAACCTCGTTTATCATTCGTTTGCGCCCAAAGAAAAGAAAAAAATTCACATCAGGAGATCTGCTTGCCCTTTATCCGGCTAACGATCATCGCGAGCGACAGTATTCTATTGGTAAAATGGGCAACGATGTGCAGTTAAGCATCAAGCTGCATAAGGACGGATTAGGTTCCGGATTTTTGCACAGGCTTGAAATAGGACAACAATTAAATGCTGCTATAATTAAAAATAAGCATTTCCATTTTCCAGAAAAAGCGAAAACCGTAATCATGATTTCTAACGGTACCGGGATTGCTCCTTTTTTAGGAATGCTCAATCAGCATAGTAAAGGCAGAAATATTCATCTTTATTGCGGGTTTAAGAATAAGGTTTCTTTTTCACTTTATGAAAATGTGCTAAATACGGAGCTTTCGAAATTGACTAAATTAAACGTGGCTTATTCCAGAGAAGGAGAGAAGCAATATGTTAAAGATCTATTGGCGACAGATGCTTCTTTCATTTGTGAAACCTTAAATAACAATGGCGTGATGATGCTTTGCGGCTCACTGAGTATGCAGAAAGATGTAATTGCCTGGCTTGAAGATGCCTGTGCACAGTTTAATACCCAAGATGTAAGTTATTATCAATCCCGTGGTCAGATTTTAATGGATTGTTATTAGTTGTGGTTACGGGTTACCGGTTGCGAGTTACAGGTACATGTCAAGTGTTTTATACATTATGTTTATACGCCCAGACTTTCAACTTTTAACATTCAACTGTTTGTTACAGATTGCGAGTTACAGGTGCCTGTCAAGTGTTTTATACATTATGCTTATACGCCTCCCAGACTTTCAACTTTTAACCTTCAATTGTTTGTTACCGGTTGCGAGTTACGGGTACATGTCAAGTGTTTTATACATTATGCTTATACGTCCAGACTCTCAACTTTTAACATTCAACTGTTTGTTACCGGTTGTGAGTTATAGTTACATTTATCTATTCCCCCTTCTTCCATCATCTATTTCCCCTCAAACAATTCTGTCAACCAAATGCGGAGAATAAAGATGTTATTCTCCGCAAAAATGCGGAGAATAATTTGTCTTTTGCGGAGAATAGAAGTACCTTTAGTGAAAGGTTTCGGAAAATAAGATGTATATATATCAACATAAAGCTTGGCCAAATTTTACCTGGGATAAAGAATCACTTTCCGATTCATTAGCGCATATCCGGTATAAGCAAGGTAAGCTTCTAGGGAAAATGGAAGGGTTTGGCTTCGATTTACAAGAAAATACTACCCTGGAGAATCTCATTCAGGATGTGTTAAAATCTAGTGAAATTGAAGGCGAAATACTCAATCGTGAAGAAGTCCGTTCCTCTATCGCCCGCAGATTAGGGATGGAAGTGGCGGGGATGGTACCTTCAGACCGGCATGTAGATGGCGTTGTAGAGATGATGTTGGATGCAACACAGCAGTACAGGGTAGCCTTAAATGCTGAACGTTTATTCGGATGGCATGCTGCGCTCTTTCCAACAGGTAGAAGTGGTATATATAAAATTGTAGTTGGCCATTGGCGTAACAATATAAAAGCCGACCCTATGCAAGTGGTGTCTGGAGCATTAGGTAAAGAAAGAATTCACTTTCAGGCACCTGATTCACAGGTATTGGATAGAGAAATGCTTCAGTTTATGGATTGGTTTAATCACAACCATGAAATTGATCCTATAATCAAGGCCGCTTTAGCACATTTATGGTTTGTTACGATTCACCCGTTTGATGATGGGAATGGCAGGATTGCCAGGGCGATAACGGATATGCAACTGGCCCGTGCAGATGAAACTTCGCAGAGATTTTATAGCTTGTCTACGCAAATTAGATCGGAACGTACGGCCTATTATAGCATTTTAGAGAAAACTCAGCGTGGTTCATTGGAGGTAACAGCTTGGTTATCATGGTTTCTTGCCTGTTACGATGCTGCGCTTTCCAATACTAATCAAACACTGACAAAAGTGGAGCAGAAAGCCAGTTTCTGGGAGAATTCTGCAACTTTTGATATCAATAACAGACAGAAACTGATGTTGAATAAGCTTTTAGATGGTTTCGATGGAAAGTTAAATTCATCTAAATGGGCAAAGATTGCAAAATGTTCTCAAGATACGGCCGGTCGGGATATTAATGATTTAGTAAACCGTGGCATTTTGAAGAAAGAAGCCGCAGGAGGCAGAAGTACAAGTTATGTTCTTCGTTGATGTAGTAACAATTTTTAGAATATCTTAGCGTCCTTTTTTCCATTGTTTGATTATCTTCTGGCTTAGATTGCCAGAATGGTAAACCTGGCCATCATCACCGAACATGATGCAGCTAAACTTTGGAAATTGATTGATAAATTTCAGTCCGGCTTCTTTTCCTAAAACCATTATGGAGGTGCTGAAACCATTTGCCAGTTCTGCATCTGGCCCAAATACTGTTACGCTGGTCAGGCCGGTAGCCGGATAACCTGTAACCGGATTAATGATGTGCGAATATCTTTTTCCATCCAATACTACAAACTTTTCATAGTTTCCTGAAGTAACCACAGCACTATTTTTTAAAGGAACAATAGCGTAAAGGCTATCCTTATGAAATGGATTGGTGATGCCTATGGTCCAGTAATGGCCTTTCGGATGTTTACCCCAGGTACTCATGTCGCCGGAGCCATTTACAATTCCAGCTTTAATCCCTTTTTTTAACATCATATTCCGGCATCGATCAGCAGCATAACCTTCTCCAAGGGCACCAAAACCAATCTTCATCCCTTTTAATTTCAGATAAATGGTGGAGTTTAAGCTATCCAGGATGATGTTCTTATAGCCTACTTTTTCGACGGATTTTTTGATTGCCTCGGCAGTTGGCATTTCCGTCATGGAGCCATCGAACTTCCAGATTCTATCCATCGCAGCAAAGCTGATGTCGAATGCGCCATTGGTAATTTCAGATAAGTAAAGTGCCCGTTTGGTAAGGTCAAAAACTTCCCTGTCAACCTTTATCGGCTTGATGCCCGCATTGCTGTTCACCTGAGAAATCTGGGAAGCTGGCTTCCAGTCTGAAATTAAGAATTCGATTCTGCTGATTTCATTGATTACCGTATCAATATTGTTTTCGGCTGTCCTGGCATCTTTCGCAACAATGGTAATTTCGAATTTACTTCCCATTAACAGGGTCGTTCTCTTTCGCAACACCTGAGCGAAGGTAGTTGTGTTTAGTAGCAGGAAAAGGGCAATCAGCTTAACTTTCAAAGGAAATTCGTTTGGTGATTAATATTCAAATTTAAGAAAGCAATTGTGAAAGATTGTCAATAACAGCCAATAAAAAGGCCTCAAAGTAATACCATTACCTTGAGGCCTCAATGCTGAAAAGCTATTGTCTAGAATTTATAAGATAGGGTAGTCATGAACTGGCGTGGCGGAATTGGATTCACACTGTAGTTTTCATGAACAAAATAATTTAACTCATTGGTAATGTTGGCAATTTTAGCCAGTAAAGAAAGTTTTTTCCAGCTGTAACCTGCAGAAAAGTCGAATGTAGTGAAAGCATTTAATGGGATTAACCTGCTGTAAGCCTGGATTTTTGAATCATTGTATCCGCCGTTGCGTGCACCAGTATAATAAGCAGATGCACCAAGTTTTAAGCCTTTAACACTTCCATCCTGAAAAGTGTAAAATAAGGTTCCATTTGCGGTATTTTTAGTCGAACCAACTAAACGCTGACCTTCAATAATCCCGCCAAGTGTTATGGTTCTTGTTGCATTTGGTTGCGCGGTTGTCGGTGCCGGAGCGATAAGAACGGTTCTGTCGCGTGTTTGTGTATAGCGGATATAGTTGTAACTATAACCTGCAATAAAATTCAAACCTTTCACAATCGTACCGGTAATATCGAGTTCCAAACCATCACTCAACGTTTTTCCGTTAAGTTCTTTAATGTTTGCATCAGCATTTACTCCGCCTTGCGCATTCAGCAGTGCCTGTTGTGCAAATTTATCGTTGGCAATTCTATAGACGGTTAGGTTAACGGACAGTCTTCCTTTTAACAAGTCATTTTTAATACCAGCTTCGTATTGATCAACAGTCGACGGATCAAGTGGTGCGAGATTGATGTCGGTACCAGTATTTTGAATAAAGTTACTGGCATAGCTTGCGTAAATTGAAGTTGTTTTTAACGGTTGATAAATTAAACCAAATTTGGGTGTGAAAGCACTTTCTACTTTTGATTTATTTAAGCTGTTCACGCTAAGGGTTTGTACGCCAGAGGCGAGATTGGTTGCCACTGTTCTAGGCGTTTTCTGGAACGTATAACGCACACCTGCAAGCACTTTAAACTGTTCGGTAATGGAGATTAAATCCTGTGCGAAAGTTCCCATCCGGTATAACGGAGCAAAGGTTTCTGTAACCAAATTGGCAGTTGGCTCAATTCCTGAACCGAAATAAGTGTTTGGATCTAAAAGATTTACATTGCCATAATTGAAAGCAGTAAGGTTATTGTTGAAAGTGAAGCCGCCGCTTGTGGTACGCGATTGATCTGCATCCGCACCTACTAATAAAGTGTGTGTAATACTTCCCGTTTTGAAGAAACCATTTAAGTTAATCTGCTCATTATAAGTAAATTCTTTTGTTTTAGAACGGGTAACATTACGTGCTGCAAAACCAAACGGAAGCGGATTAGTTGCCACTTTAGTATCGGCAAAAGGACGTTCAGCACTGAAATAATTTCTATTATACGATTGGAAATTGGCGATAATATTTAATTTCCAGGTGTCATTAAAACGGTGATTAATATTTAATTGTGAAGTTACCGTATTGGTTTTATTGTACGCCCAAGGTGCATTTACAAATGTGCCGCGACCAAGGTCAACAATTTGATTTTCCACTGTACCGATTCCGAAATCAGGAGTCATATCACTTTTTAAGTAATCTCCCTGAAGCAAAATATCTGTTTTTTCACTGATTTTATAAAGCAATGATGGGTTTACATACACCCGATTCGACTTTACAGAATTTCTAAAGCTTGCAGCATCTTCATAAGTTCCAATTAAGCGGAAAGCAAGTTTTTTGGAAATCGGGCCATAAATATCTGCAGTTGGTTTATAGAAGTCGTAGCTTCCGGCACGCATTGATACTTCGCCACCATATTCGAATTTAGGTTTTTTAGTCACCATATTAACCACTGCACCACCTGTTACACCTCCATAAAGTAAAGCAGCGCTTCCTTTTAATATTTCAACAGATTCTAGTGTACTGGTTTCGGGCATACCTCCGCTACTGGCACGTGAGCCATTTTTGAACACATTATTAGCACCTAAGCTATAACCACGAGCAAAAAAAGTTTCACCACTTACAGATCCACGATTTTCGCCAAATGCAACACCATTAACATTTTTAAGTACATCGCTTAAACGATTTGCTTGTTGATCGGTAATTACCTGGTTGCCAATAATCTGCACTGCTTGTGGAAGATCCATCGGTGCGATTGCAATTTTGCCTAAGTTTACCGGCTTTTTATTTGGTGTTTTATAACCATTTACAGCTACCTCATCGAGTTGAGAGGATGACTCTGCAATGGCAAATGACACTTGTGCATCTGTACCGGCAACAACCGAAACTGATTTTTCTTGTGCAGAAACACCAATGGCTGAAACTTTTATCGTATAGTTTCCGGGAGTCACATTTTTAATGTTAAAGTTTCCTTTTTCATCTGTTTGAGCAGTTTTGTTCGTGTTTTTTAAACCAACACTCACAAAAGCAGCCGGATTTCCATCACTGGTTTTAATGGAGCCGGAGACCGAACCATTTTTTGATTGCGCATATGCGGCGACAGTAAAAAATATAAAGAGAATAGTTAAATTAAAAATCAGGGTAAATTTTTTATACATCTTATTTAGATTAATTCTTAGTTGGCGCAAAAGAAAGAAATTAAAACGAGATTAGAAAACTATATTTAATTATTCTAAATAATAATAAGAGTTGAGGGGAGCGATTTTTCTTTGGCTATTTATAGCTCGAACATTATAAGAGAGATGTTGATTATAACATAACTATTGCGGCCTGTTGAAATAGACCGCCATGAAATGGATGGTGCAGATAGCGATTGATTTAAAAAGGTGTTTCCAGGATCAATTCTTAGGAAGGGCAGAAGTTCTGGTACGGTCTGCTGAAGCAAACCGCCATGAAATGGATGGTGCAGATAGCGATTGATTTAAAAAGGTGTTTCCCGCGTCATTTCTCGGAAAGGGCAGAAGTTCTAGTGGGGTCTGCTGAAGCAAACCGCTATGAAATGGATCGAGCAGATAGCGATGGTATTAAAAAGGTGTTTTCCGGATCAATTCTTCAGAAGGGCAGAAGTTCTAGTGCGGTCTGCTGAAGCAAACCGCCATGAAATGGATGGTGCAGATAGCAATTGATTTAATACCAGTATATTCCACTTATCTTTTCTTAATGCCTTAATATTTATTTACTTAGAGTTTGCAAAATTTTATTCAAAATTGTATCGCAAACTATTGCAGCCTATTAAATAATACTTCCCTTTTCAATATTTGATGTTGAAAAGATAAATCAGCTGAAGCTGGTGAGGCAGTTATCCGTGTTTTCTTCGTGCAGTTGCCAACGGAAGTCAATATTTCAAAATGCAATTTCCTGCGTTTATTAAACCAATTGTATTTGCTATTTTTGGCATCTATGTTGCTAAGCGACAGGTTCCCACTTCAAAATTTCAATGATAACTAAAAAAACGTTTTCCATAGCGGTTAGAAACTTTGCGCTATTGCTTTCTATTTTCTTCGTAAGCGAGGGATTTGCCCAAAAGAAAATCCAGCTAGATAAGGATCAGGATGTGTCTATTCTCAGTGATTCTGCCACATTAACCAAGGGCGACTATCTGGTGCATTTGGAAAAAGTATTTGAAACCATTAATAAAGTTCCGGTTACCGTTGGCTCATTTAAAAAGCTGAAGGGGATGGAAGCACATTTAACCCAGGATGAAGCCGCACTGGCACTTCTCAAAAGCAGACTTACACAGTCAGATCGTGCCCCAAATCTTCATAACCTTCAAATGGATGAGACCTTGCTCGAAGAATTGCAGAGCAACAATCGTAATTGTTTACTTGATCTAGATGAATACGATAAAGCGTTAAGGGCTTTGAAAACCGAAATACTTAATCTGCGCAAAGATACAGTACTGATTAAACTGTTCACCACGCCTTCTGTGCGCATAATGTTTAAAGATCAGTTTGCTGAACTTAAAAAGAAACACGCGCGCACAGATAGCTTAATTAAAACGGCCACATTGACCATCAATAACCTTCATGCCAGAACCTCTGCCAACCTGATTAATATTAAAGAGTTAATGTACTTAACAGATAGCCAACTGGATGCCGTCAGTATTAAAGCGTTTGGTAAAGAGCGGAGATACCTTTGGGAATCGGTAAACCGGCCAGCAAATAGAAGCGTGGGTTTTCGTAAGTTTCTTCAGGGAGAACAGGAAATTTCAGGTTATTATTTTGCCTATACGCGTAGCAGCAGGTTTTTGTTGCTTTTTATCTGTGCTGTATTTTTCTTCTGGGTATTTTTCAATTTTAGGAGTGTACAACAGCGCGGTCGGTTAGAAATGCTCAATGACTTTTCGCTAATTAGTCCGCAGCCTTATCTGATTACGCTTATCATGATTTTTGCACTGGCACCTGTTTTCGACCTCAGGGCACCAGCACTTTATATAGAGGCCGTACAGTTGATACTGGCTATTTTGCTCTCTTTATTTCTACGAAAGAAGCTCAGCAAAAAGCAATTTTACTATTGGTGCCTTTTTGTGGTACTCCTTTTAGCGCCTGTTTTTCTTCGCCTATTAGGCATGCCGCCGAGATACCAACGCTGGCTGTTATTGTTTATGAGTATCTGCTCTTTAGCTTATGGCGTTATGGTGTGGAGATTGCTGGATGAGAAAATAAAAAGATATAAAATGATCTTATTTACCGGTTTCATTTACACCGGATTTGCTATTGTAGCCATTTTCTGCAATTTATTTGGTCGTTTTACCCTTACACAAATTTTTTACTCAACTGGCGTGAGCGCACTGCTTAATGCCATTTCCCTGACTATCCTTGCTAAAGTGTTGGTAGAAGCTTTTTTACTTCAGATGAAAAGCAGCAGAATCCGCAAGGGATTCCCAGAATACTTTGAATGGCAAACCGTTGCCGCCGGGCTGAAAAGGCTCACTGGCATCGGCGCAACAGTGATCTGGGTGGTTATATTTACGACTAATCTTAATATTTTTAACGGGCTATATGAATCTGCAATGGTTGTTCTTACTGAGAAAAGAACCATAGGCAGTTTCTCCTTCACCTTTGGTGGTATCGTGCTTTTTTTAGGCATCATTTGGGTAGCTAATTTCCTGCAAAAGTATATTGCTTATTTCTTTGGAGATACGGGTGATGATACTTTTGATGATAACAAAGGAGAACGCTCTAAACTGCTGGTGACGCGTTTGGTGTTACTTATCGGCGGCTTTCTGATTGCGGTAGCTGCATCCGGACTTCCTATTGATAAAATTACCGTTATACTCGGTGCATTAGGTGTTGGTATCGGGTTGGGTTTGCAAAATATTGTGAGCAATTTTGTCTCGGGCATTATCCTGATTTTTGATAAAACCATCCGTATCGGCGACATTGTGGAGCTGAGTAATAAAAAGGGTAGAGTAAAGGAGATCGGTGTTCGTGCCAGTACCTTATTAAGTGATGAAGGAGCGGAAATTATCATTCCAAATGGTTCCATCTTATCTAATAACATCATCAACTGGACGTTGAGTAACAATCAAATGCGGGTAGACATTACGCTATCCGTTGCCAAGCCATTCAATTCGACGGAAGTGGTGAGCCTGATCAGGGACATAATTATCGAAAACAGTAATGTATTTGTAAGCAAGGAGCCTATTATTTTGATTAGTCCGGTAAGTAAACTGAACAGCAACATCAACATTTATTTTTGGTGTAAAGATATTTCTAAAGCAGATCTGACCAGAAGTATCATTAATGCACAGATTTTTGAGGCATTTGAAGAGAAGGAAATCGAGATTTTGTAGGTGATGGTTTTGGGTTAAAGTGGATAAATAAATTGAGGTCGAGAATGCCGTTACATTCCGGAAACGATCACCGTTGAAGCCGTATTAAAGCGACTGGAAGCAGAATAGAAGTTTGTAATACCAAAATATCAATACTTCATGTTTTTAAAGTATAAAATGTTATGTATTAAATTCAAAAACCGGCAGCCTTATTTCTGCCGGTTTTCAGTTTATTCCGTGTATTGACTTTTAATTAGGAGCCAGTGCCTGTATTGTCATTGTTTGACGGAGGTGTTAAACCAACTGTTTCTACAGATGGGTTTTGATAGGGCTCAGAATTAGCTGTAGACGATGTACCTGTTGATTGCTGTACAGGATCAGTTGGAAGTGGTGCTACAGATCTACTTTGTATTGTTGCTGGTGAAATACCGGCCGGTCCGCCATTTGCAGCGGCCGAATCAATGGAAGGATCATTTTCTTGCGTTTTCAAAGTTAAGTAAGCCGCACTGCTGATGCCGGTAAGCCATAAAAGCGTCTGACTGAGTTCGGGTAAGGCACAGCCCGTTTTTATGCTGTATACTTTATTCAGGAAAATGATTACAGCAATCCCGGTCCAGACCACTTTCTGGAAACGATGTACACTGATGCCGTTATCATCAGAAAGAATATCAACAAAAAAACCTTCGGAAGGGCTGTTTTGATGGCGAAAGCGGCCGTCTTGTATTTCCCGCTTATCTATTATAGTACCTCCGGCAGCCACACCAGCACTAATTCCCATTAGAACTAATGCCGTTTCATTCAGTCCGGTATCATTGCAGTTACCCATGCAAAGCTGTAAGTAAATGTAACTACATGATATGACAACTGTCCAAATACCCAATTGAACTCTGGACAGGCTAAACGGATTAGTGCTTTTAGGTAGCAAAGAACGTCTTTTAGATTTTGCGGCATTGGCATCAAACGAATGCTGATCATTTACTTCATCGCGAAGCATATTTGTATATGAAGCCAAAGTAAAAAAGGCCAGGATGATTACCAGTATAATAATGAGCGCCAGAGTTTGGTGAAGGTCATACGAGTGATCATTCCCTTTACAGCCAGTTATTAGTCCCGTAGCAATCAGGGCCAACATTTGTCTCGAAATCTTTTTCATAGTATGAGGAGTTAAATTATGGTAAAGCCGGGTTAAAAGGTGTTAAACGGCTGAACCACGAACGTTCAAACTGGGCCTGGGAAGGGTTATTTGCGATAATGGCCAGGTAACGCTGTTTCCTGATTGCAATCACCTGATTGTACAGTGCCTCTTGCTGGATGCTGTTAGCTGCAGCAAGGGTTTGTGGTCCAGTTACCCCATCTACTGTGAGCCTGCCAAGGATAACATTGTTTACCGCCTGCTGCAAGAAGCGCGAAGCAGTCCCAACGCCCATATTTACAGCGGTATCAAATAGCTGGTTGGCGAGCTGTTGCCCTTTTAGTTGATCCAGACCTATAGTATCCCAGAAATTTTCTTTATAAAAAGCCTGTACCTGATTTTGCACCTCAATATTGAGTGCCAGTGTAGCATTGATGTTTTGTGGGTGTGCTGAAACTGCCTGATCTACCGCAGGCCAGCCAGCCCAGTTTGGCCAGAAATTTCTGGCGATGCCTGCGTAGGTTTCACCTCCACTATCATTTGGATTGTTAGCGTAACCACCTTCGTTACCCATTGTAATTTTAAATGCCGGATTGAAAATTGCCATATTTAGATATAATTAAGTTTTAACTTTTTATTATCTATACGTCAATGATCCCTGATACATAATCACTTTATGAAGATGATGATCAAAATTAAAGATTATTGAGCGCGTTAACTACCTGTTTACGACAATACGAATTTGTAAATCGCGTTGTGTTATCTGCAACAAGTTAGCCAAATATAGCTTTTCATTTTTACTTTATAGGAGAAATGAAAAGCAAAATTTATATAGTAGAAATCTTCAGTGATAAGAAGATTTTTAAGGTTAATTTTGATCGGTTTAATACTTATATCCAGTTTTTCGAGATGGTTACATCCGCGGGCTGATAATTAATATACTGTACAAACCTGGGCTTTGAAGAAGTATTGGGACGGCTGCCATGAGGTAAAGCCTGGTGCCAGATAATAAAGTCGCCTGCTTCTGCGGCAATAGGTAGACTGCCGAGCGTATGCAGGTTTTCGGTTCGTGGATTGGTACCTTCGGGAAGGGAAAGCAACCATTCCGAAATGCGATTATGAAATCCGGGAACCAGTGTAAAGGCACCCTGGTTTGGTGCAGTGTCAGCCAGATAAAGCAAGCCCTGCAGATTAAAGGGGATTGGTTGGTCAAGGCTGCAATCCCAATGCAAATCCGGACCAGGAAATTTCCAGTTATCAGTTTCCGGCGGGTTAAAACCAACCCGATCTGTAGTTACCCAAAGATCTGAACGCTGCCATAATTGTTGATAGGCCATTTGAATATATTCTGATTGCCTGTTTTTTTGTAGTAAGGGGTGCTGAAACAACTGAACCATAATACCCTGACGTGAAGTATGAGGTCCATACCAGGTTTCAGGCTCATTAAGTTTTATTTTCAAAAAATCACAAATTAAATCAACAGTTGCCTGGCAATCTGATTTTGGAACAGCATTTTTCAGAATTAAATAACCGTTTTGTGCCCAAAAAGCCAGTTCTTCATCGTTGAGCACGGATGGTACGGTCCGGGTAAATTCAGGTGCTTTATGAAGCAAATCATTAAACTTATTGATCTGTTCGTCTGAAGGAATACCTGCAGTTAATATGATCCATTGTTCAAATTCCTCAAATGCCGGAACATGCTGAAAAACATAGGTCAGTGTTTGTTCAAGACCAAGCCCTAAAACGCTTAGTAAAGTTCTATCTAATTGCCATTCCTGCTTCCACATCTCTTCATCCAGCTGGTTGGCTCTTCTAAGCATTATCTTGCTCCAAAAACGTTTTAAGTGCATCAAACCCAAAGCCCCGGTTTGTAGGGAAGATGGTATAGTAAAATCTCTGATCATCTTTATTCCTGTATATTGGTATACATATTTTGTTTACATGTCCAGTTTAACATTTGCGGAAAGGAGAGATTAGCTTCCTGATTTGAAGCATAGGTCATGCCGTTCCATTGCAACAAGGGAACACCAAAAAATCTGCCCTGGGTAAAGTTTTCAACTATATTCTGGCCTCCACCTTTATATCCGTTTTCATGGAACACAAAGTGAGGGTCGATACCCAGGTGTACTGCTGCTGCATACGACCATGCAATAGCCATAAGTTCGCCCCCATCATTAATATTATTCGCTGGCAGAGAATCATTCATATTTGCGCGGATTTCGGGAGGCATACAAGCCAGATGTCCGGCCTCGTGCAAGATATCGCCTGGATAGCGCAATTTTTCAGTATCGATATTTAATATACCGTCTTTTAATTTAAGGCCGGGTAAAAAGGTTTCTCCATCTATTTTCTCTATCTGGTATTGCAAACCGATCTCTACAATAAAATCAAGAAGTTTAGCAATCAACTGATTATTCTTTAATTCCATTTCCATTTGATCCGCCAGTACATTTGAGAGATCATTATTTGCCATTTTAAGGCTTGTAATGATTTGTTGAGTAGTGTCCGGATCCTTTTTTAAAAAGATTGTTTTTTTTCTGCCTGCAGTAATCATTTTGGTTAGCCATTCGTTCACTTTACAATCAATAACCAGGTGTATTCTATCGGATGTGCCTTTGTTTGCCACACGGTGCCTGATATTGGCATTGATGTACCAGCATTCGCCTTCATTCATCACAACGCGGTCTTCATCCACATAAAATTCAACGTCGGAGTTGGTAAATATCGGCACATGTAAGCGGGCTTCACCCTGTTCAAAGGCAAGTTCAATATCCCTATGTGCTTTAATGACCGATCCTGCATGGAGGTTGAGCAGCCTTACAGAAAGTTTTTCGCACTCAATTTTTTGCAAAAATCTGCTTGTTTCCGGGAGGCTGTTCAGTAGTGCTGTAGGTTCAAATTGCTCGTGGCTAAAGAGATCGGCGTATGGGTTGTCACTGTGGCCACCGGGTGTACGCAAAGGCAAAACATGCCAGTTGCCTGTATAATGAGCAGTGTTGTAATGTGGCATCCATTTACTGCCGGTTAATAAATTGTTCAATTCTTGTTGCAGCAAATGAACGTTAATGTTGAGGTTTAATTGAGAGAAGCAAATCATGACGCTTACAAATTATGAAATTATTTAATACCAATATATCTATTGCACCGGATAAAAAAAGTGATAAAGCTTCGGCAGGTGTTTCAACTATTGGCATTCCTTTACGGTTAAGTGAAGTATTTAATAAAACACCGATACCAGTTTTTACTTCAAAATCGCCAATAAGCTGATGAAAATCAGCATCAAATGCCTGAGTTACGGTTTGAACGCGGCAGGTACCATCTTGGTGAACGATGCCATTAAGCTGATTTTTCCATTCGGGCTTTATTTCATCTATTAGGATCATATACGGGCTTTCCCATGCATGAATAAAATATTTTTTTACCTCTTCAATTCTTACAGCCGGCGCAAATGGCCTAAAATCTTCCCTGAATTTAATGGCGCTGTTGATATGGTTTTTTATGCCGTTGATGCGCGGATCTGCCAATATGCTGCGGTGCCCTAATGCTCTCGGGCCAAATTCGGCACCACCCTGAAACCAGCCCACCACTTTACCCCGGGCAAGTTCAGCAGCCGTAAGCGCGACAAAATCTGGCGTTTGTATAACTGAAAACGCTTCATTACTGCCAATTTTCGCGTTATCGATTGCCTGTTCCACCTCTTCATTAGTATAACCATGCCCGAAAAAAACATGATCTGGATTTGTCATTTTCGCCTGGCCCAATACGGCGTGCCAGCCATAATAAGCACAACCAATTGACAGGCCATTATCTCCTGCGGCAGGCTGAATGTATAAGTTTTTTACAATGCCGGATAGCAATAATTTATGATTGGCTACTGCATTTAAAGCTACACCACCAGCATAAGCTAGCTGTGTGTGTGGAAAAAGTTTAGACCGTTCCTGAATCAAGTAAATAATTGCTTTTTCCGTTTCATCCTGTACCCAGCTTGCAATATCAGCATAATGCGCAAAATCTTTTTTAAAAGACTCATATCCTGAGGAAGGCTGGTTAAAATACTGATCAACATTTTCATAAAGCACTTCTATTAATCCATTCTCCAGTTTAAATAGCGGAGGTTTGCTGTTCAAGCTGCCATAGGGAGCCAAACCCATCAGCTTCCCGACATCATCAAGATTGCCAAAACAATAATGACTGGCTGCATGATAAAGTCCTCCTATGGAATGATAATTGGTTGGTAATTTTAACGACGCTGTATCTTGAAACAACTTAACTTCAGAAAAATCTTTAAATAGCGGAGTAAGCGTTTTGCCATTGAAATGATAAAAACTATCTTTTTCACAATACATGCCGTTATTAAACGTATAGGGGGGTACAATTGCAGCTTTAAGATCTAAACACTGATTATAGGGACTGCCAGCGCCGTCAACTACCATCACATTACATTCTTCAAATGGAGACATACCTGCAGCACTCCAGGCATGTGCGAGGTGGTGCGACAATGTAATAACAGGTGTTTGGATATGTTTATCAAAATACCTCGCCCCGGAATATTGGTTGGGTGAAATCTTGTTTTCAAAATTAGCTACCTGCACAATTAGTGCTAAATCTCCTGGCGTAATTCCGGCAAAATCCAGGCAGTATTTAACGGTATCAAAATCGTTACCTCCGTCATGCTTCCTCCTGCTTAATCTTTCTTTCTCGATAGCGACTAAAATTTTACCGTTTTTCAGCAGGGCTGTCGAACCATCATGTGAAAGGCCTGTTCCGAGAATATAAGTATCCATTTGCACTCAATGTTAATAAATGTGGGAAAACCTGAACATAAACATATAAAGAATTTTAAGATGATAGGATGTATTTTCAATAATACGTATTGTTAAGGAGAACTACTTATTAATAAAGCTGGTTAATTGTTAAAAAAAAAAGTAATAAACTTACTTTTAAATATAAAAGTTATTAATAGCTTTACAACTATCTAAATCGCCCTCAAAAATGAACGCTCCCTTCATAGACGCAGATATAAAAAACATGTGTATTTTAAATAATACATATCTGCGTATTCCACAACTTCTTAGTGATGAGGATTTTAACCAGATCAACCTTCTTCTAAAATCAGGTACATTTGACGATGGGAAATTAACGGCTCACAGTGCTGCTAAAAATGTAAAAAGTAACCTGCAACTGAATAATCAAACGCAGGAGCATGCTGTTATCCAGCAATTTATTTTGAATGCGCTTAACCGTAATGCGCTTTTCAGGAATGCTATGCTGCCCCAAAGTATACATCCCTTTATTATTAGCAAATACAAATCAGGCATGTGTTATGGCTGGCACGTAGATAGTCCTATTATGGGAAATATGATCCGTACCGATGTTGCCATTACTATTTTTCTAAATGATCCTGATGAATATGATGGAGGAGAGCTTGAACTACAGACGGCAACTGGAAACGTATTATATAAACTAAATAAGGGAGATGCCATTTGTTACCCCTGTACTCAGGTTCATCAGGTAAGAGCGGTAACCCGGGGCGAGCGGAGCGTAGCCGTAAGCTGGATCCAGTCATTAGTTAAAGAACCTGAATACCGAAAGCTTTTATTTGAAATTTTCCAGATCACGGAGAATTTGCGTGAAAAAAATGTGGCCGGAGAAGAATATCTCTATTTACAGCAACACTATAGTAACCTTTTACGTATGTGGGCAAATTAATTATTAGAATTAATGGCAATTGAAAAATTAACGGTAGGCGTTTTGCTTTCCAACTCAACGATCATGCCGATGGCCAGGCAATTTAGTACAGGATTAAAAACTGGATTAAGAGCGCTAAGCCCTGAGGTTGAACTAGAAATTGTACCCGAATTTATCGGGCAAGGATCCCGGGATCTTGCTGAAGCTGCCATTACCAAGCTGGTTAGTTTTGATGATGCTGATGTAATCACTGGTATAGTTTCGAATAAAGTCGGTATTGATCTTTCAGAAAAGATAGCAAACGTTAAACGGCCGTTCATTATTAATAACATTGGTGAGCATTTGCCAGATCCTGAAAAATTTAATGATTACATGTTCCTGAACTCGATTCATACCTGGCAGCAACTGTGGTCAATTGGCCAATGGGGGGTTAAAACTTTTGGTAAAAAAGGCATGTACGTATCTGGTTTGTACGATTGCGGATATTCATTTCAAAGCATGCTGATTGCGGGCATGGAATCAGCAGCAAGTGGCGTAACGATGCCATTTGCCATCGCACCAACGCCTAACCCTAAAGAAACCGGTGATATTTCTGCAGTATTTGAGCATATCCATACTTATAAGCCTGATTTTATCCTGGCCACTTTTTGTGGTAAAGAGGCTGAAATGTTCTTAACAAAATATGTGGAACAAGGCCTGCATAAAATAACTCCGCTGCTCGGTCTGCCATTTCTGCTGGAGCCATTTACAACAGTTGAGTCGGTTGAGGTTTACACAACATTGTCGCTAAACCGTGAACTTAAGCCAGAAGAGCTGGATGAGGTTAGTGATGTAATGGTAAATCCCTTTACCCAGTTTGGTTATGAAACCGGGTTATTAATTGCCCAGGCAGTTAAAGACCAGGGCGGAAAATCTTTACAAAAAGCCATTGCCGATGCAGCGATTAAAACAGACCGCGGCCATGTTGATGTTGCACCCCGTTCTAATACCACGGAAAGCAGGGTTTACCTGGTTAAAAATACATTTAACGGAATTAAAGGCAAGATCTCGCGGCAACTAATTGGTGAACTAAATACCATAAAAATAGATCATGAAGATGTAAAGCGAATTAACAGCCAAACCTCTTCCTTTTGGATGAACCCTTATCTCGGTATCTAAATATGAAAATAGCGATTATTTGCAACTCAGATTCGCTTGCATTTCCAACGGTTCAGGCATTAGCTGCCCAGGAGCTTTTAGGCGGTGTTGCCATTCTGAAGCGAAGCAGCAAAATATTGCTGGGACCGCTACTGGCTATGGGCTTATCTGGTAATCAGGTATTGCAATTAAGTCATACATCCTGGCAACAGGAGATACAGCAATGGTTAACCGCATCAAGTGTAGATGCCGTTTGGGTATTTGGTTTTCCCTGGATGATTCCTGACCACCTGCTGCAAAGTGTACGCAAGGGTTATTTAAACTTTCATTTTGGCGAATTACCTAATTACCGCGGAGCTGATCCGATATTCTGGCAACTCAGAAACAATGAAAGCTTTGCCACCCTGACGGTGCATCAAATGACGGCAGATATAGATGCAGGTCCGGTTTTGTGCTCAAAGCAGCTACCCATTATAAAAGGTGAAAATTATGGGTTGCTTTGCCAGCGTTTAGGATTTCTGGCCGCTGAGATGGTAACTGCACTGGTAAATAACAGTAGCCCTTTGCCTCTTATAAATGAAAATAATAAAGATGTAGCCAGGTATGAAAAAAGACCAGATCATCGGGAACTTGCGATCAATTGGAAACAGCACGCTGCAGACGAAATAGAGTGCCTGATTAATGCAGCCAACCCAAAATACGGCGGCGCTACAGCCTGGATTAGAAATGCTGAAGTACGGATCCTGGAAGTTTCACCAGCCGAGATTCAGTTACCCGAAGGGGCGAAGCCTGAGCCAGGCACAGTAATTTATGCCGATGCCATTTATGGATTGATTGTGGCATGTCTGGAAAATCGATTTTTAAAGATCAATATTTTGCACATGCGCGAGGGCTATTTTTCAGGAAGTAAGCTCTTCCAGATGGGGATACAAACAGGAGAAAAATTTATAAACCAAAATTAAAATTATATGGAAGGAACAATTGCAGAAGTAAGAATTTTTGCGGGCAATTTTGCACCAAAAGGCTGGGTTTTATGCCAGGGACAGCTATTAAATATAAACAGCAACCAGGCTGTTTATTCCATAGTAGGTACTTTATATGGCGGAGATGGTCGTACCACTTTCGGATTGCCGGATTTACGAAGCAGAACCGTAGTAGGTGTAGGAGCTGGTGCGAATTTATCTGTTTATACACCAGGTCAAAAAATAGGGGTAGAAACAGTACCGCTTACCGAAAACCAGATACCTGCACATACGCATGCTGTGGCGATTACTCCTGGAACAGGGAGTGGAACAGGTACTGCCACATTCTATGCCAATTCAGGTTTGGGATCCCAGCCAAATGGCCAAAATGCTTATATCAGCGAGGATCAAAGTGGTCAGATTGTAACTTATGTTAATGGGGGTACGCTAACTGCTTTAAATAGTAAATCTGTGGAGGTTACGAATGTTAGCATAGGTAACCCAAATGTTGCATTACAAACGGCAGGAATGGGAAATGTGCACAATAATATCATGCCAAGTATCGCATTAAACTACATCATTTGCTTGCAGGGATATTTTCCGTCAAGAAATTAATTATTAGACTTAAATAATATAAAAATATGGAAGGAACAATTGGCGAAATCCGTGCTTTTGCAGGCAATTTTGCACCAAGAAACTGGCATTTTTGTCAGGGCCAATCATTACAAATAAATGATTACCAGGCGCTTTATTCGATAACTGGAACTTTTTACGGTGGCGACGGCGTAAATACCTTTAATTTACCCAATATATCTAGTCGCATTGTAGTAGGCACTGGTCAGGGAGTTGGCCTTAGCAATTATACTTTAGGTCAGCTTAGTGGTGAGGAGAATCATGCGTTAAATTCATTAGAACTACCAGCCCATAGCCATCAACTATCTCCTACTTTCAGTACAACTGCGGGTTCGGTAAATATTTCCTTAAATGCAGTTGCTTCGCCAGGTGATCAACCAAGCCCGGCAGGCAAATACCTGGCTCAGGATCTAAATGGTAATGATAATATTTATGCTAGTGCGGCTAATTCTCCAAATCCTGTAAGCCTGAACAGTAATACTGCAAAGGTTAGCAACCTGTCGCCACCAATACCACAGGTAACTATCGGGGTATCAGGCAGCAGCTTACCGCACAACAATATACAACCTGTGCTGGCCGTAAATTACATTATTTGCATAGAAGGAATTTTCCCTTCTAGAAACTAAAAATTGATCAATACTAAATTTTATCAAAATGGAAGGAACTATAGGAGAAATCAGAATGTTCGCCGGAACATTTGCACCACTGAACTGGTCTATCTGTAACGGGCAAACTTTAGCAATAGGTAGTTATACCACCCTTTATGCTGTAATTGGCACTAGTTATGGTGGTGATGGTAGAAGCACATTTAAGTTGCCTGATCTACAAGGGCGTACCATTGTAGGTGCAGGACAAGGTGCGGGACTGACAAATTACAATATTGGTGACTCAACAGGTACTGAAACGGCCACGCTTAGCCTTTCACAAATGGCAGCACACAACCATCTTTTAACCTATACACCCGCAGCTAGTACGGCAACAGTAACCATTAAGGCCTCTGCTGATCAAAACGATCAAATCAGCCCTGCAGGAAATCTTTTAGGTGCGCCGTCTGGAATAGGTGAATCATTATATGGGATACCGCAGACACCTGCACAAGAGGTTCAAATGGCTGATGGAACACTCGGTATACAAAGCGTAACCGGACCACAGTTAACCAGCCTGGCTCTAGCAGTTTCAGGCTCAACAACAACGGCCATCCATGAAAACCGTCAGCCTTTGATGGCACTAAATTATGTCATTTGTATGTATGGGATTTTCCCATCCAGGGACTAAAATCTGAGGTTTAACAAATTATTTCAAAAGTATAACTGGTATACTTCAATCCTGGTTATACTTTTTTTATCTACCGCAATGTATTGTATTGAAGATTTAGAAAAGTTATTTATATGAAGAAATTTTACAAAAAAGTATTTCGTTATTTATTTATTATCCCGTTGCTTTTGATTAGCATATTGAATGCGCGGGCTGCTTTATCTAAAGGCGATCTTGCGGTAATTGGAATGAATAGTGACGTTGATGCATCAGGTTCAACCATACGTAGTTTTGCGGTGGTGGCGCTTAATAATATTGCTGCGAATGAGGTAATTTTTATAACTGACCGTGGTTGGGTTAACCCTTTTGGTTCATCTCCAGGAAGTTTTACTTCCAATACTACATTAGATGGAACTATTCAATGGAAGCCATCTGTTGCTGTACCTGCGGGCACGGTGATCATATTTAAGGTTAACATGGCATCAGCTACTTCAAAAACTGTTTCAGCCGTTAAAGGAGATGGTACCGCTTTTCCCTCAGGAGATTTTTCAATAGCCTTGGGGTGGACCAATTCCATTGTTACCTCGTTACCATGGAATTCAACAACGGGAGATCAATTGCTTATTTATCAAGGCAATGATAGTAATCCAGCATTTATATTTGCTTTTAATAACATAAGAACGACCGGTACCACTAACAGCTCTGGTGGATGGTTTACAAATCCTACAGGTGCTACCACTGGAGTGAATACTGGAACAACCAGTATTATTTATAGTGAACTACCTTCAACTCTGGGTGCTAGTTATGCGGTAGGCTTTATTTCCAACAGCACAACTGATGCACGGTTTCCAAACGAAAAGTATGTTCCTAGTTTATCAAGCGGGTCAAAAACAGCAATTTTAGCGGATATTACCAATACGGCTAATTGGACTAACCCAACTACAACTGCTACACCATATGACTTTAGTCTGGGTTTTGGCGCTGATAATATAAAACAATTCAACTTAGGCAGCTCGACAGCACCAACTGTTACAGCTGCAAAGATCAGCATTAGCGGCGCAAGCGGCACAGGTGGTGCATTTAAGATAGGAGATGTTATAACAGCAACCTGGGACAATACAGCCAGCGGCGATAATAATTCAGGCCTTACAGGCGTAATAATAGACTTTAGTCAGTTCGGCGGCGGTGCTGCAGTTCCGGCTACCGACAATAGCGGCACCTGGACAGCAACCTATACGATTGCAGCCGGTACCATTGATGCCACAAACAGAAATATTTCAATAACCGCCACAAGTTCAGTCGGGCCAACAACTACGGCCGATGATGCGAATGCTACTGTGGATAATATTGCCCCGACGGTTGTAATCAGCAGCAGTGCAGGTGCTACTGGCGGATCAACAAGTACTTCGCCAATTCCATTTACAGTTACTTTTTCGGAGGCTGTAACCGGATTTGTAGCAGGAGATATTACCCCAGGAAATGCCACCATCAGTGGTTTTTCAGGAAGCGGAACAACTTATACTTTTAATGCCACGCCAACAGCCAATGGTGCAGTAACGATAAATATTGCGGCCAATATAGCACAGGACGATGCAGGTAATGGCAATGCAGTTGCAAGTCCGTTTTCGGTTACCTATGGACAGGCCGTCGCCGCACCAACGGTAACGGCTTTGAGCCCAACCGGCGGCCCGACCGGTGGAGGCACTAGCGTGACCATTACCGGCACCAACTTCAGCGGGGCGACTGCGGTGACCTTTGGCGCTACGGCGGCTACAGGATTCACCGTTAACTCGGCAACACAGATTACAGCGACCTCACCGGCAGGAACAGGTACCGTTGATGTCCGCATCACTACAACAGGGGGCACCAGTGCAACCAGTGCCAGCGACCGGTTTACCTATGTCACGGCAACTCCAACATTAGCCAGCCCTGCTAATGGCAGTTTAATCACTACGACCACCCCAACTTATACAGGAACAGCAACAGCGGGGGCAACCATTACGGTTTATGTAGATGGAACTTCTTTGGGTACCACAACAGCAACTGGTGGAAGCTGGTCACTCCCGCAGCCTGCAGCACTGACGCAAGGTTCGCATACATTTTATGCGACAGCACAGGTAACTGGTAATGCAGTGAGCGCAAACAGTACAACCAATACTTTTACGGTTGACACGCAGCGTCCATCGGTTGTAATCAGCAGCACTGCAGGTGCTACTGGCGGATCAACAAGCACTTCACCAATTCCATTTACAGTTACTTTTTCGGAGGCTGTAAGCGGATTTGTAGCAGGAGATATTACACCAGGAAATGCCACCATCAGTGGTTTTTCAGGAAGCGGAACAACTTACACTTTTAATGCCACGCCAACTGCAAATGGTGCGGTGACAATTAGTATTGCGGCTAACGTAGCGCAGGATGCAGCGGGCAATGGCAATACAGCTGCCAGTCAGTTTTCGATCACTTATGGACAATCATCCGTGATTACTTCTTCTGCTACAGTTTTTCCCTCGGGATTAAATACGACCTATGGAACAGCATCTACGTCGACAAGTGTTTCAGTTTCGGGTACAGGATTAGCTACAGGTATTACAGCTACGCCTTCATCAACAGCGAATTTTGAAGTAAGTGCTGATGGTACAAATTTTGGTGCTGCTGCTATTATTGGTACTTCAGGAACAATTTCCGGTAATGTATATGTAAGATTAAAAGCAAATGCTCCTGCCGGTTCCAATATCACCGGAACTGTAACCTTAACCGGTAGCGGCTCGAATACTATAGTCATGAGTATTCCTTCGAGTACGGTTTTAAAGGCAACATTAACTTATACATCCAGTCCTGTATCTAAAGTTTACGGTGACGCGATTTCGACTTTAGCCGGGTCAGTTACTGGTTTTGTAAATTCAGAAAACCTGGTAACAGCTACAACCGGCGGCATTACGTGGTCAACTACCGCTACAGCAACTTCGCCTGTAGGTTCATATGCAATCACTGGAGCAGGATTAAGTGCTGTTAACTATGATTTTGTACAAGCTACATCAAATGCTACAGCATTAACGATTGCTGCGAAATCCGTGACGGTAACAGCCGCTACGAAAAGCAAAACCTATGGCGACGCTGATCCTGCACTGACTTACACTTTTGCTACGGCTTTGGTGGGTACGGATACCTTCACCGGAAGTTTAACCCGGTCACCTGGGGAGAACGTGGGTACTTATGCGATCAACCAGGGCACACTAGCCTTGAACGGCAACTATACTTTAACTTTTACCAGTGCTGATTTAACGATTGCTGCGAAAACGGTAACGGTAACAGCCGCTGCGAAAAGCAAAACCTATGGCGATGCTGATCCTGCACTGACGTATACCTTCGCTCCGGCTTTAGTAGGAACCGATACCTTTACGGGAAGTCTGACCCGTTCACCTGGCGAAAACGTGGGTACTTATGCGATTAACCAGGGCACACTGGCACTAAATGGTAATTATACTTTAACTTTCACCAGTGCTGATTTAACCATTGCTGCGAAATCAGTGACGGTAACAGCCGCTGCAAAAAACAAAACCTATGGCGACGCTGATCCTGCACTGACTTATACTTTTGCTCCGGCTTTAGTTGGAACCGATACCTTCACGGGAAGTCTGACCCGTTCACCTGGCGAAAACGTGGGTACTTATGCACTCAACCAGGGCACGCTTGCACTAAATGGTAACTATACTTTAACTTTTACCAGTGCTGATTTAATCATCGGTGCGAAAACGGTAATGGTAACGGCGGCAGCTAAAAGCAAAACCTATGGCGATGCTGATCCTGCACTGACTTATACCTTTGCTCCGGCATTGGTGGGTACGGATACCTTTACGGGAAGTTTAACCAGGTCGCCTGGCGAAAACGTGGGCACTTATGCAATCAACCAGGGTACACTTACACTAAACGGTAATTATACTTTAACCTATATCAGTGCTGATTTAACGATCGGTGCCAAAACAGTTACAGTAACGGCAGCTGCGAAAAGCAAAACTTACGGTGATGCTG
>JAZBLX010000016.1:0-120308 GCA_037033465.1 Bacteroidota bacterium | reverse complement strand
CGGGCTATCCCCCAGATAAAGGTAGGTTGCATACGCGTTACGCACCCGTGCGCCGGTCTCAAGATTGCAAGCAACCTCTACCCCTCGACTTGCATGTATTAGGCCTGCCGCTAGCGTTCATCCTGAGCCAGGATCAAACTCTCCATTGTAAAATGTTGTTTTGATGCTGACCAGTTTTAACTATTGTTAAAAATAGTCTTCTTTTGTTTTGTCTGTTAGACATCACCTTTAAAATAAAGCTCCTTAATCATGTACTTCGATCAGTACTTCATTAAACCCGCTTTCGCTACATTGACATCTCTTTTAAGAACTTATCAGGCTATTGCCTCACGGCCGCCCTTTTTTATATATCTTCAAACTGCAGTTCGCTTAAGTCGTATTCGTCTTAGCGTGTTTTCGTCTGTTTCAATCTTTTCATTTCCAGTCTCCATGACATCCGCCACTTGACTTTTTTCCTTTCCCTTTCGGTTGGGAGTGCAAAGGTAGGAATCTTTTCCCAACTTCCAAATAAAATTTATTTTATTTTTTCGTCGTTGTTTCTTTCCTTTTTGCCTTTCAATACTGCCAGCCCTTAAGCTAACAACCCTTCCTTCCGAAGCGGGATGCAAAGATAGAAAAATAAATTAATCCATTGTGGAAAAAATATAACTAATGTTATAAACAAAGCTATTAAGCTTATAATCAATGAATAAATTTTATAATTAATGCTCCGAAGTCATTAGTTGTTTAATATTATTAATAATGGTTCATTTTACAAACTCATTTAATGACTTAAAACAACTTATTTAATATTTATATTCTTAAAAAATCATTCATATAAAGAAAGAAATACAAGCTATTTTAGTCACATGCTCATAATCCAAATATCTCCAACTAAATGATATACTTGTTTGGATCAATAATATTATTTAAAATATTCCTACGTAGTGATTGTCTAAATAAAATCAGTAGAAGCGCTTATTCCGGTTCATCATAAACAACTAATAACCTACCTCAAGTTGTCAGGTTTGAAATTAGGTATCTTCGTCAACTTCAATACGGCTAATATTTCCGATATCTATCATTAGAAAAGTTAACCATCTTTAAGTAAAAGGAGGCTGTATCATAAAATCGAAATGTCATCTGGTGTTTCGCCAAGCTCAACCTGACAATTCTTATGATACAGCCTTTCTTAAATTATAACTGACTTCCAGCCCAGGCATCCATTTTAGCTTCGAATACCGAAAGCGGGAAAGAACCATCCTTTAATACCGCAGTATGAAAAGCCGCTAACTTGAACTTCGCCCCTAATTGTTTTTCATATTTACTTCTCAATTCCCGGATTTTCATGGCACCAGTTTTATAACCCAACGCTTGAGCCGGAATCGCCATATATCTTTCGATTTCAGCGGTTGCACCTTCCGTGCTGATTGCTTCGTTATCTGTCATGTATTTGATAGCCTGTTCTCTACTCATATTTTTTGTGTGAATAGCCACATCAACCACCAGACGAATGGCCCTGTGCATTTCATCACCCAAAGCGCCCATGTGCTGATAAGGATCCTGATATAAGCCAAGTTCCTTCCCTAACGACTCACAATACAGTGCCCAGCCTTCAACATAAGCATTATGACCACCGAAGCGGCGGAAGTTTGGCAGCAACTTATTTTCCTGGGTTAATGAGATCTGATAATGGTGACCAGGGATCGCTTCATGTAAAAACAAGGATTCCATTCCTGATGTGGTATTGAAGGTCTTCGCATCTAAAATGGGAACATAAAATATTCCCGGGCGTTTACCATCAGCCGACCCCTGATTATACTCTGCACTTGCTGAAGCAGCTCTGAAAGCCTCCGTTTGGCGAATTTCGAAAGGCGTTTTTGGCTCCACATCGAACATTTTCTTCAGATTTAGTTTCATGCGCTGATGAATATCTCCAAAAGCAGCCAACACCTGCTGTGGCGTTTGATAAGGCATAAATTTCTTATCGGTTTTCATATATTCAAAAAACGCTTTCAAATCTCCCTTAAAACCAACCAGATTTTTAATACTATCCATCTGTCCTTTAATCCGAGCTACTTCTTTCAATCCTGTTTGATAAATCTCTTCAGGGGTTTTATGGGTAGTGGTTTGTTGTTTAACCAAATACGTGTACCATTCCAGGCCGCCCGGCATGGCAGAATACCCTGAAGTAGTTCTTGCCTTAGGCAGGTATTCATTTTGAAGAAAGTTTCCTAATTTTTTATACGTTGGAACAACCAACTTAGTAATCACATCGCAGTATTCTTGAGTCAATCTTTGTTTATCTGTATTAGAAAAGCTAGCAGGCAAGGCCTTTATCGGACCATAGAAAAGACTTGTTTCAGGATTAGCTACTACCATACTTTGCATCTGCGGAATCATTTTAACCACAAGGGCCTTTGGCAAAACAATTCCAGCCGCTTCACCTTTTTTAAAGTTAGCAATTGCCGTATCTGCCCAAACCGAAAATGCAGTTACACGTTTTAGCCAGTCTTCATAATTTTTGACTGTTTTAAAGGGCTGTGCACCAGTTCCAGATCCTAACTGCCCAATGGTAAGTGGCAAAGCAAACATCTGGTTAAAGGGAAGATATTCTGAATGGTATTTCAATCCTTCCAGGTTAATACTTAATTGATCTTTTAAATAATCATAAGACAGTTTATCATTTTCAGAAATTAATTCCTCCCGGTTATACTTGCCCAAACTATCCAGATAACGCTGGTTATAGTCTTTATATGTTTTAATAAATACCTGCGAACCATCGTTTGGCAGAAGATCATTATAACGTTCATCCCCTATATAAGTGGCACCAATTGGATTTAACTTTAAACCATCCTGATAATATTGCTCACACATTGCTGCGAATTTTGGGTTATTTCCAACACTATCTTGTTTACTTTTCTCTTTACAAGAGAGTATGCCAGTAGCAAAAAGGGCAAAAAGAGTTATTTTCTTCATTTAATTTGAGTTAGTATCTATCCAAAATTAATAAAATGCCCGAATTTATTTCTATAAACGCAAAAAGCCATCCCGTTCGGGGGATGGCTTAATATTTTCAATGTTTTAAAACTGCAAATTGCAGTACTAATTATGCTAATAATCTGATTGGCTCTTCTAATAAACCTTTTAAGGTTTGTAAGAACTGTGCGCCAGTTGCACCATCAACCACACGGTGATCGCAACCTAAAGTCAATTTCATTACATTACCTGGTACAACAGCACCATTTTTAACTACCGGAACTTGTTGAATAGCACCTACAGATAAAATTGCGCCATCAGGAGAATTGATAATTGAGGTGAATTCATCAATACCAAACATACCTAAGTTAGATACGGTGAAAGTAGAACCTTCCCAATCTGCCGGCTGTAATTTTTTAGCTTTTGCTTTACCACCAAAGTCTTTTACTTCTGCAGAGATGTGAGATAAAGATTTACCATCAGCAAAACGCACTACAGGAACCAATAAACCATCTTCAACAGCCATTGCTACACCGATGTTAGTATGCTCGTTGAAGCGGATTTTATCACCACCCCATGATGAGTTAACAGCAGGGTGCTTTTTCAAGGCAACAGCAACAGCTTTAATTACGATATCGTTGAAAGAAACTTTAACTGGTGCTACCGCATTGATTGCCGTACGGGCAGTCATGGCATTGTCCATATCAATACTAATGGTTAAGTAGAAATGCGGAGCAGTAAATAAACTTTCGGCTAAACGTTTTGCAATTACTTTACGCATTTGCGAAACCGGCGCTTCTGTGAATTTCACTTCACCAACAAATGTTGGAATCACTGGAGCTGCTGCAGCCGCTTTTGGTTGCTCACTGCTTTCAGCTTTCGGTTTTTCACTTTGTGCTTGCGCTGCAGGCTTAAAGTTCTCAATATCTTTTTTAATGATTCTTCCACCTTCTGCGCTACCAGAAACCTGCGATAAATCAATTCCTTTATCCTTTGCAATTTTCTTAGCTAATGGAGAAGCTTTAACACGGCTATCAGAAGAACCTTCTGCAACAGGAGCTGAAGTTGCATCAGCAGTTGTTTGTTGTTTTTCCTCTTTTGGAGCTTCTTCTTTGCTTTCAGCTTTTGCAGCCGGAGCAGAACCACCTGCTAAAATTCCGCTAACATCAGTTCCTTCCGGACCAACAATAGCTATAATTCCGTTTACTTTAGCAGCAGCACCTTTTTCAACGCCAATGTGTAATAATGTTCCGGTTGCATAGCCCATCACTTCCATAGTAGCCTTATCGGTTTCTACGTCAGCTAAAACATCATCATCCTTAACTTTATCACCAACTTTTTTATGCCATTCAGCAATTACGCCTTCAGTCATCGTATCACTTAACAAAGGCATACGGATCACCGTAACACCTTTTTCTGCTAATTCTTCTTCGCTTAAACCACCACCTTGAGCAGGCGCAGCTTCTTCTTTTTTATCGTCTGCTTTTGGAGCTTCAGTGCTTTCAGCTTTAGGCTTTTCGCTTTCCGCTCCACTTTCCGCGGCTAAAGCTGCTTTGTAATCTTCACCTTCTTTCCCGATCACAGCCATCACTGCATCAACCGGAACTGAAGCACCTTCTTCTACACCTATGAATAAAAGCGTACCATCCCAGTAAGATTCCATGTCCATTGTTGCTTTGTCAGTTTCTACTTCTGCCAAAACATCGCCGCTTTTCACTTTATCGCCCACTTTTTTGTGCCACTTCGCCAAAACCCCTTCAGTCATGGTGTCGCTCATTTTGGGCATTTTAATTACATCAGCCATTATATCTAATTAATTGAAATCTTTTTAAAATATTAGTCCATTACATAAGGATAGTTCTCCGTCATGTATACATCTTTGTATAATTCGGATACTTCCGGCCATGGAGATTCTTCAGCAAATTTTACAGCCTGATCTACAGTTGCTTTTACTTTTGCTTCCACTTCTTCGATCCAGGCCTGATCTGCATATTTTTCTTTCAAGATTGCTTCTCTTGCAAGTTCAACAGGATCTTTCGCTTTATAATCTTCTAACTCTTCTTTAGTACGATATTTAGCAGGATCAGACATTGAATGACCACGGTAACGGTAAGTTCTCATTTCTAAGAAAGTTGGTCCTTCACCTTTACGAGCACGTTGAATGGCTTCATCCATTGCATTATGAACGGCAACCGGATCCATTCCATCAACTGGTGCACATGGCATATCAAAACCTAAACCAATTTTATAAATATCAGTCATGTTAGTGGTACGTTGTACTGAAGTACCCATTGCATAACCGTTGTTTTCACAAACAAAAATCACCGGCAATTTCCACAACATGGCCATGTTAAAAGTTTCGTTTAATGCACCCTGACGCACCGCGCCATCGCCCATATAACAGATATTAACATTATCAGTTCCTTTATATTTCTCTGCAAAAGCAACACCAGCTCCTAATGGAATCTGACCTCCAACAATTGCATGGCCACCATAAAAGTTATGTTCTTTGCTAAACATGTGCATTGAACCACCTTTACCTTTAGAGCAACCAGTAGCTTTACCATACATTTCTGCCATAATGCTATCGGCACTAACGCCTAAAGCTAAAGCATGAGCGTGATCGCGATAAGTTGTAATCATCGAATCACCTTTTTGCATTGCAGATATTGCACCTGCAACCACAGCTTCTTGTCCAATGTATAAATGACAAAAGCCACGTATTTTTTGTTGTCCGTATAACTGGCCAGTTTTCTCTTCGAACTTGCGCATTAGCAACATCGACTCAAACCACTTTAACCAGGTATCTTTATTTATTTCTACTGCACTCATTTTATGGTATTTGTTTTTTTGCGACAGCAAATCTAATTTTTTTATTGTAATTTTTGGCACTTTCTAATGTAAAAACATCATAATATCAGTTATGAAATTACATTTAACACTTCTTTTGCAATCACCTGGTCATCATTGCGGTTATTTCGACTTCAAGTACAATTTCATCTACCGTTCACTTCACGATTTAACAAATTATTAATTCAAATAATAGAGAAATTTTATTCTGCAAAATTCAATTTAACCACAATTTATTAAGTGATTGCAAAAGCAAAGGCAGCAGCATTTAGTATGGATCATTGTTGCCACCTATCTTGAAGTTTAATTTATATTCAACTGATGAATATCTGGAAAATGCCTGTTTAATCCGAGCGCTATTCGGCCGGATGTGCTCAATCTGGTTCCTTGCAATGCTTATTAATTGAATATAAAGGCAGGCTTCCGACACCTTAAAAATTAATGTGTGTGATGAATCTTAACCATATCAAAAAACGACTAACTATCTTGTCTTATTAATTGGAGGAAAAATAGATTTTTTGTTAATAAAAATCAGCCAATGAATAGTCTGAAAAAGATAATATGTTAATAACTTTTACTTTTTAAACACAAACATTTGGATAACATTTGTAGAATTGATACTTTTGGCAACCGACAATAAGCCCATGTGGTTTACGTTACTGTGTAAGTGAATACCCAAACATAACTGTATAACATGATTAAAAAAATTTTGTTTTCATCCCTAATCGCTATCTGCACGTTCTCAACCGCATTTGCGCAGACAAAAACAAAAGAATCTGGTAAAGACTTAAATGACCCTGACAACTTAGCGTCTCAGTATTTTTCGCAGGTTATGGGTGTTGCAGTTGATGCAACTTCGAACTTGAAATTATACAAGTTTATCTACGAATGGATCGGAACCCCTTACAGTTATGGTGGATCCAGCAAAAAAGGGATAGATTGTTCAGCTTTTACAAAGGCCATTTACGACAAAGTTTTTAATACAACCATTAGAAGAAATTCTCGCGATATCTTTAGCATGGTAGATCCATTATCTAAAGAAGATTTAAAAGAAGGTGATTTAGTTTTCTTTAAGATAAAAAGCAGAAGCATCTCTCATGTTGGCATTTATTTAGGCGATAACAGATTCGCTCATGCATCCAGCTCACGTGGTGTAGTAATCAGCAACCTAAACGAACCTTATTACAGCCGCTATTTCTATAAAGGTGGCCGCGTGTTAGAATCGTTTAAGAAAGAATTTACAGTAGAATAGTTTAGTACGCAGGTTCGAATTTGCAGTTACTGTTCAATAAAATCATACGATCCTCCAGAAGTAATTTTGGAGGATTTTTTTATACCCTCCATTTACAGATGAATTTATTAAAGACCACATTTCTATCCATTTTCACAATCATTACCATCTTCAGCTGTACCAATAATAATGCACAGGTGGTGGTATCTTCAGCGAAGACAGATACAGTAGGCAAAAAAATAAAAGATACCATATCCATCACAGCCGTAGGAGATATCATGTTGGGCTCAGCCTTTCCATCCACATCAAACCTTCCTCCTGATGATGCCATAAATAGCTTTCAGGCAGTAGATAGTTTGCTGAAAGGCGACATCGTTTTTGGAAACCTGGAAGGATGTTTTCTAAATTCCGGGAACTCTAACAAATGCAATGGCATTAATCCAAATAATTGTTACGCCTTTCGAATGCCGGAACGCTATGCGGGCATTTACAAGAAGGCAGGCTTTAATGTATTAAGCATTGCCAATAATCATGTTGGAGATTTCGATGCCAAAGGGAGAAGAAACACTGCCCGAATTTTAGATTCACTGCAGATTCACTATGCTGGTCAGCTCAATAAACCTTTTGAAGTGTTTGAAAAAGATAGTGTAAAATATGCTTTTTGCGCTTTTGCACCAAATGAAAATACTGTTTCTATCAATAAAATTGAAGCTGCAAAAGCGCTGGTGGCCCGCCTTAAAACCCTGGCAGATATCGTTATCGTATCGTTCCATGGTGGTGGCGAAGGTGCCCGATTTGAACACGTTCCGCGCAGAAACGAAATGTTTTATAATGAAAACAGAGGAAACGTCTATGCATTTGCTCATGCGGTAATTGATGCTGGCGCTGACGTTGTTCTAGGTCATGGCCCTCATGTTACCCGTGCTGTAGAAGTTTATAAAAACAAGTTTATCGCCTATAGCTTAGGTAATTTTTGTACGTATGGCATGTTTAGCCTCAAAGGAAACAATGGTATTGCACCTTTACTTCAACTTAAAATAAATGCCAAAGGCGACTTTATTTATGCAGATGTAACCTCAATACAACAAGACAAGGTCAATCAACTTACGTTGGATAAAAAACACCGTGCTTTCGAACGCATGAAAGAATTAACAGATATCGATTTTGCAGGACACCAACTGAATTTTGAAAATAACAGGATTACTTTAAAAAATTAATCTCCTGTTACATCACTTTTAATTTATTTCCGAATCTTTGCAACTGACCGGACCTTATAAATAACATGAAAAAAGGATTAATTCTTCATTACATCATCGGAATCGCTGCAGCGGTTTTAGTATTAGCGGCAGCTTACTATATCAATCAGAACCCAAAAAACATATGGTCTGCAGGGATTATTATCCTAGCCGGCTGTTTGGTTGCGTTTAGCCAGTTTCAAATCATCAGACATAAAAAGAAACAATAAACTACTCCAACTTTTACCAATTAGGCGTTCATTGAATCTCAGTATTTATTAATGTGATTGCAGCTTAAATTTGAACAGATCAGTTAGGATTAAAAGCGCTTAGCTCTCATCCTTCGTGTTTTTAACTAACCCAATTCCAGATACGAAGAATATCAATCCGATAATTCCATATACCATTAACCCTCTGGTGGCTGTACTGTGGTTTACGAACCCGTAGCCCGCATAAATAAGCCCGATAATTCCAAGAATAGTTAAAATTGTTCCAAAAGTGCGTTTTACATTCATTGATTTTTAGATTAGTAGAATAAATACAAAAAATTAGAACATTTGTTTTAAAGATCAATAAAAAGCTACGATTGCATTAACAATCGTAGCTTTTTATTTGTTTACCGACTACCAAACACCTAACCTGTTTTCTGGTGCCAGATACATTTTTGCTGTCGGTGGAATGTTAAAGGCTTTGTAAAATGCTTCCATATTATACACTGAGCCATTTACACGAAACATTTCAGGACTGTGCGGATCAGTTTTAATACGAACTAACATTGATTCATCCCTGTTTTTCATCCGCCAAACTTGTGCAAAACCCAGGAAAAAACGTTGATCTGGTGTAAAACCATCAATTTTTTGATTACCTTTTCCCTGCTCAGTTAGTTTGAAAGCATCATAAGCAATGTTTAAACCGCCAATATCTGCCAGGTTTTCTCCTAAAGTTAATGCTCCGTTTACATGCTGATTATCGAGTAAGGTAAACTTATTATATAAGGCTACCACTTTATCTGCCTTGGTTTTAAACTTGGCAGCGTCTTCTTTGGTCCACCACTCTTTTAAATTACCAGCTGCATCATATTGTCTTCCCTGATCGTCAAAACCGTGTGTCATTTCATGCCCGATTACGGCACCAATTGCGCCATAATTAATCGCATCATCAGCATTGAAGGCAAAGAAAGGAAACTGTAAGATCCCGGCAGGGAATACGATTTCATTATAGGCCGGATTGTAATACGCATTCACAGTTGGTGGCGTCATAAACCACTCATTTTTATCTACATCCTTACCCAACTTCGCCATCATTTCCTTATACGCATGTTGCTTTGCCGACTGAAGATTAGCAAAGTAAGTGTTCTTCGAAATTTTTACATCATCATACTTTTTCCATTCATCTGGATAACCAATTTTTTTGATGAAGGCATTGAGTTTTTCTAAAGCTTTCTTTTTAGTTTCAGCCGACATCCAGTCGACTTTTTTGATGCGTTCTTCATACACTTTCTGAAGATTGTTCACCAACTCCAACATCCGTTTTTTTGCTTCTGGTTTAAAATATTGTTCTGCATATAATTGACCAAGCAAATCGCCAAGGTAACGATCGGTATTGTTTACCATCGATTTCCATCTTTCTGTCTGCGCGGGCTGTCCACTTAAAGTTTTACCAAAAAACTCAAATCTTGCTGTCCTGAAAGCTTCTGTTAAAGCATTTGCAGAGCGATCCAGTATATCCAATTTCAGCTTTTGCTTCCAAATTTCTATCGGCTGACTTTTTATCAATGCCGATAAAGCCTGATAGTATTTTGGCTGTCTCACAATCAGGGTATCAGTTGATGCGCCAAGATTACTCAAAACGGTTTTTAAATCGATATTTGGAACTTGCTTCTGAAAATTGGTAACCGTTAGCTTATTATAGTTTTTCTGAGGGTCGCGAAGTTCAACAGGCGTTGAATGCGATTTCGCCAGCATCGTTTCCAGTTTTAAAATATTATCGGCATATTTAGCGCCATTAACAGAATCACCTGCAAGGCTAAAAACTTTCGTAATGTACTTTAAATAGGCAGTTCTGATTTTTTTTGCCTTATCATCCTGGTCTAAATAATAACTTCGGTCTGGCAGGTTCAATCCAGTTTGTGTAAAGATTAAAGTATTTTTTGAGCTGATCTTATCATCAGGCTCAATACCAAAACCTAACAGGTCTCCTTGTCCACTTTTAAAACCTTCAGATACGAAGCTGATCAAATCCTTATCATTTTTAATCGCATCAATTCTTGCAAGAATAGGCTTAACAGGCTCGATACCGAGTTTTTCAATCGTTAAAGAATCCATTCCGCTGGCATAGAAATCACCAACTTTTTGCTCGTTGCCCCCCTTACCTCCATTGCCTTTTGCCGCGTTTTCTAAAATCGACCTTAGATTTTTAAGATTGTCATTATATAAGGTATAGAATGAACCCCATCCTGTTTCCGTTTTCGGAATCTGCGTATTTTTCATCCATTTGCCATTGGCGTAGAGGAAAAAGTTATCTCCGGGTTTTACCGTAGAATCCATTCCGGTGGCGTCAAAAAAAACAGTTCTTTGATCTGTTGCTGTGGACTGATGATTTTTATCATTCTGACAGGCTGCGAAAAGCAATAACGCAGCAGCAGGCATCAATAATTTCTTTTTCATGTAATATATAATTCAGTTGGTTAAAAATAAAGCTACAAAAACGATCATGTAGTTGTATGAATTTTTTTATAACTTCATAAAAAATCTAATTATGCAGTACACTATTTACATTCTCGTTTTCCTGGCGATTATTATTTTGTTAAGCTCATTTGTTACTGTAAAACAAGGAACAATAGCAGTAGTAACGGTTTTTGGAAAATACCGTAGGCAACTCAGGCCGGGATTAAACTTTAAAATCCCACTAATAGAACAAATTTATTCCAGGATTTCGATCCAAAACCGCTCTGTTGAATTGTCATTTCAGGCAGTAACGCAGGATCAGGCCAATGTTTATTTCAAGGCAATGCTTTTATATTCTGTTGTTAATCAGGATGAGGAAACCATTAAAAACGTAGCCTTTAAATTTGTCGATGCAACAAATTTAATGCAAGCTTTAATCAGAACTATAGAAGGCTCTATTCGTGCTTACGTAGCCACTCAGAAGCAGGCAAACGTTCTGGCGCAACGTAATGAAATTGTATTACATGTAAAGGAACAAATTGATCAGGTTTTAGATGGCTGGGGCTACCACTTACAAGATCTTCAGTTAAACGACATCACCTTTGACGAGGAAATTATGCGCTCGATGAGCCGTGTGGTTGCATCAAATAACCTAAAAGCTGCCGCAGAAAACGAAGGTCAGGCTTTACTGATTACTAAAACTAAAGGTGCCGAAGCAGATGGTAATGCTATTAAAATCGCAGCTACCGCCGAACGTGAAGCTGCCCAGCTCCGCGGCCAGGGTATTGCCTTATTCAGGGAAGAAGTAGCAAAGGGGATGACAAACGCCGCGCACGAAATGCAACAGGCAAATTTAGATACTTCGGTAATTCTATTCACCATGTGGACAGAAGCCATTAAACAGTTTGCTGAATATGGTGAGGGTAACATCATTTTCTTAGATGGAAGCACTGAAGGCATGAATAAAACCATGAAAGAGATGATGGCCATGCAATTGAGTCAGAATAATGTTAAACAACCTAACACCTAATTATTGATTTCATATTCGTCTATAGGCCTAATGAATTAAATCAAAGTGCATAAAAAAACCGATCAAGTAATTTGATCGGTTTTTTTATGTTATTAAAGCGACTTAGAACTTCTGTACCGGTGAACCCAGGTTCATTACGTAGTTACCGGATTGCTGCATAAAATCGCCCATTACTTTTAGCGATTCATCTTCAATAAAGTCAAAAGAATCTTGCTTCGTTACTTTCTCACCTTTTTTAATGGCTGGTAAACCTCTCAATGCCCTTAACTCATTCTGTCTGGCAAGCGATTTTGCTTCCTGAGCATCACGTTCTGCTTTAAGTTTTACTTCATTCAACGGAACAGAAACTTCTGCATCACGTTTCTTCAAATCAGCTATATCTTGTTTTAAATATTTAAAATCTAAAGAGTTTGCAATCCGCTGTTCGCTATTCTTAATTAACCCTGCTTTAACAGGAGATAAATTAGCTACAGCAGTAAAGTTAGAGCGGGGAATAACATCCCAGGGCAATGCTGATGGTTCTGTATCTTCACCAATTTTATCCATCGGATATACTGATGGAAAAACAATATCTGGCATTACACCTTTATGTTGCGTACTGCTGCCGGCCACTCTATAAAATTTGGCCATTGTCAAGTTGATCTGGCCCAGGTTAATATCCGCTACTGCAGTAGAAGTTGGCGAAGTACCCAAGGTCTTATCTCTGGTTACCAAGCCAGCTATTTTTTGCAACATTCCTGGATTTACCAATTTATTTAAGTCGATAGATGATTGAACGGTTCCTTTACCATAAGTTTGGCTACCCATAATAATTCCACGTCCATAATCCTGAATCGCACCTGCAAAAATTTCGGATGCAGAAGCACTTAAACGATCAACCATTACACCGAACGGACCATCCCAGGCTACGCCAGCAGTTTCATCTTCATCTACTTCAATTTTACCCCGTAAATCTTTTACCTGTACAACCGGACCCCTATCAATAAATAAACCGGTGAGGGAGATCGCTTCGACAAGAGATCCGCCTCCGTTTCCGCGTAAATCCATTACAATGGCATCAACCTTATCAATGGTTTTTAAAGAATCTATCAGTTTCCTAACATCCCTTGTGGTACTTTTGTAGTTCTTATCGCCAGCGTTCGCTGCTTTAAAATCTGCATAGAATGCAGGTAATGAAATTACCCCAACTTTATAGCTTTTACCGTTTGAATTAATGGTTTTCACTTTTTTCTTAGCAGACTGATCTTCCAGAATCACCTTCTCCCTCATCATTTCAATGATCACTGGTTTAGAAGACATTTCTTTACCAACGGGAATCACTTTTAACCGGACCTTCGTTCCTTTCGGACCTTTTATTTTGCTCACAGTCATATCTAATCTCCAGCCGACAATATCAACGAAGTCTTCATTTCCCTGTGCAACTGCAATAATTCTATCACCTGCAGTTAACTGTTTACCTTTAAAAGCTGGTCCACCTGGAATAATTTCCATAATTTTAACTACTTCATTCTCCAGTTGTAAACGTGCACCAATTCCTTCAAACGAGCGAGACATTTCTTCATTAAACTCAGTTGCTCTGGCTGGCACAAAATAGTTGGTGTGCGGATCGATGGACTCTGTAAAAGCATCCATTAAAATCTGGAAAACGTCTTGATTATTCGTTTTAGCCGTTTGAGATTTTAAATTCTGATAACGCTTAGTTAAGGTTTCAACATTTTTACTTTCTGCAGAACCGGCTAAATTAAGATTTACCAATTCGTACTTTACACGTTTCTTCCAGGTATCGTTTAAGATAGTGCTAGACGCTGCCCAAGGCAATTTCTCCCTGTCATAAACATAAGTATCGTTTTGATTGAAATCATATTTATTTTTAATCTGCGCTAAAGAATAGGTAAAATATTCATTTAACCTTTTTGCGTAAACGTTATAAATATAAAATGGACCACTTAAATCGCCGTTTTTGAAGTCGTCATCAAGGGTGGTTCTGTATTTTTCGAACTCCTTAATATCAGAAGCTAAAAAATAATTTTTGCCCTGATCTAGAGCTTTGATGTATTTATCTAAAATCAGAGATGAAATTGAATCATTTACCTGAACTTTTTTGTAGTTATAACTTTCGATCAGGTTAACCACTTCTTTAATTACGAGCTGTTGCTGCTGATCGGGCATAACATTTGTAACACCATCAACCACAGGCTGAGGTTTTGGTGCGGCGTGACAAGCAATCACAGCGGCAGTAAAAATTATAAAAAATACTCTCTTCAACATCTGTTTAAATGATTTAAAATCCATTTCCAATTCTATATAGCCAATATGATACCATTTCAACGAAAAAACAAAAAAGAGACAGCATTATTACCGTCTCTTGTTAAAACTTATCAAATCTACTAAAAGCTTCTTATTTAACAATTCTTAAAATGCTAACGTTTGATATTATTATTTGTTTTAAGAGATTAAGCGTGAAGGCTTTCTGGAAGAGCGGTTATCAATACATTTAAATGCTCAGGTACTGCCTGTTTTGCACAGATATCAGGAAACCAATATGAAAATTATTTGGAACCCGTTTTAGAAGTGATTTTGTTGGAGATTACTTCTCTCGCGTCACGTATCTGACCTTTATATTGAGTAATCTTAACTGAATTAGCGAACCATTCTGCTGTTTTCAGGTCTCTCAGGGCCAAAGTAAAATCTTTCTTTTTAATTTTAACTTGTGCGATCCCTAGAATAGATTCGAGGTAGGAGTTATTACTTTTAAGCTGTTTCGCGAGCATGCCCTGCTGTGTATAAAACCACATTGACTGGGTAGATTTATTATTGGCCAGATAAACTTTCCCAAGTAAACCGTAAGTATTCATTAAGCCACTTCTGCTGCCTAATTTAGAATAATTTTTGAGCGCAACATTTAGCAAAATTTGTTCAGCATCTGTAAAGCGACCAAGCATATAATGCATATTACTCATTTTTATAATCGCCTGGCCATATAAATTGTAATTTTTAACGGCATTATATTCAAATGCGGCCTTACCAAATAATGTTAAGGCTTCGTTAAAATCGCCTTTTTTTTCCAGGTCCTGCGCTTCATCAAAGAAAGAATTGCCATCTACCAGGTCGAATTTAGAGATCGAAATCGTAATTGCATTTCCCCCATTCGGCTCCTGACTATCAGCTCTATCAATATTTTGAGCTTGTACTTGTAATGAGGCAAAAAGACTCAAAAGAGCCAATACATTTTTGATCATGCAACAAAAATAATACTTTATATTCAACTTTAGCTAAATACCTCTAAATTAAGATCGAATGATGCCCAAACCATGTATGGATGTGAATCACAGTGGTAAAGTTCGCCTTGATTAGAAATCCCGATAACACCAGCAAAGCCATCGAATGCTTTCAATTCAATAAAGGATTTATCACAGGCATCTTTCAATGAAAATCCGTCTGTAACACGGGTTACGATTTTCGACGCCAATGAACCACTTACAATATCTTCACCAACTCCTGTGCAGGAAATGCCCGCAAACTGATTTGCATAATTTCCAGCGGTTGTTGCAGAATCGCTTACGCGGCAAGGAATTTCGAATCCTTTACCTCCTGTAGAAGTCGCTGCAGCAATGTTGCCGTCTGCATCTAAAGCCACGCACCCCACTGTACCTTTATTATTTTCTTGATTTCGCTTTTCGTCGTATTCCTTTTGTCGTTGAGGCGTGATGGGATTGAAATATTCAAAATTATTTTTCCGGGCAAATTGCTGCGCACCCTCTCCACTAAGTACGCGATCATCATATGGTAATAAATGCTTCGCAACCTCAATTGGATTTTCCACCTCCTCTATATTGATCACCCCGCTAAATCTTTCGGTTTTTCCATCCATTAAAGAAGCACTTAGCCTTACCTTTCCGTCACTTTGAATTTGTGAACCAATCCCGGCATTAAACAGCTCATTGTCTTCAAGCAAAGCAACCGTATACACAACCGTTTCTACTGCAGAATGTGTTTGCAGATAGGCGTGCCCAAGCTTTACGATATCAGCCAAAGCATCTTGTTTAGCTTTTTTAGTTTCCTGGTTGGTGGATGACTCACTGAAAAAGCCACCGTGGATAATTATTTTCATCTTATTTAGTATCAAGATTAGTAGCCAGCGTTTAATATCAGGATTTTAGTAGCAGGATAAAGTATCGAGGCCAGTCTGAAACAGTAACTGTAATCTCAAAACTGTAAGCCGCGAACTGTTAATGCCGCTACGCTATTGGAACAACTTTAGGGTGATGGATCACTAAACTATGATCAGTTAAATCGTAAACATCTCCATCGCACATTACATGTACCACCATATTCTTGATGGATACCGGTTGTCCCATTTCAACATCGGTTAAGTTCGTATCAGCCATTTGTCGGCCATCTACCAGGATGACCATCCCTGACCCAATAGCTTCCATGATGTGTCCGTCCGAAATAAACAGACCAGTATCTTCGCCCAAACCAATGCCCAGAATACCGGGGTTACTTGCCGCAGCATAAAGCAGCCTGCCTATCCGTCCACGCTGAACAAAGTGCGTATCTACAATCACATCATCTATAAATCCAAGTCCGCCGGTAATCTTTACTTCGCCTTTAAGCAAAGCATCTTTACTGCTGCCCTGGTAAATCATATTTTTAGAACTCGCTGCCGCTCCTGCTGATGTACCTGCAATAACTACTGGCTCTGTCTTATACTTTTCAATCAGAATCTGATGAATTTTCGTTCCTCCAAAGATAGAGGAAAGCCTGAGCTGATCGCCACCGGTGAAAATGATTACTTCGGCAGCTTTAATCCGTTCGTAATTTTCGTCTGAATTGGCTTCTTCCCGATTGGTAACATTTAAGACGCCAACATTATGAACATCCAGTTGCGCATAAGCTTTGATATATTCTTCACCAACCTTTTCGGGCATTAAAGAAGCCGTGGTAATGATTTCGAAACGCGATTCAATATCTTTTACCGATTCTGTAGTAATCCGTTTTAAAATTCCTCTTTCGAAAAAATTCATGTTTTCAGGCAATCCAAATTGCGTTTCAGCGAAGCTGCCTGTATTTATTGCGCCTCCAATAATGATGAGTTTGCCCTTGGGAACCATTTTGTGTGTATTAGTATTCGATCAAAAAACCCAAATATATCAGCTTAAGATAAAAAACACGACTTTTTTTGTCAATAATTATGCAATTATTAACAATAGTTAAAATAATTGCGAACAATTTCCGTAAAAGTAAGGGCTGTAAACGAAACAAATAGCACCAGAAATTCATTTAGCTATTTGAAGTGTCAGTTTTCAAAATAAATTTATAATTTACAGTCATCAATTTTAGCATAGCAAAGTTGAAAAAAGGCCTTCTTAAAACCCTAGCTTTTTTATAAAAAACGACAACCCATTACATGAAGATATATAACATACAAGTATTGAGAGGGCCAAATATATGGTCGATAAACCGTAAGAAACTCATCCAGATGAGATTGGATTTAGAGGAACTGGAGCAAAGACCAACAAATGTTATTGAAGGCTTTAGTGAGCGAATAGAAAAATTACTGCCAAGTATGTTTACGCACCGTTGCTCTAAAGGTGTTGAAGGTGGTTTTTTCTCGCGCGTGAAAGAGGGAACCTGGATGGGACATGTTATAGAACACATTGCCCTCGAAATCCAAACCATCGCCGGAATGGAAACCGGGTTTGGCAGAACGCGACAAACTAAAACAGAAGGTATTTACAATGTAGTATTTAGTTATCTGGAAGAAAAAGTTGGCGTATATGCAGCCGAAGCTGCGGTAAAAATTGCCCAGGCACTCATTGATGGTGAAGAATATGACCTGGAACATGACATTCGCCGAATGAAAGAAATTCGTGAACTGGAAGCGCTTGGTCCAAGTACCGGATCAATTGTACAGGAAGCCGTGAGCAGAAATATTCCGTGGATCAGGTTAAACAAAAGTTCATTGGTGCAATTGGGTTATGGCAAAAACCAGGTCCGCTTCAGGGCAACCATGACTGAAAAAACCAGTAGCATCGCCGTTGATATTGCAAGTAATAAGGAAGAAACCAAACGCTTATTAACTGAAGCGGCCATTCCGGTAGCATCAGGCGTAACCATTTCAAACGTAGAAGACCTCGAAGCATCGGTTAATAAAGTAGGCTTTCCATTGGTATTTAAACCACTGGATGGCAATCATGGCAAAGGTGCAACCATCAACGTTAAAACGATGGAGGTTGCCCGCGAAGCTTTTGAATATGCGAAAACTTATTCCCGGAAGGTTATTATTGAAAAGTTCATCACTGGCTTTGATTTCCGTGTTTTGGTTATTGATCATAAAGTGGTTGCTGCAGCGCAACGCGATCCTGCACACGTACTTGGCAATGGCATTCACACCATTCAGGAGTTAATTGATAAAGAAAATGAAGATCCGCGACGTGGTTACGGGCATGAAAATGTCTTAACTGAAATTGCTGTTGATCGCGATACACTGGATTTACTGGCGAAAAAAGAATATACTTTAGAAACCATTCCTCAAAAAGGCGAAATCGTTTACCTAAAATCTACAGCCAATCTCAGTACCGGCGGAACATCTATCGACGTTACAGATATTGTGCATCCGCAAAATATTTTCATCTGCGAAAGAATTTCCAGGGTTATCGGCTTAGACATTTGCGGAATTGACATCATGGCCCAAAACCTTACGCAACCGCTAACGGAAAATGGTGGTGTTGTATTGGAAGTAAATGCAGCTCCGGGTTTCAGAATGCACCTGGCACCGAGCGAAGGTTTGCCGAGAAACGTTGCAGCATCTGTAGTAGATATGTTATATCCTCAAAACAGACTGTCTTCTATCCCGATTATAGCAGTTACCGGAACAAATGGAAAAACAACCACAACACGGTTAATTGCCCATATTATCCGTAGTAACGGTAAACGTGTAGGTTATACCACGAGTGATGGTGTTTATGTGCACAACACGATGTTGATGAAAGGTGACACCACAGGACCGGTAAGCGCTGAATTTATTTTAAAAGATCCGACTGTAGAATTTGCCGTTCTGGAAACTGCCCGCGGTGGGATTCTAAGGGCTGGCTTAGGCTTCAATGCCTGCGACATTGGCGTGATCACCAATATTCAGGAGGATCACTTAGGTATCTCAGACATTCATAACCTTGATGATTTAACCCGTGTAAAAGCGGTTGTAGTTGGCGCAGTTCGTCGTAAAGGATGGGCGGTTCTAAACGCGGACAATGGTTACTGTGTAAAGATTGCCAGAGATGCACGCTGTAATGTGGCTTACTTTAGTATGGATGAAAACAATCCGGTAATTAAAGAGCATTGCAAAAAAGGCGGTATTGCAGCTATTTATGAAAATGGTTACATCACCATCAAAACAGGCGATTGGAAGTTAAGGGTTGATAAAGCTACCCACATTCCGTTAACGTTTGGAGGGGCTGTGAACTTTATGATCCAAAACGTTTTGGCGGCAACTTTGGCCACCTACTTATGGGGTTATAAACCAGAAGACATTCGTTTGGCTTTAGAAACTTTTATTCCATCAGCTGCGCACACACCAGGCAGAATGAATATATTTAGGTTTAAGGACTTTAAAGTATTAGTGGATTTTGCACATAATCCAGATGGATTTAACGGCGTGAAAGCGTATTTGCAAAGTGTAGAAGCAACAGAGCATGTAGGTATTATTTCCGGAACCGGTGATAGACGTGATGAAGACATTATCGAAACGGCACGCATATCTGCTCAAATGTTCGATAAGATTTATATTTGCCAGGAGAAATATTTAAGAGGCAGACAACAAGATGAACTTATTAATCTCCTGGTTCAAGGCATAAGGGAGGTTGATCCGAATAAGGAAGTGATCATCAACAATAAAAGTACAGAATGTTTGCAAATTGCAATTGAGACTGCTAAAAAAGGATCTTACCTAACCATTTTAAGCAATACAATTGACAATACTATTCAGCGGGTTACCGAACATCTTGACCGAGAACTGGAAGCATAAAACAAAAAAACTCCTGATGATTCATCAGGAGTTTTTTGTTATTGACTAAGCCATACTATGCTTGAGCATCACGTAGCCTTTTAATTTCATCATGTGAGGTTCTTAACGAAGCTTTCTGATCAGAAATTAATGTTCTGATATGTGCTGGAAGATCTTCTACCTCTAAAGCCATTTTATAGGCGTTCTGTGCAGCATCTTCCCCACCCTCGCAATTATTTAAAACAGTTTTTCTATCATGACCGGTAAACAATGCTTTCACATCCATCCAGGCTCTGTAGATTTTTCCTGAATTTGTAGTACCTGTATCAATATCATCGCCCAAGGCTGAAATCTCTGTGCCCAAAGCCATTTTATATTTCTGACTTTCTGAAATCATATCCAGGAATAAAGCTTTTAAATCTGCATCCTCATCTTTTAATTCGGTGCGTGCTTTTTCATATCCTGCAATGCGATCGTTATTTATTTGAACAAGGTCGTTCAATACTTCTGTTGTTAATGTTGTAGTGCTCATGTTTATAAGTTTTGATGTACTCTTTTAACATGATCCGGATTGAATAGTTTGCATTTTTTTTTATTTTTCAAGTGCAGCACAGTATTTTGGATTGTAAATCAGATGAGCACATATCTTATAATTAACACTATTTCCCTGCACCAAATTAGAGTAATAACATCTTCAGGCTCCTTCCGATAAGCTTAAATATCCTTATAAACCTGCTAATTCAGATACAGTAAACAAGCAACTATTAAGCCTTTGTAAACCTTCGGTCTCAATTATTTTACTTAAAAAGATTGGCTTTAATGGAAGAATCCATTTTTATAAATGCAGATTAGCAGAAATTAAATTCATCATATTTGAAAATTTATGAACGCATTTATTCAAACTCCACCAGACGGAGGAACTACTTACACAGAAACAAATCTGCAGCAACTTTTTCCCGAACCTTTAAATACAATTACAAGCTTTTTCTTTCTGGCCATTGCCGTATACTGGACATTTAAAGTTTGGGGTGATTTCAAACAGCATACTTTTTTAAGCCTTGCCTTGGTTTTACTTTACATTGGCGGCATTGGTGGAACCACCTATCACGGCTTACGGCGGTGGCCAGTTTTCATTATGATGGACTGGATGCCCATCATGTTGCTTTGCCTATCAGCCGGTGTATACTTTCTGGCCAAACTAACAAAATGGTATTATGCGGCCTTAATAATCGGTATTTATGCAATCTTCCAGTTTTATGTGCGAAGGCTCTTTGCAGATGGGGATTTCCAAATTTTTATCAATATTAATTACGCGGTGATGGCTGCCATCGTACTCTTTCCGGTGTTCGGGTATCTGATTAAAACAGAATGGCAAAATGGAAAATGGGTTGGCTTTGCGCTGCTGGCTTTTATCTTCGCGCTCACTTTCCGGATTGCCGATAAATGGGGAATCTTGGCTGTAGGTACCCATTTCCTGTGGCATACCTTTGGTGCAGTGGCCAGCTTTTGTATGTTGAATTACATTTATCTCGTTAATGCAAAAAAGAATCCGCGCAAATAGACGTTTGTTAAAGGGCTAGCCTTGTTTGCGCTTTAGCTAAATTATAAAAGTTTCGATTTGGCTTTTTGATAATCCAGCTTCTTATTTTTTCCGACGGCATATTTCAATCCTCCGCTGAGATGCTTTAAAAACTTTTCATCTGTCCAGCATTCTTTCGGATGCCCCATAGAAGTATAAAAGGCGCGTCCACCATCGAAATCATGGCACCAACTAAACGGATGAAAGTTTCCGTTCTTGCCGCCTTCATAAGAAGTTTCATCAATCGTAATCAACACTTTCAGATCCGGGTTGATATTTTTAAAATTGTAAAGTTCATCTGTATGCATCCAAACAGAATCTGTCAAAAATTTTGTTGCTGGGTGCTTTGGATCTTTGATAACAAATCTCGCTTCCTGTACTTTCGGGTGACTAACAAAGTAAGCGCCCACCAGTTTTCCGTACCAGGGCCAATCATATTCCGTATCGGTTGCGGCATGGATACCAACGAAGCCTCCGCCCGCTTGGATATACCGTTCAAATGCAGACTGTTGTGCTTCATTCAATACATCACCTGTGGTACTTAGAAAGATCACAGCAGCATATTTTTTTAAGTTTTCTTCTGTAAATAATGTGGCATTCTCAGTGGTATCTACAGTGTAATGATGTAATTGACCGAGTTTAATGATTGCTCTTTTACCTTCCTCAATGGAAGCATGGCGATAGCCTTTTGTTTTAGAAAAAACGAGGATCCCGGGATTGCTTGCTGCAAATGCTACACTTTGCAGGATGATTAACGCAATCACCATCGTAAGTATTTTTTTCATCAAAGAATTTGGTTAGACGTTTTATATGCTTTTCTGTAATATCGCTCAATTTAAGAAAGTTCTTTGATAATTTCCTTGCATCGATCTTCAACTTGCTTAAGAACTGGCGCAAACAAGGCATTGTCCCAATAAGGATCTACCAGTTCGTCATTATCTAAGAAAAGTTTCACCTTTTGCAGCTCTTCCTTTGTTTTCGCCAGATTATTTACGTCGCTTAAGTTCTTAAGATCCATTACCAGAATTAGATCGTATTTTGAAAACATACCAGCCGAGAACTGTTGCGCCCGCTGCATACTAATATCATAGCCGGATTTTTGAGCCGCAGCAATACTTCTATGGTCTGGAGCCTGACCGATGTGCCAGTTTCCTGTTCCCGCGGAAGCAACTTCCCATTTCAAATTTTGCGCTGCTACCAGTTGGCGCATGATGCCCTCAGCCAATGGCGAACGGCAGATATTCCCCAAACAAACCATTAGAATTCTCAAAACTATTTGGATTTATATTTATATACGAAAGTATAAGTCTTGCCGTCTTGTGTGGTTGTGGTAGTCTGCGTCAACTTTTTACCATCGAACGATAGCGGTGATCCCGGAGCCCCGGATAAGATAATTTTGTCTCCATCTCTCTTCCAGGTTTTTATACTGGCATCAGTCATCATGTCGCAAAGTGCTCCACTAGCGCCAGCCAAATACGTACTATCTTCCGCAAACGAAAGTGATAGATTGGCTACACAACTTTCTGGCCCTGATAGTTCAATATAATTTTCACTCATCTTATCGCCCATTTTCATCGCAGGGGTAACCGTTACTGACTCGATTACCCATTTTTTTGAAATGAGTGTTTTATTGCTATCCTTTGTGCAGGCAACTGCTGTGCAAATTAAAAGCACAAATAATATCTTTTTCATATCGTTAAATTTAGATGTGTGTAAGGTAAACGAAAGTAATAATGAATTCGCTACAAAAAGAAAAACCCTCCAGTTTTTGGAGGATTTGAACTGGATATCAGCATTATCCGTAAATATCGTTAAGCATTTTTGCCAACCTTACACCACCTTTTAATAATTGTTCGTTCAGCGTTGCTGACCAATCAAAGTTATAACGATAACTCAGTTTTGAATCCGGCTTCGTTCCTTCATAAATTTTGCTACACACGGTATAGGCATCGTAAACGCAGTCTCTTAAATTCGTATTTTGCCAGTTATATAGCTGAACGGCTGAAGGATGATTAATTGCCTTTGCAAATTCAGTATAACTTAGCTGTTGATATTCGATTAACTGCTCATCCCAAACGCGGTGCAAATTCGATTTTTCATTAAACCACATTACCGAAACCCTGTTGCCACCTAAATCTTCCTTATGGGCAACGTGCATAGGTTGGCATAAATCGCCGGCCATGTGAACCAGCATGCGTAGCGCAAGCTTTTTCTCCGATGCTGTACTGCCTGCTTTTTTTAAAACGGCCGTTAATTCGATTATCTTATTATAAAGGTTTGGCGCCTTTTCAGTCTCTAAAATATTGTAAACACCCTGTCTATCCAGCCCTCCCGGAAGATTTACAAAATGCCAGTTGTACATATAATTGTAGGTAGAATCAGATTTAATAAAGTCTCCCCAATTTGCTGACATTGCCAGGGTTTCTGAACCTAAAATAGACTGAATTGCCTTGCGGGTTTTTGCTTTCAGATAGCTATCAGCAATTTCTCCCACTACTCTATGGCCAATCATACCCCAGGCATTTGCCTGGATAGGGAGATAAGCGAGGACACCAATGGCTACAGCCGTTGATAATTTCTTTTTAATCGATTTGAATATCATTTTATAATTCTTTTTGAACGCAGGTGATTTTTTCTTTAAGTGAAAGTTTAATTTCCCTCTGATCGCTTAAACTTTCAAGGATCAGGGTATCTGCCGAGCGCTTCCTGATCAGGAAGTTTTTATCATACCTGCCAATATGATAGCAACCCGAAATTTTTTGTTTATAGTTGGCATGGGTATAGGTAGCCCCAACAAATAAGGTATCACCCCGAACCGCATAAACGCCTTTTGCATACTCTTTCCAAACACCATTATTGAAACAAGAATCTTCGTAAAAGTTTACCTTGCTGTGGGTTACCATGTCTATATAAATGGAATCGCACGAAATTTTAAACCGGTGCTGAGTATAGTTACTTAACTTATCACTGAAAGCGACAGAATCCTCATTCCATACGCCTTGCATAAATTCTTCACCTTTCCCCTGGATATTTGGCAATCTGGAACAGGAAGAATACAACAAAACGGCGACGAAAAACATCACATATAGAAACTTTGGTTCATTACTATTCTTTGGCATTGTTCTGATGAAAAATTGTAAAATAGAGGATCGCGGTATTGTTGATGGTTTAAAATTTTCCAACAGGCATTTTACTTGCATTTACCATATTATTAATGAGCATGAAGAGGCCAGCTGCAAAAGAAACTCCGCCGAAAAAAGCAATCATTCCCAGTGCGCTATAATAAAAACTCACCTCGTCAGCTGGCATAGCCCTACTTTGCATTATAGATGGCATGAAAACATACATAACGCTAATCAATAAAGTAATTCCTGAACCGATACAAAGAAAAATAGAATCAATCCTTACTATCTTATTGATATAAACACAACAAGCAATAAAAACTAAAAGCGGCGTAATTACCGGTACCAGCGAAAACAGAAACTGTAAAATTGAACTATTCATATCCTTATATTTAATATCTGTTACCAGCTGATTCCTTTCGAGCAGAACAACTACGCGTATTTCTTTAATGCGATGATTTCAAAATGAAGTAAAAGCAAGGTTTCAGCATTAACCGACAACCCTGATTTTACTTCAACTATGATAGATTTTATTTATTAAAGCGATAACTCTATTTTAAACTCCCAACCATATCTTCTGGACGAACCCATTCATCGAATTGCTCATTGGTTAATAAGCCTAATTCTACCGCTGCTGCTTTTAGTGTTTTATTTTCTTTATGCGCCTTTTTTGCAATTTTGGCTGCATTTTCATAACCTACATGCGGATTTAATGCCGTTACCAACATCAATGAATTTTGTAAATGTTTTTCAATTTCCGGTAGGTTGGCTGTAATTCCTTCTGCACATTTATCAGTGAAGGATACGCAAGCATCGCCGATTAAACGTGCTGATTGCAATACGTTGGCTGCAATTAAAGGTTTGAAAACATTCAATTCAAAGTGGCCAGACATGCCACCTATAGAAACTGCTACATCATTACCAATTACCTGAGCACATACCATTGTTAATGCTTCTGGTTGTGTTGGATTCACTTTACCTGGCATGATGGATGAACCTGGTTCGTTATCAGGGATGACGATTTCACCAATACCACAACGCGGACCAGAACTCAACATCCGCACATCATTTGCAACCTTCATTAAAGCTACAGCCGTACGTTTCAGCGCACCAGAGAGTTCAACCATGGCATCATGTGCAGCCAAAGCTTCGAACTTATTTGGCGCGGTAACGAATGGAAAACCTGTTAAATCAGCAATTTTTTGAGCCACTAAAACGTCGTAACCTTTTGGTGTATTTAAGCCTGTACCAACCGCGGTACCACCTAAAGCCAATTCTGCAACCATTACCAAAGCATTTTTAATCGCCCGGATGCTGTTGTCAATCTGTTGTACGTATCCAGAAAATTCTTGTCCCAATGTTAATGGAGTAGCATCCATAAAGTGGGTACGGCCAGTTTTAACAATTGAACTAAATTCTTCCACCTTGTTAGCCAAAGCATTACGCAATTTCTCCAAGCCCGGAATGGTATTTTCTACGGTTAGTTTATAAGCTGCAATGTGCATTGCAGTTGGGTAAGTATCGTTAGAAGATTGTGATTTGTTTACATCATCATTCGGGTGAAGTACTTTTTTATCATCAGCCAATGCACCGCCGTTAATTACGTGTGCACGGTTGGCAATTACTTCGTTGCCGTTCATATTGCTCTGCGTACCAGAACCAGTTTGCCAGATTACCAAAGGAAACTGATCATCCAGATCACCAGCGATAATTTCATCGCAAGCTTTTGCAATTAACTCAGCTTTTTCGGCGGTAAGCACACCAAGTTCTGTGTTAGCCAAAGCTGCAGCTTTTTTCAAATAGCCAAAAGCATGAATAATTTCTTTAGGCATAGAACCTTCAGGTCCGATTTTAAAATTATTGCGTGAGCGTTCGGTTTGTGCACCCCAGTATTTGTCGGCAGGCACTTGTACCTCGCCCATGGTATCGTGTTCTATTCTGAAACTCATTATATTTTGATTTTTATTGTCGCAAATTTAAGTTTTTTGCCTATAAAGCAAGGTATTATATTCGATATTTCCTTCGGGATGATTGTATCTATTTTTTCCTTCGGTTTGATGATGCAGATTAGTGGATTTCACAGATGAGTTTATTGAGACTGGTCCTGCAATCAGTATCGCCATTTATAATGGGCGCAAGTAGGAGTATTTCTTGCTGGTACCAAAAGGCCTACGAAGCAAGCCTGAACACAAATGAAAATGAGAGTGCAGGCTTAAAATTTATTCGTTCTAAGTGAATTTTGCTGTTCGACATGTTCCTTAGGATATTAGAATAGATTAGTTTACCACGGTCAATACAGCATAACTAAAAGCTAAGGATATGAATACTGCACTGATGCATATAAAGCGTAGTTGAGATGCAGTTTGTTCGGGTAGAATTGTCACATGTCCGAACCAACTGCGTCTATACTCCGTCTTTAAGGTTAGCAACCTTCCATTCGGTTACGGGCATGTTATACAAAAGGTTAAAGGAAATTGATATGATGCAATTAGAACAGGGATTTATAAGCATCAGACAGACTGGTATTTCTATTGAATTAAAAATTGAGTTACTAGATTAAATTACAGCGTCTGTTTTAATTAAATTCTGCTCTAAACTATTCAAATACTAACTTAATGACTTCATTTACTATTTTGGCATTTTGTAAGCGGGTTTTTAAGCAGAGGTTTATGAAAATTTAAAGTATGAAAAAAATATTCATTACAATCTTCAGTTTAATTTTTACGCTATCTACAGCATACGCGCAAAAAGGAGTAGACTTTTCTAAGGTTTATTCAGGAGGAAGAAAATTGGGTTTTTGCATTGATAGTTCTGCCAAAAGTGTTTATTACGATAATAAATTTCCTAATCAGCCAAATACATCATTTAATTATTTACCTGCAGTGACCAATATATCGTTAGAAGCATATTTCGAGCGAACAGAAGACGTACGGCAGTATCGATATACTATTATAGAAGATAACAAACCGATAGTTGTAAATAAGTCTATCGACAAAAAAAAAGTGATTGACATTGAACCCCCCGATTTAATGAGCCTTGCAAGGCTTGGTGTTTTTCCAATAAAAGGCAAAAACATAACAACACTTATTTATAATGTAAATAAACCTCTTGATATCTATAGATCTGTCTTTTATGCTAAACCAATTCCCAAAGCGAAAATTGTTTACTTTTCTAAACTTTCAGTAATTAACCGTGGTGAGGGATTTAATGCCATTGCTGTAAAAGACAAAACACACCTTAATTTCTCTGATAGGGATGTGGAATTAAGAATAATAAAAGACAAATCGGATCTAGACTACCTTTACTCCGTTTCAATAAAAGAAAAATTAACAGACAAAACGATCTTCAGATCAACTTATTGGGAATATGGAAACTATATAGATTCAAATGAATTTTTGCCTTACGTAAAGATTGATAAAAGCATTTTTAAAAAATCTGGAGATTATGAAATAATAATTCAGCCATTAATTAAATGGAATACCAAACCTGAGGAACATGAAAAATATACAGCCAGATATTTGCTTGATATAACATTAGAGGAGGCAAACTATACGACAAAACAACTAGTCACTTCAGGATTATTGTTTTCATTGATTATTGGCGGCATAACAGGGGGTTTAGCTGTTTATATTAAAAATCAACAAATCAAGAGGAAAGTCGCGGAGCAAGCCAGACAAAAAGAAATCGCGCAACTTCAACTCAACTCCGTTCGCTCACAGTTAAACCCTCACTTCTTATTTAATGCACTGGCAGGCATTCAAAACCTGATGAATAAAAATGAAATTGATTATGCAAACCGTTACTTAACAAAATTTGCCAGGCTTACCCGAAATGTTCTGGATAGTAAAGAACTCATTAGCCTGGCCGAAGAAAAAATGTTGCTGGATGATTACCTGCAAATGGAGCAGTTGCGATTTGGCTTTCAATATGATTTGAATACTTCAAAAGATTTGAATCTGGAAAACATTGAAATTCCTTCAATGCTTTTACAGCCCTTTGTAGAAAATGCAGTTAAACATGGGGTCGCAGAAAAAGGAAACGATGGCAAAATTGAGGTGAATTTTAATAAACAAAATTCAAGTCTGATATTGAAAATAGTTGATAACGGTAGAGGTTTTGATACAACCAAAGCATATGATGGTTTAGGTTTGTCGCTTAGCAAAAACCGGATATCTTTACTGAATACAATTTATAAAGACATTCCTTTTGTTTTAGATATCCAATCAAATGCAAACGGAACGGCTGTGATGATTACCTTAACACAATGGTTATAAAATGAGGGTTGTTTTAGTAGATAATGAACAAGCGAACCTTGAAAATCTTCAGGTGTTACTCGCAAAGAATTGTCTGGAAGTGAAAGTCGTGGCCATTTCGGATAATATTGAAGATGCTTTTCAAAAAGTAAATTTACACCGTCCGGATTTGCTTTTCCTGGATATCCAAATGGGAAAAACCACAGGTTTCGATTTGTTAAATCTGATTACAGAAAAAACTTTTGAGGTCATCTTTGTAACCGCTTACGATAATTATGGCATCCAGGCCGTAAAATTTGCTGCTTTGGATTACCTGCTAAAACCAGTTGACCCTGATGAATTAATAGCTGCTGTTTTTAAAGCTGAAACCAGAATGAAAAGCAAAATTAATGGCGAGCAACTCAATTTCTTACTGCATCAAATCAGGCGAACCGAACCAGGCATTCTAAAAATTGCCTTGCCACAACAACATGAAATTCGATATGTTGCAATTAATGATATTGTTCGTTGTGTGGCTGATAATACTTATACCTTTTTTTATTTATCAAATAATGAAAAAATATTAATCTCGAAACCACTAAAAGAATATTCAGATTTATTAAAACCTCAGGGCTTTATTCGGGTACACCAAAGTCACCTGGTAAACCCCGCGTTTGTTAAAAGCTGGCTTAAAGAAGATGGTGGAATGTTGTTAATGAATAACGGCAATAAGATCCCGGTATCAAAACCAAACAGAGAAATGGTAAAGGCAGTGTTGGGAAAATAAATTGCTGCTTGCCGTTTGGCTTTAGCCAATGGCACAAAAGAAATATCCGCTATATGCATTAGCCTTCCACGTTTAATAAACCTTTTTGTACTTTTGCGGCTATGTCAGTTATTAAACCCTCGTTAGCAAAAGGTACGCGCGATTTTTCGCCTGTTGAAATGGTGAAACGCAATTTTATTTATGATACCATTAAAACGGTTTTCAAAAAATATGGTTACGCAGAAATTCAAACGCCGAGTTTTGAAAACCTTTCTACCTTAACCGGAAAATATGGTGATGAAGGCGATAAACTGATTTTTAAAATTTTGAATAGTGGAGAGTACCTCAAAGATCCTAAAAAGAAATCTTTCGACTTTTCGGAGGAGGAAAACAGCAATAAACTTATTCCACTGATTTCTGAAAAAGCACTTCGCTATGATTTGACTGTACCCTTCGCCCGTTATGTAGTGATGCACCAGCATGAAATCACCTTGCCTTTCAAACGTTTCCAGGTTCAGCCGGTATGGCGGGCCGATAGACCGCAAAAGGGAAGATACCGCGAATTTTATCAATGTGATGTGGATGTAGTGGGTTCAGAAAGCTTGCTCAACGAAGCCGAATTTATCCTGATCTACAATGAAGCATTGGGCAAATTAGGTTTAAAAGATTTCAGCATAAAAATTAATAATAGAAAAATTCTATCAGGTATTGCAGAGATTATAGGCAAACCTGATTTAATTATCGACATGACTGTAGCCATTGATAAACTGGATAAAATTGGCTTAGATGGTGTAAGTAAAGAATTATTAGAACGTGGTTTTACGGAAGCTGACTTAGAAAAACTGCGCCCGGTTATTTTGTTAGAAGGCAGCAACGAAGAAAAACTGGCAAGTTTAAAGGAAGTACTTGCAACTTCTGAAACCGGGTTAAAAGGTGTAGCAGAGATTGAAACGGTTTTCGACTATGTAGAAAAGCTGATCTCATATGCTTTACCACTAACAGCGAAATTAGAATTAGACATTACTTTAGCACGTGGTTTAAATTACTATACGGGCTGTATTTTCGAAGTAAAAACCAATGAAGTAGCCATGGGCAGCATTGGTGGCGGTGGCAGATACGATGACTTAACCGGCATGTTCGGATTAAAAGATTTAACCGGTGTTGGGGTTTCTTTTGGTGCAGATCGGATCTATGATGTGTTGGAAGAATTAAATCTTTTCCCTGCATCAGCAGAAGTAGGCACGAAAGTTTTAATCAGCAATTTTGATGCAGAAGCAGAGCAATATGCACTCCCTATTTTACAACAATTTAGAAATGCAGGTATTTCGGCCGAATTATTCCCTTCGTCAGCCAAGCTGAAAAAGCAAATGGCTTACGCTGATGCAAAGAAAATCCCTTATGTTATTCTGATCGGTGGTGATGAAATTGCCAGTGGCGAGTTAACCTTGAAAGACATGCACAGCGGCGAACAGAAAAAACTTACTGTGTTAGGTATTCTGGATTTACTAAAGTAAGATTAACCGCAAAGAGCGCTAAGTTCTTCGCAAAGAAATGTTAAGCCAGGTGCAGATCACAGGCATTTAACTTTGCATTTCTTTGCGCTTTTTCTTTATAAACTTTGGGGTTAACCTACCTCCCAACTTTGCGTTTCTTCGCGCTTTTTCTTAATTTACTTTGCGGTTAAACTTACCGCCCAACCCGCAATAACAGCGGCGAACAGAAAAAACTTACTGTGTTAGGTATTCTGGATTTGTTGAAATAAAGTTTAACCGCAAAGATTAGAAAGTTTCTCGCAAAGAAACGCTAAGTAAGTCTAAAGTAAATAGAGGTTAACCACAAAGGGCAGAAAATTCTTTCGCAGAGAAACGCTGAGCAAAGTGCAGATAACAGGCGCCCAACTTTGCGTTTCTTTGCGCTTTTCCTTGTTCACTTTGCGGTTAAGCCTTACCTTCCAACCCGCAATAAAATCGGGAACCGCACCTCTTTTTCCGCATCATCACCCCAGGCTTCTTTCAATTCTGTGATTAAATACTCCAATGGATTTCTTTCATTCGCTTTTTTGTAATGTTGAAGTGCAGACCAGGTATTTAAATAGCCAATCAGCTGGTTAAAGTTCCAGGTGGTCTTGATTTGAAAGTGGGGGGTAGCGATTTCTTCAAATGGAAAAGGAATCGTTTTGTAGCCTTCCTCTATATACCGGCGTTCGCTATCCCAATATTTACCCAGAATGTCTTCGTATAGTTTATGAATTACCTGATCTACCTTTTTATCAATTAACATCAGGCCGTAGCCAATCACGGCAATCACACCGTCTGGTTTCAAGGTACGCTTCACTTCCGAATAAAAAGCTTCAAAATTGAACCAATGAATAGCCTGTGCTACGGTAATCAGATCGAAACTTTGATCCGGAACATCAGCCAGCTCTGAAGATTCAACTTTATATAAGATATTTGGCAACTTAAGCGCCTGACTCAATTGTTTCTCACTGATATCAGTAGCATAGACTTGCTGAAAGTGTTGCGCCAATACCCTTGCTACCTGACCATTTCCAGTTGCACAATCCCATGCAACATCTTTTTTATCGACCAGTTCAAATAGAAAATCATATAACTCCTGAGGATAAGTTGGACGGTAGATGGCATATTCAGCAGACTGGGCAGAAAAGTTATCTTTCATGTTAATGAGTGAGTTTTGAATGAGTGAATGATTAAAGGGTGAATGTGAACAAATGAATATATTTCCCAATTGCTTCTTGCAAATCTCTTATGCTAAGCTTATATTACATTAGTACTAAAATAAACAAAAGAGTTAAACTTGTGTTTAACCTGAATTAAAAAAAAGCCATATCAGCTCATGAATAAAACCGCTAAAGAACTTCAGTCTGCAGAAAGCGATGACATGAAATACAGGCTAAAGTCGATCTTTGGCGGCTCTGTCGGAAACCTGGTTGAATGGTACGATTGGTATACTTATTCAGCCTTCGCATTATATTTTTCTGATGCCTTTTTCCCAAATAGTAATCCTACGGCTCAACTTTTAAACACCGCCGGGATTTTTGCTGTAGGCTTTTTGATGCGGCCAATCGGTGGATGGCTTTTTGGAAGTATCGCCGATAAAATGGGCCGCAAAAAGTCGATGACTTTATCCGTTCTGATTATGGCAATCGGCTCGTTAATTATCGGACTAACCCCTGGATATAAACAAATCGGAATTGCAGCACCACTTCTATTGGTCTTCGCCAGGTTGATTCAAGGCTTAAGTACCGGGGGCGAGTACGGAACTTCTGCCACTTACCTCAGTGAAATGGCCACAAAGAAACGTCGGGGCTTTTTTTCAAGCTTCCAATATGTGACCTTGATTGGAGGTCAGCTACTGGCCTTAGGCATTCAGTTAATTCTTCAAAATTGGTTACTCACCGCTGAAGAATTACACAAATGGGGATGGAGAATCCCGTTTTTTATCGGGGCCATCCTTTCTTTCATCGCCCTATACTTAAGAAGACATATCGACGAAACTGCTGCTTTCAAAAGTAAAGATGCTGAAGAAAAGAAAAGCGGCATCGCGGTGTTAATGAAATACCCTAAAGAAGTTTTTACAGTTGTGGGTTTAACGCTGGGCGGAACAATCGCATTTTACACGTTCAGCACTTATATGCAAAAATTCCTGGTAAACACGGTGCACCTGAGTAAGGAAACCTCCACTACCCTTTCGTTTATCTCGTTATTAGTATTTGCTATTTTGCAGCCACTATTTGGATTGTTATCTGACCGTATTGGCAGAAAACCGCTATTAATTGGCTTTGGGATACTGGGAACGCTCTTCACTGTGCCCATTTTAACGGGCATGGCTAGAGAGACCAATACCACCATTATTTTCTTGCTGATTATTGCAGCACTGATTATTGTAAGTGGCTATACAAGCATCAATGCGGTAGTAAAGGCAGAACTTTTTCCGGCAGAAATAAGAGCACTCGGCGTTGGATTGCCTTATGCATTAACCGTTGCTATCTTCGGTGGAACAGCAGAATATCTGGCACTTTGGTTTAAAAATACCGGCCATGAAAACTATTTTTACTGGTATGTTACGGGTTGTATTTTAATCTCACTGGTGCTATATACAACGATGAAGGATACTAAACACCACTCAAAGATAGAAGAGTAATGCAGGATCGAGAATTGATAGATTATGAGATTGTGGATAGCACACCTGTGCTTAAAGTTCGGATATTAGAGATAATTACTGATTTCAATTAAATTCAAGTCCGGATCGCGAAAATAAACGGATAGCATTTTTCCATTTGCGCCTGTTCTTTCTACAGGACCATTTTCTACTTCGACACAGCATTTTTTCAGCTCTTTTAGGACTTCATCAATAGCATGATCCGTTATAAAACACAGATCTGCAGAACCAGGCGTTGGCTTAAAAGCTTTTGGTTCAACCTCACTGCCGTACTGATGGAGGTTAATTTTTTGGTTTCCAAATTTTAAAGCCTTCCGGTTGTCGTCATAATCGATCACCTCCATGCCTAATGCGTTTTTGTAAAACTTACAAGTGCTTTCCATGTTCACCACTGTGAGTACCAAATGATCTATATTGCTAACTTTCATATTTGATTATTTGATAAGAAACTAAGCGTTTAGCAAATTGTTTTAAATGCGCATCCGATTTTAACAACCTGGTTTTCGCCCAGAAGTGTTGGCAACAATCTAATTACAAAATAATCAAATTTTATATATTTACCATTATGCAAAACCAAGCTCCTTTAGCCGAAAGAATGCGTCCTCAAAACCTTGACGAATATGTGGGACAAAAACATTTAGTGGGTACAGGTGCCGTTTTACGCAAAGCGATCGAAAGCAGCCAGTTGCCTTCGATGATTTTCTGGGGGCCTCCCGGAGTGGGGAAAACGACACTGGCATATATTATTTCGCAGGCATTGGATCGCCCGTTTTTTAACCTAAGTGCCATCAATAGCGGCGTAAAAGATATTCGGGAAGTGATAGATAAAGCTGCTGCGCTGAAAGATAGTTTTTTAGGGTTACCGATACTATTTATTGATGAGATCCATCGTTTCAGTAAATCGCAACAAGATAGTTTGCTGGGTGCGGTAGAACGTGGCCTGGTTACATTAATCGGCGCAACAACAGAAAACCCATCCTTTGAGGTTATCTCCGCTTTACTTTCCCGTTGCCAGGTTTATATCTTAAAATCTTTAACAGAAGAAGAACTGGCTGGCCTGTTACAAACGGCGATTAAAAAAGATGTCATTCTTTCCCAAAAGAAGATCAAAATTCAGGAGCACGAAGCACTCATCCGCCTCTCTGGTGGTGATGCACGTAAGCTTTTAAATGTACTTGAAATTGCCGTTAATGGGATTGGTGGTGATAAAATCACCCTTACCAACGAAAGCGTTTTGGCTCACGCACAGCAAAACCTGGCCTTATATGACAAAGCCGGCGAGCAACATTACGACATTATTTCTGCATTCATAAAATCCATCCGCGGGAGCGATCCGAATGCTGCCGTTTACTGGTTAGCCAGAATGATCGAAGGAGGAGAAGATCCACTGTTTATTGCCAGAAGGTTGTTGATTTTATCTTCGGAGGATATTGGAAATGCTAATCCAAATGCGCTATTATTAGCCAACAATTGTTTCACGGCTGTAAATGTAATCGGTTATCCGGAAGCCAGAATTATCTTGTCGCAATGTGTAACCTATCTTGCCAGCTCACCTAAAAGCAATGCTGCTTATGAGGCCATCAACCATGCCCAGGCTTTAGTGAAGCAAACCGGGAATCTACCGGTTCCGCTACACATCCGCAATGCGCCAACCAAACTGATGAAGAACATTGGTTATGGAAAAGATTATAAATATTCGCACGGCTATGAAGGAAACTTTGAAGCGCAGGAATATTTCCCTGATGAATTAAGCGGAACTAAAATCTACGATCCTGGTAAAAACCCTGCCGAAGAAAAATTACGCGAAAAACTCAAACAAAACTGGAAAGATAAATACAACTATTAGTGTAACAATTCAAAACAATGGGTTACTAATATATAACTATTAACAAACACCTAAACTTATATGCTCAGTACTTTCTTAAGTCATCAAAAGAAATCTTTTTGGCGTTCGCGAAACCGTGGTGGCAGCATTGCTGCCCAGGTTGTGTTAGGCTTCTTTATGCTCTATTTTTTAGTGGTTGCCGGCTTGATGGGCTTCGGAATGACAGTACTACTTCCCAAAGTTTTTCCAAAACACGATGTCATAACCAGTTTCAATGGCATTATCCTTTACTATTTCGCATTCGATTTCCTGATGCGGTTACAACTTCAGGAGTTACCTACATTAAGCATTATCCCTTACCTCCACCTTAAGATCTCGAAGAGTAAAATTGTAGACTTCTTAAATATCAAATCACTTTTTTCTGCTTTTAACCTCTGGCCATTTTTGCTGTTCCTCCCGTTTTGTTTCATCACCATTTCAAAACAATATGGCAGTTTGGTCGTTTCAGCTTATATCGTGAGCATATTTTCTTTAATGCTACTTAATAATTACCTCATCTTATTCATCAAAAGAAAATCCATATCAAATATCTTTTTTACGCTTGGCGGCCTGATTATCATTTCAAGTTTTGCAGCTTTAGAATACTTCAAGATAATATCCATTACAGCTGCATCTGATGTTGTGTTCAGAGCCGTTGCCAAACAACCTTTACTGGCTTTGATATTTCCCGCATTAACATTTTTAGTATATAAAATAAACTCGGCCTTTTTACGCAGAAACCTTTATGTTGAGGAATTAAGCGCTAAACAGGAGAAGAAAGTCAGTACCGATTATCCTTTCTTTAACCGCTTTGGTAAAGTTGGCGAACTTGCAGCGCTAGAACTCAAACTCATCATCAGACATAAACGCCCTAGAAATACCGTTTTGATGGGAACCATCATTTTAGCTTATGGTTTCCTTTTTTATAAACCACAAGTATTGCAAACGAACTCATTTGGCATGATGTTATTTGCAGCTGTATTTATGACGGGCATGTCTATTATCAGTTATGGGCAATTCATGTTTGCCTGGCAGAGTGCTCACTTCGACGGCCTGTTGAGTAAGAAAATAGATTTCAAAGACTTCATTAAAGCTAAATTTCTCCTCTTCACTATTGCCTCTACCATTCTTACCATTGTGGCAAGCTTTTACTGCTTTATAGATGCAAAATTAGTTTTACTTCACCTGGTAGCCTATTTATATAATATCGGTTTTACCACGGTGATGGTTTTGTTTTTAGCCACTTACAATTACAAAAGAATTGATGTATCGCGAAGCGCTAGTTTTAACTGGCAGGGAATGGGTGCAACACAATGGATCTCGATTTTCCCTTTTATTCTGCTCCCCATATTAATCTATTGGGCATTTAACCTATTCCATCTTCCTTATGTTGGCCTGGGAGCTATTGGTTTGTTTGGCCTGGTGATGCTGCTGATGCGTGGCTTCTGGGTAAACTTTATCGTAAAAAGATTTGAACAACAACGTTATAAAATAGCCGAAGGCTTTAGAGAATAATTATGATTTTAGAAGTTAAAAATTTAAGGAAAGTTTATGGCGACAAAACAGTTGTAAACATAGAAAATATTCAAATTGAACAAGGTGAAACAGTTGGCTTAGTCGGAAACAACGGTGCGGGTAAAACTACCTTTTTCCGGATGTTGCTGGATTTAATCAGGCCAACCGACGGTGAAATATTATCTAAAAATGAAAATGTTTCGCAAGGTGATCACTGGAAAAGTTATACTGCGTCTTTTTTAGATGAAGGTTTTTTGATTGATTACCTTACTCCGGAAGAATACTTCACCTTTATTGGCAGTTTAAATAACCTGAGTATTGCTGATGTAAGTAACTATTTAACACAATATGGTGAGTTTTTCAACAATGAAATATTAAATAGCGGGAAGTACATTCGTGATTTCAGTAAAGGCAACCAGGTAAAAGTGGGTATTGCCGCCGCATTAATGCAAAAACCAGAAATCTTAATTTTAGATGAGCCATTTGCCAATCTGGATCCAACTACTCAAATCAGACTGAAAAACTTACTGAAAGCACAAGCCGGCAGCATGACTACCTTTATATCAAGTCATGATTTAAACCACGTAACCGATGTTTGCAACCGAATTATCCTAGTTGAAAAAGGAAAAGTAATTAAAGATTTTAAAACCGACGAAAACACCTTAAAAGAGTTGGAGAATTACTTCTCTGCCTAACGTCTGTACTAAGAATGATACAACTTTGTTTAGCAGGGATATTTAATAGGATTAGTATTCGCTGAAACTATTCTTTCCATCAAGAATTGCTCAAAAATTTATATAAATCTTTTTTTTGGCATCGTGTTTGAATATGAACGGTTAGAATTTAAATATAAATAATCATGAGTATCTCAAAAGTAAGAATAGCAACACTAAGTATAGGATTAGCAGTAGGTTCAATAGCATTTCAAAGCTGTGATAGCTTAACCAAAACGCAAAAAGGTGCAGGTATTGGTGCAGCAGCAGGTGGTGTAGTTGGTGCGTTAATTGGAAAAAAAGCAGGTAACACTGCAGTGGGTGCGTTAATTGGTGGAGCAATTGGTGGTACTGCCGGTGCTTTCATTGGTCGCAGAATGGACAGACAGGCTGCTGAAATTCAAAAAGCTATTCCTAATGCTGAGGTTATTCGCGAAGGAGAAGGTATCATTGTAAAATTTGATAGCGGAATCTTATTCGATTTCGATAAAACAGCATTGAAAGATGCCGCAAAAACAAACGTTCAAAGTTTAGCTTCATCATTAAACCAATATCCTGATACTGACATTAAAATTATCGGCCACACGGATAGTAAAGGTACAGAAACTTACAACCAGGGTTTATCTGAAAGAAGAGCAGCAGCTGTTAAAGCTTATGCAGTTTCTCAAGGTGTTCCATCATCAAGATTGGTAACTATTGGTAAAGGTTTTTCTGAGCCAATTGCTGATAACGAAACTGATACTGGTCGAGCAGCAAACCGTCGTGTTGAAATTGTAATCGTTGCAAACGATGCATTAAAAGACACCGCTAAAAAACAAGGATAATATAAGCAATTACCCTCTACCTATGAGGTCAACATATATCCACCCCGATACCAAAAAGTATCGGGGTTTTTATTTTAAAGCACATTATATATCGGGTTATTCCGAAGAATGATCAGCCAATTGCTCGTATTCGCCCTTCCAGGCGTAGAAGCCAAAAATCATCAATCCAATACTGATTGGGAAAAATATAAACAAGATGATCGCCCATTGAAGAATGGTATTTGTTCTTTCTATTTCACTGTGTGCCAAACCTACTTTATCGATCGCCTGCGTCACAAGAAAAGCCATGGCGAGCGGTCCAAGCAACATCCAAACTATCCCTAAATTTTTTTTTAACGTATTCATAGTTAATCGTTAATGTTTTCGTCTCTTTTATTTGATAAATAGATTGTTCCGATAATTAGACTTAGCGTTGCAATCCCAATAGGATACCACAAACCCGAAAGTGGCGTAGCGCCCGCAAAACTGGCAATTAAAGTAGCTATAAAAGGTACCAATCCCCCAAACACACCATTGCCGATATGGTATGGCAACGACATAGAAGTATACCTGATCTTCGTAGGAAAAAGCTCAACTAAAAACGCTGCAATTGGTCCATAAACCATCGTAACCAGTAAAATCTGGAAGAAAATTAAGCCGACGAATTTCCAGAACAAAGGCGTAGGCAAAACCTTATCCTTTATCATTTCTTTTCCTGTTAAAATACCCGATTTTTGTGAAACTGTATCCACCTGAAATTTATTAAACGAAGCCCCACTTTTCAAGATCACGTTTGTAGTCGATAGGTAAAGGCTATCTGGTGTGCCGGATAAGGCCTCATGTTTTACAACAGGCTTTGCATATACTGCTCCCGCCAAATCCATTTTTGTAGTGTCTGTATCATCCAAAAAAGCCTGATAAATTGGCCGATAAAACACAATACCTAAAAGCATCCCGGCTAACATAATCCATTTGCGACCAACCCGATCGCTCCAGGCACCAAAGATCACAAAAAAGGGCGTTGCAAAAGCAATTCCCCAAAGGAGAATGTAGCGTGAATCATTGAAATCAAGCTTACAGGTATTTTCAAGAAAGGATTGCGCATAAAATTGGCCAGTGTACCAGATCACCCCCTGTCCCATCGTAGCTCCAAATAACGCCAGCAACACCATTTTGAAATTGGCCTTATTATTAAAACTTTCCTTTAGCGGATTTTTAGAAACATTTCCCTCTGCTTTCAGCTTGGAAAACATCGGTGATTCGTGCATTTTCATGCGGATGTAAATTGACACCACGACCAAAAGAATAGAAAGCAAAAATGGGATTCGCCATCCCCAATCGGCAAAAGTATCTGCACCAAGCACATTCTTAGTGATTACGATAACGCCAAGAGATAAGAATAAGCCTAAAGTTGCTGTGGTTTGAATCCAGCTGGTAAAAAAGCCCCGTTTATCTTTTGGTGCATGTTCTGCTACATAAGTTGCCGCTCCGCCATATTCACCACCAAGCGCCAGTCCCTGTACCAGTCTTAGTATTAATACCAGAATTGGCGCCGCATAGCCAATACTTTTATAGGATGGAATCAGACCAATTAAAAAGGTAGAGCCGCCCATTAACACGAGCGTGAGCAGAAACGTATACTTTCTCCCAATCAGGTCGCCTAATCTACCAAAAACCAAGGCTCCGAAGGGGCGAACAATAAAACCCGCAGCAAAAATAGCAAGGGTATTAATTAAGGCAGAGGCACCGGCATCTTCCGGAAACAGCTGGTGGCCGATAATCACGGCTAAGCTGCCAAAAATGTAAAAATCGTACCATTCAATTAGTGTGCCCAGTGAAGAGGCACCAATAACTTTGAAAATGTTATTCTTGGGTAACGTTTCGCTCATAAATTCGGAATATTTGGTTTTCTAAGATAAACATTTGAGTGCTAAAAAAAATTAAATACTGATTTAAATTCCTACTATCAAACATTTTGGATTCTGTTTTGTACTTTCATACGGAAAACCAAACTTATGCTTTTAATACAGAACATCAGATTAAGTAGAATTTTAAGAAATACCTGGCATGTTGATCTGATCATGATCGCATCCTGCACCGCAGCCTATTTTGTGCGCGAATATTTAATCGCACATCATTTCGAGATCCCATCTATCATACCAACCGTTTTAGGTACCGCAATCGCTTTTTTTATTGGCTTTAATAACAACCAGGCTTATGACAGATGGTGGGAGGCCAGAAAAATCTGGGGGGCGATTGTTAATGATTCCCGATCATTTGCACGGGCTTTAATTAATTATGTAGATGAAGATGAAGTAAGCAGCAAACGCATGATATTCAGACACATTGCATTTCTTTATGCATTAAAAGCAAGCCTTCGGGGAACTGTTGACGAAATTTACATCAAATATCTCCCACCGGAAGATCTTCTGGAAATAAAAAAACATACCAATAAACACAATGCTATTCTGAATATCCAGTCCAGAGAATTACAAAAACTTTCGAAAGAAAACAAAGTAGATGGGTTCCGTTTCCTCGAAATTAATGAGATGCTGGTTCGCTTTTCTGATTCGATGGGCATGAGCGAAAGAATTAAAAATACCATTTTTCCGACTACATATACCTATTTAACTAAAGTGTTTATCTGGCTTTTTGTGGTGACTTTCACATTGGTAATCAGTCAATCTGCCGGCCCGGCCTCTATCTTTCTGGGTTGGTTAATCGGCTTTGTTTTTGTTTCCACTCAAATAAACGGAATGAGCCTGGTAGATCCGTTTGAAAACAATTCTGCAGGTATTCCCCTGAATCAGATTACCCGAACAATCGAAATTAACTTGCTGCAAATGCTGGAAGAAACCGACATTCCTGAACCCGTAAAACCGATTAATGAAGAATATGTGCTCTAATTTTACCAGGGCTGAAGCTTAATTATAAATGATCATAGAATCAACCATCTGTCATCGGATGAATATAGCTAAAGTGCCAGATATTCATCCGATGACGGACCGAGACCTATTGCTTTGGCATATTCCTTAATTCAATTGGTTTTTTGGTATTCTTTTTCATTTTTAAGTTTAGCATTTCTACTAAAACAGAGAACGCCATCGCGAAATAAACATAGCCTTTAGGGATGTGTTGATCTAATCCTTCAGCTAATAAAGAAACACCAATTAGCAACAGGAAAGAAAGTGCTAACATTTTCACTGTAGGGTGATTGTTTACAAACTCGCTGATCTTACCCGCTGAAAACATCATGATGATCACAGCGATTACCACAGCTGCAATCATGATTTCAATATGCTCTGCCATTCCCACCGCTGTAATTACGGAATCCAGCGAGAAGACAATATCTAATATTAAAATCTGAACGATAGTTGCCCAGAATGAATGTACTTTCGCTTTGCCTTCCTCATCTTCTTCGCCCTCTAATTTATTATGAATTTCGTGCGTACTTTTATATATTAAGAACAAGCCACCAATAATCAGAATCAGATCACGACCAGAGATCGCTAATTTTTCATACCATTCTCCGCCAGTCATACCAATCCAGCTTCCAATGTTAAATAATGGCGAAGTAAGCGTCATGATCCAGCTGAGGGAAAGCAGCAGCAATACCCTGGTAATCATCGCAAGCCCCAAACCTAACTGACGCGCTTTTTTTTGCTGATCTTTTGGCAATTTACCTGAAAGGATGGAAATAAAAACAATGTTATCAATGCCCAAAACAATTTCAAGAAGTGTAAGGGTTAGGAGTGAAATCCAGGCTTCTGGAGTACTTAAGAAATCCATATAATAATTTTATCTGATAAGGCGAAGATATGTAAATCAATACCGTTTATGGAAACATCTTTTCAGCTAATTTAGTTTTGGCTTACCGCTTGAAGTTTTTAATCTCAGTATGGAGTTTTGATTCGAAAGTTATTGATTTTGCTTTAAACTCCTGATCGATAAGAGAAAAGTTAGCCATTGCAAAAAGTATCTTCCCATCTCTTCCAACCAGGATATTTGATGGAAAACCATGGTTAATATTTAATTTCGAAATCTCTTTATTAGTAAGCGAAATAATCTGATAATGATAAGGTATGCGTTTTTGAAAGTTTTTGGCTTTTCTTGGTAAATCGTGTGTAATACCAATAAAACGAACGTTCTTACCAGCGTATTTTGCAACTAACTTATTTAACTCCGGCATTTCATCAATACAGGGCGGACAATTCTCAAACCAAAAATTGATCACTACTACCTCACCCTCCAACTGCTTCGCAGAGAATTTTTTTCCGCCTGTCGTTGTTCCCTCAAAGACTGGTAATGTTCTACCAGCTAACTCTTCAAAAAAGGTCTCCTGGGTTGCCCATTTAACTGGACTTTCTTGCGCATTAACAACAGCACCGAGAAGGAGAAAGAAAAATAAGGACAGAAATTTCATAGGTTAAATATAAAAAAAGTCCGGACAAATATGCCCGGACTATATTCCTGATCGTTTAAAGAGTTATTTAAAAGTAACAGACCCATAGGATGTTTTGATATTCACATTTCCTGAACCTCCGCTACCAATTTTGCCGGAATACCTTTTCTCTTCATCATCTCTACTGCTTAGCGAAGCGGAAACATTTGACCCATATTTAAAGCCAGAATAAGAAGTTGATACATTAAAATTACCATTATATCGTTCTGCGAACCCTAAGCCTACACTTACGTATTCCCCGCCAAAAGTGAAGTTTTTGCAGGCTGGTGTAATCTCACTAACGCTTAAACGATTATAATCCATCCTAATATTCGCATCGCCGTTTATAGTACCTAGTGTTACATTTGAATATTCTGCATCCACAGCTATTTTACCAGAAGATGCAATATTTAAATCGCCGTAGGCTTGTTTGGCAACCAGGTTACCTTTAACCGTATTGATATTTACCTTTGCATATTCGGCATTCAGTAACAAATTGCCGCCGATAGTGCCTACAGTTAGCCCCTTACCATACTGAATTTTTAAATCAGCTGACCTGCGAATAGTATTAATGTTTACCCCTACATACTCAGCATCCAGTTCTAAAGTACCCGCACTACCGATATTTACAGGGCCGTTGTAACTGTGCTTCACCACACCTACATTTAATTCCTGAATATCACATTTACCATATTGAACATTAATGTAGTTATTGCTATTGGTCAGATTACCAGCAATCAAATTACCATATTGCACTTTTAATGAAGTCGGGCCAGAAAAATTACCCAGATCTACATTACCATATTGCTGAGAAACAGTAAGCGAATTTGCCGGGGGCATATAGACCACATAGTTAATTTTCACTTCCCTTCTCCAGGTGGTTACGCCGTTTCTCACCCCACGGCCATAACGGCCATTCCTTTCGCTCATGTTCGTTCTAAATGAAACTACATCGCCATTTTTACTGGCATCGATGGTAACTGCATCTATCATTTTTTGCACTTCATTATCTGAATTGCTGAAAGCTTTGATCTCTATATCTACCTTAATCTCTTTTCTATCCCATGTTTTGATCACGATTGAACCATATTGATTATTTAGGTTGATTTTATCGTTTGGATCCAAGCTGAAACTTTTGCTAAATGATTTTGACTTTTCTGCATCGCTACCATTCATTTCCTCGGAAGCAAGCCTACTGGTTACTTTACTGGTAGTTGCAGAAATCTTTGTATTTACAGCGTAGCTTTCTGTTGGAGTATCTGCTACAACGCTTTGTTGTGCATTACTTCTTACGGCAATGAATGCCATAACGGCTAAAAATATTTTTATTGCTTTCATTTTTTTGTCTGTTAAAACATTTAATAGCAAACCTGCCGACCGGCCTGCTTTAAACGTAGTGAGCTTGTGTGTGTGATTGTGTTGATTAGCGGGTACAAATGGTAGGTATCGGGTATCAAGTAGCGAATATTTGATACGTTACTAAATTTGATTCACCTTTTTATAATCGTCTACCTGATTAATAATCAATAATTGTTGCTTTAATAATTGTAGCTGAATTTCACGATTTTTAACCATTGCCTTTACCACAAAGGTTTGGTTAGGCGATGCGGGTAATTCGCTTTTTAAACGTTCGTATTCCTCATCAAGCTTCTTTAAATCTGCAGTAAATTTTTTATACAGTTCCGGGTTAGCAGAAGCGAAAATGGCCAGACTATCTCTTTTTTCTATAATCAGGCCAGCAAACTGCACTTCCTTTTTAGCGTAAACAGTATTGACATCAGCGATTTCCATTTCGCCTTTTTGCATTCTTCCTGCATATAACCAGCCTAAGCCGAAAACAACGAGAATAGCCGCCGCCACACTCATCCATAAATAAAGCTTTACCGGCTTTTTTTCTTTTTTTTGATCTAATCCTTGCTCAATCTTTGCCCAAAGCCCTGCTGATGGTTCCATCACATCAAACGATCTTCGGTTATCTTTAACAAATGTTTCTAATCTATTATTCATCTCTCATCCCTTTCAAATCTAATATACTTTTCAATTTCTTTTTCGCCCTCATGTACTGGGTGCGGCTTGTGTTTTCACTAATCTTTAAAATGTGGGAAATCTCTTCGTGATCATATCCCTCCAATAAGTACAAACTCAATACCACTCTGTAACCATCCGGCAGTTGCGTAATTGCCTTTCTTACTTCTTCCGCTTTCAGCTGATGATCATAGTCGTCAAAACTTACATCATCCGGTACTTCCGAAATTTCATCCGTACTTACGAATTCCATTTTTCGTTTTCGCAGATAGTTGATCGATTTATTAATTACAATCTGTTTCAGCCACAATCCGAAGGTTGTTTCTTGTCTAAAATCAACAATTCGGGTAAAGGCATCTAAAAACGATTCCTGCAAAACATCTTCAGCTTCTTCTTCGTAATTTAAAATCCGCAACGCTACGTTATACATCGCCTTGGCGTACAATTTGTATAACTCAAACTGCGCCGCCCGGCTGCCCTGCATGCATGCTTTAACCAATTCCAGGTTTTTATCGATATATACCGTTTCCAAATTTTCGAAGATTCTGATTATAAGACAGGAGGATTTTTAAAACGTTGCATCAATGTATAAAAAAGTTGAAATAAACTTACAACATTACAAGCTATTTAATTACATCTAAATCTTTTACTGGCCTCATCTGTTATTTTGTAATAATGATCGATTGATTATTATATTTAAAGCCTGATGGAAACTTTAACTTAATACGATGGAAACTGATTTAATTACCGCAGAGATAGATACAATACATCAAAAAGCAAATTTAGCTTTTGAAAGGAAAGACATTGGTATTTACATGAGTCAATTCGATGATAGCATTCAGTACACCAATGCAAATGCAATAGTATACGATAGAAAGGAACTCGTTTACCAAACTGAAAAATATTTCAAAAAAACCAAGGAAATCTCCACCACCTATTATCGAATCAAATCATCTTTTGAAAATGAAATTTTTACTGAAAAAATTGCACGCAAATCAATTGTATTTGAAAAAGGGATAGTGTTTGCAAAAAAACAAACGGTGCAAACAGAAGAAATTTTCAATTGGAAAAAAATAGATGGAACCTGGAAAGCTATAGGCGTTCAGGTAGTGTTGGAAGAAAAGTATTAGCGAATAAAACTCAATATTTATTGACCTACATCAAAGTTTAGCTTTTTTTATCCACGCACCTTTGTTTCAAACAAAGAAAAATGAAGAAAGTATATTTTAAGTACCTCAATACCTTGCTAGTAGTTATACCAATGACTTTAATTATGGCTTTTGTAGGTTTGATGCGTAATTACGGCTTTGGTGAAGACTGGTTTTTCAAATTCCTTAAGGCCTGGAGCGTAATGGTCCCTGTATCATACCTCTCAGCTTTTATAATTATTCCAAATGCCCGCAAACTGGCAGAAAAAATTGCATCAAAAAGCTAAATACGCTAATTTGCAAGCTATGCATAAACAGTTTTCTCATTACATCAAAAATCGTATCGAGATTAGCGATGAAGATCTGAAAACTGTTTTTTCATTCTTCAGGCCGCTAAAGGTGAAGAAAAATGAATTCCTGGTTAGCCCTGGAAAAATCAACAGCAAAATTTATTTTGTAATTAATGGTTGTCTGAGAATCTTTTTTCTTAACGAAAACGGGAATGAAGCGACCAGGCTCTTTGCATTTGAGAACCAGTTTGTAACGGCCTTAGTTAGTTTTGTAACGGCATCAGAATCATTGGAGTTTGTTCAAGCGGTAGAAGAGACAGAAGTATTGAGCATAAACAAAGCAGATTTCTATCATCTCCTGGACATTATCCCCCAATGGGAAAAACTTTATCGTCATTATTTGGAATACGCATATGTAACCAACACCAACAGGCTCATGTCTTTTATTACTTCTGATGCCCTGGAACGTTATCAGGAATTATTAAACAAAAATCCAATTGTTGTTAAGCGGTTATCCAATAAAATGATTGCTTCATACTTAAATATCTCACCAGAAACCCTGAGCAGATTAAAGTCTAAGGCTTAATGCATCATGATAAAGGATTGAGTTTTGAATTATTGAATGAGAGAATAGTTGTTCGTGTTTATATTTCCCTTCAAAAGAACATGCTCACCTAAACTGCGCAAGTATAAAAAAACCTCAAATCTTCTCTTCCAAAGTTTAAAACAAATTCGGTATTTTTGCCGCTCAATTTAGATTACAATATATGTTAAGAACAGTAACTTGTGGTGCGCTAACCCTTAATAACTTAGGTGAAAGTGTAACCCTGTGTGGTTGGGTACAAAAATCAAGAGATTTAGGTGGAATGACTTTTATAGACATTCGCGACCGTTATGGCATTACACAATTGGTTTTTAACATGGATGATAACCGCGAACTTTGCGAAGCTGCACGTTCATTAGGTCGGGAATTTGTAATTAAAGCAACTGGAACGGTAGTAGAGCGAAGCAATAAAAATCCAAAAATGCCGACGGGCGATGTAGAGATAAAGATTGCGGCTTTAGAAATCTTAAATGCAGCGAAATTGCCTCCTTTTATGATTGAAGATGAAACGGATGGTGGTGATGAGTTGCGCATGAAATATCGTTATCTGGATTTACGCCGTAATCCAGTCCGCAATAATCTGGTTTTACGCCATAAAATAGCACAATCCGTTCGCCGTTATTTAGATGCTTTGGATTTTATTGAAGTAGAAACTCCGGTATTAATCAAATCTACTCCAGAAGGTGCCAGAGACTTCGTTGTGCCAAGCCGCATGAATGAAGGAGAATTCTATGCCTTGCCGCAGTCGCCACAAACCTTTAAGCAATTGCTGATGGTATCTGGTTTCGATCGTTATTTTCAAATTGTAAAATGCTTCAGAGATGAAGATTTACGAGCAGATCGCCAGCCAGAATTTACGCAGATTGACTGCGAGATGTCTTTTATTGAACAGGAAGATATTTTAAATACTTTTGAAGGCTTAATCCGCACTTTATTTAAGGAGGTGCGTAACTATGATTTGCCCGAAGTACCGCGAATGCAATATGCTGATGCAATGCGTTTATATGGTTCTGATAAACCAGATACCCGTTTTGACATGAAATTTGTGGAACTGAACGACCTTGCAAAAGGTAAAGGATTCCCCGTTTTTGATAACGCAGAATTGATTGTTGGGATTAATGCAAAAGGTGCTGCCGGTTATACCCGCAAACAGTTAGATGAACTGACAGATTTTATCAAGCGTCCACAGATTGGTGCTACCGGCCTGATCTATGCACGTCATAATGAAGATGGAACGATTAAATCTTCAGTTGATAAATTCTTTAATGAAGCAGATTTAAAACAATGGAGCGAAGCTTTTGAAACTGAAAAAGGCGATTTACTTTTGATTTTAGCTGGTTCTACAGATAAAGTTCGTAAGCAACTGAATGAACTTCGTTTGGAAATGGGTAACCGCTTAGGCCTCCGCGATAAAAATACTTTTTCAGCACTTTGGGTATTGGATTTCCCGCTTTTAGAATGGGATGAAGAAACGGAACGTTACCATGCCATGCACCACCCGTTTACCTCACCTAAGCCAGAAGATATTGCACTGCTAGACACCGACCCTAAAAACGTTCGGGCGAATGCTTACGATATGGTAATCAATGGAACAGAAGTAGGTGGTGGATCTATCCGTATTCACGACCGTACGCTTCAGGCGCTAATGTTTAAACATTTAGGTTTCAGCGCAGAAGAGGCGCAAAAACAATTTGGTTTCCTGATGGATGCTTTCGAATTTGGCGCACCTCCACATGGTGGTATCGCATTTGGTTTCGATCGTTTAACTTCAATTTTTGCAGGCCTGGATTCTATTCGCGATGTAATTGCTTTCCCTAAAAATAATTCTGGCAGAGATGTAATGATCGATAGCCCAAGTACAATTGATGATAAACAGTTAAAAGAATTAAAAATTAAGACGGATTTGTAATAAGCGTTCACTGGTCATTCGTTCATTCGGCTAGGAGCAAAAAATAGCTGCGTTTATTAATCAATAGCAGAAATACGAAATTACGAGCACAAACAAAAAACTCCTGATGAATCATCAGGAGTTTTTTGTTTGTCTAATTTTTGCACCTCGCTAACTAATCAACAAATGACTAATTAACCATTATGCTAATACGTCTCGCTATCTGGCGGGATGCCATAGTCTATAAATTTCTTTGCTTTTTTATCTTTACGGGTACCAAACCAGCCTTTAACAGAATTATAGATAGCTGATAAATGTTCAGCATCCAAAGACTTACCAACTTTCCCTGAAACAAGGCCAACCGCTGCTTTTGTTAAAAAACCTGCGCCTCTAAAAAGCGTTTTGTTCATAACCATCGGTAATAGTAAAGACATTGCAGTACCACTGATGTTTAATTTATCATCTGCTTTGAATAGATTACTAGGGGTAGCATATTTCTTAATTAATGCACCAATAGTAAATTGTTTGGCAAATGTTTTAGTGTCTGCAACCAACAGGTTCTGTTTGAGTGTATATTCCACCTTAAGTTCCAGCTTCTTAGCTTGCAGATCTTCCAGATTGCTGATGTTTTTATAACTTCTCATCTTCTTCCTCCTTGTCTGCAAGTTTGTTGAAATACTTACTAATTGCGATATTTATGATTGCCTTTTCAATGTATTTGTCTTTAGTTAAATACACCACAACGGCAAGTAAAATATAAATCAATGAAACGCAACCGAACCCTCCGGTATAACTCCCTAAAACGCTGGACAAGAAGAGGGCTAAGGTTACGCTACCAAATAAAAACGCCAGGATAAAGCATACGATTACTACCGTATTGGTAACTAAATCGGCAAAGATTTTAGATACCTTTTCTACGAGGTAAAGCCGGGTATATTCTACTCTCGCTTCTAAATAGCCTTTGGCATCCTCGAAAATATCCTCGATACCTTTCTCTTTATTTTCTTGCATAGTTAAGATGAAATTTAACTGGGCGCAGTTGTACGCCCAGCTATTATTTTATTGCTTATGCGTGCTCTACGTCGTCACTATACTCTTCTTCAACACTTCTCAATTTGGTTTTAATTGAGGTCACAACTTTATCCTTAAGACTAGATAAGCTGTTAATTTCATCAGCAGCTTTGTCTTTAATAGAATCGCCTAAATCTTTTAAAGACTGGCTTAATTTGTCGCGGGTTTCATCACCTTTATCAGGTGCAAATAAGATACCTAAAGCGGCACCAGCAGCTAATCCTGCTAAAAGAGCAACTACAACTTTCGAGTTATCGTTCATGATTATGTATTTTAAGGGTTTAACGTTTCCAATATAAGAAATACTATATTATTTAATTGTTAAGCTATGAATTATAACTCATTATGCTCAATATTTGTTTTAATTCTTTCTAATCTTTCTGATGCCAATGTACTGGATTCATAAATCTTAATCAGCAGGATAAAATAAGATAACAAAAGTGGTCCGAAAACAAGTCCCAGTATTCCGAATAATGGAATACCAATAATTACGCCAATTACAGTAATAATGGGATGAATATTTCCAACTTTTTTCGCAATAATGAATCGGAGAACGTTATCAATATTAATAACAACAATAAAACCGAAAGCAATCATCGCCCATCCTTCAAAATTATGCCCGTTTACAATTTGCAAAATAGCTGCCGGCACGAAGACTACTGGTGGCCCCAAGATGGGAATAAAGGAAATAAAGGCTGTAATCACCCCCCAGAATACAGGATCCTGATAGCCCAATACATAAAATGACAGACTTACAAGCGATCCCTGCACCAAACAGATTAAGCCCTGACCAAGTACATTTGCGAAGGTTGTATTCTTCATTTCATTCCCAAAACGAAGGGCATTCTGTTCGCGGAAAGGAGCATATTTCACCAATGATGCTTCAAATTGCTTCCGTTCAATGAGCATAAAATAGAGTAAAAAGTATACCACTAAAAGACTAAGTACAATATTTACTGCACTTGAGATTAGCGATGGAAATAGTTGGGTTGCCCAATTGCCCAGTCTGTTCAATCCTTCCTGAATTAGATTTTCATTAATTTCAAATGGTAAAAGATGCTGAAGTTTAACCAGTAAATTTTTAAAGAAGATTTCATTTTGCCGCAACTCGGAAATCTTGTTAATTACCATACTGCTTAAGGCATAAAAAGGAAGTACAATGAGCACCAAACTGATAACAATTAGCAGGATGGCAACAAAACGTTTGTTCCAGTTTTTTACTTCCGCTAAGTGAATATAAACCGGGCGAAGAATGGTATATAATACCAAAGTACTCAGTATCGCGGAAAAAATATCTTGTAAGGAATAAGCGATGAGTACGCCAAGTGCAATGATGATAACAAGATTGATATTTTGGCGCTGTTTATAAGAGAATACTGACATAAATTAATGCTCGGTACATCTTAAATAGCAAAAGCAATCAATTTGTTTTAACAATAATCAGATTGCGGTTAGCCATCTAATCTAATGGCTTTCATCTTATTGTAAAGTGTTTTTCGATCTATTTTTAAAATCTGTGCGGCTTTGGTTTTATTGAAATTCACTTTAATTAAAACACTTAAAATTGCATCATATTCTGCTTCCTGTGCTGCATTTTTTAAGCCTAAGGGCTTTTTTGCAATATCAGCTTTCATATGAACAATCGGCTGATCAGGTTCGAAAACTTTAACGTAATTTAATAACTCTAAAGGTAAAGCATCTACCTGAATTTCATTGCTGTCTGTTAGCAATGCTAATCTTCTTACTACATTACGCAATTCGCGTACGTTACCTGGCCAACTGTAATTAAGAAAGCAAGCTTTGACTCCGTCAGAAAAACCTCTTATCTTTTTATTGAGTTCGGTATTAGCAACCGCGAGGAATTTATTAGCGAAAATCAAAATGTCGTTCCCCCGTTCCTTCAATGATGGCAAATGAATAGAGAACTCATTAAAGCGATGAAATAAATCCTCTCTAAAGGTGCCTTTACCTATATTTACAGCAAGGTCTTCGTTGGTTGCCACAATGATTCTTACATCAAGTTCAATTTCTTTGGTACTACCAATTCGCTTCACCTTCCGTTCTTGAACGGCTCTTAATAGCGTTGCCTGAATTTCATAAGATAGATTACCTACCTCATCTAAAAATAGCGTACCTCCGTTTGCCTGCTCAAAATGACCTATCTTGGTAAATAACGCACCGGTAAATGCTCCTTTTTCATGCCCAAAAAACTCACTCGTGGCTAGATCTTTCGTTAACGATCCACAGTCCATTGCCACAAAGGGTTTTTCTCTCCTTAAACTATTTAAATGAATAGTTTTGGCTACACATTCTTTACCTGTACCGCTTTTGCCGGTTAAGATGATGCTATAAGAGGTTGGTGCTATGAGTTGGACTGCTTAAATAAGCTGGATGATGCCTCACTTTTACCATCTATATATTCGTCATCATTAACAGCGTCAGTCCCATGCTCTTTGGTGGCGTTGCTATCTGTACTGTTTTTTGTTTCTTTTAAAGTTTGTTGAGGCGCCAATGCTTTTTTAATGGTATTTAAAATCTCATCAGGATATAGCGGTTTAGTGATGTAATCATATGCCCCAAGTTTAATCAACTTTACGGCAAGCTTTATATCAGAGTATCCTGTAATAATGATTACGCTGGTGGAAGGATAATTTTCCTTTACTTTTATTAAAATTTCACGCCCATCTGTATCGTGAAGGCGATAATCGCAAAGAATTAGATCAAATGTTTCTTTTGAGAGAAATTCCAGAGCAGAAGCTCCGGAGACAGCATAGGCAACTTCAAAGCCATCTCTGGTGAGGAATTTTGAAAGTAGCAATCCTATATTAACTTCATCGTCTACTATTAAAATCTTCTTTTTCATGAGCGATACACGGTAGTTTGGCTAAAAGATCTCCATGTTGGCGAATAGGAACATTTTGGAGGGCGTGGCACCATTGAATGGTATGGATACACGTTATCCGCTTAAACGTTTTTAACCGGGGAATATTTCCTTAGTTAATGTAAAAACGATATTAATCAACTGCTTTTTCTAATTCCCTTTAAAAAAAGCTTTGCGCTTATCAATAAATGCAGATACCCCTTCTTTGAAATCACTTGTTTCGAAACACTTTCCAAATTCCGCTATTTCAATCTCAAAGCCATTCCCTTCATTAACAGATGCATTAATAGATTTTATTGCAGCTGCCACGGCCAGCGGGGCACGTTGTTTAATCAGGTTTAATATTTCTTCTGCTTTTACTATCAAATCTGCTTGCGCTACAGTATGATTCACTAAGCCAATGTTTAAGGCTTCACTTGCTGTAACCATTCCCGCTGTAGTGATTAATTCGATTGCTTTTCCCTTTCCAACGAGCTGGGTTAACCTTTGTGTACCACCATAACCTGGGATTAAACCCAGGGTTACTTCAGGCAGTCCTAATTTTGCAGTTTCTGATGCTACCCGCATGTGGCACGCCATTGCCAGTTCCAAACCTCCGCCCAATGCAAAACCATTTATGGCCGCAATGAAAGGCTTGGTCGAATTTTCAATCGCATCAAAAACATTTACCTGCCCTTCCCTAGCTAAGCCCTCTCCTTGTTCACCGGTATAATCAGAGAACTCTTTGATGTCTGCACCAGCGACAAAAGCTTTTTCACCTGCCCCGGTGAGGATCACTCCCCTAACCTCCGCAGTATTGTTCGCGTAGGCAATTAGATCTGCAAGTTCGGCAAGTGTCGCTTTATTTAAAGCGTTAAGAGCCTTTTCCCGGTTTATGGTAACGTAAAGTATATTTTCTTTTATTTCCGATAGTAAGTTTTGATATGCCATAATTTAAAAATTTCTGTTCGCTATAACCCAATTTTGAATATATTCTACAATACTGGCCATGGTAGTTCCAGGAGGAAATAGCTCCCCAACGCCCATTTCAGCCAGCTTTTTCCGGTCTGCTTCAGGTATAATTCCTCCTCCGGTTAATAACACGTCATCTAACTGCTTTTCTTTCATAAAATGAATAATCTTGGGAAAAACAGTCATGTGTGCGCCAGAAAGAATAGATATTCCAATGGCATCTACATCTTCCTGCAATGCTGTGTTCACTACCATTTCCGGGGTTTGGCGCAAGCCTGTATAAATCACTTCCATGCCAGCATCCCGTAGCGAAGTTGCAATTACCTTGGCGCCTCTGTCATGGCCATCCAGGCCTACCTTGGCAACCAAAACACGTATTGGCCTATTTAATACTTTGCTCATAGTGAATATTAAGTTGATGTAAATGTATTGAATTTGAAGAGATATAGAAATAGATAGTGAAGAACTGGGAAAAGAGGAAATGGGAAACAGGAAATAGAGAATGGCAAACAGGAAATGGATAATAGGGATGATGGGGAAGAAAACAGATTGTTAGTTATTTCTTATTTTCCATTCTCCCTCATTCCCTTTCTAACCTATTATCTATTTCCCTTTACCTGTTTCCTATGCCAATTCACATCATCTATTTCATAATACTTACATAATTACGCTCAATCTTTTTAACTTTGCATTCCTAATTTACAGGTTTTTATGAGTGAAGAAAAGTCATTGAACTTTATTGAAGAAATTATTGAGAACGACCTAAATAGTGGTAAGTACGAAACTTTAGTTACGCGTTTTCCGCCAGAGCCTAATGGTTATTTACACATTGGACATGCGAAGGCGATATGTTTAAACTTCGGGTTAACACAAAAATACGGCGGTTATACCAACTTGCGTTTTGATGATACCAACCCGGTTACCGAAAAAACCGAATATGTAAATAGTCAACAGGAAGACATCAAATGGCTGGGCTTTAATTGGAAGAATGAACTATATGCATCAGATTATTTTGATGAATTATATGCTTTCGCGGTTAAACTGATAGAAAAGGGCTTAGCTTATGTTGATGAAAGTTCTGCTGATGAGATTGCCGCTTTAAAAGGCACACCAACGGAACCTGGTCAGGATAGCCAATACCGGAATCGCAGCATCGAAGATAATTTAGACATTTTCACTAGAATGAAAAGTGGTGAATTTGCTGACGGCGCCTATATTTTACGGGCGAAAATCGATATGGCAAGTCCAAATATGCTGATGCGCGATCCAATTATCTACCGCATTAAACATGCAGAACATCACCGTACAGGCAACAAATGGTGCATTTATCCCATGTACGATTTTGCGCATGGACAAAGTGACAGTATTGAAAACATCACCCACTCTATCTGTACTTTAGAATATGTTTCACACCGTGAATTATATGATTGGTTTATCGAAAAATTAGAGATTTTCCCCTCTAAACAATACGAGTTTGCGCGTTTAAACCTTACTTCAACAGTAATGAGTAAGCGTAAATTGTTGCAACTGGTAAATGAAAATTTAGTTAACGGCTGGGATGATCCACGCATGCCAACTATTTCCGGTTTACGCAGAAGAGGCTTTACGCCAAAAAGTGTTCGTGAATTTTGCGAACGTATTGGGATTGCCAAACGCGAAAACCTGATTGAATTGAGTTTACTGGAGTTTTGTATCCGTGAAGATTTAAATAAATCAGCGCACCGTGTGATGGCGGTTTTAGACCCGATAAAATTGGTAATTACCAATTATGAAAAGGGAACAGAAGATTTGATCGGCGAAAACAATCCTGAAGCTGAAGATGGTGGTGGCACACGTATCATCCCTTTCAGCAATGAACTGTGGATTGAGCGTGAAGATTTCATGGAAGTACCCGCAAAGAAATGGTTCCGTTTGGCACCAGGTACAATGGTTCGTTTAAAATTCGCTTACATTGTAAAGTGCGAAGATTTTGTGAAAGATGAAAACGGAAATGTAACTGAGATTCACTGTACCTACATTCCGGAATCAAAAAGCGGGAATGATACCAGTGGAATTAATGTAAAAGGAACGATTCACTGGGTAAGTGTTCAGCATGCTAAAACTGCAGAAATTAGGTTATACGATCGCTTATTCACATCAGAAACACCAGATGCCGAAGAAGGAGATTTCAAAGACTATTTAAACCCGGAAAGCTTAACCGTTCTTCCAAACGCTTATATCGAACCGGCTTTAGCTGACGCAGATTTAGACGAACGTTATCAGTTTATCAGAAAAGGTTATTTCTGCTTAGATAAAGATTCGACAGCAGATAAATTGGTTTTCAACCGTACGGTCACCTTGAAAGATACTTTTAAGAAAGCAAAATAAAATAATTTATTACTTAATAAAAGAAGCCCTGCAAATTTCGATTTGCAGGGCTTCTTTTATAAATGCCAATTTAATACTTTGTATAAACATTATACAAAACCAACAAATCTACAGGTGTTAGTTTTGGTGTAATATCACTTTGTATAAAATGGCGCTTAAAACCTACAATTGCAGCATTCAGATCGCTGGTATCATAACCCATTAATTTTAATGCGTTTGGCCCGTCAAAATTTACAGGCGGATTTAGAAGCACATCATCGTACCAATAACCAAAGCCCTTTAACGCCAGTTTTTTCCATGGAAACTTATTAGGATCGGGCTTACGTTTTGGAGCAATGTCTGAATGACCGATAAAATTTGCTGTTGGGATGTTATAGGTTTTCTTTAAAGTCTCTAATAATTTAACCAGGCTATTGATCTGTGCATCCGGCCATGGATCTGTTGTTCCGTTATTATCTAATTCTATCCCAATTGAAGAAGAATTCAAATCTGTATCTTTTCCCCATTTACCTACACCGGCGTGGTTAGAACGTAAATAATCATTTACCATGTGCACTACTTTTCCATCCCTGCTAATCACATAATGGGCGCTCGTAGCTGCTTTGGCAGAGTGAAACGTTTTAATGGTTTGTGCTAAACTATCTTGCGCGGTATGGTGAAGGATAACAAAATTAGGTTTGCGGATCCCAAAATTCACAGAACCAACCCAGGTTTGATTTGTAGGATTTGCTAAATCATACAACTGGCCTGTAGGTGGTGCAGCGGAAATGATGGCTGCAAAATCTTTTGCCTTTTGCTTATAAATTTTTTCAGTTGCTGCATATTTATTCGTGCTGCATGCAGCAATAAGTAAGGCCAATGTTAAAATAGAAGTGCCGCGGAACGAGTGAAATTTTACTGGGAACATGGTAATATTTTAATAGAATATGAAGTTACAAAGTTATACTAAACTTCATCCATTACATCAAACTTTATACAAAGCTTTCAAATTTTAGTAATTTAGCAGCGATATTTTGTAATAATGAAGAAACTATACAAACCCATACTCTTTCTGTCTGCAATAGCCTGCTCTGTCAGTTTATTTTATGCTTGCACCAATACAGGCAAACCCAATGAAGAGAAAACAACGGTTGTACAAAAAGATAGCTTAACGGATTATGTGGCCAACAGGCTCCCTATATACGAACGGGTAAAACTGACCACCAACCTAAACCAGTTAAGCGTTAACGACCGGAAGATTTTACCGCTTTTGATTCAGGCTGCTGAGATTATGGATGAACTTTATTGGAAACAAGCTTATCCACAGCGTGATAGCCTGATGGCTACAATTAAGGATGAAAAAACCCGTGAATTTGTAAACATAAATTATGGCCCTTGGGATCGACTCAATAATGAAAAGCCTTTCGTTTCAGGAGTGGGAAATAAACCGGAGGGTGCTTTCTTTTATCCAATAGGCGTTAAGAAAGAAGAAATTGAAAAAGCAGATTTGGCAGATAAATTTGGCGCTTATTCTGTAATTAAACGAGATAGTACCGGAAAACTAACCACCATACCGTACCATGTATTATTTGCTTCTGAGTTACAACGGGCAAGTTCTCTTTTAAAACAAGCGGCATTAATTGCCGAAGATGCAGGCTTAAAAAAATATTTAAACCTGCGTGCTGATGCCTTGGTAACCGATAAATTTACAGCTAGTGATTATGCCTGGCTGGATATGAAAACAAATGGCTTGGATATTATCATTGGTCCGATTGAAAATTACGAGGATAAACTTTTCAATGCCCGTACCAGCTACGAAGCTTATGTTTTAATTAAAGATAAGGAATGGAGTAAACGTTTGGCTAAGTATGTAAAGCTTTTACCAGAACTGCAAAAGAACCTTCCGGTGCCGGCAAAGTATAAAAACGAAACACCTGGCACAGATTCTGAGCTTAATGCATACGATGTAGTTTATTATGCCGGCGATTGCAATGCAGGATCCAAAACCATTGCGGTTAATCTTCCGAACGATGAAAAAATTCAGCAGGAAAAAGGAACCCGCCGCTCGCAGCTAAAAAACGCAATGCAGGCAAAATTTGATAAAATCCTTCTTCCGATCTCTAAAGAATTAATTGATGCAGACCAACAGCAATACATCAAGTTCGATGCTTTTTTTGCCAATGTGATGTTTCATGAAGTTGCACATGGTTTAGGAATCAAAAAAACCGTTACCGGAAAAGGCTTTGTTCGCGAAGCTCTGAAAGAACAATATAGCTGGCTGGAAGAAGGCAAAGCTGATATTTTAGGTCTGTACATGGTTACCGGTTTACTAAAGAAAGGTGAACTTCAGGGCGATATTAAAGATTACTATACTACCTTCATGGCCGGCATTCTACGCTCAGTTCGTTTTGGTGTTTCCGAGGCTCATGGCAAAGCAAACATGCAATGCTTTAACTACTTTGCAGAAAAGGGTGCTTTCGAGCGTACATCGAAAGGAACATATAAAGTGAATTTCGAGAAGTTTGGCGTTGCGATGAATGAATTAAGTGCATTTATTATTACTTTACAAGGAAACGGAGATAAGGCCGCCGTAGAGAAAACCCAAAAAGAGAAAGCAGTTATCCCTGCTACACTTCAGCAAGATTTAGATCGCCTGACCAGAAAAAACATTCCGGTTGACGTTGTTTTTGAACAAGGCGTAGACGTTTTAGGCGTAAAATAAAAATATAAAATCCCACGCCGCTTTTGGCAAAAACCATAACCCCCTGAATTATAGATAATTAATATCTATAATTCAGGGGGTTTTCTTTTTTTCGAAAAAACTCGTAACCTTTTAAAAAAACGGTCGTCTGATTAATAACTAAACAGCGGGAACTATTCGTTCCAAGCCAAACTTTAAACAAGAAGGCAAAAAAAGGGAAAACGTATGCACATGCGTTATGGAAAGCGTTTTGCCCTAATTTTTAAACTTAAGACCAAACAAATGAAAACATTTTATACGCTTATTATTGCTATTTTCTCTTCTATAAGTGTGTTTGCACAAACCACACCAAAGGTCAACGTAACCGGAACCATCCTTGATGAGAATAAAAAACCAATAGATTACGCAACGGTTGTACTCTACAAAGCAGCCGACTCCAGCATTGTGAAAACCAGTTTCACAGATCAGAATGGTGTTTTCGGTTTCAACGTGAGCACAAAAGGCACTTATTTCTACAAAGCCAGTAATATGGGCTACAACACGATAAAAAGTAAAACAATTACAGTTACAGACGAAAATCAGAAAGCAGATTTTGGTTCGGCTCAGCTCGTTTCCAGTAGCCAGAATCTAAAGGAGGTTAGCATTGCCGTAACCAAGCCATTAATCGAAAGAAAAATGGACAGAGTGGTGATGAACGTTTCTACCAGTGCTATTATGACAGGATCAAACGCTTTGGAAGTGTTACAAAAAGCACCGGGCGTTTCGGTAGATCAGAACGATAACATTTCAATGCAGGGCAAACAAGGTGTTTTAATTCAGCTTGATGGAAAACAAACCTATATGAGTAGCGCTGATGTGGCTAATTTACTTCGAAATATGCAGAGTTCTGAAATCGAAACGATAGAACTCATCACAAACCCATCTTCAAAATATGATGCAGCCGGAAATTCTGGAATCATCAATATCAGAACCAAGAAAAACAAAGCTGGCGGTACCAATGGAAGCATCAATGCAACGGCTGGTTACGGCAAGAACTTCAGAGGGAATACAGGCATAAACCTGAACCACAGGACAAAAAAACTCAATCTGTTCGGAAACTATAACTATGGAAATACCACCCGGGAGAATATCATCACCATTGATCGAATCTCGAACGGCACCCCTGATACCTATTTCATGCAGTCTGGATCTAGCTTGAGAAAACAGCAAAACAATAATTTTAAAGCTGGTATAGATTATTTTATCAATAAGAATAATACTATAGGCGTGTTAGTAAACGGTTACTTTAACAACGGAACAGAAGCTTCTAAAAACAATACCTTAATTGGCCCGTCTTTCCAGCAAGTAGATTCGACGTTAGCGTCTAATAGCCTACAAACTAACAAGTATAACAACATTTCTTATAACCTCAATTACAAATCCGTTTTAGACACGGCAGGTTCTGAAATTTCCGCAGATTTTGATTATTCTAAATACAATGGGAACGATGGTTCTGAATATGAAAATGATTACATGTTCGCTAACGGCACCAGAATACGTCCGGTCAATTATACCAGAAACGGTACACCGTCAAAAATTGATATTAAAGCCTTCAAAGTGGATTACAAGGTATCCTTAAGTAAAACAATAAAGCTCGAAGCTGGGTTGAAAAGTAGCTGGGTAAAAACAGATAATGATTTGCAGGCAGAGGAACTGGTTAACAATATCTGGCAAAATGACGTGCGCCGCAGCAATCAGTTTATTTATGATGAGAATGTAAATGCGGCCTACACCAACATCAATAAACAGTTTAAAAATACCAGTATCCAGCTTGGTTTAAGAGTTGAACAAACCAATTCTAAAGGAAACCTAGTGACCACAAATACCGTAGTAGAGCGCGATTATTTCGACTTTTTCCCTACGCTATTTGTGCAGCAAACGCTTTCGAAAAACCATCAGTTGGGTTTCTCCTACAGCCGCAGGATAGACAGGCCAAGTTATGATGCCTTAAATCCGTTTATTTATTATCTTGATCAATACACCTATAATAAAGGTAATCCATTTTTGAAACCACAGTATACCAACAATGTGGAGTTGAGTTATACTTTCATGCAAAAATATATGCTCTCAGTAGGTTACAGCAGAACCAATGATGTAATTACAGAAGTTTTGCTACCAGATTCTGCGCAAAAAGCGCTGTTTCAAACCAACGAAAATTTAGCTAAAAATACCAGTTACAATGCCAACTTAAACATCCCGGTTCAGGTGGCAAAGTGGTGGTCGATGAATAACAACTTAAATGTTTTTTACCTCAGCTTCGAAGCACCGGATTTAGCTGGTGTAGCTTTAAAAACAGGCAAAACATCTTTTCAGTTTAAATCTCAGCAAAGTTTTACCATTGCCAACGGCCTTACTGGAGAATTAAATGGAAGTTATGAGTCTCCATTAGACTATGGCACCCTGCGAATTAAAGCGCGTTATTCTATCGACGCCGGTTTAAGCAAATCACTGTTTGATAAAAAAGCAACATTGAAATTAGCTTTATCAGATATTTTCAACATGTATAAAAACGATATTTCAAGTGCCTATCCTGGTTTGAAATATGAGGTACATCAGAAAAACGAAAGCCAGATCGGGAGAATCAGTTTCACTTACCGCTTTGGTAAAGAGATTAAACCTGCCCGCCGTCGCACCACTGGTTCAGAAGCGGAGCAAAACAGGATGAAGAACTAATGATCATTATTGCCCTGGGCTTAACCAGGGCAATAAACAAAAAAAGCGATGTTTCCATCGCCTTAACTATTATTATTTACTCAAATACATTGATTTATCTTTGTATAGCTTACGGAAATAAGGATCTTCCAGATCTTTAATAAAACGAATGGCTTCACCTGTAGATTTCATTTCAGGGCCCAACTCTTTCGTAACTTCAGGGAATTTTTCATAAGAGAATACTGGTTCTTTAATTGCATAACCTTTAAGTTTACGCTCGATAGTGAAATCTTTCAGTTTCGCTACACCTAACATAATCTTCGCTGCAATGTTGATATAAGGCACATCGTATGCTTTAGCAATGAAAGGAACCGTACGTGACGCTCTTGGATTCGCTTCGATTACGTATACCTTTTCATCTTTAATGGCAAACTGAATGTTCAACAATCCACGTACATCTAAAGCTTTGGCAATCTTAATAGAATATTCTTCCATTGCCTTTGTTACTGTTTCTGGCAAGCTAAAAGTAGGTAGAACCGCGAATGAATCACCGGAGTGAATACCTGCAGGCTCGATGTGCTCCATCATCCCTACAATATGAACATCATCGCCATCAGAAATCGAATCAGATTCAGCTTCTTCTGCTCGGTCTAAAAAGTGATCAATCAATACACGGTTCCCAGGTAAATCACCTAATAATTTCACTACTGCTTTTTCGAGGTCTTCATCGTTAATAACGATGCTCATCCCCTGGCCGCCTAATACATAACTCGGACGAACCAAAACCGGATAACCTACTTCATTAGCAACTACAATTGCTTCTTCTGCATTCTCAGCTACCCCATATTTAGGATATGGGATATTTAATTCCTTTAACAAATCTGAGAAGCGACCGCGATCTTCGGCAATGTCCATGTTCTCAAAAGATGTTCCGATAATTTTAACGCCTATTGCCGTTAATTTCTCAGCCATTTTCAAAGCCGTTTGTCCGCCCAGCTGAACGATTACACCTACTGGTTTTTCCAACTCGATAATTTCACGAACATGTTCCCAGAAAACCGGCTCGAAGTATAATTTATCGGCCATGTTAAAATCTGTAGAAACCGTTTCTGGATTACAGTTTACCATGATCGCTTCGAAACCAGATTCTTTAGCGGCTAATAACCCATGTACGCAAGAATAATCGAATTCTATACCCTGACCAATACGGTTCGGACCAGATCCTAAAACAATTACCTTCTTATTTTCTGAAGGGATAGATTCATTCTCTTCATCAAAAGAAGAATAATAATATGGCGTTTGTGCAGGGAATTCCGCGGCACAAGTATCCACCATCTTATAAACCCTGTTAATACCTAAGGCTTTACGGCGATCATAAACCTCATCTTCAGTAACGTTACCCAACAACCAGGCAATCTGAATATCAGAGAAACCTTTTTGTTTGAGTGTGAAGAAGAAATCCTGCGGGATGTTATTTAATGAATATCTTTTTAACTCTGTTTCTAAAAGAACCAGATCCTGAATTTGGTTTAAGAACCATTTGTCAATTTTGGTTACCTTACGGATAGATTCCAAAGGCACGCCCATTGTCATGGCATCTTTTATTAAGAACAAACGGTTCCATGAAGCATGCTCCAGGCCATCCATAATCTCTTCGATGTTGCGCACTTGTCTGCCATCTGCACCTAAACCTGCACGGTTTATCTCTAAACTCTGACAGGCTTTTTGCAAGGCTTCGATGAAAGTACGGCCAATTGCCATTACTTCACCAACAGATTTCATCTGTAAGCCAAGTTCTTTGTTTGCACCTTTAAATTTGTCGAAATTCCAGCGTGGAATTTTAACAATTACGTAATCTAAGGTAGGCTCAAAGTAGGCTGAAGTTGTTTTGGTAATTTGATTTTCAATCTCATCAAGGTTGTAACCGATGGCCAGTTTCGCAGCAATTTTAGCGATTGGATAACCAGTTGCTTTACTTGCTAAAGCTGATGAGCGAGAAACACGTGGATTGATTTCAATGGCGATAATCTCATCATTCGCAGGATTAACCGAGAACTGAACGTTACAACCACCAGCAAAATTCCCGATTGCACGCATCATTTTAATGGCCTGGTTACGCATATCCTGGTAACAACGATCAGATAAGGTCATCGCCGGTGCTACCGTGATCGAATCTCCTGTGTGGATTCCCATTGGATCGAAGTTTTCAATAGAACAGATAATGATTACGTTATCATTGCTATCTCTCAATAACTCTAACTCGTATTCCTTCCATCCCAAAACGGCTTTCTCTACTAAAACCTCATGCGTTGGAGAAGCTTCTAAACCCCGTTTAAGTGCCGCATCGAATTCTTCTTTTTTGTGAACGAAACCTCCACCAGAACCACCTAATGTGTACGATGGACGAATTACTAACGGGAAGCCAATTAATTGAGCAGCTTCTTTACCTTCTAAGAAAGAGTTGGCAATTTTCGACTCTGCGACTCCTACGCCTATATCCACCATTAACTGACGGAAAGATTCACGGTTTTCGGTTTTCTCAATCGCATCAACATCAACCCCAACAACCCTTACACCATATTTTTCCCAGACGCCACGTTCTTCAGCTTCTTTACAAAGGTTTAATGCCGTTTGACCACCCATTGTAGGTAATACAGCATCAATGTTTGGCAGATCAGCCGAAGCAATGTGCTCTTGCAAAATCTCTTCGATCGAATCAACTGATAATGGCCGCAGGTAAACATGGTCCCCGATTACCTTATCCGTCATAATCGTTGCCGGATTGGAGTTGATAATGGAAACGGTAATCCCTTCTTCTTTTAAAGAAAGTGCCGCTTGCGAACCCGAGTAGTCAAATTCACAGGCCTGGCCAATAATGATAGGTCCTGATCCGATGATTAATACTGAGCGTATTGAAGTGTCTTTAGGCATGATAAAGCTTAAACAATGATTAAAATTCTAAAGTAAACTGGCTCCATTTTGAAACCATGAAAGCAACGAGATTTTGTGCTTGTAAGAAGAAAAATCCCAACTGTTCTGTCGGGATGCAAAGATAGGTTTTTTGAAGCGTTTTTTAATTTAATTTTTTAAAATTAAAATGCACATTGAAAATTCATTAAAGCGCGGTTGATTTAACTCTTATAAGCACATTAAATTTGGGCTATGAAACCATTAATAAAGAACTAAAATGGGGAGGAAGAACTACATATAAATAATGAAGAATGCATAAATCAAAAAAGGAGCATGTGCTCCTTTTTTGATTTTAATTATTGCTGTAATTTGATTTCTCCCAGATCTGTAGTAGTGCTGTCTTTTACCGCGACATTCTCCAGGATCGAATCTTTGTATGGCGCATTCGCTTTTACCGATACTGTATAAACACCTTCTTTCAAATTAGTGAATGAGAAGGCTCCCTGATTAATTTGTACCTTAACAGTATCTGATCCTGCAACAAGTGACACACCCACCACAGCATCTGCCGGACTAACCCTGCCCACAATTCCACCCGCTTTTACGAACGTGAAAGCAACAAATAAAATAGACGACAAGATTAAGGCGACGCAAAATACACTCAGCTTTTTCATACAATTTATTTTAGTTTACACTACCATTTTCATGGAACCCATATTAAACCGATTATACAACTAATTTGTTTGTCGCAGAAATAGAGCACTGTAGCATTTTTTAGAAACAGATAAATCTATCAGGCACATTACAAATTGGTGTATTCCCTGTAAAACGACCGCTAAAGTAATAAACAATCGTTAAATAATGTTAAAACGTAACATTAATATAGTGTTAAAAGCACACGAAGTCATGTTTAAGTCATGAAAGATGCTTTTCTAAAATATTGGCAAAAATCTTGTAATAAGCAGAACGTATATGCGTTTTGTATGTACTTTAGAAAAAGATCTAAAGCTTCCTCGCGGAGTAGTTAACCGCAATGAGGATTTCTTCATAAATAGTTTGTTTGGTTTATTATCCGGTTTGAGGAGCCCTCCTCAACCGGATTTTTTCTTTTATAGCTTTTTCTCCTACATTTGATCTATATGGTCGTATTAGAAGCGTCGTTTTTTCAATTTTTGTTATCACAATTCCATCAAACCACCACTTTAGAATGGATTGCGGTAATTGCCGGCTTTATTTGCATCTATCTCGCCGCTAAAGAAAGCATCTGGAACTGGCCCATTTCTATCATAAGCGTGGTTGCTTATGGTTTTCTATTCTTTAGGGAAGCCATGTATGGCGATATGACACTTCAGATTTATTTTCTGTTCACCGCATTTTACGGCTGGTACTTCTGGATCACGAAAAAAGTAACGCACGGCAAACCGATAACTAAGCTAACCTCAAAAAATTGGCTCCTGGTTATTATTTTTGTTCTGGCATTGAGCATATTTCTGGGCTGGTTTATGACTCGCTTCACCAATAGTACTGTACCCTATGCAGATGGATTTTGTACATCAGTCAGCTTCGTTGCTCAGTTTCTGCTTACCAGAAAAATAATTGAAAACTGGTTGCTATGGGTGTTCGTTAACATTTGCTACGTCCCTTTATTTATCTACAAAAACCTAAACCTGAGTGCCTTGTTGTACGTGGTATTAATTATCATTGCCTTTAAGGGCTATTTAGATTGGAGAAAAACCTATCGTGAACAAATCAATTAAGAAAATAGCTATCGTTGGTCCGGAGAGCACGGGCAAGTCTACCATGTCTCAGCTTTTGGCAAAGCATTACCAAGTATCCTGGGTACCGGAATACGCCCGCTACTATTGCGAAAACTTAACTACACCCTATACTTTGCAAGATGAGGTAAATATGTTTTACGGTCAGGTTGCATTGGAAGATGCCATTTTAGTTACCACTGAAAGCGACTTTATTATTTGCGACACCACATTTGTGACGGTTAAAATCTGGAGCGATGAAATGCTTGGTGAAACGCCACAACTGGTTTTAGATACATTACCAAAAAGGCCATATGACCTATATTTGCTGATGGATATTGACCTCCCCTGGCAGGATGATCCACTTCGTGATTTCCCGAACCAACGAGAATATTTCATGGAAGTGTGGCACCAGGAACTGAAGGCCTTAAATGCAAATTATGAAGTAATCAGTGGCTTAGGAGATGCCCGTGTAGCGCATGCAATTGAAGCTATTGATAGATTTTTGGAGCAGTAGGGAACTTACGTTTTTCGATCATGAATGGCCGTTTTTCGTTGATCGTTTTCCGTTGTTTAGCGCTCGTTTAAAAGAGGCTTGTCTGCCATGCTGCTTAATGTTCTTAATCCCTTAATGTTTAAACCCTCATCCTATCCGTTTGCATAATAATTTGAAAACAAAAAGCCCCGATTTACATCGAGGCTTTGATATTTTTAAGTCCCCTTTAGGGATTTAAGGTTTAAACAAACTGTTTTCCTTTAACTTTACGTTCTTGTTCAGTTAAGAAAATTTTACGTAAACGCATACTTGCCGGTGTAACCTCAATGTATTCGTCAGCCTGAATGTATTCCATAGCTTCCTCCAAAGAGAATTTAATTGCCGGAGCAATACGAGCATTATCATCAGTACCTGATGCACGCATGTTAGTTAATGCTTTTCCTTTAACAATGTTTACAACCAAGTCGTTATCACGGATGTGCTCACCCATAATCTGTCCTTCGTAAACATCAACTCCCGGATCAACAAAGAAACGACCTCTATCCTGTAATTTATCAATTGAATAAGCAGTAGTCTGACCTTTATCCATTGAAACCAATACACCGTTAGAACGACCTGGAATAGTACCTTTCCAAGGCTCATAAGCTTTGAAACGGTGAGCCATAATTGCTTCACCAGCAGTAGCAGTTAATACGTTATTACGTAAACCGATAATACCACGGGATGGGATTTCGAATTCTAAGTGTTGTAAATCGCCTTTTGGCTCCATAATTAACAACTCACCTTTACGCTGAGTTACCAATTCAATTACTTTACCAGAAACTTCACCCGGTACATCTACAATTAATGTTTCAATTGGCTCATGTTTTTTACCGTCGATTTCTTTTACGATAACCTGTGGCTGACCAACCTGAATTTCATAACCCTCGCGACGCATGGTTTCGATTAATACCGATAAATGGAGAATACCACGACCGTAAACCAACCATGAATCCGGAGATGCAGTTTCAATTACTTTTAAAGCTAAGTTTTTCTCCATCTCTTTGTATAAACGTTCTTTAATACGTTGAGAAGTTACTAATTTACCTTCTTTACCAAAGAATGGAGAGTTGTTAATGGTAAACAACATATTCATTGTTGGCTCATCGATACTGATTACAGGTAATTGTTCCGGTGCATCAAAATCAGAAATAGTATCACCGATATCAAAACCATCTATACCTACAACCGCACAAATATCACCTGAACTTACTTCCGTAGTACGAATTTTCCCTAAACCTTCGAAAGTATAAAGTTCTTTTACCCTTGATTTTACAATCTTACCATCGCGTTTAATTAAAGTAACCGGTTGGTTTTCTTTAATTGTACCACGGTGAACACGGCCAATTGCAATACGACCTACGAAAGAAGAATAATCTAACGAAGTAATTTGCATTTGTAAAGTACCATCGTTAATTGGCGCAGGTGGAATGTTAGCCACAACCGCATCTAATAAAGCGAAAATATCTGTAGTTGGTTTTTGCCAGTCTGTACTCATCCATCCTTGTTTAGATGAACCGTAAATAACCGGGAAATCCAACTGCTCTTCTGTTGCTTCAAGGTTAAAGAACAATTCGAAAATCTGCTCATAAACCTCTTCAGGGCGACAGTTTTCTTTATCCACTTTGTTTACCACCACAATCGGTTTTAAACCAAGGGCTAAAGCTTTTTGCGTTACGAAACGCGTTTGAGGCATTGCACCTTCAAAAGCATCGCAAAGTAAAAGTACACCATCTGCCATTTTCAAAACACGCTCTACCTCACCGCCAAAATCCGCGTGACCAGGAGTGTCAATAATGTTAATCTTTACGTCTTTGTACTGAACAGATACGTTTTTAGATACGATAGTGATACCACGCTCGCGCTCTAAATCGTTATTATCCAATATCAAATCTCCTGTTTGTTCGTTGTCACGAAAAATAGAACAAGAATGTAAAATCTTATCAACCAACGTGGTTTTACCGTGGTCAACGTGTGCTATAATAGCTATATTTCTAATCTTTTGCATAAAATGCGCCTCAAATTTGGCGCAAAGATAGTGTTTAGAAATGGATTTTCAACTATATCGCTCACTATTTAATGCTAGAATAATGTTGTAATTGTCTCATTTTTAATTAGAAAAGCAAAGGCAGCACATTTTGGCCTGCTCCGGTCCTGCTGTACACTTTAGCCCTCCAAATATTGATGTCAAATCTGGTCGGGGCTGCCGTTTCCATCAGGTTTAAAAATCCAGGCTTGTTCCAAACATACAGCCTCACCTCAAACACTCCAGAAAAGTGATAGAATTAATGAATAAAACAAATCAACTTTTCGAAGGTATTATGTAAATGGAAAAATCAATACAAGAACTATTTGATCAGTACGAAGAAAAATCGCTGGAGGTTGAAGCCGCGAAAAGCGCCGTGGATGAAACTGAAGTGCCGGACTTATCAAAAGAAGCATACATTACTGCAGAACAGGCAGACGAACATTTGATAGCCTGCGTGGAAAAAGAACGACGGGAAAAAGAACTGGAAACACTCAGTCAGGAATGGAGTCAAATTCAGGATGCTTTGGCAGAAAAGCTTTGCAAAATTAACACTAAAGTGCTGGTTAAAGACAGACGTGATGAATGTACGGTCCTCATTCATTGCGAAGGCGGCGGTATTATGATCGAAGATAAGGAACTGGATTAATTGCTGTGATTTGTAAGCGAATTAAAATTAGATCAGGCTCAATCATCAGTCAGAGCCTGATCAACATTGGTGAATAAAAGTGGAATTTTCAAGCAAAAATGCACTGAAACCATAAAAATGTCTTGATTTTTTTAAATGCTATTCAACCATTCTTCATAAGAAATAACACCTAATTCAGGCCTTGCTTCACCTTCCAAAATCGCAATAAATTCTAATACATTCCCATCCGGATCATTAAAATAAATGGCCACAGCAGGCATCCAGGCGAAAACCATCGGAGATAAATCATTACTCTTCAAAAAATTATAAGGTTTTAGATTATGTGCCTGCAGGAAGTCTACTGATTTATTTAACACATCATCCACATCACTGCTGAAAGCAAAATGCCTTACACAAACCTGATCTTTTGGTTTTTCCCAAAGCCCAAGCATTGCGCCCTTTGGAGGGCCAACCCAAAAGAAAGCAATTCTTCTGGTCTGATCGAAATAGCAAGGGGTTAAACCCATTACATTTTTATAAAAATCGACTGATGCTTCTAAATTTTCGACATCAATATGGGTTTCAAATAGTCCTTTTATCATGCAATGAAAGTATACATTATCCACATCTGCAAAAAATCACCTTTATCGATAAGCGCATCATCAAAATTGATATCATCATTAACCAAGCCATTTTGGGTTACCCAACAGCCTCATTTTGTATTAACGATAAACCAACTCCATTTTCAAATGAATAAACGGTTTCTAAACTATGCCGGCAGGTTTACCTTCATCTTCATCTCCTTAATTGGATGCTATTTTTTGATGGCTTTTTGTTTATCGCGGATTACCATAAATGCTCATCCTATAAACAAACCGGAAGTGACCATCTATATTTTATCCAATGGCATCCATACCGATATTGTAATGCCAGCAAAAAATACAGCAATAAACTGGACAGAGAAAATCCCCTACAGTAATACCCTTAAAGCCGATAGCACCTATCAATACCTGGCAGTGGGCTGGGGAGATAAAAGATTCTACTTAGAAACACCAGCATTTTCTGACCTGAAACTGACTACCGCTCTACGAGCGATATCGGGCTTAAGCACTTCTGCCATGCATACCACTTACTATCGATATATGACTGAAGATGATCAATGCAAGAAAGTAATGATCAGTAATACAGACTATAAGAAGCTGATTCAATATGTCGCCAACAGCTTTCAGACAGATAGCATAGGAAACTTTATTAAAGTGAAAACAGCTATTCGCTACGATATTGGCGATGCATTTTATGAAGCAAAAGGAAGTTACAGCATTTTTAAAACCTGTAACACCTGGACGAACAGCGCATTAAAAGCTTGTGAACAGCGAAGTTGCCTGTGGACCATTTTCGACACAGGCATTCTCCTTAAATACGATTAACCTAAACCTCAAAAGCCCAGTTTAAAAACGCAGGCATTGCGCTTTCCCAGGTTTCTACATCATGCTTACCGCCTACTTTTTCATAATAAAAAATGTTTTCCGGCCGCTTATATCCTTTATTTAAAAGGCATTTCACTACATCAATGGTGTCATCAATAGAATCAATAATCAGGTTTCGGTTTCGATCGGCCTTTTCATCTTCAGTTCCCGTCATCAACCAGAATTTCATATCTGGTTTACTTGCTGTTGAATCAATTAACTCATGGATAATTCGATCTGCATCGGTATAACCATCAGTTAAATCTTTTTTACGCCACCAAAACGCCCCAGAGAAAACGCCTATTACATCAAAAACCGAAGGATTATTCCAGGCTACATCAAAAGCAGAAAGGCCGCCAAGTGAAAAGCCTGCAAAAGCAACTTTACCCATAACAGGCATAGCAATTTTCTTTTTAACATAAGGCAAAAGCTCCTTAATAATAAAGTCATTGTATAACCCGGCATTTCCTCCTCTCCCTTTAAAATCGGGCTTACCAGCCACGCCATATTCCATTAACCGATCTGCAGAAGCTTTTATCGCCACTACAATTAACCTGTGGTTACGCTTATTATGATGTGCATCTTCCAAAATTTTAGCAAAATCCATTCTTGCCACATCCTGACCGTCATTGATCAGGAGCAATTCTATTTTCTCATTGCCTAAAATTCCTTCAGGCACATACATATCTATTTCAACCTCGTGCTTTAAATAAGCAGAAGGAATTTTATAACTATTAATATTAACTTTAACTGATAAAATTGTGGTATACATATCTTTAAACTCCCTAACCCTGGCATCCCGCCGTATAATTTGGCAAAGGTACAAATCTCGCTAAACTATTAATTATCAGCATTCCATTTTTACACTACTGTTTTATTTAAAGTAAACATCATTCTTTTTCTAATATTAAATTTCTATCTTAAAACATTCAATTTTTGATATGAGAGAAGAACATAAGAAATGGTATAGCCCAAATTTAAGTGCTGATATAGATATGCTCATCTTTGGCCATAGTGGAATGCCTGTTTTACTATTTCCCACCAGTATGGGCCGCTATTATGAAAACAAAGATTTTAAATTGATTGATTCAGTTGAAGGCTTCATCAATGAAGGGAAAATAAAAGTGTATTGCCCAGATAGTATTGATAAATTTAGCTGGTACAATAAGAGTATTCATCCTGCAGACCGGGTAAAAAATCACATTTGGTATGATAAATATCTGCTCGAAGAAGTTGCTCCACTAGCTAGAAATGAAACCGGAAGTAACAAAATCATCACCGCTGGCTGCAGCTTCGGCGGTTACCATGCCGCTAATTTTGCCTTTCGCCACCCTTGGTTGGTGAGCCACATGTTTAGCATGAGCGGTGCTTTTGATATTAAAGGCCAGTTAGATGGTTTTTATAATGATGATGTATATTTCAATAACCCTGTGGATAACTTAATGAATAACAGTAACCCGGAATTGCACCACATGAAAATTGTTCTGGGAACCACAGACCGTGATATGTGCCGTGCAGACAATGAAAATTTATCCGGAATTCTTGCCAAAAAAGGAATCAATCATTGGCTGGATATCAGGCAGGATGCAGACCACGACTGGCCAATCTGGCGGGAAATGTTTCCAAATTATATTGCACAACTGTAACGGGATTAGCCTCGCATAATTTTTATTGAAAATTTGAAACAATTATATTCCTAACCAGTTCAACATTTAAAATAACATATTATCATTTGAAGATTATGGATTAAGTAACTCTGAACCATAATCGCCTCATTACCTACAAAAACAATAATAAATGAAAAAAATTGGGATTCTATTCGGCCAGGAACGTTCTTTTCCTGAAGCCGTTATCGAAAGGATTAATCAAAAAGCCGAGGAAGGCATTACCGCCGAAGCAGTTAAAATCGACAAGATATTTCAGAATGTGCCGCTAGGTTATTCGGTCATTATCGATCGCATTTCTCAGGATGTTCCATTTTACCGTGCATCGTTAAAAAATGCTGCAACCACCGGTACAGCAGTAATTAATAATCCCTTTTGGTGGAGTGCTGATGAGAAATTCTTTAACAATGCACTTGCTGAACAAATTGGTGTTCCGGTTCCGAAAACCGCATTAATTCCATCCAGGCAGCACCCAACAGGCACTACAGGAGAATCTTTTTCTAACCTAACCATGCCTTTGGATTGGGATGCTATTTTCGAATATACCGGATTCCCTGCTTATATGAAACCTTATGACGGTGGCGGATGGAGAGATGTTTATAAACTTCATGATAAGGAAGATTTTTTTGATAAACATAGCGGCACCGAACAACTGGTAATGCTTTTACAGGAGGAAATTATCTTTGAAGAATACTTCAGGTGTTATTGCATTGGCGGCAAATATGTACGCATTATGCAATATGACCCACGCAATCCGCACCATTTACGCTATGCGGTAGATGGCGAAGCACCAGACCCTCAACTACTGAAAACGGTAGAAGAATACACACTTAAACTGTGTCAGTACTTAGGCTATGATTTTAACACTGTAGAATTTGCCGTTCGTGACGGTGTGCCTATCGCGATTGATTTTTGCAACCCTGCGCCAGATGCCGACATTAAAAGCGTGGGACAGGAAAATTTTGACTGGGTAGTGGAAACTACGGCAAATTATGCCATCGAAAGGGCGAAAGCACAAAAAGATGGTCAGGATAATTTAACCTGGGGCGAATATATTAAGGCTTCGGTGGCCGGAAAACCATTAATTGCCAAAGCAGCCCCGAAAGCAGCAGCCAAAAAAGCAATTATGGAAAAACCGGTTGCAGAAAAAGCGGCGCCAAAGCCTAAAAAAGCAGCACCTAAGAAATAAAAGGGACAGTTATAAATACCAATCAGGATGAATGAATTTACGCTGGGCATAGAGGAAGAATACATGGTGATTGATCCTGTCACCAGGGAACTAACCTCGCATGATCAAAAAATTGTTGAAGCTGCACAAAAGATCCATAAAGACCAGGTAAAAGCAGAGATGCATCAAGCCGTAGTTGAAGTTGGCACCGGAATTTGCAAATCGACTACAGAAGCCAGGAAAGAGATTTCTCAGCTTCGATACACCGTTTCGCAACTGGCGGGAGAACAAGGTTTACGGATTGGTGCAGCGGGTACCCACCCTTTTTCGCATTGGGAAAAGCAGTTAATTACCGAACATCCGAGATACAATGAAATTGTAAATGAATTACAGGAGGCTGCAAGATCGAATCTGATCTTCGGCCTTCATGTTCATGTTGGTTTTCAATCGCGTGAGCTGGCTATCCATATTGCCAATCAGGTAAGGTATTTCTTACCGCACGTATTTGCATTATCAACGAATTCGCCATTTTGGGAATCAAGAAATACAGGCTATAAATCGTTCAGAACCAAAATTTTCGATAAATTTCCCCGTACCGGAATTCCTGATATCTTTAATAGTATCGAAGATTATGATAGCTATGTGAAGCTGCTGATCAAAACCAATTGCATGGATAATGCTAAAAAAATCTGGTGGGACATCCGTGTTCATCCGTTTTTTGACACGGTAGAATTCCGCATTTGCGATTGCCCCATGCTAATTGATGAAACAATGGCCTTTACTGCATTGTTTCAAGCCCTTTGCGCAAAACTATATAAGCTGCGGTTGCAGAATATGGAATTTATCAGCTATTCCCGGGCACTCATCAATGAAAATAAATGGCGAGCTGCCCGTTATGGAATTGATGGAAACCTGATCGATTTTGGAAAGGAAATGGAAGTAAATTGCCGGAACTTAATCCTTGAATTATTGGATTTTGTTGATGATGTAGTGGATGAATTAGGATGCCGGGACGATATTAATTACGTCCATAAAATTCTTGAACATGGTACAGGTGCAGATAGACAGCTGGCTGTTTATCAACAAACAGGGAGTTTTGAATCAGTAGTAGATTACATTACTACCCAGACACTGATTGGTGCAAAGTAATTTAACATGAATAAAAAAGATTTAAAGGTGGCCGTTATTGACCTGAATAACGGCGCACCTAATCAAGGTATAAGGGGAATTCAGGAGATTCTTTCGCGTTTTAGAGATGATAATCACATTGATCTTTCTTTTGATCTTTTTGATTTAAGGCAGAAAGGTGAAATTCCAGGGCTGGAATACGATGCTTATATTTCTAGCGGCGGACCGGGAAGTCCGTTAGAAAGTGAAGGGGAAAAGTGGGAAAATGATTTTTATGACCTACTTGATCAGATAGAGCAATTTAATAAAGAAACAGAAACGGAGAAAAAATATGCCTTTTTAATTTGTCACTCTTTCCAGCTGGCTTGCCGGAAATATCAACTTGGGAATGTAACTGAAAGGCGCTCTAATGCCTTCGGAATTTTCCCCATAACGCTTACCGAAGAGGGTGAGCAGGATGAAATTTTTAATGGCATTACCAATCCATTCTTTTCTGTTGATAGCAGAGACTGGCAGGTAATAGAACCAGATTTTGAAGCTTTTGAAAGAAAGGGAGCAACGCTTTTAGCAATAGAAAAGGAACGCAAGCATGTGGATTTGGAACGCTGTATGATGTCGATCCGGTTTTCAAATGAAATTATTGGCACACAATTTCATCCGGAAGCCGATCCCGTAGGGATGAAAATGTATTTGCTGCAAGATGAGAAGAAGGAGGCAATTATTGGGATGCACGGCGAACAAAAGTATTTGGATATGCTAAACAGTCTGGATGATCCGGCAAGGATTGTGTTGACGCAAAGTGTGATTCTACCTAATTTTTTGAATAAGGCAATTGGAAAATTACAGGAGGTTTAAAATTTACATTTATGAAAACGGGACTAATCTACAATCTTGAAAGTATCGAATTACAAGATATTGAGGTTACTTTAACTAAATTACATAAATCGTTTGGCATTCATTTGTCATCAAATGCTTTTGAAACGGTAAAAACATTTGGAGATATCTGCCAGATTTTTGAAAAAAATATTCCTTATAAGAATGAGGAAAGCTGTACTACACAACAGGCCTTCTATAAGGTTCGTAACGCCATTGTTCTTTCACAAAATATAAATAGAGAGAATATTAGACCATGTACTCACCTGGCTGAAATTTTTCCTAGGATTGGGCGTAGAAAGAAAATAAAAGCATTTCAAAATGAGCTAGCTATACCTATTACTCTTTTAACAATGAAAACATGGCTATTACTCGCCATTTTTGCAGGTTTTCTTATCTCATTTGGCACCTTTTTCTTTAGCTGGAAATTTGCTTTAATAGGAATTCTAATTTGTTTAATTTTTAATTGGGTAGCAACTAAATTCCAACAGGAAATTGACTCTATTTCTGTCGGAGACCTAGCTGTAATAATAGCTAGAGAGCATTATATGCACATCAGAAGAAATCCAAACACTGTAAATAAAAATGAAATTATGAAGGTTATCCAATGTAGTTTCATAGCAGACCACGATTTAGAACTGACCGATTTGGAGCAAGATGCATTACTTTGTAAGTATTGACGAAATAAAAAACATATGATATCCATCGAACGCGAAAAATACAACGAACAGTTGAATGATGAAACGTATCAAACATTCATAAAAGAACTGGAAAAAGGATATCCCAAAATCCCTTTTCGCGTAGCCGAAACTCCGGTTTTCATTCCTAAAGCGTTAAAAGAAAAGTTAATAGCTGCCGGTGAAGAAATCATCAATCTGATTAAGCAACCAAACTTCAAAGAGTTTACAGCACCATCGATTCCGCCTGAGTGGAATGTACCCAATGAAAACGAGCAACCTCATTTTCTAACGTTCGACTTTGGCATTTGTAAAAATGATGCCGGAGAATTAACGCCCATGTTAATAGAGATGCAGGGCTTCCCATCGCTTTATGGCTTTCAGCATCACCTGGGGAAAACTTTTTCTACGCAGTTCGAGATCGATCCAGCGTTAAATTATTTCCTAAATGGATTTAATGAAGAGCGGTATATCCAATTACTAAAGGAAGTGATTATTGGAAAACATCAGCCCTATGAGGTAGCGCTGATGGATGTTGATGCACCAAATCAGAAAACAGCAATCGATTTTTTTATTACTCAAAATTTGCTGGGCATAAAAATTCTTGCCTTAACGGACATAAAAAAGATAGGCAACCAGCTTTTCTACGAAGCAAACGGCGAACAAATTTTACTAAAAAGAATTTATAACCGCTTAATTTTTGATGAGGTAGCAAACAATCCAGACATCTTTAAAACCAGTTTCGATCCGCGTGAGGAGTTGGATATCGAGTGGGTTACCCACCCAAACTGGTTTTATAGAATCAGCAAATATACCATGCCTTTTTTAGATAGTGAATTTGTTCCGGAAACACGATTCCTGAACCAGATAGACAGTATTCCGACAGATCTTGAAAATTATGTATTGAAACCTTTGTTTTCCTTCGCGGGGATGGGTGTGATAATTGATGTTACGGAAAAGGATATTAACGCCATTCAAGATCCAGAAAACTGGATTTTACAACGCAAAGTGAATTATGAACCTGTGGTACGATCCCCAACTGGTGGTGTCAAAGCAGAAATCAGGATGATGTATCTATGGCCTGATGGTGGAGCGCCTCAACTTTGCATCAATTTGGCGAGGTTAAGTCGTGGGAAAATGATTGGCGTAAGGTATAATGCAGATTTTGACTGGGTTGGTGGTACAGTTGCTTTTATGGAAGAGTAATATTTTTCGATTGCGAATCATCTCATTTGAAGATCTGCCTCTTGCATAACGAATAATAATTTACAATTCACTGAACACGAAAATGGAAAAGCCTGTTATATTTGTGTTATGAATATTCAAACCATTTTAGTCTTTTTACTTTTTGCGGTAGCATTGGTATATGTTGGCCGCTTGGTTTATAAATCCCTTCAAGTAAAAAAAGATGGCTGCGGAGGCAACTGCAAATGCGGCGTCGATTTTTCAGATATCAAACCTTCTAAAAAGTAAATATCAGCTTCATGATTGATCAGTTTAAAAACTATCTGAAAGAAAAAATAGCCATAACTGATGAGCAATTTGACAGCATTTCTACCGATTTAAAAGTAAAGAAATTTAATAAGGGTGAAATTATTCAATATACCGACGATAAGCTAAAACATGGCTTTTTTGTCGGTAAAGGCCTTCTAAGAGCATATTCAATTGATTCAAAAGGGAAAGAACATATTATCCAGTTTGCACCCGAAAATTGGCTTATTGCCGATAGAAACAACCTGAACAATGAAGCTTCTGTTTTCTTTATTGATGCTATTGAGGCTTCGGAGACCGTTTTGATGCCACATGATTTTTTAGAGCAGGCGGCCATCAAGGTTCCCTGCCTGCAACCCATGCAAGTTAAGTTGCTTAACAATTCAATCCGTTTTATGCAGAAAAGGATTAATATGCTACTCAGCGCAACTGCTGAAGAACGCTACCTCGATTTTATCAAACTCTATCCAAACCTTACGCTTCGGGTTCCGCAATGGATGATCGCCTCTTATTTAGGAATTACACCAGAATCGCTTAGCAGGGTGAGGAAAGAACTCGCCCATAAACACTTCCGACCTTAAGTAATTTCAAATGATTGAATTTTGAATGACCCAATGGTTTTCAACATTCAATAATTTAGTCATTCAATCATTAATTACCATACATCAACCCTGATCCTAAGCCTGTAACGTATTTTTGTGATGTAATATTAAAAGCATCAAATCAAAATATATGGCAACTGTAAAATGGGTCTTAGATCCAACACATAGCGAACTCCAGTTCAAGGTCAAACACTTAATGATCACGACCATTACCGGTAATATGAAATCTTTTTCAGCGACATTAGCAGCTGAAGGCGAAGATTTCGATCATTCGGAAATTACTTTTAAAGGTGACATCAATTCTCTTGATACCGGTAATACAGATCGCGACAACCACTTAAAAAGTGCAGACTTTTTTGATGGCGAACAATTTCCGCATATCGAATTCGAATCAAAATCTGTCGAAAAAGAGGGTAGCGACTACCTCATTAAAGGTGATTTAACAATCAAAGGCCAAACCAAACCAGTATACTTAACTGCTGAGTTTGGAGGTATTGCTACAGATCCTTGGGGGAATACAAAAGCAGGTTTCACGTTAAATGGAAAAATTAACCGAACAGATTTCGGCTTAACCTGGAATACCGCTATTGAGGGTGGTGGCGTAATGGTAAGCGAAGAAGTTCGCTTATCAGCTGAGTTTCAATTTGTAAAACAAGTTTAAGTCGTTTCCGGCGCTCCAGTTTTTTTATCTCAATAAGCATTTATATGGAAGTAAAACCAGTAGCGAAAATATTAAATCCGCCTGCACCACATATGGTAGGCGATGGTTTTAGGGTACATAACTTTTTTCCGGGTGGGTATGATATTAATATGAGTCCGTTTTTCCTGATGGATTATGGCTCTAAAATCAATTTTTCTGCACGCAAAGATCCTCGGGGAGTAGGTATACATCCACACCGTGGTTTTGAAACCGTAACGATAGCTTATCATGGTGCAATTGCACACCACGATAGTGCTGGAAATTCTGGTGCTATCTATCCCGGAGATGTTCAATGGATGACCGCCGCAAGTGGCATTCTTCATAAAGAATACCATGAAACGCAATATAGCCTTACTGGTGGCCCGTTCCAGATGGTTCAACTCTGGATTAACTTACCTGCAATGTATAAATTGGGAAAACCTAAATATCAGGTTGTTAAACAATCGGAAATGGTATCTGTTGATTTGCCCGGTGAAGGAGGAAGAATTGAAATTATTGCTGGAAGTTATCAAGGGATTAAAGGGAATGCAAATACTTTTTCTCCGATAAATGTATATAATGCAAGATTAGATAAAGGCGGAAAAGCACATTTTAGTTTTTCGGAAAACTTCAATACCGGTTTTATGGTTATTGAAGGAGCCATAAAATTGAACGGATCAGAAAAGGCTGATGTCAACCACTTTATCTATTTCGAAAATACCGGAACAGAGATTGAGATTGAAGCGAGAGAAAACAGTGTGGTTCTTATTTTAAGCGGGGAACCCATTAATGAGCCGATTGTACATTACGGACCATTTTTAATGAATACAGAGGAAGAGATTCAACAAGCTATCTCCGATTATAATCAGGGAAAATTTGGTTATCTCGACGAATAATTAATGAACTAAAAAAGCTGGATCATTTAATTAATCCAGCTTTTCCTATCTAAAAATAATTAGAAACTTTTTACGCCTTCTCGATCAGGCAGACCGCATAAGCGACTACGCCTTCTTCCCTTCCAACAAATCCCATGAGCTCATTGGTTGTTGCTTTTATAGAAATCTCTTCGGTAGAAATTCCGATGGCAGCCGCAATATTTTCTTGCATTGCAGGAATGTGGGGATTGATTTTTGGCGCTTCTAAACAAAGCATGGCATCAATATTTCCTACTTGCCAGCCTTTTTCTGTTAACAATTTCACGGTTTCCTTTAGCAAGATGATACTGCTGATGCCCTTCCAACGGTCGTCTGTATTTTTAAAATGGAAGCCGATATCACGCAGATTAGCTGCGCCTAAAAGTGCATCACAAATGGCATGAAGTAAAACATCTGCATCTGAATGGCCGAAAGCACCTTTATGATGTTCTAAAGTAACACCACCAACCACAAAAGGATGCTGATCTTTTAACTGGTGCACGTCGAAGCCGAAGCCTACTCTAATTTTCATTGAATTAAATTTATAGATCTGATTGGATAAATCGATTGATCAAACCGCCAAATAATGAGATTACTTTACGATTTTCTTATCGCCAAAGTTAAACAAAAGACCAAAACGTAAGGTATTGGCAAGCGGACTTGTTTGAGCATTCGCCAATAAGTAAGAAAAATCTATGTTAAAAACATTGTATTTTAAGCCTAATCCCAATGTAAAATAGCGGCTATCGCCTTTCATCGGACTTTGATGGTTATAACCGGCTCTTATTGCAAATTGTTGATTATACCAATACTCCACTCCGGTAGAGATGCCAACTTCTTTAAGTTCTTCACTAAACCCTCCGGGTGCATCGCTAAAAGATCCAAATATTCCTGCAGGAACAGACCGGTTTGGATCTTTTCCGCTTACGATATTATTATTGGCATCGTAAATAGGTTGCGTAGGCACTAATAACTTATTAAAATCTAGTGCAAAAGTGAAGGTACTATAATCGTCTAAAATAATGGTGGAAGCGCCGCCTAATTTAAAATTTGTAGGCAGAAAAAATCCCTGACCAACATCAGAATAATTCATTTTTGTACCAATGTTAGAAATGTTCGCGCCGGCAGAAAAGACAGCTTGTTTTCCGAATAAATTTACTGGTGTTTTATACAGTCCTGAAACATCAACAGCGATGGCATTACCGCCTCGCACCTGTCCGGAAGCAAACTGACCAGAAGCCAGATTGGAATAAATGTAACGTAAAGTAGTTCCCAATGAGAAATCTTCGCCGAAATTCCTTGCAAAAGAAACATCAAACGCTAATTCGTTTGGGTTTGCAATTCCAAGTTCTTGCTGATTGATATCAGTTAACTGAATTGACCCTAACGAAAAATATCTTAACGATGCACCAATGGTATTTCTATCATCCAATTTATAAAAGCCACTCAGATACGTAAGGCTAATATCCGGCACCAGGCTTTTTAACCAGGGGCTATAAGAAACAGCAAAGCCGTATGGTTTATCAAGGAAAGCCAATTTAGCAGCGTTAATACTGGCGGAATTTACATCGCCGGCAACTGCTACACCAGCATCTCCCATTGATCCGGCACGGGCATCAGGAGTAATTAATAAAAATGGAACGGCTGTTACAATATTATTAGATTCACTACCGCTGGTTAATGTATTACCAGCAACTACTTGTGCGTTTGTTTTACCAAACACCAAGGCGAAAGAGAGTGCAGAAAAAGCAAGTTTACAAATGTACTTGAGATTCATCCTTTAAAGGTACGTAATTTTAGATTTTGGTATTGAGAAAAAACTTGCAGATATGTTCATTTAACGTTAAACCAAAAACTATATTTTACCAAAATACGAATTAACTCATAATTTACTAATTAAACCCTCATTTATTTACACCTTGATGCACTTCCAAAATCTATAATACAAAGTCAGTCAGTGGGTTATTAGATTATCGCTAACAGTTATTTTTTTAACGGATCATCTAAATTTCACTGCTGTCTTATTTATGTTCAGCCCCCATCCATCAGTTTTTATTCAGTTTACCATTAAAGGCACTATTTAAGAAATTTTAAGGTAGTTTAATCACCTGTAAAACTCAGAGGAATAAAATTGAAAATGATAGCAGCTATTTTTAAGCGTGAATATTCAACCCTGAAAATGATTTGTTAGGCTACAAGTAGATTTAAATTGAGGGTTGAACTTTTAAACCTCTTATTCACAATGCTTAACGAAAATACCTGCATTGAAATTTCACAGAAAAAACACGAAAACACTCAATACGCTATTACTTTAAAAATATATGAGAATAAAATATTATTATATTTATATTCATTTAAATTTGTTTAATTTTATTTGTTGAAATGTTGTTGGGCGATACTTTTTAAAGTAACATATGAAAAAACTATTACTATATTCTTTTACGTTTTTGTCATTAGCAGCTGTACTATCAGGATGCAGTTCTAAAGGCGGAAACAGTTCTAGCAAAACGGGTATTCCTTATGCAGATAGAAAGAGCAAAAATAATGCATCAGGAGCCTTTGCTGTAGCTACTCAGTATAAGCGTGCGCCAGGTCCTGGATTGATTCCCATAGAGGGTGGCGTTTTAGTGGTTGGCGGTAGTGCAATTGAAGTGCCGGGAGTGGAACCGAATATCTACAATTATAAAAGACAGGTTACCGTTCCATCATTCTACATGGATGAAACGGAAGTTTCAAATACCGATTGGCTGGAATATTTACACTGGATTAGGTATAATTACCCTGAAGATCGTGAGTTTTATTATAATGAGCTACCTGATACCCTGGTATGGCGAAGCGCATTATCTTACAACGAGCCTTACGTTGACAATTATTTAAGACATCCTGCCTACCGTGATTACCCTGTTGTTGGTGTATCTTGGGAACAAGCTTCGCGCTATTGTGAATGGAGAACTTCGAGAGCAAATGAATTTATATTGCGTGAGAGAGGGATTTTGACAGATTATAAAACCCTTAACGCAGGTAATACAGGTAAAGGCAATAATGCAACAGCTGCGGCAACGCCAAGGCCAGACAAGCCTTTTAACACAGATGCTTACATCAATGGTCAGTATGATGATAAAGGAAAAAATGCGCCAATTGATTACAATACTAAAGCCGGAGCCGCAACAACAACCGCTGGCGCTGGAAAAGGAAATACCCAACCACGCAGAACCGCAACATTGGAGGATGGTGTAATTATGCAGCCTTATCGTTTACCAACAGAGGCAGAGTGGGAATATGCAGCGCTTGGACTTATTGGAAACACAGAATACGAAAATATTAATCAGAATAAAATATATCCCTGGAATGGATTGGGTGTGAGTTCTGCAAGTAAAAAAACAAGAGGTATGATTCAGGCCAACTTTAAAAGAGCGCCCGGAGATTATATGGGTGTTGGCGGATCTTTAAATGATAAAGGCGATTTAACCGTGCCAGTAATTCAATACGCTGCGAATGATTTCGGTTTGTATAATATGGCTGGAAATGTGAATGAGTGGGTAAATGATGTTTACAGAACTGGTACCTTTACAGATGCAGATGCATTTAATCCTTACCGTGGTAATTACTTTACCAATAAAAAATTAGAAGATACGCAAAGCGGTAAAATTGCGCTTGATAAATACGGCAATCCAATTAAGGAAAACGCATATTCAGGAAGAAAACAAACCTGGGCAGAAAAACAAGCACAAGCTAAACGGGTAGACTCTATCTCAAAATCTACAGATCCGCAAACCATTCCACTTGCCAACGCTTATCAGGCAGATCAAAGAGGTTATCGAGACAAACAAAATATTCTCTTAAATGAAGAAGGTGTAACGTTGGTAAATGATAAATCGAGGGTTTATAAAGGCGGATCATGGAATGATATGGCTTACTGGCTAAATCCGGCTACCCGTCGTTTTATGCAACAGGATGAGTCATCTGCAGAAGTTGGCTTCCGTTGTGCAATGACCATGCTTGGAGCTCCCGAAATTAGCACGGCAGGCAAAAGAAGTTTTAAAACACCTCCTCCAAAACCTTATCGGGTAGGTAGAAGCAAATAATTTAAAGTCCTGGTTTTTAACCGGGACTTTTCTTTTATAATAAAGTAGATACTATTTAAATTGAATCAGGATTTGGTTCTTTTCCACTTTATCTCCTTGTTTAATGGCTACTTTGCTAATAATGCCATCGGTAGTCGATTTTAAGATGTTTTCCATTTTCATTGCTTCGAGTACTAAAAGATTATCTCCTTTTTTCACTTCTGCATGCTCTTCTACCAGTACTTTTAATACCAGGCCTGGCATTGGTGCTTTAATTTCAGCCACTTTACCAGCTACCAGGCTATCCATTCCTAACTGCTTCAATAATTGGTCGAACTGGTCTTCTGCTTTAATCTTATAGGTAGTGCCATTAACCTTTATTTTGCAGGTTTTATTTTGTTGATTGAGGTCAATAACTTCAACATTATATGATTGATGCTGATATAAAATATGAGCCTGTGAAGCAGATATCATACTTAAATCCAGTTTCACTTCATGATCATTGACGAAAGTTTTTTCTCCCTGCTCCTCAATATTAAACAGCGTATTTTCATTTACCGCAACCTTATACATCATGTTATTGTGTTAAAGCATACTGAACCAAGTTAGCACCCATTTTAAGTGCTTTTAGCCGCGTTTCTTGTGTGTCCTCAGGATAGGTGCCGAAATCTTCCCATCCATTACCCAGATCGCACTCAAAGGTATAATAACAGACTACCCTGCCTTTATAAATTAATGCAAATCCTTGCGGACGTTTATTGTCGTGTTCGTGGATCTTCGGCAATCCTCCGGCGAACTTATATTTCTGGTTATAGATGGCATGATTAGCGGGTAACTCTACAAAATTAAGCTCAGGAAATACCTTCTTCATCTGTGGCCTGATGAACTTATCTAAACCATAATTATCATCAATATGAAGAAAACCACCGCCAACCAGATATTGCCTTAAATTTTTTGCTTCCACATCACTAAACTGCACATTTCCGTGCCCGGTCATGTACACGAACGGGAAACCAAAAATCTCTTTACTTCCAACTTCAACAATACCCTCTTCCACAACAAAATTCGTCTTTAAATTTAAATTACAAAAAGCAATAAGGTTTGGTAAAGCTGTTCGATCAGCGTACCAATCGCCACCGCCGCTATATTTTAGTTTTGCCATTCTATAAGAAGGACCAGTAAAAGAAAAAAGGCCAAAGAGTAAAAAACAAGGAATGAGGAAAAGCGAAAAAAAGAGGAATAGTTTTAAGAATAATGAACGTTGACCTAAAACTTTTAACTTGTAACGTATAACTCTTTTCATCGGTTAAGGTAATTGATTTCGAAACAAACAGCCAGTGCAGCAGTTTCTGTGCGCAACCTGTTCTCACCTAAAGTTAATGGTTTAAAGCCTTTATTCAAAGCTAAATCCACTTCTTCTGGTGTGAAATCACCTTCGGGACCAATAAGGATTAAATATTTTTGATGGGGAGTAACCAGATCAGAGATAAACTTCTTTTCGGTTTGATCAATACAATGGGCAATTAATTGCTCACCGTCAAATGGTTGTTTTAAAAAATCATCAAACGATGTGGCCTCATTTAACTTTGGATGATAGGCTTTAATGGACTGTTTTACGGCAGATGTGATTACCTTATTCAACCGATCATCTTTAACCACTCTTCGCTCCGAGCGATCGGTAATGATTGGTGTAACTTCATCAATGCCTAATTCAGTAGCTTTTTCCAGGAACCACTCCAGTCTATCAATGTTCTTTGTTGGCGCTACAGCAATGTGTAAATAGTGATTACGCTTATGAAACTCCTTTTCAACATTTAAGATAGATAAAACTACTTTCTTGGGATGATCAACAACGATTTCTGCTGTGTAAAAACCTCCAACACCATCAACCAGATTAACAATAGTACCTGTTGAAAGTCGAAGCACACGAACGCAGTGTTTGCTTTCTTCTTCGTTTAAGGTGTAAGTGTTTTGGGTAATATCAGGCGTATAAAAAATATGCATGTGTTGAAATTAGTGATTATCAACCATATCTTCTTCGTTAATAACCAATTCTAACTTTATAGTTTCAATGTTCTGTTCTGTCTTTTTCAGGATGGTAAATAGGTAACCATAGGATTCATTGCTTTCTCCAACCTCCGGAATGCGTTCAAACACATGCGATACTAAACCACCGATGGTATCAAAATCCTCATCTTCAGGCAAATCATGTGGTAAATGCTCATTAACATCATAAACTGTTGCAAAGGCATTTACGATAAACTCATTATCAGATACTTTTTCAACCAATGGTTTTTCTTCATCGTATTCATCCTGAATTTCGCCCACTAATTCTTCTACAATATCTTCTAACGTGACCATTCCTGCCGTTCCGCCAAATTCATCCAATACAATTGAGATTTGAATGCGGTTGCTTTGCAGCTCGCTCATTAAATCATTAATTTTTTTAGTTTCTGTAACGAAGTAAGGCTTGCGGATGATATCGTTTAATGTCCAGTGTTGATTTCCTGCCGCTACTAACGGAAGTATATCCTTCGCGTGAATAATCCCAACAATTTTATCCATAATTTCATCATAAACGGGTAAACGGGAGTATCCTTCTTTGATGATCCGGTCTATTACTTCTTCCTTTGGAGAGGTTAATTCAATACCGGAAATTTTCGTTCTGGGCACCATGATATTCTTAACCACACGTTCATTAAAATCGAATACATTTTTAATCAACTCATGTTCATTATTATCAAGGGCACCGCTCTCTTTACCTTGTTCCAACAGATATTGTAACTCTTCAGTACTGTGAAGCGATTCATGACCAGCAGAGGTATCTATGCCGAATGGCTTTAAGATAACTGCCGCAAGGCTGTTTAATGTCCAGATAAAAGGCCTGAAAACCACATAAAAGATCTGTAAAGGCACAGAAACGAATAATGTAGTAGCCACCGGGCGCTGAATGGCAAAGGATTTTGGTGCTAACTCACCAAACACGATATGCATTATAGTAATGAGCGAAAATGCCACTATTGTTGATGTAGTATGAATGGTAGCATCGCTCAAGCCCCAATGAAGGCTATCAAAGAGATTTTTGAAGATGGTATGCATAACGCCTTCACCAACCCAACCTAAGCCTAGCGATGCAAGCGTTATACCTAACTGCGTGGCGGCCAGATAACCATCCAGGTTATGGAGAATTGTTTTGGCCATCTTACCCACTCTACTGCCTGTTTTTGCTTTGATTTCTATTTGAGATGCCCGAACTTTAACAATGGCAAATTCTGCCGCAACGAAAAATCCATTCAACAATACCAGAAATAAGGCAAAAATTAACCGCCATCCAACTGAAGCTGTATCAGTTTCCGCTAAGGCAACCATCGCCAGATCTGAAGATGGAAGGATTGCGCTTAATTTAAAATTTAAAAACAAGCAAACCGTGGGTAAATCCATTAAGCTAATTCTCTAAATGTTGTGTTATAAAGTTCCATGCTCTCTTTAATAACTTTATGAGCATAGCGAACACCTAACAAATGTTCGATAGTTACGTTCTTATCTTCTAAAGCTTTATAATCCTGGAAGAAACGCACAATTTCTTTCATTTGGTGAGGAGGCAATTCATCTAAATCGTTAATATAATTAACAGACATATCATGAGCTGCTACAGCAATAATTTTATCGTCTTGCTCACCATTGTCTACCATATGCATCACACCAACAACTTTAGCTTCGATTAAAGTCATTGGATAAACGTCTACCGAACAAAGCACCAAAATATCTAAAGGATCTTTATCATCACAATAAGTTTGAGGAATAAAACCATAATTAGCAGGATACATTACGGATGAAAAAAGAACCCTGTCTAATTTAATTAAACCAGATTCTTTATCTATTTCGTATTTTGCTTTTGAACCTTTTGGAATTTCAATAATTGCATTTACAATTTCCGGTACGTTTTTACCTGGTGATACGCTATGCCAAGCGTGAGTTTCTTCTTTTGCCATTTTAGTTTAAATCTGTCTTTTCCTCGTCAGAACTTGTTACTTTACTTTTTACAAATGTAATCAATAAAGGGATAGTTGTAATAAAGATAAATCCAATAATAATATATAATAAGTAATCGTTAATTTCTTTTTCAAACCTCTTTCCTAAGAAATATCCCAATAAAGTAAGGGAACAAATCCACAAAACACCGCCAACTACATTGTAGAGGGCGAATCGTTTAAAGTCTAATCTAACCACTCCAGCAAAAATCGGTGCAAAAGTTCGAACAATAGGAACAAACCTGCCCATAATTAATGCAAAAGCTCCTTGTTTGTTATAATATCTTTCTGCAGCCTTAAGATATTTCTTCTTGAAGAAGAAACTGTCTTTTCTGGTATACAGCACCGGACCAGTTTTTCGTCCAAACCAATAACCTGTAAAGTTACCTGAGATTGCCGCAACACAGAGACCAGCCAGAAGCAATGCAATATTTACATCTAACTTTCCTGTGGCAACAAACATGCCAGCAAGGAACAACAAATAATCACCTGGGAGAAAGAAACCGAAGAATAAGCCGGTTTCCGCATAAATTACAAATACAACGAGATAGAAACCGCCTTCCCTCAATAATTTCTCGGGATCAATCAGGTGATGCAGGTTATTCCAAAAATCGTGCATATTGAATTATTCGTAAAACTACAAATAATTATCTAACAACTGTATACCTATATGAGGTTTAAAATAATTGCAGGATAAATACCCAAAATCAGCGTAATTGCCACTGAAACTAATAAAACAACTTTATACTGGCCTGGCGTAGAAAGTTCAATCTCTGCACCATCTTTAAACCACATGGCTACGATCACTTTGAAATAGTAATAAAAACCTACCAGCGCATTTAAGATTGCAAAAGCCACTAATAGCGTCTGGTACTCTCCCATTACGTTAAGGAACATTAGGTATTTACCAATGAAACCCGCAGTTAATGGAATACCTGCTAACGATAACATCGCTACTGTAAGCGAAAGTGCTACTAAAGGATTTTTCTTGCCTAAGCCATTAAAACTTTCGAAGCTATCACTACCTGTCTTTTGTTTCACTAAAATCAGTACCGCAAAAGCAATAATAGAGGCGAAAGTATAAGCTGCTGCATAAACGAGCACATTGTTTTCAGATTTCGCACTTAAAACGATGAGTGAGAATAACAAATACCCTGCATGAGAGATACTTGAATAGGCTAACATCCGCTTAAAATTCTTTTGGAACAACGCTGTAACGTTACCAATAAATAAAGTTAAACAAACGATGACCATCAGCGGCGCAACCCAGAAATCGTGAAGTGGCGCAAATGAACCAGCAAATAACCTTAAGAAGGCTGCAAAGCCAGCTGTTTTTACAACTGTGCTCATGAAAGTAGTAATTAGTGTCGGAGAACCTTCATATACATCCGGTGTCCAGAAATGAAAAGGTGCCGCACCAACTTTAAAGCATAAACCAATCATCATTAAGATAACTCCAGGATAAAAAATTGGTGAAATGGCTTTACTGTTATCGATTAAGTAAGCTTGAATTTTATCTAAATCGAAAGATCCGGTAGCTCCATAAATTAAAGTAATGCCAAACAATAAGAAACCGGTTGAGAAGGCACCCATTAAAAAGTACTTCAATGACGCTTCGTTCGAAGCAAAATCTCTTTTACGAATGCCAGCAAGGATATATAAACTTACTGACATGATCTCCAGTCCCACAAAAAGCATGGCCATATTCTTATATGATACCATCATAATCATCCCTGCCAGCGCAAAAAGGATTAGGGTAAAATATTCAGCTACGTTATCGCTCTTTTCATGAAAATAGTTTTGGGTAAGCAGGAAGATTAAAAGTGTACCAATGATACAAATGCCAGAAAATGCCAGGGCAAAATTATCGGTCTGCATCATGCCAAAATGAACAGCATTACCGTTCCAGGCACCAATGGTGAAACCCAAAGCAGTAAGTAACCCAACAACGGTAAGCGGCAATAATGCTTTCTTGGCTTTAAACAAACCTGCGTAAAGTACAATAAAAGCGGTTATACTAATGGTTATGATAATATTCATTGCTTATTTTACTGATGTTAATTTTTGATTTACCTGTTCTAATAAATGTTGTACAGATGCCTCTGTGATATGCAATAATGGCTTCGGATAAATACCCAAAATTATAATTAAGGCACAAATAATATAAAGTACTAATTTTTCAGTTCCCTGAATATCTGTGAAAGTAATGGTTAAAGCATTGGTTTTGCCGAGCATTATATTCTGATACATGCGTAACATATAAACTGCCCCGAAAATAATGGTTAACCCTGCAATAGCTGCCGCCCAGATGCCATAATTGTATACCCCCATTAGCAATAAAAACTCGCCAATAAAGCCATTTGTTCCTGGTAGGGCTACGGTTCCTAAAACAATAATCAGGAAAACAATGGCCAACTGAGGTGCTGACTTGGCAATACCGCCTAGTTCCTCAATTTTATTAGTTTTTGTTCTGGAGAAGATAATATCTAAGACAAAGAATAATCCAACAACATTAATCCCGTGACTTAACATTTGCACCATGGCACCCTGCATCCCTTGTTGATTTAATGCGAAGATACCCGCAGAAATTAATCCCACATGGGCAATAGAGGAATAAGCTACCAACCGTTTAGCATCTTTTTGAGTAAAGGCAATTAGCGAAGCGTAAACGATTCCGATAATTGAAAGTACCATAGCTAACGTTGACCAATCCTGAACGCCCACCGGAACGATAGGTAACAGCCACCTGATTACGCCATAAATACCCATCTTTAACATAATACCCGATAACAACATCGTTCCCTGAGTAGGAGCAGCTGTATAGGTATCTGGCTGCCAGGTATGGAAAGGAAAAATCGGCATCTTAATAGCAAAAGCGATAAAGAAAGCCCAGAAAATCCATCCTTGCTGCGCACTATCTAAGTTTAAAGCATAAAATGCCTGAATATCAAAATTATCAGCTGGATTTTGTAAGTACAGGTAAATAATGCCCATCAGCATGAACAAAGAGCCGGCAATGGTATACACAAAGAATTTCATGTTGATGCGAATCCTGTCCTGGCCTCCCCAAAATGCACAAATAAAATAAATAGGAATTAAAGCAGCTTCCCATCCAATATAGAATAAGAAAGCATCCATCGCCGTAAATACCAAAAGTAATCCGGTTTGCATGAACAATATCAGCGCGTAGAATGCAGCCGGATTTTTATACTCGTGTTTATAGCTTGATAAAATGATAATTGGGATTAACAGGTTGGTAAGCAATACCACAAGCATGCTGATCCCATCAATACCTGCGTGGAAGCGAATGCCTAAATCGGTAATCCAAGGTAAGTTTGCTTCAAACTGCGTGCTTGCATCCGGAATAAAATTAGCAGCTATAAACAAAGTCAAAACTAAAGAAGCCACCGAAATAACGGTTGAAATTATTTTGGCCGACTTACCAGCAAAGGCTGTAATGATAGCACCCGCAAGCGGAAGAAATATAAGTAGTAAAAGTTGTTCCATTATTTAATTTTGAACCCTTTTTATATGTATAAAAATGTATATAACAATAATGCGACGATACCAAATACCATCATAAATATATAGAAACCTACGTTTCCACTTTGCAGAAAACGAATGCCTTTACTTGCCTCGTTTGTACCCCAGCCTAATCCATTTACAATACCATCAATAAATTTAGTATCGACTACCCGATAGAAAAATCTTGAAAATGCATCTAATGGCTTGGTGATGATAAAGTCGTAAATTTCATCTAAGTAAAATTTATTATAGGATAGTTTTGCGAGTGCAGATCGTGGTGCCTCATCTGCTACCGGAACGCGTGACCCTTTTACGTACCTGGTGTAAGCATATAGTAAAGCAATAATCGCAGCAACTACCGATGTACCCATTAATGCGTATTCAGTAGAATGACTTAAATCTAATTCATGTTGTGCAACGCCTGCACCAGCTAACCATTGTGCTAACCATTCATTACCACCGAAAACATGAGGAATATTAATTGCTCCGCCAATTGCAGCTAAAACTGCTAAAATGATTAGCGGTGTAGTCATGGCTGCAGGCGATTCGTGTACATGACTTTCTTCATGATGCGTTCCCCTATATTTTCCTGAGAAAGTAAGGAACATCATTCTGAACATATAGAATGCTGTTAAGAATGCAGTGATTACACCAATACCCCAAAGCACCGGACTATACTGAAAGGCATGTGCTAAAATTTCATCTTTAGAAAAGAAACCAGAGAAAGGAGGTAAACCCGCAATGGCAATGGTACCAATCATCATGGTTAAGAACGTCACAGGAAGTTTCTTTCTCAATCCGCCCATGTGGCGCATATCTTGTTCGTGGTGCATGGCATGAATCACCGAACCAGCGCCCAGGAATAATAATGCTTTAAAGAATGCATGCGTTAATACATGGAAAAATGAACCTGTATAAGCACCAACGCCCAAGCCTAAAAACATATACCCCAATTGAGATACAGTTGAGTATGCTAATACTTTTTTAATATCGGTTTGTGTAAGCGCAATAATTGCGGCTACTAAGGCTGTTGCGGCTCCAATAATTGCTATAATATGTTGTGTGAAAGGTGCAAGATCAAATAAAACGCTCGAACGGGCAATCATATAAATACCTGCGGTTACCATGGTTGCTGCATGGATTAATGCAGAAACAGGTGTTGGTCCCGCCATTGCATCCGGTAACCAGGTAAACAATGGCAATTGTGCAGATTTACCGCAGGCGCCAATAAATAATAAAATGGTAATTAAGATCAGCGTATTATTGCCTGGTAACATGTTAGCTGCCTGAGGGAATATTTTAGAGAATTCAACACTTCCGAAGAAATTAAACATCAAAAACACACCTAATAGAAAGCCTAAATCACCAATCCGATTCATTACGAATGCTTTTTTAGCTGCAGAAGCATAAGCACTGTTGGTATACCAGAAACCAATTAACAGGTATGAACATAAACCTACGCCTTCCCAACCGATAAACATGACGATATAATTTGACCCTAATACCAGCAAAAGCATAAAAAATACAAATAGATTCAGGTAAGAGAAAAATTTTCCGAAGCCTGCATCATCGTGCATGTAACTCGTAGAGTAAAGGTGGATCAGGAAACCTATTCCTGTAATAATCAAAAGCATGATCGAACTTAATGGATCAACCAGGAATGATAAAGGAATGTGCAAGGTTCCGGCACTGATCCAATCAAATAAAAATACTTCGTGAGATTTTTGTGTATCGCCCTGTAAGCTAAAGAAAATAACTACGCTGATGATGAACGAGGCTAAAATTACGCCGCTTCCAATAATTCCAACAAGTCCTTTAGATAAAGTGTTTCTGCCCAGTCCGTTAATTACAAACCCTATAAAAGGAAGTAAAGGAACCAACCAAATCAATTGTTCTATTGTCATTCTTAATATATATTTACCACTTAAGGCGATTTAAAACATTAATATCTATTGATTTCGTATTTCTGTAAACCATTACAATAATTGCCAAACCAACCGCAACTTCTGCAGCAGCAAGAGCCATAATGAAGAATACAAAAACTTGTCCGGATGGATCGTTACTGTGAACCGAAAAAGCAGTTAAAAGCAAGTTTACTGCGTTTAACATCAGCTCTACCGACATAAAAATTACGATTGCATTTCTGCGGGTTAACACGCCAATTACACCTATTGTGAAAATAATTGCACTTAAATAGATGTAATGATTTAGCGGAACGCCTGCCATTTGTGTAGTTAAATTTTCCATTATGCCTCTACCTCATCTTTTTTAGATAATAAAACCGCTCCAACCATTGCGGCTAATAGCAACAGAGATGATAATTCAAAAGGCAATAAGAATGGCCCGAAAAGTTCTTTACCTAAGTTTTCTACTAAACCCAATCCCTGATTTTTCAAAATCAACGGACTATTGATGCTTGCTGCTTTAAATGAACCGACTAAAGTTACGATTAAACAACATCCGGCAATTACGCCTACAATCTTGATTAGCGGGGATTTTACTGGTTCTGTCTCATTATTCAGGTTGAGGAGCATCAGTACGAAGAGAAATAATACCATGATGGCTCCCATATAAACAATGAAGTTTACAACAGCGAGGAACTGGGCATTCAACAATACATAATGCACCGTGAACGTGAAAAAGGTGAGGATTAAGTACAGCACACTGTGGATTGGATTTTTTGCAAAAATCACCATCAGCGAAAAGATGATACTTAATGTGGCTACGAAATAGAATACTTGTGTACTCATTAATTTGTTTTTTGTTTTATTTGTTTCTTCGTTCGTCATTGCGAGGCACGAAGCAATCTTATTATTATTTCTACTGCTTTAGTTCCCGATAAATCGAGAGACCGATCAGTAGAACTATTTCTTCATCTCCAACGGAGCCTCAACTAATTTATCTTTCCCGTAAATGAAATCCTTACGTAAATAATCAGCAGGTACGATGGGTCCGTCCAGGTAAATGGCCTCTTTAGGACAAGCTTCTTCACATAATCCACAGAAAATGCAACGCAGCATGTTAATTTCATAAGTTGCTGCATATTTTTCTTCGCGATATAAATGCTTTTCGTCGTTTTTACGCTCTGCAGCAATCATGGTAATTGCTTCAGCCGGGCAAGATAATGCACAAAGGCCACAAGCGGTACAACGCTCTTTTCCGTTCTCATCACGTTTAAGGGAGTGCATCCCTCTAAAGTTAGCAGAAAACTCACGCTCGACCTCTGGATATCTTACAGTAGCCTCTTTTTTGAATAAGTGACTAATGGTAATGCCCATACCTTTTGCAATTGCAGGAAGGTACATCCGCTCCATAAAGCTTAGGGGCTTTTGCTCCAGTACTTTTTTCTTGTTACTTAATGATTCCATAATTAAAACTTCTCTATAATCGCAATCACAACTCCTGTTATTATAATATTGGCAATGGCCAAAGGTATTAAACCTTTCCAACCCAAATTCATCAATTGATCATAACGGAAACGAGGGATGGTCCAACGTACCCACATGAAGAAAAAGATAAAGAATACTATTTTACCAAAGAAAACAGCAGTGCCGAAAAGCGGTGCCCATGTTGGACCTAACCAAACCGCCATTGAATCCATGCCTGGGTAGTTATATCCACCAAAATATAATGTTGCCATCACTGCTGATGAAACGAACATATTAATGTATTCGGCAAACAGGTAGAAGCCTAATTTCATTGATGAATATTCCGTATGGTAACCACCGATTAATTCTGTTTCACATTCAGGCAAATCGAAAGGCGCACGGTTGGTTTCTGCAAACGAACATACCATAAAAATCAGAAATCCTAATGGCTGATACCACACATTCCAGTTTAAGCCATGTTGTTGTTCTACAATGGTTTTTAAACTCAGCGTATTGGTCATTAAAAGCAAGGCGATAATTGATAAACCCATTGCAATTTCATAGCTGATGTTCTGTGATGCAGCACGGATAGCACTCAACAGCGAATATTTGTTATTGGATGCCCAACCACCGATCATTACGCCGTAAACGCCTAAAGAAACCACCCCGAAGATGTATAAAACACCAACATTAATATCAGCAACTTGTAACGGAACCATTTTGCCGCCAATCAACATCGGGCTTCCCCACGGGATAACGGCGGTACCGATACAGGCACAAAGTAATGCTAAACCTGGCCCTACGATGAATAACCATTTGCTTGATGAAGCAGGAATAATTTCCTCTTTCATAAACATTTTAACCCCATCGGCCAATGGCTGCAAGATACCAAACGGTCCGGCTCTATCCGGACCTAAACGATCTTGAAGATAAGCAGCAACCTTGCGTTCTGCGTAGGTAGAATACATGGCTACGACTAAACTGATTCCGAAGATTACGGCAACCAGAATAAACTTTTCTATAATAAAACCTGTATCCATTAGTATTTTACTGTTTTATGTAACTCAATTTCGTTCGCCGCCTGTAATGCCACGTTTGGCATAATTACCGGAAGCGGTCTTAATGTTTCATAGTGGTTAGAAGCAATTACCGAAGTATCATCGATGTGTGTAGGATGTTCAATGGTCCAGTCTGAAGTTGCCTTTTTATCGAAACGACAAGTGTTGCAAATGAATTCTTCAACTTCTCCAAACTGATCTTTACGAGCGGTAACACGTAAAACATCTTCTCCTTTATACCAAAGTGTTACTTTACCATTGCACTTTTCATGGTCACAGTTGCGATGCGCATCCACTGGTTTAGTGAACCATACACGGTTTTTGAAACGGAAAGTTCTATCCGTTAAAGCGCCAACCGGACAAACATCGATTACATTTCCTGAGAAATCGTTATCAACCGCTTGCTGGATATAAGTGGAGATTTCTGAATGATCGCCCCGGTTTAAGATTCCATGAACGCGTTTGTTTGTAATCTGATCAGCAGTGAAGACACAACGATAACACAGAATACAACGATTCATGTGTAGCTGGATTTTATCGCCAATATCGATCCGGTCAAAAGTACGACGTTCAAACTCGTAGCGGGTTTTTTGTAATCCGTGTTCGTAACCTAAATTTTGTAAATCACATTCTCCAGCCTGATCACAAACCGGACAGTCTAATGGATGATTAATTAATAAAATCTCTACCACACCAGCGCGTGCTTCCAAAACCTCCGGAGAGGTAATGTTTAACACTTCCATCCCATCCATTACGGTTGTACGGCAAGATGCTACCAATTTCGGCATTGGGCGTGGGTCTTTTTCCGAACCTTTCGTTACCTTAACAATACAGGTACGGCATTTACCACCACTACCTTCTAATTTGGAATAATAACACATTGCCGGTGGAACGATTTCACCTCCAATTTGCCTTGCAGCATTAAGGATAGTGGTCCCGTTATCAACCTCTATTGTTATTCCATCTATCGTAACCTTAACTTTTTCACTCATGGTTAATGATAATCTTTTATTTTTTATGATCTATACTATCAATGTGAAGCATGAAGCAATCTTTCTATATATTAGTCTTCTCTTTCGAGATTTTGTAACCAATTTCTTTTCTTGGTTTTTCTTTCTGTTCGAGTAGTTCGTCAAAATATTTGAAGATCACTTCAATATTTTTATCCTGATGATCTACCTTCTTTTTAATCTTTTCTACTTCTAATCTTAAATTAAGGTTTGATGCCAATAATTCTCTAATCTCTGTAAATACCCTCACAATCTGAATATTTACATCTATTGCTTTATCACTATTCAATACACTCGCTAGCATCACTGCGCCATGCTCGGTAAAAGCATATGATAAAGTTGAAGAGAACTTTAATTTATTTAAGTGTTCAAACTGCAAAATAACGGAGTCTTTTTCCTCTTTTGTAACCTGAAACATAAAATCCTCCGGAAAGCGTTTTATATTTCTCTTTACTTGCTCATTTAATCTCTTAGTAGTAACGCCATAAAGTTCGGCCAAGTCGCTGTCAACCATAACTTTCTTACCTCTCATTTCAATGATCTTATTGAGGATAATTTCAGTAGGTATCTTTACGGATAACTTGTCTTCACTCATAATTGGATTTTACATCATTTTATGTCTTTAAAGGTGGTCGCAAATTGCGACCGGCTCTAATCAAAATAATTAAATTACTTTCCAAAGTTGCAATTTGCGACCTTATAATTTTGATTTCTCTTCCGTTACCGGAGCTTTTTCTATTGGAGTTGCATAATTTGCTATACCATAATTTTGCTGCTGGCTTTTTACCGGTTCTTTAATATGCCATTCAAACTCATCTCTAAAGTGACGGATGGCACTAGCTACCGGCCAGGCCGCTGCATCACCTAACGGACAAATTGTATTTCCTTCAATTTTACGTTGAATATCCCAAAGCAAATCGACATCATCCATCGTACCGTGTCCGTGCTCAATTTTATGCAACACTTTTTCCATCCATCCAGTCCCTTCACGGCAAGGCGAACACTGCCCGCAACTTTCATGATGGTAAAAACGAGAAAAATTCCAGGTATTACGAACAATACACTGATCTTCATCAAAAGCAATAAAACCTCCAGATCCCATCATGGTTCCGGTAGCAAATCCACCTTCAGATAATGATTCATAACTCATTAAACGTGGTTCGCCGTTGGCATATTTCAAGGTTAAGTTTGCCGGTAAAATTGGCACAGATGAACCACCTGCAACTGTTGCCTTCAACCGTTTACCGTTGGCAATACCTCCACAATATTCATCAGAATAGATAAATTCTTCTACTGGTAAGCCTAACTCAATTTCGTAAACACCTGGTTTAACTAAATTTCCGGATGCTGATATTAATTTAGTACCGGTACTTCTACCAATACCTATTTTTGCATATTCATCGCCCCCATCATTGATAATGGGTACCACAGCTGCAATTGACTCTACGTTATTTACAACTGTTGGGCAACCATATAAACCCGCAATAGCAGGGAATGGTGGTTTAATTCTTGGATTACCCCGTTTACCTTCCAGCGATTCTAACAAAGCAGTTTCTTCACCACAAATGTAAGCACCACCACCTGGCTGAACATATAATTCTAAATCGTAGCCTGTTCCTAAAATGTTCTTACCCAACCATCCGGCAGCTTTTGCTTCTGCAATGGCTTTCTCTAAAATGCGGATCTGAGGCATCATCTCTCCACGAACATAGATATAGGAAACTTTAGCACCCAAGGCGAAACTGGCAACAATCATTCCCTCAATTAAAGCATGCGGAATGTATGTCATCAGGTAACGGTCTTTAAAGGTTCCCGGTTCAGACTCATCAGCATTGCAAACTAAATAACGTGCAACACCTTCGGGTTTGGCCAAAAAGCTCCATTTCATCCCGGTTGGGAAACCCGCACCCCCACGACCGCGCAAGCCTGATTTCTTAACTTCTTCAACAATCTCTTCAGGTGTTAAAGTTTTAAGGGCTTTTTCCACGGCACGATACCCACCTTTTTGGCGGTAGACTTCAAGTGTATTGATGCCTGGTACGTTTATATGCTCAAGTAATAATTTACGACTCATTTATTTTTAGATGTGAGATGTGAGATGTAAGATGTGAGATTTCAGAATGGAGATGCAGATTAGACTTTTGCCTTTCTCAGATCTCATTTCTAGTTTCTCAAATCTCAAGCCTCATATCTAGTTTCTCAAATCTTATTTATTTTTTAAATCTTCAATCAGTTTATCTACACTTTCAGTAGTTAAGTTTTCGTAGAAGGTATATTCCGGGCTAATTTGCAATACCGGACCAAAACCACAGGCAGCTAAACATTCAACTCCTCTAAAACTGAATAAACCATCTGCCGTAACTTCACCTTCTTTAACACCTAACTTATCTTCCAGGTGATCTAGTATTTTTTCAGCGCCAACCAAACAGCAAGGTCCGGTACGACAAACTTCCAAAGCATATTTGCCCTGTGGTTTTAAGAAATACATGGTGTAGAAAGTCGCTACCTCATAAACTTCAATAGGCTGAATATTTAAGTATTCGGCAACTTTATCCATTGCTGATGTACTCACCCAAAGGTATTCTGCCTGTACCAAATGTAACAACGGTAATAAAGCAGATTTGTGTTTACCTTCCGGATAACGGCTTTTCACGTCATCAAACTTCGCTAACAGTTCTGATGAAAACACTACAGGTGTTTGTTCTTCTACTTTAAGCATCTAATTCTCCTGCAATAATATTCATACTACTCATGTTGATAATGGCATCGGATAATAACATCCCTTCGCTCATTGGCGCAAACATCTGGTAATTTACAAAACTTGGTCTGCGGAAGTGCAAGCGATATGGTGTACGGCCGCCATCGTTGATTAAATAAAAGCCTAATTCACCATTTCCACCTTCTACAGCATGGTAAACCTCGGCCTTTGGTGCATCAATTTCACCCATCACAATTTTAAAGTGATAGATTAATGCTTCCATATTGTTATAAACTTCTTGTTTAGGGGGAAGATAGAAATCAGGAACATCGGCATGAAAAATACCTTTTGGCTCTGTTTTCAATTTCACTAATGCTTGTTCAATGATTCGAAGACTTTGCCACATTTCTTCGTTACGCACTAAATATCGATCATAGATATCACCACTTGTACCTACCGGAACTTCAAAATCGAAATCCTGATAAGAAGAATACGGATCACTTACCCGAACATCGTAATCTACACCAGTTGCACGAAGTAATGGACCAGTCCAGCTATATTCTAAGGCTGCCTCTTTGGTTACTTCAGCGACACCAGCTGTTCTATCGATAAAAATACGGTTACGGGTTAAAAGATTTTCAAATTCTCTCAATGCAACCGGAAATTCCTTTAAAAATTTATTAATTTTAGTAAAAGCAATCTCATTGAAATCTCTTTCGAAACCACCAATACGACCAATGTTAGTGGTTAAACGGGCTCCACAAACCTCTTCAAAAATTTCATAGATATGCTCTCTAAACTGGAACAGGTAAAGGAAAGTTGTTGTTGCCCCTGTATCCTGACCAATAATCGTATTACAAATAATATGATCTGCAATACGGGAAAGTTCCATGATGATTACACGAAGATAATCTACACGCTTTGGCATCTGAATATTGAGCAGTTTTTCAACAGTCATGTGCCAGCCCATATTATTTATAGGCGAAGAACAATAATTTAAGCGGTCTGTTAACGGTGTAATTTGATAGAACGGCCGATGTTCGGCAATCTTCTCGAATGCACGATGAATGTAGCCAATTGTAGAGACACCGCTTACAATACGCTCGCCATCTAACTGCAATACGTTTTGAAAAACACCGTGCGTTGCAGGGTGAGTCGGACCTAAGTTTAAGGTTACCAGCTCACTTTGCGGATCATTATCTGTAAATACCGGATGGTTATGATTCATATAAATTACCTTCCAAAAAATTCATCTTTTTTATCTACCCTGTTCGGATCTTCCAATGGATATTGCTTCAACATTGGGTGTACACCTAAGTCATCCATATTTAAAATACGGCGTAAATCTGGGTGGCCTTCAAATTTAACCCCGAACAAATCGTAAGTTTCACGTTCCATCCAATTTGCCCCTTTCCAAACCGTGGTAGCGGTTGGGATGGCTGGATTTTGCTCAGAGATAAAAACTTTAATTCTAATTCTTACGCGCTCTACCATGTTGTTTAGATGGTAAACAACTGCAATACCATGATCTTTACCAGGGTAGTGAACGGCTGTAATATCCGTAAGGAAATTAAATTTCAATTCGTCTTTTAAATGTGATAATACATTTATGATGACATCCTTATAGGTTACAAAAGTTAATAAACCATAAGGCTCGGATACTGCAGTGACCTTTTCGCCAAACTTTTCAGTCAGCTTAATATGGATGGTATTATTCAGGGTCGTTTCTTCCATTACTTAATGCCGTATTGACCTAAAAGATCTTTATAATAATCAGAGTTTCTTCTTCTTCCGGATTCGTTTCTTACCAAATCCTGGATGCGTTGAAAACCATCTAAAATTGCTTCCGGTCTGGGTGGGCAACCCGGTACGTAAACATCTACCGGAATTACTTCATCAACACCCTGTAACACAGAATAAGTATCGAAAATACCACCACTACTTGCGCAAGCACCAACAGCCATAACCCAACGCGGCTCTGCCATTTGGATATAAACCTGTTTAAGAACAGGAGCCATCTTTTTGGCGATGGTACCCATTACCATCAAAACGTCGGCCTGACGTGGAGAAAAACTTAAGCGCTCGGCACCAAAACGACCTAAATCGTAGTGCGAACCCATGGTAGCCATGAATTCGATTCCACAACACGAAGTTGCGAAAGGCAATGGCCATAATGAATTTGAGCGTGCTAAGCCAATCACTTTATCTAATGAAGTGGCGAAATATCCAGGCCCTTCGGTTCCTGGAGGCGCATCAACTATATTAATTTCACTCATGTTTATAAACAAAAAATGCTCATCCCTTTGCAGAATGAGCAACAAATTTACAATATTTTAAAGGCAATTGAACTAGCTTACCTCGATTTAGAACCTTTCTAAATAGTTGATTTTCTAGTAAATTAGTGTGAATGTTACACGTTGATTATGTGGTTCAATTGAGTGATTGATTACAATCAAAAACCCAAAATATTTTTATAACTATAAAAATAATTAGTTCCAATCAAGCACTTTTTTCTTGATCACATAGAGAAAGCCTAATAATAAGGTTCCCATGAAAATAAACATCTCAATCATACCGTCCATCTTGAGTGCTCTGAAATTTACAGCCCAAGGGTACATAAAAATCACTTCAATATCGAACAACACAAAAAGGATTGCAACTACGAAATATTTGATCGAGAAAGGCTGACGGGCATTACCAACGCTTTTAACACCTGCTTCAAAAATCTCAAGCTTATCGCTTGTTTTACGTTTTGGGCCTAAAAAGTGGGTAGCCACCAATGTGGTTACCACGAAACCTAAAGCAACAACTACTTGAAATATAATTGGTAAAAAATCTATGGAGGTACTTTGTGCTTGCATAATTAAAATCTTCTGATGCAAAAGTAAAAGAAAAAGGCAGAGTAACCAAACTCTGCCTTTTCTAAATTATTTAACTTGATAATTATTTACCTTTTCCTTTAGCTGCTGGAGCTGACAATTCTTTCAACTTTGCTGCTGCGAAAGTACCTGTTGGATAAACAGCTACACTTTTATCAAAATACTCTTTTGCTTTTGCTTTATCAGTATTGAAATAATATCCGCCAAGGTTATCATATGCTTCAGATAATTTTTTAGCATTAGCCGTAACTAATTCAGGCTTTTCAGTTACCTTTTTAATGAACATTTCAAAATGAGGTACCATTAGTCCTTTAGGTGCTTTCTCATCATCTAATAAGCTATTAACCCTTGCACGATACAGGTAAGCATCTGTAGTTTCTGGCGCCAGCTGAGCAACTTTTGCAATAGCAGAATCTGCTTTCACTAATAAATCTTTTGAAGGATTTTTCTTTGCAGAATACTGAGTAGCGTAATCAAAATAATAAGCTAAACCATCATAAAAATAGCTATATAAAACACCTTTTCCATTTGGACTAGCGGCGATAACTTTGTCATAAATCTGTGCTGATTTAGCATATTTTTTAGCATCGAAGAAAGTCTTCGCAACCTCAGCTAAAGCATCAACGTTAGTAGTGTCTTTTTCAACTGCTTTAGTAATGTTTATTAAAGCTAAGCTATCTTGACCAGATTTCAATTGTGCTTTACCTAAATACAAATAATCGAAGCCTAAAATTTTGCTTTGATCTTTTTCTTTAGCGAAGAACTCGTTCATGCTAGTTAATGCTGCAGGATAATTTTTATTCTCATAAGCCGCCCATCCTTTTAATCTGGAAACTACTGCACTTTTAGGGCCATTTGCAGGAGCTTGTATTGTTGATGCCACCTGCTCTAATGTTACATAATCTTTAGCATAGAACAAAAACTGTGCATAACGTAATTGAGATTCTAAAGATTTGTCAGTCAAATCCATATATTTTTTGTAATTCTCAATACCTTTTTTTGCTTTTTCCTGATCGGTACCAAAGCTACTCCACTGTAAGTAAAGCTCACCTAATTCACGATAAGCAGGACCATAGTTTGGATCAGCAGCAATTACATCTTGCAATTCTTTTTCTCCTTCCGGAAAAGCTCTTGATTCCTTGTACATTTTACCAATCTGCGTTTTCGCTCTACGATTGTTTGGATCTACATCTCCAACACGCATGTATGGACCTAACGCTTCTGAATTTTTCTTTTGCAATGCATATGCATCACCTAAAGCTAAGAATACCTCGGCATCTTTATCTTTAGAATCAAGCTCATCAGCTTTAGTAATGTTTGCTAAAGCGTTGGTAAAATCAGGTTTAGAAACATCATCGCTTGGTTTATCCTGCGCTAAATAAGCTTTACCAATTTCCAGATAAGTTTTATAGTTTTTCTTATCTAACTCAATTGCTTTATCGAAATTAGTTTTAGCAGAAGTTGGGTTATTAGACAGCATATCAGCTTCGCCTAAACCGATTAAATTTAAGTTATTTTTAGCATCTGCCGTTACACCTTTAGTGAAAACAGCCCGGGCTGAATCGATATAACCGGTTTTTAGATAAACTAAACCCAGATTATAATAATTTTCACCGTTTGAAGCTTGTGAGCCTACCAATGACTTAAGCATTGATGTTGCTTTCTGATACTGTTCAGCGTCAATGGCTTTTTTCGCGTCATTTAAATTTTGAGCAAAAACTGCAGAACCCATCAACACCAAACCTACATTTAAGGTTATTGCTTTCTTTGAAATTTTCATAGTTCTTTATTGTTTTTTTAATGGCAATCAAACTTGCATTATATATCTTAATTAGATTAGTAAATATGCTGCAGGTTTAATCCGATATTCTGTTTTTTAAATGAAGTGTCTGTTGAGATAACTTCGTGGTTCAACTATAATTTGTTATTTATTTTCCTTTTGTCAGGTTAATTTCCCGTGGCATTAACTTATGTGGACCAAGTCCAGATTTAAGTACAATTAATTGACCCCTCTGACTTCTTAACCATGTTGCAAATCCTGTGCCTAAACCATCTCTCCCTTCACAATCAATTATATTTACGTTTCTTAAGAAAGGATAGACTCCATTAATTAAATTATCTTGGGTTGGTTTATAAAATTGATCATCACCAACTTTACCTTTCAGGTTTTTAACTCCAAGTGTTTTAATCTTCGAAAGGTACTCCGCATATTTTGTATTTCTGTCAGAAACCCAATCTACGCCTAAAATACCTATAAAATTTTTATCTTCTGCAATTAGTTTGATAACTTCTGCACTTGAATTTTTTGAATAAACACCTTCAGCAGGAAACTGACTAATATTGGCCAATTGCTTAAAGTATTGAAAGGTACTGGAGTAAGTATTATCAAAAACCAATTTTTTAGCAGACCCTTTTCCTTGTAAAATATCAATAACTTCTTTAACGGTAATAGTGCTATCAATATTATCTCTATTTGTAATTAATGCTATTCCATCAACAGCAAACCTTGTAGAATTAATTCTGATTCCCCGTTGAGTATAGTACTTTTCTTCCGCTTTAGTTAATAACCTTGGCATCACAATTACCCTTACACTATCATTTAGAAATGCCGGAATAAGTTTTTCCTCTGGCTTAACTGTTAGCTGAAATTTAGCATCAGGATAATCCAAACTAAAAATATCAATCTGTTCCTGAACTATAGGGCTCACGCTCTCATCAATGAGCATTTTCAAAACTCCGCTGGTACGGGTTTCTTTAACCTGTTCGGCCTTCTCTTTTCTTTTGCAAGAAACGAGAACCAAAACGATAAATATAAAAAGTATGTTTCTCATTCTAGAATTTAATCTCTTCTACCAAGACTTAGCAACCTGATGAAAGCGTAAAAAATTAAAAAGACTCCAATTGCTATGCGGCCCCATGCTGGTATAAAATTGAATCGTATTGCCAGTGGTGCCCAAAATATAAAGGCCAATCCCATTACCAAATATAAAACAAAGGTGACTAGGCCTAAAATGAGCAAAAACCGCTGTTTAGGCGATTTTTGCTTAAAAATATCAAAATTTAACATTCACTTTTAGTTCAATGTAAAGTTAACGTTAATGTTATACTTTACCCTTACCGGCTTACCATTCTGGATACCTGGGTTCCAGCGTGGGCTAGCTTTCAATACACGGATAGCTTCTTCATCAGTTCCGCTACCTAAACCACGGGTAACCTGGATGTCTGTTAATTTACCATCTTTCTCCACAACGAAAGATAAAAATACTTTACCCTGTACGTTGTTTTCCTGTGCCATTGGTGGGTATTTAATAGCACCACCTAAGTACTTGTAAAACTTAGCGATACCACCTGGATACTCTGGTTGCTTTTCGATACTAACGAAGTCATAAACCTTGTTATCATCTACGGCAACGGCAGCTTCTCTTTTCGGGCCTTCACCAACTGGTTCAGCGATTACGATATCTGCAGTAGGATCACCTTTAATATCTCTCTGGCCAGGATCTGCTTCCTTCAATTTTTCAACAGTTGGCGGCTCCTCATCACGTACCTGCTCATCTGGCTTTACGATTGGAGGCGGCATTTTCACCTGATCCACTTTTGGTGGCGGTGGCTCTACCGGTGGTGGAGGTGGTGTTTCTGGATTTACTGGTGGCGGTGGCGCAATAATTACCTCCTGCGCTTTTTCTACTTGTTCTGTTTCATCCATTGAGCCTTTAATAAGACCGTAAATTTTTGGAGCAAAGAAAAACGCTAAAAATAATATCGAACCAATAATTAATGCCCGTGTGGTATTGGCCCCATTGGTTTTACGCAATTGGTAGGCTCCATAGCTTTTGTTCTTTTCAGCAAAAACTACTTCAATCCACTCCTTTCTTAAAATATCTAATTTTGACATGATTACTGATTTAACAAATTATAAAATACCCTGAGCTTTCATGGCTTCTTTTTCATTATCAAGGATATTATCATCATCAATCTGACGAACTTTAACCTTTAATATTTCCAACTCATCCATGATATCTACAAAGTTTTTGAAATTAGATCCGCTAGTTGGCTTAACCAACACTACGAAATCACCTTTCACTCCTGACGCGTCAGCAACTTTTCTGTTATCGATAATCGCTTTTTCAACCTGAGATAAATTCTCAAACGTTGGAGCTGTTGCACCAGCTTCTCCCATATACCAGGCTACCTTATCGTTTTTACCTAATAAAATAGTCATGGTTTTAGAAGCTTTCAGTTCCAATCTGTTTTCCTGATTGTTATCGTCCTTATCGGGCTTCACAATATCCATTGCCTGTGGCGTAGAAATTGATGTTGTTAAGATAAAGAATGTTACCAAAAGGAACATCAAATCTACCATCGGCGTCATATCGACTCTTGGCGTGGCTTTCTTCCCACCCGTGTTTAATTCTGCCATTTCTTATTTTCTTCTAGCTTCTGCGTTAGTAACCAATAAAAACTTGTTTACTTTTTGCTTCTGCAATACATCCACAATTTTCTTAACTGTAGGATATTCTTCTTTCGAATCTCCTTTGATACTCACACGCATTGGCTGTTGATTAACTTCAGCTGTTGCTGTACGAGCCTGTAAAACCCACTGATTTAATTGGTTATCAGTTGAATCAGTTGGTATACCACCTTGAACTCCTGGTTTCATACGATCTCCACCATCCATTGCTAAAAATGATTTTAGACTGGATACTGGTACACCGAAAGAAGCCACTAATGAGAATTTTTTAATTTCCTCAGGCGTAAAGTTGATTTTATACTGCTGTCCAATTAACTCTAAGGTTCTAGCCTTAACTTTCTGGCCTGCCACTTCGAAGAAAACCTTACCCTGACCAATGGTTAATATCGCATTGTTCTCAGCCGGCACCTTGAATTCATACGTAGATGAAGGGGTAGATACCGCTAAAGGTTCTGGTTGTTTCGCCGTAGCAGTTAATATGAAGAACGTAAGTAACAGAGCTGCAACATCGCACATGGCTGTCATATCTGTTACCGTACTGGTTCTTTTAACTTTAATTCTAGGCATAATATTTCTTGCTAATTTTAATAATGATGATCTTTTTCCCGGTTTTCCATAAAGCCGGTAAAAATTTTTTCAAATATTATTTATGCGAGCTAGCGTAAGTTTGAACGATGCTGAATCCAGCCTCATCAATTGCGTAAGTTAACTTGTCAATTTTAGAAGTTAATACGTTATACATGATAATTGCTAAAGTAGATACACCGATACCAGTCATCGTGTTAATTAACGCCTCAGAGATACCTACCGCTAATGCTGATTGATCTGGAGCACCAGAGTTTGCTAAACCGGCGAATGCACGGATCATACCTGTTACTGTACCTAATAGACCGATCAAAGTACCGATTGATACCAAAGTAGCGATGATGGTTAAGTTTTGCTCTAACATTGGCATTTCTAAAGCAGTAGCTTCTTCAACTTCTTTTTGGATAGCAACGATTGATTGCTCAACATCTAAGTTAGTATCAGCCTCAACTTCACTGTATTTTTTCAAACCTGATTTAATTACGTTAGCAACAGATCCTTGTTGTTTGTCGCATTCCGCTTTAGCAGCTTCGATATTTCCTGAATTTAATAAACCTTTTACTTTGATAATGAAAGTATCTAAGCTAGATTTTCCGCTTGCTTTACCAATTACGATTAAACGTTCGATAGAGAAAACGATAGTAGTTAATAACAATCCTATTAAGATTGCCACGATTGGACCACCTTTGTAAGCAGTACCTGGGTAGTTGTTTGGTAATGGTAAGTTTTCATTGTTGTTGTCGATAAAGTTTGAAGGATCACCTAATACGAATCTCCAGATAATAAAGCCAATTACAATACAAATAGGAATAACCAATGTTGCGAAAACATTAGATGCACTTGAAGAGCTCTCTTTTTTAACAGTTGTTGGTTTTGGTGCGTTTGCCATTTTTTTTAATTTTTAGTTTTAGTTCTTGTTTTTAATTTTTAGCTGTTTAACTTTTGTACTACACACAACGGATGTGATCTGATTTTGTTGCGAAAAACAAATTTATAAATTGATTTTAAATTACAAATTAATAAATCAATAAACAATTAAATCGTTACTTAAGATTTAGTTTCCGGTAAACATACTGCATGTATAACAAAAAAATTGCCTCAGCCGGAGGCAATTCTTTCACAATAAAAACTAAAATAAAATCTAATTGCAAATTTTTCGGCCAAAAAATGCATTTTAAGCATCATTTAACACAATTTTAACGATTGCTCGTGTACTTTTGACACTTTGACTTGCTCAAACTGTTTATAATTTTGCTCAAACGCCTCTGCCAGTTCATACGCTTTTATAAAGTACTCCTCCGTGTTATTCCACATTTTTGACGGGTCAAGAATTTCATCGGGCGCGTTAGGACAATGTAAAGGAATCATTAATTTAAAAACATGATGCTTTTTATAGTGCTGATGATCCAAACCTCCGTTTAAAGCAGCTTCAATCATTGCCCGGGTGTAAGTTAATTTCATTCGTTTACCAATGCCGTATGGACCTCCACTCCAACCAGTATTTACAAGCCATACACTGACCTGATTTTTCCTCATTTTTTCTCCCAGCATTTCGGCATATACAAATGGATGGAGTGGCAGGAATGCTTTGCCGAAACAGGCGGAGAAGGTAAGTTGAGGGGCTGTGATTCCGGCTTCGGTACCTGCTACCTTAGCTGTATAACCGCTTAAAAAATGGAACATTGCCTGTTCAACATCGAGTTTTGAAATGGGCGGCAGCACGCCAAATGCATCAGCAGTTAGGAAGAAAATATTTTTTGGAATTGACGCAATGGAAGGCAGAATGGCATCATCGATGAATTCAATCGGATAAGCAACTCTTGTATTTTCCGTTTTATCAACATTTTGATAGTCTGCCTGTTGCGTTCCGGGCAAGAAACTGACGTTCTCTAATAAAGCACCGAATTTAATTGCCTTAAATATCTGAGGTTCTTTTTCTTCTGTTAAATCTGCACATTTTGCATAACAGCCTCCTTCAAAATTAAAAACTGAATGATCTCCCCAGCCGTGTTCATCATCTCCGATCAAATTTCGATTAGGATCTGCCGATAAAGTTGTTTTACCCGTACCTGATAGTCCAAAAAATATAGCCGTATCTCCGTCTTTACCAACATTTGCAGCGCAATGCATAGGTAAAATATTTTCGTATTGTGGAAGAATAAAATTTAATATAGAGAAGATTCCTTTTTTAATTTCCCCGGTATAACCTGTACCTCCTATTAAGATCATTTTTCTGGAGAAATTAATGATAGAAAAGTTTTCTTGCCTCGTACCGTCAGTAGCAGGATTCGCTAAAAAACCAGGTGCGGCGATAATTGTCCATTCAGGTTGCTGACCCAAACTTTCGAGTTCAGGACGTAGAAAGAGATTATTTGCAAAAAGGTTTTGATAGGCTGTTTCTGTAATTACCCTGATTGAAATGGCATGAGCTGGATCAGCACAAGCTGAAGAATCCCGAACATAGATTTTTTTATCCGAAAGATAAGCAGTTAACTTATTAAACAGATGATTGAATTTTTCAGGACTGATTTTGATATTGACATCACCCCACCAAACGGTATTCTCGGTAATACCATCGCAAACAATAAACCTGTCTTTAGGCGAACGACCTGTATATTTCCCGGTATCAACCGCCAAAGCTCCTGAGGAAGCCAGTACGCCTTCTTTGTTTAGTAAAGCCTCGTCAATTAACTCCATTGGAGATAATTGATACTTAACAGTAATGTCTCCCCCCAGATTTAGATAGCCTAAATCTGGCACCTGTAATTTCATTTTTCTCATAAATAATACTTAGTTAGTGAGGCAAAGGTAAACAGTAATTCACCAGAAAAACCAGCATTTAAACCTAATTATTTACATATTGTAGCAAATACACTATATTTATGTATTTGATTTATAGATTGTTATACTAAATAAATAAAAATATGAAAAATTAAAAAATACACTAAGCCTTAATTGAAAAAAAGGTTTCTTTCATCAATTGTAATTTATTACTATGATCAGGAATTGAAAATTAAATCATCGCTCAGATAGCGGAAGAAGAATAATTAAACCGCTTATATTTGAGTATTAGAGCTGAAAGACAACTTTGAGTTTTGCTCCCAAAGTTGCTTCTGTTGTACTTTACGTGAATGTAGAAAATGAGAAGTGACTTAACCGCCAGCTTTTTTAACTTTATAACCATCTTTTTGAAGGATAGCCATTACTTTATCCCGAACATCTCCCTGAATCATAATTTCGCCATCCTTAACTGAGCCACCAACACCGCATTTGGTTTTGAGCATCTTCCCGAGAATGTCGAGATCTTCTGAACGCCCTTTAAAACCTGTAATTAGGGTAACTGCTTTTCCTCCGCGGTTCTTTTTATCCAGCATTACCCTTAAATCCTGGTGATTATTGGGCGAAGTAACGGTATCGTCTACCTCTTCCTGATATTCGAAATCGGGATTGGTTGAAAACATAATTCCTCCCAGATCACTCAAGCTGTTCTTTTTAGGTTTCATATTACAAAGGTAAAGGAAATTGTGAATCAGTAAATAGGCTACGGTACAATAACGGATAAAGATAAAGGATTGATTGCAGCTTCAATTGTAGTCCCCATTTGCAAAGGTTCACCATCTACGTGAACTGCCCCTGCCTTTTCCCTGGTAATCTGAATATTTTTTCCTTTAATAATTTCAATCATTTCTGACGTCTCTGCCTTCCCTTTGAGCATGATGTAACCTAACATTGGCAACTTCAGCAAGCTAAACGGTTTGATGATACAAACATCCAGCAGGCCGTCCTTAACAGAAGCTCCGGGCGCAATAAAAACATCATTGCCATATTGTGAAGAATTCGCTACAGTAACAGCAAAAGCTGCTCTGGAAATTTCTTTCCCATCGATATTGATAATGTATTTCTGGGCACGATAGCCAAATACTTCCTTTAACCCAAGTTTTACATAACCAGCTAATCCTCTCTTCTTATCACTGGAAAACACGGCACTTAAATGCGCATCAAAACCCATTCCAGCCAAATTAAAAAAGCTTTTGTTATTAAATGTCGCTGTATCTATTTTATCCGTTTTTAAGCGGTTTATGGTTAGAATTGCATAGCGAAGATTGGTAGGAATCTGAAGAAACCGGGCAAGGCCGTTTCCTGAACCCAATGGCAGAATCCCCATAATTTTATTATGCTGAAGCACTTTTGTAGCCACTTCATTTATGGTTCCATCGCCTCCTGCGGCAATAATAATATCAAAATTTTTATTCGCTGCTTCATCAGCCAGTTCTGAGGCATGACCAACATATTCCGTAAAGACGAATTTTGCATTAAATTTTTCTTTATCGAGATATTTATCGATAAAATCCGGAATCCGTAATTTCCCTTTCCCACCTGAAATGGGGTTGATGATAAAAAGTATATTGAGCTTTGTGTGCAAAACGTAAAGAATGAGGGTACAAAATAATCTATAATTTTCGAAATAAAGAAAATATGCTAATTTTGTCGCATTATTATAGTGGACCGATTTGCTATTCCGGACATGTTCGGAACGGATTGCAACCACTTAAAAAAAAGTGCTAATACCTCCTCCAATCATTTACAACCTGTTTCCAGGGGTCGTTGGCGCTTTTATAAATGTTTATTTATCATTAAAATTTAATAGATGTCGTATTTATTTACATCAGAATCTGTATCTGAAGGCCACCCAGATAAAATTGCCGATCAAATTTCGGATGCGTTAATTGATAATTTTTTAGCTTTTGATCCAGAATCAAAGGTAGCCTGCGAAACTTTAGTAACTACCGGACAGGTTATTTTAGCTGGTGAAGTAAAATCTAAAACTTATTTAGATGTACAGCAAATTGCTCGTGATGTAATTAAGAAAATTGGTTACACCAAAAGTGAATATATGTTTGAAGCTAACTCTTGTGGTATTTTATCTGCAATACATGAGCAATCTCAGGATATCAATCAAGGTGTAGACAAAAGCAATAAAGAGGAACAAGGTGCGGGTGATCAGGGGATGATGTTTGGTTATGCGACAAATGAAACTGAAGATTATATGCCTCTTGCTTTAAATCTTTCTCACAAATTATTACAGGAACTTGCTGTTTTAAGACGCGAGAATGATGAGATTAAATATCTGCGTCCGGATGCGAAAAGCCAGGTTACTTTAGAATACGATGACTACAATAAACCCGTTCGCATTGATGCAATTGTAATCTCAACTCAGCATGATGATTTTGATGAAGAAACTGCCATGCTTACAAAGATCAAAACTGATTTAGTAGAGATTTTGATTCCAAGAATTATTAAAAGTAATCCACAATACGCTCATTTATTCAACGATAAAATTCAATACCATATTAATCCTACAGGTAAATTCGTAATTGGCGGGCCACATGGCGATACGGGTTTAACCGGTAGAAAAATTATTGTTGATACTTACGGTGGAAAGGGTGCACACGGTGGTGGTGCCTTCTCGGGCAAAGACCCAAGCAAAGTGGATAGAAGTGCTGCATATGCTACTCGACACATTGCAAAGAATTTGGTTGCAGCTGGTATTGCTGATGAAATATTAGTTCAGGTATCTTACGCTATTGGTGTTGCAAAGCCGATGGGTATTTATATCAATACTTATGGAACAGGCAAAGTAGGCAAAACCGACGGTGAGATTGCTAAAATAGTAGAGTCTGTTTTTGACATGCGTCCTTACTTTATCGAACAACGTTTAAAATTGAGAAATCCAATTTATAGCGAAACAGCTGCTTATGGGCATATGGGTAGAACTCCAGAAACAGTAACTAAAACTTTCAGAACACCAAATGGAGAAAAAAAAACCGTTACGGTTGAATTATTTACCTGGGAAAAACTGGATTTTGTAGATCAAGTAAAGGCTGCTTTCCAGTTATAAAATCTTTCCATATCAATAGAAAAGGCTTTGCAAAAAAATGCAAAGCCTTTTCTATTGACACTACAATTTATTGATCTTTAAGAAACTGATTTCTTCCGGTAAGATGTTTTCATCATCAATAGTATATGATTTTATGCCGGATATTTTCATTTCATCAATCAAATCTACATAATCCTGGAATCTGGATGTGGCTGTTGGTTTAATGATGACCAGCATATACTTTGAAGTATTGTTTTTATTGGCCCTGGCTACTTTAGTCTGGTTAGCATTAATCGCTTCTTGAATGTCTTTTAAAGCAATTACCTTCATTTTTGCATCTCGTGCCGTATCCATATACTCAATTGCCTGATGGTCTTTTCCAAGCAAAACGGTCATTGTTCTGGAAGCAGGATAATCCATACTACAGGTTTCACAAGGATCTGGCTTTGCTACATCGGCCGCATTTAGGTTACTGAGCGATGTAGTGAGCATGAAAAATGTTGTTAATAAGAACATGAGATCAACCATTGCAGTCAGGTCTACTCTTGGTGCTGTTTTTTTGGTTCTGCCTTTCGCGGCCTTGCCGCTTGATGCTTCGTTTAATGTTGCCATATTTTAGGTTTAACACATGATGACAACCTTAACCAAATTGCATAAAAAGGCGATTAAATTTAACCGCCTTATAATAATTTAATTATTTCGCTGATTCAATCACTCCGCAGCCTACTCTTGGGCCAGAGTTTCCGGTTGGCTGCGTTTTGTAATCATCCGTTCCGCCATGAACGATAATTCCTCTCCCAATAATATTCTTCACGTCGCCATCTTGCACGCTCCATCTATCCGTGGTGATGGATACTTCTCCTTCTCCTTTTGAATCAAGCTTGATGTTTCCAATGTCTCCACTATGAAAAGCGCCGGAACCCCATTTTCCATGATCTTCTTTTGTTGGATTCCAGTGCCCGTGGGTATTTTCGCCCATATCCCCGCAATCGCCATGCTCGTGAAAGTGAACGGCTACATTACTATCTGCTCTGGATACAAATTTTAATTTTAAATCCATTTTTATTTTACCATCACTTAGTCCATAAAACTTAACTGTTCCAATGCTTTTTGATGGGTCAGCCGTTTCAGAAAGGCTGGCAGATGCGAGTTCTGTTTCTTTTTGCGAGCAAGCGCTCGTTAACAAGATGCCGGCAATAGCTAGGCTTAGAAGATATTTTTTCATACTATTTAAATTTAGTTAATTAGGAAACAGATTGATAATCATTTAGTTTGTCATTAAGCGAAACAGACAAAACCATTTGAACCATTAGGTGTTTATTAAGTACGTAAAATCATAAACTATGGAACATCCAATTGCAATGAATACTTTGAGTCAAATTTTAGAGAAATTGAGACTGAAAGGAAAAGATAATGAATTGAAGATGACCGATCACGGAAAGATGCAAAGTAAATCGCTCGACAAAATTTATAAGCCTGAGGATTTAACAATTGTAAAAACCTATCGTTTTGAAGGTGATTCCGATCCGGGTGACAATTCTGTTTTATATCTGGTTGAAGATTCAGATAAAAATATTGGATATATGTTAGATGCATATGGCATTTATTCAGACAATATTGGTTCTGGCTTTGACGATTTCCTGAAGAAAATCCCAACTGAAAACAGGGATGAGCAAGAACTGTTTTGCTAATAAAACAAAAGTTTTTTAAAAGGCATGGTTTAAATCCATGCCTTTTTGGTTTATAACAGAATCGCCATAAAAAACACTTCAGGCTATTTCTATTCTTAGAAATATGTAGTTTCGCGCCTCGTTTCCGAGTTGAATGAAAATCAAATTAAATATCCCACCCATTCCGGCAGTTATAATTTCCATTATAAGTGTACAATGTGGTGCAGCAATTGCTAAAGGGCTCTTCCCTGAAATAGGTGCAGCAGCTACAGCATCGCTTAGAATTGGTCTATCGGCTGTAATTCTGCTAATTGCCTTCCGCCCCAATATCTTAAAGCTAAATGCACGGCAATGGAAATATGTGAGTTTGTATGGTGTTTCTTTAGGAATGATGAATATGGTTTTTTATTTGGCCATATCAAGGATTCCCGTTGGTTTAGGCGTAACCCTTGAATTTGTTGGCCCACTAATTCTGGCCATTTTTGGATCCAGGCGAACAATAGATTTCATTTGGGTTAGCTTATCTATTGTTGGTATTGCTTTAATCGCGCCCTGGAGCAGCAATGGACTGGATATCTCAGGCATTTTATTAGCGTTACTTGCTGGAGTATTCTGGGCAGCTTACATTATACTAGGCGGTAGAATATCAAAAATTATGAAAGGTGGAGAGGCTGTTTCAGTTGGAATGTTAATTGCTACAATTATTATTTTACCATTTGGCATTTTAAGCGGTGGTTTACACCTTTTAAACCCAAAATTATTGGGACTTGGAGCCGCACTTGCTTTACTTTCGAGTGCAATTCCCTTCACATTAGAAATTGGGGCACTAAAGCAATTACCCGCCAAAACATTTAGTATATTGATGAGTCTGGAACCCGCAATGGCATCGGTAGCTGCTTTTGTTTTCTTACAGGAATACCTTTCTGTTACGGAATGTATCGCAGTAGGCTGTGTGGTGTTCGCATCTGCAGGCTCTTCATTTACAGCCGGAAAAAATAAAATCTAGTCCGTTTTTTGCTTACCACTAAAAATCATTTTATTCCGAATGGGATCAATAGCAACTATTTGACAGGCCACTTTGCATAGGTAGAAAGCACCTTAAATTTGCCGTTAACTTTACCAAAAACGAAGCTAAAGTAACTTTCAGCCTGAGTATTTGCTTCCGGATACTGCATGTAAACCTCATACATTTTACTGCCTGAGTCTGTTAGTTTTCTCAGTGACTGATAATAAATTTCATCAGTTTTATTATCGATCTCGGAGAGATTATCTTCCTTACATTTAGGTAAAATTCTCAGAACGTCTGCATTAAAAATGGTAGTTTTATAATTATTGAATTCTGCCGCACCGATTGGGTCTATAGGAATACCTACACCATTAGCCACTTCTTTATGGCTGGTATAGAATGGAAAATTCAACAATGAAACAACTTTATTTAAGTTTTTATTTTTAATGTTGCCCTTTAAATTTTCAAAGAGTTTCCTAAATTCCTGTTCGTCGTTTAAATTTTTATGATTTTTTTTTGATACTGAAAGTTTTACAGGTTCATCCCTTGCGTAATTTTCCTTCGCCTGGCTTTGTCCATTTTTAGTAGTGCAACAGATTAGGAAGGGCAAAACAATTAATATGTTTAAAATTCTGACTGCTTTCATATCTTTAGTGCCTTGGTATATAGATTAAAGTACGCTGCTCCATTCTTTTTAATATTACCGCTGCTCCCATTTGTTTTGATACCGCTTCTGCGTCAAACTTCCCATCAGCAACGTATTTTCCTTTTTTATACTGATTAGAATAACTCCATAGGTAGGGCGAATTTACACTGTGGTATTTGAAATAACCAAACCCGTTATAAGCTTCCAGTTTACGTAAAACAGTTGGCAAATTCCAGTTTGTGATTTCATTTAACTTCATCAGTTTCAAAGCATCAACTGCACTTTCTTCAAAAGTGAACGGCGGGCCATGTCCTACTTTCGGCCTGTTAGCCGGAACTCGGATGGTATAGCCAGATAACGGATCTCCATTATGCAAATGCTTTTTAAAATCGAAACTGCACTCCAGATAGTGTGCGCACGCAATGAAATACCATGGAATTTTAGACGATCCACCTACAAATGAATCCTCAAAAGCACCAGGTTGACCACTATTAAGGGCCACACCAGTAGGTTTCGAATCAGCAGAACTCGCTGAATCAAATAATGAATGAGATCCAAAATTTGAGGCGAGCGGTTTTACTAATGGATTTCCGGCTACCAAATTTGAGATATCAGTATATCTATTTCTACTGGAACTGATGTGATCATCTATTACCTTGTCAATTGTTCCTATTTTTGTAGGATCGATTACACAGCCGTCAAACATTTTAATGTATTCGAGATCAGTTGGCTGAGATGGCTTCACTATTTTTATTGTCTTCGTTTTTTTCATAGGTAAACAGTAATACAATAAGCAATTGCAATGCGCAAATATTATTTGCAATGTCGCTACTTTAGGCAGTCGTGAAATGTACTGTCTGAAATACATATAAAATTAAGCATTTGGCCAGTCATTTTCATGTTCTACATTACCTAATTTCAGTTTTCTGGCTAATACCACGAAAGTGAGCGTCATTGGTATGTTGTCATTTACGGCAATTTTTAATTTATGAAATGAATGAACTTAAGTTAAAGGTTAGATGGGTTAGACCGAATATGTGAACTAAACTATACTAATACTAACCTTTCGATTATTGAGGTGTCTTCGGTCCTCCGCTGCTCGAATTTATTTGACTAAATATCAAGCCAGTTATTTCGTATATACCTCATATATAACAGATAACACATGCAAGTTATGCAAATATCATCCTTTGCCCAAGGGAATGCGGATTTTTGACAGAAAAAACTTTATATTTCTTTAAGACAATGGAAATCTGATTTTTACTACAGGAAACAGATCAAAACACCGTAGCATTTTTGGACAAAGGTGTTACTTAAACGAAACCAAAATTCTAACTCCTAGTTCTGCATCAGTTTTATTAATTTCTAAAGTTAATGCAGAATTACAATCAGTTCTGCTTTTGTGCTTTTTTCCTTTTCCTTATGCGGGATTCATTACTAATATCTCAGTCTTTAATGTAATAAGACAGATTTAATTAAGAAAAAGCACTTAGCTATTTATCACTAATATTGATACCTGGATTAGAATTCTTCACCCATTTATGATCTACAGGATTAAAGATATATAAATCTAAATGATGATTATTTACCAAGCCCATAGCTTGACTAAAACCTATAACATTTGTGCCTTTGGGAATGGAAATTTGTGGATTTGGATCTAACTCCCAATTCCCATGATCTTCTATGTCATTATATATGTAAACTGAGTTGTTTTTTACGACGCCAATAGATAAGCTCCCCAAGCCAAAAACATCATCAACACCATCCATCAGCGTTAATGTTTTTTTATCATTTTTCACCCAATTCCCTTTATCATCTCGTCTATAAAAAATAACCTGATCATTCTTTAATATACATATCGACTTCCAGTCATATTCTCCAAAACCAAATATTTTATATATATCTTTTGGGATAGTTAAATGTTCACCCGGACTTAAATGCCAACCATCATTTTCATTCTTATAAAAGTTTACTTCGTTTTTTATTACAACCCCAATGGTATAGCTGTCTAAAAAAAATAAGCCATTATTACCCTTAGGAATAGCGAAGCTATTTTTAGATTGCAAAACTAATGCATTCTTTTCTATACCATAAAAATCAAGTTTATCCTCTTTGATTATCGCTATCGCTTGTTTACCGCCAATTACTGTAATCTCAGTGCTTTCTTTATTATTATTATTTGATTGAGGCTTTTGCCCACAACCCACTAAGCCTAAAATTAAAACCAGGAATACTAAAACTCTCCCCATAAACCTATTATCTTATTATCTCAAAATTGGTTTTGCCTTTGGGAATATGTAGATAAAGACTTATAAAATTTCCTATAATATTGCCATCCTCATCTTTATATTTTGCCCATAAGGCAGATTCGCCTCTTAACCTTACATCTAGTGAATTCTGTTGTAAACAAACCAATCGCCCTCCTCCACATACAACCATTTTATAATTTTCCAATGGTTGCATTTTATAGTCTTTCTTTAATACTGGCTTCATATAACTCTGTAACGATTCAGTCAGATCATTTTCTGTGCTATACTCGCATTGGGCATTTTCCTTTTCTTTATTGTATAATAGCGAAAAAAAATCATCAACTTTTTTATCTTCCTTCATTTGCCAAACTTGCTTATAAGCATTTTCTACTCTGCTTAATAATTCTTTTTGATCCATTTTACTTAAATCCGCACTATTTTCCCATGCTGTATTTTCATAGGGTACAATGGCATCAAAAGTAAAACTGTATTCATAATAATCTTTACCTTTGCCAATAAAGGTCTTATCATCAAACTCCGTTAAACTAACATGCTTAATAATCGGCTTCTCATTTGAAAAAGGATTTTTACCTGTATTTGCTCTGTTGCGTTGAAATACTTCTATTTTTATTTTTGTCCAATCTACCAATGTTTTAAGTCCTGCTCCCTCTTGACTTTCAGTTTGAGGATATAGTTTATAAGTAATGGTTTGCTTAACAGTTTTGTTTATAGCAGAATAAATATCTATTGGCGTTATAACTTGTCCTGGTTTATAATATTTATATATAGGTAAACCATTTACTAATATCTCAAAATAACAAGCCTCATGGCTTACAAATAAGTAATAGAAAGGTTCATTAGGATAATGTT
>JAZBLX010000015.1:0-122493 GCA_037033465.1 Bacteroidota bacterium | reverse complement strand
TTGTCACCCTTAAATACTGATGATGATGTTTAGTCGTGATAGTCAGCTTAAAGGATAGCAAAGAGGCTGAGCATTTTATCACCCAATACAATAAGAATAGTTGGTTTTGAAATGCATTTGGTTGACAATTTATCTTACAAGCTTAATGGCTACTAAGCCATTCAATGAAAGTACAATATCAAATTCTATCATTTCTGAAAAGAGGAATTGTTGATACCGCTATTGCGAATAAAATTGATCTCTTGTTGATTATTGCCCATGATTTTCAATTGTCGTTCACAGAATTAACTTGGATCATCTTCCTGGTTCTCATCGTCTATAGCATGCTGTTAAAGTCCGTTCTCATTATCCCAAAGTCAGCACGGCGGAAGTCAAAGACATCTTCATGCAATCGGTCACGAAAGTGAACCACCCGGTCAACCTCACCCAAAACGGCAAAAAGACCAGCGTAGACTTTAAGGCTCTCTGTATTTGGGGCGGAATCGTTAATGCCGATGCCGCGTTGAAACTGGCCACTGAATACCGGAAATGACGGAACCAAAAATTTCATATACCATCCTTTACTACCTTACAGCATTTTACCCCCTTGCTTAGTTACTAATTTGACCACCAGCAATAAAAGAAAAAGGGAAAAATAAAGTTTATGTATCAGCCGATTGCGAAAGGCGAAACTAATCAGTTCTGCGATACTGGCACAATTGCACCTGATCTAGATGTTCTGGCGATGCCTCTGAACGGTCAGCCTACTCATAGGTAAGAGCTCACCAATCACCTTACTGTCTTGGTCGTAGCTGCCAATAATAAATATTGTATTAAGTTTTACGTGTCAATTCATTAGCAATTTGATGGAAAGATAAAGCAGATTGGTTTATCTAGTTAATCATCAGAAATATTTATTATCCATTTCTTAAGTGCCACTTTCCTTGTTTTTCGTTTAGCTCTGATTTTTTTCTTTTTGTCTACAACTTTAGGAATTAATTTTTCTCTTTCTTTTCTTAATTTCATCAACCTACCGAGCTCATTATATTCTGTCATTTTAGTGTCTAGTTCTGCGATTCTCTTCAAATCAGCTATAAATTTGTTGCTAATTCGAACCGCCGCCGACCCCGAATTTTGAAAGCAGTTCTTTTAAGAACTGCTTTTTTTGTTTAAGATGTTTATTTACAATCGTTCATAGGAGAGATTTCGGATCAAGCTGAAAAGTTGGGGGGATAATAGCCTTGATATATACTTTTTATAATCATTTGTTTTATTTATGTATAAATGCTTGAAATTCAAATGATAAACAAATTTGATGGTTTAAAAATTGAATTTTATCAACAAAAAGAGGCCGCCTTTTGGACAACCTCTTTTCGTTTTCTGAAAACACCAATTGTTCATTTCTACTAGAAAAAGGTGAGCAATTCGGTGATATATTAAACGGCATAAATGCCCGCCAGTTATAGCTTAAATTGTTGTTTGTAAGTTGTTTAGGTATTAAACATCTTCACTGTAAGTGACAGATCAGGAGATAGTGGTCAGGTACAGATTCGGCCAATACCGTTAAACATCTTTTACCTATTTGCTGCTGTTTTTTTTAATAGTTCTTCGTATGCAGGTCCCTCACGTTTTTCCATACCGTTAGAAATTTTTATTCCGGCTTTCTCAAACGCGCTGATTAATCTTTTATCAAAATCTGCGATGTATGATGCAAATGATAAGGAATCTTTTTGTTCAGGAATCGCTTTAAAAGGAACATTCGGTTCTTTAAACCTATACAACATGGCTTGAGTACTATCGTTGCCTTCCAAAAGAACGGAGTCACCGTAGTGTGTAATCTTCGCTACATAATCTTTGGTCAGGTATTTTAAGGAATCATTTTTTATTCTATAAGGCAGTTTAAACCGGCCAACTTTCTGATTATAGAAAACTACATTTAGGGAATCAATATCAAATTCGCTATATCCATTTGCTTTAGAAAACCGGTGCCATTTTCCGATCAGTGAATTTTTATTTCCAGCTATATTTTTAGGATTTGGTGAATCGCAGGCGGAAAGGATTAAAATGAAAAAAGCAAGGAAATAAAGTATGTATCTCATGATAACTAATTGTTAAATAATATTAAAAGCAATTTTAATACAGGTAGTGATCAGAAGTACCTGCAGTACATACTGCCCGGCTTATTGCCAAGCAGTAATGTGGATGTGACCGGTTCAGTTTACTGTGCCCAAATGGTACAGTTAATATTGCCATTCGTATTGGTTCCCCATGTTTCTGCAACCATAATTGCAGGAATATTCAACTGACCAAGCGTATAGCCGTAACTTTGCCATTTGTTGTAGTGGTTGGCAAAAGTAATGACACGATTTTGTCCTGTAGGGGCTTTTGTAACCCTGGAACTATAAATCTGCCTGAAACCATCACCGCCATCGATATTTTTACCTGTCATCCATCGGGTCCATACATTATAACCTGCGCCATCAGTTTCAAATGTTCCCAGGAAAGTACCACTATGAGGTGAAACTGCACCCCAGGTTTCATTCACATAATACTCGTAATAAGGACTTCTGCTCCATCCGTACCAACCAAAAGTACCCCCTCCTGAGTTTGAATAGGTGCTCAAATTATATCCAATCTTATAGGTTTTTGATCCTACCGAATAGCCTTTGCCGCAAGTAAAATTACCATTAAACCCGTTCCAGTTAACGCTGTAATTTCCGCCGGTACCATTGGCATAATTGACTGTGCCGGTTGAGCCGTCACTCTTCCAAAGGGACCAAAAGAAGCCGTTATGTGTTCCCGATTGGTAGGATTCTACGGTGGCACCTGCTTTGGTGGAGGGAGGCGGAGCAGTAACTGCCGTGGGCGCCAGCTTTTCGTCTTTTTTACAGCCTGTTAAACATGCAGCGCTTGCAAACACCAAGGTTGCAGCCAAAACAAAAGTAACCTTCCTGGTTACACTTGTCTGTGAGTTTTGTTTTTTCATATAAGTTATATTGGTTAGGGAAGCAAAATAAATGTATTTAGATCTGAGATATGGGTAGTAATCAGCAAATTTGTTATACAAATGTTCATACGGTGATGTATTCTTTATTTTATATTGGTGTAGTTGTATCTTCTTTATCGATACAATGCAGATATGAAAGCAAGCCTTTTGTGAAGCACTATGAGAACGGGCGGCTGGTTGGCAGAAGAAGTTAGTATCACGCTCATCCCTGGAAGCCTGCGATCCTGTATTTTAACTTCAGTTTGGCCAAAATTGCATTCTTTTGTTTCAGTGGCTTTAAAAGGGAAACACATATTGACTTATTGGCTCAACTCTATGTGCACTTTAGAGCGCACCTGAAATCAAGCCAAATTCTAAACGAAAAAAATTTAGATGATATTTGGGATGAATTTATTCCAAATGGACCACTCTAAAATCTATTGATAGAATCCGGAAGCCAGTCGAAAAAAAAAGGCTTGCTGGAAGCGGTGACCACTAAGATTCAGGATAGATTTACGGAGTCTGCAGTAAGGCTACCATAATGGTAACAAACAGTTTAGGGTAACCTGAACGTTGCAGGAGTATGGCCGGTAATGATGCTTATCAACGACCGATCATCATCAGTAATGACGCAATCGATGGTCTTTTTCATAAAGTAAAGTTAGATCATACTAAAATAAGGCTTTCTAATCTTTGCTGAAGAGTTATAACTGTTGATATATATGATGTCGATTACCTAACAATCATTGATTGTGCTATCGTAAATTTATGTTGACAATCATTTAGAGATCCTTTTTTTTATAAAAAAGACAGTCAAACCTTATATATTGTAAATTTAAGGTTTGTATTCTATCTAAAAAGCTGATTAATAATAACTTATAATAAATAGAAGTTCGAAAAATCGAAATCATTTTCTTTAATTCTCGTATTAATAGAAATACAGCCTATTTTGTTTGTGCATAGAGCAGTTTCAGACTACCTTAATATGCTTCAAAATTAATATTAAGGGTGCTTTTTAGTGCAAAATAATTCTTTACATTAGCATATAAGATCCCCAAAAACCAAACAGTTTCATTTACATTGACAAATTGATATTGATAGAACATTATCGACTTGTCTGTGCAAAATTTATTAGGGCGTGCCTCCACGCTTTAATAATATCAGAACCATGTTAGGCGCACTGCGGGCTTCCTAACGGTTTGTGTATGGTTAAAACTTTACTACTATTTTTATTTAACTGTTTAATGGGATTAATATTGCTTTGCGCAGTAAATATTACTGCTGTGCAATGTAAAACCAAAATAGATTTTAGTACAAATGGTTTATCTGCTTTTTCCCATTCCGAAACCATACATACTAAAGGACATTTATCTCCACCCAGTTATTCTACACATTATATTGCCCCCGCCCCATGGCAGTACTGGAGTAAGGCCAACGAAATTGTTATTACATCAGATATTGGAACTGTTACCGGAACCATATCTAAAAGTGACGGTACAGTATTATTTAATTTTACCTGCACGCAAGGTACGCCTTATGTACAGCGCTTTATTGGATTACCTAAAGATGTGCCTGCACACCAGTTAAATACCGTACTTAATGCAGCGGGTTTAATTGTAAAAGCTACTGGATCTATTTCGGTGAATTTAAGAAATGTAGCCTCTGATAATTTAGGGGATGATGGTAGTGATGCAAATATTAAAGGAAATGCTTCGCTCTTTAGTTTTGGTGATGCGGCAATTGGAACATCTTTTCGGGTAGGGTATTATCGGGATGGGAATCTTGCCGGTTCTGCACACCCACCAATCTATAGCATTATGGCCACCGAAAATAACACCATCGTTAAAATAGGTGGTGTGGCTACAGCAACATTAAATGCCGGACAGAGTTATTTGTTTACTGCACCGATGGGAACACTGGTAGAATCGTCAGGATCTGCGGTAATGAATACTGCTGCTGATTTGGATGTACCGGGAGGATGCGGTGATGGCGCGTACAATCCCATTCCGCCCATTGCCTCCCTGGGTAAAGAGTATGTAGTAGTTAGAGGTGAAGGTAATATGACTGCAGAGCAGACTACCATAATTGCAACTGAAGCAAACACCAGTATAACTGTGGTCGATTTTGATCAAAATGGCGTTCAGAAAAAATCGACAACATACATTCTAGCCCAGCCTGGAGATAACCAAACCTTTAACCATGGTTATCTGGATGGTACTTATGATCCGGCAAAAAATACCGGAAGATATTCGTCAACCTGGATTTCTGCAACTAAAAATATTGAAGTTTTTTCAGGTACGGCGGGTGCTTCTGGCGGCCAAGGTTGTGAAGTAGATGTCGCTACATTAGTCCCGATATCAAGTTGTTCTGGTTCTAAAAGAGTAGAAACCACAAAATTTACTAACTATAACCCAACTATTGACCTTGATTATTTTGGCTATATTATAATCGGTAGTACGGATCGAATTTTATTAACTACAAATGGTACCCCTCCTCATAACAATAGAGACATAGAGACGATACCAGGTATAGCCGTGCGTAAACCGTTGGGTAATACGGGATTATCTTTAGTGAGCTTTACACGTACTAATATCGGGGGACCAGGTACGATTGTAATTACGAGTGCAAGCAGGCTTACGGTTTCCATGGTGCAGCAAAGTAATGCGTTTTCGATGGCTAATTTTATTTCCCGTTTCCCGGAAAAAGCAGAACAGCCTACTTCAAGTCAAACCGATTGTACTACGGCAACATTAACCGTTGGTGCAAATGCAGGTCCGTATCAATGGTACCTAAATGGTGTGATTATAAACGGAGCCACTAATAATACATATGTGGCCACAGCATCAGGAAATTACAGTGTGACTACGCAACTTGAATGTGGCGTAAGCGCACCATCTTTACCTGTAACCATCTCACTTTGTGATATCGACCGTTCCATCACTAAAACGGTTAATGTAGCTTATCCGGAACTTAACAGCAATGTGGAATTCACGTTAAAGGCCGAAAATTTAGGCAATGGCAATGCCGTTGGGGTATCGGTTAAAGATCTGCTGCCTGGTGGATTTACCTATGTATCAAGCGTAGCACCGCCGGGTACAAGTTATGATCCGGTTTCGGGCATATGGACCATCGGCGATCTGGCCAGTAATGCCAGTGTGAACTTAAAGATTACGGCGAAAGTAGTTAAAACAGGCCAGAATATAAATACGGCTACCATCACGGGTGCTCAACTGGATCAGGTAACCAATAATGATCAAAGTTCAGTTACCACCATTACAGGTTCTGGCGATAGGGTGGTCTGCATAGGTACAGCGATGGAGGATATTATTTTTGATATTCCGGCTGGCACAAAAAATGTTCAAGTAACAGGGTTACCAATAGGGATAGCACCTAATTATAACTCAAATACTAAAAAACTCACCATTTCTGGTACGCCAACTACAGCAGGCCCACCAAAAACCTATACTGTAACCGGTACTTCCGGAAATGCATTAACCATAACGGGAAATATCACCGTAAACGGAAATGTAAGCAAGCCCGTTTTTAATGCCGGATTAACCGATAAACGCTGCGTTGGTGCCGGTACAGACACTTATGTAGCCACCGCCAGCAACACTACAGAAATGGTGTATTCCCTATTGCCTTTATCGGCCGGGGTGATCGATGCCACCAGCGGCAAGGTTACCTGGAACAATACGTTTGTGGGTAGTGCAACGATTACCGCTACCGCCAGAGGTTGCGAAGAGAAAAAAACAGACTTTATCGTATTGGTGAGTGCATTGCCGGATTTAACGCCCGGTGCTGAACCTGAAATCTGCCAGGGCTTTACCGCATCGTCATTAAGTTATACCAACCCGTTAAACAATCCTCTTACTTACAGCATTACCTGGAATACAGCAGGTTTTGATCCCGTTATCAATCAGCCTTTACCTGCAGGAAGTATCCCTTTCAATATTCCTGTTAATGCCCCTGTTGGGATGCATTCGGGCACGCTAACCCTTAAAAACGCAGCTGGTTGCAGTACTCAAATTAATTTCAACATTAAAATAAATCCAAAACCATCAGCACCGCATGTGCTGGTACCAATTACATCCCAATATTAATCAAACAAAAAAACCGTCCCCATGAACAATTCAACAACAAAAACAATCTTTGCAGTTATCTTCGTAATCATCTGCACATTCTCAAAAGTATCTGCTCAGTTACTTCCAAACACCCCCGGGGTAAGTTTATTCTGTAATGGTACAGACCTAACCTTGCCTCCCGCCCCTTCCGGAGAAGACTGGATCGTGAAGTACAGTGCCACTCAAACCAATATACCAAGTACAGGCATTATCTTAGCGTCAGGAAATAAAATTCCTGCAGCTGATTTGAAGACCGGCTACTATTATTTAAGTTCCAAATCAACCACAGCAGGTGCCTGCGAATCGGAATTACAGGAGATACCCGTGTACGTGCTTCAACCTTTGGTGGTTGAATTTATACCAGCCAATTTCTGTCTGGAAAGTCCGCTTGCTCAAGTAGGCACCGTATCAAGTCCGGATGCTAATACTCAAGCATTTGTCTATCAATGGTATACGCTTGATGGAGCAGGGGCAGAAACGGCAATACCGGGTGCAACGGCAAAAGATTATACCCCTTCGGCGCCTGCGATAGTTGGAACAAAAAAACACAGGTTAAAAGCAGGTTATTTAATTGATGGCAAAAACTATTGTCCGCAAACTGCAGATCATGATATTATGGTTACACCTAAGCCAACAAAACCAACCATTACGCCAGGAACCATTACAGGTACGGCCACTGCGGTTACTTTCTAGTTAGAAGGCCACATTTTCTGAAATATTAGGTATAAATGATGCGAAGGGTATTATCCTTTCTGTTATTGGCTATGACGTTGTTTTTTATACAAACAGCGATGGGCCAGACTGCTCCCAATGGGCGGCAAACGATTGCGATCGCACAGGGATCGTCAGTGGTTTTGCGTGCAAATTCGGCAGGGGGATCTTCGTATATCTGGTATAAGGATAATGTATTGGTAAACGGGCAAAACAGACCGTCACTGATTACCGCAACGCCTGGGGTTTATAGAGTAGCCACATGGAATACGCTTGGGTGTATGTCTGAGATATCTGATGAAATAGAGGTCGTCTTACTACGCCAGCCTGTTGCAGATGTTGCCATTACAAAGCGGTCAGAATCAAGAGTTGTAGTGGCCGACCAGGTTTTTGATTATTATCTCAACGTTAGAAATAATGGTACTGATGATGCTAACCAACTGGTGATTAAGGATGCACTTCCAAAAGACCTGTCATTTGAACAACTGGGGCAAGCTACAGATGGCTTAGCTACTTTCGATCAGCTTACACAGGCCATCACCTGGAACATCCCTTCGCTCGCCAACGGCAGGTTTGCTGAACTCGTAATCAAGGTAAGGTCAAAGCAGCCGGGTCTGGTGAGCAACACCGCTGTGGTTAGGGGAGCAGAATTTGATCCGAACCTGGACAATAATACATCAACTGACCAAAAAGAGATTTCAGGTTTAAGAATACCAAATGTTTTTACGCCTAATGGGGACGGCAAGAACGACGCTTTTTATATCCAACACCTGGAATCCTTTGAATCAAATGAACTGACCATTATTAACCGTTGGGGGAGTACGGTTTATCAATCCAATCATTACCTGAATGATTGGACTGCTCCGGGACTGGCAGATGGAACCTATTTCTACATTGTGAAGGTGAAGAATGGAACTTCAGCCTGGCAGGATTATAAAGGTTATGTAACGGTAATACGGTAGATATTATAAAATATACAAACATGAAAATTTGGAGCGGGATATTTTTTATTTTAATGATCACTACATCAGCTGTTAAGCTTTTTGCGCAGCAGGATGCCCAGTTTGGGCAGTACGTATTCAATGGTATGTACATCAACCCGGCCTATGCGGGTTATAAGGAAGAACTGTATTTTCAGGCTTTTGCAAGAGCGCAATGGACAGGCGTTCGGGGCGCGCCACAAACGCTTTCGCTGTCAGCTGATGAGGCAATCAATGATGAAAGTTTAGGCCTTGGCATGATCATCACCAAAGATAAAATAGGCGCACAAAGTAGCTTAAATGCACTGGCAAACTTTGCCTACCGGATAAAACTCGATCGTACTGAAACCAATATCCTTGCTTTTGGTTTAGGCGTAGGCGTAATACAATCTTCCTTAAACGGCAATTTGTTAGATCCTATCGAAGAGGGCGATAACCGCATTGTTACGGGAGTGGTCAGCCAGACCCAACCGGATGTAAGGGCCGGTATACATTATTCTAATGAGAAATTTTTTATTGGTTTTTCTGCCAATCACCTTTTGGCTAAATCCTTATCGCTGTTTAACGATTACAATGCACTGAATGTAAAAGTACAACCACATTTTTACCTCACTGCAGGGATGGCCCTGCCCGTGAACCAGGATTTTATTTTTAAGCCAACCTTCTTAATTAAAGATGATTTACATGGGCCAACCTCACTGGATTTAAATGCTTTTTTATTAATTAAAGAACGTTTGTGGCTCGGTGCGGTTTATCGCACCTCCGTAAAACTCTATCCCAAAAGTCACCTGCAGCCTGGTCTGAACAGTAAAGCTGCGGCCGGTTTTATCACTGAGTTTTTCGTCCGCTCTAACCTGCGTATTGGCTATGGCTATGATTATAGCCTCAATAAGCTGAGTAATTATGATTACGGCTCGCACGAAATTTCTGTTGGCTACTATATTGAAACTAAAAAGAGCCGGAGACCGAAGTGTTATTTTTAAGGCTAAGGCAGATTTCACAACGGGATAAACCTGCTGTAAAATCTGCTTTAGTTATGTAGTTAGGTTGACCTTTTTTCCTGTTTTCACCGCCTGGTAGATGGCATCAATAATTTTAAGATCTTTCAAGCCTTCCTCACCGTTTACAGGAACAAGTGGCTTGGTGTCTTCAAAAATAATAGTTGCCATTTCATCCATCTGTACCGTTTGATGAGTAGTTATGGGCTGTGTAAGTTCACCTTGATGGGTTCTACCCTTAATCGGACCATAACCAGTAGAAGGTTGCATCTCTGCAAATCCTTTGTCGCCACTCAAGAAAAATCTATCCAGGTGGTTGATATTATAGCTGGACAATAAGGAGGCTACCGCACCGCCAGGGAAACCCAATTGAAATTGGATGGTCTCATCGACTCCTTCTTTAAACTTTACCGGATCGGTCTTGGTTTCCTGAGCCGTCACCCAAATCGGCTCTTCGCCCACCATATACCTTGCCCCGTTAATGGCGTAGATTCCAATATCCATCATTGATCCTCCGCCCGCCAGTGCTTTGTTTAATCGCCACTGATTGGGGTCGCCTGCTTTAAAACCACATTGCCCCTGGAAAAACCTGATTTTACCGAACTCGCCCGCATTTCTCATCCGGATCACTTCCAGCGTGCGGGGTTCAAAATGCATCCGGTAGCCAATCAGCAGTTTTACATTTGCTTTTTTACAGGCATCGATCATCTCTTGTCCCTCTTTAGCATTTAATGCCATTGGTTTCTCGCATATGGCATGTTTTCCGGCTTTTGCTACACGTATCACCTGACTATGGTGCAGTGCATTTGGGGTAATTACATAAATAGCATCTATATCCGGATTATTTTTTACCTGATCGAAGTTCTCATAGTTGTAGCAATTCTTTTCAGCGAGATTATACTTCGACTGCCAGTCTTTGATTTTTGAAGGCGTACCGCTAATTACACCGACCAGCTTCGCTTTAGTACAGGCTTTCATCGCTTCCGCTACACGGGTGCCATATCCGCCTAAGCCCATGATGGCTATCCTGAGTATCTTACCCTCGTAAGGCTGTTCGATTTGGTCGGGCGCGTTTGCAAATGCGGTTACCGAACTCAAGTGCAGCATCAGCGCCGATGCACCAATTTTTTGCAGAAAATCTCTTCTAGTATTCATATTTGTCCTTTGAATATGTACCTGTTCAACAAAAATCCAAACCCGATGTGGATCATCTGTTTTTGCTGCCTAATCAATTGATTTACATCATGAATCTAACATTTATCTTTGATATTTAGTTTTCTAAATATGACTTACTGCCCGGTCTGACCAAAAAATAATTACATATACGCTCTTAGTTTTTATCTTTTTTGTCCGTCCTCATCTCCGCATAAAACGCTTGTTTAATGCGGAGACAAGTCCGTTTCCCATTGATCGAGATGAGGGCCTGATCACCCGAAGCAACAAGATGCTAATTTAATTATAGCTGATGGTGATGGGAATGCTTTTGAATACACTGACGTTGTGGCTGGTATTTTTATAGAGAATTACCCATTGATATTGTCCGGACTCCCAGGCCTTTTCACCGGTGATCGCGTTAGTGGTTGGCTCATTATTGTCCGTTGCTGCACCTACTGTGATGGTTTCTCCGCTATATACCCCGTTGGAAAGTTTGAGTGTGGAAACTTTTCCTGCATTGCCAAGCCCTTTATGCGCTACCTTGGTCACAACAATAACCTTGCTTAAATCTAGTTTATCGATACTTTCCGGATAATAGTTGCTTTTCTTTTTAATCAGTACGGAATACAGGGTGCCGTCATCTCTAATTTCGCTAACCTGTGCATGCAGGGTCATTTTATCGCCTTTTCTGAAGATAAGTTCTTTCTCTTCGAAAACATCAGTATAATAAATTAGCGTGTCATTTCGGGAAACAAAGTCTCTGCCGATCTTCGGATCTACCGGAAGATTTGCCGGATCCAGAATAATCAGGTCTGCTTTGATCTCCAGTTCTGATCCGTTCTCATCCTGAACGATGACCGCAAAATCATAGGTTCCTTCGGGAGCGGCAATGGGAATGGTAAAATGCTTGTGGATGTTTGTGTTTTTTGCGCCAACATATTCTGGCCAGGAGAGCTCAAATTTCCAGCTTGAAGTATAAGTTTGGCCGGCCTTCTGTGATATGATCATTTTGACATCTTTGATCTTACTGGCTGCTATGATGTCTGCATTGAAGTGGAAGTCACGGCCTCTCAGCGCTCGTTTATTGTTTGCTGTCCCGATCTCTACGTTTTCAGCAGTAGGCTTCAATGCTTCCTGATCCGTGTTTTCTTTTTTACAGGCAGAAAGACCAGCTGTGATCAGCATCACCGATAGCATTAGATTTTTGATTTTCATGGGTTGTATTTTTATGACGGTAAGTTTATAGGGTTAATTCAAAGGGATCTACTCTTTATTTAATTTTGATGCTGAGCCCTTTAATCGTTTGCCAGCCTTCCTTATCCGTCAGGCGGATCATAAAGTGATAATCTCCAGGATCAATATCGCCTGGAACAGTGATTTGCTGCTCCACCAGGTATGATTTCTGGTTTGCTGGAATCGGAAAACTCTTTATAAGCAGTAATGGTTTTACCGGAATTTTAATGGGCTCCATTGAACAGGTTTCTACCTCTGTACTATGGCTATGGTGATCAAAGTTGTGATGGATATCAAGGCTCAGCGATCCAAGGGCCGCGTTGTCATTTAGAAGTGCCCGAAAGGTGAAAGTCTCTCCCCGGTTCACTGTGCCGCATTGTTTGGGAAATGCATTTGCGGCAGTGACATCGATAGTTGGATACTCGGTATCAATCTCCTTTTCCCCTTCCTTTTTACAGGCGGAAAGGAATAAAACGGATAGCACGGAAATATAAAAAAATGCTTTTTTCATGGAGTAGGAATTAGAATAATGGCCTGGCAGGATTGCCAGGTCATTATGGGTTTATATGTTGTGGCTTAATACGTATGTAAGTGGATTCTTTATCAGCGCTAATAGCTGCTATTTATCGAAATGCGCTTCAAATTCAACTTCTTTTCCGCTTTGGTCAACTACTTTAAGGTGTACATGGTAATGCCCTTTTGGTGCAGCTGCCACATCAAGATGTTTGTGCAGGCTATAGCTGGTTTTACCCACCACGGCAGCATCCTCATAGGTGACTTCCTTTTCCCATCCATTGCCGTGCACTTCAAGCACTATTTTTGCAATCTTGTTTGGAGCAGTGATGGAAGCCTCTATATGCAGATCATTGCCTGCTGCATTTAAGCCGGCTTCGAATCCTGTTGCTTTTGCAAGGCTCGGATCTGCGGTTACCTGCAGATCGAATTCCACCTCGCTCACCTGTCCATTTTCGTCGGTAACTTTAAGGTGCCCATGGTAAGCGCCAACTTTTGCATCAGCAGGCACATCAATATGTTTGTGGAATGCTGCATTTTTCAGGCCTGTAAATCCTTCTGTGTAGATGGTGTTTACATTCCATCCAGCTCCGGATTCAGGGTGAATTTCAAGCACCAATTCTTTGATGTTGCCCGGTGCACTGACCTCTGCTTCGATATGAAGGTCATTTCCGGGATGGGCGATTTTGCTGTTGCTTGTTCCGACCTCGAGTGCCGTAATGGATGGGGCAGGGGCGACTTGTTCATCTTTTTTACAGGCAGTAAAGGTGATCGCAAAAAGAAAAAATAATAATAGGGTTTTTGCTGTTTTCATGAGTTGAATTTTAATTGTTATTGAATATTTAATGTTTGTTTTTGGTATTGCAAAAAGGAATTTTAAGTGATAGCACGATATTTCTTCCCATCTCAGGCAGTTCGATCAGCCGGTAAAAACTCGTATGGTTGAGATATCGGGTATTGAGCACGTTCTGTGCCTGCAGGCTAACCATTACCGTCTGGGTATAAAATTTTACTTTAGTACCTGCCTGGATATTAATTAGCTGATAGCCTGGTGTTTTTTTCTCAGGAGGAACAATATTGTCCTGCGCGCTGGTAAGCCTGTAATCCAGGGATAGATAAGTGCCATCAAAATTATTGCCGGCAAATGGCGACCAGGTCAGGTTAAATAGCGCTGAAGCAGGCGGAGAGAAAGGCAGGGTGTAACCTGTCTTATCACCGGAACGCTGCCTGGCATGAAGATATTCGCCGAGGACTTCGGCGCTAAGGGTCTTAAGGAATTTGACCTTAAATTGCAGTTCCGCACCATATCTTACCACTTTACTTTGGGCATATTGAAAGATCTGGTTGCCTGCACCATAGTTTGTATCGTGTCCGGATGTAGGATTTAAATAAATATAGTTGGAAAAATAATTATAGAAGGGGCTAAACAGCACGGACCAGTTATTGGCTTTCCATTCCAGGCTTAAGTCCGCCTGATAGGATTGTTCGGGTGAAAGTGAAGGGTCGCCGCGTTCAAAACTAAAATAGTGGTAGTTTACCCCGTTAGCCCCAAGTTCCTTTGCTATCGGCATTCTAAAACTTTTACCAATGTTTGCCTTCAATGAAAACTGCCGGAGGTTATAATTTGCACCCACCGACCATACCAGGCTGCTGAATCTTCGGTTCAGATCTGCCGACCGCACCACATATTCCTGTTGTGATGATCCGCCTGAGGTAATAGTGGAAGGAAACCAATCGGTGTAGCTGAACATTCTGATCCGGCTGTGGTCGAAACGCAGTGCGGCGTGGAGTATAGTATGCTCATTTAACCTGAATTTGTCATAAGCGAAGGATCCGATTGAATACTGGTTAAAGGCGGGCACGAGAAAAGTATAACCATTGATCCCATTATCCTGGTGCTCACCATTCAGCCCCAGACTTAGCTCATGCTTTCCAAGGCTTATCTTATCCCTGAGGTTTACGGAATAAACAACTTTATCGAATTCACGCTCTAAATCTGAGGGGATGCTCATGAAAGATGGATAAACGGGAGGCATGTATCCATGGTTAACATAAGCACTGAATTCCTTTCTCAGGTTTCGCTGATAGCCAAGTTCACTTTCCAGCCTGTGCTTTCCGATTTCGTAGACGCTCTTGTTAATCAGCTTAAAATGATTGACCTTTTGACTTGGAAGCAAAATATCTCTGGATGAAGCGTCATGCATCGCTGCATCAACGTTCCTGGGTTCAAGCCCATGCGCATTGGCAAAGAAACCGCTGTTACTAAAGGTGTTGCTGAGATAAAAAACGGAACGGAAACGCTCACTTACATATCCAAAGTTTAAATGGGTACCAGTTTCCCGGCCAGCGGTATTGCGTAGATAATTATCTTTTAGCTTTACCTGGTAATCATATACATAAACTGCGTCTGTTGGCACCTGGTAGTCGCCATAGTGCTGATAGGTAAATCTGGAATCCAAAAACCAGTTTTTCTTTCTTGCATATAAATTTACCGAAGTGCCCAAAAGGCTGTTGTTGGTTTTGCCTATCAGATCCACTGATCCGCCTAAAGAGTTTGCCATTGGAACAGGGGCAGGTTTGATGGCGATAGCACCGGCAATTGCATCTGATCCGTAGATAAATGATGCGGCCCCTTTAATCAGCTCAACCTCACGGGCAGCAAACTGATCGATCTCCAGGCCATGGTCGGCGCCCCACTGTTGGCCTTCGTGCTTGACACCCTTATCCACTACAACTACTCTGTTAAAGCCTAATCCGCGGATAAGTGGTTTGGATTGTCCGGATCCTATACCGATTGTCTTAATTCCTGGTAAACGCTCCAGCGTCTTCATCAGGCTTCCGCCCAGGTTTCGCTGGATGAAAGCGGCATCCACAGTTTGTAAATTCAACGATTCCGTTCTCTTTCGCTGCTCAATATGATCATCTTCGATCATCACCTCCCTTAATTGCTTCACTTCAGCATGAAGCGTGATCTCAATTTTAGTATCGGATGTATTGATATCGAATGTTTTTTCACTGGTAACATAGCCTACTCTTGAAAATCTCAAAGTTGTTTTTCCCCTGGAAAGACCATCAATATGGAAATTTCCATTCTGGTCAGTAACCACCACAACGCTGTTACTGCCAGGCATGGCTACAGATACCCCGGAAAGGGATTGCCTACTACCATCTGTTACCCTCCCTTTTAAGTTAAGTGTTTGCCCAAAGGCATTCGAAAAGAATGAAATCAAGAGAAATAATATGCAAATAAACTTTTGCGTGCTATAAAAATTCGACACGTATGACACCAATATTGTCGGCTTATCAATCCTCGAAAAACGGGACAAATTAGAAGCCAGATAAAGAAAAAGGACCATAGTATTCCCCTGAACAGAAAATACTTTTGATTAAAGAAATCACCAGCTAAGCAATAAAAAAGCTGGCTAAATTAAGAATAGTAGATGGGTGGGCCTTTATTAGTAAAGCCCTGAAGGGTAAACTCATAATTGCAGATACAGGAGTTACAATTGTAAGTGATCTTTAGGGGTGAAAGCACGATAACCTGCTGCGGAATATGGGCAGGGACATGCTTGCTTTGTTTGTGGATAATGAAATCACAGATCTCGCACTTTTCTACTGCCGATACTGACTCTGCAGTAACATTTTCCTTATCAGATGGAAATACTTTATGGGCATGTACAAGCTGTAGAATGGATATCGAAAGAAAAAGCACAACAAGGAACATCGATAAGAACCGGTGCTTCTTGGCAGGATATAAAACTGACTGCTTTTTCATTGCTACAAAGTTGCATCAAATTCTTAATTATCGCGATATAATATTATTAAATGTTTGTAACAGTTTATATACAGAAGCTATTGCTTCGGCGTTTTCGGGTTAACAGTTAGTCCATTCATTAATCATGGACATGAAGCATCAGTATTGTGCAGCTCCCGGGAAATCATGGAAGAACTATTTCCATTCACAATATTATACAGCAAAAAGCACAGAAGTGATATGTTAGTAGCTGCCTATTCTACAGGTGGATATTCAAATTCCTGCCAAATAAAAAGCAGGTAAGAATCATCTTACCTGCTCACCATAATAGGATTTTTTAACTCTTAATCTACAGCTGTAAAAGACTTGTATTTAGTAAAAGGGCTCATGTTGTTGTCTTGCAACTGCCTTTTCAATAAAGTCGGGCATGAGCGTAATCTGTGCCTTGATGCTATTTTTTAAATGATCTTTCCATACCTGTGTGGATAGAGAATCCAGTTTTTTCTGCAGATTAAGTTCTATCGTTGGTTGCGGTTGCTTTCCTTTTCGTAAAACTTTAAGCAAATAAAGTGTATTGGAATCTCCGGTTGTATCACGAAATAAGGATTCGAAATATATATTCCTGGCGGGCATAGACCTTCTGATGTTGCTAAGGTCATTTTTATGCAGGTTAATCAATTCGTCTACCACCTTACTATTGCCTGAATTAAAGGTGTAGTGGTGAAGCGTACATTCTACCGAATCCACCAGAGACCGCTTTTCGGCTTTTTCAAAAGTGCCGTTCAGTAAATGGATGTGACTAACTGCTCCACCTGCTATCGCTCCCAGAATAAAGGTAACAGCCAGGGCCATCCAGATGGAGATGTCAAATGGCATAGATCGTTTTTTATCTTTTTTCACATTATCGATTTTATAATTCTGGCTTAGCTATTCTATTAAAAGTGGTCATGATAGGAGGGTAGCTTAACTGCTGCTAACCCTGCGACATATTCAGGGTTAACGATGTAGTGAACTCAAGACCAGTGGTAGTGATCGCTTTTACTGTAAACTTATACGCTCCGGCAGTAAGGGAAGTGTTTTTAGCCACAGTTATGGAGCCTGTTTTATCATTGATGGTAAAAATACCCGCTGGAGCAGAGAAGACTGTTCCATCTTTTTCAATACTGGTAATACTGAAGGTTGATTTGTATTTTTCCGGATATAATGTGGGGGCGGCAGATACATATCCATTGGATAAAGCAATGTGGATATTGTTGAAAAGCAGGGTAAGGTCAAGGTCTGAGTAATAAGTTCCGTAGAAAAACTTGATCTTTGGAATAAAGAATACCCTAAAGGATCTTGAAGCGACATTAAATCCATCTTTTTTTAAGACAGGAACCACGTCGTAGGCCTTTTCTGCTTTTTTGTTAGGATCACCTGCATTCGTCCCGAAGCGGAGTTGGTTGGTGGCTATTGATACATCCGTTCCGATAGCGGCTTTGTTATTAATATCCCAGTTTGCATCCTTCATAATGCTCGTGGGCGCTTCAAGCTCAAAAGTTGCGGCATCACCATACAGGACGTAAGCAAATGGGATGGCTACTTTATTATCCAGCCCTTTGATGTCCAGTTTTGCAGCAGCAATCTTGATCTCGATGGTCTGCTTTCCCTGAAAACCTGCAGTGGCCGAGCTCACCAGTACTTCAACTTTGTAAGAAGAGGGGATCTTATTTCCTGTAATAGCGGAAATTTCATCATTCGGATAAAGCATTGTAGTATTCAGCTTTATTTTTCCTGTTGCTTTATCAAAAGTTAGAGATGAGCCCATTTTATCGTGCAGATTGCCCGTTGCACCGATCTGAACATTCGGGGTCTGACTAAAATCAAACGAAATCCGGGCATCACTTGCATTCGTGATGTTTGACGGTAAGGAAATCTCTTGCTGATCTCCATAAACAAGAGAAAAACTGCCGGGAAGGCCGATTTCTATGGTGTTCAAAGGTGTTTCCCCTTCTTTTTTACACGCTGCGGCAGAAAATAATAGCCCGGTAAATAGTAACAACTTAGCGTAATTCTTTAAGATTTTCATGTTTTAAATTTTTACAAAAGTATTTTTAATGTTTCATAAAAGCAATTAAGTTGCATTATTTATAGCAATATTGTTGCATTTGCTGTTTGCGTTTATATCTTTGCGCCTTCCAATTTCAGCTATCACGATTTTTCAAACCATGTTATTTATTCGCTACAAGTCCTTTACTTTATCACTGTTTGTGATTGCTTCTACTTTTCATGCTTATGCGCAACAGCATAAAAGAAAAGATCCGGTCAGAACGGATACGCTTAAAGAAGTGCTGATTAGGGGTTATACCAGATCGACCACCACAGGGAAGATACAAATCTACCAAAAAGAGCTGCAGCTCGTTAAATCCGGTACGATCGGAGAAACATTGAGTCATGTCCCAGGAATTCAGAATGCCTCTTTCGGTCCGAATTCAGGAACGCCTATGATCAGGAGCCTGAGCGGAAACCGGGTCAAGGTGCTGAGCAATGGCATGGCCATGAATGACCTTTCAGGAATCAGCCCCAACCTGAATGTTATTGTGGATATGGAGAATCTTTTAGGTATCGAAGTACTTAAAAGTGGAGCGAGTGTTCTTTACGGCGGGAAGGCGATTGGAGGGGCAGTTAATCTGCTGGACAATACCATACCAAAACAAAGGTTCGATAAAAACCTGATCGGGTTTGCTTCCGTGGAAGGAGGAACGAATGCCGGTTATAAACAAGCTTTTGATCTTAACGGGAACCTGGGCAAGAAATGGGTGTGGCATGCAGGGGCCATGAATCACTGGAATAAAGACTTAAGGATACCTGGAAATACGAAAGCCCCCATTGCTTATGACCCGAAGATAGACGACCTGACCCAGACCATGGCTCAAGTCGTAGTAGATAAGGAAACCACCCGAAACATTACATTGTACCCTTACATCAGCCAGTTTGTGCTGGATAATATCAATAATCCTCAATGGGGACTGAGCGAGGTGGATCTTTATACTTTCCAGCCAAATTCTATTATTGGAGGCGTGGCCGTGCCCAACCCCGGAAATACCGTTTACATTCCTGGCCAGCCATCAAATACGCCATTCTCCACCACAAAGATCAAGGGGATTTATGATTACGCGCCTGTCGAAAAGGGGATTATGCCCAATAGTCACTCCAACAGCTATTCGGTAAACCTGGGAACGAGTTATGTTGGTGAGCATATCCGGGCTGGTATTGGCTATCGCAGATCTTACGGCTATTATGGCATCCCAGGCTTTGCACTGCGCAAACTTCCAGGACATACGCACACCCATGATGACGGATATACCCATGTGGTGGAAGGGGCAACAACCTACCTTCCAATCAATACCAGGTCAGCTTCGAATAGCCTGCTTATGGAAGCTGAATATCATCCTGAAAATGGTATAATCCATGCGCTGAAACTAAATTATGTTTTTCAGGACGGGAAGGACAGTGAACTGATCGGAGCGTTTCTGGCCAATGAGTTTTCATCAAACCATCACGCTTTAAGGGTAGAGCTGGAGCAACGTCCTCTTTCTTTTTTAAAGGGAGTGAGTGGCGTAGATCTATCAAGAATGGATATCAATGGGGTTGGCGAACAGCGTTATCTTCCAGATAATCTAAGCCGGGAATATGGAGCCTTTACCCTTCAGCAGCTGAGATTGGATTTTCTGGAGGTTGATCTTGGCTATAGATATGATTTGGTGAACAGAAATGCAAAGTTAACGCCTGGGTACAGTCCGAGTAGGGGGTTGGGTGGAGGGAAGCTTTCTCCACGAGATTTCCACCTGAACCAATACAATATGTTAACAAAAGTCAACCTAACTGATGCCGGGTTTTTAAAAGCATCTTATGTTCATGCCGAAAGAGCCCCTGAAGTGAACGAACTCTACGCTGGAAACAATCATTTTGCCATTATGCTTGAAGAAAATGGTGATGACAGATTGAATAAAGAAACCGCTAAAACCCTTGAATTTGGTGCCGGGCTAAACCTTCAGCATTTTCAGTTATCAGTTACGCATTACATTACCCGATTTCAAGATTACCTATACCTTGCCCATACAGGCATATCCCGTTCGGGGGGATTTTTAGTTAAGGAATGGAGACAGGCAGATACCAGGATTACCGGCTGGGAAGCAGAATTTAAAGTGCAGCGACCTATAAACAAGCATACAACAGTACAGCTTGGAGCATATTTTGACCTGGTGAAAAATATCAATGTATCAGGTGAAAGCATGAGAAATTGGGCAGAGGGAGACTATATGCCCAATATGCCCACCAGCAGGTTCGGGTTCTCCGGAGGATTGAATCTGAAGAAGCTTGATATTGATGTACTATTTGATCGCTATCTGTCCCAACGTTTCCTTGGCAAGAATATTAATCCGGAACCACCCATGCCAGCGTATTCTCTTTTAACGGCAAGAATTGCATATAAAGGAACCATTAAAGGCCTCCAGGCAGATTACTTTCTTAGCGGAAACAATCTGCTTAATATAGAAGCCCGTCCGCAAAACTCTTTGCTTAAATACCTGGCGCCTTTACCCGGAATAAATATATCCCTGGGTATTAAAGTAAATATATAGGCCATAACTAACGTTATCAGTAGGAGTTTTTAGGGAACAAACATTGAATAATTTGAAAATACAGTAAAAATTATCTTTAAATGTTCGTTCGGTATTGCAAGTGCTCAGGATAGATCCTTCAATCTGCTTTTGGGAAAGGAAAATCTGGCATATTATAATGGTGCAATTAAAAGTTCTTCATTTATGATCAGCAGGAAAACATGGAATATCTAATATACGATCAATATTCGAATTGTAGAGGGAAATTGATCTTGATAAATGAAAGGAAGAAGTGATCATCAATGGTAACAAGATCTTGCTAGCTCGGTGAATCTTCTATGTTTTTAAAATATCCTGTTTTGCAGGAATAAAACATCATATCAGACTCCAACAGCCCTTAGGCCATTTTCACCTAATTCTATTTTAAAACTTACCGTATCAAATAACTTTATTCCTGGGGCAAATTCATCAACAGCAAACGGGATTTCCTGATCATTCTCGTCAAGTATAATTCCCTTAGCCCTTTCTGATTCAATTGATATTATTTTGCCGATCCTCATCATAAAATTATTATTTAATATAAATGCAAAGGAAGGCTTCTTAGCCTAATTTTTTCTTAACATAGGATAATAAAGTGGCAAAAAATATAATTCCTGTATGATTAGTTATCAGAAAGTCTTTTAGCGCTTTATATCTTTCAGAGATATTTTATTTAAAAGTCAAACATAAAGCAAGAATATTGAAAGTCTAAGGGCTGCCTGCCGTTTTTATGTAAATAATAATCGTAAACCAGAGGTAAAAGCTTGAAAAAGCGCTTATAAAAAATATGTAATTGCTTAACAAGAGCATATTTAGCAATTTATTTGCCTATTCCAGATCCTAATCGTTACATATAAAAAACAAATCTAGATTCCTCCGTGTTTTACGGCCATGAATGATAAAATAAAACAGTATTATGATAACATTTTTAGTATCTAATCATAAAATGAGTTTTATTTCGTTATAAAACACCGCCATTTAATTTGCCGAAACTATGAAGATTTTATTTAGCTATCTAAAAAAACACAAGTATATTGTCTTGTTAGCATTGTTAATGACTGCCATTAATCAGGGCTTTTCGCTCGTTGAACCATTAATCACCGGAAAACTTGTCGATGACTATATCAATAGAAGAGAGCTACTTACCAGGCATGAATATTTTACCGGAATTATGACGCTAATTGGTTTAGGTATCGGTGCAGCGTTAGTTTCCAGGATTGCCAATAATTTTCAGGATTTTTATACCATCACCATTGCGCAGAAAACAGGAGCAGAAATGTATGCCGACGGAATGAAACACTCCCTGGATATGCCTTATTATGTTTTTGAAGAGCAACGAAGCGGGGCAAAGCTCGACATGCTGGGCAGAGTGAGAAGTGACTCCGAGAACTTTATAAAATCTTCGATCAATGTCACCTTTATGGCCTTATTTGGGATCATTTTTGTAAGCGTATATTCTGCACTGATCAGCTACAAAGTCACACTGGTATTTGTTGCTTCCGTTCCCATCATTACCTATCTAAGCTGGAAGCTGTCTGAAAAGGTAAAGGTTGTTCACCGGGCAATTATATCGAAAACTTCTGTTTTGGCAGGACGTTCCACAGAGTCATTGAGAAATATCGAACTGGTAAAAAGCCACGGCTTAGGCGCGCAGGAAATTGATCGTTTAAATACAGCAACCTATAAGATTTTAAACCTGGAAATTGTAAAAACTAAAATTTTGCGGATGCTGAGTTTTATTCAGGGAAGTACGGTTAATATTGTAAGAAGTGTAATGATTGTAGTGATGCTTATGTTGATTTTCGATAAAGAACTATCAGCTGGTCAATACTTTAGTTTCTTATTATACTCGTATTTTCTTTTTGGACCCTTACAGGAATTCGGACACATGGCTTTAACCTGGCGGGAAGCCCAGATATCTTTCGGTAACTTCAAGCGCATCATGGATATGCCTGTGGAAGCCGTACCAGATGATCCGGCCGCATTACATAAAATTGATCATATTGAATTTAAGGATGTATATTTTAAATATAAAAACAGCAATCGCAATGCTTTGAATGGCATTTCCTTCCATGCCGAAGAGGGGGAAACAGTCGCGTTTGTAGGACCTTCCGGATCAGGGAAAACCACATTGATTAAATTACTCGTTGGCTTATATAAACCATTTAAAGGTGATGTATTTTATAACAGGACGCATACGGATGAAATTCACCTGGATGAACTGAGAAGGAAGATTGGTTTTGTGACGCAGGATACACAGTTATTTTCTGGTAATATCAGAGACAACCTGAGGTTTGTAAGACCAAATGCGACAGATGAGGAGTGCATGGAAGCGCTCAACAAAGCCGCCTGTCAGTCGTTGTTATCAAGAGCCGAAGATGGCCTTGACACGCTTATTGGAGAGAGTGGCGTAAAAGTTTCCGGTGGAGAAAAGCAAAGGTTATCCATCGCGAGGGCACTATTACGTAAACCAAATATTTTGCTGTTTGACGAGGCCACCTCGGCGTTGGATTCCCTGACAGAAGAAGAAATTACCAAAACAGTAAATAAGTTGTCTGAACTTAAAGATCATATTACCCTGATCATTGCCCACCGCTTATCAACAATCATGCACGCTAACCGAATTTATGTGTTAGAAAACGGGGAAATTGTGGAGAGCGGTAATCATGAAGAATTAATTGAGCAAAAAGGGCTTTATTACGCCATGTGGCGCCAACAGATCGGAAGGCGTAAACTGGTTGATGAAATTAATAAACTCGATGAATTGTTACTCAATTAATCAGATTTTTAAAGTTGACTAACTAAGGAAATATCACTTAAAAACAACAATAAGAAGTTAAAGTAAGAAAGAGATGATCAGCCCTTAATAGATGATTATTGGACTGGTTATTTTCGTTGTTTTTAATTTGTACATAGTTTATTTGGCCATAACATGTACCACTATAAATACCATTCGCTGTACCACAGATAGATATTGGGGTCGTTAAATCCTATGTTTGGACGAGCAATAAATTAATTATGTTGTATTCAGAGATAGATAAACTGAAAGAGAAGTGTCTTTTGTTCAATTAATTTATGCTTGATTATGGAGGTTTTCCAGTAGAATTAAGTTCGGCTTTTGTGGAATCTAATAAGCTTATCGAGGAGGCTTATAACAAAGGTAATATCAAGTCCTTAAGAGCGATGAGTTCTGATATTGACAATCAGGTAATTAAACACATGTCATTATCTATGTTCTTAAAACTAAAGGAAATATTTAAGGCAGATTTTGCTATTGATTTTAAGGCAATTGAGGTATCTCAACTAAATTCAATAAAAAAAACATTAAAAATTGGAAAAATATCATCAGAAGAAGAATATCGGTTAATTCTTGATTATATCATTGATGATTGTTCTGATTCAGATAAAAAAGTTGAGATAGAGAAGTTAAACAACTTGCTCATTAAATTTGAGTCAACAAGAGTGATATAGTAATGGTCATTTAATTCAAAATTATTAATTAAAAAGGGATTGTATTAAAGTTTGGCAGGAATTCTTGCCTGTTACGCATATTCCACCAGTCGCTCCATTACATTTATTTTCACTTCTCGAATGAGAGTTTATAGTTGGTTCCAGATAATAAATCTACGGTATACACATAATAGATAATTTAGGGAAAGTTGGAAATCTATGAATCTATCATCCCTTAAGATAATGGTCTACGTAAGTCGAACTTAACAACATCGAAGCGATGTGTGACATTAATAAAATCTCCTATAACATGCGTTCGTCAATGGTAAAACCCCGTTCGTCAAATAATTCAACATAAATTTTGTATTACTGTTTAATTTCAAAGCAAATAAGTTAAGCTTTATTGATGCTCATTTCAATACGAGCGTGAAATCATAATTATCTCGTTGGATACACAATATTCTCCGAGCAAAAAAATACTTTGCTACGAAACCAAACAAAAAATATGAAACGAAAACTAATGATTTTCTTATTGCTCTTTTGCTTCAGCAAGATGGCATCTGCGCAAGTTTATAATCTTGGAAATACCACATCGCAGCCCGGCTGGTACAAATTAGGCAACTTAAGTCTCTCGCAGCAAGGTGCAGATGCAGCTATTGAAGTTTTTTCCGGGAATGGCTATAACGCAAATTTCGCTCAACAAGGTGAAACGTTTATTCACTTTAGAACCAGTAATGAAGTTTCAGAAAACAGTGGTTTTTTCGGCTCCGGAAGTTACTATAATACAGGTAGAACTAAACTACTTGCTAACCTTACCGTAGTGCAGGTGGGTCAGAACTCCTGGGATTTTTATGGTATCTTGCCTAGCTATACTGGTGGCTACCCAACTTTATCTCTCCATTCCAGCATTGGAACGTGGACACCAGGATTAGTTGCTGCTACCGTTCCAGCGAATGCTATATCGTTTGCTTTGGTTGATGAATTTCACCTTTCCAGTCGGGCACTGTTTGCGGAATATGTTGGTATTGGAACAGCTAATCCTCAGGAACGGCTTTCTGTTAATGGAAAAATTCGTGCCCATGAGGTTAAAGTAGAAGCGGATAACTGGCCCGACTATGTTTTTACACCAGGTTACAAATCGTTGCCACTTTCAGCGCTAGCGACTTTTATTGATCAAAACGGCCATTTACCAGGAGTGCCCGATGCCAAGTCGGTAGCAAGAGATGGTATTGCACTTGGAGAGATGAATAAGATTTTGCTGGAAAAAATCGAGGAACTGACATTACATTTAATTGAAAAGGATAAACAGTTGCTGACTGAAAAAGCTTTAAATCAAGCGCAGGAAAAGAGACTAGATGCCATTGAGAAAAAACTTGGAAACAGGCGATAGTTTTTGGATTAGCCGTTGAAACCACACTTACTGCTTTAAAGAAATGTAAGAATAAGCATCGTTCGTCAACAGTAATCACACGTTCGTCAAATAGTTTCGATGTTTCGCAGGTTCAGGGGTAGCTTTAGGTAAAATTAATTATTATGAAAAAATGCATTGTTTTTTTATTTTCATTATCGGTTTCCATTCAGTTGTTTGGCCAGAATAAGTTAGAAAGCTCAGGGAATATAGGCGTTGGTACGCTAAATCCTGATCAGAAAATAACTATCAAAGGGGGAGGAATAGGATTTGATCATAATTCCGCAGATAAAATGCTCTATTCGCCTCAAGATGGGGTACTTGAGTGGATGACTAATCAGGGGGCATATGAAAGAGGTTTTTCGGTCAGTCATCAGGGCGAGCGGCGGGTATATCTTAATGTCTTAGGAAATAGTTATCTGATGGGCGGTAATGTGGGTATTGGTACTCAAAATCCTGCTGCTGAACTGGAGGTTAATGGAAGATTATTAATTAAAGGAGCAAACCTTGATCCTAATGGCGGCTTAGCAAATCTTAGCTACTTATCCAATACCGGAAAGTTATTAATTGGTTGGAATCGTTCCTCAGGTATGGGAGAAACCAATTTTATCTCCAATCAAGGTCCTGGTGGCTCAGGCGGATTCAGTTTTTACAATTATGATAATTCTGGCAGCATGAGGTTATTAATGCTGATGAATGGAAACGGAAATATCGGAATTGGTACCAACCCTGTAAATGAAAAGCTTGCGGTTGATGGTAAAATCAAGGCAAAAGAAATTATTGTTACCGATATGGGCTGGGCTGATTATGTATTCCTGGATGCTTATAAACCTCTTTCTTTAAAGGAAACAGAAAAGTTTATCATTAGAAACAAACACCTCCCAGGTATCCCATCTGCTGTTGATGTTGGAGCGAATGGAATAAAAGTTGGTGAAATGCAGGCGAAGTTGCTGGAAAAAATTGAGGAACTTACCCTTCATCTGATTGCCCAGGAGAAAAGAATGGATTTGCAGGAAAAAGAAATTCAGGTACAGAAGCGATTGAACAGATCTTTGTTAAATAAACAACAGCGTGCTGGCCAACGCCTTAAAGCTTTTAAGTATAGTTTGAAGACTTTGCCATCTAAAAAACATTAACTCTAAATAAAATATAAAAGATGAAAATAAAATTTTTAATCGTTGTTTTAACAATTGCATTTTTCAGTTCTTCTTTAAGTGCACAAAGTTTTAACCTTCCGGGTGATGGTAACTGGTACAGGGTAACCAGCATTGGCGGTGCGCACGGACAGTTTGAGTATATCTATTCGCAAAGATCAGCCCATAAACCCTCGATTGTGACAGGCGAGATTCAATTTATCAATTCTCAGAGTATACTTGTTCAAGAACATCATTCCATGGGTTACAGCGAATCCAATCTTCCCCAGTTTGCTTTAATCAATTTCGGAAACTCGTCTGAAGTTTGGATAAAAGCTTTTCCAGGCGTAGCAACCGGTGTCTTTAGTCTCATCAATTCTCATAATATTGAACCAGCATTAGGAGCGGTTGCTGATGCGGATCTATCTGATAATGGTGGGGTCCTTAAAATTTATCCTCAGATTAGACCCTTTACCCATAGCTTTTTCGGCGATATGGTATTGCCGGAAAGTTCCTTATCAGTTGGAACAGATAAGGTATTTGAGGGATTCAAATTAGCAGTTGATGGAAAAGTGATGGCGAAAGAAATTAAGGTTGCCACTGATGGTTGGGCTGATTTCGTGTTTGATCAAAACTATCAGAATATGAGTTTGTCAGACCTGGAAAAATTTATTACAGTAAATCATCACCTTCCCGGTCTACCCACAGCAAGCCAGGTGGAGAAAGACGGAATACATTTAGGGGAGATGAATAAGGCTTTACTACAAAAAATTGAAGAACTTACGCTTCATATGATTGCAATGGATAAGCAAATGAATTTGCTTAAATCTGTAAAACTAAAAAACTAAACTATATCATTATAAATGCAAACTATTTGGAGTGATTATCTTTTTGCTTTGTTAATTTTTTCTTTAAAATATTTATCATAAATTTTCTGATAAGACTCACCTACATTAACAACAATATTATTTTCAAGCGTAATTTTATAACGATCCGTACTGCTAATGAAATTTACGTTTATGATAACCGAGCGGCTGACCCTTAGAAATTCCGGGTACGCAAAAAGAGAATCTTGCATAGATTGTAGCGAACCATAAGGTACATGGGTTTTATGCAAGGTGTTTATCTTTAAGTAGTTTGCAGCACTTTCTATATAAGTGATATCTTTTAAATAAATTCTTATGGCTTGATTCTTACCACTCAACTTAACCATGATAGAATCTTCAGTAGGCTTAATTTTTTGGTAGATAAAATCAACTACTTGTTCAAATTTTTTATAATTAAAAGGTTTACTCAAAAATTGCTGCGCATTCAGGTTATATCCGTCTATCGCATAATGGATATGGCCGCTCACCAGAACGAGCAACCTGAATTTACTTTGTACTGCCTGTGCTAGCTTGAGCCCGGTAAGTTTTGGCATCTCAACATCAGTAAAAAGAATGTCAATCAAAGTATCCCGGGATAAAATATAGTCCATTGCCAATATAGGATCATGGAAAGCTTTCACCAAAATGAGATGTGGCGAGATATCAATATATTCTATGAGCTGTTCGAGTGTGTGGAGATCATCGTCAACTATTATACAGGAGAAAGACATTTAGTAAAAGAGGTATAATAAATGCAGCACCTAAATTTCGGTGCTAAAAATGCAAATATATGCAATAGCTGTACCCGGCTTTCGCTTTGTTTTCTGGTTCGTATAAAATTTAAGGGGGGTTGGTATAAAACTTAAAAATCTGATATTCCCTTTACAGATATTTGTAAACTATTCCGAATAAGATTAATAAAGCTAGATAGACGCACTCATGTTCAACATCTCCTGTAGAATAATTTTGGCTCAATGGAACCGATGGTGTTGTAGGGTTTTTACGCTTAATCCTTTCAGAAAATCCCGATTTCTTAAAATAACAGGCTCTTTTTCTAAAATTCATTTAAAATATGATTAATTGTTTTGTCATTGGTGAGATGACTACTGCCGAACCATTATGTCGTTACATTAATAATTATTCAGAAACCAGGCTTAGCGGCTATTCTGCTCATATTCCTGAAAATCTTGATAGTTTATATGAGTCGAGACAAGACATTGTATTTGTAGATACGGCATTAATCAACGGTAGTGACAGCTGGCTGGAAGAGATCAAGTTATTCTGCTCCATCGTACTCATTGCGCCATCTGCTGAGCAGGCCTTCGAAGCATTCGAGTATGCTGCTTTTGATTATATGGTGAGCCCTGTTCCTTTTATCCGTTTTTTAAAGAGTATGAATAAGTTTGACCACCTGATGCGTCTTGCCAGATTAGTACCTGAGCCGATTAAGCAAATGGCAATTGACTCCTTTTTTGTCAAGGCAGATTCCAAAGGGTTTAAAGAAGTGTTAATTAAATGCGATCAGTTAATTTATATACAGGCACTTCAAAACTATGTAGTTTTACACATGGAAAACAATCAACGTTTTTCTTGCCACAACTCTATGAAAGAAATGGAGGAAAGTCTTTCCGCATCTTCTTTTTCCAGGATACATAAGTCATATATCATCAATGAACAAAAAATCACTTCTGTAGAAGGAAATATGGTTACCCTTAACAATAATGATGCGCATCAGCTACTAATTGGAAACACTTATCGCAAGGCATTCTTTGAGAAAAAGAACCAAAAAATGATTAAGAAACGCAGTGCTGCAGCGCTGATTAGCTACAGCAAGCTTGCAGGGAGTTTGATTGGATTCGGATTGCTGATTGAAGAAATTGCAGGGATACTAACTTTAACAATCGTATAATGCAACAGAAAATCAAATTTTTGTTATTATTTATAATGCCACTCTTAATGGCATGTGATGATTTTATAGAGCCTTCCATTGAGAAAACTAATATCTCCATCCTGGCGCCCGCTAATAAAATTGAAACCAATAGTTACCAGCAAACCTTTTGGTGGAACCCCTTATCTCATGCGATCTTTTACAGGCTGCAAGTGGTGTCGCCTGGTTTTGATAGCGTAAGCAAGCTGGTACTGGATACGTTAATTCGGACGGAGAAGTTTGTCTATACACTCGATCCGGGAAAGTATCAATGGAGAGTGAGGGGAGAAAACGGCAGTAGTGTAGGCAATTACAGCGATCGCTTTTTAGAGATTTTTCCCTCCACGCTCACCGATCAAATTCTACAAATCACCGCGCCATCCAGTGGAGTTAACTCCTCCCGTCAGGATTTAAGGTTTGAATGGCTACGTTTATTTGGAGCTAAAACTTATAGAATTCAAATAGATGCCAATAATTTTCAGGACGAGAAGGCGATGGCGCTGAATGTTACAACTGACAATCTTTCTTACTTACATAACCTTGCCACTGAAGGCACTTATCAATACCGAATCAGAGCTGAGAATGCAACGGAAAATTCCAAATGGAGCAATGTCGGCCTGATCACTTATGATAATACCGGTCCTGCTGCCGTTACTTTGAGAAGCCCGGCAGATAAACTTCAAGTAGTAAAACCTGTAAGTTTAACCTGGAACAAGGTTGAAGATGCTGTTAGCTATGAGCTTTCCATATTTAAGGCAGATCAACAAACCTTATTTAATCAAACATTCCCACTTAGGTTAAGTACTACAGAATATGCCCTTAATTCGGGTGATGCCGGAGAAACTGTTGCCTGGAGGGTGCGGGCATTTGACCGGGCAGGTAATGCCAGTGCATATAGCGAGTTCCGTACCTTTATTATTCAGTAACATGAAGGGCAAAAAACTGACTTACTTCTTAATTTGTTGTGTAGCGCTGGTTTGGGGTGTTATTTTTAGAGAGGTATTTTTAGGCGCTGCAGATGATAGTGAGTTGCCGGTTCCTACTTCGGCTATCCGGGAGCCATACTTTACTAAGGTAGACCATTCACAAGATAAATTTTCCTTGAATTTAAATGATGATGACCCGTTTATGTCCTTTTCTGTTATTGAACCAGAACCTCTTTCAGAGGTTAGTACTGCTCCTTTAAATGTTAAATTGGTTACTAAGCCATTGGTGAACTGGTCAGCTATCTCCTATAAGGGACAGATATATAATAAAACTGAAAAAAAGCATGTGGCTATTGTTAGTATTAATGGAAAAGAAGTATTGCTAAGTGAAGGGGAGAAAGCGGAAGGGTTAAAATTTATAAAGCGTAGTGGCGACTCCATTAAAGTTGAGTATCAAAAGGCAATTACCTATCTATCTATCAAATAAATGAAGGGCTTCTATTTAATAATTATTCCATTAATGCTATTGGCACACCTGGCGAATGCACAAGCTTTGAAATCATATTTCGATTCTGATTCCTATGCGCATACCATTATACTTGATGAATACAAGATTACGCTTTATGTTATGCCATTCGATGAAGCACCTAAAACCATAAAACACGATCGGCGTTACGCCTGGTTTAGCGGAAACCGGATCAATTATACACAAGGCGGTTTTAGCGGAAGATTACTTCATGGAGTGTATTCGGAACATTTTGATGGTAACGGATTAAAGTGTAATGGTAAATACAACAATGGATTGAAAGATGGCCAGTGGAAGTTTTGGAGTAAAAACGGAAGATTAGATTCTGTAGTAAACTATACCTCTGGCATCTTAACCGGTAAGTTCGAAAAGTTTAATGTTGAAGGTAATATTCTGGAAAGTGGAAGTTACCACAGGGGTTTAATTGACGGAAAAGTTTCGCGATGGGTAAATAAGGATAGCCTCCGGATTGTTTATTTTAAAAACGGTAAGCCGTATGAGAAAAAGCAAAATAAAAGGACATTGTTTTTGAAGAAACTGTTTAAGCTAAGGCTGAAAAATGAAAAGAAAATCGATGCTGCTAAAGAAAAGCATTAAGCGTTTTTAATAAGATGTATTAGTTAGGTGCGAGCGGACTTAAGAACTGATTATAAAGGAATTTATTAAATAAATTAACGTATTGACATGAATAAGATTAGGAATATTTTTTTGCTGCCTATTATATACTTCTCCATACAGTCAGGTGCACAAGCCCAAACATTGAATGGCGCACAGGGTAACTTTGTAGAAATTAGTTCAACCCTTGGATTTACCCATAACGGATTCATGAATAAGCAATGGCTTAGAAGAAAAGCTACGGGCAGTGATTGGTTAACTGCAACACTGGTTGATGGCATTGGGGTTGACGGATCATTTTTAACGCCTGGAGTTGATGCTAAAACGTGGTGGGAAAGAGATCCTTCGACCGGAAATCAGACCTGGGGTACTGGTAATGCTATTCAGCTTACCCTCAATGGACCTATCTCAGGGGTTTCAAATCCAACATTGGAGATCAATTCTCTAGAGAATGGTTGGTTGATGAGTACCAGAGGCCGGGCAACTGGCACAGGCAATATTAATGGAATAAAATTTTATTCAGGATATGAGAATGATTATGATAAATGGGCGGGTGTAGCCAGTGTTGCCGAAGACATACACAGTAATAACACTGGATTAACATTCTATTCTAATCGGACAGAAAAAATGCGAATTGCTGCAAATGGCAACGTTGGGATTGGAACTACTAACCCTGGAGAAAAACTGTCAATTGATGCTCAGGAAAACGCCTGGCTCATGAGCATTCGGGGAAGAGCTCAGGAAGCTGGAAATCTTAACGGTCTTAAGTTTTATTCTGGCTATGAGAACGATTTTCAAAAGTGGGCAGGTATAGCCAGTGTTGCAGAAGATATCCATAGCAATCATACTGCGCTAACACTATATACCAATCAAACTGAAAAATTTAGGGTTACCGGAAATGGCAACGTGGGGATTGGAACCACAAATCCTGCAGAAAAGCTGTCTGTAAATGGGAAAATCAGAGCCCATGAAATTAAAGTAGAAATTACAGGCTGGCCTGACTACGTATTTGAAGATGACTATAAAAAGCCTTCGCTGCTGGAAATAGAGAAATTCATCTCCGCTAATAAACACCTTCCTGAAATTCCTTCTAAAGATGAGGTTTCACAAAATGGAATTGCGCTTGGCGATATGAACAAACGCTTACTTAAAAAAATTGAAGAGCTTACTTTATACGTCATTGAGATGAAAAAAGAGAATATTTTACAGCAAAATCAGATTAATGAACTGAGAAATAAAAAATAATAAATTGAATTTTTATGGCATACAGAATAAATACTCGGATTTTGATTATAGTGGCTATCATTTTTTCACTAAGTAATCTCTATGCCCAGGATCTAGCTATTGATGGAAACTCACCTGATGTAAAAGAGAAAGGTGTAGCGGTTGGTAAAATCCTTCACCTGATCAATCAGCAAAAGCAAATTGATGAACTTCAAAAACAAGTGTTAAAAAAGTAATGATTAAGGCCGGCGCTTTATATCTCTCTATCATCTCTGCTTTTATCATTGCGGTGATCTGCGCATCGCTAATTATGATTGCGGCGCACTTCAGAAGCAGTTATTTAAAAGATCAAAGAATTTCCAGGCTTTATAGAAATATGGATTCTGCAGTTTCGCTCGTTTTGGCTGAAGCAGGAGAAGAAATTGTAGGTACTACCAAAATAGATCTATTCGGTGATGAAACGGACAGCGTCATCATCAAAAATAATCACTGGGGTATTTTTAATTTGTCTTCCGTTCAATGTTTTAAAGGGGCTGATACCCTTTCTAAATCATTGCTGATCGGACTGGATACGGATCGAGATGGTGTTGCAATCTATTTAAGTGACGAAGACCGGCCATTATCAGTAAGTGGCGATACCCGGATTACCGGAAACGCCATGGCGCCAAAATCCGGAATCAGAAAATCGTATGCCGATAGCAGGCCTTATTCCGGTGAGAAAACGGTATATGGCGCAATCCATGATAGTAAAAGACTGCTGCCTGAATTAACTAAAAAATGGATAGAAGAAATTGGAGAAAAACTAAGTGCCGATACAAAACAATATCCCTTGTTGCAGCAGGGAAGCCAGAAATGCGCATTCTTAACGCAAGTTAAGGAGTATAATGCTTCAAAAGCAGTACTGCTTTCTGATAGTCTGTCTGGTCAGATTATTTTATATTCTGATACGCTGCTACACATTTCAGCTCATGCACACCTTGACAATGTAGTTGTCTTCGCTAAAAGTATTGTAGTAGATAAGGGTTTTAATGGAAATGCTCAACTGTTTGCCAGAGATTCAATTGTGGTTGGTGATGGTACTCGCTTTACCTATCCCTCAGTGCTGGCCATCATGGCCGATCAAACGGAATTTCAGGCGAGAATTTCACTTGGTAAAGATGTGAAGTTTGATGGTATTATGCTGACTCATGAGCCTCAGCGTTCGGCTTTACAGACCATGATCTCTTTAGGAGAAAATACAGTGGTTACGGGCGAGGTTTATGCAACTGGATTGATTAAGTTGGATAAGAACGTAAGTATTAAAGGTAAATCTTCCTGTAATCGATTTATGATGCAAACCGCCAGTACCATCTATGAAAATTTCCTGATTGATGTAACGATCAACCGAAGATCCAGAGCTCAGGCCTACCTTACCTCCGGGATTTTTAAGGAAAACCGGGGAAGTAAAAAGGTTCTTAGATGGCAAAATTAATCAGCAAGAGGTTGGATGGCGCAACACTTATTGAGGTGTTAATTGCAATGGTGATTATTATGGCGGTGTTTTCAATTGCTATGGCTGTTTTTTCAAATGTGCTAAGTAGTGGTGTATCAAGCCGGCAGATTCAGGCAAATGCAGAAATGGAAAGACTGAGGTTACAGATTTTAAACGACACCACACTTAACCAAAGTCATCTATTAATTGATAGTATTGATTATGATGTGGTGTTTATGGAAAGCAATACGCCTGGCTTAACACTGGTTGAAATCAAAGCAATTGATCACCATAAACTGAAAGGACAGCTTAAATTTTTAGTGGCAAATCGAAATGGAAACAAAGCGGATTGATGCCTACACCCTTATGGAAGTAACTGTTGCCATGCTACTTGCCGCAGTATGTATAAGTATCTGTTACACAGCTTATGGTTTAATTGGTAATTACTTCAGGGAATTTCAGAATAAAAATGCGGTTACGCAAGATGTATTAATGTTGAACAGTGTTATGGACCGGGATTTTGCGCATGCAAAATACCTCATTCGGACAGATGATGGCATCAGCGTAGAATCTTCAGGCCTGCCAATCGATTACATTTTTGAAACGGATGCAATTTTGAGAAAAGTGGCCGATATCAGGATAGATAGTTTTAAACTGCGAGCCATAGAAATTAACTTCTCTTTTAAAAATAATGCTTCAAATGCATTGGATACTATCGACCTGGTTAGCTTCAATCTTGAGCGCGTTGGGCAAAAAAAAATACCTGTTGCAAAATGGAAGCGATATAGCGCTCAGGATTTATTGAAATAATATGGCTCAGATAGATATCAGCAAAATTAAAAAAGCGCAGTCTGTTAATAAAAATGAATCAAACCCGTTTGATTTTTTAAGTAGAGATCTATCTTTTGGCAAAGCCACGCTTTCTGATAAAAAAAAAGAAGGATTTTACAATGAGCTTGGAACGCTGATTCGTTCGGGAATTGATATTCGTTCCGCGCTAGAGCTTACAATCGGCTCATATACCCAAAAGAAGGATATTGAACTTTTTATATCGCTACAGCAAAAAGTTATCGAAGGACGCTCATTATCAGCTACGCTTCAGGATGAATCAAAATTCTCACCCTATGAGTATTATAGTGTTAAAATAGGAGAGGAGACCGGAAGATTAGGCGAAGTGCTTGGTGAATTGGCAGGCTTTTATAAAGCCAAAATTAGTCAGCAAAGAAAGATTATCGGCGCAATTACTTATCCATTACTGGTTTTGTTTACTTCTTTTGCTGCGGTTTTTTTTATGATCAAGTTTGTGGTACCCATGTTTGCTGATGTGTTTACCCGTTTTGGCGGAAAGCTGCCTTTTCTTACTGCTTTAATTGTTAGCTTCTCTAACTGGCTCGACAGTTATATTTACTTCTTAATTTTTATTTTACTTTCTATCATTGCAGCTTACTTTTTATTCAGGAAAAAACCCTGGTTTAAAAAACATATCACCTTAATTGTTCTGCGTATTCCGCTTGTTGGGGAAATAACGAAGAAAGTTTACCTGGCAAGATTTGCCAACACCATGCGGTTACTCACCCAAACCAGTACACCCTTGCTTCAGGCGCTGGAACTGATCAGACAGATGATCACATTTTATCCGATTGAGCACTCACTTTTAGCGGCTGAACAGGATATCTTGCTCGGAAAAAGTCTTTCCGAGGCGCTTTCTAAACATGAATTTTATCCGGCGAAGTTTGTGCAGATGATCAGAATTGCAGAGGAAGTAAACAAGCTCGAATATTTCTTCGGTCAATTGTCTGAGCAGTATACTGAAGAGGTAGAATACAAAACCAATGCAATAAGTGGTTTACTCGAACCGCTAATCATTATCTTTTTGGGTTTGGTAGTAGGCGTGATACTCATCGCGATGTACTTGCCGATGTTTCAGATGAGTAGTAGTTTCTAAAGTGTTTGGAGTATATCTTTTTAGTTAGCTCATCTCATCATCCTTTATGTTCTGAAAATAAATGAGGCTAAAAAGCTAAGGGTATGAGATATATTATTTCCTTTTTTCTCACATATCCAGTTAGATAAAATATCACAGCAAGTAGTTTTTTGAGAATTTCTATTTACGTTCGTCACTTGAAAACGATAGAATATCACCTTGAAATGGGAGTTTATGGTTTACAATACTGGACCAGGTAGTAATGAGAAAGGATGCCAACCAGCGGAACAAGATGCAACAAGAATGGACTTTCAATAAATATGATGCTTTAGGTAGGGTAGTGATAACCGGGTTATATCATTATATTTCAACCAGTGCTCTGTCAATAATTAAGGCTTATGAAACCATCCCCACCGTATTGTTAAAGATACGTTGCTCCCAATGATGAACAATCAGAAAATGAATTCATATTGTGCGCCCGTAAAGGTTTTGTAATGAATGTTTCTTTGGCAAGAGACTAGACAAGGTTCCACGTCTACTCCCGACCAACTTATCTGGAGGGGAAACCCAATAGGGAGTGTAGCATGTCGGTGTACAGCATTGCCGCTTTAATTGCCAAGAGCGAGTGCATTGCTGGGAAGAAAGGCAGACACAAGGATGAAGCCTATACTGGTTAAACGATAGTTCAGTGGGGCATGTTTAACCTGTAACGAAAGGCAGTTGTATTGTCTCGGACCGTGGCTCTCTCATTTGACAGGTAGCCTTTGAGAGCAAAGAACGCTGCTACGGCACAACCGCAATTAGCGGAGAAAAGAACGAAAGTCGCATCCGATCGTCTGTCGCGCTAACAGTCATTACGAAACTAAACGGGGATTTCCTAAGCCGTGGCGCCATTACAATTGGCTATGTATGAAAATACTGAATACCCGATATGGAAACGGAGCTTTCGTAGTAGTCCGTGTAGGGTAACGCCTTTTACATGGCGAAGGAAAACGTTTGAGACGTATGAGAGATCCAGAGTAAGTATTAAACGTTTATGCGAACATAGCAATAATCAAGATAATGACTGTAAAATTATTTCAGGCGGTCTTAAAGCAGGGCAAAGATACGCTTGAACAGGTGCTTTAAAAAGTGGTCCTTATCCCATATCAACGGATTGCCAATATCCAAGGTATCCTTTGCGAAGTCAAAACAACCATGCGGTTTTAAAAATTGATGCTCATAGATTCTAAATTCAAAAATATGGGATTAAATCATTACTTAAAACTACTAATTATATGCCTTAATTCTATCTCGGAATTATTCTAACCTGGATGTTAAATACAAAATAGCCAATGTAAATTGACCTGAAAAATATTATCTCCAAAAATTTCATCACCTCAAAATGCACGTTCATGTTAGAAAAAGCATCGTTCGTCAAATGGTTTTATACTTTTTATTTGATTGCTTTAGTTTAGAGGCTAGTAGAAATAAATAATTACACACTGCTATTCTAAATTAAATATAATGAAAAGATTATTTTTTTATTTGCTTATTCTCAACTTTTTTACGGCTAGTGCGCAAGTTCAGATTCCATCACCCAATGTCGGGAGCTTTGCCGAGCGGGCGGTTATTCCTGTAAATAGCTTTTCGGGTCAGGCGGATGTGCAAATTCCAATTTATGATGTTAATTATAATGACATGAATGTTCCAATTTCTTTGATTTATAATACTAAGGGAAATAAAGTAAAGGATCCAGTTGGTTTTACGGGTTTGGGGTGGAGCCTTAACGCTGGTGGTGTTATTTACAGAAAAAAAAATTCTATTGTAGATGAAAATAGTAGGGAGCTTGGTGGGACAACTTATTCCCAGGAAATAAATTACTATTATAATTCAGGTAAAGTTCGGGCATCATATAATGATTATAATGCGGTAAAAAGGTATTCACTTGATGGTGTAAATGATATTTCTAATGAAGTATATGATGGAATGCCAGATCAATTTATTTTTAATTTCAATGGCTACTCTGGTTCATTTTATATAACAAGAGATAGTGAAACCGGGCCAATTGTTCTTGCTATAAAGACAAATGGAAATTACGCTCTGAAAGGCGAGATTTTAGAAATAAAAGATTATTTGACATTTAATGATTCAATAAAAGATAGAAATACTAACAGATGCATTTATGCCATTAAACTTACAGACGATAAAGGTTTTAAATATATTTTTGGTAATTCTCCAGATAATATTGAGTTTGGAAATCCTGGTCAATTAATGAGTAGGGGAGAATTTACTGCAAATGCGTGGCATTTAGCAGAAATCATTTCTCCTAACAATCAGAAAATTGAGTTTAGCTACGAAAGAAAGGGAAAAATTATTATTCCTGACATGTATTGGGTCTCGCTGCTTAGAAGCTCTAGTTACAATTTTAAAGCATATGGTCAAATGCTTTTGGCTTTTGCATTTACATCTGGTTCTGGAAGTCAAATTTCTTCCGATAGAGGGCAACACAGTTCTTATTATTTTTCTTTTCCGACATACTTGAAAAAAATCAAGACCCCCTCACAAGAAATTAGTTTTGATTACGAACGACAACAGGGATTAAGTTATGATTTGACAAAATATTATTATCCAAATTTATCAGAAATTCTAGATGTCAGTGAGCAGCGTGAAATGAAAAGTGATAATTATAAGCTCGATAAAATATTAATCAGTAACCTAAACAAGGAAATTAAATTTGATTATATAGAACAAGCCACTCAGCGCCTAAAGTTATCTGGCCTTACTTTCGGAGTAAATCAAGGAAACGTACTCTTGGAAGAAAAAAAATATTTATTTACCTATAATCCGCTATTATTACCAAATTTTGAATCTGATGAAACAGATCATTGGGGTTATTATAATGGAAGATCAAGATCATATACAAACGATTATTACAGCCAAAGAGAGCCTGATTCCTCACATATGTTTGCTGAAATACTAACCGCTATAAAATTACCTAATAAAGGCTATTTGAATTTAGAATATGAACCTCATTATTACAGTAAAATAGCTACGCAGTTTCCTTTTGATGTAACAGAAAAAAAAGCAAATATATTGGCTGGAGGAGCTAGAGTAAAAAAAATTATTTCCAAATCAAATTCAGATAATCCAAATATTGAAAGAGAATATTTCTATGTTCAGGATTATGTGAATGGTGGTCAATTATCTAGTGGAGTCTTAAGCGGTATCCCTAAATATTCTAATTCTGGTTCCCGTTACACTTCTTACAAAGATAATGGTTTTTGGTCTGGAGGATCTGGCTCGACCACTATGCATTATCAAAAAGCAATGGATAGAAATGTTTTTCCAATGAGTAATACAAATGGAAATCATGTTACGTATTCAGAGGTTACTGAAAAAGTAAACGACGGATACATTACTACAACCTATACCAATCATGATAATGGTTATCACGATAAAGCGCCTTCTCTCATGCATTCCAATTTTGATAGTGAAACCTTTGAGGATCCATTTATATCTTTACAATCATACAGAGGCCTTTTACTTAACTCAAAATTTTATTCTAAAGAAAAGTTCCCACAACGAGAGGTGGTAAATCAATACTTAATTGATATAAATCTAGAAAGTGGTATACCGTTTATGCAACGTGTTGGAGTTCCAGAACTTCCTGGAGCATTTCGCGCTTCTTCAGGAAAATATCCTGCAAATGCACCCCTTCTAACAAGTTCTGAGGAAAGAAATTTTTATCCCGGCCAAAATACTGCTGTGTCCTCTTCTCTATTCGAATATCAAACTACTCCACGAGCTTATTATGGTATATTAAGGGCCAAAACAAATACTAATAGTCTTGGCGAAGTAATTACTAAGCAGTATAAATACCCAAATGACTTTGCATTTTCAGGCTTATATACGGAATGGGTCACAAATTCTAATGGAGATATGATAAAAGTCTCTAGGTTTGGAACAAACATCTACAGTAAAATGGTTACGGCGAATATGGTTAGTTTGCCAATAGAAGTGACAACAAATTTAAAACCTGTAAATCAGCCTTTAAAAATTACGAGTAGTCTTTTAACATTATATAACGACAACAACATAAATAATTTAATTCTTCCAGAGCAACAACTCAATTTTGAGCCAGCTGATAGGTACCGTTCAACGAATTTATTGGTAACACAGCCTAATGCTTCTGGCATTCAATACGATAACGAATATATTTCTAAAGTTAATTATAGAAAGTATGATAACTATGGAAATCTTCTGGAGCAGCAACCTACCAACGGAAGTAGCATCACCTACCTTTACAGCTACAATTTTCAATATCCGATCGCTGGAATAAGAAATGCAGATTATTCTACTATTGAAGGAATTCTAGGAGGGGCTTCTGGCATATCAGCTATTTCCTCTGCTATGCCTACAGATGCCCAAGTAAAAGTTTGGACAGATCTATTAAGAACTTCCCCTTTATTAAAAGATGCTCACATCACTTCTTTTACCTACAAGCCTTTTGTGGGTATGACAAGCCAAACCGACCCTAAAGGCATGACTACCTACTACGAGTATGATGAGTTTCAAAGGCTCAAGCATGTTAAGGATCAAAAAGGGAACATTTTAAAGGAAAGCACTTACCACTACAAAAACTAACGCTCGATGAAAACATACTTTAAACAACTGATTGCCGGATTATGCCTGTTCATTGGTTTCCAGCAGGCAAGCGCCCAGTTGGTGCTAAGTCAATATAACAATGAGCGGGAAATTAGCGCGGCCAATAGCGTTACCCTGATAAGTGGTTTTCATGCCACGGGAAATGTCCGCATTTTTACCACTGGACTCAGCTATAGGAACTGCCTCCCCCAGGTTTCTATACCTAGTAATGATCAAAATTATATCCTGACACGCACCTTTCGTGATTCCGGAGTAAATGTACTTAATATAGGTACCATTCTAGGAATCTGCGGGGAGAACCAGACGATCCAGTACTTTGATGGTTTGGGACGTCCTTTGCAAACGGTTCATGTGAATGGGAGTTTAGCGGGCCATGATCTGGTTCAGCCTTTCGCTTACGATGCTTTTGGCCGTGAAGCCATAAAGTATCAGCCTTATTCCGTTTTGGATAACAAAGGTGCTTACCGCAATGATGCGATAAATGGTGGCCAGGCGGGTTATTATGCCAATCCTCCTTCTGGAATTAAAATCACAGGTACACCATTTAGCCAGACCATTTTTGAAGCCAGCCCGTTGAACCGGGTATTGGAACAGGGTGCCCCAGGGGATGCCTGGCAGCCTATAGCTAACAGCAATGCTGGTCATACGGTAAAAATAGAATATGGCACTAATACCGGAAATGATGTGAGGTTGTGGACCATTACTGCCGATGGTGCTTCCACCAATAACGAATATTATCCTGCAGGCAAGCTCTACAAAACTACCACTAAAGATGAAAACTGGAAGGAGTTTGATGGTAAGGCAGGTACGACCGATGAATTTAAGGATTTTGAAGGGCGTGTGGTATTGAAAAGAGTCTGGGGAACCAATGAAAGGGGCCTGTGTACCTACTATGTATATGATGACTTTGGTAATTTAAGATACGTTTTACCACCGGCCGTTAATGAGGGCACAGACCGTTTTTCTCCTGCATTAAGCAGCTTCACCGAAAGCCAGGATGAATTTCACTATTATATCTATGCCTATCGTTATGATGGCAGGAATCGGGTAATAGAGAAAAAGATACCAGGCAAGGGTTGGGAATCCCTGGTTTACAATAAGCTGGATCAATTGGTTTATGCCCAAGATGCCAATCAAAGAGCAAAGCATCAATGGAGCTGGATGAAGTATGATGCTTCAGGTAGGGTAGTGCTCACAGGTCAGGAAAATAATAATACAACCGGAAGAGTGGTTCTTCAGCGAGATTATATAAATGTAATGGCTGGTCCGATCTGGGAAGAGCGAACTGCTTCCCGCAATGATGGCTATACTGTTCGAACCCACCCAATGGCCGGGGAAGAAAATGGTAACATTGAGTACCATACGGTTAATTATTATGATAATTATGAAATTGAAGGGCTTCCCAATAATGAATCGGCCAGTTATAGTAAAAAAATTAAGGGTTTACTTACCGCTCAAAAGGTGCGGGTACTGGGGAGTAATCATTTTCTTTGGACAGTTAATTATTATGACGAAGAAGGCAGGGTGGTTAAAGTTTATAAACAGCATTACCTTTCCGGAAACATCGATCCATCCAATTATGATGAGATTACTAATTCCTACAGTTTTGTAGGTGAACTGACATCCAGCCTAAGGATTCACCATACCACTTCCGGAGATACAAGAATTGCTAACCGCTATGAGTATGACCATATGGGCCGTAAGCTGGCGAGTTTTGAAGAAATCAACGGTAAAGGAGAGGTGGTATTATCAAAACTGGATTACAATGAGCTTGGTCAGCTGAAGAACAAAAGCCAGCACAGTGAAGACAAGGTCAACTTTTTACAGGCTACCGGCTTTGCTTACAATGAACGTGGCTGGCTGAGGAGTAGTATCAATAGCCAGTTCAGTATGCAACTGGATTATAATGAGAATGGCAGCGGCTTGTATAATGGCAACATTGGCAGGCAATCCTGGTCAGCAACTTCCAATCCACTGTCTTCAGGGATCTATATGTCTTACGGTTATGATAAACTGAACAGGTTGACCAGTTCGATTGGTACAGGGATCACGATGAATGAAACCATTGCCTATGACGTGTTGGGTAATATTGACAGATTCCAGCGGAATGGCGGTACTGACAATAAATACCATTACCATGGCAGCCAGTTGTGGTTTGCAGCAGAAGTAACCAATGGATACGATTATGATCCGAACGGAAATGCAATAATCGATGGCAGAACCGGATTTCATTTTGATTATAATGTACTTAACCTTCCACAACAGGTTAAAGATGCAAATAACCAAAACCTGGTTGCCGGCTACACCTATGATGCCACGGGAAGCAAACTTAAAAAAATAACGCCCGGGGGTACCATCAACTATATTGGCGGCATCCAATATAAACCGGATAACACAATTGATTTCATCCAGACCGAAGAAGGCTTAGCCAGAAACAATGGCAGTGGGAGTTACAGTTACGAATATAACTTGTCAGATCATTTAGGTAATGTGCGCACCACGTTTTACAAGAACCCAAGTACAAACCAGCTAGAGATATTACAGCGGGATGATTATTATGCTTTTGGTTTAAGAAATAGCACACAATCCGGAAATAATAAATATCTTTATAACGGCAAGGAGATACAGGAGGAATTTGGGCAGTACGATTACGGTGCTAGGTTCTATGATCCGGTTGTTGGAAGGTGGAATGTGGTGGACCCGCTGGCGGAGATGGACAGAGCTTGGTCTCCTTATAATTATGCTAGAAATAATCCCATAAGATTTATTGATCCAGATGGGATGTTTTGGGATGATTATTACTTTGATGCTAATGGAAAACTGGATAATGTCGTTCAGACAAATAAAGAAGATAAATTTATCCAAGCTGATAAAGATGGGAATAATAAAGAAATATCTTCATCTGAGCTTACTAGTGATATGCAAGTAGAATACCGTTCAACTAAGATTGGTTTAGGTTTAGGAAATTTAGTGTTTGATAGAGGGGTTTATGATGCAAATGGGGCAAACATAGACGGGATGATGACTGGAATTGGTATTATGGGTGCTGGCGGTGATTTGTTGTCTAATTCAAAAGCTAGCTTTAGGTTAACTAATGGTTTATATAATGGCTCTGGATTTAGCCCAAGAATATATATGAATGGTTGGGGTGGAGGTAGTGTTGCGCAAATTACAACTTATAGCATGTCCAAGTTTGGAACCAACTTATCTACTGCAGCTGGCGCTGTAGGAGTAGGTTATGGTGCTTATCAAATTTATAAAGGTGAACAAACTCTCATGACTTATCCAGATTTAGCAGTTGGCGCCACTGGATTAGCAGCAAGTGCAGCTGGGTACTTTGGAGGAGCGGCGGCAAGTTCCTGGATACCTGTTGTTGGAGAGGCGGCAGCACTTTATGGCGCTTCTAGATTATTATGGGATGTTTCCTTTAGTCTAGGACAAAGTTATGGTCCGAGTAAATGGTATGGAACTAATCACACTAAATGGTTTAAGTAGTATATGAAATTGTTTTATTTGATTTGGACTGATGCGATTTTGAGTTTTAAAAGAAATAACCCAAAAAGAAAAGATTGGAAAATAACGTTGCTATTATATTTAAGTTTCATCTTTGCGCTTAACTTTTGGATTTTACTCCTATGGTTGAAGTTTTTTAATATAGTTGTAATCGAAATGCCAAAAATCAGGTTGTTTCCTGGAGATATCTTGAATGACTTTTTAGGGTTTGTTATAGTGTTCGTTTTACCCTTTATTATTATTAATTATTTATTGGTTTTTTATAAAAACAGATATCAACATATAGTAAATAAATATAAAAACTACAGCTATAAATATGCTTTAGTTTATAGCTTGTCAATAATTAGCATGACCGTGTTTTCTGCTTTTCTGTATGGTTTTTTAACAAGGTGAATTATCCAGTTCTAACGCAAGTTTCGACTTATGCTTAAGATAAACTTGCAAAGCCCAACGGAATAAAACTGTTGGGCCTTGCTGTTTAAAGTGCGTATGCTTTTCTGGCCTTGAAGTACCTGATTAGTGCGTCAATTGCTAAGGCTACCTTTTTTTATCTTCTTCAGGCAGTTTTGACACTTCCTGTATCCGCTTGAGGGTAGAGTTATCAAGTTACATATCTGTTTTGAAACCAGATAATCGAGTGAAACTTCAAGGGCATCAGTCATTTGTACCACGACCTCGATGGAGGACTTTACCTCACCCCTTTCATAACGGCCAATGATATCGCCAGATGTTTCTACAATCTTGCCAAGTTCGCCCTGTGAAATCTTCTTTTTCTTGCGCAGGATGGTGATGTGCTGTCCTAAAGTCACCACTTAAAATATTTAAACTGCTATGTAATTAGCGGACGAGCAAAAACCAATCTGGTTATAGCGCCTTGATAAGACCCGTTCAGTAATCTTGCGCGACATGCCTTTCTATCACCTGGATTTCATCCGCATCTTCCATTAAGCGTTCAATGGTGCTACACATGTTCAATTCTTTGGAATTGTGGTAGTGAAACCTTTTTCATATCAACTTCCTATGTTTACTGCCTCCAATGGATTTAGCTATGTCTGTTTTTTTTCCGCGGTTGCGCTCCCAATTCCTTTATGGGGTGTGGATTCATATGTAGAATAAACATTTGTAAACAAAATCTGTGTAAACATTTTTTTGTTTACAAGAAAATTGTTTACAAACCCCGAAACATTTTTGTTGTAAACTTTTTTTTGTTTACAGAAAGATTGTTTACAAAATCTGAAACATTTTTATTGTAAACTTTTTTTGTTTCGCTTTGACATGTTTCATATTCTGGCCACCAAAACGGATGGTAGTTTGCCGGGTGATGTGGGGATAGGTGTTGATGTTCCGAAAAAAAAAATACTAGCGAATGGAAATATCTGGGCGATGCTTTCGGATATTTTTCCTGAAAAACGTTGCAAGTATTGTTTCACCGGATAACTCTGGCATCACCGGTATTGACAGGTTCCCGCGGGATAATGTCACCTATACCAAATACCACTATCATAGCCGCCTTTATAGTTTGCAGCATATATATGATCAACCGAAAAGGATTTGGCTGGAAATAATGGCAACGGAAAATTACAGCTATGGCACAATCTTCCTTATCATTTGGGGAATGTGCAAACTATTTTTACAAAATCCGAATACCAATTAATTGAAGGTATTACAAAGCAACGATTAATACGCTTTAAACATCTTATCTACACGAATAAGATTTGTTGGTGATTTAATTTCGTCACCTCGAAAGCCGCGAATATCACCTGATATGGATCGTTCGTCAAATAGTTTCCAGCTTAATAAGCTCATAAATTTATCTTAGGCATCAAGATCATTTGCTTAGCATTGAATAATAAACGCTGAATAAGTATCCATCATTCATACCTAATTTCCTCTTCAATGAAACGTATTGCTTTTATTATTATCCTACTTGTATCTATCTCTGACAGCATTTCTGCACAACAATTTAGTTTTAATGGTATGGCCGATGTGATTTTGGTAGCGCCTGCCAGAGGTGTTGGAGGAAGAGCGATTGTTCATGGTACTGGAAACGCGCTAGTCATGAATTTCGACGATGACTTTACCGGTGGCACGCATTTAGGAAGGTTTGCTCATTTTGCAACTGACGGATCAGTGCAGTTACAGGCTGGCGGGCGGGCCGAATCCTTCAGCCTTTTACCCAATGGGAATCTTGGCATGGGTCTGCTCCAGCCAGAAAGTAAGCTACACCTTGCAGGAGATGAATCGATTACGTTAGGAAATTATGAGCCAACTAATGGGATTAAAGGAATTAGTTTTACGGGATATCGTGACTATGTACCTAACTACTTCGGCGCTTCAATAGAGGCGGTACCAGAGTGGGCATGTTGCGGAGGCTTTCCGCAGGCTGGTTATGCGGGTATTAAAAATGTAAGTTTAAATTTTATGATGCACGCCAACCAGGATATTGGCAATAGCAAATATGCTGCAATGAGTATAAGACCAAATGGTTTCGTTGGCATTGGGACTGTTACTCCGAAAGAGAAGCTCTCGGTAAACGGGAATATCCGATCTAAGGAAGTAAAAGTAGAAATTGAAAACTGGCCTGATTTTGTTTTTAAGAAAGACTATGAAAATATGTCTTTAGAAAATTTGGAAGCATATATTTCGCTAAACAAGCATCTTCCCGGAGTTCCATCCGCTACAAAAGCCCAAAACGACGGAATTTCTTTAGGAGAGATGAATAAGATATTGCTTCAGAAAATTGAAGAGTTAACCTTACATCTTATTGAAAAAGATAAACAGGTAAACAAGATGCAAGCAGGTCAAATAGAACAATTGAAGATGATAAAGGCTCTTCAAGAAAAAATTGAGAAATAGTATCGCGGTTTTTTAGTGGTTATCGTTAAAAAAGAAAGGAAATTTTGGTGCTCTAATTTTATTTCGTCACCGCAAAACGCCACAATATCACCAGATATCGATCGTTCGTCAAAATTATCGGGTGATTTTGAAGTTTTCATCTCAACTTAGGTGTGGAATTATCGAGTCCAAATCTACAGAGAATTAAAGTGCGAGTGAGATGAAAACCAATACAAACAAAAGGCTTGATGCCTATACCCTTACAGAAATTCTAATTGTGCTGGCCATTATTGGGATACTCATCCTTTTAGCATTGCCAAACCTGATGCCCCTCATCACTAAGGCTAAAACAACAGAGGCCAAAATGCAGCTTGAACACCTGGCTAAGTTAGAACAGAGTTATTTTTATGAACATTCCAAGTTCTCTCAGGATTTAATTGAACTTGGATTTATACAGGAAAAGCTCACATCCGACGGGAAGGACGGTAAAGCAAACTACAAAGTTGAAGTGATTGCCGCCTCTGCTACAACCTTTACTGCAAAGGCAACAGCTGTTGCTGATTTTGACGGCGACGGTACATACAATGTCTGGCAGATCGATCAGGATAAAAACCTAAAGGAGGTAGTTGCAGATTAATGTTTGTTTTACAAGCCGGAATTATCAGCATACTGGCTGGAATGGCCTATCAAGATTTCAGATACCGTGGAATTTACTGGTGGATGTTCCCCATCCTGGCCATTTTTTTCGGATTCCATACGCTCCATTCTACTAATTTGAAATTAATGGTTTCTGCAGCAACGAGTAGCTGCCTCTTTATAGGGGTACAATTACTTATATTAACCATTTATCTATCGCTAAAACGTAGCCGGATGATCAATGTATTTTCAGGCTTTTTTGGACTAGGAGATTTGTTGTTTTTAGTGGCGATATCTGTGGGATTTTCATTTTTGAATTTTGTTGTGTTTTATATGACCAGTTTATTACTAGTCGTTTTATGGAGTTTAGTTAATCCGAATAAGCCAGAAGGGCAGGCATATAAAATTCCATTGGCAGGTTACCAGGCGTTGCTTTTGGGTGTGGTACTGCTGATTGACTGGCAGGTTGCAAATTTCTCGCTACACGCTGATGAATTTTTAAATAATCTTTTGGTTTATGGAAATTAGCCAGGATATTGTTGGGCTATTAGCCAAAGAACTGGCGATGCAACTACGCGTGTTTCCAAAAGAAATTGGAAAGGACGGCGAATTGGTATTGTATTGGGATGGATCTGGTGATGTCGAAATGCTTACCGATGAACTTCAGGTACTTACAGGTTATGTAATTTCTTTGGTCGCGTTAGATGCCATGGAAATAAACAGGATGCTATCGCAATATCATCTTGGAAATCTCTCCGAAAAAAGTGAGCAGAAAGAGATCGCTGTCATTGCTGCAAGTGATGATTTTCTACAAGTACTTATTGAGGAAGCAAGAAGACTGAAAAGTAGTGATATTCATATTGAAACTTTTGAAAAACGTTCTAGGGTTCGCGTGCGGATCGACGGAATGATGATCGAGCGCTACAAGATTGAAAAGAAGGATTATCCAGCCTTGATTAACAAGATTAAAATCATGGCTAATCTTGATATTGCTGAAAAACGTCTTCCGCAAGATGGACGGATCCAATTCAGTTCAGGCAGCCAGGGTTCTTTCGATATCAGGGTGTCGGTTTTGCCAACCCTATATGGAGAAAAGGTAGTGTTAAGGTTACTGAATAACAATAGCGCAGATATCGACGTTGCCAAATTAGGGCTTTCTGAACAAGATATGCAGCACTATATGGATGGAGTACAACGGCCAAATGGGATCATCCTCATCAGTGGACCCACAGGATCTGGTAAAACGACCACCTTATATGCTACGTTGAAGATGCTTAACAAAAGCACGAGAAATATCCTCACCATTGAAGACCCGATAGAATATACATTGGAAGGCGTAAACCAGGTTCAGCTTAGAGACAACATTGGTTTAGGTTTTGCAGCCACACTCCGGACATTTCTGCGCCAGGATCCGGATGTGATTATGGTGGGAGAAATACGCGATCCTGAAACGGCTAATATGGCTATAAGAGCTGCGCTGACCGGGCATTTGGTACTTTCCACTATTCATACAAATTCTGCATGGGGAACAGTAGCGAGGTTAATTGATATGGGGATTCCAGGCTTCTTAGTGGCGAACACCCTGAATACAACTGTAGCTCAACGTCTGCTCCGCCTGTTGTGCGCAAAATGCAAAAAGAAGGAAATCTTAGATGCCTCTATTTATCCAAGGCAGTTCAAACCGCCTATAGATTTAACGCATTACTGTGTTCCTGTAGGCTGTTCTTCCTGCTATTTTACGGGTTACAGCGGCCGAAGGGCCGTTTACGAGGTAATCCCTATTGATGCAGTCCTGTCTCAGGAGATCAGGAATGGAAATATGGCAATCGGAGATATTCTGGAAGAAAAACAAATCAGTACACTTTCTAAAAATGCTTTCAAGCTTTTTGCGGAAGGCCTAACCTCTATCGAGGAAATTTATCCACTCTTACTCGCCATTTAAATGAGAAACACAGCTGTTTTATTTCTACTATTTTGCGTGGCGTTAATGTCATCCAGTTTAGCTTCTTTCTCCCAGACGCCGCAAGGTAATGACCGGATCACCAAAATTGAAGAGCGGTTAAAAAATCTGGCAGTAACAGTGCCAGGACTTAGTCAACCTGTTCAGCTCTCGATGTCGGGTGCATCCATACAGGAATTGCTAAGGGCCCTTGCGCAGTCTAATAACCTTAACATTAATATAGATCCGCAGTTAAGTTTTAAGGTTTCCACTAATTTCAGGAATGAAACGGCAATGAACGTACTGTTGTTCATGGCCAGGGAGTATGACCTGGATATTAATATGATCGGCTCGATTATGTCGGTGACAAAGGCACCCGGGGCAAAATTATTAATTACACCAAAAGATTTTCGTGTTACCTACAACGCTGCTAACGAGTACCTGGGTTTTGAACTCAATAATGATACGCTATCGCAGGTGGCAAAAAAAATCAGCCAGTTATCGCAAAAGAATGTAGTTGTTCCGGTAGGGTTAATGACAAAAAAAGTAAGCGGATTTATCGCTGCCGCCCCCTTCGATGTAGCTTTGGAAAAGTTAGCTTATGCGAACGAGTTGAAAATGAATAAAACCAATGATGGCGTATTTATTTTTCAGCCGCTGAGCGAGGGGGAAGAACTGTACGTTAACGGTGATAACGCAACTGCTGTTAAACGTGGCAGTAAAGCTGCCGGGCAAACCCCCTCGAACTTTAGTTTAAGTGGAAGAAAGGATGCTCAGGGTAATCGAAGCATCACGGTAGATGCAGTTAATTCTCCAATTTTAGACCTGATCAAGTCGGCGAGTAACGAAGTAAACGCCAATTACTTTATATACTCAGATCTTAAAGGTACAGTTACCACCAAACTTTCAGGTATTGGTTATGATACTTTCCTAACAGCATTATTGAATGGAACAGAATATACTTACAAAAAAGATGGAGGGGTATATTTAATCGGAGAAAGGAAACTGGAAGGACTGCGTTCAAACCGTATTGTACAACTTCAGCACCGGTCTTTGGATACCATCCAGATGATGATTCCTAATGACTGGAAAAAAGGCGTTGAAATAAAAGAATTCAGGGAACAAAATACCCTGTTGATTTCGGGTGCTGCACCACAAGTTAGTGAGATTGAAAACTATATCAAACAAATCGACAGGGTTGTACCAATGGTGCTAATTGAAGTTACCCTGGTTGATGTAAGAAAGGGAAAATCTGTAAAGACCGGGATTTCGGCCGGGCTTTCAGATAGCGTGAAAACCGGGGGGACGATTTTACCAGGGATAGATTATACATTTGGCGCAAACTCGATCAATAGTTTCCTGTCCAAACTCGGCAGAAACGGTTCGGTAAACCTTGGCCGGGTAACACCCAACTTTTATGTCAAACTAAGTGCTTTAGAGAATAATAATAATGTAGATATCCGGTCTGTACCAAAGCTATCTACGCTAAACGGGCATTCCGCAAATCTCAGTATCGGAAGTTCAAGGTACTATAGCCAGCGTACACAAAATGTTATTCCATCTCTTAATGCGCAAACGGTGGTAACGGAGCAGTTTACTGAAGTCAATGCAAATTTAGAAATCGATATCAGGCCGGTTGTATCAGGGGATGATCAGGTAACACTCAACATTAAAGTTAACATCTCTGACTTTATTGGCAGTCCACCACTTAATGCGCCACCACCAAAATCGACCAGTAAGTTTAGCTCCATTATCAGGGCTAAAAATGAAGATATGATTGTGTTAGGCGGGTTAGAACGAACGGAAAGTACTGAGTCCGGGTCGGGTATCCCTGTGCTTTCCAGAATACCAATACTTAAATGGTTATTCAGCAGCAGAGAAAAAGCCAACAACAAAGTAGTTACCCTCGTATTTATAAAGCCTATAATTTTGTACTAAACAATGCTGGCAAATTTTACACATGTTCTTGCCATTGAGTTAACTTTAATTAGCGAAGGTAACTACCGTTGTGTTTTCGCATTGGTTTTAAAAAATGGAAACAGCCTGGAAGCATCAGACTATACTAAAGTTGAGGGATCACTGGTAAAGATCATAGAAAAGCTTCCTCGAAACTATCCGACTGCAATTACCTTAAACGGCAAAGGAATCGTACACAGATCTTTTACAGATCATGCAGTTGACCACGAAAAACTTTTCGTAACGGCCTTCCCGGCTTTAGATAAGCAGGATTTTTATATTCAACAAGTTGTTGAAGAGCAGTTAATATGTGTGAGTCTGGTTCGCCGGTCATTTGCGGATGATATTCTCGGGAAACTAAAATTCGCAGGACTAAAAGTTTTCATACTGGGGCTTGGGGGACTTTCGGTTGTATCCATCTGGGGGCTGCTGGATAATAAAGCGTCGCATTTATCCTTTTGCGGTCATCAGTTTGAACAGTCATCTCATCTAAAGCCAGCAGCTTACAAATTTGGTCAGTACGAAGATAAGGTAGAAAAGGTAAAACTTGCTAATGCTGAAATAGCATCGCCATTGGTAGTGCCTTATGCGCTTGCCTTCCAGCTTTTTATGACGGAACAGCTTACGCCGATAGCTGCAGCACATGAGGGCCTGGCTTTAAGTCTGGGCAATTTCCTGGAAAATGCTAAACTCAAACGGATGGGTTCGCTTTTCGTTATTGGCCTTCTTGTTCTATTGCTAATCAGTTTCATGGTTTTAATGCATTTTAATAGAGAAAACTCCAGTTTAAGTGAACGTGTGGGGAAAATTACTTCTACAGCAGATCAGGCGAGTTTAATTAAATCAGAAGTGGATAATCAGGAATTGATGCTTTTGAAACTGGGATGGAACGGCGGGTATAACCGGGCTTTTCTTCTTTCAGAGATCGGTGCCAGTAAACCACGGGCGTTGGTTTTGGAAAAAATTAATTTCAGATCACCAAAAGGTGTTAAAGAGAAAGCGATCCAGCCTTATACCTTAATTGACGTTAAGGGTGAAACAAGTAACCTTACGGCGGTAAATAACTGGATTTTTATGCTCAAAGAGAAAAAGTGGGTTTTGAATGTAAGTCTGCTGCGTTATCAGCAAAGTAATAATAGTGAATCGTTTGCATTTGAACTGTTAATTGAATACTGAGATGAACATTTTAACTAACCCTAAGCAAAAGCGATTGCTGATGTATCTCATGATGATCATATTAGTGTATGTATCGTGGGTAAGTTCCTTCCAAAAGTCAATATCCGCGATTAACCTGAATAGACAGTTGAAGCAAAGTCAGCGTGAGCAGATTTTACCCGATGCCGGTTATGGTCAGCTAAATCGCAAACACAGTTTTTACCAAAAGGTACTTAAAGGTTATCAGGTGCGAACCCAGGACCGGGAAAATAGACTGTGGCAGTCGGTTTCAGGAATGGCGATCTCCAGTCAGGTTGAAATTGCTTACGATAAAGAAAAGGTAAATATAGATACGGATACCCTGGCTTTGATGAAAGGTAGCACAACAGACCGATTTCGTTTCACCGGGAATTATCGTCGTATTCTAAGTTTGCTTGATACTCTGGAAAAGAGCAATGGAATTGGACGCTTATCGGAGTTAAGCATTATCAAATCAAAAGCAGAAACTGCGGAAGTAAAACCAGGACAGCTGATGGTTGAATTAACACTTTCGGGCATTCTTCACTAAATCCATTTCGACTATTGATCGATCCACTCCATTTTTACGGGGTGACATACTGCTCGTGATTCGCAATGTCCAAATATGTTCATCCTTCCAAAACATGAGAATATCACTCGATTTCAGTTGTTCGTCAAAAAGATTCATGATTAGAAAAACTGGCGTATAGCTTAGGTATTTGTAAGAATCGCCAGCGCTAGCAGGTAGATCTATGAGCGCAGTCGAAGTCAATCAAAACGCAGCATAGTGAAATGGCCGAATTGAAAAGTTTTATCAAAAAAAGAATGAAAATAAATAATCTAAAAACGGCCCTTATTGGGATTGTCTTACTATTTGTATTAATCGTTACAAGAACTCAGGCTCAAACTGTGGCGGCAGCAAATCAGCCTGGTATAGCGGTAACACCCACAGACGCTTTTAATTTTGCAGGGAATTCTGTAGCGCATTATGGATTGGGTTGGTATCATGAATCGACAAGTACCCCGCCTGTTGGCTATTTGTCTGGGTTTTACGGATTAAAGTTTTTTACTACCGGGAATCCTAGAATGATATTAGACGCATCGGGAAACCTTGGCATCGGTACATCTAATCTCGCCTCCAGGTTAAATGTTGTTGGAGGTGATGAGTCCATTACGCTGGGAGATCACTCTGCAGGTTCAGGCAACAGGGGAATATACTTTCCTGGTTTTCGAGATATCTTGCCCGGTTATTTCGGGGCATCAATTGAGGCCGTTCCGGAATGGGTTTGTTGTAACCTTCCCGGTCCTGATGGTTACCCTGGGATCAGAAATATGGGTTTAAACTTTAATGTTCATGGGAATTATGGCGTAGCTGCTGATAAAATGACCGCCTTGAGTATCACTTCCAACGGAAATATCGGTATTGGAATAACTACTCCGAAGGAAAAACTTTCTGTAAATGGCAATATCCGGGCGAAAGAAATTAAAGTAGAAGCCGAAAACTGGCCTGATTACGTATTTGAAAAGAAATATCAGCTACCTGATCTTCAATTTACCAAGCAATATATAAGTGCTAATGGACATTTGCCTGAAATGCCATCTTCAAAAATGATTGCTGCAGAAGGACAAGATTTGGGTGACATTCAGATCAGGTTACTTAAGAAGGTGGAAGAGCTTACGCTACACCTCATCAGGTTGGAGGAGATGAATGAAAAGCAAACTCAAAAGGTGGCTAGACAGGATCGTGTAATAGCCGGACTAAAAAAGATAATTACTAAAACTTCTAAACATGCTCGCAAGTAAATTAAAAGCCAACATCGCCGTGATCGCATTGACGATACTATGCTTCTCAAAATCTACCAATGCGCAAACCATAGCGAATGCCAATCAACCGGGAATCGCCATTGTTCCAAATGATGCCTTTAATTTTCTCGGAAATACCGTAGGGAATTATGGGCTGGGCTGGTATTATGAACCTTCCATTGTTGCGCCATATGGCTACCTTTCCGGATACACTGGATTGCGTTTTTTTACAGAAGGTCAACCTAGGATGTTATTAGGTGCGAATGGAAACCTGGGCATTGGTACCTCAAGTTTAAATTCCAGATTAAATATTACTGGTGGTGATGAATCTATTACGCTCGGTGATTATTCTACTTCAATGAATCCGAAAGGCATCTATTTTCCAGGCTTTCGTGATGTTTTACCAAATTATTTCGGGGCATCAATTGAGGCGGTTCCAGAATGGCTTTGCTGTAGCTTTCCAGGTCCTGGCGGCTATCCTGGCATCAAGAATATGGGCTTTAACTTCAATATTCACGGAAATCCGGACATTGCTGATAGCAAAATTACGGCAATGGCCATCAATGCTATGGGGAATGTTGGTATTGGAACAACTACTCCAAAGGAGCGATTATCTGTAAATGGAAATATCCGGGCGAAAGAGATCAAAGTAGAAGCAGAGAACTGGCCGGATTATGTGTTTGAAAAGAATTATGAGCTTTTAAGTTTAACAGAATTGAGGGCATATATTGTTGAGAACGGCCATTTGCCTGAAATCCCTTCGGCTGAAAAAGCAGCGCAAGAGGGTATAGAACTAGGAGATATTAACAAACGACTCTTGAAAAAAATAGAGGAGCTAACGCTGTACCTCTTAGACAAAGATCAGGAACTTAATGCACAAAAAATTAAGATGGCAGACCTGGAGAAAGGGCAGCAGGAACTTAAAGAATTGGTTCAAAAACTTGTTAAAGAGAAATAAAATGAGTCTCTGTACGCTTGCCAAATTGATAGGCATAAATTTTTTCGTCACCTCAAAAGCGCATAATGTCACCAGCAAAGGCCCGTTCGTCAAAAAGATCGGCGATTAGAAAAAAGACAGATTAATTTTAGTGAATTACTTATTTCACTAATCTTAAACACCGTGAAACATCTCTATCATGCTATTCTAGCGACCACTTTTTTTCTTTCGGTATGCGGAATTCACGTTGCAGTTGCTCAAGATCAAACCGTTAATGGCAACCTAAATATTGGTGCTGGTTTTCAGAGTTCGCTCGGTTACGCACCGGGAATCTTCTTATTGGGAAACTCTGATGATTTTTTCATCCGCCGTTACAATTCTGCGCCAAACCAAAGCGAGTTTCGTTTTTCGATAGGAGATGACTTGCAAGCTGAAGACCGCTTTGTAATAGGCGTAAATTATGGCAATACCACCTGGTATGATAGAATGGTGGTGCAGGGAGATGGTAAAGTTGGTATTGGTACATCTAATCCCGAGTCTCAGCTGCAAATTAGCGGGGGCGCACTGGTTTTGGGAACGAATGCGATTAAGACAAATGCAGACGGACACCTCAGTATTGGAAATATAAACGAAGATTCCAATCCCATGAATGGGTCGGCATGGGAACATAATTCAACCTTTTTGCTCAACGGTAAAGATTTCACTACGATCGGTTTTCATGATTCCGGGCAGCGGGTTGATTATATCAGGGCCGGACAAGGAACGATACAAATGGGTTATGATGCCGGGTGGGGAAGTGCAAACATTGGCATGCCACTTGGGATCTGGAACGCTCAGGGTAATGTAGGCATCGGAACACTAACACCAAAAGAAAAACTTTCTGTAAACGGCAATATTAGGGCCCATGAAATTAAGGTAGAAAGTTCTAACTGGCCGGATTTTGTTTTCGAGCCAAAGTATAATTTAATGCCTCTTCCAGAATTGGAAGGCTACATTTCTAAAAATGGCCACCTTCCTGAGATGCCGTCTGCAGGTACAGTCAATCAAAATGGGATTGAGTTGGGAGAGATGAATAGGAAACTGCTTCAAAAGGTTGAGGAGCTTAGCCTCTATATCATTCAACAATCCAAGATTAATAATAATCAGGCAAAAGACATCTCTTCTTTACAAGAAGAAATAAAGAAAATACGCCAATAGAAATAAGTAGTCCTTCAATTCTTACAAGTTATGAATATCAATGAAAATTAAATACTTAATTCTTTTCCTTGCAGCACCCATGTTAGGGAAAAGTCAAATTAGAGATAATGCCGGGGCAAATGGTACAGAAGGGGCAGTATCTGGTTTCTTTGAAACCTACAACCCTGTAAACTATCCTGCAGGTGCAGCGGGCTGGTGGCACTTATTGGATGTGAGGCATACGAATATTAATAATAACTACGCGATGCAATTCTCCGGCAGTTTCTATGATCAAAATCTCTACTTCAGAAAGACGGATAATTCAGGGTCAAGGCCATGGTTAAGGGTAATTACCGAGGAAGCAGGAATTGTGCGTATTCCTAAGCTAACGATAGTTAATCCTGGCTCATCTATTAATGCCGGAAATATCGGGATGACGACCGGTGATTTTATCATTCAAGCCAATACCGGTGGGAGATTTGCGGATAAGGGCGCACAGTTGGAATTTGCAATACCCGCTGATCAGAATGGAGACAATTTATGGGGACAAGGTAGAATATTGACAGTAGCAGGCAGTGCTGATAATCATAATGCTATTGGTAAAATGATTATAGGTACCCGGCGCATGTTTAATAAAATAGGAACAGGCCCAGAATGGTATTACGGTGATGATCTGGTAATTGATGGAGTCGGTAATATTGGGGTGGGGACGCTCCTGCCGAAAGAAAAGCTTTCCGTTAACGGTAAAATCCGTGCACACGAAATTCAGGTAGAAGCCTCTAACTGGCCAGACTTTGTTTTTGAACAGAAATATCCATTAATGCCACTTCATGAACTGGAAAGCTATATTTCTAAAAATGGTCATCTGCCACAAACACCTTCTGCAAAAGAAATTGATGCGAACGGCTTATCTCTTGGTGAAATGGTTAAACTACAACAGCAAAAGATCGAGGAACTTAGCCTTTATATCATCAAGCAAGAAAAGCGACTAAATGATCAGGAGCTAAGGGCCTCGCAACAACTAAAGCTCAATGAGAAGTTATTTGATAACATCTTATCGCTTAAAAAAGAGATTAAGAAGAGACGGTAAAATAATTACGCGATACAAATCAGATCAACAATAGCACCATTGGCTATTTTAAAATAAATCAAAATGACTAAGATATTCCTGTTAAGCTGTTACTTTCTTATAATAAATATCTTCTATGGTTACGGACAGTATGTATCAGATACCAGGCAACTGAATGAAGTGCCGGCAGATTATCAAAGGATTGTACGTTACGATTTTAAGGACAGGGAGGTTATAGGGCTTTCAGGAAGTGGACGCTATTCGGGAACCATGACTTTCGCTCCATGGAGTGATGCTACTGGTGGTGAAAACTACCAACTTAATTTTAATACTGATGGCATCTTTTTTAGACAAGGCCTTTCGGGAAATGCATGGGGTAATTGGCGGAACATCGTAATCGCCGAGAGTAATGGTATCATCGCAACCAAAGCAGGAGCTGGCGCTTTACAACTTAAACCTGGAGACAAGGATCATGCATATATGGAGATTTATGCACGGAGTCATTCTCCTAACTTGAGATCAGCTTGGTTAGGTTATGGAAAAGCGAATGATGTTACTTTAACTGCGCAGAATGAAATTCCTAATGGTAATATCAATTTCATCACTACAAACGGCAATGTTGGTATTGATACCTATACACCAAAAGAAAAACTTTCGGTAAATGGGAAAATCAGGGCACATGAAATTAAAGTAGAAGCTTCCAATTGGCCGGATTTTGTTTTTGAAGAGGGTTATAAAGTTGTAAAGTTAAAGGAGTTGGAAAGTTACATCAAAATACATAAACATTTACCCAATATGCCATCAGCAAAAGAAGTGGAAGCTAATGGCATTGCGCTGGGTGAAATAGTAAAGCTGCAACAGCAAAAGATAGAAGAACTCACTCTACACCTTATTGAAAAAAACAACCAAATTAATTCCCTTCTTAAAAGAATGGATGCTGTAGAAAGCAAAACAAAAAAATAAAATGATGAAACGGCTACTCTTAATCTTGATTTTCTCTGCAATTTTTGATCACTCTTTTTCACAATCTATATCAACCATTTTTCATGATGAAAATAATGGAATAAACGCCAACCAGGGCACTACGGTTATAAGCGATGCGAAGGCTAATGGTGGCACTTGCATGTTCAGGCCGGCTACTGCTGCTGCAAGTGCAATTTGGTTTGGGCCTTATGTATCGGTTATGGCGGGGGATTATTTAGTGCAGGCAAGGATAAAAGTATCTTCCAACATTTCCACATCCGGTCTTTTTGCTATAGATGTTGTTAGTCAAGCAGGTACAGTTACGCATGGTGCTTTGGTGATTACCCCTGCAATGTTTAAAACAGGTGATGGATGGCAATTGATTACGTTTCCGGTGGCCATACCACACGGCATTACCAATTTAGAAATTAGAGGAATGGCTTTTCAACCAGATATAACCGATGTGTATTTCGATTATGTGCAGCTTATACCCTCAAGTTTGCCTGGCTTATTTTCGGAAGAATTAACCATTTCGGGTAAAGGTGATATTGGTATTGGAACAACTACACCCAGAGAAAAACTTTCCGTTAACGGTAAAATCCGTGCCCATGAAATTAAGGTAGAAACATCCAACTGGCCGGATTATGTTTTTGAAGAGGGTTATCAAGTTGTAAAGTTAAATGAGTTGGAAAGTTACATCAAAACACATAGACATTTACCTGATATGCCTTCGGCTAAAGAAGTTGAAACCAACGGCATTGCACTGGGAGAAATGGTGAAGCTGCAACAGCAAAAAATAGAAGAACTCACTTTACACCTCATTGAAAAAGATAAGCAACTTATAAAACTCAAACAGGCAGATGAAACGAAAGCACTGGTCTTATCACAAATATTAGAACGGTTAAAAAAGCTAGAAAAAAATTAAGATGCAAAATATGAAAAAATCCTTACTCATGCTTGCGGTTTTGTTGAGTGTAAATATCGTTAAGGCTCAATTAGGACCCAACAAAGGAGATGCTTACCAGATTTCAACTGATGGCGGCGGTACCCCCAATAATGTAATGCATAAAACCTGGCTATATCGCAATTCGGCGGGAAGCGACTGGTACACTGCATCCATTCATGATGGAGTTGCAATAGATAACTCTTTTTTTACTCCAGGGACAGATACCAGGGCATGGTGGGAGCGTAATCCGCTAACAGGAGAGCAGCGTTGGGGTAACTCCGGACAAACCTGGTTAACACTTGCTGATGCGAAATTGGGGATTGGTACCACTTCACCAACAGCACCCTTACAAATTACAAGTTTAGGTGGAGAGAGCAGGCCCGGAGGTATAAATGCTGCAAGTGCAACTGCGCTGAAACTGAGCAGACCAGGTACGCAGAGTTACTCGTATCCGGAATCTGCAGAGTTTAGGGTAGCGCATGGCAGTCCAACCGTCTGGGGTAGTCAGTTGGATTTGTATCTGAATGGCGCTTCCAATCAAACCGATATGCCGGATCAGCAGGTGATGACCTGGCTTTACAACGGCCATGTAGGGATCGGCCGAACGGATCCAGGAGCTAATCTTCATATTCAAAACCTGGTTGGAAGTAAACCGGGTGGGGTTAATGCGCCAACGATTCCTATTCTCCGGATGGGAAGAGTGGGTTCGGCAAGTTATTCATATTCTGAGTCGGCAGAGTTCCGGATTGGGCATGGTGGCAGTAATGTATGGGGGAGTCAGCTGGATCTTTACATTAATGGTGGAACGAATCAAAATGAAACACCTGATCAACAGGCAATGACCTGGCAATATAACGGAAATGTTGGGATTGGACTGGGAAACCCCAATGCCAAACTGGAGGTTAATGGTGCCGTAAAGTTTGGTGGTGATCAGGCAAATCTAGACAAAGCCGGAAACCCGCCCGCCTATCAGGCATTATCAGGTAGTGGAAAATTGCTGATAGGATATAACAGGACTGCTGGAGATGGAGAAACCGATTTCGTAGCTAATGAAGGAAATGGAAATGGAGGTGGATTCGCTTTTTATAGCTTTAATAATTCGAGCCAGGAAAAGCAACTATTGCGGATGTTAGGAAACGGAAATATGGGGATTGGAATTAATAATCCTGCAGAACGTCTTTCCGTAAACGGCAACATCCGTTCAAAAGAAGTAAAAGTCGAAGCTGAAAATTGGCCCGACTATGTATTTATGCCAAACTATCAACTCCCTACACTCACCCAAATAGAAGAACAGATTAAATTGAATGGCCATCTTCAGGATATGCCATCGGCGAAAGATGTGGAGTTAAACGGAATTGCCTTAGGTGAAATGAATAAGCTTTTATTGAAAAAGGTGGAGGAGTTGACGTTGCATTTGATTGAGAAGGAGAAAGAAATAGTTCAAGGAAAAATAAATGATAAAGTGCAGCAAATGCAGTTAGAATGCTTAATTAAAGATGTGGCGCTACTAAAAAAAACGATTAAGCCGTAATATACTAAATATGAAAATACTCCTTATTATCCTAGTTATTTTGAGTTGTGAAAAATTGGCAGCACAAAACATATTCCCCGGTGCAGGTAACGTTGGTATTGGCACTTTAGCCCCAAGTGCTAAAATCAGTTTCAATGATGTAAATGATGGGTCGGACGGAGCGGATGGGATTACTTGGTTTAACACAAATCCATTAAACTATGGAATTTATCGAACACCTTGTCCATGGAGTTGGCCAACTTATCAACAATTAAAATTTCAATGGGATACAGGTATTATAATTAATCCTGGAATTCATTATCAAAACAGCTACGTTGATATTCAAGGTGGTGGTTTACGGGTTACTTCTGGAAATGTGGGCATAGGAACAACTACGCCTGCAGAACGTCTTTCTGTAAACGGTAACATCCGCTCAAAAGAAGTAAAGGTTGAGGCAAGCAACTGGCCGGATTATGTATTTGATCAGGATTATCAATTGCCAACATTAGCCGAAATAGAACAGCAAATCAAGCTTAACGGTCACCTCCCTGATATGCCATCGGCGAAAGAAGTAGAGTTAAATGGAATTGCCTTAGGTGAAATGAATAAGCTTTTATTGAAAAAGGTAGAAGAGTTGACATTACATCTGATTAGTCAACATAAAACTATGGAAATCCTAAACAGTGAAAATGAGCGCCTTAAAATGCAACATAAACAAAATGAAAATCAGCTCTCAGAAATCATTAATAGAATAAAAAACTTAGAAAAAAATCAATAATATGAAGAAAAGCCTACTTACTGTATTGGTGTCTTTGACCGTTATTCTAGTGAAAGCACAACTAGGGCCAAATAAAGGAGACGCTTACGAAATTTCAAATAATAATGGTAATACGATCGCCAACAGTGTCATGCATAAAATATGGCTTTATCGTAATTCTGCCGGAAATGACTGGTTTTCTGCATCTGTGCATGACGGGATTGCAGTAGATCTATCTTTTTTAGAACCTGGTGTAACAACCAGGGCATGGTGGGAACGCAATCCATACTCAGGAGAGCAACGATGGGGCAATTCAGGGCAAACCTGGTTAACACTTTCTGACGCTAAATTGGGAATTGGTACTACTTTGCCCACCGCACCTTTACAAATTATAAGTTTAGGTGGGGAGAGCAGACCTGGAGGCAATAATGCGGCAAGTGCAACTGCGCTAAAACTGAGCAGGCCTGGTACACCTCACTATTCTTATCCCGAATCAGCAGAGTTTAGGATAGCGCACGGCAGTCCGACTTTGTGGGGGAGTCAGCTGGATTTGTATCTGAATGGTGCGTCCAATAATACTGATATGCCTGATCAGCAGGTGATGACTTGGCTTTACAACGGCCATGTAGGTATCGGACGAACAGATCCCGGAGCTAATCTCCATATCCAAAACTTGGTTGGGAGTAAACCGGGTGGGGTTAATGCGCCCACTCTTCCCGTTCTCCGTATGGGCAGAATAGGTACGCCAAGTTATTCTTATTCAGAGGCGGCAGAGTTCCGGATTGGGCATGGTGGCAGTAACGTATGGGGAAGTCAGCTGGATCTTTACATTAATGGTGGTGCTAATCAAACTGAAACTCCTGATCAACAGGTAATGACCTGGCAATATAGCGGGAATGTTGGCATTGGTACAGCAACGCCTGCAGAACGTCTTTCTGTAAACGGTAACATCCGTTCAAAAGAAGTGAAGGTGGAAGCTGCCAATTGGCCGGATTACGTATTTCTACCAGATTACCAATTGCCTTCACTTACTCAAATTGAGGAACAGATTAAATTGAAGGGACATCTTCCGGATATGCCATCGGCGAAAGAAGTGGAGTTAAATGGAATTGCCTTAGGTGAAATGAATAAGCTTTTATTGAAAAAGGTAGAAGAGTTGACGCTGCATTTGATTGAGAAGGAAAAGCAGTTAGAGAACCAAAATAAACGACTGTTGGAGATTGAACGACGGCTTTAGCTAAGTTGAAATAAAACTTCCACAAAAATTTAGTGTGTGCTACTTTTTGTCCATAACTCATAAAATCATCTTTAATATTATATATAATAAAATTATGAAACCAATTCTATCGAATGGCACTTATCGTAATAAGGTTATTGCCTTAAAAAAAGCATTACTTTTTCGGAATATTTTTTTAATAGTGATTGTTAGTCGAAAACTAAAATATACTATTTACTTAATTTTCATGTGTTTCTCAATTGTAATTGCTCAGGATAGCAAACTCCAGCAAATAACTCCTCAGTCACCGAATATAGCAAACTTTGAGAAAGTTAAGGAGATACCGGTAGGTCTTGGTACAGGTACGGTTAACTTGAGTATACTTTTATATGAAATCAATGTAGGTAATTTGAAAATACCAATAACTTTGAGTTATAATAATAATGGATTGAAGTGTGATGAAATACCTTCTTGGGTAGGTTTCGGTTGGAGTCTTTTTACAGGAGGCTATTTAGCTTATCAACAGCATGGATTAAATGATTTTGATCCAAACAATGGTCTTTTTCCAAATGGTTTAAAAAATCTAAACAAATTTTATAATAATCAGATGTCTGAGTCTGAGAAAAGATTTTATTTTTCTGACATTATTGCTGGTAATATTGATTCTGAATTCGATGAATATTTTTATAACTTTTCAGGCAATGCTGGGTCTTTTCATTTTGTTGATTCTGAGCAATCTAGAACAAATCCCAAAAGTGATTTAAATATAACTAAAACTTCTTTTGGTTTTAAAATTTTAGATGATCAAGGAAATGCATTTTATTTTGAATCTCACGAAGGTATTTCTGCGATTAATCCGATCAATTATGATACTAAATTTTCAGATGCTAGTGCAATATATATAACCAAGATCATCACTGCAGATAAAAGAATTATAAATTTCACTTATAAAACGTACTCATTACAGTATAGTCAAACAAAGGCTTCGATAAGTTACGTCGCTCCAGATTGTAACCAATTAGGCGGGCTTTCGAATACTACTATTTTGACGACCATAAATTATTTGCTGCCAGATGAAATCAAATTTCCTTCAGGATCATTAAAATTCAACCATTCATCTGACATTCGAGCTGATTTAAAACAGATAGATCCGAATACAACCGCAAAATATATTACAGGAATTTCTGTTTACAATGCTTATCAAAAAATTAAGGAATTTAAATTTGATTTGGGATATTTTGGTTCAGATACACGCTTAAAATTGAATGGTGTAGCAGAAGCTAAGGATAACACGATCCTGAAAAAATGGGAATTTGAATATAATCAGCCAAGTAATATTTCATTTCCTCCCATCTTTTCAAAAGCCAAGGATCATTGGGGTTTCTTCAATGGAATTGAATCTTCTAATAATTTTCCTCGAGCTAATTATTCCCTTTTTGTTCCAAATTATAACAATTCAATTGTCCCTGATGCGGTAAGAACAAGCAATTCCGAATTTTCTAAAATTGGAACATTAAAATCTATTAAGTATCCTACGGGTGGAAGTACTGATTTTGAATATGAACAAAATCAGTTTGTTGTAAATAACTATGAAGAATTCCCTTTTCTACCCTTTTTGGAACTCCCAAATAGTGACAAGTATACTGTAACTATTGCTGGCGGGAATGCAACCTATGGGAACGTATTAACAGGTAGCTTTACAATACCACATGGGGGTGGATATTATAAATTGCATTCATGGAAAATATTGTCTCCAGATCCTTTTTACAATGGTCCTGAAATCTTATTCTCAGAAGGAGATGACATTACGACACGAATGCTGAATTCAAATATGATGCAATGCGATTTTTCAATTAACCAATGTGTATTTTCTGACGTAGTTTTTTTGAAAGAGGGGGTTTATAACTATACAATTAAGGGTAGTTCATATGATACATCTGAAGGGTCGACCTATTATTTATATGCAGGATTTGACTTAAACGGTATGGCAAATCAAGTAGCAAAGGCCTATCCAGTGGGTGGAATTAGAATTGCTAAAGTAACTTCAAAAGATTCAGAAAGTAGTGTTTCTTTGATTAAAAAATATGTTTATAACGATAGTTTATCTCATGTAAGTATTAAGAATATTCCATATTATCTAAGCACTAAAAGTCTTCAAAAAGTTGGTAATGGTGGGGCAGCATTGTACTGTTTACCATGTGGGGATAAGGTAACTATTTCGGAAGAAAGTGTAAAACCGATAATAGGTCCAGCAATTGAATATGGTTTAGTTACCGAACAAGCAGATGATAATGGTGAATCCGGTAAAACTAATAAATATTTATCTTTCTCGAATCAAATTGGAGGATCGAATACCACTCCTGTCGTTACTCCTACTAATACAAGTTGGACTAGCGGACTATTATTAAATGAACAAATTTTCAAGAAAAATGACCTAAATTTAAAAAGGGAAAATAGGATAAATTACTCTTTAGACTACTTAAGTTCTCAAATACAGGGTCTAAGAGTAGAGTACGATAACTTTTGCCCTGTAGATATTAATTCTTCTACCTATTCAATAAATCCAGCAACTGTTTATTCTAGTGATTTTAAAATGTCCTCTAATGTATTAGGTGATTTTAGTGATTCAGGAATGCAAATTTCTAATAAATCTTATATCTATGATTCAAATAACCATCAAAATCCTCAATTTATTTCTCGAAATGTGAGTGATAATTCTATTCTTATCAATAGATATAATTATGTATTTGATTATAATAATTTATCAATAAGTTCAGATAATATCTCCAAAGGATTGCAATTATTGAAGTTAGGTAATATTAATTTACCTGTAGAGGAGATTACTATCAAGAAAATTAATAATGTTGAATATGTTATCGCCGGTACATTAAAAAGTTATAAAAGTGATCAAACTGTTCTTGATGAATTATATGAATTAGATGTTGATGTTCCAATATTGCTCTCCCAATTTAATTTTTCGTCAATAGATGGCTCAGGTACATTTATAATGGATTCAAGATATGTGTCAAAAATTAAGTTTGATAAGTATGATTTAAATAATAATCTTTTGATGCAACATTTAAAAAATGGAACATATTCTAGCTACCTCTATAGTTACGATAATCAATACGTTATAGCCCAAATTGATAATGTGGATTATTCTACTATTGAAGGAATTCTAGGAGGGGCTTCTGGCATATCGAATAGTTCAGCTGCTATGCCAACTGATGCTCAGGTAAAAGGTTGGATCAATCAGCTCAGAAATTCTCCTCAATTAAAAGACGCTCATATCACCTCTTATACCTATAAGCCACTTGTAGGCATGACGAGTATGACAGACCCTAAAGGCATGACGACCACTTATGAATATGATGATTTTAGCCGCTTAAAATCGGTGAAGGATCAGAACGGGAATATTTTGAAGCAAAACACTTATCACTACAAAAACTAACGCTTCATGAAAACATATATAAAATATTTGATCATCAGCTTTATGCCGCTGATCGGAATAATACAGGCAAATGCTCAATTGGTGGTTAGCCAGTATAATAATCAGTCAGAAATCAGTGCGCCTAATAGCATAATACTGACTAATGGTTTTCATATCCCAGCAGGTCAGACTGTGCGGATCTTCACCACAGGTGTGAGTTACGTGAATTGTCAACCCTACTTTTCTACAGCAAGTAATAATCAGAACTACATCAGTACCAAAATATTCAAGCAAGGTGGGATGGATCCGAATAACCTGAACGGGCGAAATATCTGTGATGTGAATGAGACCATTCAATACTTTGATGGTTTGGGTCGTCCATTACAAACGGTACAGGTAAAGGGTAGCCCTTCATTTAATGACCTGGTTCAGCCTTTTGCATATGATGCTTTTGGAAGGGAAGATAAGAAATACCTTCCTTATGCGGCAGGTGGCACCAATGGAACTTTCCGGCCTTTGGCATTAAATGAACAGTTGAGTTTTTATACATCCTCTGGAAGCCAAAGCGGTGAGCAGATGGCTAATGGTATGGTGAGAATTCCAACACCCTTTTCACTGACTGTTTTTGAACCTAGCCCACTTAACCGGATTCAGGAGCAGGGCGCCCCAGGCGCTGCCTGGCAACCTGTAGCAAACAGCGATGCCGGCCATACGATGAAAATGGAATATGGTACCAATGCTGATAATGAGGTTAGGTTGTGGACCATTACTGCCGATGGCGCTTCCACCAATAACGAATATTATCCTGCAGGCAAGCTCTACAAAACCACCACCAAAGATGAAAACTGGAAAGCAGCTGATGGTAAGGGTGGCACGACGGATGAATTCAAGGATTTTGAAGGACGAGTGGTCTTGAAAAAAGTGTGGGGCACCAATGAGCGTGGACTGTGTACCTATTATGTTTACGATGATCTGGGTAACTTAAGGTATGTTTTACCACCGGCCGTTAATGAGGGTACAGACCGTTTTTCCCCTGCCTTAAGCAGTTTCACCGAAAGCCAGGTTGAATTTCACTATTATATCTATGCCTACCGATACGATGGCAGGAAACGGTTGATAGAGAAAAAGATACCCGGTAAGGCCTGGGAATTTATGGTTTATAATTTATTGGACCAGGTGGTGATGAGCCAGGATGGTAACCAGCGGAACAAAAGTCCACAGGAATGGTCATTTAATAAATATGATGCTTTAGGCCGGGTGGTGATGACGGGACTATACCAATATAACACGGCAGCTGCAGATACCAATAGGGTTAATCCGGAAAGAAGTTACAAAGACTGGTTGCAGAATTATGCAAATGGTCAGAAGAATGAAAATGGAGAGATTAAACTATGGGAAGCCAGGGACAATAATTCCACGGTAACGGGATATACCAGTAGGGCTATGCCGCAGGGAGATATCTCCGCTTACCTCAGTATAAACTATTATGATGATTATGACTTTGTCGGCGGGAATACCTTCAGTTATGCTAACAAAAGCGAAAAGACCAAAGGGCTTGCCACCGGAAGTAAGGTAAATGTGCTGGGCAGTTCGAATATGCTGCTGAGTGAAAACTTTTATGATGAAGAGGGCAGGGTAGTGAAAAGTTTCAGCCAGCATTACCTTTCAGGCAACATCCATGCATCAAATTATGATGAGATCAGCAATACCTACAGTTTTGTAGGGGAGCTGACCTCCAGCCTGAGGGTCCACCATACCACTTCCGGAGATACAAGAATTGCTAACCGCTATGAATATGACCACATTGGGCGTAAGCTGGCGAGTTTTGAAAACATCAACGATAAGGGAGAAGTGGTGTTATCGAAACTGGATTATAATGAACTTGGTCAGCTGAAGAACAAAAGCCAGCACAGTGAGGATAAGGTGAACTTTTTACAGGCTACCGGCTTTGCTTACAATGAACGTGGCTGGCTGAAGAGTAGCATCAATAGCCAGTTCAGTATGCAACTGGATTATAATGAGAATGGCAGCGGCTTGTATAATGGCAATATCGGCAGACAATCCTGGTCAGCAAGTGTGAACCCCTTATCTTCTAATATTTATATGTCTTATGGTTATGATAAACTGAACAGGCTGACCAGTTCAATCGGTACAGGGATTACGATGAATGAAACGATTGCCTATGACGTGTTGGGTAATATTGACAGGTTCCAGCGGAATGGCGGTACCGATAATAAATACCATTACCACGGTAGCCAGCTCTGGTTTGCAGCAGAAGTAACCAATGGATATGATTATGACCGGAATGGGAACGCAATAATTGATGGCAGGACCGGATTTCATTTTGATTATAATGTACTTAACCTTCCGCAACAGGTTAGAGATGCGAACAACCAGAATCTAATTGCCGGCTACACCTATGATGCGGCAGGAAGCAAACTTAAAAAAATAACACCCGCAGGAACCATCAACTATATTGACGGCATTCAGTATAAACCGGATAACACAATTGATTTCATTCAGACGGAAGAAGGCTTGGCTAGAAACAATGGCAGTGGGAGTTACAGTTACGAGTATAACCTGTCAGATCATTTGGGTAATGTGCGCACCACGTTTTACAAGAACCCAAGTACAAACCAGCTAGAGGTATTACAACGGGATGATTATTATGCTTTTGGTTTAAGAAATAGCACACAATCCGGAAATAATAAATATCTTTATAACGGCAAGGAGATGCAGGAGGAATTAGGGCAGTATGATTACGGGGCAAGGTTCTATGATCCGGTGATTGGAAGGTGGAATGTTCCAGACCCGTTAGCAGAATTAGATAGAGCTTGGTCTCCTTATAATTATGCAAGAAACAATCCAATCAGGTTTATAGATCCTGACGGGATGTTTTGGGGCGACTTCCTCGATGAGAATGGGAGAAAAATCGGTAGTGACGGAAAAGATGATGGGAAACTATATTTAATGAAAACCACACAGAAAAGTTTTGATAGTGGTGCTCCTTCTGCCGGTATAACTAAAGATCAGAGCAAAGCCACAGCGAAATTTATATCAGAAAATTCGGGCAACACAGCCGCTTTTGATGCAAATAATATTGCTTATACTAATAGTGTAGAGATTGCGGGAGGAGCTAACACCAGACAGGGTATGGTTGATATTGTTAATCAAGATGATGGAAGAGGGGGGACTGGCGATGCTAATAATAGAGAATATGGAGGTGTAATAAAGACCGATGGAACAGTTGCTCAATCTCCCGCAGGCCCTGTAGCCAATCCATTAACAGATCCTAATGCACATATTGATATAGCTAGCTTTGACTTTCAATCTACTTTTCATTCACATCCTAGCGGGAATATATCTTCTGGCCCAGGCTCGAATACGATAGGTGGTACAACAACTTCTGCATCTTTTAGAAATGCGCCCTCAAATACAGGTGGTGATGTAGCTAATAGCGGGAGTAAAGTTAACTATGTCTTTTCCAGGGGAAATGGAGTGGTGTATATATATAATAACTCAGGTGTTCAAGCCACAATTCCACAGAAATACTTTGTTACACCTAATGTGAAAAAATAATGAAAATAATACTGCTATTTACTACAATGATCTGTATTCATGTTTCTTCTTATTGTCAAAGTAAAAATGACGATTATAAGAAAATGATTGACTCTGCAATTGTTATTCAGACCATGCATCCAGATAAAGTTCCTTACCGGACAGGAATATACCTGATTGATGCAAAAGATCAGGCGTATATACTCAAATCAGATGTAGATCAAAAGAAGTTTAGTTCTATTAATGTATATGATAAAAAGAATAAAAAGCTTTTAGAGAAGGGGATCAATGCGTGGAAAGTTCTGCCTGTTTTAAGCGGTAATAAACTGATAGTTAGTATAATTGATTTTAACATAACGTGTAAAAGGAACAATTATAGCTTTGCCAATGGCGGTGGTGCAACAGTCGTGTTTGAGTATTTATGTGATAAGGGTAGGTGGGTGTTTCGAGAGACAAAATGGTCTGGTATATAACTTGTAGCTGTAAAGCAAAGCCTGGTTCATTGAGCCAGGCTTTGCTTTTTATCTGATAGGCTGTATATACGCTTAGGAGTAAAAAACTGTACTCTAGAAGGTTTCTTATTTTTGGCACCAACAACAGTAATTTCATTATCAATAATCAGAAGAAGTTTTAAATTTGCGGATATTTACCGCAAAGAATCTGTTTTTTTATTAAAAAAGATTTTTAGTTCAATGACTTTAACTAGTATAGATATAATAGAGGTTGGGGAAACTTTATGGCCATTTACATATTACATTATTATTGATAATAAAAAAAGAAAAAAAATACTATTTTCTTCTTTAACCTCGGAAATGTTTACTAAAATGAATTCTAATAATGCTGGTGATAGTATAGATAAAGTTAAATCACAATTCGAAATACATGAAAATAAAGAATGAAATTAAATCATTCGTACTTATTAAGATTATTTCAATTATTGAAATAATTGGTGGCGGATGGGGAATTATTTTACTGGCTAATATTCTAATAAAAACAGGAGAAATTTACGGGGTTGTATTATTTATATTTATAAGTGGGTTTTCATTATTTGCCTTTTCTGTTTTTGCAGGTAAAAGATTGTTGAAAAACGATTTAAGTGGTTATATATACTCTTTTATAAATTTAGCTCTTCAAGTAATTCAAATATCAGGTGGCAATTATAAATATTCTTACACTGCTTTTCCAGCTGTGTTGATTGGTTTTTCTGAGGGAAAATTGAGTTTTAGCCTAGCAATATTACCTTCATTTAATATGGCGATTAATTCAAGCTCACAGCATTTTGCGATTATTAATTTATTTCCTGCAGCTCTTTTTCTGTTATTACTTTGGTACTATAAGGAATTTAAGACTGTTAAGATATAGTTTCGCCCCCTCCCCCGCTGGTGCGAGCGTGTCGGCTCGTACCTAAATAAAATCAAAGCCCAACCCTAAAAAGTTGGGCTTTATTGTTTATTGGGCAAAAGCTTTTTTTTTTTAGGCGAGTGCCATATCTATGAAATAATATACCTTGTCCTTTTTCTCGATTGAAAGGACTTCTCTATCTTCAATCCTGCGGAGCAGGTTTTTGTTCATTACCATATTGTCCGGGTGGGTGATGAGGTAATCCACGGTAAGATTCAGTGCGCCAGCGATTTTAATAGCTATTTCAATTGACGGAGTAATCTCTTCCCAGCCGTTCCATCGCGTGTTCAGCCGATTCACTAGTTCAAGCCTGTGGCCTGTATTAAAATAAATAAAGCAAGTGCCTGTCAATTTAAAATTATTGGCTTTTTTATTCAGACTATTTGAATGGACTGCCTGCTGGGAATACTTCTCCGGTTAATGGTCGGTGCCGGTGGTCAGCATCTGGAGCATTTCCAGATGACTCTTGTTATCCTGCAGGGACATAACTTATATATTACTATCTTATTGCCCTTGTTGCTTTATCGAACGTGAATATTAAACTTTTCTGATCTATTTTAGTGAGTGGAATTTCGTGCGTGTCTTTTCCAATTCCGGTAGTAAAATAAACGGTAGCCTTTTCTGTTTTTCCTTTTTCCAGCCCATCTTCAAATAAAGCAATGCCAAATAAGGTCGTATCCTTTTTAGAGGAAGCATTGATACTTACTGTACCCAAATCATATTTTCCATTATTTTTTAACGTAACCACGCCATCTTTATACCTATAGGTAACCCCGCTAATGGTTGCCAGGTATGTTTTATTCTTACTCGTAACTGGTTTGTAGGTTTGTGCAGCAGCTGAGAAGCTGGCAATTAAAAGGAGGGAGGCAAAGGCGGTTTTTTTCATTATTGTTGTAAAACTATTAAAAAAGAGAAGAATTTCAAGTTCGTGAAGTAACATGATGTTGAATATTGCTTAGTCTTTATAGCAAAAACGCGTATGGATAAAAATCCGCTACGCGCTTTAACCTTAATAATTACATTATTTTAAGCTATAATTTGTCAATTCGATAGAGCCTGCCGCCATCTGTAACCGCATAAAGGGCATTGTCTTTACCCTGCGTAATGTCTCTGAAACGTTGGCCTTCACTGGCAAGAAGCCTTTCTTCTCCAACAACCCGATTGTTCGAAATGATAAGTCTGGCAATATGGGTGGCGCTGAGCGATGCAATAAAAAGGTTATTTTGCCATTCGGCAACCTGGTTTCCGCTATAGAAAGTCATGCCGCTTGGTGAAATGACAGGATCCCAGTAATAAGCAGGCTGTTCGAGTCCGTTCTGTTGCTGAATAGCCGAACCAATTGCCGCACCACTATATTCTATGCCATAGGTAATGGTTGGCCAGCCATAGTTTCGGCCACCTTGTAAACGGTTCAATTCATCACCACCGCGGGGGCCATGTTCACTCTGCCAAATTTCTCCAGTAACAGGATGCAGGGCAAGTCCTTGCGGATTTCGGTGGCCGATACTATAAAGTTCTGGCAAAGCACCTCCCGTAGAAAAAGTTGGATTTCCTGTAGCCGGTTGTCCGCTGGTGTTAATGCGGATAACTTTTCCTAGCCCTGCAGTTACCGATTGCGCCAGGGGCCTGGTGGCCAGGTCTGAACGCTCGCCTGTACTTACAATCAGGTTTCCGGTACGGTCAAACAAGATGCGCCCACCGTAATGAAGTGTCCCGTTATAAGCAGGGCCCGCCCGGTAAATAACGGTAGCATTTTCAATTGTTTGCTCATTTGCAGCAAGTTTTCCTTTAGCAACAGACGTTTGTGTACCGCCAGCTACGTTTTCTGAAAATACCCAGTACACCATTTTATTACTGGTGAACTGCGGATCGATGCAAAGCCCTAACAATCCACCCTGCCCGTTAGCGTTAACTGCCGGAAGGCCCGTAATCGCATTACTTAATGCTCCCGTTGAAGTTGCAATACGCATGGTGCCTGCTTTTTGTGTAATTAAAAGTCTTCCATCCGGCAGTGCGGTGATTCCCCATGGGGCCGTAAGGGTAGTAGCAATAGCAGTACCTCGAAAAGCTGTACTGGTACGAACTGCCCCAACTCTGGTTTGCCCGGTAAAAGCCGGCTTATAACTGGTGTTCGGTGGATTAGTTTCTACTCCCGGTCCCTCTGCTATGGGAACAATTTCGGGATCTGTTTCGATTTCACCTTTCGAACAGGCGGCTGCCATTAGCACAAAGCTGGCAGCAATAATCAGGTTAAGTTTTCTTTTCATGGTAGTGATTTTTAGTTTTCCGATTGTTTACTAGATAGTTAACAGTTTAAACCGGTTTTCGTTTTGTAATCTGTTTCGGTTGGATTGATTTGTGTTTACTATCAGAAAACCTATGGTGTGTTGGCTTAATAGCCATATTTTGTTTTAATGCATGTCATCTATGAACACCTTGCTGTCATCCGGGGAGAAGGATCCAGGCTTATCTGCCAACTTTATTCTACATAGAAATTTGTAGGTTAACTCATCGTTTTGCTGAACTAGATTCAGGACTTAATTCGCCTGCATTCCTTTTTTGTTATGCTGATGGTCAGCACAGGCAAATCACTTAATATTCTATTTAAATAGCATCTCGTATTTTAACAATTTGATAATGCTAGCTGACCAAATTCCTAACGCAGCAGGTACATCTTTGTGGCACATTTAAAGCCGGCATTAATGCTTCTGAAATGTATTCCAAACAAACATAACCAATCATTCATGAAACAAAATTACAAATTCAATTATTTGTCTTTGATCGGAATTGCCCTATTTCTGATGCTCACTTCACTTCATGTGTTTGCTCAAAGCATTAAGACCATCACCGGTAAAGTGATCGATGATACCAATCAAGCGGTTCCTGGTGCCAGCATCAGAATTAAAGGAAGCAAAGGCGGAACATCTACCAATACAGACGGTGCCTACCAAATTCAGGTTAAAAGTGGCGATGTACTTGTATATTCCATGCTTGGCAGTGTGACCAAAGAGGTCATCGTTGGCAATCAGAACAGCATTAACATCACTTTAATGCCTGATAATCAAACCCTGAAAGATGTGGTGGTTATAGGTTACGGTACAGCCAATAAAAAGGACTTAACCGGAGCGGTAACTTCTATAAAGTCAGAAGAGTTTAACCAGGGAGTAATGGTAAATCCGGCGCAGTTGTTACAAGGAAAAGTTGCTGGTTTAAACGTAACCAAAAGCGGCGATCCAAACGCCAGGCCTTCTACCATTTTACGTGGTCCCTCTACCTTAAGAGAAGGGGCAGCACAAGAACCTTTTTACGTAATTGATGGTGTACCCGGGGCGTCAATAGATTTACTTGCACCAGCAGATATCGAAAATATCGACATTTTAAAAGATGCCTCTTCCACCGCAATTTATGGTTCGAGAGCCGCGAATGGCGTGATCATCGTAACCACTAAACGTTCTAAAGGTGGTCAGGCACGCCTATCTTACAGTGGTTATGCAGCTGTAGAAAAAGTATCCAAAAAATATGACATGTTATCTGCACCGGAATTAAGACAATACCTGGCCGATAATAAACAAACATTAAATCCGGTTGATGATGATGGTTCAGATACCAACTGGCAGTCGCTGCTCGAAAAAACCGGCTATTCTCAAAACCATAATCTTTCGTATGGTGGTTCTGGTCAATCGTCAGATTACGGTGCAAGCGTAAACTATCTGGATAACAAAGGAATTTTAAAAAATACTTCCTTAAAAAGAACGGTGGTAAGGGCTTACCTCAACGAAAAGTTTTTTAACGATCGTTTGAAATTGGGCTTAACCATCACGAATAGCAACTCCAAAAGTTCGGATATCTACCAGTCTCAGGCTCTGCCGAACATGCTTTTCTATTTGCCAACCGTAAGCCCGTTTAATACCGATGGGAGTTATAAGGAAAATTATAACCGTACCGGAAGCGGTACGCGGAACCCTTTATCTATTGTAGATAATAATGCCATTGCCAACCTGAATAACAAAACCCTGATTAACGGGATGGCGCAGCTCAACATCATCGATGGATTGAAATTTACCGCCAGCGTATCCTCGCAAAGAGATCAGAACAACTATAGTACGTATTTAAACAGCCAGTCTGGATTAGCCCGCGGCGTAAACGGCCAGGCGCAGAAAATAGATGTTTTAAATAAAAGCCAGGTGCTGGAAGGCTATTTTAATTATGATAAAACCTTTGGAAAACATAGTTTGAAATTGCTTGGTGGTTATTCATGGCAGGAAGATAGGACCAATGATGGTTTTGGGGTAACTACACAAAATTTCTCGAACGATAATTTAGGTTATAATAACCTGTTCCTTTCTAATCCGTCTTTACTATCGCAAATTGCTTTCAATAATGCGCCGATTTCCACCCTGAGGTTAATCTCTTACTATGGTCGTGTGCAATATAACTACAATGAAAAATATTTGTTCCAGGCATCGTTACGGGATGACGGTTCTTCTGCTTTTGGAAGGAATAACCGCTGGGGTTTATTTCCTGCGGTTTCTGCAGGATGGAGAATTATAGGAGAAGATTTCATGCAGGCCGTTCCCGCTGTTAGCGATTTAAAACTCCGTGCAGGTTACGGCGTCTCGGGAAACAGTTTAGGTTTTGATGCCTTTTCTTCTTTGCTTATTTATGGTACACTTTCTGGCAGCAACAAGTTTTTAAATAATGGGAACATCAGCAATGCCATTGGACCGGTAAGAAATGAAAATCCTAACCTGAAATGGGAAAGTACAGCAACAACCAATATCGGTTTGGATTTTGGATTATTTAAAGATAGAATTACAGGTTCAATAGATTTTTATGTGAAGCAAACTTCCGATTTGATTTACGACCGTTACGAGGTTTCTACCACGCAGTTTTTCCTGCCTACCATTACGGCAAACGTGGGTAAAATTAAAAATACGGGGATCGAGTTTGCCTTAAACGCAGTAGCGGTAAAAACAGATAATTTTAAATGGACTACCTCACCAAACCTGGCCACCAATAAAAATAGGATTGTTACCCTATCAGATGATTTTTACAAAATATCGGCCATTCAAACCGCTCAACTTGGCGGGAAAGGCCAGTCCGGAAATTTCAGCCAGCTGATTCAGCCAGGCTTCGCATTAGGAACCTTTAACCTGTGGAATTACGCCGGCAAAAATGCAGCTGGCGTGAGTACTTATATTAATGCAGCAGGGCAAACCATTGCCACGCAGCCTTTAACCACCGATGCGAAAATTGCGGGTGATGCACAACCAAAGTTGATCTATGGATGGGCAAATAGTTTCAATTATAAAAACTGGGATTTAAACTTCCTGGTGCGTGGCGTGCTGGGAAATAAAATCTTAAATGCTACTGCAGCAGCCTTAAATAGCCCGGCTGATGCCAAACTGCAAAATATCCCCCGCTTTACATTAGGCGAATCTTTCAATGATATTAATGCCTACTTAATCTCAGATCGTTTTCTGGAAAGTGGTTCTTACCTGCGGTTGGATAATGCAACAATCGGTTATACCATTAAACCTAAAAATCCATCAATCAAAGCCATCAGGTTATATGTAACGGCCAATAACCTGTTCGTAATTACCAATTATACCGGGATCGATCCGGAAATCAACATTGGTGGTTTAACGCCAGGCATCGATAACAATAATTTTTATCCTAAAACAAGAACTTTCAGTTTTGGTGTGAGCGCATCATTTTAAAAAATACAGCAATGAAAAAAATTATAATTTTATTTAATATCCTCGCTTGCCTGATGATTTTCGAATCATGCAGTAAGTTAGATGTCGATGTAGAATCGCAATACGTAAAGGATAATTTTCCGGTTACCAATGCTGATTATGCAGCACTTTTTGGTACCATGTATTCCAACCTTTCGTCTCAATATGGCGTACCGTACTGGAGGATGCAGGAACTTTCTACCGATGCGGCAATTATCCCCGCCCGTGATGGGAATTTTGATGATGGTGGTCAATACCGTCAGCTGCATTACCACACCTGGACCATCGATCATCCGAACGTTCGCGACATCTGGCAGTGGGGTTTCGGCGGAATCAACAACTGTAACCGTTTGATCAACCTCACAAATGAATCTTCAGTTCCGGAAGCTTCTAAAACTGCCAGTTTAGCTGAAGTGAGGGCCATGAGGGCATTGTACTATTATTTTATGATGGATTTATATGGTAACGTACCCATTATTGATACTTTTCCGGTAAGCACCCTTCCTGGAAATCAAACCCGCGAAAAAGTATTCGAATTTATTGAAAAAGAATTGCTGGCCGTCGTTTCACAATTGCCGGTGAAAGATAATAACAACCGCCAGCTGGTGTACGGCCGGCCAACACAGGCAATGGCTTATGCATTACTGGAAAAACTGTATTTAAACGCTGAAGTCTACACGGGCAAACCAAGATACAATGATGTAGTCACCATGGCTGATAACATACTAAAGAATGCCAATTATGCTTTAGATGCTAAATACAGTGATATTTTTGATGTAAACAATGGTGCACAGGTGAACGAAACCATCTTTGCCATCCCTTATGATCAGCAAATTCCAGGCAACCAGATGACCAGGTTTGGCTTTTATCCGGCATTGGCTGCTTCTTACGGCATCAATGTGGGCTTTAGTATTGCCATGAGCACTACGCCAGAATATTACAACCGTTTTAACTTAACCAATGATGTTCGCAATAGCTTCTGGTTAATTGGCAAACAATATGCACCTGATGCAAACCGGAAACCGGATTTGTCTAAACCTGTTTTCGTTGCCGGTACCACAACCCAAATCGAAATTACACCAGACCTTATCCTGAAACCAGGTAAACCAATGGATTTGGGCAACACTGTGGCCGATCAGGCAAAAGGTATCCGTTCTATCAAATACTGGCCAGATGTAAATGCTATTCAGGCCACCAGGTTAAATGGAAACGATATGCCCGTTTTAAGACTAGCGGATGTCATGTTAATGAAGGCAGAAGCTGTTTTAAGAGGTGCAACGGCCACTACAGTGAATGGCGAATTGCAAACGCCATTGGTATTAGTAAATAAAATCAGAAGTCGGGTGGGTGCGCTTGCTGCCACAACAGTAACCTTAACAACCTTGCTTGATGAGCGTGCCCGTGAGTTTAGCTGGGAAGCCTGGAGAAGAAATGATTTAATCCGCTTCGGCCAGTTTGAAACCGAATACCCGCTTCCAAATGATGTGCTGACCATGAATAAAGATTTAACCAGAAGAATTTATCCGATTCCTGCAAATGAGTTAAAGCTTAACGCTAATTTGAAACAGAATCCTGGTTACTAGAAAAAATAGAATAAGCATATGAGATTGATTACCTGTATGGGTTTATTGGCGGTGTTGCCTGCTATAGCCTTAATAACTAAAAAAGAAGATTTACCGATCAATCAAATTCAGGTAATCGGCTCACATAACAGCTATAAACAAGCCATTAATCCTGGTCTCTTTAAATTGTTCGCAACTTCAGATTCGGTAGCGGCAAAAAGCCTGGACTACGAACATATTTCGATGCCGGCGCAGCTTCAAATGGGACTTCGAAATCTGGAAATAGATGTTTATGCAGATGAGAGGGGCGGGAAATATGCACATCCACGAGGCCTGGAGCAAGTAAAAGGTCAGCCGGAATATGATCCGAAAGGCGAGATGATTAAGCCTGGATTTAAGGTTTTACATGTGCCCGATCTGGATTTCAGGTCTTCTGCATTAACTTTTGTTTCTGCCTTACAGCAACTGAGAAAATGGTCGGAAGCCAACCCAGACCACAGTCCGGTTTTCATTACCCTGGAAGCAAAAGACGATTCCATCAAACGGAAAAATATCACACAGCCCGAGGTTTTTACCGACAAGATATTCGATCAGCTGGATGCTGTTATTCTGGAAAACTTAGGTAAAGCAAAGGTGATTAGTCCGGATGATGTAAGAGGGAAATATAAGACGCTGGAGCAATCGGTGTTAAACAAAAACTGGCCTAAAATGAGCAGTGCCAAAGGGAAATTTATTTTCGTGCTGGATGCTACAGGAAGAAAACGCTCCGCCTACATGCAAGGGCATCCTTCATTAGCTAAACGGGTAATGTTTGCCAATGCAGATCCCGGAACTCCCGAAGCGGCATTGATGATCAGGAATAATCCGAAGGATGTTCAGATTCCTGTACTGGTTAAAAAGGGATACATCATCAGAACCCGGGCAGATGCAGATACGAAGCAGGCCCGGAACAATGACTACAGTGATTTTGAAGCGGCCTGTAAATCAGGTGCCCAAATCATTACCACAGATTTTTATCAGAAAAGTACGCATTTTAAATCTGATTATGCCATCAGCTTCGCTGATGGAAAATACTTAAGGGCGAATCCAATATTTAAAAAGTAGAGAAAATATGAACAGAAGATCATTATTGAAAGGTGGTTTGCTCACCGGTTTAGGTTTGCCCTTCATTGGGCTTCAGGATGTTGCGGCCATACCAATGGTTAATGGTAAAAAAGCCAAAAATATCATTATGATGGTGAGCGACGGAATGAGCATCGGCACGTTGAATATGGCAGATTTATATGCTAACAGGATATTGGGCAGGAGCAGTAAATGGCTGGGCTTATACCGCGACAACAAAGTAGTAAGAGCGCTTATGGATACCGCATCAGCCAGCTCGATGGTAACCGATTCTGCTGCGGCGAGTTCATCATGGGGTGGGGGCATCCGTGTAAAAAATGGTTCGCTTAATGTTGGCATGAAGGGCGAAAAACCACAACCCATTTTACAGAAATTTAAAGAAAAAGGTAAAAAAGTAGGTTGCGTAACCACCGTTCCAATTACGCATGCCACACCAGCCGGTTTCTGTATTAATATTGATAATCGTGGCGGTCAGGATATTATTGCAGAAATGTATCTCGGACTTAAGTTCGACGTGATGATGGGTGGCGGACATAAATATTTCAGTGATAAAAGAGCAGGCGGTAACCTCATTCCAAAATATTTAACCCAGGGTTATAAAGTGGCCGAAAACAGGGCTGAAATGCTAGCTTTAGATCATTCGAAACCGGTTCTGGGGCTGTTTGCTGAAGATGGATTACCTTATGAGATAGATCGTTTGCATGACCCAGAACTGGCAAAATCAACACCTACTTTAGCCGAAATGACCGTAAAAGCCATCGAGCTGATGAAAGATCACAAGGAAGGTTTTGCTTTGCAGGTAGAAGGTGGAAAGGTGGATTGGGCCGCGCATGCGAATGATTTAAGTGGCTTAATTTTCGATCAGCTGGCTTTTGATGAAGCGGTAGGAAAGGCGATTGAATTTGCAGAAAAAGACGGCGAAACCCTGGTAATTATTACCACTGATCACGGCAATTCTAATCCGGGTTTGTTTTATGCTGATGAAGCCAATAAAAAATTTGATACGCTACAAAATTTTAAACACAGCAATACCTGGCTGCTGGCGCAATTGAATCAATCTTTCAGCGAGCAAAAAATTATTGATCTGATTAAAGAAAATCAAGGATTTGAAATGAAAAAGGAAGATGTGAAATCGTTGCTGGTTCATTTCAAAGATATCGTTCCCGGACAACTTTACAACGAAGCGAACCTTCCGTTTTATGAGTATGGAAAAATTTTAAGTAAATATACCGATGTGCAATGGGCAGGAATGAACCATACCGGCGATTATGTGGAGTTAACCATGTTTGGGCCGGGTTCGGAAAAACTGAAGCCCTTTGTTAAAAATTATGAGCTGCATAATTTTATGCTTAAAGCGGCCGAAATGCCAGAAACTTTTATGGTAAAAGCCTGATAAGAACCCCTGTTAAGCAGCAGCTGAGGATGTATTAAATGAGTTAATTATTTAATACATCCTCATTTTTATTGTTCAGATTTAATAAGACTATGAATATTCATTTCAAATACTTTTTTGCTTTTATTGCGCTGCTTTCTGTTTCGGGAATCCAATCTGTCAAAGCGCAGGGAAATGATTCGCTCAAAGCGATTGAGAAACCTATAGGCGTGTGGCTAAAGGGCGATTTACATGTACATTCCAGGCACAGTACAGAATCTTCAAATAACTCGGTTGCGAAAATTATAAATTTTTCCAGATCGGTTAAAATGGATTATGTATGCATCACCGATCATGATAATCATGTAAACGGAGATGTGGCGCACCATACCTGGACAGATCCGGAGTTTAAGTCTGATTCCTTATTGTTGCTTTACGGCGCCGAATGGACCACCACCAGAGGTCATGGAAACGTATTTTCTTCAAAACCATACGATCATCAGCGTTTGTTTGATGTAAGAGACCAGCGTGATGTAAATATTGGCAAGGTAAAGAAAAAGCTGGGTATCCATCTGTCAGCCAATCACCCAAGCGGGAAGGATAATTTTGGATTTTCGTATGACCTTGTGCAGTCAATTGAAGTATGGAATTCTGCCATGTGGCCGAAAAATGCAAACGCCATGATGATCTGGGATGATATGCTTTCTTCCGGCAGAATGATGACGGGCAGAGGTGGGAGCGACGCCCATCACGGAACGCCAACAGCTTCAGAAAAACAGAGTGAAAATACCTATCAGGCTGCCTATAATTACATCGGGACACCCACTACCTGGGTATTTGCAAAAGAACACAGCCTAAATGGGGTTGTAGATGCGTTAGATCATGGAAAAGTGGCGGTAAGTGCGAATCCTTTTTCTCCACGTGTAGAATTTTATGCCGATGCCAATAGAACAGGTAAGTATGATATCATGATGGGCGATAATACCGTTTCTACCGGTAAACCGGTCCAATTTCAGGTTCAGTTGATGGGTAACACTTTCCCGGAAGAAGAATACAAAGTGACTGTGATCAAAAATGGAAAGAAGTTAAATACCTATCAAATTAAAGGGAAAATGCCTATAGTTAATTTTGAAGATACGCCAGCACTGGTCGGAAGAACTTATTACCGGGTGGAGGTAGAAGGCAGGATTGCTGATTATCCTCAGGTTCCAAAATCAATGGCATTAAGTGAGAAGATGGTAAGTTTATCTAATCCCATTTACTTCAACTTCGATCCGAAATTTTAATTAGGAAGGTTTTTCAAAATAAATGATCCTGCAGATTTAGAGGATTTCCGCTGAAGCCAGTATCATAAAATCTGCGAAGTCATTCTGTTCTGCGAGCCAAAGCCTTGTATCGCATTAAGCGATTCGGTATTAATGATTTACAAAACAGGCCTTGAATGAAGTTTAGGGTTACGAATTGTGAGATTTACCTGGCTTAGGATTTCCGGGTGCGTTCTTTTCGGGATAAGTTATGCCATGAAATTGAGACAGGTTTCAAAAAAAATATATCCTGATACGAGCGACTGGATATTGAACGTATCGTTAACTCCAGCTCACATCAAAAACTTTTTATAAATAAAAACCCCTGCAAGTTAGTTCTTACAGGGGTTGAAAATTTCAAATAGTAATTGATTAATATACCCTCTTCACTCTGCTTTCGCCTGAGCCGTAGTAGAAATTGACTATTTTCTTATCTCCTTTATTAGGTAGGAGATAGTTTAAACTGGTGCCTGAGTTTGTTGTGAAGTTCAAACCAGAATTAAAAGTCAAAACATATAAGTTTTGAGAAGTATCATAAACAGTAGCTCTTGAAAGTAAGCCTTTAGCATTCGCTACGATCCGGCCAGCTGCATCTCTTCTCAAATGAACGTATCCATATCCACCTTCTGGAGAACTGGTCATCACTAGTTTTCCAGCAATGTTAGTTGTAGCACCTAGAAGTGGTTGGCTTTTAACAAGATTACCTGTAATGTCAACAACAGAAACATCTAATTTTGTATTTGCGTCAAACGTGCTTTGGTTCAAATCATATGAAATGCCATTATAATAATTATAATTGGAGATATTAAGGCGCTCTAACTGGTAGCCGTCTGTAACAGCGCTCAAGTAAGCAGTATTGTTGTAGCTTCCATTTATCTGGATGTAAAGTTCCCTGCCTAATTTGTCTTTCGGAAACTTCATGTAAAGCGGACTCACAACGCTTGGAACATTTGCACCATAAGAATTAACATTGAAATAGGTTTTAATGGAAGCTGCATAAGGCAATTGAAAAGGCGTAGCATTGATGTCATTATCTTCTGTACCATAAACATACAATTTCTGGTCGGCTTCTACTTGTGCAAAACTAAGCGAATATCCACCCGGCGCAGCAGGTAACTTTAGCGCGTAAGTACCCGTTGCCGTAGTATAAGTTGGAAATTGTACACTATAGTTACCATTGAAACCATTAGGCACAGATGTAGACGCGGTAACCAATACATTTGCGCCAACTTTTTCTGGTGTAGTATTCGTTAAGTCAGTATCAATGTATAACGTTCCGGAAATTTCATTTAGCAATTCAGTTGTATTCCACAATTTGGCTGTTCCCAAAGTGATGTCCTTACGCATAATCTGCGTGGCTGCATAGCCGGTTTTGGTGATCAGGAATGTACTGGTCGGGAACAAATATAAAGAAGTAAAAGTAGCTATACCCTGTGCACTTGTTTTGGTTGAGAAAAGCTTTCCTTCTGATGAAACAATTACATCCGCGTCAGCAACCGGAGCATTGGTAACTACATCAGTAACCGCAACACTGTAATCTTGTTTGGCAGCAGCGATAGCACTTGTACGTGCCAGACTATCATTCAGCTTTAATTGCTGAAGCGCAGCTGTGTTAATCAACTGCTGAAGTGCATTCGCACCTTTCTGTTTTAAAGTTTCTAAATCCAGTTCATGCTGGTATTTTAGCGAAAGTAATTCCTTTTGAGCAGCAATTGCATCTGCTTCTGAAAATTCGTCCTTTGAACAACCTGTGGCATAGAGCGCCAGGACGACTAAAAATAGTCTGGTAAGTTTTAATTTCATATAAATAGTTCTGGATTAAGATTTTTCGGTTACTGTACCGGAATGATGAGGCCAAGTTTGGATACAAAAGAGTTGGATCTGATATCGCTTCCGAAACCAACCTTCTCCATATAAGAATAACTTTCTCTAGCCGGAGTTGCGCCAGCGAGGTACCTGAAGTCTAATAGTAATTTCACCTTACTAAATAGTGGCAAACGCAAATCTGCCCCAATCAGTAAGTTGATTCTATCTCTATTATAGCTGCCGGTTACATTTTCTGAGTCTGATACAGTAGAAATGATATCTTCACCAGGCAATAAATCTCCGGTTTTCTGGTAGCGCGCTGTTACATTAAAATTATAAGCATAAGTGCCACCAATGTATACGGCAGGTTTCCAGTCTTTTCTTAATGGAATGCTATACCTGAGAAGCAGTGGTATATTCAGGCTATTTAAATGCACCGAGCTATTTTTCACATTTTTTGTCATGAAACCTTCCGGCAAGCCAAATCGTGTATCGTCTTTAAAAGTCAATAACTGGCCACCCTGTTGAATAAAATCGGCTTCCAGTTGAATGCTGAATTGTTTATAAACATTGTAGGTAACCAGCAATCCGGCAACATATCCGGTATTGATGCCGGTTTGGGGCTGACCATTGCTAAATTTGTTTACAGTGAATCCTCCGGCAATACCAATTTCGAATTTTGAAGGGTTAGATTCAACACTAGTCGTATCACTCTTGCTTTGAGCGTTAGCCGTATTAAGAAATAAAAAATAGGAGACGAAGCCTAGTATAGAAGCGGAATAGAGCTTGCGAATTGCAAAAAATTGCAACTTTGGAATTAGAGGGCGCATTAAGTTTTGTTTGGTCGGCGAAGTTAGAAAAAAATTATAAATAATATAATTGATGCTTTATTTCAGGGAGGTTTATTTTTTTATTTGCTAATCTGTGCAATAGTGTTGTATTGCGCACAGCGTTGTCGAAGTAGCAAATGCGTCTCGGGAATATCTGGTTGTTTCTATCCAGCAGATTCTTTGAGTACAAAGACATCTCAACTTCCTCCTATTCCCATTCGAGTTCCATAGGAGTCCTAGTGCATGATAGTTGCATTTTAGTGCATTTTTAGAACACATGATGATAACACCAGAGACCCGGAGTTAATCAGATAATTTTCTGCGGTTCCGTAAGTTGATCATGTTAAGGACTGCTCATCAAAAAGCAGTCCTTTTTATTAATTTTCAGTAGTGATCATGTAAGATATTGACAGTAACAATTAGATATATCTCGCAGTTATTACTCAACTTATAGATGTTGGAAAGAAACTGTTTCAGGCAGAACGGCTTACGATACTTAAAAAAGTCCGCTGCTTGTGTGTATACATCCTGTTTAAACTGTAGTGTTAAACTTTGGGTAAGCTGTAACCGTTGTGATAATTTGCCAGCAAGTATTTATCGTTGATTTGCTGGTCTGTAAACTGGTGTTTGGCATTGTTCCATGATAATTTTTGTCCGCTTCTGAAGGCAATATTTCCCATCTGGGCAACTGTAGCTACATGTGCAGCATCCTGTACAGAGCAGTTCAGTTCTTCTTTTTTTCTGGACCTGACCACACTAAAGAAATTAACCATATGATTGTCCAGTCCATTATCTGAGGATTTAACAAAAGGCTTGCTTACTTTATTGCCGCTTACCTTTTCTTCAATAACTTCCCAGCCTTGCCTGTTGAGGATCAGCGTGCCGTTGTTACCGATATAGGCAATCCCATGGTTGCGGTTATAAGAGCCGTTATCGATGCCCATCGCAGAATCCCATACCATGTTGAACTTGTCAAACTCATATAAGGTAGTCAGCGTATCAGGCGTTTCTTCATACAGATCGGGATAGGCAAAGCGGCCACCTAATGCAGATATTGTTTTTGGCACAGGTGAATTCATACCCAGCAAGCCATAATCCAATAAATGCACTCCCCAGTCGGTCATTAACCCACCGGCATAATCCCAGAACCAGCGAAAATTGAAGTGATATCTGCTGGCATTGAATGCTCTTTTATTCGCCGGCCCAAGCCACATGGCATAATCAACGCCTGCAGGAGGTAAGGTATCCGGTACTACAGGTGCAGGTTTCATCCAGCCCTGGTAACACCATACTTTTACCGTTCTGATATTTCCCAGCTGGCCACTCTTTACGAAATCAACAGCATCTTTAAAATGTTGCTGACTGCGCTGCCATTGACCTGCCTGCACAACCTTATTGTATTTTTCCTGCGCTTTGACCATGGTACTGCATTCGACAATAGAGTTGCCGACTGGCTTTTCAACATATACATCTTTACCTGCCTGTACTGCATGAATCATCATCAGGGCATGCCAGTGATCGGGTGTCCCGATAATTACTGCATCGACATCTTTATTATCAAGCAGTGCACGGTAATCTTTATATCTTTTTACTTTTGCAGCGTCAACATTCATCGACTTTAATTCGGCCATCCTTTCATCAAGCACATTGGCGTCACTGTCACACAGGGCGATCAGGTTTACTCCCGGTACTTTGAGGGCCGCTTTGAGGTCAGACCATCCCATGCCTTTAATTCCTATAACACCAATATTGATTTGGTCGTTTGCGCCAATAGTCTTATTGAAAAGGGCATAGGCAGGATTATCTAAGGCAGAAAGCATGGCAGTGGTTCCAACTGCGGTTGCAGCGTAGTTAAGGAATTTTCTACGGTTTAACATTTAATTTGGTTTAGGGTTCATAGTGGAAGTAAATTACAAAATAATTAGTGGAGCATCCAATATATTTCGTTTAAATCAATAAGAATGTTACCCATATTTTTGTTCTTGCATTAACATTATAACACTTTACTGTGGTCACGATTTAATAGTAAATAGAAAATAATGGGACAAGTGTTATAATAACAATTTTTGTGTCGGTAGCTAAATTGGCTAGCTCGAAATGATAATCGACTGAGCACTTTGCTTTACCCACGTTGCAGTTGCCAGATTGAGAATCCATCATAAGGCAGAGGGACTAACCAAAATTTCCGGAGATAAAACAAAAAAGCTTTACATTTCTGTGAGGTTTTCTGTGATCCCGCTGGGATTTGCACCTAGTGCTAAAATCAGCGTTTAAATAGTATTTAATGAGGTTTATGATTTTCACTCACCTAATCTCTCACCAGTTTTTTCGATACGTTTTAGCTGCAATTGCTATAGTGTAAATATAGTCATTCTCTTTAAAAATTAAAAGGAATTTAAATTACTAATCACTATGGGGTTCGAATCCGGCACTGGGTTCAAAAAGTTTGTTTATGGAGTTTTACGATTTTTTAGAACTCTATTAACGGCTCAATTTCTTTATCGTCTCAACAGCGGCTTCACCAAGTTGCGGATGCTCAGCCAAGCCTCTTAAAACGTCGAGGTCTACGAGTCCGCCCAATCTTTCCAAGAGATAAATTGCATGTCGGTCAACTTCGGCGCCTCCACGGCTAAACCCTAAAACTTCTTTCTGCCAGCCAAGCCGTTGAAGAGCCCTTCTGCAGACCTTGATACAAGCTTCGGGGAAAGCATCTTCAATGTGATCTAATGGCCTATTTTCCCACAATCGGTTAATGTCGGGCGAGGAAATGTTGTGTCTCGATTCGTAAATAGTGTCAACTACATATTGATTGTGGGAGTCAAAAAATGCTTCCAAAGTAGGTTTTGCTGCGTCCTTTTTTCCTTGATGACTTAAATCGGGCCTATTAATCCAATAGTAGATTTCAGCCGCCGCAAATAATGATTTATCCAATGGATCACTTGCTGTTGCAAAACGGCTAATAATCGGGTAATTGTATTTCGAATGAATGATATGTGAGAGTAGAAATATCTTGATCGAATCTTGTGGAGATGTTTTGTCATAGATTGGTTTTTTCATCCACTTATCGATTAATGGGCATACCGCTTCCTTGAGATGTAGCGTGCTATCAATTAGTATTGATGTTGCAAAAAAAGATCTGTTCGTTCCCTTTAAAGCCATTTCATAAAATACTTTCTTTTTCGCGTCATCCAGCTCGGTTATAGCCATATGATAGGCATAACTATACGGATGATCAAACTGGCGATCGTAGAAGCTAGATGCCCAAAACCAGTTTTCTTCGGATTCTTTATCTGCCAAAAGCCTTTCCAGTTCGGCGCTTGCATCAGGAATGTGCGCAATTGAATCTTCTTCTAATGCGCCAAGTGCAGATAAAGCATCAAAAATCATTGTCGACTTCCAGACATCTTGAGTTTCCCCATGAATTGTATTCAGCAGTTCGATCAGTTCTTGCCGTTGCTGTTCGTCGCTGTCAAAATGTGTTATATTATCAAGGATTTCATTAAAAAGATGGTAAGGAACACTCCGCCAGTTTTGCAGGGCATTCCGTACATAAGGGTAGAATCGCTGCAATTTGTCGTCCCAGCGCAATAGAACCAGCAAAAAATAAAACTGCCCCCATTTTAATGAACGCTTTTCCAACAATTCTTCAATAAGTTCAACCGGTACAGATTGCTTCCTGTAAAAAGTTGAGAAGCCGGAATGCAGCGACGAAACAATCATCGTCATGGCTGAATGATGAGTTGAAAAACCAATGTAGGATGTAGCAAAAACACCATATTTGGCGTCTTGGTTTTTGAGTTTTGCGTCATCTGTTAGCAATTTGATTGCTTCGCTTCCCTTTGTATCGAATTTCGCGATCAGAGAAAATACATCTTTTACGAAAATTCCTCTTGACAACATAAATGGGATAACCTCGAGTAAGGCTAGCTCTTGTGTAGTCCATTGAAATAAAGTGTTGTCTACAAAGTTAACGCCGGTTATGGATTCATCGCTTAGTTCGAATCCCAGCTGATCAATTTCCAGGTCAATTCTTGCAAAGATGTCCCGGAGTGCCCTGTCTAGCCATTTTGAGCAAAACTCTCCACCTTCTCCTACCAGGAGGGAAACAAGTAAATTTACATCCGTAATATCGGATAGAACTCCAATCAAGGTTTCTTGGTCGTCGATAGAACCGATGATCAGTAATTTTTTATCGTGGTTTTTTGGCGCATTTATAGCATCTGAAATGTCAGAAGCGCCTTTGGAAAACCGAACGACACTTTCGGCGACAAAAAAGTTGTGAAACATTTCATGACCAAAACTGACTTTTCCAAGATTCTCATCCAATAATTTCGCCTCTAAGCAAGCCTTGTAAGCCTGTGCTGGGATAAAGTTCTCACGGATGATTTTATCTAAGACGCGTTCAGACAGACTGAATGAGATGTTATCCGATAAAGTCCTTGCAATAGAAGCTAAAAGAAAGAAGCCGTCCTGTTTGGCTCCTTTAAGCTTTTTAGCAATAAAGGCCTCAAATAATGAAAACCTGCTGATCTGATCAACATTCTCGGATCCGATCTCTCCAATCATTTTGGCTTCAAGTGACGTTGATACCACTCCCAATAATGCTCCAAGTTTGATATTGTCCGCTTTGCCACTGTAGGCACTGGCGATCATCATTTTGGTCTGTGGCGATGGGAAATCAACATCGACGCGGAGCATCGAAAAGTTAGCGAAAAGTGGATCGTAAATTTGGGCAATGATGGAAATTTTGCAATCTCGGTCAAATTGTATTTTTTCAAGTTCGGCTAGCAACTGTGCTTTTTTATCGGCAAGGCATTCGTTGAAACCATCCAGTAGGATAAGCAAGGGGATTCCAAGTGCTTCTGCGGATTTGAAGAGGTCTAACGAAGAATCGAAACCAAATGCTGCAGCTTCTTTACTCAAAAGCGTTTCAAGATCCTTTTCGTAATATTTTCCTTCCAGAACAACCGATAAGCCAACATCTAAATATTCTAGGGCAATTTGTCTTGCCAAAATTGATTTTCCACATCCCGACGGTCCTAAAATCAGTAAACCTTGTGGTTGTGTAGCCAATATACCTAGTTCCGCCGTAGAAACTTCCAAATCTTCAAGTTTACAGGAAAATTGTACAAACTTTTCAGCGGTCGCTCTATAAGTGCCAGAAAGTACCTTTTTATAAAAAAAGAGTTTTTCTTCCGGCGAATCGAAGCTGATTAGAGTTTTGTCTTTTTGCACTCCTGCAGTTCGATCGTCGAACTCGCTCGCCAAGAAATCCCTTATGTTTTTATATCTGGCTTTATCAGTTTTATAAATTGCCTCAATTTTTACCAATAAATCTGAAGGGTAAATAATATCGGTTAAGGGATTGAAAATATCGTCAAATTCGGCGAATCTAACAGATTTTAGTTTTCGTTTTTTTTCATTATTGATTATAAAGAACCGAATGCCATTGGGAAATTGTTTTTTATACTGGTCATTTCTGAAAGTCTCCAAGCTGGATATCAATTTTGCAGTTGTGTTCTCTGATGTCACCTGATAGGCAACCAGGCTTTTTTTGCTGTCTCCGAGATCAACACCTGGGAAATTAATTGCTTTACTATTCATGTCCTCCAATCTCAAATCATAAACAAGGTTTAGCAATGTCATTGCTGTCCCCTCAGAAATTTTATTGATATTGAAGTAGCTTGCAGCATTTGATAACACAACGTCGGTTACCCAAGATGTAAGGTATTTTTTTATCTCATAAATATTCGGTTCCGTATTGCCCATTGTGTATCTTTTCCTGCCATGGAGTATCCCTGGGCATAGTTTGCAAGATAATTATTTGCTAACAAAAATTGGCATTGCGCTTTTGGCTAATACTTTGTTCAAGCGCTACTGTCGAACATGTTTCATAATCTGTTTTAAATGGCTAATGGGTATAATAATTGGAATTTCATCAACTCCGTAATAATAGGCGACCTTCAATCGGTGCTTACCGTCAACGGCGTAGTTAAAACCGGCTAAATCATTAAACAGTATTGTTGGAGGAATCAGTTTTGTTCCATTTTTCCAATGCTCGATAACCCTGCAAATCTTCCGGTCGGCAAAACCATACGAGTGGATAATTGTTTTATCCCTGAAAAAGTCTGCATTTGCCCGGTTAAAAGAAGCCAAAAGGTGTTCAATTTTAACATGCTCCACCGTATAGTCTCCGGTCATAAGTTTTTCATCAAGCTCGTGTCGCTGTTTACTAAAATCTATCGACTCAATATCTGTGTGCCAAGCTGGCTTAATATCCGAAAGTTCACCCGCATTAAATAAATCCAACAAAGCTTCACATTTAAGGTTAAGTTCTCTGCTTTCTTTCATTTTTGCAAGAAAATCGTCTGCTTTGGAATTTGTATTGTGTATCATGAATTGGACTTTGCAAAGGCAAAGCTACAAATTTCACCAGTTTCATCTGACTTGTTTGAAGTCGGATGAGCTGCCAATGAAAAATGGGAGCTTCAGCCTGGCTATTATTTTAAAGTGTGCTTACAGATTCGTATCATTACGAAATTAAAACCGCGCTCATGCCCTTAAAACCTATTGATAAATATAACATTGATGACGCTAAGCACGAGCGTTTATGGAAAAATGCCCTTATCGTTTTTGATACATCTGCTCTTTTGGACATGTATTTCTATTCCGGAAAAACAAAACAGACCGTAATCGACGAAATATTCAAAAAGCTAAAGGGACGCCTATGGATACCCTTTCAAGTAAACTACGAATTTCTAAAAAACAGATCTAAGGTCATTTTAAAGCCCATCGGAAGTTACCAGGCTTTGGAAAAAGATTTCAAAGAAACCATTAACGACGTTTATAAAAAATACCAGACTGGAATCAGCGAGCTGAAGTCCAAGACCAAAAAGGACGATAAACATCCGGTACTTGATCAAGAGATTTTTCAAAAACTCGATGAAATACAAGAGCAGCACGAAGCTGCACTCAAGGACCTAAGCGAGAAAATTAAGGAGACTATCAAAGTCAAAAGCGAAGAAATACAAAAAACAAAAGACAATGATGTCTTGTATGATGCCATTGACACTTATTTCGAAGTAGGTAATGAACTATCGTTTACTGAACAAATGGAATTGGTTGAAGAAGGTAAAAAACGTTACGAAGTACAGATCCCACCCGGATATGAGGATGGAACCGGCAAAGATAAAAAAGAAGGTACACAAATATTCGGTGATCTTTTTTTCTGGAAAGAAATAATTAGTCAGGTGAAAAAGACAAAACAAGCAGTCATTCTGATTGGTAATGATGTAAAGGTCGACTGGTGCGTAAAGAACGAAAACAATCCTACCTATATTGAGCATCCACGGCATGAACTGATCAAAGAAATTTGGGATGAAGCTGGGGTGGAGTTTTGGATGTACAGTAATCCCCAATTACTCTTCCATGCCCAGCAGTATCTGAAAAGCGATATTAGCGCTGATCAGATTAAAGAAGTGAACGCCGTTGCCAACCAGCGCAGAACTTCGGGTGGAGCTGATCTGGCCTGCGTGTTCACCTGGCCAGTTAATATGGCAACTAATACTCAAGGTGAGTATATGCTTGAAAAATCCCTGATGTACCTCTTTGGAAAGGATGATAAGTCGCTAAAAATTGATTGGGGGGATGGCTCGCCTTTGGAAGCAGTCAACGGAAGACACGCAATTCATCACAAATATCCTTCCATGGGAGAATATACTGTACGCATTTATGGCGAGCTGTTTTGGTTCTGCGCCATGGGAATCGGTACTGAACGCGGGATACAGTATCCTAAGGTTTCGGAACTTTCCTTTATAAACTCTACTGTTTTAGACCGTTTGCAAAGTGCCGGGGGAACTTTGAAAAAACTTGATTTAGCTAGCATGCCTAATCTCACGCAGTTATTTGTTGACAATAACCAACTTGATGCGATTGATATCGCTAGCTTACCTAAACTTGGCCTGCTTTATTGCGCGAATAACCAGCTATCTGAGCTCAAAACCTCCGAAAATGTATTTTTAGGTACGTTGAACTGTAATAATAATCAACTCACTCAATTAAATCTATCCAATAACAACATACTTGAAAAACTGGATTGTAAGAAAAACCAGCTCACTAGAATTGACATCACCAATAACAGTAATCTGATCGTACTGAACTGTGCATACAATAAACTTGATGAGAGTGCCTTAAATGATATTTTTAGGGAATTGCCTGTTGTTTCTAGGGGAACAATTTGTATCAAGGGAAATCCGGGGACAGATGAGTGCTACATCACCATCGCAACAACCAAAGGATGGATAATTGAATTGGATCCAGATTACACTAAATCGAATTGGTAGATAAAATATTATATTGATGCAATAAGTAAATCCTATTTAGTTACCATTGGTTAAAAGCATATAGCGGAATATTCTTGATTCATTATAACAAAGCCATCGAATAGGTGATTTTGTTGTCGAATGATAATTACATTTATCTATAAATGAAGTAAAATATGTAGACCAATAGCCCATTTCGAAAATTTGTTGTTTTTGAGAGACGCGATTGACCTAGAACAAGCTAAGTTTGATCAGCAATAAAGCGTATGTAGAGCCGGCAATGCGTAGCAATGATAATTTGGGAATTTCGAAATGCAAGTTAGTGAAGAAGAAATAAAATCGATGGTTAGCAGTTTAGCGGATAGAATATACACCTACGCGCACTTTCTAACGGATTTTTGTACAAAGGTGACAAATGAGCAGAGTTCTTCGGAAAAAGATAAGCGCTTTTTTTATACTCTTTTATTTAAAGCCGCAAATGAATTAACGGCGGTGGGCGTACTTTTTAAAAATTTTTATGAAAAAGCTGCCCTCCAAAGTGGAATGTATTTGATTTTGCGCACGGTATTGTCGGACTGCCTTACAGGCTGGCATGTTTTGCGAATGCGTGAAAATGAAGATGATTGTAAAAACTTAATTGATCTGATCTATTTTGATCACGTTTGTTTTTCAATAAAATCGCTCAGCGGACCATATAATCAAATAAATCGCCTGAGACCACATGATTTAGAAGAACAAATTCAATTTATTAAATCAGCGAGTCCTGACTTTTTTCATACAACGGTTAATGATAAGGGCCAGAAAATTTACGGAGATGATGTGTTTCAGGGGAAGTTTTATTCTCTGAAGGCGACAATTACCTATCTGACACAGCAAAAGTTAACTCGTGAAGAAAAAGGGATGCTAAGTCATCTTTTCTACTATTATGATCTGTTTTCGAAACTAGAACATCCTGGTATGCTAACGTTTATGTTAGTGCATAAGAGTTTTGATCCCAGATTGCATGCGAGATCCATTACCGACGCGATAGAAGCTCTGCTCGCCGCCGAACCAATACTTTATGCGTATATGACAAACTGGCCTGAATTATTGCAAAGCGCCACCGACTTTAAAAAAGCACTTAATAATTTACATATCGATGCACGTTCGTTAATCGCAGCGTTAAATATGAAGCCAATCGGTGGCCGATAGCTAAAAGAACTAATTACATTTTTCGATTTAGGCAAAAGTTATTTTTCACGCTAATCAGTGGCAACGTCTTGATTAGAGTCAGGTGTTAATGGATTCACAAACTGTTCTTGTTCAAAAAACTGCATAAAAATGTTTACAAGCTGGTCATCAGTTAAGGCCTCATGATCAGGAATTTTATTCAGGTCGAATGCCGTCCTTTCTGTGTAGGATTTGGCTAGAATATTATAAGCGAAAACGATATCGATAGTTTTTTTCATGGAAGCGTAGTTTTTCGAATTAAAATTCGATTTGAATGTTCGTGACTCGGCCCCGCCAAAGCTCACTATTGTAGGTGTAAATATTTTTATCAGTTTCATCACATTTTTAACCAGATTAGAAACTGATCCTACAACAGTGCTCTGCAAATCTTTAGAGTCAATCTCACTCCACCAACTGAGAAGCCGCCAAGCCTCGGAATCTGGAAGTATATCGAAAAATACTTTCTTTTTCAGTTGCTCCTTGAAGTCATAAATCAAAGCTAATTCCAATTCTTTTTGATCACTTTCGCTAATAATATCCCCCGATTTTTCGTTTTTATACATCAGCCAATAGAAAACCTCCATTGAAAATTCCAAATTATCAGTTTCCTTAAATAACGCCAGTAACTCTGTCTTGCGATCGTGGGAAGGTATATTCAGCATCAATTGAGCGATAGTTTTTGCCCCTTCTGCATTGGTAGTATAAGAGGCAAATTCTCCGGCCTCCATAGGGAGCTCTTTCCCTTTGCGTGCAATCAACTTGGCCAGATTCCTAGATTGGATATTGTTCAGACTATCTTCCCAAAGGCGAAGCTTAAAAATAATGTCAGACATTGCGTTTTGCTCAAAAAAGTAGGCAAGCTTCTCTTCGCATTCCTCTAATGGTAAGCTTTCCAAATCAGAAAGTAATCCCTGGAACATCACATCAGAAATATCACCATCAAGAACAACATAAGTGAAATATCTTTCGAAATAGGTGCCTGAACAAATTCTTTTTTCTTTGTACCAGGACTTCCAATCAGTGTCTCTGAAACCACTACTGCCGGAGGTATGCCTGTATTGGGGGAAAAGCTGCTTCCAGATTTCTTTTACAGCTTTACTTTCCACATCAGATAAACTCTCTAAAAACAAGTTAATTTCTTTTAAAATCTGCTCGCTACCATACTTCTTCCGGCCTATTCCTGAATCCGTAGAAGTGTCTGTTAGAAACAAAACCGAATTTTGTCTGGTAAAATCGTAAGCAGTTGGAAAGAGCACCTTAATCCCTTCAAGTAATATTAGTTCATTGGTATTAACCTCTCCGTAAAGAAGTGGTAACGCAAAATGTACGGCATTGGTAAATCGACTGGCAAGCCTTGGATTATCAATGTGAGGTACATAATATTCGTCAAAAACCGACCGAAATTCGTTCAATTCGTCCTGTGTAACTGTAATATTAAGTCCCTGAACTACCTGACCAAGCATGTCCAGTACATATTTTTTCAACGCAACTCTTGTGGCTTTTGGGATTTTAAGAGGTAACTGAATAATTTTTTCTAAAAAAGCATAGCCATTCACCGCCTGCCTATTACCATATTGAGGGGCAAGGGCGCCAGCAACCATTTCATCGTCAAAGGCAAGAATATAAGTAGTGCCAGGGAAATCGCCAACCAGTTTGATTAACTTAAAAATATACTGGATTTCTTTTACATCCAGCCTATCTATATCATCTACACACACCACTATCTTCTTGCCGGTTTTTCGGATCATATCATCTACTCTGGCTTTTAATTTTTCAATAGATGTATTCTGTAGCTTATCGCCAATCTCTTTAACTCCATCAAAAGAAAACCCTAATACGCTGGTAACTGAGCCAATCGCCTGACCGTAATCACTAAGAACCTTCCCGACCTTTTCTTTTTTGTTTTCTAGGGATAAATCCAGTTCAAATGCCAAACTAGAGAAAAACGAGTGGATCAACTGTTCTTCGCTACTGAAGAGCCAAGGGTTAAAATTTACAATGACAACGTCTTGGGGTAGTTGCTTTTTGATGAAATTTATCACCGAGGTCTTTCCTTCACCCCACTTGCCATAGATTCCGATCACCAGAGATTTGATTAAATCATTATTCATGACTATGTTGGCAACCCTTCCGGCAAAGCCGTACCGTTGAAATCTATCTTCTTCTGAATTGTATTTTGGCTGGTCGGTATCTATAGTAATCATTTGATGGTTAAAAATAAGATGTTGTGATGATTGTTATTGCAACATAGAAATTGTAAAGGTAAACAATCTGATTTGTGACAGGATAATTAAAACTGCCGTTGCTATGGGAGAAAAGAATACCTTAATAACAGATTTCCGCGACTACGCTACAATTAAGATGTGATCTGCTATAATTTTTGAGTTAACCAAATAATTGTATATTGGTCAAAAATTATCGCCAAGTATGAACATAAAATACCTGAAAGCAGGCTCGGGAGATGCAATTCTCATTCAGGACGGAACATACAATATTCTCATCGACGGCGGAAATGACTTCACTTATGTGCGTGATGAAGTCACGAAAATCTTTAACGCTGGCCAAAAGTTGGATTTAGTTATCGTAACCCATCATGATGATGACCATATCGCAGGAATTATATCACTATTGCGCGCCGCGATTGGAGGCGATTTCGGGGAAGAATTTATTAAGGAAATCCTATTCAATTCGCCAAGAAAAATTAGAGGTTTGATCCCCTCAGCAGATGATAATACGCTATCCTACAGACAGGCACGGGATTTGGAAAATCTTTTGGTCAGTTATACCGCAAAATGGGACATTGCAACTGCTGATAACCCAGCACGTACATTTGGGGCAATTACTCTGAGGTTTTTATCACCAGTTAAAGAAGTTTTAGAGACATACAGCTCTGCGGAGGGCGCATATCTTACCAGTGACTATAGGTGTGATTGGGATTCTTCTATGGCATCGTTGGAACGGTACCTGGATGACAAAAGTCAAGACGATTCAGAGTCCAACAAAACCAGTGTTGTAATTCTAGCCGAGACACCGGAAAAGAAAGTGCTACTGACCGGAGATTGCGTGCCTGAGCGAATGGAAGAAATACTTTTAAAACTTCAGGAAGAAAATCCTGGAAATCCGGTACACTTCGATTACGTCAAGCTTCCTCACCATGGAAGTTATCGTAGCCTTTCTAGGGCGATCCTATCAAAAATAGATTGTTCAAAATTTATAATAAGCACTAATAGTAAAAAATACTACCTGCCAAATAAACGGGCGATCCTGAAGGTAGCGAAGTTTGTGCACCAACAGAAAGATGATATCGAATTTCTATTCAACTATGCTGAACCGATAGAAAAATTGAACATAAAGCCAAATGAGTTAAGGAAGTATAGAATTAAGTTGACGCTCAATAATGAAATATATGGCTACGGTACCTGACAATTTAAGAGGTTGCGGAATCAAAATCTGCACTGTCGTTGCTGGGGTAAAAGTGTGTGGATCGGGAATTCTGTACCTTACCTCCAATCTGGAAAGTTATAATTATGTTCTAACAGCGAAGCATATTTTTCAGGAAGATAGCAAAACACCATACAGCGAAGAAAAGCTGGGGCACATAGAGATACTATATAGCGATAGGAAAGGTTTCCAGCGACTTGAGTGGATCAAAAATAAAAACATCAGGGAAAAGATGATAGTTTTTAATCAGGATCTTGTAATTATCAAAGTACATAAAAACCCTGCAGTCACTTTTCGGCAAATTCTAGTTTCTGATGAACTTCGAGCTACTGATGTAGACTTTTTTGCCTGGGGGATTTTTGCAGCTAATGAACAGGAACTCCAAAGGTTCGACTTTCAACGAAATGATAGTCTAGCAAAAAGATACAGGCTATATGGACCAGTAGAATATTCATGGCTAAAAGGGTTATCTGGGGCAGGCCTTTTCTCTCAATCAAGAAGTACACTATTTGGAGTAATTACCAGATATCCAAATACGGAATTTCAAAATGCAACGGTTGATTTAGTCGATATTTCATTTGGTGAGATCAATGCGAAACTTAAGAGCCTCGGGCTATCTGAACTTACCACAGAATCATCTCATTTCAAAAGAGAAGTAAAATCCGAGGTGGTTGATATCCATCAGGCCTTCATCAATGACACCTGTGTCGATCTAGAACTTGCGAGGAAACGGCTAAGTACAGACATCGCTGACGATTGGTTTCACGATCCGCTTAAATATATCGACCTGTTAAACCAGGATTTTCTTTTTGCTCAGTTTGAGGAATATTTTAACAACAAGGAATACGTCGCAAGCACTGCTGAAACATTTTATGTTCCTAAAAAGAAATTTACATTAAGATTGGCATTGATATCACCGTTTATAGACCGGATCATGTACATGGCATGCGTTGGCGCGCTAGCACCAAAGCTCGACAACGCACAGATTGCCAATGTGTTTTCAGCAAGGTACAATTTTTATGATCCAGATAACCTTATTTTAAACGGTGTCGAACAATGGAGAAAGCTACATTACCATTTATATGATGTGGCTGGACGAAAAGATCAGGACGGAAAATACCTTTATAACTGTGTCATCGAAATAGATTTATTGAATTTTTTTGATAATATTGGTAAAGACTTGTTGCACAGTAAAATCCTTCGGATTTGTGAGACAGATAATGATCTAAAGGCAGCAGAAATGCTCAAAATGATTTTGGACAAGATCACTGAAAAAAAAATTGGCTTACCACAGAATAGTGATGCATCCGCATTGTTGGCATCATTTTATCTCAATCAGGTAGATATCTTTATGCAACATCATGCTCCAGAATACTATCGCTTCATGGACGATATCAAAATATTCTGTAAGGATAAATACGAAGCAAGAAAGATATTGCAGACTTTTGAATTTGAACTTAGGAGATGCTATCTATCAGTCAATTCACAGAAGACAGAAATTTTTACTTTCAGTGATGATGCGTCAGGTAAGGCAGTATTGCAGCCTGGTGAAAAACGCAGGGATGACTTTAAGGGAGCATTTGATCTTCCGGCAGCCAAGATTGCAAAATATCGAAGATCAAATAATACACAATATAAAAATGAGGCATTTCATTCCTCAATAGAACTTTTGACGAAAAATCTTCACGTGAATAGTGATCAACGCGATGATGCTGCTAAAAAAATGAATTTCGCGTTGAACACTATTGCAATGCTAGCTTATAAAGGGCTGGAATCAAGCGCTTTTAGTAATGTTGTCATAGATGCGATAGAAGACGCCTGTGCCGAACTTGTGGACAGACCGTGGATTACCACTGAACTATGCAAGGTTTTAAGTCTGATGCCAACAGGAATTGTGGAAGAACATATGCTCAAACACCTCTTGCCAATTGTGTTAGATGAGAAATACAATACTTATGCTTTCCAGGTATACCAGATATGGATGCTTTTGGCAAAACATAAAATCAATCTAACTGAGCTGAAAACTTACGCCGTTAGATGCATTGAGAAGAATGATGATACAAACAAAGCGGTAATTGCTGCAATGGTGATCTACATGTGCTCTGTGGATCTAGAGTACCGTCGAGTAATCCTCCGGAAGTATGAAGAAGGGTTCACGCATGGTTATTTTCAGAACCGGATTGCACTTGTTGCGTTACGTTCGTTCAGGCCAGAAATCGTGATTGGAAAAACAGAACCCAGTTTGAACAAATCACATGAGTTCAGTCATAAAAAGAAAGATAGGGATCTAGTATTTGTTAGGGGATTTGATGAATTTGACAATGCAAACGGAGAAGCCAGTGAACAATTATATTCGCTTTAAATGATTAGACTTGCAGTACTTTATATAGAAAACCAGTGGTATTCAAGAAATATAGATACCCCTGAGGAATATTATGAAAACCACAATTTTGGCAACGATGACCTGCTACTTACCTTTCAGAGTTCGGAGTTAATCCGGCATTTAAAAAAGATCAAACAATTCAGGAAATGGCCAGAAATCGTTGATCTGGAAGGGTTTGATAAGCAGATGACACAAGAGGGAAAAGACCTGCGAGAGCATAAAAAATGGACAATGCTTGAGGCGCTGAGATATCACAACATATCAGATCAGGACTTTAAACTCAGCGAATCAACAATCAGAAAGTTCTTGGGGGATATGGGCATATTATATTTATATATGCTTGATCAGAAGGCGGAGGAGGTAGAACGTTTTAGCGATCTGGAAGCAAAAGTCAATAATATAATATATAGGCGTCAGCTTTGTGGGGTACCTATCAATATAAATTTGGCTGCAAATCTTTGTGCTGACTTAGAAAAGGAAATCTATCGGATCAAAAATATTCTCCAACTCAGATACCGCATCTTCAATCCAGAGAACGAACGCTGGCAATCGGAGTATCTAAAAAGCAAAGGATACCGATTGGTTAAATCAGCACTATTTACCTTTAAGGCCTGGAGAAATGACGACGAAGTCTGTAGTTTGATGTATGAAATGATCAGAAATCAGAAAGATTTTGATAGCCTTCTTTTTATGCAGTCTCACTGGGGAGGACAAACGTGTGCATATCCGAAATACCTGGGCTTTGGGACTATAACTTCAAGGATAATTTTGAGGGAGCCTTCTTTCCAGAATTTGAGAAAATCGAATAGGAAAATAGTGGTGGCCGATAGGTTTCATAAATTGTTGTATATCGATTACTCGCAGTTTGAAGCAGGAATACTGGCTTCACTAAGTGATGATCCAAAGTTGATAGATCTTTACAATACAGATATTTATGAAGATCTCGCTACGTTTGTTTTTGGGGATCCAAAAAAACGATCTGATGCAAAGGTGGTATTTTACCGTTATATGTACGGAGATACAACTCTAAGTTCGAAAGCACAGCAATACTTTAAAAAATTTACAAAGCTTCAGAAATTCAGGGAGGAAATCGACAAAGAAATGGCGGACAATGCTCGTGTAGGTACATCATTTGGGAATTTCCGTACAAAAGGAGACGATCAGGTTACTTGGGCTTTAAGTCATGTAATTCAGGCAACCGCTTCACTAATTTATAAAAAGGCACTCGTGAGAGTGGCAAAAGAAGTGGATCGAGCAAAATTTTTAATCCCTATGCATGATGGAACTGTCTATCAGATTTCATATATGTGGTACGATGCTCTGAAGCCCAAGATTGAACAGCTTTACCTTGAAGAATTTGAAAAAGTATGCCCCAAAATAAAAGGTAAAGTGAATACAAAAGACTTATTCGAATAAGCAAATTAGGTATTTACAGTACCTTTAAGATTTAATTAATTGTTTGGTAAATGCGCGTAGTAAAAGTAGGTTTATTCTTTTAGAACATCAGATTAAGCATAAAAAGGCATCCTCTCAAGCCAAAGCTCTCAGTTTACCAGCCCTTGTGTGTGCATTCTTTTGTCAATTTATATGAGATTACTCTCAAATACCACATTATCTGGAATACAAAAGATCAGAGATTAAGGGCTTTTGCTATCATTTTGTCCAGAGTATGCTTTTTTTTGTTGCAATTGGTTCAATAATTGAACCTAGTCAGCTTTTTTTATAAAAGCATAAAACCCATATGCGCCGCCAATCAAGGTAAAAGTATTGATCAAAGTACCTGCTAACGCATTATAGGAATCGATGGAAAACATAAATAAAGTTAAGGATAATTAGTAGCAAATCCATTCATTTCTAATATGCTAATTGCAATAATATCAATAAATTAGGGATTGTCCAGAAGAAAAAAATAGTTATCTTTAATGCATAATTAATGTAAACTCACACTCTCCTCATGATCGTAGATACCTCGCTCATTGAAAATTTAATCTTCAAAAGATACCCGGAATTTCCTACCAACCGTTTTACCCAAGACTCTCCGGTTTACCCAGATGTCTGGTTGGAATATTATCAAAACAGGAAGAACCTTGAATTTTTTAGGGCAGATTTGATCCTTACACCGCATCGTGACTCATCAGCTGCTGAGCTATTTAGGGATTTGTCACAAAAAATTGATAAAGAACAGCTTTTACACGCCGAACTCGCTACCAATGGAGAATCGGTAGCTGCAAAACTGACCTTTACAGAAATGCTGGAATTAGTATTGCCCAAAACTAGCTGGTTTCAGAAATATCTTCTAAAAGACGGAGAGGAAACTCCCGATTTAAAATGGCTAAAGTATATTATTGGTGCGATTGAATATTCTTCCAAGAACGATCGGGAAAGTGTGGAATCGCTTGATCAATTGATAGATAAATATTATTACTATTATTATGAGACCCATATTTTGTTACCCGAGCGTCAACCAAAGCTATTAACATGGAGCATCAACAGAAACCGGCCAGCTGAGACATCAATTTACAACTCGGTACCAGCTACAAAAGCGGATTCTACCAGGAGGCTTTTTGACATAGATGGATCAGGGATTACCTGGGCGATTCTGGATAGTGGTATTGATGCGAGACATATGGCTTTCAGAATGCGAGATAAAAACAACGCATTTGTGGAACCTGCAATGGGCTCAAAGTTAGATAACAATAGTAACAATAGCCGGATTGTCGCTAGTTATGATTTCTCAAACTTTAGAAAAGTCATTTCTGAGATTCATCTGAACAGAGACATCAATCTTAAAGGAAGTAGCGAAAATGATGTGCATCTGCCTGAAAAAGAGTTAGATCAGTATATTGAAGATATAAAACACACACTTGATAACGGACGTCTTTTAGACTGGTCCATACTAGCTCCTTTGATCCGCATACCCCACAATAGTCAGGAATATATTAGCCCCAGCAATTCTCATGGTACACATGTTGCCGGCATATTGGGGGCAGATTTTATTGACGGCTCGCAAAAAAGAATATCTGGCATGTGCCCCGGGATAAAACTCTACGATTTAAGGGTGTTTAACAAAGAGGGTAAAGGTGATGAGTTCAATATCATGGCAGCAATACAGTTTGTACGCTGGCTAAATAATCAAAAAGATGTACAGGCTATTCATGGAGTAAATATGAGTGTCTCCATGGTACATGATGTAGCGAGTTATGCATGCGGCCAAACACCCGTTTGTTCTGCTTGCGATAAACTAGTGGCTGAAGGAACAGTGGTTGTTGCTGCCGCAGGGAATTTGGGGCAGACAATGTATAGAGATAAATCAGGGAATGAATTACAGGGTTTTAGAATGGTCAATATCACTGATCCGGGCAATGCCGAGAAAGTGATAACGGTTGGAGCTACCCATCGGGACAGGCCACATAGCTACGGTGTTTCTTATTTTTCAAGCAAAGGCCCTACAGGTGATGGAAGATACAAGCCAGATCTTGTGGCGCCGGGAGAAAAAATCATTTCCACGATGATAGACGAGGGGTTGGATCGAATGGACGGTACCTCCATGGCGGCCCCACATGTTTCCGGTGCGGCGGCACTAATCCTCGCCAAACACCGGGAATTGATCGGCCGTCCTGAGCGCATTAAAGAAATCATCTGCTCCACGGCAACTGATTTAGGGAGGGAACGCTACTTTCAGGGAAGCGGAATGCTCGATGTGTTACGGGCAATACAATCGATTTGATTAAACCAAAAACCAAAAACATATGTTATTTACGCTCGAAATCCTTCAGGCCAAGCACGGAGACTGCCTGATCATTCATTACAGTGATGCTAATGAACCTAAAATCCTAGTCGTAGACGGTGGCCCATCGGGAATCTACAACAAGTACTTAAAACCCCGGTTACTGCAGATTAAAAACGAATTTTCAGCAGAGGCGCCACTTAATTTAGAAATGGTAATGATCAGTCACGCTGATGATGATCATATCAATGGGATCAAAATGTTAACCCAAGAGTTAGTAGATGAAAAAGAAAACTTAGTGATCGACGAGGAGCGGACATTCAAGATTAAAAGACTATGGTTTAATGCCTTTGATGATATCATAGGGAATAATGAGATTCCAATGGTTTCAACACTAAGCCTGGATGCAACAGTTGCATGTACAGAGCTACATGAAAATCCAGAATTAACAGGGCTAGATCACGATTTGGTAGCAGTGATTGCTTCAACAGGACAGGGCAGAACTATCCGGGACAATACAAAGCAATTGGGGCTGGCAATAAACTCAGGCTTTGCACCGATAGAGCCAGGAAAACCGCTTCTTGTTAGGGGAGATCTTGGTGTTCCATCCTTTGAAGACGGCAATTTCAAAATTAAAGTTGTTCATCCGAACGCGCAGCGGTTAAGGGACCTTCAAATACATTGGGACGCTGATCTCAAAACAGCAAAAGATAAAGGAGACAATAGCGTTATTATTGCTGCACTTACAGATAAATCCCCTTTTAACTTATCCAGTATAGTTTGCATTGTAGAAATGAATGGTAAACGGATCTTGCTGACCGGAGATGCAAGAGCAGATGATATACTTATGGGCTTAAAAGAAAACGATCTATTGGACGGAAATGGTAAAGCACATTTTGACATCCTAAAAATGCCCCATCATGGAAGCGATGCGAATATGACTCCTGATTTTCTGGAAGCAATTACAGCAGATCACTATGTAATCTCTGCCAATGGCAAACATCACAATCCTGATGAAGATACTTTGAATATGTTTATGGAAAGGGTTAAAAAAGGCACCTTATATTTTACCAATCATGATGGTGAATATAATTTGAAAGAAAAATTAGATGTTTTCAGTGAAAGGCTTTCAGCAATGGGGAGTCATTTGCAACCAAGCTTCCCACAGAATCCAGAATCCTCTACACTAATTAACTTGATTGATAAAGTGGATTATTGATTAAAGGATGTATCAAATTTGAAAGAATTTAAAAAATATAAATTGTAAAGTAAAATGTAATATGCATAAATATTAGGATTATACTGAAAATTCGCAAATAATATAACTGTTGTAATGAAGTAATTTGAAATATGTGATTAAATCACTAGTATTAGTAATGTTACCAATGTCTACATTCCTCTTACTTTTTAGGGTTTAAAATTTGATACAAGCTTATAAAATCATTCTAACTCGACCTCAAATTATATGGAGTAGTAAATTGTCACATTGTTGACACTAATATATAAAACATGACTACGATTACCTTTCAAGACTTAAAAGATATCGCTCCTTGGTGTTCTCTTGCAGTTGCAATTGTGGCTGCATTTATCGCCTGGTCTGCTCGCTTAGTTGCCGCAAGGGCTCTAAGACTCAACCAGCAAGTTTATAATGATAGGCAGTCAAACTTTACCATTGAGTTGAACCAAGCTGCTGCACATCAACAAAAGAGTAGTCGATACCTTTTTTTTAATATCAACATACATAATTTGTCCGATATGAAAAATTCATTTTCTTGTAGGCTGGAACTGACTTACAAGAATCCAGAGGGTACAATTAGACGGGTAATAATCGACCACAATCCAGAAAACATTAAAGCATCGGGAAAGCAAAATTTAAGCGGATTTGATACAAAACTTAGGTTGGAGGAGAAACATTCTCAAAGCGGCTGGTTGTGTTTTATTGAGCCAGCTAACATCCCAGTAGGATATAGCAATTTGAAATATGAACTCATCGTTACCGATAACCACCATAATACAACAAGAAGAGAAGTATATTTATTAAATGAACTTGTATGATACCATACCTTAAAACAATAAGCAGGCAGGTTTACCAAGTAGTTGAAGATGGAGCAATGTCGAATGCCGGATTGGCTGAAGGACGCTTTATTCCCGTTGTCGTATTGAATGCGCCAGAGGGATCCGAACTTCATGACCTAATTAGAATTCATCAGGGCCTGATTGGGGATGCTGATTCTACCTGGAGCCAGCCATTGACACTCTTCAGTCCCAAAACTTATCATTTGGAAATTCACTTTACAAAGCCTATGGATTGCATATTTGCTATTGAATTTGATATCAAAACCCAGTTTGTTATTATAGACGGTATTATGCAATCAAATGGAGTGTGGATCCAAACAGGAAAACCTGGTGATAAAGTGTCGCAGGACTTAGTGAATAAGGTATTGATTGAAATACCTAATAACGGTATGGAAATTCGATGGGAAAAGAGACTTCATTTAGAAGTGAAAGATACAGTGACCCGCAAGGGAAAAAGTAAAAGAGAGATCAATAAAATAGTAGCAGAAAAGATAAAGACTTTTCGCGCCATTTCGAACTACCGTCGTGGAAAATAATAGCCAAATTAAGATTAATGCAGAATTGATTGTACTAGTCATGAAAAAACTGTGTTTCCTCCCGCAAACAACTGAAAGTCGATAGTTTAAAGATTGATTATGTTCTTATTTATCGCAAGAGTAGGTGCTAATTTTAATTTCTATTTTTGAGCTTATGAAAAATGATAGTGCTGAAAAGATTATTGCAAATATCAATAAGAATGTTAAAAACAAGCAATGGGTATGTTTAATAGAAGGTTGTGAAAAGCCTGCTATTAATTCCCATATGCTGCAAAGGAACGGTATTCTTAACAATGTAGCAGAAAATTTCCATGTATGTGAAGTGAAGGCTATTGACGTATATGCTTGGAAAGATAAAAATCTGCCCAAAGACATTTTGCAAATTAAAGCGGTAGGTATCTTACATTCTCATGCCTATCCAACACTATGTTCAAGTCATGATACCGCGATCTTTAAACCTATAGAAATTCACCCTGTCAATTTTAAAAATTATAAAAACTCACTGCTTTTCGCTTACCGCACGCTGATTTCCTTATACCGCAAAGAACAAATCGTTCTGGAAAAAGATTCTCGGATGGTAAATTCGCAGGTTCTGCAAAGTAATCTGGAGGCCAAAATGGAACTTGAAAAGATCTCAAAACGTCTGAAAATACAAAACCATCTGCTGGAGTTGAGAAAAAAAGATATGGAATCAATAGCTTCCGATCTAGAATCAGTCTCAGAATCATTTGTAAATTATTGCTTCGATTATCCTCCGCTTAAAGTTTATGCCAGCGGTAGCCTGCTCTGCCCTGAGATGCTAGAACATGTCTTCATTAATATATTTCCTTACAACGAACGTACATTCGTTTTACTGACGACAAGAAAAACTGAGAGTAATTGGAAATCAGAGTTTATTAATAGCTGGAAAGATTTGGAAGAGCAGCAGTTTAAAAAGAGGCTTACAGGCTTTCTTACAAGGCAGTGTGAGAATTGGGGCATTTCTCCTCTTATTGCAGAGAATCTGAATCCTGATTTAAGATCGAAGCTCTACAGTGCAAGAACAGAATTTTTAACAAATCCATCTAGTATTCTGGATCCTAATTTAATTTCGCCCTTCAGTATCTTTTAATAACTTAATCTTTGTAAACCCAATACTTCAAAATATATGAAAGAAACTCTGCTCCAGCAAGCGATAAGAAGACTCAGAATTAAAAGCGATGTAACAGATGTATATTATAGCGAACATTTTCCATACCTAGCATTAGGGATATCAAAGAAAGGTAAGAATTATCACTTTCCGCTTCCAGTAGATATTACTGAATCCGAGTTCAATTTCGTTGACGGTAAAATCAGAACTTTTGGCAGTTTCTTAATAGACTTGGATGGTTTGCGTTTAACTTCTTTAATTGGGCAGGAAATCCAAATTTCTTATTCAGAAGCAACAGGTAGTGTGTTTATCGAAAGTAAAGGAAAGATTATGCTGCTACACTTCAGTTTTCCAGACCAGAATTTAAAGTTATCAAACCTTAATTTTATGGTTTTAGGCATGCGGGAGGCAAGTCAAAATGAAACTGAAGTTTTTGACCGTAGAAGGTATGAACCTTTTATTCTAACTGAAATTCGAAAATATGCCTGTTGTTACGAAAGTAAAATCTCGAAACACACTGTAACAACTCGTACAGTTGCAGAGGAGGCTATCAATCTTTTTGGAGAAAATTTTCAATTTCTAATTTCTTCAAACAAAGTCAAGATGAGTGGTGCTGAACTTGCAGTTAATGACGAAATTCCTGATATTTTATCTGAAAAGCAGTTGAAAAATATCTAGTTTATTTGAATTCTTCGGTTTTAATTATTTCTAAGGTATGAATAGTTATAACTTGAAGAGAAATACAAATTGCCTAATTGAATTAATTAAAAAAACATTAAAGGATACGGATTTTTTGCGCATTTTCTAACCTTCTGTGACATAAAGAGGCCAATGACATAATGTCCAAGGCGTCTTGCTCCTTCATTTCCCAGTGTATTTTGGGGGCATGAGCTAGGGTGTTTCTAAACATGCCGAATAAGCCTCTTAATAAGTTTGCAAATCCCTTATGTTCACTTTTATCAGTGTCGCTTGTGAAATTGTTAATGATTAATACTGGGTTATTTACAGCGAATATCGAATCAATTAAATCATTACCATCAGCTATTGATCCCGATAAGACTCTAAGTTTGTCAGCTACACTCTTAGTAGTTTCAAATACAGCGTGAAAATAGTTGTCAGCCAGCAATTCAGCTTTGCAAAATTTGATAACATCTTGATGCACGTTTCTTTCTGATAGTTTTTGTTTTAGTTGACTTGCGCGTCTTTCAGCGTCATTAATCGTTTCTGCTATTGGAACAGTTCCTATTACTCCCTTTTCGGTAATTTTAAGCCAACAAATATTAATCTCTTATTTAATTCGTCTCTTCGCCATTCAAATTTTTCTTTGCTAGCCATATATCTAACAGGTGCCATTGCTTTCATAATAAAAATGAAAATATTATTTGAGCATTTGTTTACGTTCTGCCATTCGGCAAATGCATTGAAAAGCCTCTTCCATTTTGTATTAGTAGTATCAACATCAGCAATTTTTGACTCTGGCAACAATCTGCCGATTTCAGTTCCTGAAAGTCCATTCTCTGTATCGGCAATTATCTGACAGATACTTTCTAATAATTCAGAAGATAGAGGTGGTTGTTTGGCCATGAGAGTAATTTTTTCAAATATAGTCTAACTTTACAATTAAAAAAGAACGAGGTCATATTCATCTTCGTAACTCGAAAATTTACTATTTTAGCTATCAACTCAAAAAGGTAATGCTTATGTTCTTTCCTCACCTTAAAAATTTCAGCCCTTACTCTGGACACATTTACAATGAAATGAAGGCGGCTATTGTGCGAAAAAATGGTGAACTCATCCATAAAAATGAAAGTCGTTTTGATTTGCTGAACCGTGTAGGCTACTTTCCATTTAAAGAGTTGCGTAGGAGCAATCAGGCATATTTTATCAGTGAACTTGACCTATTTGATTTTTTTCAGGCTACAGAAGATACGTTATCGGATTACAGTATTGATTATTATCCCAATTGGAATTTCGAGGCGAAAGAAACACTTCTAAACGTTTTTCTGAATGGCTATCAATGTGGACTGGAAAATTTTAGTGAAAATATCGGATTATCATTCCCTGCTTTATCCTATGACCACGAAGTCGAACATCTGCGTAATTTTTGTTTGTATTGTTTAGACTATCTTTATTTTGATGTAGAATTGGACGAAGCTTTGTTCTATAACTTGGGGTACCTTCAATCAAATTTGTACCTAGCATTTGTTGAACTCAATAATTTGCAGAAATTATCAAAAGATAATAAGTCATACTTAAAAGTAAAAACTCCTAGGGAACCGAAAAATCAATCCGATAAATCTAGCGCTACATCACAGAAGCATCCAGCCGAACACAAAACAACGACCGAAACTAAAAATTCACATAGCCCGAAGCGCATTGAAATCTATTGTGATGTTGCCGAGATCAAAAAAATATGGCAGGTGTTAACTGCACCGATCAGTACGGGGAAAGGCATGGAACAACCATTGTTTACAAAAGATGAACTCGGAAAATATCTCGGCGCAATGTTCTGTTCGGGAGCCTTTCCCGATGCTTTCAAATCGTCTGTAGAACCCGAACTCAAGACCATTTCCAGGGGAGATATGCGGAATGTTCTGATTGCGCTAATGTATTCGTGCTATAGCCTGAATAGGAACTTTTTCAGGGGATCAAACCAGATTATGTATGTAGCGATGTTAAAACGTTATTTTTCTGCCTTTTCAACTTCCAAAATCGAAAGCACTAAAAGTATATTGGCAACATATACGCCAAAAGGAATGGCCGTGCTTAAAAACAGCCTGGACAAAAACCCTCATATCGACGAAATGTTAAGCGTCCTTAAAAAACATAAATTAAGACATTAATGTCATTGCGATTTTAAGCTGTTTTGTGTTATTCCTTTGTACCCATAAACAAAATAATTATGGATACAGAAAAAATCTTATTTACGGCCTTATCAGCTGAAGAACTTTCCAACATCATGGAAACATCTGTTAGAAACGTTATCGGTGAATCCGATAGCAAAGCATCCGGTGCAGATCAGTTGCTCAATGCAAGACAGGCGGCCAAACTAATTAATTACAGACGACCAACCCTTTATGGTCTAGTCAGGCAGAACAAAATCCCTTTTTCAAAGACAGCCGGTAAATTGCTGTTTTCCCGAAAGAAGTTATTGGCGTGGGTAGACGCAAAAGGTGAGACCGTGGAGAAAATCCAGTCACTGTCTTGTCCGGAATTAGGTTTACAATTTTGAGCACATAAAACTCAATAAAAGATGAAAATTGTAAAGCATTATTCGGACGATTTCAAGCGCGAGGTTGTTCAACATTACCTAAGTTCTGATGACAGCATGCAAAAAACTGCTGATAAATTTAAATTAGCTGTTCATGCATCAGTTGGGCAATGGGTTAGTAAATTTGGTGGTGAATTCAGAACACCCGTTATGAACAAATCTCTAAAAAAGTCCAAAACCGAGACGCCTGATACTCACCAGGGCATGGTTAAACGTATTCAAGAATTGGAAGAAGCTCTGGAAAGGGAACGCCTAATGAATCTGGCTACAAACAAGATGATAGATATTGCAGAACGTGATTTAAATATCTCTATCAGAAAAAAGTCTGGAGCCAAACAGTCAAAGAAATAAAAGAACAACGTCCAGAGCTTAGCATTGACAAGCTCTGCGGATTGTTTGGCTTTACCAGACAGGCTTATTATCAGTTACAGAAGTACGAGTATAAATGTCGGGCGCAATCTCATATAGTACTTGAAACATAGATATTTATCCACATATCAATGGTTTTTGTTACACATAAACACCACTGGCACAGCAGCTAATTCGGGGAAGCCCAAAAGCTTGTAGGGCTTTTTAGGATGCAGTTATTAGCGGTAGAAAAGCGGTTCAGGCAGTCAGTCCCCTTTTCAGGAGCTGAGCAAGCGGAAGTTGGGCAGTGGCCCTACTTGCTTGCCCTGAGCTATCGCTACAGGGGTTTCAAGTATCCTCCGGGGATACTTGTCGGCTTTTCAAGCCGATAGAAAGAATAAACGGTATACTTTAAGGTATACCAAATATTTAGGTTTAAAAAAAATATATATGTTTATTAACGCATATATCAGAACGAAAGGAGCTAATTATGAAGATAGACATCATTACAATGGATGACTTACAACAGTTCAAAACAGAAATGCTGAATGAAATGAAAAATTTATTAAAAACTAACAGTGGCGCCTCAAATAAATCATGGTTGAGGAGTTCTGAAGTAAGGAAAATGCTTAATATTTCACCCGGAACCTTACAAAACCTCCGTATCAATGGCAATTTGCCATTTCGTAAGGTCGGGGGAACTATGTTTTATAGTAGGGAAAAAATTGAAAAGATGATGGAGGGGAAATGAAATGACGAAAGATGAAAACTTGTACCGCAAAGGATTGCGTCGATACTTTGCGCATGCATCACAACAGCCACATTTTTTTCCAACGCATTTAAGCATATTAATTGCATTGGTTCAATGTTGTAATTATCAGGATGTAACACTTCCATTTAATGTAAGTAGAAAAACGCTTATGCGATTTTCAAGGATAAAGTCTGTTTCTACATACCACAAAAATATCAAGGAGCTGAAGGAAAGTGGCTTTATTAAATATAAGCCCTCATGGCATCCAAAGCTGGGAAGTGAAGTTATGCTTAACATAGAATTGGAGATGAACTTTTAAGGAGATAGGTAATGGAAGATATCAATGTTAAGTCTGTGCGATATCCAAAAGCAACTGATGAAAAACTAGAAAAAATTTCGTTGAAACTGGGGAGACCGAAAAAGCTGGTGATTATACAGATGGTTAATTATTTTTATGGTACAAAAAAAGACCCGATCGATTTCAACGACGAGCTACTTAAGAAAGAGCTGGTTAACGGAGTGAACAGGATAATATCATTTTTCAAAAAGCAGGAAAAGGATTTTCTGTTACCTATGTTTACCGATAGTAACGGACTTACTATCATAGCTAAAGAGCATACAGAATATTTCAAAATAATCTGGCAGCATCTACAGAAAGAGGAAAAGAAAAGCGAGGGAATTTCTAATCGTATGGGGCAACTGGAAAAAGAAATTGCTAGAACTCACCAGTATTACAATGAAAAAAGCAAACTGAAGTCCAGTTTTAGAGAGATACTTAATTATTATATTAATCAGAGAGAATCTTTGGGCTGGCCGGTATCAGCTGCCAAAAAGGAGGAATTGCAGAGCCATGTCAGAAAATCCCTCGAAAATATTTAGTCTATGTATATCAACATCACAGCATCCGAAACGGGAAATAACAAAGGCAGCAGCGGAGCTTTGGTCAACTACCTGGAAAAGGAGAACGAGCTTGAGAATGAGAAAAATTCAGTACCGGAATACGAAAACTGGTTCAATGGTGTAAGAAACGATATCAGAAGACAGGAAGTTCGGGTTAAGATTGATAATAACATTGCAAAGCTTGGTCGTGATGATAGTAAGTTTTTTCTGATTAATATCAGTCCGAGTCAAAAGGAGCTGGAACATCTTTTCAAAAAATATGGCCAGAGTGGCGCAAAGGAGAAACTCAAGGAATTTGCGGTAAATATTATGGATGAGTATGCCAAAAATTTCAAAAGGCCAGGTATTCTTACCAACAACGATCTTTTATGGTTCGGCAAGGTCGAAAACTACCGATACTACAAGCACACAGATAAAGAAGTAAAAAATGGAACAAAGCAAAAGGGTGATCGAAAAGAGGGACGACAAATGCACGTTCAAGTGATTGTGAGTAGGAAAGATTTGAGCAATAAAGTTAAACTTAGTCCTCAAAATACCTCAAAAGGAAAGAATGAAAAACACTCTGCAAAACTCGGACAATTTAACCGAAGTGTATTTAAACAGTCTGGTGAGGAGATATTTGATAATTTATTCAAATTCGAGAGAGGGCTCAAGGATAAGTTTATATATGCAAATGTTATGCAGAACGGTACTCCTGAACAGAAAACCCAGATGCAGATGATCTCCGAACTTTCGACTGAAATTTCAAGAGATATCTGTATAGATAATTTGATGAAAGAAATTTCAGATGGAGTTTTTGCCAACGTTGCCGATATGATAACTATTGCAAAAGATGCTGGTTTTGGGCTATTGGAAATCTTGATGGAACCTACGTATGAGCCCTCACAAACAGATTCTGTCGAGGAAGCAGAGAAACGGAGACGTAAAAAGTTGCAGCAGTCACAGGGACGTAGTAGGTAGGTTCGGCAAAACAGTAAAAATTGGTATTTTAATGATAGTCATTCTCACTATTCCACCGTTATTGGATAATTTGAAGTTTAATAAATGTTAACATTATTTAAGCCTTATTTAAAGCTGGCACAAAAGTGAAGTTAGTTTCGCATATTTGGAGAGTTGACTTTAACAGTATTGATAATACCATAAAGATTCAAAATTTTAAACCCAATGAAATGACTATAGCAGAGATTTTAAACAGTTTAGGACAATTCACACAATTTGACGCTGAACTTTTTATTAAACATTCTATAAAGAAAATTTTTAATAAGAATGAAGTGTTATTAAAAGAGGGAGAAGTTTGCAGATGTTTTTATTATATTTTTTCCGGCTCATTTTCACAATTTCAAACCGACGGCGTGGACGAAGTAATAGTTGATTTGCATTTACAAAGTGAATGGATGTATAACCAACAAAGCTTAACGGAACAAACACCTTCAAAGACTACTATTAAAGCATTTTCAACATCAGAAGTGCTTGAATTAAGTTTAAGCAGCTTTCATTTCCTCTGTTCAAAATCTCAATCGTTTTTGCAATTTGGTAAAATCTTAAACCAATCACAAAATAGAAATTTCATCTTTGACAATTCACTAGATCCGAACGAGAAATATAGCTTTATAAATAAATCCAAACCAGAGTTGACAAAAGTATTTCCAATTAAAATGATCGCTTCATATCTTAAAATTGCACCTGAAACCTTAAGTAGAGTAAGAGCAAAAAGTTGAATTTACTGATTTCAATCAAGTTAGCTTTCCATTGCTAATCGCCATTTTTGCAGGAAATTTAATATCAAAATGGAAAAGCAACAAGATTCATTGCAACAGGCAAAAAACTTTGTTATAATATTAGGCGGAATTTCTTTAATATTGGCGCCCTTTTTAACATTCACTGGGTGGAGCATCTCTCACGATAGCATATCCTCATTTTTAAACTTCAATCTCTTATATAAAGACACAAACGGAACTATACATCTAACAGCAAACTCGAACCCAACTCTGGTATTTAGGTACTATCTCTTACCTCACTATTTTATTTATGTTTCAATGCCGTTGTATATTGCCTTAATTTTGACACTGATGAATGTAACCTATAGAAAAACACCGTGGTGTTCATTTATTGGTGCAATTCTTTCAGTTATTGGTAGTGTATATTTTATCGGAGTATTGGGTGCCTATCTTTCAAATCCTATAGGTAGTGTCATTCTGACTAACATTTTAAAAGTTTCATTTGCATTGTGTATTTTGGTTTTTATGGGGAATATTCTATTAGGAATATCGCTTTACAAGACTAGAATTATACCAAGATGGGCGGCATCGCTTTTCATTATTGGCAATCTCCTAATTTTGGTTTTTCCGGGAGTTGAAAATTGGATGGCCTTAGGTTCGTTGCTGATGATCATAGCAATGGTTCCACTAACTAAAATTATCTTGATAAAACATTTATAATTATAAACAATAAAGAATATTGTATGCTTACCTTTATTATCCCAAAACTTCCTATGCGTAGCAAGGCTGCGACAAAAGACTTTTATTTAACCCAATTAGGATTTACTGACATTGGTGCTTCGGACTTTGAAGGTTACCTATTAATCAAAAAAGAAAATATTGAAATCCATTTTTTTGAATTCAACGGACTTGATCCACATGAGAATTATGGGCAAGTCTATATTCGTACAAACGATATAGAAAAACTTTATCAATCGATGTTGGACAATAATAGCAGCATTCACCCAGCGGGACATTTACAAACTAAACCTTGGGGTCAAAGAGAATTTTCAATGCTCGACCCTGACAATAACTTACTGACGTTTGGACAGAGCATTTAGTATGGCGAGTATTGCCAGAATAGTCAGTAACATCATTAAAAAACTCTTAAAATAACATCGTTTTTTGAAGTATTTTTTAATTGATTATTCAAATTTCCGCATTAATTTTTTAACCCAATAATGGCCATTTTATTATCATAAACTCATCATCAAAAACCCACAAATGGTTTTGATTAATGAAATGGGTTTATGATAATTGCCAAAACCTCTATTAGTATTATATATGACTGCGTTCTCTTGTTGGCTTAGCCACTTTAAATTATCACAAAACGAGGGTTTTATGATCAGGTTCTCTCGTTATTAGCTTTTATTGATTCGCTTATCTTAATGGTATTTATGATTTCAGTTTTAAAATAAGCGATTGTTTCAGTCCGTAAGTATTCTTCTAACAGCTTATCTTTTTGTTCTTTCTTAGCTTTCCAGTAAGCCAAATGGAATGCGCGTAACTCTTTTTGAGCTCGTAAAAAATCTTCCCATATAAATCTAACACGATCCGAAAAGGAAATCGCTGCGATAGCTTTGATGCCTAAGTTGTTTGTTATAGACGTTAACGTTTGTTCAAAATTATCAAATGTGTCATCTTCTCCCTTTGAATAGAATTCAACGTACCATGCTAGCAATGGAAGTTTCCTTGACCAATCGTCATCTTTGTGTGTGTCTTTTAAGAAACGAACTATATAAGTGAAAACATCATCTGTCCGTTTCAATTCTGCACTTGTCTTTGCTGTCCTCAGAAGTAACGTATCACACCTTTCAATCCGATACCTTTTAAGCAGTTCTAAGTCTATCTCAAGCGATTTGTCAGACATGCCGTTCATAAAATATATGGCACTAATTAAATCTTCACACTTAAATTTAATCTCATCAGAATCATCTTCTAAATATTCGAGGGAAAATTGATTTGTCGCAACTTTATAGAAAAGTTTATCAAATGAAATATTCCTATTCTGGGTCATATTTTTTGTAGCATTAGTAAGTTAACTTCAGAAATATAAAGGTACTTGATATATGCCTAACCCACCAAAAATTTATATTACCTAAATTATAGAATAAATAATAAAAGAACCATTAATAACTATGATGGCTTTCATAAAACTGAAATTACCAAATAACGGTAGTTTTTTAATAATCGGAATGTTGTTGCGAAATGTCGGTTGGGAAATTAAAATCCAGTATCGGACTTAATTAATGTAGCCAATACATGTTAAATAATTAATAATACAAGTATTGCAATATAACTACAGCTTTTTTAAAAGGTCATTTTTTTCTCGCTCACTTGTAAGCAATCTTTCGTACAATTCTATTATTTTTTCGAGTGGATTGATTGTACATAAATAATTATTGTTGTTGGAGCTACTGTCAGTAAAAGTATTACCAATGATGTTGAAAACGGCTTCCTCGTTAAAGTTTCTGATAGCGTCCGTCGGTAAACCCAATGCTGAGGCAATCTTTTCTAAAGTTGATTCTTCAATTTCCTCACTCTGTTCCAGTTTACTAATGGCCTGTTGGCTTATGCCAAGTTCAACAGCAAGCGCTTCCTGTTTCATTCCACGCAGTTCACGGATACGGCTTATTTTTCTACCAAGATGCATTCTATTCGTTTTTTCTGAGGTTTCCATGGCCAAATATATTTAAAAAATTCCGACAGTTAAAAACAACTCTGTGCTTGTATTTTACAGTCAGCAATGGTTCGGTACGTGCTTTTTCTAATCGAAATTGGTTCTCGTAATAATCATGAAGATATGAAAAAGAAATCATTAAAGCCAATAGGGGGCCGGCAAGAGCCGTTCTCTAATTTTGTTAGAGAGCTTGCACAGCGGTTTATGCCCTTGCATATTCTTAAGTTCGGTGAAATAAGTTCCATAAAGAATTCTTGTACTTCCTTCTCGCCTCAACAGACGAGCAGCAATTTTCACTATTACTTATTAATGGTAATTGAGGGCACCACCAGAATCGAGCATGGTGTTCAGGACTATGTAAATACACATTTTAACCATGGCAAGATTACGATCCTTGTTCATAGCCAAGAGAGCGTAGAAACCGCTATTGCAGGTAATAACAGATTTTTTATAACAGTCTTTAATACCGGCATTCAGCTATACAGTCATGATGGTACGCTGAATCTGTTTGTTGAATATATTCTTGATAAAAAGATATCTCTTGAAAAAGCCCGTAAGCATCTATACCATAGGATTCCAATGGCGCAGGGATTTTTGGACGGAGCAGGGGAATGCTACAGTAATGAAAAATTTAACGTGTGCACTTTTATGCTTCACCAAGTTGTCGAGCAATCCTGCATTGCGATGATCAGAGTATTTATGGCTTATAGGTCTGATATTCATCATTTGGGCAGGCTACTGGACATCTGCGCATGTTTCTCAGAGGAGCCGAGAGCGCTTTTGCTTGGAACGCCAGAAAACAGAAGGCTTTTTGAGAAGCTCATGAACAGTTACAGCCACGCCAGGTATAAAGATAATTTCAATGTCGAGATGGGCGATGCTGATAAACTATATAGCCTGGTTCACCATTTTTTAATTCTCGCCAAAGATCTTTGTGATAAAAAGATCGATCTTCTAACTGCCGAATGTGGAGAGGCGGAAGCATCGAAAGGAGAAACTGAGAATGGGTGATGAAATGATACTTGCCGGAAAACCTAAATCCCAGTTCTATAAACTTCCGTTTGATAAGAGTACCCGTATATTGAGGTTAAATGTTTTAGAGTCACACACAGAACTTCGAGCTGGGAACCGACCATATTACATGGTTGAAAGAAAGGTTCTCTCATTTAAGAAAGGGATATTGACAATCAGGGTAAAGCTCGAAAATGAGACGCCTGTAAAAGTTTATCTGAAGGTCGAGTATGATCATTTATTGGTAAGCTGCAATATAGATACGGATGAAAATTATCTGGGAAGATATGCCTACCGTACTTTGAGGGCGATGTTATGGAATGAATTTCATGACTTTGAGGAATATTATTGGCCGGAATGCTTTAATGAAGCAACCGGAAGATCCAGATATCTTGAAATAATCTGTGATAGATATGGAGTGGACATCAGGCTCAAAAAGGAATTTAAGGGTTTTTTTCGGCCAGATGATTATTTCCTGCATATATCCGAACGCAAGGTGTTGGAGAGAAAACAGGTGACCAATGGTTTCGCTACATTAAACGATGAGTTCCTTATTGGTTATTGCCTTGCAAATACCGATCCTGTCAGGTTTCACTCCAACCATTATCCATTTCTGATACCGTATAGCTTTTCCCTAAATGCGGATAATAGGACTGTAAAATCTTTCACTGGGTTTCTTTTCGAAGAAGACGATAGTTTTGAACAATCTGAACTGTCCGCAAATCAAACTGAGCTGAACAGCATCTGCTACGAAATGAAGAAAATGGCAAGGATTCAGTTCAGGGAATACGGAGACAGTGATGAACGTTCTGACGAAATAGACGATCTCAATTTCAGCAATAAGAGGAAGATTTTCGAACTATTCAATAAAGCACTCCCAATGCTATCGAGGGAGCCGTTTACACACTACCTGTTTACCTATGGGCTGAGAAATATTCAGAAGAGACCTATGAAAAAGGATATGCAGGTTGCCAGATTCTCAGTTGAAATACCGCGTTTAAGTTTTTTACTCAGTGATAAGGGTGATTATTACGAACTTAAACTGAGGTTCAAGGTAAATGGAAAGAGTTTTCTTTTTTGCGAGGATAGGATTGCCATGTTCTTAATCTGTTCGGCTTCAAACCCCACTGTTTGGTATCTATTGGAATGTGAAACGGATTCTAGAGTAGTTCTTTTTTTTAGTCGTAAAAACTTTAAGATTCAGATTCCCAAAGGTTATTACAAGGAGCATTTCGAACCGTATGTAGATGAAATCAAAAAACAGTATGAGCTTGAAATCAAATAGAAATAGCGACATGGAAGAGATTAAAAAACTACTCGATTATCAACCTTCAGGGCTTTCTGATGAAGAAATTGAAAATGCGGATTCTGAGATGGAATATTTTTTCGTGAATTTTCCATTGCATGAGGCAAGGACAAATTTATGGGAACTTTACAAGGGTTGGGTTCATTTAGAAGCTGAATCTCCGGAGGGAGAAGAAATGACTAATATGCTTTTCTTTTGTAACCAGATGATCAGCTTCTTGAACTTTTCTTTTATAGTAACCAAACAGAAACCAAAAAGATGAATAAATAACAGAAAGCAAGATCATCAGGGAGTCGCTTTCTGTTATAATTAAATTGTTTTCAATCTACTAGTGCGAGAGCTGGCCCTCCCACATTTTCGGCCTGTGAAGGCCCACTTCACCACCCCGGGGGTTTCACTATGGTATATACGGAAATGGAATTCCGCCTCAGCTACTACAGTTCATCCGGTTTGAACCCGATCCTATTTCGTTTGGGAATTGGCTTTTCCTTAAGCGCTAATAGCTCATCAAGGTATTGAAAAACAATTTCCATGTTCTTATCTTGGTTTTCCAGCTTGTTTTTTATCTTTTCTATCTCCAGACGGATTTGGGTATTATCAGTTACCATATTCCTTAGTCGTGCGAATATCCGGATGACTTGAATGTTGACATTAATTGCACGCTCACTATTTAGGATACTGGATAACATGGCTACACCCTGTTCAGTGAATACGAAAGGGGTCGCCGGACTGAATTTTGCCGACTTTGGCAGGTTATCACAAATTGTGATAACCTGCTGCCATTCCTCTTTTGTCAACTGGAACATGAAATCGTCTGGAAAACGCTGAATGTTGCGTTTGACTGCCTGTTTGAGTGCACGAGTCTCAACTTCGTAAAGTACAGCAAGGTCAAGATCCAGCATTACTTTTTGATCCCGGATATGATATATCTTTTCCAGTACAACATGTTCCTGAATCAGAATATTCGTTATGGTCTTATTCATAATTTTTCGAATTTGCCAGCACCAAAATGTGCTGGCATGATGAGTTTATTAATTTACAGAGAATCGGTTTTGCAGGATTGCCATATCTGCACTTACCTTTATATCAAGAACCTTTGCATAAATCTGGGTAGTCCTGATATTGGTATGCCCCAGCATTTTGGATACGCTTTCCATGGGAACGCCATTGAGTAGGGTTATGGTTGTTGCAAAGGTATGTCTGGCAATGTGCGAGCTTAAAGGTTTGTCAATTTCACAAACTGCGGCAATTTCCTTGAGTGGGCTAGGCCAACAGCGCTTTGCCACCTTGCGGTGGTAAGTCTCTGCTAACCCGCCCCCGAACCGTACGTACATGTCTCCATGTATACGGCTCTCCATTGTCAACATAACCTTACTGATCATAGTTTTTGTGGATTAATGCATCGCAATCTTGACAGACTGCGAGCGTTTTACGATGGCGTTTGATCATCACTGCATTCCATTTGGTGTCAGCTTTAAGCTGATTGATGTTACGTACATGATGCATCACGAGGTCTTCCATTACCCCGCACAGTTCACACTTTCTCTCTTTTAGCCTTTCCACAAGCGTGGGGGCTGGAAGATACATGGTGTTGGGTGTTTTGTCGTATTGGTTATCCTCGTAGATGTATGTAAAGCGTTTACATTTAAATCCACCATTATACCATACTCTTTGTTTCCCGTTGCCTTTGTTATCCCTGTAGGGGATGACCACATCCGTTCCGTCTCTGTACTTCTCAAGTATTTGTCCGACGGTTCTTTTGTGCTTACGGCCAAGGGTTTTGAGCATGCTATATTTCATGAAGTAATTGAACTTCCATCCCCAATAGCTGATGTTGTCTGCGATAGAATAGTAGTTGTAGAATCCCCGCAATTCCAGATTGTATTGCGCCATGATATCTGCATC
>JAZBLX010000014.1:0-133824 GCA_037033465.1 Bacteroidota bacterium | reverse complement strand
TCAATGTAACGGAGAAAACCGGACAATTAGTATCGATTAAAGACGTTACAGATGGTGAAGATCTAATGATCATAAACCGTTCCGGAATTGTTATTAGAATTCAGGTTTCAGCTTTAAGAGTAATGGGACGTGCCACTCAAGGTGTGCGTTTAATCTCTCTGAAAGGTGATGACGAAATCGCATCTGTGACTAAGATTGATCACGAGGAGGATGAAGAAGAAACCGTCAATTTAGAAGATGTATTAGTAGTAGATGGCGAAGAAATAGAAGCCGATCCAGCTGCTGAAACAGAAGAAACTGAAGACGACGATGAGGAAGGTGAAGCTGATCAGCCAACAGAAGAATAAAATTAACTAAAATAAAAATTAGAATAACAATTATGAAAAGAGTATTTCTAGGTATAATTTTGGCAGGAGCAGCAAGCTCTGCGTTTGCTCAGAAAGGTGAGGTTAATGAAGCTAAAAAAGCTTGGGGAATTTTCCAGTTAACTTCACAAGGTGCAACAACGCCTTTAGATAAAAAGCTGGAAGCTGTTAAAACCGGTTTAGCACATACTGATAAAGCCATTGCTGACGAAAAATCTAAAGTAATGCCAGAGGCGTGGACTTATCGTGCATTATTTGCTTCTTCTGCTGCTATTTTAGATACCGTGAACGTAGCTAATGCTGATGCAAACTTAAAAATTGCTCAGGATGCCCTTGTTGAAGCTAAGAAATTAGATGCTAAAGGTGCAGAAAAAGAAAACATCACTTTAGCAGAAACCAACATTTCTAACGCAGTAAGAAATGCAGGTGTTATGGCTTACAATAAGAAGGATTATAAAACAGCTTATACAAAGTTTGTTCAGGCTACAGTGATTAACCCGACTGATACTGCAATGTATTTAAATGCAGGTATTGCAGCCAGAAATGTGGAAGATTATCCTGGAATGATTCAGCAGTTTAAAAAAGTAATTTCTTTAAACTCACCGCAGTCTAAAGATTTGTATAATGAATTGGTTGATGTTACTTTAAGAAAGCAAAAAGATACTACTGCCGCTTTAGCCATCATCGCTGAAGCAGTGGCAAAATATCCGGAAAATGCTGACCTAATCAAAACTGAAACTCAAATTTATATTGATAGAGGTGATGTGGCGAAATCAGAACAAATGTTAAATGCTTTAGCTACCAAAGAACCTACTAATCCAAATTATCAGGTATTGTTAGGTAACATTTATTTCTCACAGGCTTTGAAAATTCAGGCAGATAGAAATAAAGTTGATCAGAAAAAAGTTAAAGAATTTAATGCGCTAACCGTAAAAATGAACGGTTTACTTGATAAATCACTTCCTTACTATAAAAAAGCTTTAGAAATTGACGGTAAAAATGTTGGAGCATTAGAAACGCTTAAAACCATTTATGCTTTCAGAAACGATACAAAAAGCTATAATGAAGTTAAGGCTAAGTTAGATGCCTTACCAAAGCAGTAATTATTGCTAAAATTTAAAAAAGAGTCCTGATTTTATCAGGACTCTTTTTTTTTACTTATTTTTATCGGGTTAGTATTTTTGCCCATCATCACAGATAAATCTATTATGCAAAATGTTTTTAAGCTATTAATAGCACTTTTGGTTTTCTCTTCATTAAATTCCTTCGCCCAAAAAAGTCAGATTTTAATTGCACGTAACTCGGTAGGAAAACTTCAGGCTTCAATTGCCAACAAGGAAGATGAAAAGAAACAGTTGGCTATTATTACTGAAGGTTTAAAAGCCATTGAATCAGCAGAAAAGGATAATAACACCAAAAATTGGGCAGAAACCTGGTCGCTTAAATCGTATCTGACTTCCTATGCATCGCTAATAGATACAGATGCAGCAAATTCAGACAAGTTCTATGAAGCAGCAAATGCAGCCATCAAACAGGCAAGGGGCTTGGATAAATACGAAGATAACTCTGGTCTGATTAAAGCATCAAATCATAATATTTTAATTAAGAAGCAGGAGAGGGGTAACGCCTCATTTTTCAATAACGAGTTCAATGAAGCTTATGAAGATTTAAAGGAAGTAAGTGATAGTTTTCCTACAGATACTACGCTAGCCTTAAATACAGCGATTTGTGCTTTGAATATTCAGAATTACGACGAATCAATCGCTTATTTCAATAGAGCAAAAAACAATGGCATTCATAACGCCTCAATGTTTCAAAAGCTTTCACAGCTTTACAGTGCAAAATACGATTACGAAACTGCCATCAAAACGCTTGAAGACGGTCTGTTAAAAAATCCATTCAATAAAAACCTGACTAACGATTATATCAATTTGCTTTTAGATACCGAAAACTATGCAAAAGCGACAAGTTTGATTGAAGGAAATTTAAAAGTGGAGAAAGGTAATAAATTGCTTTATTTTCTGTACGGTTATTTACAGCAAGCCAGTGGAAACAATCCAACGGCAATTTTAGCTTATGATAAAGCATTAGCTACAGATCAGAATTATTTTGATGCCTTATATCAATTAAGTTTAGCTTACATCAACACTGCAAACGAAACTTTGCAAAAAAGCGATGTTGAAAAAGTTTCCAAATACAATTCGTTGATCAACCGTGCACAACTTGCATTACAACGTGCAAATGAAATCAATCCTAACGATAAAAAAACGGTTCAGTTACTGGTGGATATCTATTCGCGCAAGAAAGCAACTGATAAAGTTCAAGAGCTAAACCGCAGACTTCAGGAATTGTAGAATATAGCGGGTGAGATCATTCCCGATAAATCATTAAAATACTCAACTTAACATAATATTAATTATAAGACAATAATATAATAGGTAATTTTACACCTGGATTTTATTGAATTCAAACGTAACCTCGTCATTATTTAAACCATCAGACGTTTGAGTAAAACCAACCCGGTTAAGTAAATTAACTGTTTTTATATTTTGCTTATCTGTGATTGCAATAACTTTTACCAATCCAATTACGTTAAGTCCATATTCAACGGCGAGCTTCATTGCCATCGTCATAAAGCCATATCCGCGAAAGCTGCTTTTCAGTACACAGCCAAGTTCTCCAATACCGTTTTCGAAGCCACGGTAATAACCAACAGTACCAACTATTTCATTTGTTTCAGGTTGAGCAATGCCGAAATGGATTGACGAACCCTGCTGTTAATCGAAATCGATTTTTGCAAGCATTTGCGATGCTTCATCCACATTCAAAGCCAATTTGGCGTCATAGAATGATATTTCTAAAATATCGCTCAGGTCTCCGGTTTTGATTTGTCTTAAAATGACTGAATCAGAGCAGATTTTTGGAAATGTACTGTATGGCGGTATTTTCATGATGTTTGATTGATAAGACATTGATATTGGAATTGATTAAATGTAGTAATTTTAATATCAAACTTATTTTTGTATTCCATATGGCTATTTATTTTTTAGTTTAAAAATACTAATGCATCATTTTAATAATACTTTAGTAATCTGGAATTAATAAATAAAAGATTTTTTTTCATGATCTTTATGTTAAACTAAAACCATTTATTATGAAAAAGATCATTTTTATTTGCATGCTTGCATTATGTGTTGTATCATTCACAACCTATGCCGGGCCGGAAATCCCACGTCCTGTTAAAGGAAAACAAACTGCTGTAACCACTTACAATGTACGTTTGGGTTACAGAAATCTTGATGGCAGCGTAACCACTTCCGGATCTACCGAATCGCCGGGCTTTACTGCTTACAACCAGGAAAGTGGTGAAGAGTATTATGGAGAAAATGGACCATCATCCGGAACATTTTTACCTTATCAATTACCAGGTATAATGACTGATTTACCTGCTGGTACCTATGAGTTTAGCGCAGAACGAGGTCAGGGCAACTGGACAGGTTACGGTTCAATCACAGTTACATTATCGCCAGAAATGATTGGTGCAGATGGATATGTGACTGTATATGTTCCTATTGCTTGGGTAGAATAAAACTGAGTTTTGCATATTTAATCAATGAGTGGTTCTAAAAATACGATGAAATACTATAGAGAACCACTCATTGATAGTTATTAACCAAATAGTGCAATAGTATTGTTTAGATAATCATGGCAACTAAAATCATGATTATTTGTTATGTTTACATGTATGACCATTTTACTTTTCCTGAAGCCGATGCTTTACAAATCGCCTTATCCAGGCAACTTGTTTTTCAACCGCTAAAAAGAATTAAAATCATTGCCGGTGCTGATATTTCCTTTGATAAAGGCAGTTCTACCATGTATGCAGGAATAGTGATTTTAAGCTTTCCAGAGATGATTGTGCAGTCGTATGCACTAGAAACCTACGAAACAACTTTTCCTTACCAACCAGGATATTTAGGTTTCAAAGAAGTACCTGCACTGTTAAAAGTATGGGAATTGATTCCGGAAAAACCTGATGTTGTCGTATTAGATGGAAACGGCATTCTTCATCCCAGGCGAATGGGTGTTGCCTCGCATTTTGGAGTGCTTACTAGTCAGGCAACTATTGGCTGTGCCAAGAGTATCTTATACGGCGAAAATCACCTTCCGGAAAAATCTAAGTTCAGTACGGCAGAAATTAAAAGTCATGGCGAAATTTTGGGCTATGCTTTAAGAACTAAAGATAATAATAAACCTGTTTATATTTCAGCAGGACACTTAATTACAACCGAACAAGCTTTAGCAGTAATTAAAAAATGTATAGGAAATTACAGAATCCCTGAACCAACCCGATTGATTCACGATATAGTGAATGATTTTAGAACTGGTAAATTAAAGGCTGGTTACCATATAGTTGACCAGCCTTTAACCTTATTCTAGATCCAGTTGATTCCTTTGGTGAGAAACTGTAAAGTTTTGTGCTCATCCGTTCCTTCTTCAGGATGGATATTATAACCCCAGTTGGCCTGTGGTGGTAAGCTCATCAAAATGGATTCAATCCGTCCGTTTGTTTCGAGACCAAACTTGGTACCTGAATCGTAAACAAGGTTAAATTCTACATAACGGCTCCGGCGAAGGTATTGCCATTCTTTCTGGATATCGGTATATTCTCTATCGCGGTTGCGCTCTATTAATTCCGTGTAGATGGGTAAAAAAGTTTCACCAATAGTAGTGGAAAAATCCAGAATTTGATTCCAGGTTAAGTCGGTATTTTCAGGTTTTAACCTGTCGTAAAATATCCCGCCAACTCCCCTGGTTTCTTCTCTATGTTTGATGAAAAAGTAATCGTCGGCCTGTTTTTTAAATTTCGGATAAAATTCAGGACTAAATTTATCACAGGCATTTTTTAATTTATGGTGAAAGAAACGCGCATCATTTTCGAAAACATAGTGTGGTGTTAAATCTATGCCTCCGCCGAACCAACGGGTTTCTTCGTTCAGCTCGAAATAACGAATATTCATATGAATGATTGGAACCAAGGGATGATTAGGGTGAATAACAATCGAAACGCCGGTAGCAAAGAATTCATCTTCATCTACTTTGAAAGCTTTTTTGATCGCATCAGGCAGCTTGCCATGAACCGCAGAAAAATTTACGCCTCCCTTTTCAATAATGGAACCGTTCTGCATAATCCGTGTGCGACCGCCTCCCCCACCAGCACGTTCCCACAATTCTTCTTCAAACTTACCCTTGCCATCGGCAATTTCTAAGCCTTTACAAATTTCATCCTGAATCTGCTGATAACGCGCTGCTACTTCTTCTTTAAACATCATAATGAATTAAGATTTCAATACAAATTTAAAGGTATTATCCTACCAGCATTATTTTATATCTAGATAGTACATTTGATTGACATTGGCCTATATATACTTCCGAAGTTTAATTTTGCCAACGCGTTGGGAAACTTCGTAAGTCTTTCTGCGCGTTTGGCCTTGAGACTTCCGAAGTTTAGTTCGGCCTATTGCCGGGGAAACTTCGGAAGTCTTTCTGTGCGCTTGGTCTTGAGACTTCCGAAGTTGGTTTGGCCATCGCGTTGTGAAACTTCAGAAGTCTTTCAGTGCGCTTAGCTTTGAGACTTCCAAAGTTTAGTTTGGTCGTTGCGTTGGGAAAATTTCAGAAGACTTTCGGCGCGCTTGGCCTTGAGACTTACGGAGTCTATTCTTCCAGATAATTCAAATCTTTATCAAAGCTTTCTTTCAACGAAGCGACTGATATCATCGCAATTAAGGTGAGGATGCCCATCATGATAAATCCTGCGGTAACAATATTGTATTGGTGAACAAAAAATTCGAATGCTAAAGTAATTGGAATTAAAGCACCCCGTACAAAATTTGGTGCTGTAGTGGTTACTGTAGACCTGATGTTAGTGCCGAATTGTTCTGCAGCTATCGTAACGAAGGTAGCCCAATAACCCACAGCGAAGCCCATTGTAAGGCAAATCCATTTAAAACTAGTTTCAGTTAAGTTGTTGTTGGTTAGATACAGGATCACGGTGAATACAGATAACGTCTGAAAAATTAAGACTGTCTTTTTTCGTGATTTAAGTAATTGCGCCAAAAAGCCACAAACTACATCCCCAATGGCTATTCCAAAATAAGTGAACATAATTCCTGTTCCTGCATTCAGCACTTCTTTTGCACCTAATGCTTTTCCGATTTCGGGAGACTGTGTAACTAAAATCCCAACAATAAACCAAAGTGGTAAGCCCAGGCAGATACAAGCCAGGTATTTTAAAAATCTTTTCCGATCAGAAAAAAGCATGAAGAAATTTCCTTTAGAAACGCTTTTAGACTGTTCTGCATTTCTGAACATGCCGGATTCAAATGTTCCGACGCGCAGGAGCAAAAGTAACAAGCCCATTCCGCCACCAACGAAATATGAAGTTTGCCAGGTGAAGTGTTTACCAACTGTGGCGGCTGCTGCAGCACCTAACAAGCCGATTCCTGCTACTACCATCGTTCCATAACCGCGCTTTTCTTTATCCATTGTTTCCGTAACCAGAGTGATACCGGCACCTAATTCGCCCGCCAACCCAATTCCCGCAACAAATCTAATCATCGCATAGCTATGTACATCTGTAGCAAATCCATTGGCAATGTTAGCAACAGAATACATTAAAATGGAACCAAACAGCACTTTTATGCGGCCAAATTTATCACCGATTATTCCCCATAATAGTCCACCAAGTAACAGACCAAACATTTGCATGTTGATTACATATTCACCTTCAGTGCGCATTTGCGCTGGGTAAATACCAATATCTGAGAAACTTTTTAACCGGACAACGGAGAAGAGAACGAGATCATAGATATCCACGAAGTAACCTAGTGCGGCTACGATAACCAGAAAGATGACGTTACGATTGTTTGATGGGGATTGAGAATCCATTTTGCTATTTGGTTTATTTGCTGAAAGTACAAAATAGACCAAATAAAAAAAAACAGATATTAAAAATAAAAGCCATCCGGTTCGGATGGCTTTTATCTCTCCTACATTGGAGGTGTTTTTGTTGTAGTATCAGGTGGCATCGTTTTAGATGTATCCGCCGGTGTAGTTTTTGTAGTATCCATAGGAGCTGTAGTTGTCGAATCCGTTGTTGTACTGTCTGAAGAACCAGCCATATTTTTAGACGAATTGCATGCTGAAGTGGCAATCATGATCGTACCAGCAAAAGCAAGACTTAAGATTATTTTTTTCATAGTTTTTTATTGTTATCTCTAGTCTTAACAACAATGTCATCATTTGGTTTTATTTATTTAACTAAAAAACATAAAAGTTGTATGTAAGCTACAGGTTTAAAGGCATTTATGCTTGAAAATAAAGTAATTTAACTGTGTAGATTATACACTATACTACAGCATTGTTACCTAAAATAAAACACATAAAATAAAATAATTACTATAAACACTGGAGTCTTCATTGATTAACCGTGTATAAATCTATGGAGAAACGTGGATAAGCATTGAAAATATCCATCTCTATTTATAATTTTTCTTAAGACAAGAGAAAGGCTTTAACAAGCATTATTTTATAGCGAACAGATATTATAAAATGTTGCTATAAACAACGTTTATGCTCTCCCCTTCCAGAATTCGCTTGCAAGACCAGCAATTTGAGTTAAAATGGAATACTAGTGGATAAGTGGATTAGGCTGGTTCCGTTAGCTTATTTTATCAGATAGCTGCAAAACATAAGTTGAAAACTTTCAAAAGCGGCAAATCTTTCTGATATTAGTAATGTATGATTATTTCTCAAAATGCTCTAAAATGGGTAATGCGCTTATATCCACCTTTGTTATTTCAACGCATTTGGGTACAACGGTTTGAGGGGGAATTTAGGAGCTGTACTGTAAAAATCAGTAAGAGTTTGCTGAATAAAAACTATAATGGTTCCATTTTCGGCGGCACCATCTATGCCGCTACCGATCCATTTTACGCATTACTATTTGATCAGCTCATGCAACGCCGTGGTTTTAAAATAAGAGTTTGGCTAAAGAGTGCTTCTATTCAATATCTGAGACCGGGGCGTTCAAATTTATATTTTACTATTACCCTTACTGATGAAATGGTTGACGAGGCTGAAGTTGCCTTACGAACTGTAGGCAAATTTGTGAAAGCTTATCCCATGGAACTCACTAATAAAAGCGGCGAGACTTGTGCTACCGTGATGAATGAAGTTTATATCCGAAACCTGCATCCTGGCGAAACAGCCACAGTTGCTTATTAGTATGATATGCCGAGTATTAAAAGTTTGATTTTACAGGGTGAGGGTGTTCAACTCGATTTTAAAAAGACGATAACCAATACCGAAAAAATTGCCAAAAGCCTTGTCGCCTTTGCAAATAACAAAGGTGGCAAGTTATTGATCGGGGTTGCAGATGATGGTACCATAAAGGGTGTAAAATCCGAAGAGGAAGAAAAGTATATGATTCTGACTGCTGCACACCAGTTTTGTAAGCCGGCAATTGAACCAACCTTCGAAGAAATTTATGTGGATGACAAACTGGTTCTGGTTGCAAATATTCCAGAAAGTGATTTGAAACCTCATTATGCGATGGATGATCAGAAAAAATGGTGGGCGTATATTCGTATCGATGATAAAAGCGTACTGGCAAGTAAAATCATCGTGGAGGTATTAAAGAATGATCATCAGGATGAAGGTGTGCTCATCTCCTATTCTGAGAATGAGAAAAAGCTTTTGGAATATTTAGATAATAATGAGCGAATTACCCTTAAAGAGTTTAGTAAGTTACTGCGCTGCTCTTATCGCAAGGCTCAGAAAATTTTGGTAAACTTAATTATTACCAATGTGATCAGGACACATACCAGCGAAAAAGAAGAATATTTCACAGCAGTAAAGCACATTTAAAGCCTCCCCCTAAGCTTCATTAGAAATGTTTTAAGCTTGTTCAAATGCGCATCGAAAATAAACTTTTAGATCATTACCTTTTTTGAGCATTGAAAATCCGACCTTTGCGGACTATGTTTTCTAGAATCTACACTAAATATAAAAATTATTACAAAGAAAATTTATTGCTGGCTTTGCCAATAGTAGGGTCTCAGGTTGGGCATACTTTAGTGCATATGGCCGATAGCATAATTGTCGGGCATTTTACAGATACCACACAACTCGCGTCTGTTTCTCTGGTTAACAGCATTTTTATCTTAATTATGGTTATTGGTCTGGGCATCTCCTATGGCTTAACGCCCTTAATCGCACAGGAGAATGGTCGTCAAAACCATGCTGAATGTGGGAGATTACTATCAAACAGCCTAATTATTAATATTCTGATTGGGATTTTGTTGTATTGCATGGTACATTTTGGCGTGCTATTAATTATCGATCACCTGAACCAAACTCCAGCTGTAGTACGTTATGCTAAACCTTATTTAGGCCTGCTTTCGGTGTCTATCATTCCGCTTTTGATTTTTCAGACCTTTAAGCAGTTCGCCGAAGGTTTAGGTTTCACTAAGCAAGCGATGTTTGTGTCGATCTGGGGGAATCTGCTAAATATCACTCTGGGTATTATCTTCGTAAAAGGAATGTTCGGTATTAAACCTATGGGCGTAAGTGGCGTCGGTTTGAGTACCTTAATTGACAGAACGCTCATGGCTGTGGTGATGGCTGTTTATGTATTAAGATCAAAACATTTCAAAAAATACCTCACAGATTTCAAAGTAACATTTCTTGATAAGATCAGGGCTTTTAAACTGATTAAAATTGGCGCACCGGTTGCCATGCAATATTCTTTTGAGATCAGTGCTTTTAGCGGTGCGGCGATTTTGATTGGTACAATAGGCGAGGTTGAGCAAGCTGCGCACCAGATTGCAATTGGACTGGCAGCGATGACGTATATGATGGCGAGCGGAGTAGCATCTGCAGCAACCATAAAAACGGGGAATAATTTTGGGCAAAATAACTTTAATGACCTTCGAAAATCTGCAATAGCAAGTTACCATGTCATTTTATTATTCATGTCTTGCACAGCGATCATGTTTATACTAGCCAATAACTTACTGCCATTTATTTATACAGGGGATTTAAAAGTGGTAGCGATTGCATCACAACTGGTAATTATAGCAGGTTTCTTTCAACTCTTTGATGGAACACAAGTTGTTGGCTTAGGCGTGCTTAGGGGAATTGGTGATGTAAATATCCCTACTTTTATCACCTTTTTAGCGTACTGGGTGGTCGGAATTCCGGTGGGTTATGTACTTGGTTTCCACTTCGGTTTGGGCGTGAACGGGATTTGGTACGGCTTAACTTTGGGTTTACTCACAGCTTCTATCCTATTGTTTCTTAGATTTCAGAATAAAACCAGGGCATTAAATGTAGCGGCTATCGGTGACGGTAATTAACAAAATAGCGATCTGTTTTAAGGCAGATCGCTATTTAAAAGCTTATTTTATAATATGGTAGCTAGCAGAATGCTATTTCCCACCCACATTAACCACTACACCGATTGTAAAAATCGAGTTCCCGGCCGACATATATTTCCTATTCTTTAAACCAATATTACTACTTGTGGTATATTGAAGCTGAATAACCTTACTTAATGCCATTCTGGTAAAGAAAACCGGCTCAAAAAAGATGTTATCTTCCTTAGGCTGAACTACTCCATTTAAAAAGAAGCGGTCCATTTTAACATGGCTTATCCTCAACGCGGTACCATAATTAATTGGAAAATCTGTTCCGAACAAGCGAAGGTTGTTTTTCTTTTTAGAACTGTAGTTCACTTGCAAAAATGATTTTCGGTAATCTACTTCCTGAAATTCGCTACTTAGCAATACATCATCCTTGTAATCTCTAAAAGTAATATCACTCCAGCCCTTTCCTACTCCGGCATAAATCTCAATAATTCTGTTATTATCTGGCCCAAAAGTATCAAAATATCCACCTCCAATTTCCACCAGTTTATGGCCAAAATCTTTCCTTTTCCGGTCGTTATTCATAGTAGAACCACTAAACAATACGCCAATGTGATCAGATACTGCATATGCACCATTAATACTGGTATTTCCCTTCAGAGAAATATGGCCGCCACCACTAAATTCACCTTGTTTACTTAACATTGGCGTATTAGGAACATTAGGCATATATACGGACGAACAACTTGCGGTAAAAAGTGCCAAAACAGGAACTGCGAAACGTAGGTATTTGATCATAGGTGTCTTTATAAACAGATTTTTAAATCAAAAATTGTGTTAAATAATAATTTTCATAAATTCCATTACACGTTTAAACTCATCATGAAGCTGAGCTTTCAGGTGAATCCTTTCTGAAGTAACTGGATGGGTGAAACTTAATTCTGAGGCATGAAGTAACATGGTAGACATGTTCCATTGTTCCAGGAAAAATCTATTTTGTTTATTGCAACCATGCGTGCGGTCGCCAATAATGGGGTGAAGAATGTGGCTGAAGTGCCTCCTCAACTGGTGCATTCTGCCAGTTTTTGGGGTAGCTTCTACTAACGAGTATCTGGATGTAGCATGCTTACCAAAAGGAATATTAACTTCTGCACGCTGCAGGGTTCTAAATGAGGTGAAAGCATCTTGCATGGTACCATTTTCCTTTGCCAGCGGATAATCGATGTCCATCGAATCCGGAGCAAAGCCACGCAAAATAGCCAGGTATTTTTTGTCAGTCTGGGTATTCATAAATTGTTGATGCATCGCAATCTCAGCGGATTTATCAAGGGCAAATAATAAAATTCCACTGGTTTTCCGATCTAAGCGATGAACAGGACTCACATGTTTGCCAACCTGATCACGAAGCATTTGCAAAGCAAACTCCGTGGCATCCCGCGCTATTGACGATTGATGTACCAATAAGCCATGAGGCTTATTTATGGCAATTAAATTTTCGTCTTCGTAAATGATCTCCAGCATATTGCCGCGAAGATAAGCATCTGGGGCATATTACGCCATTCAATAGTGAATTATATGTTAAAGATTTAAAGAACGATGATTGCCGGCTAACTAAATAAATCAAAAGCAACTTTATACGTATTGCAATGTGCATCTACAATATCGCGGATGTTTGTAGAATACCCACCGCCCATACTAATTTGCATGGGTAAGCCTTTTGCTTTGCAGTTTTCAATTACTATCCTATCACGCTCTTTACATGCAGCTTTCGTTAGGGCAATTTTACCCAATTTATCTGTAGAAAGCACATCTACACCTGCAAGATAAAACACGAAGTCTGGTTTAGCCCTATCAAATGCAATTTTCAAATGCTGTCTCAGCAAACTCAGGTATTCCTCATCTTCCACACCATCAGGGAGAGGAACGTCTAAGTCAGATCGTTCTTTTCTAAATGGAAAATTTTTATCGCCATGCATGGAAAACGTAAACACCCTGGATTCATTTTGAAAAATCTCCGCTGTGCCATTCCCTTGGTGTACATCTAAATCAATAATCAGGATACTTTTACATAAGCTACTATTTAAAAGGTAGTTAGCTGCGATCGCCTGGTCATTTAGTAAACAAAAACCCTCTCCCCAATTGCTGCCAGAATGATGCGTGCCACCAGCTACATTAAAAGAAACTTCACTACCATTTAATGAAAATAGAGCACCATCTATTGTTCCTTGCGTGATCCTTAGTTCCCGTTCGAGGAGTTGTGAGTTGAGCGGAAAACCTATTCGCCGTTGCTCTTTTGCCGGTAAAGTCAAATCCCTAAGTTGCTCCCAATACTGTGAATCATGGGTAAGCAATATGATTTCCTCTATAACCGGATCAGGACTAAATAAGTGATGTTGCTGGATAATTCCTTCATGCAATAGTTGTGCTGGAATTAGCTCATACTTTAACATTGGAAAACGATGTCCTTCAGGCAATGGATGAGCATAAAGATGATGATAAGCAATTTTAATCATTACCCAGAATTTCCTCCACGTGTTTTTCGATGTTATTGCAAATGGTATCCACAGGTAAGTCGTTCGCATCCATTCCAAACGGATCTTCTATTTCTTCAGCTATCAGCTCTAAACTTGCTAATACATAGAGGATAAAGGGAACAATTAGTATTAAATAATAACCTAAGCTGAATACCCAACCGATGGGAATGGTGAGTACATAAATGAAGATAAATTTCTTAATAAAAGCACTATATGAATATGGGATAGGTGTGTTCTTAATCCTTTCGCAACCTCCGCAGATGTCTGTAAACTGATTCACGTCATTCGTTAATACAATAAGTTGCTCTTGCGAAATCAGGCCCTTTCTTAGTAAGTCATAAATCCTGGTAATCAGGCTGCTGGCAATCTGATTCGGAATATGCTTGCCATCTTTAACCTCGATAAGAAAGCTATTTTTTCCAAAGTATTTTTTCTCACGAAGATGTTCCTTCATGGCAAACGCATATTTCGGAATGCCATATTCGAAAAAACGTAAATCATCTTCAGGTAAGTTCAAAGCTTTAATCTTCATGGCGAAGTTCCGGCTTACATTCGTTAGTCCACCCAATAGCTTACGTCCGTCCCACCAGCGATCATAAGAGGTATTGGTGCGAAAAACAAGTAACATCGAAATCACAAAACCCAACAAACTATGCATCATTCCAATATTACTCACGTAATCACTTTTGGAAAGCTTAAAGACATTCAGCTCTAAAAAAGCAACGATCGCAGAGAATACCGATACGCTGATCATCAACGGCCATAACTTTAAAATGGTATCTCCTTTGTGAAAGTGGAAAATAAAGGTAAACCAATCTTTTGGGTTGTAATTAATCATAATTTGGGCGCTATAAAACGGCTTTACAAACTTTTAATAAAGTCTGCCCTGTTAAATAAATATCTTCGAAAGAATTGTACAATGGAATTGGGCTTAACCGAATCACATTCGGTTCGCGCCAGTCACCAAGAATATGATTCGCTACCAGGCCGTCAAAAATCTCTTTGCCATTTTTCGCAGCGATAATAGATAATTGTGCACCTCTTTCTGCTGCATTTTCTGGTGTAATAATATTAAATTGTGCAAATTTAAGTTCTTTATTTACTTCATTAATAATAAAATAAAGGTATCCTGTTAATGTAATACTTTTATTTCTTAAGGGTTCTAAAAAGCCTGCATTTTGAAAAATCTGTAAAGAAGCATGATATAGCGCCATAGGCATTACCTGCGTACAACTTACCTGCCAGCCATCAGCTCCAGGCTCTGGAACAAAGCCCTTTTCCATTTTGAAACGCTTATTTTCCTGATAGCCCCACCAGCCTGCGAAACGATTTAAGGTCTGATCATTAAAATGTTTTTCATGAACAAAGATCCCAGCTATCCCACCTGGCCCTGCGTTCTGGTATTTATAAGAACACCAACAGGCAAAATCGACATCCCAATCATGAAGTTTCATAGGCACGTTACCTGCTGCATGGGCTAAATCCCAGCCAACAATGGCACCAGCGGCATGTCCAGCCCTGGTGATCTTTTCCATGTCATACCATTGACCGGTATAATAATTAATACCGCCAAAAAGTACCAATGCCAGTTCGTTTCCATGCTCATTGATCTTCGAAATAATATCTTCGGTTCTAAGCGTGTCTTCTCCTGCTCTTGGAAAAACTTCTACGATAACATCATCTGGCTGGTAGCCATGAAATCTCGCCTGACTTTCTATTGCATACTGATCAGATGGAAAGGCACCACCCTCAATGATAATTTTCACGCGCTTTCCTTTTGGCTGGTAAAAACTCACCATCAATAGGTGTAGGTTTACGGTAAGGGTGTTCATCGGACAAACCTCGTTTGGTAAGGCGCCTACAATCGGGGCCATCAGCGTCTTAAGTTCCTTGTGATAAAACATCCAGGGTTCTTCACCATCAAACCAGCCTTCAACAGCTAAGTCAGCCCAATTCGACAATTGCTTGTTTAATACGGATTTCGCTACTTTAGGTTGAAGCCCTAAAGAGTTGCCACAGAGGTAGATGAAGTCCTTGTCATCTCGGTTCGGAAACAGAAATTGTTGTCTAAAATCTTTTAAAGTATCACCCTCATCCTGCGTTTGCGCAAAAGCTAAGTTGTTTTCAAAGTTCATTATTCAATATTACAAAAAAAGCAGGTATTGTTGCCAATCCTGCTTATTAAAGGTGTTGATATTTTCTAGAATTTTATGGTATCGTGCTTGCCCATATCTGGTGTATCGCCAGTTACAACCGCTTTTAAAATGCTGAATAAAACAACAATTTTTGATGAAGAAGAATCCCAATATTCAGCTTCCTCCGGTGTAACCTTGATTAAAATTAATCTTGGATCTTCTACACCGTCGGGGAACCATGCTTTAACGAAAGGAGAAAAATATGCTTCTTTTCTTACCTGATCATCCACTAATTCTGCCTTACCTTTAACTGTTAAGTAAGTATTTTTAGCAGGATCGCTATAAGATAATAAAACATTGTTCTCTTTCGAAATCTCTTTGGATTTTAAAGAGTATTCATTTGTAAAAAACCAAATACTTCCATCCTCTTCAATTTTAGCAGTACTCATTGGTCTGCTTCCGAATTCATCGGTGGTAGATACAGTTGTAAACATACATGTTCTAACACCTTCTGCTAACTCTTTAAGAATTGCTATATTTTTTTCGTTTTTCATCTTTTGGATATTTGATTGAAAAACAGGTTGAGGGCAAAAATGTTTTATTTATTCTGTAACCTTATTGGGCTTGCTAACGTACTTATTACCTTTTACAAAAAACCTCCAGGGCAAGGATGCATGTTCTTGCGCGTATGCGATGCCCACGCGAGGGGTCGCAGCGATTTCATAATCTTTATAAATGATTCCTTGGTCTTCCAGCCAAATTTCATTTCCGATCAGGTTTTTCGCATTAAAAGACCGATCAATACCTAACGCTTTTGCTGCTGAACCAGGGCCAGAAGAAATCGCGGGTTTCGTGGCAGGCATGTTCCTCCGTGCTTCCATGAGGTCTAAGCCCACTAAAGGTTCGATGGCACGGATCAATACCGCATGTGGATCATCCTTTACTGAAGTGACCACATTAAAGAGGTGATGCATTCCATAGCATAAGTAAACATAAGAGACACCGCCAGCACTATACATAGTTTCTGTTCGGTTTGTCCGTCTGCCACCGTAGGCGTGAGATGCCTTATCCTTTATGCCGAAATAAGCTTCTGTTTCTACAATAATGCCAGCCGAAATTTCGCCATCAATATTGGTGTAAAGGACTTTGCCAAGCAAGTCTTTTGCTAATGCCACCACATCTTCATTGAGAAAATATTCGTTAGGTAATTTCAATTTACTTAATTTATTAGTTGATTAAGATTTGGATAATCTGTTCTAAATAAGCCTGATCTGTTGCGTCGAAATGGTCTAGAAATTCGCTATCAACATCCAGAACACCAATTACCTGATTATCTTTAATCAGTGGCAATACAATTTCTGATCTGGAAGCTGAGGCACAGGCAATGTGACCGGGAAAAGCGTCTACATCGGGAACAATTAACGTTTGCTCTTGTTGCCAGGAGGCTCCACAAACACCTTTTCCTTTTTTGATACGTGTACAAGCCACAGGGCCTTGAAATGGACCTAACACCAACTCATCGTTCTTAACGAGGTAAAAACCTACCCAAAACCAATTAAACTGTTCTTTTAACGCGGCTGCAACATTAGCCATGTTGGCTACAAAATCAGTTTCGCCAAATAGTAATCCTTCGATTTGAGGAATCAGAGATTCGTATTGCGCTTTCTTCGATATTGCCCTATTTATTGATAAGTCTTCTGCCATAATTCCAAAGTTAGAAAACCTTTATTTGAAATTTAAGAGATTAGTTGATAATGACAAAAAATTGAATGATATGGTCTGTTAATTTAATTAGTTTTGAAGCTTAAACATACATTAATGATTGCAGCCCTAACCATTACTAAGTTTCGTCGGATTAATATTCTATTTGCATTTATCGGAATGGCGATACTTAGAATTCCATTATGGTTTAATAAAGATTGCAAATTCTGGAAATTAATGGGAAGTGGAAAAGATGGTCAGGTTGATCTTGCGCCGGATTTTAAACACTGGGCCATCATCACCACATGGGATAATAAAGCGCATTGCGATGAATTTTATGTTAACTCGTTCCCAATGAAGTGGTTTAGGTTTTTTGGTTTTGAAGCCTTCACTGTATTACTTAAGCCTTTAAGTACGCATGGTTTATGGTCAGGTAATGAGCCTTTTAAAATAGATAGTAATTACCAACCTGCCACCGAAAAAATTGCGGTAATCACCAGGGCAAGAATCAAATCTAACAAGCTTAAAGAGTTTAGAAGCAACATAAAAAGAGCCGCAGATCAAATGAAAAAATCTGAAGGGTTTGTGCTATCTGCTGGTGTTGGCGAGAATCCATTTCTTGATCAGGCTACTTTTTCCATCTGGGAAAATGCGGAGACCATGAAGAATTATGCCTATAAATCTTTTGATCATGCAGACATCATTAAGCTTACCAGAGAACGAAAGTGGTATTCTGAAGATTTATTTGCTCGTTTTGAAATCTTAGAATTAACAGGAGTTTTTAATGGCAGGCCTGTAGCCGAATATCAGCCCTATCGCAAAAGCAACCACAAATAAGTATTTATATGAGAGTCATAGCAGAGTTACCGCATCCGGAATGCAAGATCACGATCTTTTCGATGAACCAGAAGTATATCGCCAAATTTGAGCAAGGAACATTTGAGCAGAGCTATAAGCTGGCCGAACTTGACTTAAGTGGAGGCGGTGTGAATGATGTTTTTGAAATCCTGGATGAAGCGTTTATAGCAACTGTAATTGAACGTTTCAAAGTGATGAGAAGTGATTTTACATCAGCTTATAAGAGGCATCAGTTTTAGTTTGATAAACTAGCGTAAATAGTTGATATATAGGTAATTATTTATCTTTACAAAATTTAATTCTGCATTTTGTCTATTCTTAGGCTCCATTTTATTTATATATCTGTATTATTTATTTACTCTAGTAATCATAACTATCTGATATTTAAATTTATATAGTATATAACAGAATATAATTTTATATACTAATTTTGCCAAATAAGTGGGAAGTTTCACTAGTAAATCAAAAAACCTCATAACATTCACATGCCATGAGGTTTTTGAATTTGGATCATAATATTAAGTACTACTTCGATTAGCATATGAGTATACAGATCGAAATAGATCGTCAAATTTTATTTAGCAATCACCGTGTCGTGTACTACTACCCTATACCAATTTCCTGAAAACTTTTCTACGGCATCCAGGTGCGTTTTATCTTCCTGGTAAGCATTATGATCTGCAATGTTATCGAATGTAATGGTAAGGGAGTAAGTAAAGGAGTTATCGGTAACGGGTCGCGTTGGCGTATTTGCAGCCAGGCCATAGCTTAGTGTTTTGATGTATTTAATTGGCTTCAAGTGTTCGAAAAAGTTCTTGAAATTTGTTACCTCTGCTTTCGTTAACTGTGGCTTTAGCCAGAACATTACAAAATGTTGTATCTGTCCATCAGTCGGGATTTGATTTTCTGACATCTTATCTTTTTTATTCCAAGATAAAAAAAATAGGCAAAAAAAAAGCGGTTATTAAAAATAACCACTTTTGTACTCTTATGCTTTTTTAGTTTTTAGGTTGCACACGACCTGATTTTCTGTCTTCACCTCTACCGATCAAATAACCGCCACCAGCTCCAACTAAACCACCGATAATGGCACCTCTACCTTTTTTCTTATCAATTAATGCACCACCTACTGCTCCGGCTGCACCACCAATTACTGTACCTTTAGCTGCATCACTCCAACCTTTTTTCTTAGCGGTTGGTTGTGTTCCACCATATGAGCTAGAGCTTCCGCCCGAATTGCTACCGGAGCTTGCGTAAGACCTGGTTGATCTTGAAGACCGGGCTCCTGCTGCTCTTGCTGCAGCTAACTCTGCCTGGTGTTTGGCTTCTTTTTCTGCTTCTACTTTAGCTACTTCTGCTCTTTTGAAACTATCTAAACGTAAACTATCTTTAACGGCCTTCACAGCAAGTTGTTTCTCTGCTTCTTGTTGTTTTAGTGCAGCTTCTTCTTTTGCTTTATTATTACAAGCAAACATTACTGAACTTAATGCGATTACTACAAATATCTTTTTCATAACGTTTTTTCTTTAAATGAATCTACTTCGGTATCCTAACCCTACTAGCAGGTTTCATTGAATGTGTGATTTAGTTAATTATCCGTCTTAAAGAAAAAATGATGCCAAAAATTTTTTATCTGCTAATTTAGTCTACCAGATCAATATACCAGAAACCAGAAAGCCCTGGTTTTGCCTGACATACCTCTGCAGAATCTTCTTTCTGCATTGGTGCCGGATAGGTTCTAAATACTTTCTCTCCAATGGTGAAACTGATTTTATTTCGAAAGATTGGTCCTTCAAAAGCAAAGGTATGGAACTCGCCATTTTCTCCGCAAGGGTCGATATTTTCTGGAAGTGAATCAATTAAGGTGCTGGTAATTACTTCTCCACAGATATTTTTGAGGTTACTTTGTGTGCAAACTATGATGGTTTTATAGGTCAGATCTAAAAATTCTGCGATCAGATCCTTTGTGTTTTTCTTCCAGAGTGGAAAGATTCCGCTTAAACCAACTTCCTTTAACTTATTTTCACGATAAGTACGGAGGTCTTCCAGAAAGATATCTCCAAAAATAGAATGGGTGATTCCCTCGTTTTGAAATTTACTGAGGTGGAAAGCCATTGCCTGATCATATGTTTCCATATCGGGCATTTCCCCTAAGCGAATTTGATATAAAGGAATACCAATGCTTTCTGCCTGGGCAATCAGCAACGCCTCTCTCACCCCATGCATTGAAACGCGGTTATATTTTTCCGTTACGGTGGTAACGAGATAGCGGATTTCTATAGAGGGATCCTGAAGTACGTAATGTAAGGCAAGTGTACTGTCCTTACCGCCGCTCCAATTGAAAATACAAATCTTTTTATCCATTTAATAAAATGGCTTTTAGCGCCTCCATTCCGTCGACGGCATTCTTTTCTATGGAGATCACATTTTTATAACACCTTACATTGGGCGTTTTGGGGTCAATGATATACTTTGTTGTGCCTGAAGGAACAAAATCAATTAATCCGGCAGCCGGATAAACAGCCAGAGATGTTCCTATTAAAATAAATAAATCTGCTTTACTACAGATCGTAGCGGCCACTTCGATCATGGGTACGGCCTCTCCAAACCAAACAACATGTGGGCGAAGCTGACTACCCAGTTCGCAACATTCACCCATATTAATTTCGGTTCCTGAAATGGGGTAAGTTATATTGGGATTAATATCGGATTGCGATTTGGTAATAATCCCATGCAGGTGTGTTACTTTTTTTGAGCCTGCACGTTCATGTAGGTCATCTATATTTTGGGTAACAATTTCAACATCATAGTTGCGTTCCAACGCTGCCAGTGCAAAATGTGCGGCATTGGGTTCTGCAGCAACAACCTGTCGCCGCCGCTCATTATAAAATTCCTGAACCAATTCCGGATCTCGTTCCCAGGCCTCTGGTGTTGCTACATCTTCAATATTATATCCTTCCCAAAGTCCGTCTGAGTCACGAAAAGTTCTTAAACCACTTTCTGCACTGATCCCTGCGCCTGTTAAAACCACTAATTTCATCGTGCTAACTTAAACAGGTTGATGAACGGATACCTCATGACGGAGGTTTATAAATTTCTTACTGATATGGTCATTGGCTATGAATATTTCCGGATAAAACATACAAGCCAGCGCCTCAATGCCTTCTACTAACGTACCTACACTTGGCTGCGTAAACATGTCGAAATCCGCGATGTAAACCTGGTTTTGCCTGACAGCTGCTAAGTCAGTCCATCCGGCTTTAGCCGTAATTAAACTCATTTCTTCACGAGATCTATTGACATCGAAACCGCAAGGCGCAATCACCAAAACTTCAGGATTGTATTTTAAAATCTTTTCCCATGGCGTAACGATAGAATCACCTGCAGGGTTAGATAGCATATCCACTCCGCCCGCGGCTGCGATTTGAAATGGGATCCAGTGTCCACAATTGTAAACAGGTTCAATCCACTCCATCAGCATTACGCGCTTCAATGGTGCCCTGTTTGCCCTTAATTTATCTAAAATTGCATCTGTTTTCTGTTGCAGTTTAGCCAAATAATGAAGCGCAACCTCTTCCCTGCCCAAAGCCTTAGCTATTGTGATGGCACATTCGTAGACATCTTGTAGATTATTGGGCGATAAAGGAACCACTGTAGGTTGCTTGCTCAATTTCATCACAGCGGTCTCTGTACAAACGGTATCAATATTACAAACTTCACAAATGTCTTGAGTAAAAACAATGTCTGGAGCAATGCTTTCTAAGAGTGCATCATCAACCCAGTATAAACTTTTTCCCTGTGCTTTAGACGCGGAGAAAATGCGGTCTATTTCTATACTTGAATAGTTTTTGCCTTCGAGAATACACCTCACTACTTTAGGTTGATCGGCCGCTTCCTTCGGGCATTCGAATGTTACGCCATGCAAATATTCTTGCAGGCCCATATCATAAATCATCTTGGTAGCGGCAGGTAAAAAGGAAACGACTTTCATGGGCTGGAATATTAATTAGGGTTGAATAGCTTCAAGACTTTATTTTTAGCTGACGATTGAAATCGCATAACTAAAAAGTTAAAGATAAAAAAAATCCTCTTTTGAACTGAATCAAAAGAGGATTTATCGATAGAATATCTGTCGTTATAATTTCTGTGTCTGTAACTTTAAAACCGGGAATTTCGATTTTAAAATCTCGAAAGCGCCGAAAAGAATAACGCCGTAAATCAGTGTTCCTTCTAAAAATCTGATTTCAAAAGGAATGGCACGTGCCAGACATAACCAGAAACCAGGTAAATCTTGTGTATATGACGGATTTTTAAACCAAACACCAAAATCTGTTACAATCCAGTGAATAAAAACAATTGCCAGTGTAGAACCTAAAAGGCTTACTGCGTTAATTTTATTTGATAAAATCCGGCCGACAACTACCATTAGAGCAAAAGCAATATATGTCCAGTACCAGCCTTCGTAAAGAAAGCCATTGCTAAATTCTTTAAAAATAGTATTAGCCAAGATGAAATCACTTAAAAACAAGCTGAGCAATGGGAAAGCAAATGCTTTTATGTTATCTTTAAAGTAAGCGCCACCAAATAATGCAACGGCTCCTATTGAGGAGAAGTTTGCAAATTGAAGCGCATCAGAATTAAAGGTAATGAGCAAGCGCAAAGCCGTAATGACCAAGATCATCAATAACAAGATAATGTTGCGTGGATTGAATTTTAGATTAGACATGCTTTTCTGACAAATTTTATGCTGTAAAGTTATATTTTCTTATCGGATATTAAAAGTTACACCTGTATTAAAGTTGAAACCTAAAGTGTTATAACCGATAATTTCGCTATATTTTTCATTTAAGATATTTTTCGCATCGAAGAAGATTTTTACTCTTCTCTTCGCTAATGCATATTCTGCATAAGCGCTCAGCAATTTATAGCCTGGTAAGTTTTCAATTGCATAAGTATTAAAGTTACCATCAGTGCGTGTTCCGAAATAGCGATAATTTGCATTTACATACAAGTTAGCTGTTGCCTGGATGCCAGCAGTTACGCCAAAAGAATGCTTAGGCCTTCTGAAAAGAAAATCTTCTACTTTATTATTTACACTATTGTATTCATTTCCTTCTACGTAAGAATAATAACCATTAATGTCTAGTTTCCAGATCTTAACTGCCGGTTCAATTTCAAAACCTTTAACTTTTTGACTTTCCTGATTGATATATCCGGTTGCAAAATCGTAAATAATCGCATCAGTTAAATCTCTTTTGAAACCTGCAACGCGTAAGGAGAACCTGTTTTCAGCAAAACTGAAATTTGCACCAGCTTCATAGTTCTGAGATTTCTCTGGTTTCAGATTCAAATTGGCTCCAAATTGCCCGAATAACATATTCAGTGTCGGAATTTTAAAAGCGGTGGAAACCGTTCCAAATAATTTAACTTCTTTAATGATGTTAATACTTGGGGTTATGGTGTAAGTATAGTTCTCTCCATATTGTTCATGTTTGTTGTAACGGCCGCCAACTTCAAGGTTGAAAACACTTAAGTCATGAAGGAATAATGAGCCATATGCTGCAAAGATATTTGTTTCCGGACGATTAGCGCCAGAGCTTAAACGCATTTCGCGGTTTTCAATTCCAGCTAACAGATCTAACTTATTACCTAATTTTTGATTGTAAAATAAGTCGATCAAGCTGATGCTTCCTGAGCCTATACTGTTATAAGGAAAACCATCAAAACTACTCGAAGTATTATTTGAAGTATTTTGATAACTATAATTGAGGTTTATTTTACCAGAACCAAAATCGTATTTACTATTTAAACCACCGCTGAAGTTTTTTAATGTAGTGTTGTTTGCTGGTAAACCATCAGCGAAAGCACCTTCGTCGATCTTGTAATTTCCACGGTAATAACGTACAAATGGATTAATGGAAAAACGTTTATCTAACTGAATGCCGAAAATTGCATTTACCCCGTCTGTTTTATATCCGTCTTTATCAAATTCGGTATTATTTCCTGCCGGATTAGCTGCTTCAGAAATTCCATCACTTTTTTGGTGAGTGTAATTTACATTATAGGTAAATCCATCAACAGCGCCATTTAAGCCGATTGTTCCTTTATAAGTCTCATAACTACCTGCACTGGCTACGCCGGAAATGGTGTTTCCTTTAGCACCACCTTTTTTAGTTACAATGTTGATGACTCCTGCAATGGCATCAGAACCGTAAATGGTCGACTGTCCACCTCTTAAAATTTCGATATGGTCAATTTGATCGATTGAGAACAAACGTAAGTCAAACGCCCCGCCATTTCCTGATGGGTCATTTTGAACGATTCCATCAATCAATACTACGGCATAAGCACTGCCAGCGCCTCTAAAAAAAATGGATTTGTTTAACCCGGGATTACTGGTTGAACCTGCCACGATAATGCCGGCCTGCTCGCTAATTAATTCTGGTAATGATTTACCATTGCTGCGATCTAAAGTTTCGCGGCTGATGATGCTCACTACTTTACCTGTTTGCGATTGCTTTTGATCGTTTTTGGTAGCTGAAATAACTACATCTTTAAGTCTCAAGGAATCTTGGGCATTAGCTTGGCTAATACCGAACTGCACCAGGCCGATGCCTGCTGCAAAAATTAGTTGTTTTTTGTTCATTTGATTGTGAGTTTTGCCCACAGCCAACAGATAGAAAAGGAAATGAAAATACGAAACCGTTAAGTACTCCAATCCTAGCTTCAATCCCCGAAAGCTATGAAATTATATACTTATGGCAGGTCTTCTGACTTACTCCCGGTTTTTGAGCCTTCCCATTAATTGAGATTAACAGTGGCATAGATTCAAAAATCGTTACGGAGCTTACAGCTGCGGGACAGTTGCAGAATTACACTGCATTCCCTTTTAATTCTGGCACAAAGTGCACCGGAAACCAAAAGCGCTGCAAAAGTAGTAAAATAAAGCTATTCGTGAAATATTTGTCTTATTCGGCCATTAATATTGTCTTGGTTTCTTCCAGCTTTGCTTTTTCTTCATCAGTTACTACAGGAAAATCAAGATTAAGTTGTTTAAGACGCTCCAGAATTATCTCGCTGATGGCTAAACGGGCGAACCATTTTTTATCTGCGGGAATAACATGCCACGGCGAAACTTCTGTACTGGTTTCGTTGATCGCATCTTGATAAGCGTTCATATATTTGTCCCAGTGTGCCCTTTCTTTAATATCCCCGGAAGAGAATTTCCAGTTTTTTGTCGGGTCTTCAATTCTTTCCAGAAAACGTTGTTTTTGCTCATCCCGGCCTACATTCAGGAAGAATTTTAGAATCACGGTTCCATTGGCACTCAAATGTGATTCAAAATTACGAATACTTTCATAGCGTTGTTTCCAAAAATTCTTGTTCACCTTTTTCACATCGTGAATACCCGGGATATTTTCATTCAATATATATTCGGGATGCACTTTACAAGCCAATACATTTTCATAGTGAGATCGGTTGTGGATCCCGATCCTTCCCCTTTCTGGTAGTGCCAGGTAATGGCGCCATAGAAAATCGTGCTCGTATTCTTTCACTGTAGGTACTTTAAAACTAAAAACCTGGCATCCCTGAGGGTTTAATCCACTCATTACATGTGCTATTGCGCTATCTTTTCCTGCGGCATCCATGGCCTGAAAAATGATTAAAATGGAATGTTTACCTGCAGCATATAGTTTTTCCTGCAAGTGGCTAATCTCTATTTTTGTCTTAATCAATTCGTCCTTTGCCTTCTCTTTATTATAGCTGCCAGTAAAGTCAGTCTCAAAGTTTTTCAAAGAAAATTTTTTATCGCCTTGTACAATTAGCGCTTTAAATTCGTTCTTCATACTTATGCTTGGTTTTAGTTAATTCAGTGTATCAATATTTTAAATATAGAACTAAAAAATAAGTAAATTAAAAACGTTAATTTGCATATAGAGTTTTTTATATTTAACGCTTCAGCATTTACCAAAAGTTCACCTTAGCCAATATGTTTAAAGAGATAAAAAACAAGTACTTACGTTATTCTGCAATATTTTTCTTCTTCATAATAATTTTCTTTTCCGCACTTCAGCTTAATTTTCTCTGGCTCTTTGGTTATTCTCCCAGCACGCACGACATTAAAATGCCTACCCTCCGCGTAGGATCTGAACTATATACTTCAGATGGTAAACTGATTGGACGATATTTTAAGGAGAATAGAACGCCAGTAAATTTTGAAGAAATTTCTCCGAGTGTAATTAATGCATTAGTAGCTACGGAAGATGTTCGCTTCTACAAGCACTGGGGGGTTGATGCACAAGCTGTTGGCCGTGCCGTAATTGGCTTAGGTGAAAAAGGTGGCGCAAGTACCATTACCCAGCAGCTGGCTAAAAACTTATATCGAACCCGGTATAATAAATCTCAGGGCCTTTTGGCAAAAATTCCGGTGATCAGAACTGTAATATTTAAGTTAAAGGAATGGTTAACAGCCGTTAAGCTCGAGTCACATTATTCAAAAAATGATATCATTACCATGTATTTAAATACCGTTTCTTTCGGTAATAATGCATATGGAATTAAAACTGCCAGTAGAATTTATTTTGATAAGGATGCAAATGCACTAAGCGTAACAGATGCTGCAATGCTGGTGGGGATGCTGAAAGGTACCACCATGTACAACCCTACTAAAAACCCGGAACGGGCACTCGAAAGGAGAAATGTAGTGTTAAGGCAAATGAATAAATACAAATACTTAAGTAAAGATAGCTTAGCTGCCCTTTCCAAAGAACCAATTAAGCTTAAAGAAGGTGAGCTGGAAGATGGAAGCGACGGTGATTCGTATTTAAGGGCTGCTGTAGCGAAATACCTAGAAAAATGGTGTTTAGATAATGGCTACGATCTGTATGAAGATGGGTTAAAAATTTACACCACTATCGATTCAAAACTTCAAAAGTATGCCGAAGAAGCGGTAGCTGAGCAAATGAAGACCCTACAACGTAGATTTTACAGCGTTTGGGGAAATGAAGATCCATGGTATGATTCCGAAAAGAACAAGGTAAATTATCCGGAGCGGGCGATGAAGAATTTACCGGTTTACACGATGTTGACGAAGAAATTTCCGAATCAGCCTGATTCCGTCGAAGCTTATTTCAATAAAAAGAAAAAGATGAAGATTTTCACTTACAAAGGTGATCGCGATACTTCGTTTTCGACGCTTGATTCTATTCGTTATTACGGTAAGATCATGAATACCGGAATGATGACCATGGAGCCAGCAAGTGGAAAGATAAAAGTTTGGGTGGGTGGAATTGATCATAAGTTTTTTAAATATGATCACGTCAATCAGTCAAAACGCCAGGCAGGATCAACTTTCAAACCTTTTGCATACTTAACTGCCCTGGAACAAGGGATGAGTCCTTGCGATAAATTTACGGACAAACCAGTCAGGATTAAGTATCAGGATAAAGGTGAAACCAAGTATTGGGAGCCTAAAAATGCTGATTATAATATTACCTATCAGGAAATGAGCTTACGCTGGGCAATGGCAAGATCTGTTAATACCATTACCGCACAGGTTACAGAGAAGGTAGGTTGGGATAATGTAGTTAAATATGCTCATGAATGCGGAATAGACAGCCATTTGGAATCTGTCCCATCAGTAAGTTTAGGATCGAATGATGTAACCGTTTATGAAATGGTAAAGGCTTACAGTACCTTCATGAATAAAGGCATTAAAACAGATCCGATTTTAGTCGAAAAAATTACTGATCAGGATAATAATATTATTGATGAATTTAAACCAAAAACAAAGCGTGTATTAACCGAGGAAATTGCCTGGTTAATGACTTACATGTTCCGTGGTGGTATGGAAGAGCCGAGAGGAACTTCTCAGGCTTTGTGGGAATGGCCGAATTTATTTAAAAAGAATAACCAGATTGGGGGTAAAACCGGAACTTCATCAGATTATGTTGATGCCTGGTACATGGGATTAACCAAAGACCTCGTAACCGGGGTTTGGGTAGGTTGTGATGAAAGAACAGCACACTTTAAAAACGGCGAACAAGGGGAAGGCTCCAGAACGGCCCTCCCTATCTTTGCTAAATTTATGGAGAAGGTTTATCTGGATCCATCTACAGGTTATTCTTACGGACCTTTTCCAAAAGCTACTGTAGAAATCACAAGAAGCTACAACTGTCCAAGTCCGCAATACGTAAGAGATACCACTTCGGTAGATACAACTGCTGTAGATTCTACACAATTTGATGTGCCTGAAACCGTGGATCCGGCTAATCCGGTAACGCCAGATGAACAAGAGGTAAAGAAGGAAGAAAAGAAACAAGATCCGGTTCAGAACCAACCTGCACCCGCTGTGCCGTTAACGCGGAAAGAAGAACGGGAGTTACGCAGAAAGCAGCGTCAGGAAGAAAGAGAAAAGAAAAATAATGAAAATAACTAATCATCTCCGGAGAGGAATGGATTAGGGATTGTTTTGAGCAATTTTGAAATGTTAAATCTTTAAAATTGCTTGAAACAATTATTAGTTTTGCTTCGATTTTCGTTTGATATTTTAGATTTTACGACATAATACTTTAAACCAAACATATGAAAAAAGGCTCTACTTTAATTAGGAGGTACCTTCCGCTATTGATTCTATTTGTTATTTCATTTTCAGCTCAGGCGCAATATTTCGGACAAAATAAGGTAAGGTATAAGAAACTCGATTTCAAAGTGTTACAAACACCACATTTTGAAATCTACTACTATATTAAAAATGAAGCATTATTAAAGAAGTTTTCTCAGGAAGCAGAAACCTGGTATAAGATGCATCAGGAAGTTTTTAGAGATACTTTTTTAAAGAAAAATCCGATTATTTTATATAACAATCATCCTGATTTCCAGCAAACTACTGCGCTTCAGGGTGAGATAGGAATAGGCACCGGCGGTGTAACCGAAGCGTTGAAAAACCGTGTGATTATGCCAGTGATGGAGTTGAACAGTCAAACCAGGCATGTACTCGGCCATGAGTTGGTTCATGCTTTTCAATACCATACCTTATTGGAGAAAGATTCCATCAGTATGGAAAATGTTGGTCAGACACCATTGTGGATGGTAGAGGGAATGGCAGAGTATCTTTCAATCGGTAAAAAGGATGCTTTTACTTCCATGTGGATGCGAGATGCCATGCTAAACCGTGATATACCCTCACTAAAAGACTTAACCAATTCAAATAAATACTTCCCTTACCGTTACGGACAGGCATTCTGGACTTATATAGGCTCTCAATATGGAGACACGACCATTGTTCCTTTATTTAAGAATACCGCAAAATATGGTTACGAAAATGCCATCAGGTACACTTTCGGATACGATGATAAGACGCTTTCTGGCTTATGGAAAAATGCCATTGATGCACATTATAAGCCGATGTTGAAGGCAGATAGTTCTCAGATCAAGATTACTGGTACCAAAATTATTGATAATAAAAATGCAGGAAATATGAACGTCGCCCCTGCTTTAAGTCCGGATGGAAAATACCTGGCGTTTATGTCCGAAAAAGATTTATTTGGTATTGATCTCTTCCTGGCTGACGCCAAGACGGGCAGAATCATTCGGAAACTAAGTAGCCAGATTAGCAATGGCCACATTGATGATTTCAACTTTATTGAATCCGCCGGGGCATGGTCGCCGGATAGCAAACAGTTTGCTTTCAGTATTTTTAGTCATGGGCGGAACCAGATGATGATCATCAATGTAGCAAACGGAACAACTGTATCTCAAACCGCAATGGATCAGGTACAGCAATTTGGGAACTTAACGTGGTCGCCGAACGGAAAAGACATTGCATTTTCTGGAATGGTAGAAGGACAAAGTGATATTTTTTCTTATAGCCTGGATGCAAAGAAAGTTACTCAGATCACTAATGATGTGTATTCAGATTATGCGCCTAATTATTCACCTGATGGAAAGAAGATTGTTTTCTCTTCAGACAGAGCGGCTATTCAAGGAAATAACATTAATGTGGTAAATCCGATCAACCTGGCTATTTATGATATTGAGAAAAATGCAGTGAGCAATTTGAATGTGTTTCCCGGAGCCAATAATCTTAATGCACAGTTTTCCGGCAATAGTCAGAATATTTACTTCCTATCGAATAGAGATGGATTTCGAAATCTCTACAAGTATAACTTTGAAGATAATACGGTAGACCAATTAACTGATTATTTTACAGGGATCAGCGGCATTACTGAATTTTCTCCTGCAATTTCTGTTTCCACCACTGATGATATTGTTTACAGTTATTACCGTTACCAACGTTATACCTTATATAATGCGAAACTAAGCAGTTTCAAGCCAACAAGAATAGGAAACAAAGAGGAAAACTTTGATGCGGCGATCCTCCCTCCTATGGAAAATATTGGTGTAAACATTGTCAATTCTAACTTAAACAATTTTGATCGGTTTGAAAAAGTAGTTGCCGATTCTTTGAAAACAGTAGCTTATAAGCCGAAGTTCAGATTAGATTATCTGGCTAATAGCGGAGTCGGGGTATCTTCGAGCCGTTTCGGCACGGGTGTATCCGGTGGTATTGTGGGGATGTTTAGCGATATTTTAGGCACCAATCAGATAATAGCTAACATCTCTGTAAACGGAGAAATTTACGATGCGGGAGGTTTAGTTGGTTACATCAATCAAAAAAGCAGGATCAACTGGGGAGCTGCAGTTTCCCACATTCCGTATGTATCAGGTTTTAATTCAACGAGCTTTGAAAAACTTCCGGCTGATAACAATACAACCGTTGATGCTCTATCCCAAAACACAGATATCATCAGAACTTTTGAAGATCAGGTGCAATTGTTTGGCGCCTATCCATTCAGTAAGATCCATCGTTTTGAGTTAGGTGGTGCCTTCTCCCGCTATAGCTATAGAGTAGATCGCTACAGTAACTACTATAATTCAGCCGGGAATTTTATTGGTTCAGATCGGAAACGAATTTCCAATGAAGTTGCTACACAGGATTACGGGGTTCCGTTTAATTCATTTACGCTTTATCAATTGAATGCAGGTTTTGTTGGAGATAACTCCATTTTCGGATTAACTGGTCCTTTGGATGGCTTCAGATACCGTGTAAGTGCAGAGAAATATTTTGGCACCTATAACTTTTCGGGTTTTACTGCAGATTTAAGAAAGTATTTGAGATTGAAGCCTGTTACCATTGCCGCAAGAACCTATAATACGATGAGAATTGGCGACGATGCTGACCGCCTTTATCCGATGTATGTTGGTTATCCTTATCTGGTTCGGGGTTATGAATCAAATTCAATCTATAAAACAACTTCTGCGCAGTCTTCAGAGTCTTTCGATATTAACCAACTGACAGGAAGCAAGATTGCCGTTTTTAATTTCGAATTAAGATTGCCGTTTACCGGACCTAAAAAGTTAGCAGCCATACCCTCAAAATTCTTGTTCAGTGATTTGAATTTATTTTTTGATGCCGGGTTGGCATGGACAAACGATACGCAGGTAAAGTTTAAAAGTGAGCCGACTTACACCACGGAAATTTTAAGAGATAATTCGGGTAATCCTGTTTTAGACACCCAGGGTAAACAAGTCACATTCCAATCGACAACTGAACGTGTGCCGGTTATGAGCGTTGGCATTTCATTGCGTGTTAATATTTTCGGTTATTTTGTATTGGAGCCTTATTATGCAATTCCTTTTCAACGGAAAGATGTTAAAGGTGGCGTATTCGGTTTAACTTTTGCACCAGGTTGGTAATTCTGTCAGCTTATTAGGCGATGCATTCATTTTAAAATAGGAGTAGTTTTTTGTATGATGAAAAAAATTTTATTGATCATTTTATTTTCAATCCGGGCATTAGCTTTTGCGCAGGTGACCGAACCGGCAAACAATCCAAAAGAATGGTCTGAAAAAACAGAACCTTTCAGAATTGCTGGCAATCTTTACTATGTAGGAACTTATGATTTAGCATCGTACCTGATTGTAACGGATAAAGGGAGCATTCTAATTAATACCGGATTAGCTAATTCACTTCCTATTATTAAAGAAAATATCAAAACATTAGGCTTCGATTATAAATCAATCAAGATATTGCTTTTAACGCAGGCACATTTCGATCATATGGGCGCAATGGCAGACATTAAAAGAGAAACGGGGGCAAAACTTTACGTAGATGCGCAAGACGCGGAAGCGCTGAGAACCGGTGCAAAATCAGATTATGAGCTTGGAAAGTATGGCATAACCTTTAAGCCAGTACAGCCAGATGTCCTTTTAAAAAATAACGGCCAGGTGAAATTAGGGAATACAACCTTAACCATGCTTCATCATCCGGGCCATACCAAAGGATCTTGTAGTTTCATATTTAATACAAAAGATGAAACTACTGCTTATAAAGTTTTAATTGCCAATATGCCTTCTATCATTGTAGATAGAAATTTTTCTGAGATAGTAGCTTACCCGAATATTCAAAAAGAGTATTCGGAAACTTTTAAAGCTATGAAAAAGCTCGATTTCGATCTTTGGGTTACATCTCATGCCAGCCAATTTGATCTTCATAATAAGCGGAAACCTGGAGATCCTTATCGCCCACAAATTTTTATGGATAAAAATAAGTTTTTTAATAATCTTCAGGATTTAGAAAACACCTTTTTAAAGAAAATAAAAAATTAAAATAGACCAACTCACCAACTCATTGAAGCAATTAAAACATCCTTAATTGCTTTTTTTTATAGGCACAGAACAACCACTTATAGTAGAGATGAAATAGCTACGACAAGCTGGTAAAGGCCAGGTTAATCTGGTTGGTGATATTTCTATGCAATAAGATATTTTCGAAATCTAACCCAATAGTAAGGTCAATCCAATCTGGATTGCAAGAGCGAACTAAACGCTCTTTCTGCATTCTGGTAAACCTGCTGATGACTTTAAAACGGGCCAGTGCCTGGGCTTCACTTTTAAATTCTTCGAAGTATACTAAACGTGTTAATTGTTGCCCATTATCAAAAAACAAATTTGGCATTTGCTTATAGAAATCTAATGTTTTAATTAAATCAGAACTCATGCCCACATGCATGCTTGTGCGATTTCTGTCGGTAACGATGTAAACAAACTTTTTCATGATTTTTAAATTTTTAATTAAACTAAACTATTTAGTATGCCTTCTTGCAAATCAAAATAATATTACTAACTTTATGAGCATAAAATTACTAACTATTTTAGTAATTCCAAATTTATTTTAAACTTTATTTTTATGTCGAATATTTCAAATAATTTAAAGTATCTCAGAAAGAAAAAAGGCCATACACAGCAAAATTTCGCTGATATCATGGAAATTAAGAGATCGCTTATTGGTGCTTATGAAGAAGACAGAGCCGAACCTAAATATGATTTGCTAAAAAGAATAGCAGAATATTTCGAGTTAACTATTGATGAATTCATCAATGAGAAGATAAGCGACAGCTGGAAACCTAAACCTAAAAGCTCGGGTTCTAACCTAAGGGTATTAAGTATTTCGGTTGATCAGAACGATCGCGAAAATATTGAACTGGTACCGGTTAAGGCAAGTGCAGGTTATTTGAATGGTTTCTCAGATCCACAGTACATCAGTGATCTGCCGAAATTTCAACTGCCATTGGCTGCCCTTCGTCAGGGAACTTTCAGGGCTTTCGAAATTATGGGTGATAGTATGTTGCCGGTTCAGCCTGGAAGCGTGATTATCGGAGAGTATTTAGATAACTGGAATGAAGTGAAAACCGGAGAAACCTATATTGTGATCAGCAAAAATGAAGGTGTGGTTTACAAACGTGCCGGAAATCGCTTCAAAGAAAATAAAGATTTAAAGCTAGTATCGGATAACAAGGTATACGATCCATATACCATTGCTGCCGATGATATTTTAGAAATTTGGCGTGCGAAAGCTTACATCTCTACGTCTTTACCAGAACCTGCACCAGATCCAACAATGGAAACCTTAACTCAAATGATGGCGCAGATGCAAAAGTCAATTTCGCAGCTTAACAAAAATTAACACTTTTTAACTTATGCCAGATTAAACTGTTTTGACCTTTTCATCTCTATTATACAAACACATAAATAATACGAAATGAAAAAAGCAATTCTAACAATCGCAATAGCTGTAATGGGTTTTACCGCTGCGTTTGCACAAGACAGTACCAGAAGACCAAGAAAGCAAATGCCTAAATTAACGGCAGAACAGCGTGCAGAAAAAGCAACTTCGAGGTTAGAGAAAGAGTTAAACTTAACTGCAGATCAGAAAAAGAAGATTTATGCAGTTGAACTGGACAACGCTAAAAACATAGAAACCTGGAGAAAAGCCGAAGAAGGTGCAAGGAAGGGAAAAATGGAGGAGCGTAAAGCAGTGCTTGACAAACAGAAAGCAAAAATAGACGGTATATTAACGGCAGAGCAAAAAACAAAAATGGAAGCTTTTCGTGCTGAAGCCAGAGAAAAAGGTAACAGAATGCATAGAGGCTTGCGTCATGGCGATAGAAAAGGTAAAGGGCCGGAAGCACCTACTCCTCCAGCAAAAGGCTAGATTTTAACCACAATATTCGATAATAAAAATGCCCCGATTCGGGGCATTTTTTATTAGATCTTAATTCACAGCAGAAACTATTTTCAGTTTAAATAGCCGCTTTTCTTCAGAAAAGTTGACCAAACCTCATATCCGGCAGGAATAAGATGTAAACCATCTTTCGTCAATTCAGCGCGTAAGTGCTTATCCTGATCTGTGAAAACCGGATAAAGATCAACCACCGTGACATGCTTAGTGCTGAATTTTCTGATCTCCTCATTTAAATAAAGGATATGTTCATCTTTGCCATAATGGTTTTTGAATTTTTCGAAAGCACTGTTTACAGGCAATAATGTATTGAAATAGATTTGAGTCTTCTTAGATCCTTTTCTAATTCGGGCAATCATTTGTTTATAATTTCTCAAAATGATACTGTCTGGAATATTTCTGGAAATATCGTTAATCCCGATGAGAATGAAAATCTTTGATGGTTTTCCGTCAATCACATCTTGAAGCCTATCTAAAACACCAAAAGTGATGTCGCCAGAGATACCACGGTTTTTAGCCTGTGGTAAATCTAAAAGTTTAGACCAGTCTGTTCCAGCGGTGATACTGTTTCCAAGAAACACAATATCCTTTTTCGATTTTGGATCATCTTTAAACTTCTTTACCAACTCTACATATTTACCTGGCCGGTAAGTACTATCCCACTGTACTGTTTGTGCGTTTACAGTAGTAATGGAAATCAGTAAAAAACTAAGTGCGGTTAAACATTTATAGAAAGAAGTTATTTTCATGAGTTGATTCAATTATATTCTCCAAACATAATTATTTTGCCTGAACTAAAATATCAGGATAGTCAGAAATTATTCCGTCCACCTTTAAAGCTTTTAGTTTTTGAATGTCTTCCAGTTTATTGGCAGTCCAGGGAATAACTTTTACGCCATCTGCATGTGCCTTACTTACCAGTTCCGTATTCACCATTTGCCAAACCGGGCTCAAAATAAATGGCTTATAACCCAGATCTGCAATATTTTCCTCGTAACTTTTCTTGTTCGCCACTAAGAACGACGTTTTTATCCCAGGATAGTTCTTATTGATCAGTTGAATAGTGCGTTTATCGAATGACTGAATCACTACGAAGGGTAAAATCTTTTTCTTTTCAATTACCTCCACCAACAGTTTAACAAAAACCTCAGGTGTTGGATTGGTTACGCCATCTCCCTGCGGACTGCACTTCGTTTCAATGTTATAAAAAACCTGCTGGCGTTTATTCTTCTTCATATCTTGCTGAACAGAGTCAATCAGATTTGCCAACAAAGGAATGTAACTTTTTACCTTTCGCTGTGTTGGAAATGCAGCATAATATTTTGTTCCAAGATCAAATTGCTTCAGTTCTGCATAATCCATCCCAAATACCGGATATCGTTTTGCATCAGCTTCCGGGATCTCTTTTCCATCAGGCGTAAGCATAAATGCAGGGCTCAAATAATCATCATGAGTAACCACCACTTGCCCATCTTTTGTGATGTGGGTATCCATTTCTAATGTAGTAATTCCTTTGATTTTTAAGGTATTGGCCATCGCCATGATGGTATTTTCAGGTACTAAACCCCTCCCGCCCCGATGAGCTTCTGCGCTGAATGCCGGAAAATTGATCTTCTTTTGTCCATAAGAATGAAGAGCCACCAAAGAAACGGTAGTTATTAATATTGCTGATAAATTCAATTTCATTTTGTAAGATTATAAGAAGCTGTTTTATAGTTGATTAGTTAATAAACTTAAGCGTCTACCTCTGTGATAAATTTTTCACCAAAACGATCTGTTGCCACTACCTTTACCTTTTTAACAGCAGGCTCAAAATGTGCCATAAACAGGTGATCTGTTGATCTTGCTTCTACGAAAGGTCGTGGATTTGGCAACTTATCACCTTTGTATAATTTAACGGCTAATGGATCAAAGCCATCTTGTTGTGCAAGTGTTCCCATTGCTTTGCCGTCTAAGAAATATTCAACCTTCCATTCAGGGTCATAGTTCCAGACATTGGCGATTACCCTTTTCTGATTTGTTAAGGTCTCCACATAAACCGATAATTGATCTTTTCTGTCTCTGCCAGTTGATTTATAATACCATTTCAGGTTTGTTCCGTCTACTTCGTACACGCCATATCCGCGTGGCGTTCCGTCTTCGCAAATCGGACCAGTCCACCAGCCACCACAAACCGTTCCATGATTATGTTCATACACACCATCTTTGATTACATTTTTATTGAAGTGTGTGTGGCCAGACATAATATGGACATTCTTGAAATCTTTAATTACTGCGTAAAAATCTTCATTGTTTTTTACTGAATTATGCACCGGAATATGCAGACATATAATCAAAAGGGAATCTTTCTTTACAAACTGCAAATCTTTTGCCAGCCAATCCAGTTGCGTTGGTGTAATATAACCATCGTAATTCCGCTCTGTTCCCAGATAGCGGACATCGTCTAACACTACATAATGTGCCTTACCCCTGTTGAAAGAATAATAGGTAGGGCCGTAATGCGCCTGGAAAGTCCGGTCAGATGTATCGTCGCCACCTTGTCTGTAATCCTGATCGTGGTTACCGAGCGCCTGAAAGAAAGGAATGCCGATTTTTGCAATAGCTTCATCATATGCTGGAAACAGATCGAAGTTATCCCAAACCAAATCTCCAACGCCTATGCCATGCACCAATGTTTTTCCCATTCCCTCTACCGTTTTCCTGGTATCAGGTACAGAAGTTTCCATCATCTGTTGTACATCACTTTTGTTTTTCACCTGTGGATCTGCCCAAATAATGAAGTTATGCTTGTGATCGTTTTGTTTTAAAGGCTGAAGATCAAAGTTTAATTTTCCTGCGGTATCTGGTTTATAATAGTGTCTGGAGATGCTGCTTTCTGTTTTAAACTCATAACCTGAAGGTGTACTAATCCAAACAAAACGGGCAAGATCGTGCAACTTAATTTCATAATGGCCTGTTTTATCAGTTTGTACCACCTGATAACCATCCGAAATTACTGCGCCAGCCACCGCTTTACCTTTGCTGGTAACTGATCCGCTAACCACACCGTCAACTGCAAATAAAGCGGAAGGAAAAGATTTTAGGCTAACGAATAGTGTTGTAGTTAATAAACTGGTTTTTTGGATAAAAGATCTTCTATTCATAAATTTTGAATGTTGAAACAATTGAATCAAGCCATCTATTCAGGGATGGCTTGATCGGTTAATTAATTTACCAGGGTTGTGAAGCCTGTTGCTTGTTCGATTTCGGAAAGCTGTGAATTTGCTTTCAGTTCAATACCTCTGGCTACTCTTCCTGTACTCCATAGGCCAGTTGTTGCGTCGTAAATACCGCCAAGAACAGTGAAGTTAGTGGCTGCAGGAAAGGCAAACTTATTCGTATTGGTGCCGGCTCCATAGAAACTCACCCGTTTTCTATTTTGAATTACACTGTATTTATCGGTATTGGTAATGCGATAGCCCACTTCTGGCGGACCAGCGCTGTAAATGCTTCCGCCTCCGCCAAACATCACCACATCTAAAGGGGTTGAGGTAGCGGTTACATTTATGCCATCGAACACTGCAATGCCAGCTACGTTTCCACTGTTAGCCAACAAGTTGGTTGTTGCTGTTCCAAAACCGTCACCATTCACTGTGGCATACTGCATGCTCTTAATCCACACAGCACCGCTGATATTTGTGGAGCCGGCACCCCAGATATTTTTATTGCCACCTACATAACAGAATTGTCCTTTCTTAACCGTTCCGGACGTGATATTAAACTTATATGTTCTTACACCGCCCATTGCCCAGCCCAGAACTGGTGCTGCTGTAATTCCTGCATTATTTGTGGTTACAATTGCCATCGGTGTAACTGCAAAATTGATATCCTTCGTCGCTTTAAACTGCATGTATTCATAATTGGCATCAGAACTTGTTGGGTCAATCAGGTAACCGGTAATCACTAAAGGCGAAACTTTGATGATGTCAAGTTCATAAACGTCATCCAGGTATCTCGGCCAAACCTGAATTGCATTATTTGAAGTATTAAATGCGATTCCGGTAAAATCAGCAAATGGAACCAGTGCGGCTTTAGCTAATGAAGCATTTGCTTCGGTATGCACCGCCACCTTACCGAAGCCATCATTGATTATTTTATCACCCACGAAAACCTCGCCAGTTGCAGGTTCCGGTTCTACCACTCCCTTGCTAACGGTAACTAATGTACTTTCATAAAAATCGGGAGAACTGCTGAGTGTTCCTGCGTTGACAGCTCTTACCCTAACACTCCTGTTCGAAGCGATCTTTTTTACCTCGCTTGAATTTACCCCGGTGAGTTGAAGAATACCGTTTTCACGCTTTAACGTGCTTCCCTCTATCTTGATATGAACGGAATCTCCAGGCAGATATTTACCAGCTTCTGCCCCAATGTTAAGTGCGATGCCTCTTAAAGAATCAATACCGCTTCCTGTAATTCTGCTATTTTGCAAGATCAATAATCCGGCAGGAACATTTCCATTTCCCTGATCAGAAATAACCACGCCTCTGATGCTGTTCGCGCCAGCAAGGTTGGAAGTATTTAATTGAACTTCTGCATTTTTATAAAGTTTGCGTAAGTCGAAATTCGCAATAAACGGGCTCGGGTTTACCAGCACTAAATCGCTGTCACGCTTGCAGCTCCATAAGGTACTGCCGAAAATAAAAATTGCAGTTATGTATAATATTATCTGTTTCATAATTCTCGGTTAAGGTTTTTGCCACCAGACAAGTGTATTAATATCATCCGCACCTTGAGCGGCAACTGCATTGCGGTAAGCCGTTGGGTTTGTAGATTGTGTAACCAATGGATAATTGAGTCTCGCAGGCATCTGACCGCCATTGGCAAAGCCAGTTCCAGTCTGTAAAAAAGGATGTTTTGTTCGGCGATACTCTAACCACTGTTGAAAATCGACTAAAAATAATGCATAGTATTTCTGAATCTGGATCAGCTGCATTTTACTTGGCGAATTCCTGGTTTGGTTATCTAAAGGCAACGCATTGCTCCAGGCAATATCTGCTGCATTTACATAACTGATTACCTCCGGATCACTGGCACCAGTGAATCGTTCAGGCATCCAATAATTTACAGCATCTGCAATTCCTTTCAGGTAGTAGGTTTCTCCCGTTCCGTTAATCCAGCCTTTTGCCGCTGCCTCTGCCAATATGAAATCCACTTCAGCACAGTTCATAATGATCCCGGTAAACCGGTCTGTTTGTAGAGTATAAGGTGCATTGGTAGCATCAGAATAAAAATAAGATTGTTTTTTTACTGAATTTCCGGCATCATATCCGCTAGGTACACCAACATAGCCGTCGGGTCCCGGCGCAATTCCAAACCGGTTAACATTATTTTTTCCCAGCTGGGGATTAACGCGTGGGTCTGCCCAGGCCGTAAGGTTACCCAAAAAGAAGTCGGTAATGGCAGGCGTTCTAAAGTCAACTGCGCGCACACCAATCATAAATGGTGAGGAATAAACAGCCGTACTGCTATTAGTACCATTCCATAAAATCTTTGCCGTGTGCGCATTATTCTCCATAATCGGATAATTTGCTTTATTCGTATCTGCTATTTCTTTGATTTTAGCAATCACTTGTGCACTCATTTCCGATTTACCGGAAATACGGAGCAATAGCCTTAAATATAAAGAGTTACCAAACCTTCGCCACTTGCTAATATCTCCCTGATAAACTGGATCAGCAGAAGCAGAAATCGCTTTTCCCTCCGCCAGCAATTTATTTGCTTCTTCTAGCTTAGCTAAAAGATCTATGTAAATATCCTTTTGTTTATCAAAGGCAGGCTCGATAATTCCTTCTTTACCTTTATTGGCATCGAAGTATGGAACATCCCCATAAACATCAGTCAGCAACTGAAATACCCAGGCTTGTGTAATCAAAGAAATTCCTTTATAAGAGTTATTTAACGATTCTGGCTGATTGGCGATGTTGTAGATATCCCGTAAGTTAGTTAATTCAACATACCAGTTATTCCAGGTATAATCTGCCCAGTTCCGGCGAACATCGTAACGGAAAACCTTCCCTTCAGAATCGCTGATATCTACCGTAACCTGCATCAACTCATTATTGAAACTTCGGTTCCTCGACATATTTGTAGAGAGCACATTGACCAAAGCTGGGGCCAATAACTGGCCTGCAGTGGTTGTAGAACGGCCAATCGGATCTGTATTAACTTCGTTAAAATCTTTTTTACAAGAGAAAGCCGATAAACAAAGTAGCGCTATCAATAGATAACTTGTTATTTTATTTCTTGTTTTCATTGTCTTTATATTATAATCCCACCACTAAACGAACGCCATAACTTCTAGTAGATGGCAACTGTCCGGTTTCAAAACCCTGCACGATATCAGTGCCCGAAAGTGTTCCAAATTCAGGATCAAATGCCGGCCATGGCGACCAGATGAATAAATTCCGGCCATAAGCGCCTATAGTTAGCTTGGTAAAGCCAATTCTTTTTAAGAAAGCTTGACCGAAAGTGTAAGTGATGTTAGCCTCTCTGAATTTTAAATAATCTGTTCTGAATACACTACCCTCTGCCTGGTCTGATCCATAAAGGGAGGTGTAAAAACTTTCCAGATTCGTGGCCACTACATCATTTGGCCGATAAGTGCCATTTGGATTTTGAACCACTCCATCTCCAACTACACCATTGTACCTTCCTGGTACCGTAAGGTTAAGTTTTCCTAAGGCTGCCATTCTGGAGAAAGTAAGTGAATGGGCTACTGCGCCAAGCTGGGCATCAAATAATCCGTTGATGCTGAACTTGTCGTAAGTAAGTGTAGAACCAAAACTGAATCTAAACTTCGGCATGGTGTTTCCTAAATAAATTAAATCAGAAGTGCTGATTTTAGCATTACCTGTCGACGAATCGTAGATAATCTGTCCATCTGGCGATCGCATATAGCCACGTCCATACAAATCGCCCATGCTCCCACCAACGTTGGCAACAATTTGTCCGCCGCCCAGCGCTCCGGTTCTAAGTACTACCGAACTGTCTGCTAATTCTTTAATGATGTTGCGGTTTGCCGTAAATGTTCCGGTAAGTTCCCACTTGAATTTCTGACCTTTTATTGGAGTTCCATTCACAGCAATTTCGATTCCCTTATTTTGAACTCGGCCTACGTTGAACACGGCCACATTGTAACCTGTTGAGCGATCGACAATTCTGTTTAATATTTGATTTTTTGTATTCCCTAAGTAAGCAGCAAAATCGAAATTTAAACGGCTTTTAAATAACCGCAACTCTGAACCCAATTCTATGGTGGTGGTTTTTAAAGGCTTTAAATTTGGGTTTGGCAAGACATTTGGATTTGTCATTGCACTATCAGGATAAACCCCATTAGAAGCTAGACTATAATTGTAAGCCGTACGGTAAGGAGTTGTTCCACCGCTTCCTACCTGAGAAATCGATGCTCTTAATTTGAAGAAGCTGATGGCCTGAGGCAGCGGTAATAAATCAGAAAGAACGAGTGATGTACTGGCTGATGGATAAAAGAAACCAACATTGTCGGTTCTAAATGGCGTAGCCAATGTACTGCTCCAATCCTGGCGACCAGTTAAATCAAGAAACAGATAATTTTTGAAACTGAAAGATAAGGCTGCGTAGAAACTGTTGATCCTAAACCTTGCCGTATCCGGAACAGAAACCAGTGGACTTGCATTATTCGTAAGTTCAAAAATACCAGGAATAACTAACCCGTCTGCGCGTAATTCAGATTTTTTGTATTCGTTACGCATCTGGCTTCCGCCTACATTGGCATTTAGCTGTAAGTCTTTGGTGATTTTTTTATCGTACCGAACCAGGAAATCTATGTTGGTTTCGTATGAGTTAATGTCTTGAACGCGGTAAGAACCCTGTGCAAACTTATTTCCTGCTGCATCCCACGGGCGTTGGGTTTCCCTGATATCCTTATTATAATCTATCGATCCCCTTAACAGGAAACTTAAATTATTAGTGATTTTATAAGTTGCCTGAATGTTGCTTAGAATTCCGTTTCGGCGTTGTTTGTTAATATACTGTTCAGAAATGGCATAAGGACTCTCCGGATTCGTAGTCGTAATATTTACAAACTGAACATTCTCTTTTCCAGGTGCCCAGTAATCACGATACCAATCGGTATTTACGTTGGGTTGAGCAAACATAAACCAATACATTAAAGATTGGTTCCCGTATCCAGTTGCCGGCAAGTTATCACTGTTTCTATTGTTGTAAGCCGCCTTGAACGCAACACTAAACTTTTTAGTAGCATCGGTGTTCGCAGAATAAGAAACTGAAGTACGGTTTAATCCTGTATTGGGAACAATCCATTCGTTATTGCCATGACTGACAGAGAATCTCATTCCGACACCTTTGTAGGAACCATCCAGGCTTAATGCATTTGAAGATTCAAATCCGGTTTGAAAAAAAGCATCAACCGGATTTTGATATGCTACCCATGGCGTTCTGGTTAGACCACGAATTTTCGTAACAGGGTCATACTGAAAAAAACTAGCACCAGTACCAAGCGGTGCACCCCAGCTTGCACTGGTGCCATTGGTACTCGGTCCGTCATCAGATGTGCCATAAGAAAAATAGGGTACACCAAACTGACCTTGTCCGAATTGATTTTGTGCATCGGGGCTTTTATTAACCTGCTCCCACGTACTGTTTGAGGTGAAAGTGATGTTTAGTTTCTTATTAGCTTTACCAGATTTAGTGGTGATGATAATGGCACCATTAGCACCGCGCTGCCCATATAGCGCGGAGGCTCCCGGCCCTTTTAATACGGTAACACTTTCTATATCATCTGGATTTAAATCATTTAATGCGGAACCAAAATCTGCAGGCATTACATCTCCTGATGTTCCATAAACCCCTCCGGAAGAAGCCGCCGTACGTCTGGACGAACTACTGGCTACAACCCCATCAATCACGATTAATGCTTCGTTATCGCCGGTCAGGTTGTTTTCACCACGTAAAATAATTTTGTTCGAAGCAGCCGGCCCGCTGTTCCGGACAAGGTTTAATCCTGCTACCTTTCCTGAAAGTGCTTCTGTCCAGTTACTGGCCACTGCATTTGTTAAGGCCGTACTATCCACCCTGGTAACCGAATAACCCAAAGCTTTTTCATCCCTTTTTATACCTAAAGCGGTAACCACTACTTCGTTTAAATTACTGGTTGAGGAAGCCAGCCGAATAATAGCATTTGTTTCATTGCTGTTAAATAAGCGGCTTACCGTTTTATACCCCACCATATTAAAATTCAGCGTGCTACCTTTAGCAACACTAACGGCATAATTTCCTTTCTCATTCGTTACGCCGAGAAATTTTTTATTGGCATCTGTTATGGTCGTTCCAACTAAGATCTGTCCGTCTTCATCATCCAGTACCATTCCTTTTACCGTAATATTTAACGGATTAACCTGTGCAATCGCGGTGCTTAAGAAAATCAGTTGGAGGAGTGAAACAGTGGCAAAAACGGTCATCTTCTTCGATAAATAACCAATAAGATTCCAATGTTTTTGGTCATCATTCTTGCGGTTTTTCTTAAAAAGTAGCGCACGTTGCCGCAAAGAATTTTTTTGAGTAAATTTTTCAATCATAATTAATTATATCCGGTTAGTGATTGTTCCCTAATTCGTTTTACTATCTCCGGATCAGCGGACAAAGTAAGCCTCCCTACGTTAAAAATATGTTAACGAAATATTAAGGTATAAGAATCTATCTGAGTTGATTCCGTTTGCTTTTACTTTTGTTTTTATATCTTTCGATAAATAGAATTAAATAACAAATCGAAAGTATTAATAATAAACAGTAATTACAATACTGATTCCAGCAAGTAGCTGATGGAAAGCTGTATTTTAGGATTTTTCAGGAAGAAATATAGATTGATAAATAGTTAATAAAGATAGCCAAAAGCGATATTTCATACTTATCTCAATTATTTGGAATAGTAATAATAACCGGAGCAGAAATCGTAATAATTACGATACGCAATAAAAAATCGAGTAGAAAGTGAGATTCATTGTTCTTGAGTAACATTTTAATGATCTTTCAATAGCGAAACCTTATGAAAGTAGTTTGGATGCCTAAGTACTTAACACATACTTATTATAGCGTGTTTTTAGAGACAATTTTTGTTCAAATACGACAAACAACATGACCGGCAAAACAAACCATTCAAATATTTGAAAAGAATAGAAGAAAAAAGCGAACAGGAATATCAAACGAAAGGCCTCCAGATAATAGATCCAAACCCGCTGCTCCAATAACGCACCGATATTAATCAGGGTAAGTAAAACAAAAATTAGCACTGCCCATTTTTCAATTTCATTAAAGTATTGGTAAAACATTGTAGTGCCGGTTAATGCTGCAACAATAACAATTAACTGAATATTTAAATAGGTTTTGAATTTTGATTCTCCACGTTTTTGTTCTTTATGCTGAAAATAACGTTCTTCCAAAATCGGACGGATATTTTGATCCATCAATGCCGGACTTCCAAACAGCGCATTCCACTTTGCTTTGGCGCCTTCTGCCCTCTTGTATGCTTCTGCTATTTCCAGATAATAATGGAAGTGTTGCCATAAAAAGCTATAACTTTTAATGGGATGAGTTAATCCATATTTAGGCGGTTCTTCTTCCCGCTGGAATGTACCAAAGAGCTTATCCCAGAATACAAAAACATCACCATAATTCTTATCCAGATATTTTTCATCTGATGCATGGTGCACGCCATGAAGCGAAGGCGTGATCAGCACATGCTCCAACCAACCCAATTTACCGATTAATTGCGTATGCGTAAAGAATGAATAAGCACCCTGGGCCAGCAAGATCGTAATTATCATATTCGGATGAAAACCCGCTAACGGTAAGATACACCAGAAAACATTTCTGAAAATCGCCTGGATCGTAGTAATCCGGGCTGCTGCGGTAAAATTAAACTCCTCACTTTGATGGTGTACAATATGCGCAGCCCAGAGAAAATTAATCTCATACCCTAGCCGATGATACCAATACCATACAAAATCTGTAGCAAGCAAAAGTAAAATCCATACATACCAGCTATTTGAAATTTGAAACCAGGCATAGTGATCGTATACCCACTGATAGGCCTGATAAAAACTTCCAGCAATAAATAAATTTAATAACCGCTCCGCAATTCCGACACTGAAATTTGCTACGGAGCTTTCATACTTAAAAATCTCGCTTTTTTTTCTCTGCTGAGCAACTTTGTATTCTATAAAGACAAAAATAAAAAATGCAGGAATGGCAAATGCGAGATAGTTTACGGTCATGATAGATACATTATGTTTGAATCAATGCTACAAACATATAAATAATATAGTAATTACATAGACTAAGTAGTTTACTATTTTAAATTAGTTGGTAATCTATTCGTTTAATGTTTTTTGTTTCTATTAATTTGCAGAAATCACTTTATATAATAACAAGAATATGGCAGCAGAAAAAAAAAGCGAGCAAAAAAACATTCTTTCCATAGATATTGGCGGTACCAGTATTAAAACAGTGTTACTAGATGAAGATGGAAATATGCTGTCAGAATATTTAAAGAGTAAAACACCTGTTGGCGCAACGCCTAAAGACATTGTAACAGGCATTCAGGAGCTCATTAAACCTATCCCGAAAACGTTCAATCGTGTTTCTATAGGCTTTCCTGGTTATGTGACTAATGGTGTGGTAAAAACGGCGCCAAATCTTGCTAAAAATAAATGGGCTGATGTAGATCTTGCCCAACGTGTGGCAAATGCCTTGAATCATCCTGTTAGGTTGGTAAACGATGCTGACCAGCAGGGCCTGGGCGTAGTTAAAGGAAAGGGATTTGAAATTGTTTTCACGGTAGGAACCGGATTTGGAACCGCGCTCCTATTCGATGGCGAACTTCTTCCTCATTTAGAACTGGCTCATTTGCCTATCAACAAAACCGAAGATTATGATGATTACATCGGCAATAAAGCTTTCGAAGATATTGGTTCTGATCGCTGGAATAAACGTTTGAAAAAAATTATTGAAATTTATAAAACTGTTTTCAACTATGATGCCTTATATATTGGAGGAGGCAATTCCAAGCATATTGATTTTAAACTGGAAGATAATATCACATTAGTAACCAACAGAGACGGCATAAAAGGTGGTGCTAAACTTTGGAAACTGGCTGATAAATACAATATCTTCACTGTTAATCCTAATGTGTAAATTGTACACTAACAGGTTACATTTATTATTACAATCTTTTAACATCAAAATCCACTATATTAGTTTGTAAGTTCTAATTTTGGATACTATAAAAATTTAAAAATGTCAAATAACGAGTCAAAAAAATACAAATTGGGGATGATAGGTTTGGGTACTATGGGCCGCAACCTATTATTAAACATGGCAGACAAGGGTTTCTCTGTAACCGGTTATGATAAAGACCGAAAGATGATTTCAAAACTGGAAGAGGAAGGACAAGAGCATAACCTGGAAGGTTTTGACAACATCGAGTCTTTTATCAGCAGTTTGCAAACACCAAGAACACTAATCTTATTAGTGCCTGCCGGACCCATTGTTGATAGCGTTATTGCCGAGTTGAAACCGTTGTTAAGTGAAGGCGATATTATTATTGATAGCGGAAACTCACATTTCACCGATACCAACCGCAGGGTGGAGGAATTGGAAAAAGATGGATTGCATTTTTTTGGAATGGGAATTTCTGGTGGTGAAGAAGGCGCACGTTTCGGTCCGAGCATGATGCCTGGTGGTGATAAAAAAGCCTATAATGTTGTTAAAGAGGTATTTGATGCGGTTGCCGCTAAAGTAGGCTCAGATCCTTGTGTAACTTATATTGGTCCCGGGGCATCTGGTCACTTTGTGAAAATGGTACATAATGGTATTGAGTATGCCATTATGGAACTGATTGCTGAAGTATATGGTGTACTGAAAAACGGCTTAGGTTATTCAAACGAAGAAATCTATAAAGTATTTAAGAAATGGAATGAAGGCAGACTTCAGTCTTTCTTATTAGAAATCACAGCTGAAATTTTCTTGTTTAAAGATACCGTTACGCAAAATGATCTTTTAGACCAGATTAAAGATGAAGCCCGTTCTAAAGGTACCGGAAAGTGGACTTCAGAAGTTTCCATGGAATTACAATTGCCTGTTCCAACTATTAATGAAGCTGTTTCCAACCGTGATCTGTCTAAATTTAAGAAACTAAGGGTTTCACTGGAAGAGGCTTTCGGTAAAAAAGATAATAAAATTGAAATCACTGTTGATGAGCTGGAAGATGCATTTTATTTCTCAATGATTAGTGCGTATGCTCAGGGAATGCACTTACTGGTTCAGGCTTCTAAAGAATATCAATACGATTTACAATTGCAGGAGATCGCGAAGATCTGGCGTGGCGGATGTATCATCAGGGCTAAGTTCTTAGAAGATATCTACCAGGCTTACGATAAAAATAATGCCCTTGAGCATTTGTTTGGCGATTCTGGAATTCAAAGCATCATTAAAGACACTTTGGCCGGAACCCGTAAAACCATTTCAGCATGTATCAATGCCGGCGTAGGCATCCCTGCATTTGCATCAACACTGACTTATTTTGATACCATCACTACAGCCCGGATGCCTTCGAACCTGATCCAGGCACAAAGAGATTTCTTCGGTGCACATACTTTCGAACGTATCGATCAGGAAGGTGTTTTCCATGCAGACTGGAATAAACTATCATAATTTTTAAAGAAAAGATCCAAACATAAAATGAAAACCAAAGCCGCATTAAGTCCAACAATATTTGTAATATTCGGTGGTACAGGTGATTTAAACAAAAGAAAATTAGCACCTGCCCTCTACAATTTATTTATTGAAGGTTACATGCCTGAAAAGTTTGCCATTATTGGTACGGGTAGAACTGAATTTACAGATGAGAGTTACAAAACTGCGCTGGAAGATGCAGTAAATGAATTTTCAAGATCAGGGAAAGTTAAGAAAGATAAGTGGGATAATTTCGGAAACACCATTCACTACTGTCCTACAGATTTCGCTCAGACTAAAACTTTCGAAAACTTAAAGGATGCAGTAGACAAATATCAAAAAGAGTACGGACCATCCACACAGATTATTTTTTACCTGGCTGTTGCACCAAATTTCTTCCCGGTTATTGCTGAATATTTACATAAATATAAATTAACCGAAGATGAAGATAACAGCCGCATTGTAATTGAAAAACCTTTCGGTCATGATTTAGAGTCGGCTAAAGAGTTAAACGCATTGTTGAGCACCATTTTTACAGAAAAGCAAATCTATCGTATCGATCACTATCTGGGTAAAGAAACGGTACAGAACATGATGGCTTTTCGTTTTGCCAATGCCTTGTTCGAGCCACTTTGGAACAGGACTTATATCGATCACGTACAAATTTCTGTAACCGAGCAATTAGGTGTTCAGGATCGTGGAGGATATTATGAAGGTTCAGGCGCTTTAAGGGATATGATTCAGAATCACTTATTGCAATTGCTTTGTTTAATTGGAATGGAAGCGCCAATTAATTTTGATGCCGATGAGATCAGAAACCGCAAGGTGGAAGTTTTAAAAGCCATGCGCCCTTTCTCTGCGGAAGATATCCGTTTTCACACCGTTCGCGGCCAATACAGCAAAGGCTGGGTTGAAGGAAAAGAAGTGCCGGGATATCGCCAGGAAAAAGGTGTAGATTCACATTCAAATACCGAGACTTTTGCCGCTGTGAAATTCCATATTGATAATTGGAGATGGCAGGGAATTCCATTCTATTTGAGAACCGGAAAGCGTTTAAATCAAACCTCATCATTAATCACCATTCAATTTAGAGATGTTCCGCATCAGATTTTTTCTTCTGGCGTAACCGAAAACTGGCAACAAAACCGTTTGGTAATCAGCATTCAGCCAGAAATGAGCATTCGTATGCAGGTTCAGGCAAAAAGACCGGGTTTGGATATGGTATTAAATCCGGTTGATATGGTGTTTGATTACAAAGGAACTTATGATGGCGATACACCCGAAGCTTACGAAACTTTACTTTTAGATGCGATGATGGGCGATCAGACCTTGTTTATGCGCGGAGATCAGGTAGAAGCAGCCTGGGAACTTGTAATGCCGATCTTAAACACCTGGGAAAGTAAAAAATCAATCAATTTCCCTAATTACCCTGCTGATAGCTGGGGACCTGAAGAAGCTGAAGCATTAATTGCCCGTGATGGCTTCCATTGGTTTAATTTACCATTAAAGAATAAAGAATAATCCAAACCCGCTATTCGTCTCTAACAAACAACGATAGACGATGAACGAACAACGTAAAAACATGAACTTACTTATTTACAAAACACTGGAAGAACTCAATCAGGATTTAGCTGATTACGTGATCAAGATCGCAGAAATGTCGATCGAAGAAAATGATCGTTTTAACTTTGTTCTAACCGGCGGAAGTTCTCCAAAAGCACTTTATCATTTATTGGCTACCGAATGTGAACATCGCATCGACTGGGAAAAGGTTTATTTCTTTTTTGGTGATGAGCGAAATGTTCCGTCAACCGATGAAAATTATAATGGCTTGATGGCAAAGAAAGCTTTGTTTGATCCGCTTGGAATTAAAGAAGACCATATTTTTTATATTAATACCACACTGGCTCCAGAAAAGGCTGCGATTGAATATAAGAAAGCCATTGATAAGCATTTTAATGGTGAAGACCTTACGTTTGATCTGATCCTTTTAGGAATGGGTGATGATGCACATACGGCATCAATTTTTCCGCATACCACTTTAGTGAAAGACCAGGAAGTTGATATCGCCTCCGTATTCGTAGAAAAATTGAATACCTACCGCATTAGTTTTACTGCACCTTTAATTAACAAGGCGGATAACGTAGCTTTCCTTGTTTTTGGCGAAAATAAAGCGGAAGCATTGAAGCATGTTATTAACGATCAGGAAAAGGATTTTGATTTGTATCCTGCTCAGTTAATCGATCCGATTGAGGGAAAGCTAACCTGGTTTACTGACGAGGCGGCGACTAAATTATTAGAAGAATAAAACTATTTAAATACGTCTCGTATTTAAATATAATGACGGAATACACAACGCGTGTATTCCGTTTTTTGTTAAAATTTGGGACTAAATATCAGTACGATCTGCGTTTATTGGTTTCCCAGTCTGGTGGTGAAATCTGAAATTATATTCTGATATTTTCGAAGCAGCCTATCCCAATCGTGAAACTGCTCGTCGGCTTTTACACTGGTTAATGGCATACCAGAATATTCACTTACCAACTTCACTTTATAGGTTAACGGATCACTCTTAGATAATTTGATAATCAGCCTGGTGCGGATTGTATTTTGAGCAAAACTTTGAATACTCCAGGCGGTACGTAAATAAGATGTTTCTTTATCTGCAACCTCAATCGCATCAAAATAATCGGTTACAATTTGATTGGCACGTTTCCAAACATCATTGATGTCGAGCTTCTTATTTACTTCAATAGAAAAGTCGATATTTGCCTGATCAGTTTTGATAGAAGCCTCTTCAGCATCATCTTTTTTCATATCGAAAAACTGTTTTTTAGGTGGTTCTGTCATTCCTTTTTTATTGCAGTAGGTTTGCTCATAACGTAAGAATCCTGCTTTATGAATTTTCACGTTGACACAGGAATTTTTCGGAACTTTGATTTTCAAACTACCTGTACCAAGGCTTTGTCCATCTACAATAATTTTGGCGTCGGGTTCTGATGCAGAAACCTCTACAGTTTGGGCTTTTATAGCCAATGTGCACATCACGCACACCAGGAGCATAATTGATTTAGACTTCATAATTGTATTTTACTGGGTTATAGCAGTAAAAATACTGTTTGAAGTACTGGCAAAATATACCCGGTATCGGGTATATTCCAACTAGGAAAATACTAAACAAATTTAAAAAAAATCGAGCTTAACTATTTGGATCAGGCTCGATTTGTATACTTTTCTTAAGACAATTAACTTATCATCATGGTAATAGACTATGAATAATTAAGCAAATGACGGTCTTAAATTTCCTTCAGATTTTCCTCAATCAGTAGCTTTATAATCCCATCAGCCATCCCAACTTTAGGCACATAAAGCTGCTTAATACCCGTCCATTTCATCAAGGTTAAATAAATTTCACTTGCCGGGATGATCACATCTGCACGGTCAGGGTTTAACTTTAACGTATTTATTCTCTCTTTCAGCGAATAGCTGGTTAGCTTATTATAAAGTGCATTTAATTTTTGAAGGGAAAGCGGCGCATTGTCTTTCTCCTCACTCATTCTAAAGAGTTTATTGATATTACCACCTGTTCCGATTCCGGCAAGATGTTTATGGCCCTTGGTCTGTTCCTTTACCCACTCTTTCATTTCTTCCCAGGTTTCCTCTTTATCCTGATTATCCAGCATTCTAATGGTGCCGATATCAAAGGAACGGGATGCTTCCGGTGAACCTTTCACAAAAATAGATAACTCGGTACTACCTCCACCCACATCAATGTAAAGATAGGTTTTGCTCTCATCAAGATCAGCTTCGATATGATTGGCATAAATAATATTTGCTTCTCTTTGTCCTTCAATAATTTCCAGGTTGATCTCGGCTTTTTCTTTGATCATTTTCACAATATCCAGCCCATTTTGTGCTTCCCGCATGGCGGACGTGGCACAAGCCAGATACTCTGAAACGTGATAAACATCCATCAGATTTTTGAAGGCCATCATGGTTTTAATCAAATCTCCAGCCTTCTTTTCAGAAATGTGTTTATCTAAAAAGGCATCATCGCCCAAACGAAGCGGAACACGAATCAAGGTATTTTTCTTATAACTGTACTTTCCGTCTTGTTTGCTGATATCTGCGATGAGTAACCTCACTGCATTAGAACCGATATCTATAGCTGCGTATCTTAACATTATGCTTGGTGCTTGGTTTTTAAATAGTTATAGGTATCCACCTGTGCCCGTATTTTTTTACTTAACCTGTTTTTATGGTATTTATTATTGCTTAACGCATTAATTTGCCGGGCTTTGGTGTTATCCTGAAGTTGAAGATCGATGATATCCTGAATTTCTTGTTTTACATCTGGATCTAAAACCGGAAAGCCCACTTCTACCCTGTGCTCAAAATTTCTGCTCATTAAATCTGCAGACGATAAATACATGTCATTTTTGCCATTATTGCTGAAGATGTAAACCCTGGCATGTTCCAGAAATTTATCGATGATGCTAATGGCAGTAATGTTTTCACTAAAGCCTTTTACTCCTGGCACTAGGCAGCAGATACCGCGAATGATCAGTTGAATTTTTACACCGGCGTTACTGGCATCATAGAGTTTGGAAATTAATCCCTCGTCTGCCAGGCTATTTACTTTGAGTAAGATATAGGCGATTTTACCTGCTTTTGCATTTCTGATTTCACGATTGATGAAGTTGACCAGTTTAGACCGGCTTTCCAGCGGCGAAACAATTAAGTGTTTATAGCCCCTGGTTACAGTACGTTTGCTTAATGCATCAAAAAGCTTGACTAAATCATTTGTGATTTCTTTCTTAGCCGTGAAAATACTATGATCGCAGTACAACCCAGCGGTTTTTTCGTTAAAGTTTCCTGTGGCCAGGTTAGCATAGTAAACCGGCTTTTCCTTCTCAATTCTTTTAACCAGGCAAATTTTGGAGTGGACCTTATAATCGGTTAGTCCATAATTTACCTTCACCCCTTCTTCCATCAAGCGGGTAGTCCAGAATATATTTGCTTGTTCATCAAACCTGGCTTTAAGTTCCAGAAGCACAGAAACAGCCTTTCCGTTTTTGGCAGCGTTGATCAGTGCATTAATTACTTTTGAGTTTTCTGCAAGTCTGTATAACGTAATCTGAATTTCGGTTACCTTCGGATCAATAGCGGCCTCACGAAGAAATAAAATGATGTAATCGTAAGATTGATATGGAAGATTGACCAGGTAATCGCGTTGCGCAACTTTAGCAAACATGCTTTGTGTTCGGTGTAAATCATGCACCTTTAAGGGTACATTCGGCGCATATTCCAGTTCTTTTTTACCAACATTGGGAAAAGAGATAAAATCTCCAAATTTATGGTAGCGATTGCCCGGTATTAAACTTTCTGCTTCAAGCTTCAGCTTATTTACGAGAACGGTAAGCATACTCAGCGGCATGGCAGAATCATAAAGCAAGCGCATTGGCTTCCCTTTTTTACGTTTTTCTAGGCTGCTTTTAAGGTCTTCAATAAATTTATCATTGATGTTTTTATCGATATCCAATTCCGCATCACGGGTTAACTGGATCGAATATGCCTCCAGATGGTCATAGGTAAAAACATAGAAAATATCATCAAGACAGTAACGAATAATGTCCTCAGCCAGGATAATAAATTTTAAATCATTGGTTTCTGGTAAAACCAGGAATCTGGGAAGGTTAGGTGGAATTTCTATTAAAGCATATTTTTCTCTTATCTTCGTGTCTTTTTTAGAGAGTTTAACAAAGAAATACAGATACCTATCTTTAAGCTCTGGAAAAGGCTTATCCATATCCAGCATGATGGGTACAAGGTTAGAGAGAATCTTATCGCGGAAGTGATTTTTAACAAACTCACCACGACTTACATTTAGCTGGGTATCGTTTAAAATGAAGATTCTGTTTTGTGCAAGTTCATTAATAAGGGTAGCCTGAAAAAGCTGATCAAATTTACGTTCCTGCTTCACCACAATATTCTTAATTTCATTCAAAATTTTCCGCGGGTTGAAACCTAAGAGTGCTTTGGCTTTATCATTGAGATTAGTCAGGCGCGTCATTGTGGCTACCCGTACCCGATAAAATTCTTCGAGGTTTGACGAAAAGATAGAGAGAAACTTTATTCGTTCGATAAGTGGGACAGTTTCATCGGCAGCTTCCTGCAATACACGTTCATTAAAGTAAAGCCAACTTATTTCACGATTTAAAAATGGTATCTTCTTTTTGCTCATTTAAAAAAATAAAAAATCCCTGCCAAAACAGGGATGCTCAAAACTGCATATTAATTTGTTAATTCAATGTTAATTCATACACGAGTTAACGTTAACAAATTATTTTTTCGGTGTTACTTTAACCGCTTTTTTAGCAACAGGCACAACTTTATCTTCCGCTACTCCCACATTCTCTTTTGCGGCTTTAGTAGTTTTAGTAACCGTTTTTTTTACTGCACTCGCCGCTTTACCAGACGCAGTTTTAATTTCTGTTTTTGCTGTTTCTAATGCTGGACTTGCAATTTTATCTGTTTGCTCAATGGCGTTTTCAACTGCCTTAATGGGTTTGGCAATTGCTTCTTCGGCTTTTTCTGCTGTTGCAATGGCAGCAACCTTAACACTTTGAACCACAGGTTTAGCTTTCGAAATCGCTTTCTTAACTACCTTAGCAGCATTTTTCTCTGCTTTGTTTGCTGCTTTTTCAACCGGCTTTTTAACTTCTAGTGTTTTCTCTTTGGTTGAATGCAGGATTCCGTCTATTTTCTGCCCGACATCTGCTTTTATTAAGGTAAATTTTTTCGTTAGTTTCTTTGCAACACGTTTGCTGGCTTTCGCCACTTCAGTACTAATCTCAGATGCATCATGCCCCAGGCCGATCACCACTTCCAAAAACTGAGCAGTTAAGGATTGCTCTAATTGTTTGATAGCATCTTTTTTAAATGCTTTTTTTTGAGGCTTAGCTTTAGTGGTTTTCATAATATTTTTTGTTTTTTTGTACAATCGATTTAATTTCTCTTAAATCTACTAATTTTTTACATTAAAGCTAAAACCATGCCTTCTTTTGATATTGTAAGTAAAGTTGATGCGCAGACTCTTGATAATGCAATTAACAATGCAAAAAAAGAAATATTGAACCGTTTTGATTTCAACGGCTCAAAAAGCACCGTCGAATTAGATAAGAAAACCAACGTTATTACCATCGTTACTGAAGATGATATGCGGATAAAGGCAATCGAAGGCTCTATCATTTCCAGAATGATGAAACAAAACCTGGATCCTAAAAGTATGGATTTTGGTAAGGAAACGATCGTATCAGGCAATATGATTCGCAAGGAGATTACAATTAAAGAAGGCTTGGATAAGGAAGCTGCGAAAAAAGTTGTAGCTAAAATCAAAGCTAGTGGTCTAAAAGTTCAGCCATCTATTATGGATGATCAGGTTCGGGTAACAGCGAAAAAAATTGATGATCTCCAGGCAGTAATTACACTTTGCCGCGGTGAAGATTTTGATCAGCCTTTACAATTTATCAATATGAGGAATTAGTTATACAATCATTACAAACGGTTAATCTTTTGCGCTGCTAATTGCGAGAGGCTTTTTAATTTTCAAATCAACATAGCTTTTCCCCTTGTATTTGCGGGAAAAATTGCGATGGGTGAATTCGTCCGCAGAGTAAAAATGGAAATTCGTGCAGGGATATATGATACCTCTCTACGCTTAAGACTGTGGATAAAATGATTGCTGTTGCAGATCTACTGGTAGATGGGCAAACCTTTTTCATCATCTCTTGTTTTAGTGGTACATCAAAACAAGACACTACATGAAAAAGATATTTATACTATCCACGATAGTTGCAGCTTCAATAAGTTTTCAGGCTTGCCAAACAGCAGATAAGAAATCGTCAACGACAAAAGACAGTGTATCTGGAGATACTTCAATGGTAAATGGCGATCATGTTGCAGGATCCGAGGTTGTTGAATCCGGAATTGACGAAGCGGGAGCAACTTTTTTAAGGAAAGCAGCCGTTGGGGGAATCATGGAAGTTGAAGCGGCAAAAATCGCACAACAGAACGCATCGAGTCAGGCAGTAAAGGATTTTGTGGCCAAGATGCTGACAGACCATACAAATGCCAATAAAGAGCTAAAAGAATTTGCTGTTAAAAAGAAAGTCATTACGCCAGATGCTTTGCCGGCAGAAGACCAGATCCATCTCGATGAAATGAAAAAAATGAAAGGTGCAGCATTTGATCAGCATTATATGGGTATGATGGTTACAGACCATGAAAAAACAGTTGCTTTGTTTAAAGAAGGAACTCAAAACAGAGACGCAGGATTAAAACAGCTGGCTACAAAAACGCTTACCGTTATTCAGCAACACGATGAAATGGCTAAAAAAATCGCTTCTGAATTGAAATAGGTTTCAACTCATCATGATATATTTAAATCCCAAATGGATGCATTTGGGATTTTTTCGTATCAAAAGTTTGATCAGCATCATTTTTAAAACAATAATTCCGAATAAAAAAAATTAAAATTAACTTTCGTCGTTTAATTACAAAACTACATAAATGAATAAGAATAGAATTTTTAATGTACTCTTAACTGGTGCATTTGTTATTGCAGTTCCCTTATTTGCCAGCGCACAAAAATCGAATTGGCAAAATCTCGATCTCAAAACCGATTCTACTTTTGGAATCAGTACCGAAAGAGCATATAAAGAACTTTTGAAAGGTAAAAAATCTACTAAAGTAATCGTTGCTGTTAATGATGGCGGTGTTGAAGCTACGCACGAAGATTTAAAAAGAATCATGTGGGTAAATGCAAAAGAGATTGCTGGAAACGGTAAAGACGATGATAAAAACGGTTATATTGATGATATTCATGGCTGGAACTTCATTGGTGGTCCGAAAGAGTCAGTAAACTTCGAAACTTTAGAGCTTACCCGTTTAGTTCGTCGCGATCAGGCCCGTTTTGCCAATACCACTGACGCTACCGTTGCAGAAAAAGATAAACAAGATTGGGAAGCTTTCAAAACAAGAAGGGCAGATCTGGAAAAGCAATTGGGCGAAGCAAAACAAGGTTTAGCTGGTATTGCAGGTTTTAAGAATGCGCTGGATGCTGTAGTTAAAAAGATTGGAACAGAAAGTCCAACAACAGAAGATTTCAAGAACTTTAAACCCGCTAACGAGCCAGAATCTCGCATACAGGCAGTAATGTCTGAACAATTAGCAAAAGGAAGTTTCAAAGATTTTTATGAAGATCAGATTAAGGAAGGTGTAGACTATTATACCCGCCAGGCTGAATATAACCTTAACCTGGATTATGATCCACGTGCTATTGTTGGTGATAATCCAAATGATTCAAGTGAGAAATTTTACGGAAATAACGATGTAACCGGACCAGATGCGATGCATGGTTCACATGTGGCTGGAATTATTGCTGCCGATAGAACCAATAAACTTGGGATTATGGGCGTTGCAGATAATGTAGCAATCATGGGGGTTAGGGTTACACCAAATGGTGATGAGCGTGATAAAGACGTAGCAAACGGTATTCGCTATGCTGTAGATAACGGCGCAAAAGTAATTAACATGAGCTTTGGTAAAGCGTACAGCTGGGACAAAGCAATTGTTAATGATGCCATGAAATATGCAGCTTCGAAAGATGTATTAATTGTGCAGGCTGCCGGTAACGAGAACAAAGACATCGACACAGCACCTAATTTCCCTAACCACAAAGATCTGGATGATAAAACCATTTCTTCTTGGATCACCGTTGGTGCATCAGGCCCGAAGGATGATGAGACGTTAAAAGCAAGTTTCTCTAACTTTGGTAAAACACAGGTTGATGTTTTCGCTCCTGGTGTTCGCATTCACTCTACCGTTCCGGGATCAAAATATAAAGATTTAGATGGAACCAGTATGGCATCACCTGTTGTGGCTGGCCTAGCCGGATTGATTCGTTCTTATTATCCAAAATTATCTGCTGCACAGGTAAAAGAGATCATTGTTAAATCGGTTACTAAAGTGAACCATAATGTATCTTACAAAAAAGGTGAAGAAGAAAACGCAGAAAGTGTTTCTGTACCATTCTCTGATCTATGTATCAGTGGCGGGATCGTTAACGCCTATGAAGCGCTTAAATTAGCTGCTACATACGGTCGAAGTACTAACGCAAAATAAGCTTACGTATTGGATGATAATGAAGAAAGCGGACCTAAATGGTTCGCTTTCTTTCGTTTAACGCATTATTATAAACTAACCAGGCTATACCAGATGAAGCTGGTTGATATACGTTTAGATTTCTGTTTATCTCTGGTTGAAAAATTTAATTAATCCATTAAAATTTTATCCGGGGTAATTGGTAACGTTCTGATTCTTTTGCCTGTTGCATTGAAAACGGCATTGGCTACAGCAGCTGAGAAACCAATAAGTGCAATTTCTCCCATTCCTTTTGCACCCATAGGATTGATATGCGGGTCAGGCTTATTGATAAAATGAACCTCAATTTCCGGAATATCTGCATTTACCGGAACATGGTAATCAGCAAAGTTGTTATTAATGTATCTGCCATAACGATGATCAATAATAGATTCCTCCGTCAGGGCCATTCCAACACCGCCAACTGCACCGCCTACCATCTGGCTTCTGGCCGTTTTCGGACTAACAATAGTGCCGGAATCTCCGACAGAAACGATTTTATCAACTTTTACTACGCCTGTTAAGCCATCTACTTTCACCTTCACAAAGTGGATAGAAAAAGAATACATCGAATATTCATCCCGCTCCTTTCCTGCCTGGCTTTGCTTGGTTACTTCAATAGATGGCAGATTATTTTTCTTAAGTACATCTACAAAGTTAGATGTTGCATCCATATTAGCATTAGCAGCCAATTCTGCCACAGTAGATTTTAAGGCTACACAGACATCATTAACAGCAGAACCTACAGTTGAAAGTGTTGCAGAACCACCCTGGCTTGGTGCCGGAGGTAATGAAGAATCACCTAGCTCAAATTTTATTTTTTCAGTTGGAATTTTTAAGAGTCTACTGGCAATAAGTACCATTCCCGTTCCTGTTCCCGGACCAATATCACTTGTCGCACTTTGAAGCACCAAAGATCCGTCAGCTTTCAAAATCCCTTTTACGCTTGCCCTGCCTCTGTTCGCGTTGAAAACGCCAATACTTACGCCATAGCCTGTTTTCCACTGCCCGTTAATCAAACTTCCTGGTTTGTTTTTACGTTCGCTCCAGCCAATTTTCTGTGCACCGATGCGATAAGCTTCCTTTATGTTTTTATCAGAAAATGGTTTATTACGTTGCTGGTCTTTCTCCGGGTCATTTTTAATCCTGAATTCAAGCGGATCCATATCCAGTGCATGAGCCATTTCATCAATCGCACTTTCAAGGGCGAACGCTCCGGTCGCTTCCCCGGGTCCACGCATCCAGATGGGTACACCCAGATCAACAGGAACAACCGTGTATTGTGTATTTACATTATCGCATTGATACATGAATTTGGCCATGTTCACCACGCCCTCAGTAAAGTTTTCGTAAACGGAGGTTTCACCGAAAGCTTTGTGGGTAATGCCAGTCAGCGTTCCGTCTTTCCTGGCACCCAGGCCAATCGTTTGAATCGCCGCCGGACGGTTTCCAACCATGGTAAACATCTGCATCCGGGTAAGCACAAGTTTAACAGGTTTGCCGATATGTCTTGAAGCCATTACTGTTGCGATTTCTACCGGCCAGGTTCTGAGCGCCATTCCAAAACCGCCACCAACAAATTCAGAGTTGACCTGAATATTCTCGACAGGAATTTTAAAAACATTTGCTATCGTGCTTTGGGTAGCTTTTACGCCCTGTGTTTTAGCATAAACCACAACCTGATTATTAGGTCTCCAATCTGCAATAATCCCATGTAATTCCATAGGATTATGGGTTTCAATCGGAAGATGGTATTTCTCTTCTACTTTAACTTCCGCAGTTTTATAGGCATCTTCGATACCTCGTTTATAATCTGGCTGGCCCTGCAGTTTTTTTGACTGCGCATCACCAACTGCTTTTTCGAAATCGGTATTAAAAGCATCTTTTGTATAAGTTGCTTTAACCAGAGAAGCTGCATAAGTAGCCCGTTCAAAAGTATTGGCAACTACTATGGCAATCGGTTGCCCGTTATAAAAGATTTTATCGGTGTAAAAGATTTTCATTGGTGAACCACCCTCCTGCTCATAAGCCGGCGCTGATGGTTTATTTAAATGTGAAATCACAGCAATTACGCCAGGTGCTTTTTCTGCAGCCCTGGTATCCAGTGAAGTGATTTTTCCCTTAGTAATTGAACTGGTCACCAATACGCCATAAGTCAATCCGGGAAGTTCGTATTCTGCAAAATATTTAGCTTTACCCGTTACTTTGAAAACACCATCAACACGGTCATTTTCGTCTTTTATTAATCTTTTTTCCATGATTAAGCTTTTGATTTCGCTACGGTTAACGCTTCGATAATTGAATTTGGAGCCATTTGAAGTTTAAAGTCGTTTTCTCCAAAACCCTTTGCATCCGTCATGGACAATTTTGCAGCCTGTTCAAAGTTTTCTACTGAAGCTTCTTTGCCTCTTAAAAAGTTTTCTGCTGCAGTTAAACGCCATGGCTTATGTGCCACACCGCCCATGGCCAGGCGCACATCTTTAATCTTATTTTCTGAAAGTTCTAAAGCAGCCCCAACAGATACTAGTGCAAATGCATAAGATGCCCGATCCCGAACCTTTAAATAATGAGAATTCTTATTCAGTTTATTTATGGGGATTTCCAGTTTGATAATCATTTCATCAAGCCTTAAATTATTGTCTAAATGAGGTGTATCTCCTGGTAACCGATGAAAGTCTTTAAATAAAATCTTACGTTCACCTTTTGCATTTGAAACCACAACAGTTGCATCCAGAGCCACTAATGCGATACACATGTCGCTGGGATGTACAGCAATACATTTATCTGATGTGCCAAAAATGGCATGCATTCTATTGAACCCACCAATTGCGCCACAACCAGATCCTGGCTGTCTTTTATTGCAGGGCAGCTCTGTATCGTAAAAATAGCCACATCGGGTACGTTGCATCATGTTTCCACCAACGGTTGCTACGTTTCTTAATTGAGCAGAAGCGCCAGCGTTCAGTGCCATAGCGAGTAATGGAAGTTTCTCTTTAATCAGGGCATGTTCTGCAACTGCTGTATTAGACGCCAGCGCACCAATGATGATTTTATCGCCGATCACCTCAATTTGCTTTAACGGAACGTGATTAATATCAATCAGTTTTTCTGGCGAGCTTACGCCTCTTTTCATCAGATCAATCAGGTTCGTACCGCCTGCCAGGAACTTAGCATTTTTATCTTTCGATATTAAACTAAGTGCAGATTTTGAAGTTGTTGTTCTTAAGTATTGAAAGTTGATCATGCCTTCATTCCTCCTTTCGACACTTCAACAATCGCATCAACAATATTTGGGTAAGCGCCACACCTACAGATATTTCCACTCATATATTCGCTAATTTCTGAACGTGAACTGGTATGACCTTCATTTACGCAAGCTACTGCAGACATAATTTGACCTGGAGTACAATAGCCGCATTGAAAACCATCATGTTTGATAAAAGCAGCCTGCATGGGATGGAGTTCTTCACCATTTGCTAAGCCTTCGATTGTGGTAATTTTTTTACCTTCATTCATTACGGCTAAGCTTAAGCATGAATTTACCCTTTCGCCGTCTACATGTACCGTGCAGGCACCACATTGGCCATGGTCACAACCTTTCTTTGTACCTGTTAAATGCAGCTCTTCTCTTAAATAATCCAGCAACGTTACCCGAGGTTCAACTGCCGTTTTATATGCCTTATTGTTTACGGTTAAATTGAGTGGAATTTTTTCGAAAAGCTCAGCGAAACGTTCATCGGCCTGGTTTTCTGCAGCTTTTACTGCAAAGGTTGGTGTAAGGGTAATGGCAGAAATGATCGAGCTCTTTTTGAGGAAGTCTCTCCTGCTGTCACCCTGATTCGGTTTCTGATCAGATGATTGCATAAATTTTTTGTTTTGTAGTATTGTGCAGATTTAAAGATCGTGATTCTTGTGCTTAGATTTCGTTGATTAAAGGATTTAGAATAATTCTATGATGTAAAATTTATGTTTCGTTTCTCAATGTTGTATTGTGATTAATTTCATCACATGATTAATGAAGTTTGATTACATTCTGAGTTTAATCCTCTGCCTGCAGGAATGTATTGATATTACCTAAAATAAATCCTAAAATTATGAAGTCATTTTATAATTTTATAAAATGGAAGAAACAAAACCCTTACCAGATTTATCAGCTGAAGAGCAGCGGGTATTAGGATCATTAATTGAAAAGAGCAGAACCACGCCAGATTATTATCCGATGACGCTGAACAGTTTAACAGCAGCATGCAACCAGAAAAGTGCCAGAAATCCTATTGTTAACTATGATGAAGAAACAGTTACGCTAACACTGAATGTATTAAAAATTAAAGGCTTAATCTCTACAGCTACAGGCGGTTCCAGTAGAGCAATTAAATACAAACATAATCTTGGAATTATCTATCCGTTAGTTCCATCAGAACTTTCTATCCTGTGTTTGCTGCTATTACGCGGACCATTAACGCCCGGCGAAATCAATAGCACTTCTGCCAGGTTATATGAATTTGAACATATCGAAGAGGTACTGGAACAGCTCACCAAATTAGCTGCCGGGGAATCGGCATTTGTTAAACAATTGCCTAAGCGGCCCGGACAAAAGGAAGCCCGCTTTGCTCATTTGTTAGGCGCGCAAAATGAGGTGTCGGAAACAGAGAATCAGGCACCAGAACCAACGATTTTCCAACCCAATGAAGCGTTGGAAAATCGCATTTTAAAACTGGAGCAAGAAGTTGAAGACCTGAAAGAACTTGTTAACCTGCTCATGGATAAATAATTAAGCCTCGTATTTCTTAAATATGGTACTGGCTACATGCCCTCCGAATCCGAAAGTATTGTTTAATACATAATTGATTTCTTTTTGAATTGGTGTACCCAAAACGATGTTTAAACCTTGTGGGATCTTTTCATCCAGCTTTTTAGTGTTAATTGTTGGTGGAATGATCCCGTCTCTGATCGCAAGAATACTGATTAAGCTTTCAACTGCACCGGCTGCGCCAAGTAAATGGCCCGTCATGGATTTTGATGCCCCAATAATCACCGGTGAATCACCAAAAACATTTTTGACAGCATTCAGTTCGCTTAAATCGCCAAGGCCGGTTGAAGTTGCATGTGCATTAATGTAGTCAATTTTATCGGCTGAAATTCCGGCGTCATGCAAAGCTTTCTTCATTCCTAAAGCTGCGCCAATTCCATCAGGAGGCGTTCCTGTTAAGTGATAAGCATCTGCGGCCATTCCACCACCTACAATCTCTGCATAAATATGTGCACCGCGGTTAATGGCATGTTCCAGCTCTTCCAAAATCAAAGCGCCTGCGCCCTCTCCCATTACAAATCCATCTCTGCTTTCATCAAACGGCCTTGATGCTGTCTCCGGACTGTCGTTTCTTTTCGATAAGGCTTGTGCTGCATTGAATCCGCCAACTGAAGCCTCTGTAATGGCTGCCTCAGAACCTCCTGCAACCATTATATTCGCTTTTCCCAACCTTATGGTATCGAAAGCGTTAATAATTGCAGTGTTCGAAGATGCACATGCAGATACTGTGCAATAGTTTGGACCACGTAATTTATGGCGAATAGAGATTGCACCTGCTGCAATGTCTACAATCATTTTTGGGATAAAAAAAGGACTGAAGCGCGGTGTACCATCACCCTGATGAAACTCGGCTAACTGCTGCTCAAAGGTAGAAATTCCGCCATTTCCAGTCGCCCAGATTACACCAACCTCGGCAAGTTGATCGTCACTCATTATAGTGAAATCTAATCCTGCATCTGCAATCGCCTGATCAGTTGAGGCCACTGCATATTGAGTAAACGTATCATATTTTCTGGCTTCTTTTCTGTCTAAAAAAGATTCAGGATTAAAGTCTTTTACTTCGGCAGCAAAATGAGTCTTAAACTTGCTGGTATCAAACTTGGTAATCGGACCTACGCCGCTTTTACCCGCTAAAATATTTTTCCAAAAGCTTTCTACTGTGTTTCCGAGCGGCGTTATTGCGCCTAATCCTGTTACAACTACTCTCTTCATGCTATTCATTTTTAGGGTTACTTATGATTGAGCAACCGATTTTTATTTTGTTAATGATTAATCTTAATGGTATCCTAATCAATCATTTGATCCGGATGGATGCGAATTAACTTTCATCAAATGCAAAGAATGCCATTTTGTTATTCAGGGCGCAAATATCATTATAATAAGGTTTAAAGTGATTTTCTTTTTTCTATTCCTTAATAATGTTTTATAACTAATTATCATTCAATTTTTTATGTTTACCTATTAAGGGCTTAGGTTATTAATATATGCCGTTAAAGATTCTAAAAGCAATTCGTGTGTTTTATGAGATTTTGTTAATCGCGAAATCATTATTCCGCCTTCAATCAGGGCGATAATGGTTAAGGCAATTTGTTCTGGATAATATTTGGAGGCAATCTCCTTATTCGCAATGCCATCCTCAACGAGAGCAGTAATTCGGTTCTTCCAGGATAAGAGTGCATTTAATGCTTTTTCCCGGAGTGCCGGATGCGTATCGTCAGCATCGATGGAAGTATTTAGAACCGGACAGCCACCTGGCGATATTTGACCTGCGATTAAACCCTGAAAGGTAGACACATAAGCTAATAATTTTCCCTTAGCCGTATGCTGATTATTCATTTCTGCAAGGATTTTCATTTCAACGTTTTTGAAATTGTAATCGAACGCAGCCAATGCAACTTCGTCTTTATTGGCAAAATTCCCATAAATGCTGCCTTTGGTCAATCCGGTCGCATCGGTAATATCATTCAAAGATGTCCCGGCATATCCTTTCATATTAAAGATAGGCGCCGTTTTTTCTATAATAAAATCCCGCGTTTTTTCTGCTTTACTCATTTCCCTGAAATTGATAATTCAAATATATACCAATCGGTATTTTAATTTGTCATGATGAGGTATAATTTGGATATAAAGCAAAATGTAGATAAAGACTGCACTGCTAATAATAGTATCTGAACCATGATTGCTTATTAAGTTTGAATTTTGTAAGTTTGATCCATGAGCACCACAGAAACTATTGCGGATTTTTACCAGAATAAATTTAGTTTAGTGCCAAATGATTTACAGGAAAACCTGGGCCATTTTAATGTTTTTAGGTTAGAAGACTGCCATCGGGAACATAACAGGCAAATGACTTACAGCCGACGCGACTTCTACAAAATCTCACTCATTAGCGGCCATAACATTTACCATTATGCCGACAAAAGTATCGAGATTAATGGAACAGCTTTAATGTTTTTTAATCCACTCGTTCCTTACACCTGGGAATTGGCAAGTGGTGCAAGAGAAGATGCTGTTGGCTATTTTTGTATTTTTACAGCAGACTTTTTTAATGAAAAAATTCGTGGAGACATTGGAGACCTGCCGATGTTTGTTCAGGGTGGGAAGCCTGCGTACATCTTGAATAACCATCAGACCAGCGAAATATCAGCTATTTTTGTTAAAATGCTGGACGAAGTAAATTCAGATTATGCATACAAATATGATCTGATCAGGAACTACATTACAGAGATTACTCACTTTGCCTTAAAAACCGAGCCTTCAGAAACACTGTTTAAACACCCCAATGCCAATTCCAGAATCACCAACGTATTTACAGAGTTACTTACCCGCCAGTTCCCTATCGAAACAACGAACCATCGGCTCACTATGCGATCAGCTAAAGATTATGCGGCACAACTATCTGTGCATGTAAATCACCTAAACAGGGCGATTAAAGAAACTACCGGAAAAACAACAACCCATCATATCACTGAGCGTTTATTGAGTGAAGCAAAAGCATTACTTAAACATACCGACTGGAATATAGCAGAGATAAGCTATTGCCTTGGATTTGAAGAACCCACCCATTTCAATAATTTTTTCAAAAAACTTACGAAACTAACTCCTACATCTTTTAGAATTGTTTGAATTTCGTAATCATCGGTTTGATTGCCGTAATCGCTAACCCTCATTTCTACAGTAATTTTGTCTTATTAAAAAAGATAAAATCATGGGAATTAAAAAAGTTTGGTTTGTAACTGGTGCATCAAAAGGCTTAGGGCTGAGTTTAGTTAATCAATTGCTAAACGCAGGTCAGTCTGTTGCAGCGACTTCCAGAAATAAAGACAACTTAAGCGCTGCTATAAATACCGATACTGAAAATTTTCTTTCTTTAGCGGTAGATTTAAATGACGAGTTAAGCGTAGGGCAAGCAATCAACGCTACTATCGCCAGGTTTGGTAAGATAGATGTAGTAATCAATAATGCTGGCTATGGTATTGGAGGTAGCATTGAGGAACTTACAGATGAAGAAACCCGCGACAGCTTCAATATCAATGTATTCGGCACGCTGAATGTAATCAGAAAAGCTATTCCTTATTTAAGAGCACAAAAATCAGGTCACATTATTAATATTTCTTCAATCGCAGGTATCAACGGTGCAACTGGCTGGGCGATCTACTCGGCTACAAAAGCAGCAGTAATTGCATGCTCTGAAGTATTGGCCGAAGACGTCAAAGCTTTTGGAATAAAAGTAACTGTTGTGGCTCCGGGCGCATTCAGAACAAGTTTCCTCACACCAGAATCGTTAGTGCTGTCTAAAAATTCGATTGAAGATTATGAAGATGTTCGTCATGTTCATGAGCAATATTTAAAAATGGATGGCGCACAAATTGGAGATCCTGAAAAAGCCGCGGCAGCGATGATTTCTTTGGCAAGTATGCCTAACCCTCCTGTTCATTTACTACTTGGAAATGATGCGCTAACTAGAGCTACCGGAAAGCTTGAAGCACTGACTAAAGAATTTCAAGCGTGGAAGGCGATTACAATTTCCACACATTTAGATGAATAATCATGCATTTGAATCTCCAAAACCATTATTAAAGTTAAAAATAGAATCGAGTAATTATGAAAAGTAAAAAAGTGTGGTTAGTAACCGGCGCATCAAAAGGCCTCGGACTAACATTGGTAAAAAAACTATTAAAAACTGGCTATCGAGTTGCAGCAACTTCCAGGAATCTAAACGACCTATCAAAAGCAGTAGGAGAACATGAGAACTTTCTACCCCTATCAGTCGACTTATTAAGTGAAAAAAGTGTGGAAGCAGCGGTGAGCGCAACCCTGAGTAAATTTGGTCAGCTTGACTTCGTTGTAAACAATGCCGGCTACGGAATGCTTGGTGCGCTGGAAGAACTGAGCGACAAAGAGGCCCGGGAAAACTTTGATGTAAATGTTTTCGGCTCACTGAATGTAATCAGGAAGGCATTGCCTCAAATGAGAAAACAACAGTCTGGGCATATTTTTAATATTTCATCTATTGGGGGCTTCTCTGGTAATTTCCCCGGCTTCGGAATCTACTGCGCGACTAAGTTTGCCGTTGCTGGTTTTACAGAATCGTTAGCTGCTGAAGTAAAAGCTATGGGTATAAAAGCTACAGTAATTGAACCGGGTTATTTCAGAACGGAATTTCTTACTTCAGGTTCTTTAGCAGTTCCTTCTAATCCAATCGACGCTTACAAAGAGGTTCGTGATTCGCAGGCTGCACATCAGAATGATATTAATAATCAACAACCCGGTGACCCTGCCAAAGCTTGTGATGTAATAATTGCTGCTGCCGAAAGTGACCATGCACCATTGCATTTGTTCCTAGGCCCCGATGCGTATGCTATTGCAAACGCCAAAATAGCGGATGTTCAAAATGACATGAAAGCTTGGAGCGCTTTAGCCACAGCGACCAACTTTAATGAGGGTAGTGAATAGTTTTTCTATTTAGATTTTATAGCTATGGTTCGTGGAAACATGAACCATAGCTATTTATCAAGATTGGTTAGTCTTCTCAAATCCAAAATCTTAAATTTAGTTTGCCATATGCCATGGCTTATATTTTCTTGTATGTCTTACATGGTTCAAAATCATTACAATATAGAAATATAGTTCATTTAAGCCGTAAAGCATTACATCAGCGCTAAAGCTGAATTTCACTAGAGATAATTCGTTCATTTAGCGTGATAGGTTTATTTTTTCAAAGCCTTAAATTTTAGTTTGGCACGTGCCATGGCTTATCTTTCTTATATGTCTATATGGTTTAAAATCTTTACCATATAAAAACATAGTTCATCTAAGCAGTAAAGCATTACCATTAGTACTAAAACTGAATTTCACTAGAGATAACTGATTCATTTTAGCGTGATTGACTTATTTTTAAAGTCCTAAGTCTTGGTTTGCCATGTGCTATGGCTTATATGTTATCTTATATGCCTTATATGGTTCAAATCTCAACCATATAGTAATATAAGTCGTGAGCCCTTAAAACGATGTAGACTCTGAATTTCACTGGAAATAATCGATTTGCTTTGAGCGATTAGCTTGTTTAAGCGCTAAAATTCTCTTTTTGCTATGCGCTATGGCTTTAGGTTCTTAAATGGTCCAATATCTCTACCATATGAGATATATAAGTTCATCTAAGCCGGAAATCCTCAACATCAAAACTCAATCAATTTTAGTAGATTAACAATTTGTTTAATCATAATTAATCTATTCGGGATAATTAGTTAAGATTTTTCAAAGCCTAGAGTTTGTTGGTTGCCATCTCATGATATTCTGTAAAGGATACAAGATCCCTACATACCGGAATATGTCAGCAGGAAATTATAAGATTACTTTAAATATGGTCCTTGCCTTATCTCTAGTAATGCATCTTTCAACTCATCCTGTGTAAATTCCTTTTCATAAAATTTTCTGCTTCGTTTATTCACAAATAATGTTGCAGGGATGGCACCAGACCATTGTTTATTAATCCTTTGTATATCCGCTTGCCGATCTTGCGTATTTAGGAGAAAAACATCAGCATTGATATGATTTCCAGTAACAAAAGGGATAACCTTTTTCTGCAATTTGGATTTAAAATCCAAGCTTACTAATAAAACCTTAACCGGTTTATCCAGATTGGCTAGCCTGAGTTTTTCGAAATTTGGCAATTCCGCTACACAAGGCGTGCACCAGGTTGCCCAGAAATTAATTACATAGGTCGTATCTTTTCCATTCGCAATACGTTTATTCAGATCTTCAACTGTAATCAGGTTTACCTGTGCATTTGCGGCGTAACCCAAGCAAATTATACAAATAATAAAGAATAGTCGCATAGTTTATTAGTAGCTATAAGTTATTAATCCAGGTAGTAAAAGATTAATGGAAGTCCAAAATTGGTCTCATGCCGTAATCAATAATATTTAATTGACGGCTCCTGTTTTTACTAGTGCTTTTTGATAAGCCGGTAAACTCAGATCGTCAACAATCACTCCCCTGTTCGTACTCGCATGAACGAAAAAACCATTATTTAAATATACGCCTACGTGATCTACATTTCCTCCGCCAAAAGAGAAAAAGACTAAATCTCCTTCTTCAAGAGCGCCATAATTCTTTTTTCTTGCGAAATTGGCCTGGTCTCTTGAAATTCTCGGCAGGGTAACCCCATAAATTTCTTTCTCTAATAAAAAGGCAAAACCGGAACAATCAATACCGCCTTTGTCTAAACCGCCGAAACGGTATTTTACGCCTGTCCAGTCTGTTATAAACTTGTAAAGAGATTTGCTTTTCAAATTTGCCATGGCATTTGCGGCTTTTGCAGCTTTAGTATCACTTAGCACGGTATATTTCTTGCTTCCACAAGATGGTAAAATCAGCGCGATAGATAAGATTATAAGGTAAGAATAAAGCTTTTTCGTATCAATCATATAAGGTATTTTCGACTCAAAATTTAGTATAAAACACTCAAATTACACAGTAGACTAACTAATTATCCTTTATTAAACGCTGTATCTCATCTAACTTTAATAAAGCCTCAACCGGAGTTAGCGCATTAACGTCTAAATTGTTAAGTGTGTCACGAATTTTTACAAGTACAGGGTCATCAATGGCAAACATTTGCAGCTGATACGCCTGGTTCTGAACTTTTTTTATGCTGTCTTTAATGCTTTGTCCTTCAGTGCGATCGATCTCTAATTTTTTTAAAATCTCATTTGCCCTACCGATTAATTTGGGCGGCATGCCGGCCATCTTCGCTACATGGATCCCGAAACTATGCTCACTTCCGCCTGGAATCAGTTTCCGAAGAAAAATCACTTTATTGGTCATTTCTTTAACAGACACATTGAAATTTTTGATCCTCGGCATGGTATTCGCCAGTTCGTTTAATTCATGATAATGGGTTGCAAAAAGTGTTTTTGGTCGTGCGGTAGGATGTTGATGCAAGAACTCAGCAATGGCCCAGGCAATTGAAATACCATCGTAGGTACTCGTTCCCCGTCCAATTTCATCTAACAGGATTAAACTATCATCTGAAATATTGTTCAGGATACTGGCCGTTTCATTCATTTCTACCATGAATGTACTTTCTCCTGATGAGATGTTATCAGATGCGCCCACCCTTGTGAATATCTTGTCTACTATTCCCACCTCCGCATCTTTTGCTGGCACAAATGAACCCATTTGAGCCATAAGTACGATTAAAGCAGTTTGGCGGAGAATTGCCGACTTACCCGCCATATTGGGACCGGTAATCATAATAATCTGCTGAGAATCCGTATCCAGATATACATCATTTGTAATGTATTCCTGGCCGACGGGAAGCTGCTTCTCAATTACCGGGTGGCGACCACCCTTAATATCAAGCACTTTTTTGGTGGTTACTTTAGGTTTGTTGTAATGATTCTTTTCAGCTAACTGAGCAAAACAGAGCAGACAATCCAGCTGAGCAATTAGAAAAGAGTTTAGTTGTATAGGCTTGATGTAACCTGCAGTTTCATACATTAACTCATTATACAATCTAATCTCAATGGCCTGAATTTTTTCTTCGGCACCCAGAATCTGATCTTCATATTCTTTTAGTTCAGGCGTGATATATCGCTCTGCGTTCACTAAGGTCTGTTTGCGGATCCATCCTTCGGGCACTTTATCTTTATGGGTATGGGTAACTTCTAAATAATAGCCAAAAACATTATTAAAGGCGATTTTCAACGAAGGGATTCCGGTAGCTTCCGCCTCTCTTTTCTGAATTTGAACCAAATAATCTTTACCGCCGAAAGCGATCTTCCTTAAGCGATCGAGATCTTCATCAATGCCATCAGCAATTACATTTCCTTTAAGCAGTACTGCAGGTGGTTCCTGTTGAATTTCTTTTTCAATCCGGTCACGAATGGCAAAGCAGGGATTTAGCTGATCGGCAATTTTAATCAGATAAGGATTTTTGGAGTCGGCTGCTAATTTTTTGACCGATTCGATATGGTAAAGTGCTCGTTTTAAGGCAACCAACTCCCGCGGACCAACACGCTGTAAGCCCACTTTAGAAATCAGTCTTTCTAAATCACCTATTTGTTTAATATGTGTTAAAAATTTTTCCTGTAATTCGTGATTGGTTACGAAATAGTCAACCATTCCCAGGCGTTCCTGAATTGGTTTCAATTCTTTTAATGGCATAATGATCCATTTCTGCAACAATCGGGCACCCATCGGGGTGCAGGTATGGTCGAGAATATTGAATAAGGTAACCGCGTTATCATTTGGCGAATTCACCAGTTCGAGATTACGAATCGTAAAACGATCCAGCCACATATAGCGGTCTTCTTCAATTCTGCTGATGGACGTAATGTGTTGCAGATTTCGATGTTCAGTTTCACCCAGATAATGTAAAACAACGCCTGCGGCAACAATTCCACTCTGTAGCCGCTCAACCCCAAAACCCTTTAAAGAAGTGACATCAAAATGCTTCATTAAGGTTTCATTTCCATAATCTGATGTGAAGGGCCAGTCATCTAAACCAAAAGTGTAGAACCGATCACCAAAGTTTTCAGTAAAGGTTTGCCTTTTAGATTTTTGAAAAATCACCTCAGTAGGCTTAAATCCCTGAAGCAGTTTGTCTATATAGTCGCTATTTCCTTGAGCAATTAAAAATTCACCGGTAGAGATATCGAGAAATGATACGCCCATTTGTGTTTTATCGAAAAAGACACAGGCTAAAAAATTGTTGGATTTTTGATTTACAATATTATCACCATAGGCTACACCAGGTGTAACCAGTTCTGTAACACCGCGTTTTACAATGGTTTTGGTTGCTTTAGGATCCTCCAGCTGGTCGCAAATGGCTACGCGTTGCCCTGCCCTGACCAGTTTTGACAGATAGTTATCTAAGGAATGGTGTGGAAAACCGGCAAGTTCCAAAGCACCGCCGTTCGGTCCGGTGCCCCTTCTTGTTAAAACAATCCCCAAAATTTGTGATGTTTTAATGGCATCCTCGCCGAAGGTTTCGTAAAAATCGCCTACCCTGAAAAGTAGTAATGCACCTGGATACTTCGCTTTTATCGCGTTGTACTGTTGCATTAACGGGGTTTCTTTATTCGTGTCTTTAGCCAAAACTGAAATTAATTTGCAAAAGCTATAAAGATAACATGATTCTACTTTTTATGGCTGTTTTGTTGAAAAAATGAACGATTATTTCTGTTTTACGGCAGTTGCTATGGAATAAATTACGAGTGATCAACTGATATAATTTTCAGAGGCGTGAAAAATCAAAGACTAAACACAATGTTAGTCTGAATATCAATCAATTAAAACTAAACCAATGCAATTTAAAACGTTTTGTCGCTAAAACTGTTAGATTAGCATAGTTTTAACTTAATAACATTCATTATGACGATTCAGCTAAATACCGACAAAAACTTAACAATACACCAGGAATATGAAGACAAAATTAAAGGCATGATCACCGATGGTATCGGCAGATTTGACGATTTAATCAATCGGATCGAAGTACACTTATCTGATGAGAATGGTAGCAAAGAAGGATTGGATGATAAGCGTTGTTTATTAGAAGCAAAAATTGTAGGCAAAGAACCTATTGCTGTGACCAACCTTGGCAATAATTATGACCTGGCATTAAGTGGTGCAATTTCTAAATTGAAAAGTAAATTGGAAACGGTTTCGGGAAAACTGAAAGCACATTAGAAATAAAAATGGGATTCATAATGATGAATCCCATTCTTTTATACTTTAACCTTTTCCAGCTCTTCAATATAACCTAAAAATAATTTCATGGCCTTTTTCCGGTCATCTGTAACTTCAAACTGAAGTTTCTGATATAAATAATCTTCCAGATCAAAATTTGGCGTTTCTGGTAAATGTTTTAATACTTCAGCTCTATTATCCAAACCAAATTTTAGCGCCGCATTAAATTCAGTTTTAAATGATTCTGAAATTTCCTTATTGGCTACCCAGGCTGCATACATAAAAGGTAATGCGGTAAAATTTTTCCACTCCTCTCCCATGTCGTATACAAAAGCATAATCATCTTTTTTGCCAAAAGTTCTGTCGCCAATCAAAACGATAGCATCAGTTTTTGCATTAGGGTATGTTGTAAATTCGACCTCCTGCTTCCAGTAAAATTTAAGCAGTACTTTGGCGAGATTGTTTGATGTTCTGGAATGGGCATCTAATTTCAACGTTTTGATTTCTGAAACCGGAACCTCACTAAAAATAAATACGGAGTTTACAGCACCATCACTTCCGATGCAATAATCTGCAACAATATTGGCATTTGGAACTAAGGGAATAGCAGCAACAGGCATTAAACCTAAATCTACTTCACCGCTAATTACTTTGGCTGCACAATCTGATGGAATATCTAAACTTAAATCTATTTTATTAATGATCTCCGAATGTTCTAACCCGTAAATGAAAGCTTTGGTATTGGTATAGGCTACTGCCGATATTTTAATCTTATTCAAAGTGTTATTTTATCGTTTATTATAATGCTCTTCATGCTGAATACTTGCAGCATTGCTTCAAATTTTCTGAATCTATTCAGAATGACGATCAATTATTCAGGAATCACTAAACCGTCTAAATGCACGGCACTGTTAAATTCCAGTACTGTAAACTTTCCATGCTCAAAACCCATCTTGTACAAAACAGTGTTTTGATGTGGAAATTCAGTCATTTCACTTAGTGGCTTGTCCAGCAATAAACAAAGGAAAACCCGCATGGCCCGGCCATGCATACAAAGCAAAACAGTTTTCTCTTCTGGTCTTGTCGATAAAACCTCCATTGGATATTTTAAACGTTCATACACGTCCTGCACACTTTCTCCGCCTTCAAAATGCGCAGTATAATCACCATCCTCCCAGGTTTGAAGCATTTCACGGAAAGCTTCACGTGCTTCTTCACTGTTCGGCTGGCCTTCCCAAATGCCCCAGGCCAACTCATCCAAGCCAGATAGTTTCTCCCATGGCAACCCTGCATCAATAAATTTTTGAACGGTTTGCCAGGTTCTTTTTAGGTCTGAGGTAAATATTTTATCGAAAGGAATATTTTTATACTGCTGATAAAAAGCTTCAGCCTGTGCTCTTCCGGTGTCATTTAAATCAGAATTGATTCCCCTTCCCTGTACTATTCCTTGCCTGTTCAACTCTGTTTCGCCGTGACGGATGATATAAATATTCTTCATTTAATGATTGAATTTTGGATTAGAGAATAATCGAATGATTGAATTAGGGAATTTTGGATTTTGCAATATTCACGCATTCAAAAATCATTCATTTAAAATTAGTTTACTACCGGCAATTTATAATACTGAGGTTTCTTATCTTCCTCAAAAACTACATGTTCAAAATCCGTGACCACGTTATATAAGGTATCACGTTCTATCGCAACTCTGCCCACTTGTTTAATTAGATTCACCAGTTCTTTTGTGCTCATTGCGGGAGTTTGTTCTTCCGCACCAGCCATAGAGTAGATTTTAGTGGTATCATCTAACGTACCATCAATATCATCCACTCCATAATTAAGTGATAATTGAGCTGTTTCTCTGCTAATCATTGCCCAGTAGGCTTTAATGTGATCGAAATTATCCATGTAAATCCGGGCAATGGCGTAGTTTCTTAAGTCTTCAATTACCGAAACCTCTGGTATATCGCTCATCTGGTTATGCTGATTCCTGAATTTCAGGGGAATAAAAGTTTGAAAGCCGCCGGTACGATCCTGCAATTCACGAAGTTTTTCCATATGATCAACACGGTGTTCGAATCTTTCGATATGACCATACAGCATTGTCGCATTACTTCTCATTCCAAGTTTATGCCACTCTTCATGAATGGCTAACCATTGTTCACCGGTACATTTATCTTTGGCGATCTGTTCGCGAATTTCAGGATGAAAAATTTCGGCACCACCTCCCGGCATTGATTGTAAGCCTGCATCTTTCATCAGCTTCATGCCAGTCGCATAGTCTATTTTTGCCTTCTTGAAAATGTAATGATATTCAACTGGTGTTAATGCTTTAACATGTAAATCAGGACGATGCGCTCTTATTGCAGTAAACAATGCAGAATAAAAAGCCACGTCATATTGAGGTAAAACACCGCCAACGATATGAACTTCGGTTACTGGTTCATTATCATATTTTTTAACGATATCGAGCATCTGATCCATCGTTAATGCCCACCCCTCTTCCTTTTGCTTAATTAACCTCGAATACGAGCAAAACTTACAATCGTAAACGCAAAGATTGGTTGGTTCTAAGTGAAAATTACGATTAAAATAGGTTTTATCACCATGTTTTTTTTCCCTGATGTAATTTGCTAAAACGCCCAGATACCCCAATTCAGCGTGCTCGTAAAGGTAAACACCCTCATCAAACGTGATTCGCTCACCTTGAAGTGTTTTATGGGCTATGTTTTGTAATTCAGTTGATAAGTTAGTATCAGCTAATAGTTTTTCAACTTCTGCAGTTGTTGTCATTCCTGATTTCATTTCGAACAAAAATACAATATTGAGGCGATTTGAAAATCATTTTCTTGCAACAAACGGACATTGATGGTTCAATAGTTCATTAGTTCAGCAGTCATTTGTCAGGATGCTTAAATCAAATGCTTAAAAGCTTATTAAAAATAGCAAAGATTTATACTTGACTTGATGCTTAACTAATAAACCAATGACTAATGTGCCAATGAACTAACAAAAAAAAAGCACCTCTTTTCAGAAGTGCTCTATATTTTTTCCAGCGGATAAATATTTTAATTTGCTGCCGGAGAGAATGTTAACACGATGTTAGCAGTTTTACCACCAAATTCAATCGGCGATTTCATCACCATGTTGCCTTTAGATAATTGTGTTAACACTAAACGATAACCTTCAGTTACGTTCTTTGCTTTATCACCCTCAAAGATTTTCTTAAATTGAAAAGTTTCTTCTGATGGCGTTGCTGACCAGAAAATAGTTTGCATCACTTCGCCACAAGTACTTGATGCTGGTAAAGTGTAAGAGCCATTTCCGCTATTGGTTAATTTCCAGGTGCTTCCCTGAAAACATTTATATGATTTTTCTCCAAATAAACCTTGTACTGCCTGATCAGGAAGACCTTCTAAAGCAATATTGTTTAAAACCCAGGTACCGGTAACTGTACCTCTTCCGCCGTTAATACCTGTTGAAGCGTTTTTAGTAGAAGAACAACCTTGTAACATTACCAAAGTAGAACATGCTATTGCAATAGCTATAAATAATCTTTTCATTTTAGTTTTTTTTAATTTCGCTGAACTGGTCACATAAATCTTGCCAAAACAATTATGAAGATTAAATTTGCGCTAAATTATTAAATTGCCTTCCGTTAAACCTATATAACGACAAAAAACATGAAACCAGAAACCCTTGCTATTCACGCCTCTAATCTTGTAAAGAATACTACCGGAGATGTTACGCCTCCAATAAATTTATCTACAACTTTTTTCAGAGATGAAAATGGCGGTTATCCTGGCGGACATATGTATAGTCGGGTAAGCAATCCAAACCGGTCTGCTTTAGAAAACACTTTAGCCAGATTAGAATATGGTGGAGACTCCGCGGCCTTTGCATCTGGTAATAACTGCGGAATGTCTTTGTTTCAGGCGCTGAAACCAGGTAGCCATATCATAGCACCTGATGATATGTATTGGGGAATCAAAAAACAGTTGCTTACCATCTTTAACGATGCTTTGGAATTTGATTTCGTGGATCAGACAAACCTGGAACTCATTAAAAAATCCATCAAACCCAATACTAAAATGATCTGGATGGAGACCCCATCAAATCCATTGTTAAAAGTTACAGATATTGAAGAAATAGCAAAGATTGCTAAGGCGAACGGTGCTATACTGGTATGCGACAGTACATTCGGCACACCTGTGTTGCAAAACCCTATATTATTAGGTGCCGACATCGTAATGCACAGCAGCACCAAATATTTGGGTGGGCACAGCGATGTACTGGGCGGCATTGTAGTGACAGCAAAGAAAGACGAGTTTTGGGAAAGAATCAGAAATATTCAGCAAACAGGGGGCGCTGTACCTTCGCCTTTCGACTGCTATCTGCTCTGTAGAAGCATCAAAACCCTGGCTTATCGCATGAAAGGACATTGTGAAAACGGCAGAAAAGTAGCCGAATACCTGGTCAATCATCCAAATGTTGAGGCTGTTTTTTATCCTGGATTAACCACACATCCGCAACATGAAATCGCTAAAAAACAAATGAAAGATTTTGGTGGAATGATGTCATTTTTAGTAAAAGGCGATGTAGAGGCGACCAGTCTGGTGGTAAACAAAGTGCAGTTATTTGCACAGGCCACCAGCTTAGGTGGAGTTGAAAGCTTAATCGAACACCGCTATTCTGTTGAAGGACCAGATAGTAAAACGCCAAAAAACTTATTGAGAATTTCTGTTGGATTGGAACATGTTGATGATATCATTGCAGACTTAGCACAAGCTTTGGCGTAATTTTCAAGCTAACACTTTTACATTAATTAATGGTTGAAACAATTCTAAATAAAAAGGTCTGAAATTTCTAAATTTCAGACCTTTTTATTTAACTATTCAGGGTTACAAATCGTGGTGAGTTTTAATCCATAATTGGGATTTAATGGCTCATTGGTTTGCGCTACTCGCTGAGCGCCAGTATTTGCCGGGCAGGCAATGTCTCCTGCAGCATTATAAACCAGTTTTGTTCCAGAAGCGACTGACTCTTTCGGTACATATACCTGCACCTTTGTAGCAGAATATCCAGAAGGATAGTAACGAACATAATAACCATCAGGATGCTTTGTCCAAATGCCGCTTGGTACATCTGCTCTTGGAGGCGCCATGCCAGCAATAATCGCATATTTTTCCATATCGGCATAGGTGTAGTTACCTGAAGAAACCAATTGACGAATGTTATTTTCAGCTTCAAAAACAGCCTTTAAGCCAGATGGCAGTTGATCTTTTGCTTTCTCCATTACATCAAATGGAAGCACTCCCAATGCACCGCCTTCCAGCATGGTGATCTGCTGTGGAGTCAATAATTTTAAAGCGGTAACCTTTACCTGTCCGTTATAGTTCGCAAACCGGGTACGGGCAATAATCGTCCATAATAATGCCTGAATATCATGTTGTTCTACCTCTGGGTGTCTTTCTGCACTTTTGATAATGGCAACAACCACTGCCTCTTTAGACCCTAATACTGGCGCAAACATATAGCCATCGCCCTTTGAAGGAGCAAAAGTACCTGCCATGAGGCAATAGCTCTTATTTGTCATTTCATAAAGCCCTTCACATAATACATAGCCTCCTTCAGGATTTTTTGGCAGTAAATAGAGGGGTTGGGCTTTCAGGGCGGCCTTAAAGTCCGGCATCATTTCGCCATCACGGTTTACATCATCAAAACTAGTTGTAATTGCGCCTGGCTGTTTTAAAAACTTATCTACACCAAGCGCCTTAGCTCCTTGTGCTGTACCAACTTTTAATAGCTTGTCTTTCAACCCGCCGAACTGCGCATAAGTACTATTGAGGCCCGCAGAAAAGATTAACAGCAACAGGCAAGTGATTTTAGCATTTTTCATGAGTGATTTAGATTTAATAGGGTGCCACAAACATATAATATTAACCGTTAATTTCTTATTAATTTTTAAAAAGCCTTTCTTTTTGAAAAAAACAATGTCAAAGCATCAATTTATAAAAAAATCAAAATTTAATTTTGCGTATTCAAATTAAATTCTCACATTTGAAATATTATTTGGCGAAGAGCTAAATAAAAGTCAATCTGGTCAGATTGATTTATAAAGAAGTGGCGAGAGACTGGCTCCATGACCCACTGGCAACCCTCAGAGAGAGAAGGTGCCAATTCCAGTCCAATTAACATGGTGTTATTTGGTGCTATAAATTAAAACTGATGAATACATTAAATCTTCAATCGCAAGGCGAACCGGGTCTTAAACTAAAACAAATAGAAAATTCTACGATTTCGTCTATTTGTTGCGATATGCAGGTGATTACTAGTATGTGCTGTTGCATACAGTAAATTAAAAAACTTCCTCATTTGTTTATTTTCAAACTGGAAGGTCCTGATTATTCAGGATACGCCCCCTGGCCCGGATTTTGTCTTTCTTAGATGAATCGAAAGCACAAACAATTCACTCAACAGTTAACCACCAACCCAATTTTTAAAATATGTCTGCTTCTTATAAATTTGAAACGCTTCAATTACACGCCGGTCAGGAAATAGACCCAACAACTGGCTCAAGAGCCGTTCCTATCTATCAAACCACTTCTTACGGATTCAAAAATGCCGAACATGGGGCAAACCTGTTTGCATTAAAAGAGTTCGGCAACATTTACACCCGGTTGATGAATCCTACCACAGATGTATTTGAGAAAAGAATTGCTGCGTTAGAAGGTGGTGTTGCGGCATTAGCGGTGGCATCTGGTCAGGCAGCCCAGTTTATTGCACTTCATAATATTCTGGAAGCGGGCGATCATATTGTTTCTTCTTCTCATGTCTATGGCGGAACATATAACCAGTTTAAAGTTGCCTTTAAGCGCCTGGGGATTGAAGTCGATTTCGCTAATCCAGACGTTCCGGAAGAGTTTGAACAAAAGATTAAAGAAAATACAAAAGCAATATATCTAGAAACGATTGGCAATCCATCGTTTAGTGTTCCGGATTTTGAAAAAATCGCAGCCATTGCAAAGAAATTTGATATCCCGTTTATTGTAGACAATACTTTTGGAGCAGGCGGCTATTTATTTAAGCCATTGGAGCACGGTGCAAACATTGTTGTGGAATCTGCTACAAAATGGATCGGCGGACATGGAACCAGCATAGGCGGTGTGATTGTTGACGGTGGAAACTATAACTGGGGAAATGGGAAATTTTCTCAATTCACAGCGCCTTCAGAAGGATATCACGGATTAATTTTTAATGATGTATTTGGCATCGGAGGCCCATTCGGGAATATTCAATTTATCATTCGTGCCCGCGTAGAAGGCTTGCGGGATTTAGGTCCGGCACTCTCCCCATTTAATTCATTCCTCTTACTGCAGGGATTGGAAACTTTATCGCTTCGCGTGCAACGCCATGTAGATAATGCGCTAGAACTGGCCACCTGGTTAGAAAATCATCCACTGGTAAAAGAAGTTCAGTATCCTGGTTTAGCCAGTAGCCCTTACCATAATCTGGCAAAAAAATACCTGAGCAATGGTTTCGGCGGTGTGCTTTCTTTTGAACTGAACGGAAGCAAAGAAAATGCTAGCCAGCTCATTGATCAATTAAAATTGGTTTCGCACCTCGCTAACGTTGGCGATGCAAAAACACTGATTATCCAGCCCTCTGCAACTACACACCAGCAATTAAGTGATGCTGCACAATTGGCCGCGGGTGTAAAGCCAAATGCCCTGAGGGTTTCTGTCGGCATTGAACACATTGATGATATTAAAGCAGATTTTGAGCAGGCATTTGCGGCAATCAGTGCTAATCTTAATGAAGATCGTATTCATGCATAACACATTGGCAAACTATTAAGCTTTTTTAACTACAGTACATTACAACATGCAAGACAGTAAAGACAATAGCAATTCAGAATATATAGCTGCAACTTATCATCACAGAAAGTCATTTAAATTAGAAAGCGGACAAAAGATTAAAAATCTTCAAATTGCCTATCAAACTTATGGTAAGCTTAATGCCAGCAAAAGTAATGTGATTTGGGTTTGCCATGCCTTAACGGCAAATGCAGATGTGTTTGAATGGTGGGAAGGTTTATTTGGACAGAATGCGCTGTTCAATCCTGAAGATCATTATATCGTTTGCGCAAATGTTTTAGGCTCTAACTATGGCACTACAAATCCATTGAGTATTAATCCTGCAACCGGCCAGTCTTATTATCTGGCATTTCCGCAGTTTACCATTCGCGATTTCGTGGCTGCACACCAGTTGCTGGCAAATTCTTTGGGAATTGATACCATTAAGTTATTAATTGGTGGTTCATTGGGTGGTCAGCAGGCTGTTGAATGGGGAATTATTGAACCATCACGTATAGAGAATTTAATTCTGGTGGCTACCAATGCGGTTCATTCTCCCTGGGGAATAGCGTTCAATGAGAGTCAGCGGTTAGCCATTACCACAGACAGAACTTTCTTTGCCAATCAGCCGAACGGCGGAAGTAAAGGTTTAAAAACTGCAAGAAGCATTGCGCTTTTAAGCTATAGAACCTATAATGCTTATGGCAATACGCAGGTGGAAAGCGTGAATGATAAAACAGATCATTTCCGGGCTTCATCCTACCAGAATTACCAGGGCGAAAAGTTGATCAACCGCTTCAATGCCTATAGTTATTACTATTTAACCAAGGCGATGGATAGCCATAATGTAGGCCGCAATAGAAATAGCATCGCCGAAGCATTGCAACTCATCACCGCAAATACGTTGGTAATTGGAATTGAAAATGATTTTTTGTTTCCACTAACAGAACAAAAATACCTTGCAGATCAGATTACCGACGCACAATTTGCAGCTATCCATTCTGAATACGGTCATGATGGTTTTTTAATTGAAACCAACGCTTTAACCAACATCATAGGAACTTTTATTAAAGAAAGCAGAGATAAAAAGATAATTAAGCTTCAACATACGGCTTGAGAGGAAAGCGCTAAGCAATATACGAAAGCGAAATGGGAGAAAATAATCAGCCACAGCTTTCAGGAAACACGTAAGAAGAATGTTTATCTGCATTTCTGTGGGAAATAGAACGTAACAAAAACAAAAATAGTAGCGGATGGTCAATGAGCATTAAGTCTTAATACTCGATACTTAGTACTTGATACTCGAATACCACACCCTACTTGATACTATAAAGAATATGAGTAAGAATTTAAAAATCGGTTTATTTGGTTTCGGAGTTGTCGGACAAGGATTATTGGACATCATCCAAAGTCAGAATCTAAATTTGGAAATTATAAAAATTGCGATAAAAGATCCTAAGAAGAAACGTACACTTAACAAAGATCTGTTTACAACTGACCGAGATGAAATTTTAAATAATTTGGAGATCAATACCATTGTGGAATTGATTAATGATGCAGATGCGGCTTACGAAATTGTAACCACAGCATTAAAAAACGGGAAGAATGTAGTTTCTGCCAATAAGAAAATGATCGCCACTCATTTGAAGGAGCTGGTAGATTTACAACAAGAATATGGAACATCCTTGCTTTATGAAGGTGCCGTTTGTGGGAGCATTCCAATTATCAGAAACCTAGAAGAATATTATGATAATGAGCTTTTTCATGCCTTAAGCGGAATTTTTAATGGTTCATCGAATTATATACTGTCGAAGATCTTTAATGAAAATCAAAGCTATCATGCTGCTTTAAAAGAAGCGCAGGATCTGGGATTTGCCGAAACTGATCCAATTTTGGATGTGGGCGGCTACGATCCAAAATACAAATTGTCTATTGCCACAGCTCATGCCTACGGCCTGTTTGTAAACCCTGATGCCATTTTAAATATCGGAATTCAAAATCTTTCTGCCAACGACATCAAATATGCGAGGGAGAAGAATTTTAAGATCAAATTGGTTCCTACGGCACGCAAGGTAAATACGAAAGATATTGTTACTTATGTATTGCCTAAGTTGGTAGCAAAAGACGACTTTTTATACAATGTAGAAAATGAATACAATGCGGTAACCGTTCAGGCGGCTTTTGCAGACAAGCAATTTTTCTTCGGAAAAGGTGCCGGCGGACACCCGACAGGTGCAGCCGTGCTATCGGATATCGCCGCGCTCCGTTACGATTATCGCTATGAATACAAGAAATATCATTCGGGGAATGGTGTGAAGCATACCGAAGATATTTTACTGGAAGTTTACTTGCGCTATGCGGATGAAGATCTGATTACCCTGTTGGCCTTCGATGAAATTAGTGAGCGCTATGCGGCCAGTAGTTTTAAATATGTAATTGGAACGGTGAAGCTGGAGCATCTGATTAAAAACCGTGATTTACTTTTAGAGGCCGAGGTATTTATTGCTTACACAGGCAGGCAAATTTATAGACAAGAGCAGGTTGCGGAGAATGTTTTCGCAGAAGAGCTTGCTGCTATTTAATATTTTAAGGTTAATTTTTTTATTTGTTTTGTTGTTAAGTATAAAGGTCGGAGCGATTCCGACCTTTTGCATTACCTGTTAAAGCTTTTCTTTGAGGTACTTTTCTATAATGATCCGGTCTACCTTGGCCTCTTCTACTTTCTCCACCCCTTTTTGAATTAAGGTGTCGCCGCTAAAAGTTACTTTGAAATTGAAGGTTTTTCCTTCCCAGTTCTTGTCCTTATAGAAGTCTAACTGCTCAGTATAATCATCGCCAGCGAAAGTGTAACGTCCTCCGCCAGCGTCAAAACTACTGCTATCTTTCGGCTTAAGGCTATGTTTTAAAAATGAGAAATGCGTTCCGTTAATAATCTTCAGCATTTTCAGGTCTCGGGAAAAATCAATGACCTTCGTTTTGCCATTTTCAATCGTTGTAGCAGATAACAGCCGCCAGGTACCTTCCACGGCAGATTTTGATTCATTGGTTTTTTCGTTCTTTGTAGAACAAGATACCAGGGCAAGCAGTGCTACCGGAAAAAAATGTTTTATTTTCATCGTTAAAAATTTAGCAAGTTAACAACCACTACCCTCTTCCTGCCATCTGAGTGAGCTTATGTGAAAGCTCTTTACCAAGATAGCCATCAATAATGGCATGAACTACATACAAAATCGGCGTCATTAAAACGGCTACCACGAATTTGTAAGTATAATTTACAAGACCAATTGCAGCAACCATTTGCCAGCTGTAGTGGTATTGCGGGTTAAGATAGAAAGCAATGAATATGACTACGAAACTATCAATTAATTGCGAAACCAAGGTTGAACCTGTGGCCCGTAACCATAAAGCTTTTTCACCCGTTACTCTTTTAATCCGGTGAAAAATCAATACATCAGCCAATTGTCCGACTATAAAGGCGATAATGGAGCCCACAATAATCCACATCCCTTGGCCAAAAATTCCCGAAAAGGCATTATTCATATTTAAATCTTCACCATTTATTTTTTGATGAATCCAGAAATCTGCAGCACTTAAATGCATAGAACCCCAAACCACTAAAAAAGCAAAAGCGATTAAGATGGAAGTTAAGATCGATAAAAAACGAACTTGCTTCACACCAAAATATTCGTTGATGATGTCTGTCATAATGAAAATAATTGGCCAGGTTAACACGCCGGCAGACATCACAAAAGATAGGTTCTTAACGCCCAGCAGGTTAATGTCGAACTTTTTAATTCCAAGTGTTTCTTCCACACTAAATAATTTGACACCAATAAACTCTGATAATATCGCATTCGCGACAAAAAAACATCCCAATACGAGAAACAAGCGGCTTTCTTTGGTTTTAAAAGTCATAGTGTATAAATCTAAAGATAATTCAAATCAGATTGATATTTTCTGATATTAATTTTTCCAGGAGCTATCTTTTTACATTATTCAGGATAAAAAAGTAGGTTAAGAAAATAAATCTGCCAATCTTTGCGCCTCGGAAACTAATCATCATGGCTAAGCAGAAAAAATTTTATCTCATCCTTATTTTAGGTTCACTGGCAGCGCTCGGACCTTTTTCTATAGACATGTATCTACCGGGTTTCGTAGATATCGCAAAGGATTTAAAAACAGACGATTCATCGGTAGGGCTTTCACTTTCGGCATTTTTTATTGGTATTTCCGCTGGCCAGTTATTATACGGACCGCTTTTAGATAAATTCGGACGGAAAAAGCCGCTTTATTTCGGCTTGGCACTTTACATTTTATCCTCCTTTTTATGCCTTTTAGTTACCGATGTTAATCAGCTTATTGTGTTGCGTTTCGTTCAGGCAATTGGAAGTTGTGCTACAGCGGTAGCGTCTATTGCAATGGTTAGAGACTTGTTCACGGTAGCAGAAAGCCCAAAAGTTTTCGCTTCGCTGATGCTGGTTATTGCAGTGTCACCGATGCTTGCCCCTACTGCAGGCAGCTATCTGATCGCTGGACTTGGATGGCGTTATGTATTTGTTTTCCTTGGCTTTATGGCCGTATTGATGTTACTTGCAACGATATTTAAATTGCCGGAAAGCTACAAGCCAGATCCTAATTATTCTTTGAAACCAAAGCCGATTTTAAATAGTTTTTTGACCGTATTAAAAGAACCTCAGTTTTCTACTTATGCGCTAATCAGCTCCATTACGTTTTCTGGTTTATTTGCATACGTATCTTCTTCACCCGCGGTATTCATGAAAATTTATGAGGTAAGCAAGACCGGATACGGATGGATCTTCGCCTTGTTATCCGTTGCCTTTATTGGCTCAAGTCAATTAAACAGCGTAATTTTAAAGTGGTTCAGCAGCAAAACCATCGTAACCTGGGCGCTATTGGCGCAATGTATTTTTAGCATTATTTTCCTTGTTTTTGCCTTAAACGATTGGTTAAACCTTTATCTTACTTTAGTTTTTATAGCATTATTTCTATCCTGCCTTGGATTCATCAATCCCAATGCAGCTGCGCTTGCGCTGGCTCCGTTCACTAAAAATGCTGGAAGCGCTTCTGCATTAATGGGCGCATTACAAATGGGACTGGGTGCATTGGCGTCTGTAATGGTGAGCCTGTTTAGCAAGGATTCGGTAATACCTATGCCACTTGTAATGACTGCCGCTGCGGTAATTGCCATGATTTGTTTTCTGCTGGGCAGAAGATTTATTAAAACAGAAATAGAAGCTTCTGCAGATACCACTTTAGTAGCACATTAATTTCCACCCGGTACATTTTCAAATTTGTTTTCTTGTCAGATAGAAGATTTGGCAAATTGCTTAATGTGAAGTTTACCTATTTGAAGACATTTATATTAAGGCAGTTAAGTTGGCAACTGGTAGTGGTCAGCTAAAAAGTGACTCATCTTCTAAGCTTTTTTTGCTATTTTCGCTTATATCATGTTAAATATACAATCGAAACTTCCCGGTGTAAGCACGACTATTTTTTCAGTGATGTCAAAGCTGGCCGCCGAATACAATGCTATTAATTTATCGCAGGGATTCCCTGATTATTCCGTAGATCCGAAACTTGTCGAATTGATTAACAAAGCCATGAAAGATGGTTTTAATCAATATGCGCCAATGCCGGGTAATCAACTTTTGAAAGAAAATATCGCTGAAAAAGTAAAAAACCTCTACAATGTAAAATATCATCCGGATACCGAAATTACGATTACAGCCGGCGGAACCCAGGCCATTTTTACCGCGCTTGCAGCCATTATCAATTCCGGAGATGAGGTCATTATTTTCGAACCAGCTTACGATAGTTATGCACCAACCATCAGGCTATTAGGTGGATTGGTTAAAACCTACGAACTTGCCCCTCCCGAATATGGGATTGACTGGGATATGGTGAAAAAGCTTTTCACCTCGAGTACCCGGATGATTATCCTCAACTCGCCGCAGAACCCAACAGGAAGCATCCTATCTAAAGAAGATATGAAATCGCTGATCAAACTGATTAGCGGAACCGATATTCTCATTTTAAGTGATGAGGTTTATGAACACCTGATTTATGATGAACAAGAGCATAATAGTGTAATGCTTTTTCCTGAACTACGGGAAAGAAGTTTTATTGTAGCCTCATTCGGAAAGCTGTTACATGCCACAGGTTGGAAACTCGGATATTGTCTTGCACCAGAATTACTAACTAAAGAATTTAGAAAAGTACATCAGTTTAATGTGTTCAGTGTAAATAGTGTGGTGCAACAGGCAATAGCACAGTATATTCAGGAACCCGCTAATTATACCGGAATCGGAAATTTCTTTCAGCAGAAAAGAGACTATTTCAGAAGTCTACTCGCCGAAAGCCGTTTCAAATTACTTCCTTGCCACGGATCGTACTTTCAGTGTGTAAGTTATAGCAATATTAGTGAGGAGAAAGATGTTGATTTTAGTGAAAGGCTCATTAAAGAATTCGGAGTGGCAAGTATTCCGGTTTCTGCATTTTATCAGAAAGCAACAGATCACAAAATTATTCGTTTTTGTTTTGCTAAAGAAGATGTAACATTGGCTTTAGCAGCAGAAAAATTAAAAAATGTTTAACATTTCGCAAACCAAATAATATGGAAGCACCTATTTACACCCAAATAGAAAACCTGAAGGTAACCATTTTTCAGGCGTACCTGTTTTGGGAAAATATAGAAAAAAATCTGGTAAATCTGGCTCTTCGCTTATCTATGGGCGTAAGGGAGAAAACGGATTTAATCATCCTGCCGGAAATGTTTAATAGCGGTTTTAGCATGAATGCTGAAGCGCTTGCCGAAGAAATGGGTGGCCCTACAATGCAGTGGATGCAAAAAATGGCCAATCAATATAACTGTGTAATCACCGGAAGTTTGATCGTTAAAGAAAACGGAAACTATTTTAACCGCCTGGTTTGGATGAATAAGGATGGTGAACATCAATATTATGATAAACGCCATTTATTCGGAATGGGCGATGAAGATGATAATTTCAGCGCAGGCGAAAGCAAATTAATTGTAGAATTAAAGGGTTGGAAAATTCGCCTGGCAGTTTGCTACGATCTACGTTTCCCTGTTTGGCTACGCAATGTAAATGAAGAATATGATATTCTGCTCATTGTTGCCAGCTGGCCAGATCGCCGCACCGCACACTGGAAAGCCCTTATTCCAGCGCGTGCAATCGAAAATCAAAGTTATGTAATTGGTGTAAACCGCGTAGGACACGATGGTAATCAGGTTTACCACGGTGGTCACTCCATGGTTATTGATCCATATGGTAGCACTGTGTATTACAAGCCTGAAGATGAAGACATGTACACCGTCACGATAAATTATGAAGAGCTGGTTAAAATCAGGCGCCAGTTTCCTTTCTTAAAAGATGCAGATCAATTTACAATCCTTTAAATAAAATATAACTAAGCTTAAATGTTTAACCGACGAAAATTCATTAAAGCCTCTGCCCTTTCTGCAGGCTTATTGGCTATTGATAAAAGCAGCATGGCTGAGGCCATTCCAGCAAAATCACCATCCGCTAAAAACCTACCTATTGTAATCTCTACCTGGGATTTTGGAATTGCAGCAAATGCAGATGCCTGGAAAGTGCTTTCTAAAGGCGGAAGATCTTTAGACGCTGTGGAACAAGGGGTTTGGGTCCCAGAGGCCGATGAAAAAAACCAGACTGTTGGTTATGGAGGATTGCCGGATAGAGATGGTAAAGTTACTTTAGATGCCTGTATTATGGATGAATTCGGAAACTGCGGTGCTGTTTTAGCCTTAGAGCACATTAAACATCCCATTTCCGTAGCCCGTAAAGTGATGGAAAAAACGCCGCATGTGATGTTAGCCGGTGATGGTGCCTTACAATTTGCGCTGGAGCAAGGATTTAAAAAAGAAAATCTGCTTACCCCTTCAAGCGAGAAAGCCTGGAAAGAGTGGTTAAAGTCAGCAAAGTATGAGCCGGTAATGAACATCGAAAATCAGTTATACGATAAAGCCGCACCTCAAAAGTTACCGGGTAACCAATACAATCACGACACCATTGGTATGCTGGCTATTGATGCTAAAGGGAATATATCAGGCGCCTGTACCACCAGCGGAATGGCTTATAAGCTTCATGGCAGAATTGGGGATAGCCCGATTATTGGTGCGGGTTTATACGTCGACAATGAAGTAGGCGGTGCTACTTCTACAGGTGTTGGTGAAGAAGTTATCCGGAATGTGGGGTCGTTTTTAGTGGTCGAACTCATGAGACAGGGCTATGCTCCGGAGGCTGCCTGTAAAGAAGCCGTAATGAGAATTATCAAAAAGAAGCCAGAAACAGCCAAAAATATTCAGGTTGGTTTCCTGGCGATAAATAAAAAGGGCGAATATGGTGCTTATGCCATTCAGCAAGGCTTTAGCTATGCGGTTTGCAATGCAGAAAAACAAGATCTGTTAATTAAGGGAAAGAGTTACTATTAATCTAATCATTTACCAGTTATATCGATGGGTTTACTATCTAAAATTTTTGGCAAAAAAAACGTAGCAGAACGCAAAGGTGAACCAACAATGGTTTACATACCAAATGAAGACGAACGAATGAATTGGGCTATCGAAAAAGCCAGTTTAACACTCTGGTACTTCGAAGAAAGCCTAAACCAGCCGAAAAGCTTCCAGACTTACTTTTCTATTAAGGTGAAGATTATGGATGGTGAAATTGGGGAACACATCTGGTTAACAGAACCAAATTTTGATGAGTTCGGTAACCTTTTTGGTGTTGTTGGCAATGTTCCGGTAGACGTAACCACGGTTAAGCTGGACCAAAAAATCGGAGTCGATAGAAATTATATTTCCGACTGGATGATTATTGAACAAGGAAGACTGATTGGCGGTTATACCATCAGGGCAATCCGTGAGGGTATACCTGATGCAGAAAAAGCACAATTTGATGAAAGCATAGGGATTTATATAGATGAAGGTGTTGACCATTTCAAGGTTGATTTAGAAACGCCTGAAGGGGCAATATTGTCACTGGAAAAAGCATACGACAATCAGGATATGGATGCTGCATTGGCGTGTAAAGATTTTAATGAAGAAGCAAAAATGATGCTTTCCTCAATGCGCATGGATTTCGATGAGGAGATCATTTCCAGTACTGCTGAAGTGCTGGAGTTGTCTTTCATCAATAATATAGCCGAAAATGGCTTTCCTAAATTTGCCGATCTGCAGAATGCATTTCCTTTAAGAGAGAAGATTGATGAAGACCATTACATCATTACAGAAGTCTGCTGGTTCCCGGATGGAGGAACATCGATTCAAAAATTGAATACTTACAAATCAGCCTTGGGCTGGAAAGTTCTTGGTCCGGTAAATGAAGAATAATCGCAATACAATGTCAGGTATTTTAGAAGTATGTGCTAATTCATACACATCAGCATTAGCCGCCCAGAATGGCGGAGCCAAAAGGGTGGAATTTTGTGATAATCTGGCGGAAGGTGGAACCACACCGAGTTACGGTCAGATTGCCTTAGCTAAAAGAAACTTATCCATAGCAGTTTGGCCAATCATTCGTCCGCGAGGCGGTGATTTTTTGTATTCGGATCTGGAGTTTGACTTAATGATAGAGGATGTAAAAGCTTGTAAGTCATTAAACTGTGAAGGTATTGTGATCGGAATTCTCAATGCTGACGGTACCATTGATAAGGAACGATGTAAAGTATTAATTGAATTGGCTAAACCAATGCCAGTGGCTTTTCACAGGGCTTTTGATATGAGCAATGACATGGAAAAGGCGTTAGAAGATCTAATCGCGCTTGGAATTGTTCGGGTGTTATCTTCAGGAGGTGCAACTTCTGCCTTCTCCGGAATGGAACAGCTAGCTAAATTAGTTAAACAGGCAAACGGACGAATCACAATCATGCCGGGTGCGGGTATCAATGCTGAAAATATTCAGGAACTTTACACTAAAACCGGTGCCACTGAATTTCATGCTTCAGCAAAAGCATTCTTAGAAAGTAAGATGGAATATAGAAATCCTACTGCAAAAATGGGAAGTGTGGAAGATGAATACCGATATGAAGTTACTTCTGAGCAAAAAGTTGCAGCGCTTGTTCAGGCAATTGCAAAATTTAATGAAAAAAGTATTTCTTCCCTATAATTTTTTGCTCATAATTGGGATATTGGCTTTACTGATCTCTTTTATAATTCCTGCTGATACCATAAGTTTTACCTTCTCGTTTACCACCCTGTTGATATCGTCAAGTCTGTATTTGCAACTGTGCTCGTTTTTTTTCTTCCTCTTATCAGCAGGGAATAGATTGTCTCAACATTATTTTCGTTTCAAAATTTTAATTTGGTTGCATATAATATTTTCAATTTCGCTACCAGCTATCATTTACTGGTCGTCTTATCAATTTCGCAAATATTTAGCCTTAATCGAGTTATCTAATGATGATGAACTCAGCTACGTTCATCATCATGAAAAGAAAATTTATTTTTTAATTTCACTTCTTGTCGCAATCCAAATCCTCGCGGTGATTAATCTATTGCTCGGTGTTTTTTATAAACGCAAAAACATCTCCAATAATCGTTATATCACAAAGGATAGGCACTAATTTTTTCATGATCAGTTTTAGTCTTTTGAATCCCAACATGGAATAGCCATCAAAGATTAACACTGATAATTACTCCTTTATTACATTAATAAGATCTCCACTTCCAGGTACATAGTGCAAACCCGGGGTTAGATAATGTAATAAAATAACCCGTGAATATCGATAGTTGATCGGTGAGCAAAGCAATACGCCAAAAAGAATTATGCCAACATAATACCACAAACTTTCATAAACGAGTGGTAAACCCAGTACATAAGAAGCCACGCCGATGGTAATTATTTCTGCAACATTCATGGCATAGCTCACAAACATCGCCACGTAGAAAAATCCCGGTTCACGCTCAAATTTCAAATTGCAATGCGGGCAATAGACATTTGTTTTTTGCAGTTTATAAGAATATGCGCTGCCGGTAAAAATTTCCCCTTTGCGGCAACGTGGACATTTGCATTGAATAAACGCCTGAAAACTTGATAACTCAGCCATATTTGTATGATTTTAATAATACAAACTTATCACTAAAATAACGATAGATTTATGACCTGCATCATATTCTCATATAGTATAGAATGAACACACTTTATTACATTGCTCGTACAATCTTACCCTTATCCATTTTGATGAGCCCTTTTGACGAAAGCAGCTTCACCCCTCTAATCACAGTTTCTACACGTAAGCCTGTCATATCTGCAAGTTCCTGCCGGGTAAACCTTAATGCATTTCCCACTTCAATATCGGCAAGCAAATAATTAATTAAGGTGAGCAGACGGTGTTCCGCTTTTTCGTTGGCTAGCTCTTCCAGCATCATCGATTTATAGAATAATCGGTTACTCAGCGTTTTAATGAGCGCCATACTAAAATCTGGCTCTTCCTCTATCAATAGAAAGAAACGATCTTTAGCCACCTGGATAATTTCCGAATCCTTATTTACAATCGTATAAGCGAGATAAGGCCGGTTAATGAGTAAAGCAGGTTCGCCGAAGTACTGGCCTGCTTTGAATACCCCTTGAATAAATTCCTTTCCTTCATCGCTGATGGTAACCATGCGTACCTCGCCGGTTTTTATAAAATAAACATTTTTAGGCTGCATGCCCGGTTCATATATAATGGAATCTTTTCTGAACTTCTTTACAGCAAACCCTTTTTCAATAAGCCTCCAGATTTCCATTAGCTAAATAATTTTGGGTGCAGGAATTAACCAATGGTCTCTTTTAATAAACTCGTGTAAAAAGCTTTCAAAGATATACCCATCGCCGCAACTTGCTGAGGAATAAAACTGGTGGCTGTTTGTCCTGGGATAGTATTGATCTCGATGAAATAAAAGTTACCGGTTTCATGTTCAAGAAAATAATCAATGCGAACAATTCCCCTACAGTTTAATTTTTTATATACCTCCTTCACAATCCGGTGAACCCTTTCATATTCTTCATTGCTCATATTTCCCGGTGTAATTTCTTCCGTAGCGCCAGGTGTATACTTTGCTTCAAAATCGAAAAATTCATTGGCAGGAATTACTTCAGTAGTTGGTAAAACAGTTACCTCACCATGAGCTTTAAATACACCAATGGAAAATTCTCTTCCACTTACAAATTCTTCGATCAATACTTGATCATCTTCTTTAAATGCTTTATCAAGAGCGTTTTCCAAATCATCAGCATGTTTTACTTTAGTCATGCCAATACTACTTCCGCCACTGTTTGGTTTTATGAAATAGGGTAATTTCAAGTCTTTTTTAATCTGATCAATATCGTGGTTCCCATCTCTAAAAATCTGGATTGATTTTGCCGTAAACAGCTCATCAATTCCCGCTACAATCGCTTTTGTATAACCTTTATTCATGGTAATGGAAGAAGTCAAAGCATCACAGGTAGTGTACGGAATTTGCAACATATCAAAGTAGCCTTGCAACTTTCCGTCTTCACCCGGCGAACCATGGATGGCAATAAAAACACCATCGAACTTAATCTTCTTTCCATCCAGCATTAAAGAAAAATCATTTCTATCAATTTCAATTTTTACAGAATCTGCAGGCTCATAAAACCAGCTGTGATCATTGAGCATAATTTTATAAACATCGTATAAATCGGCATCTAAATTTTGTGCTATAGTAGCTGCGCTTTTTACAGAAACAACCCATTCACCTGTGGTACCGCCTGTTAACAGGGCAATCGTTTTCTTCATTGTGAAAATCCTTAATTATAAATTGAAATTGATTGTAAATATATCCTCAAAAATATAAATATCTTTGTGCAAAGTTTAATTATTGATGAATTGAATTGTTCAAAAACAAAGTATTTAATGGTGTGATTATTGTTAACGAAATGCCGGAATAATTCATTAACTCATTAATGATTACATTTGAGTTGTACGCATAACCCCAGAATTAAACATTCATGTCTAAATTTATAGATTATTTAAAAACCAAGTCGTTTAGGAACAACATTTTAGCAGCAGTTTTAACTGTTGTTGGCCTTCTTCTTATTGCATTTTTCAGCCTTCGGTATTACACCAAACATGGCCAGGGATTAAACGTTCCATTGGTAAAAGGTCTGGCTTTTGAGCAGGCTGTGCAGAAACTTGAAGATGCAGGTTTAAAATATGAGGTAGATTCTGTCTTCATTATGGATCAGCCTGCCGGAATTGTAATCGATCAGGATCCTGATCCAAATACTTTTGTAAAAGATAACCGGACAATTTATTTAACCATAAATGCGGGTAAAGTTCCGAACACGAAATTCCCTGATATCGCTTTTAAAACTTTAAGAGAGGCGCAGGCTATTATTGAAAGTTCGAGATTGAAGCTTGGCGATACCACTTACAAACCAGACGTAAGCAGAGACGTAGTACTGGAAGCCTCTTTTGGTGGGCAAGCCATTCAACCCGGAGACGTTATCCCTGTAGGATCGAGAATAAACCTGGTTTTAGGAGATGGACGGGGAAATGAAGAAGTAGATATCCCACAATTGTTAGGCTTAACTGTAGATGAAGCCAGATTCAGTTTAAAAGGCTCAAATTTAACACTGGGAAATATTTTATATGACGGCGAAATCACTGACAGTGCAAATGCAGTGATTACCATGCAAGACCCAATGCCTGTTGATTCGTTAACAAAAGTGGCAATAGGCACAAAAATCAACATTACCTTATCCAATAAATAATAATACGCCCATCCTGAAATGACTGAAATAGAAAAAAAGAAACTGAGTACCGGAAAGAAAACTACAATTGCCATTATTGCTGTAGTTGTACTCGTGGTTGCATATTTTGCACTTAATTTTTACAAGGTATATTTTTCTCCAAACGTTACTGAGAATCAAAAATATTTATACGTTAAAACCGGCACTTCCTACAATTATTTTATGGAAGACCTGAAAAAAAGGGATATGCTAAAAAGTGTATCTTCTTTCGCTGCCGCAGCAGAGAAAATGAACCTGGCTGCAAATCTAAAACCTGGTCGTTACCGTCTTAAAAAAGGGATGACTAACCGGACTTTGATTAATTTAATCAAAGCAGGAAATCAGGAGCCAGTGAAACTTAAGTTTCAAAATATTCGTAAAAAGGAAAATTTCGCAGCCTATCTGGCCAGTAATTTAGAAGCTGATTCATTAAGTTTTATTAAAGTTTTAGATTCTACGGACCTTATTACGAAATATGGCTTCAATCAGGATAATATTTATGCCATGTTTATTCCAAACACCTATGAAATGTACTGGAATGTATCTCCTGTAGATTTCTTCGAGCGCATGCATAAAGAATATGATAAATTTTGGAATGCCGGACGCAAACAAAAAACTGCAAGCTTAAACCTCACTCCTGCTCAGGTTTATACACTGGCCTCTATTGTAGATGCTGAAGCATTGTATGATAAAGAGATGCCAATTATTGCCGGATTGTATTTAAACAGGTTAAATAAAGGAATTTTATTACAGGCCGATCCAACAGTAATATTTGCAAACAATGATTTTACGGTAAAGCGGGTTACCGGCAAGCTATTGCAGGTTCAGTCTTTATACAACACTTACAAATATGCAGGCCTGCCTCCGGGACCGATTATGATGCCAAGTATTAATGCCATTGATGCGGTATTAAACCGGGAGCAAAACAACTATATCTATATGTGCGCCAAGGAAGATTTTTCAGGTTATCATAATTTTGCAGAAACGAAAGCACAGCACGAAATTAATGCAAAAAAATATCGTGAAGCACTAAACAAAAAAAATATATTCAGATAATGTTTGTACACGAGACAAAGGTTAAAGTTCGCTACGCAGAGACGGATCAGATGGGAATCGTTCATCATGCCAATTATGCCTTATACTATGAGATCGCACGAACGGAGTGCTTCGAAGCGTCTTCGGGTATCACATACGAGTCTATGGAAGCGGATGGTGTGATGCTTCCTCTTTTGGAATTACAGTCTAAATATTTGAAGCCTGCATTTTACAACCAGGTCTTGACGGTTAAATGTTTCGTTAAGGAACTTCCCTCCGTTCGGTTAAATGTAGAATATGAAATTTATAACGAGGAAGAGCAATTAATTAATATCGGGAAAACTACGCTTGTTTTTGTTGATAAGTTGACTAGAAAACCCTGTCAGCCACCTAAGACTTTCATGGATGGCATAAAAGAATATTTTACCGCATAATTAATGGAATGGTTACACAGGCAGTTATTACATTTTAAACTTTACTCAAGTTTTATTGAGTGGACGAAGAATTGTGTCTTGCCCGGTTTCAGTCCTTTGCCCTTATACACCGTAGCAACTTTCTTTTTTCGGGAAATTGGAAAAGATACGTTAGTGAACAAATCATCTTCCCTGGCTTATAGCTTCATGCTTGCCATCTTTCCGGGGATCATTTTCTTATTCACACTCATCCCTTTTATTCCCATTCATGGTTTCCAGGACCAATTGCTTAATTTAATTGAGCTGGTTTTGCCTCATAATGCTTATGATGCCTTCGAATCCACACTAAATGACATTGTAAAAAATCAAAATACAGGATTACTATCCTTCGGTTTTCTCTCGGCTATATTTTTCGCTACTAACGGCGTAAAAAATTTAATGAAAGCATTTAACAAATCTTCCTTAATCATTGAGACGAGAGGATGGATTAAGCAACGGCTAATTGCATTGGCTTTAACGGTATTCATCTGTTTATCGATCATCGCCTGCATTACCGCAATGGCTTTAGGCGAAGTCTTATTGAAATACATTAAAGAGGAGCTTCATCTCAAGGCCAGTTTGGCGGTTTATGCCATTCAATTTACACGTTGGTCGTTATTGGCCGGACTATACTTTATAACCATCTCCATTCTATACCGGTATGGCCCTTCGCATGCAAAGAAATGGAAGTTATTTAGTGCAGGTTCATGGCTGGCCACTATCCTAGCGTTCTTAACCATTTGGGGCTTTTCCTTTTACATTAACCACTTCGCCTCATACAACAAAGTTTATGGTTCAATCGGAACTTTAATCGTTGTCATGATCTGGCTATACCTCAATTCGTTTATTTTATTGATCGGTTTCGAGCTCAACGCCAGTGTTGATGTAAGCAAAAGAAGCGTCAAAATCATTCGGCCGAATTACAACCTTTTCAAAAAAAGCGATCCTATCGACGAAAATATCCAAAGAAAATAATTTTTTCTCCCTCTGTGTTAAGTAATTATCAACTTAATATAAAAAAAACGTCAGCGTAGTTTGCAGAATTAGTCAGAGTTTGTACTTTTGCACCGGAGAGTTGGCAGAGTGGTCGATTGCGGCAGTCTTGAAAACTGTTGACTTGTTAAAGGGTCCGCGGGTTCGAATCCCCCACTCTCCGCCAAAATGGTATCAAAACCAACAAAAAGCCTGCAAATCGTAAGATTAGCGGGCTTTTTTGATTTTGTGGAGTCCTAAAAAAGATTGACGGAACAATTCTGCTTATTAGATAAGAGATATCGATTGAACCGGGCACATTGTACTTATTATTTACGATGATGAAAATATGATCAGTGCCATTAGCCCGCAGACTTCCCTTTCTCCTTTCAACTCTGGCGCTCTTTATACGTTTTAAGCATTTTTGCTAGATGCTTGCGGGCTTCATGAATCCTGGTTTTCACTGTGCCCAGCGGAATATCCAATTCCTCTGAAATCTCCTGATATTTATAGCCCTCTACGTATCTTACAAATGGCACAGATAGATGAACAGGTAACTTGGAAAGTGCCCCCTTGATATCCCCTAAAACAAAATCTGTGGTCGACGCGATAATGAAAAATTAATTGGTACCTTCACAAACAATCTCTAAGCTAAAATAAGCTTACAGTGCCAAAGGGTATGGATAATACGACCGAACTTCAAGAGAAGCTTTTATACTATGAAAAAGAAAATCAGGAACTTAACAACAGGGTTGAGGAACTCTCAGATTTTTTTGAAAATGCTTCTATCCCACTGCACTGGGTCGATGGGAATGGCGTGATTATCTGGGCCAATCAGGCCGAACTGGATGCCTTAGGATATCTGAAAGAAGAATATATAGGTTATCCTATCAGTAATTTCCATGCAGATTCCGAAATCATTGACGACATACTCAATCGCCTGATTAATAATGAAACGCTTTATGACTATTCTGCCCGGCTTAAATGCAAAGACGGATCGATAAAACATGTTCTGATCAATTCAAACGTGTTCATTAAAGAAGGCAAATTTATGCATACCCGCTGTTTCACACGGGATGTGACGCAGAAAAAGAATGAGGAACAACGAAAAAGTGACTTCGTTTCCATGGTTAGCCATGAGCTAAAGACCCCGCTAACCTCGATCAATGCCTACATTCAACTGCTAAAAAGGAAATCCAGTGAAGAGCCGAGCGCATCATACCTTGATATGTTATCGAAAATAGAATCACAGGCTAAAAAGCTGGTAGCTATGGCAGATGAATTTCTGAACCTCTCTAAAATAGAAAGCGGTAATATTCAGCTTCGTAAGGAAGACTTTGACTTAGGCACGATGATTTCAGAAATAGCCCAGGAAATGCAGCTATCCACATCAAAACATACCATATATACTCAAGGGAGTGATGCGATCACCCTTAACGCCGATCAAAATAAGATTGCTCAGGTTTTGACCAACCTGGTCAGCAATGCAATTAAATATTCGCCCATAGGTGGAACAATTACCATCGGTTGCGAAAAACTGACAAATCAGCTTAAGATCTTTGTCCGAGACGAAGGAATGGGCATCAGTCCTGCAGATCAAAAAAAAATGTTTGATCCGTTCTATCGGGTAAACAACGATAAGTATAAGGATGTAGGTGGATTTGGTATCGGACTATATCTTGTATCAGAAATATTGAAACGTCATGATAGCAAGATTGAAGTGATCAGCGGGCAAGACCAGGGTTCGACCTTTTTCTTTATCATGCCAATGCAAAACCAGCAATAATCATTTTGGGCAGCACATTATAGCCTACCACATTGCATGAGCGTTAATTTAACCTGAGGTAGGAGTCTGCTATGTTAGCCAGTTCTTCGATGGCAAAAGGCTTTTCAATATAACCGTCCGCCCTGCAGTCATCAATCAGGTGGGAGTAAACCTTGACGCATCCGCCTTGAGGATTAGCGACCTGGACGCGCCTTTAAAAAACTTTTGAAATTCCGAACTTCTATAGGATGTGTCACTGCTAGCCATTTTTCTCTTAAAGAATATGTAGTCAAACCAACCGTAAAGAATGGTTCTATAGCCCTGCCTTAAATTGCTTTGTAAGTAAGTTGTTTATATCTATTCCTGTATTACTTACCATAATTCCTGATTTTTAAGCTAAATGAACTTTTAGCGAATTCTTAGCTTAATTTTGTATAGAGGATTAGCCAATGGAACCGATTATCAAGCTGGAGAGTATTACTCAATTTAATGAAGAAAGGGGCCAGGAAACGCTCCATCCCCTGATTACGTTGTTAGACCAAACCAAATCGAAACCGATAAGGGTACACCGCTTTTTATCAGAATTGTACATTGTGTTTTTAAAGCATGATAAATGTGCAGATATACTATATGGTCGCAGTCAATATGATTATCAGGAAGAATCGCTGCTTTTTATTGCTCCCGGTCAGCTTGCAGGTTTCCAGGAGGACGGCACATCAATACAGCCCAATGGCTGGGCCCTTGCTTTTCACCCGGATCTGATCAGGGGAACAACACTAGGAAAAACGATGAGGGATTACCATTATTTCTCATACGATGTGAAAGAAGCACTACATGTTTCTGCAAGGGAAAAGCAAACCTTAATGGAATGTTTAGGGAAAATAGGTTACGAACTGGCTCATCCTACATACAAACACAGTCGTAAGCTTATCGTTAGCAATATTGAATTGTTGCTGAATTACTGTGACCGTTTTTATGACCGGCAGTTTATTAGCAGGGAGGATGTGAATAAGGATGTCTTGACAAAGTTTGAGGAACTGATTGACAATTATTTTATCGCAGATCAGCGTTTAGCAGGGCTGCCCACTGTTGCCTATTGCGCTGAACAACTTCATTTATCTCCAAAATATTTTGGTGACCTCATCAAAAAAGAAACAGGTCAGTCTGCCCAGGAATACATACAAAATAAAGTGATTGCTATAGCTAAAGAAAGGATTTTTGATACCAGTAAATCCATTAGTGAAATTGCTTATGAAATGGGATTTAAATATCCCCAACATTTTACGCGCATGTTTAAGCTGCATGTAGGACAGGCTCCGCAAGACTTCAGATCATTAAATTAAGATTCACATCAACTCTACCCAATGAGAACATCAACCATTTTTCAATCCATAATTGCACTCTTATTTATACTTTCCTTAACAACCACTAAAGCACAGGAAAAAAATAATCGAATGTCAGCATTAAATACACATCAGCAAACTTTAGCTTCAATATCAGCACTCACCGCAACTGGAAATTTACCGGAATTAAAATCTGCCCTGAACAAAGGACTAGATGCGGGTCTTACCATCAATGAAATAAAGGAATCGCTTGTACAATTGTATGCCTATTGCGGTTTTCCACGAAGCCTGAACGGCATCAGTACATTGATGACAGTAATAGAAGAAAGAAAAGATAAAAATATAAAGGACCCTGAAGGTAAAAGTGCTATACCAGTAAAGGATAGCAATAAGTACGAATCCGGAAAGCGTAATCTACAGCAGCTGACGGGCATTGAAGAAAAGGGTCCTAAAACCGGAGCTAATGCTTTTGCACCGGTAATAGACGTTTTTTTGAAGGAACACTTATTTGCCGACATCTTTAACCGTGATGTGTTGAACTTTCGCCAGCGCGAATTTGTCACCATTTCTGCATTGGCTGCAATGCCCGGCGTAGAGCCTCAACTGAAAGCACATCTGTCGATGGCTAAAAACACAGGCATAACGGATCTGCAGCTGGTAGAACTTGCCGGTGTAATAGAAATGAACGCTGGCAGAACACAGGCAAATATTTTACGCAGGCTTATTGCGCAACCAGAATTACCGGTTATACAGCCTGACATGATGATCAGAATATCAGAGATAGAAATCATTCCTGAATATTTGGAAGAATATAAAACCATTCTCCAACAGGAATCGTCACAATCTGTTAAAATGGAGCCCGGGGTCATATCAATCTTTCCTATGTACCAGAAAGAAAACCCAAAGCAGTTCAGGCTTCTAGAGATTTACGCGAATGCTGCAGCTTATCAATCTCATCTGCAGTCAGTCCATTTCAAACATTATAAAAGTACTACCTTAAAAATGGTAAAATCGCTGAAGTTGATAGACATGGCTATGCTCGATCCTGAAACGATTGAACTGATCTTCGAGAAATTAAAATAAAAACTCGGTTTTATCCCGCAGCGCAGTTGCAGGATTTATACTCAATAGTGACAGGTAATTTCAATCGATTTTAAGTATCCAGGATTGAAAATCCGGACAGTAGTCAGGCCAAGAGAGGTTGCCATACTGGACTAAGTGGTAAAAAAAGGGATAGATACAAAAGGTGGCGGGAAAATTCCCGTACCTAAATCAAGAATTCTGATACAGCCAGCTGGATGCTAGCAGTATCAGAATTTACGCTTACCCAAAATAATCCATATCCTCCCGTGTCAAAGAGATATCAAGTGCAGTATACAATTTCAGTAATCACTTTGGTTCAGCCAATAGATGCTTTTCTAAGCTGTTCAATGTAAAAATGGACTTCACAAAGATGTCCTTTGCCACTTCACGATAATTCTCTTCGTTCAATCCAAAAAACTTGATCGCTTTCTTTACATTTTTGTTTGAATTGCTGAAACGATGGGCAATCATCCCAGATCTTAAATCTTGCAAGTACCTAAGAAACTCAAACATATCAGGCATTGGTAATTCTAAATCACCTAAAAACCGTTCAAACTTTCCAAGCCCCCTTTCTTTTTCGATTTTGTTCAGTCCCTCGCTTAATTTAGATTCGTTTAATGCATCAATCGTAAGCTTTACTATTGTGAGCATTTGTTCACTAAATGATTTGATATTGTTCTTGGTTGGCAGATGCAGCGAAGTAAATAAATGGATATTGGTTCCCGTTAGGGGCAGGTAAAGTGGCCATCCGAATTTTTCTTCCCACATTTTATTGAAATTTCTATATTTTGATTTGAAATATAGATCAACAGTTCCAGGTTCTTCCGCCCAGTTTCCCAAAACCATTGTATTATGATAGGTCTTACTGATATGTGCATTGTTTGGCATGAAATTGTACTGCTTCCAGTGTAGCTGTTCCTTGTGGGGTATTTCTGTCAAGTAATGGATAAATACTGGTACATAATCCTCTACATTATTATCAATCTTCAAGGTAAAATGTCGACCTTTCAGCGTAAACCCGTCAACATTGTATTCTTGGGGGTTATTATAATATTTATCCAACACCTCTTTTTTAAAGTAGGTTGGGACAAGAAACTTCACTGCCTCATTGTTGCACTTGTGCAATTGTTCGTTACCATCGTCATCATAGCCGCTAATGAAGGCCTCATATTCACCGCTGTCGTCCAACCATGTACTGTTGGTATTTGATTGATTGTAAGAGATTACGATTTTTCCAAGTACCCGATGCTGGAGATTTCCCTTTGACACATTCAATGGTCTTACTAAGTTCCCGTAGTTCGAATATGCCCCAACTGTGTCAATATCCATAAGTTACATTCCAAAATCACTAGGCTTCCCCTCTGCTATGCACATAAAATCAAAGCAGATCGAAAGGTGTATCTGCTGTATAGATAGATACTCCATCATGAACTTTTGCTTTACGGTTACCTTTCTTTAATTTATGATTAGCACTTCTTCTTCATGACCAATATCATCTATAAAGTAATATGTTCGCTGTTGCTTTGTACTATTTTTTCGTAAAGTTTAAAATAGTTGACAAAATCCTCCGATACATCATAATATCGCTCGCCATTGTGCCCAAAGTATCGATAAAATAAAAAAGGTTCTATTCCACCCTCTCTAAAGGCATGGTATAAATTTTTTTCATTTCCGTTTGCAAAAGTCGTATAGATGGTAGGTTTTCCTTCAGCACCTTTTTGTAGTCCCCAAGATCTGTCTTTGAGATATGTTACTAAATAATCTTTGTGTACCAAGCAGCAATATATCCCAGTATCAACATCCCCATCTGATGAATCCGATAGGGTTATCCAACCCTTGTAAATAAATCGATTTTCAATCACTTGGTGCTGTTTAACAAGTGAAAAAACATTTGCGTCCATGGTTTCAATATTTATTAGGAAATCTACAAAATTCACATCTTTTAAGCCCAATATTAATTTTGACTTTTTGAATGTTAAAAAATATACTAATATTGTTAGTAATACTAATAATATTAGCTATAGATTTGTCGCTCCTATAATGCTCGGCAAACCATGCCTTGGCTTTAGTGACAGATGACAGCGGAAAAACAGGAAATATTAACCAGGCTTAGGCAGCAGATTTCAGAGGCGCAGGGATTTAAACCTGCCCCTATCGCGCAAGGCGATGGCTTTGGCCTGGGTGAAATCGAAGCCTGCTTCCCAAATCATGTTTTCCCAACCGGCACCATCCATGAGTTCCTGGCCGAAAACGCAGAGGATGCAGCAGCAAGCGAAGGCTTCATTGCCGGGCTTCTCGCCAAGCTCATGGAAAATGGAAGCTCCTGTCTGTGGATCAGCCGCAACCGAAAACTATTTCCACCCTCACTTGAAGCCTTCGGCACCGATCCCCAGCAGATCATCTTTATCGACCTCTACTACGTCAAGGAAATTCTTTGGGTAATGGAAGAAGCGCTGAAATGCGATGGGCTAGCCTGCGTGATCGCTGAACTCTCAGACATTGATTTTGCCCAGAGCAGGCGTTTGCAACTGGCCACAGAGAAAAGCCACGTTACCGGACTATTGCTTCGAAAAGAGCCTAAGCCCAGCCTTTCTGCAACAGCATGCACCGCACGCTGGCAGATCAGGCCCCAGCCAACAGCCCTGATTAACGGAATCCCAGGTATAGGCAACCCCAGGTGGGAAGTAAACCTATTAAAGGTAAAAAACGGAGAAGGCGGCAAATTCTACATCGAATGGGCAGAAGACAGGTTTGCTCCTTTCGAAAGCCCAGAATCTATAACCCTGCCAGAGACCATTTCGCTACCGGAAAGGGGGCTGAGCGCATGAGCAGGTACTTGAGCATTTATTTCACCAATCTACTTTGTGACTACTTGGCCATCAAAAAACCAAAACTCAAAGACAAGGTCTATGTGTTTACCATGTCCCAAAAAAACCGGATCATGATCACCGCAGCCTCAAGGGAAGCTGAAAAACAAGGCATATTTGCAGGTACGGTCCTAGCCGACGCCAAAGCCATCGTACCTGATATCCTCGCCTTTGATGACGAGCTTAATTTCAATAAAAAACTACTTGTTCGCATTTCTAAATGGGCTGTTAGGTATTCTCCAACTGTGGCCATTGATCTTCCCGATGGGATCATCATTGATTCCAGCGGCTGCTCACACCTGCTTGGTGGAGAAGAAAGCTACCTTCAAACCATAATAAGTAAATTAACAGAATCAGGCTACAACTGCAGAGGCTCGATTTCAGATACTATTGGCACTTCATGGGCAATAGCAAGGCTGGGCCGGAAATCATCGATCATCGCACCAACTCAGCAATATAACGCACTTTTGAATTTGCCACCCATGGCTTTACGACTTGAGCAGCATATCGTCCAGCGCCTGCACAAACTCGGTTTTGACAAGATTGGAAAGTTTATCCAGCTTCCTTCTGCTATGCTGCGCAGAAGGTTCGGACAGGAATTTATGCTCCGTCTGGGCCAGGCCCTAGGCACAGAAGAAGAAACCATCACGCCGATCATTGTCAAAGCATCTTACGAAGAAAGATTGTATTGCCTTGAAGCTATCCAGACCAAACCCGCCATCGAGATTGCGATCGAAAAACTGCTCAAATCCTTATGTGATCGGCTTGCAAAAGAAGGGCTGGGCATCAGGTCGGCCGAACTTAAGGGCTACCGCTTAGATGGAAGGGTCACCGAAACGACAATCGGAACGAACCAGCCTACTCATCAGGTACCACATCTTGCCAAACTCTTCGAACTGAAGATTGCCCAGATCGAGCCAGCCCTTGGCATCGAACTTTTCATATTGACCGCTACCAAGACCGAGCCGGTGCTGACTCATCAGGAAAAACTCTGGAACGGGAAACCGGGCCTTGCTAACCAGGCCCTCGCCCAACTGTTGGACAGGCTTGCCGGAAAGGTCGGTCCGCAGGCGATCAGGAGATATATCCCACAGGCGCACTACTGGCCGGAACGTTCACTCCGCCCGGCAGTATCGCTCGACGAGAAAACAGAGGTTAAATGGCAAAAATCAAATCCAAGACCCATGGAAATGTTGCATAAACCAGCTGCCATACAGGTCACCGCGCCCATTCCGGATTACCCGCCGATGAACTTTCGCTATAAGGACGAGTTGCACTTGGTTGCAAAAGCCGACGGCCCCGAGCGCATAGAGCAGGAATGGTGGATGCAGCAGGGCGAGCACCGGGACTATTATATCCTGGAGGATGACAAGGGCAGACGCTACTGGGTGTTTCGTTCGGGCCATTATAACCAGGAAGGGTCTGCCTGGTTCCTACATGGATTTTTTGCATAAATAATAGAGAGAATAGAAATAGATGATGGGTTACTGCGAACTACAGGTCACTTCCAACTTCAGCTTTTTAAGGGGCGCTTCGCATCCCGAGGAGCTGATCGAACAGGCTGCCGCATTCGGCTACCCAAAGATTGCCATTACCGATGTGAACACCATGGCGGGCATCGTTCGTGCACATTCCGCGGCCAGAAAACATAACATCGAAATTATCCCGGCCTGCCGTCTGGACCTATTAGACGGGCCATCCCTGCTGGCCTATCCGACAAATCGGGAAGCCTATGGACGTTTATCTGCCATGCTCAGTGAAGGGAACTTCCGCGCGGAAAAGGGGAAATGCTTCCTTTATAAAAATGATGTATACAATAACCAAAAGGATATTATTTTCATTGCCATACCTCCAGACGCTTTAGGCAAAGGCTTTGATTTCGAGTTCAGCTTTCCCTCGGCGTTAAAAGAATACAAAGAAAATTTAGGTCCTTCGCTGTACCTAGCTGCTAACCGAAACTATCAGGGCCAGGACCAGAAGCGCCTGTTCAGACTGGATGAGCTGAGCAAAAACCTAAAAGTCCCGATGGTGGCTACCAATGACGTCTATTACCACTGCCCTTCGCGAAGGCAGCTTCAGGATATCCTGACTTGCGTGAGGGGAAAATGCACCATCCAGACCGCTGGTTTTCGATTGATGATGAACGCCGAACGGCATTTGAAACCCGTCGAGGAAATACAGCGGCTTTTCCGCCAGTATCCGGAGGCTATTAAAAACACTTTAAAGATTGCCGAAAAATGCCAATTTACCTTGGACAGCCTGGAATATGAATACCCAGAGGAAATCCTCTCCGGTAACCGCGAGCCGCAGGAAGAACTGGAATACCTGACATGGAAGGGTGCTGAAGAAATGTTCGGGCTTCCCCTGCCAGAAAAGGTTGTTACCAATATCAACCATGAGATGAAATTCGTCAAGGAAATGAACTATGCGAGCTATTTCCTGACCGTGTATGATATCGTTCGTTTCGCCCGGGAGCAAAAGATCCTTTGCCAGGGCCGGGGCTCTGCCGCCAACTCCACCATCTGTTACTGCCTTGGCATCACCTCAGTCGATCCGACCAAGTTCGACCTGCTCTTTGAGCGTTTTATTTCCTCTGCCAGGAACGAACCGCCAGATATCGATGTGGATTTCGAGCATGAGCGCAGGGAAGAAGTAATCCAGTATATCTACAATAAATACGGAAGGGATAGGGCCGCTATTGTCGCCACCGTTACTCAGCTCCACCAAAAGGGGGCGCTAAGGGATGTGGCCAAGGCCATGGGGCTATCTGTGGATACCATCGACAGGCTATCTTCCTCAATCTGGGAATTTACGGATGAATGGTTTGAGAGCAACAGGGTTTCCGAGCAAGGCCTCAACCCAAGGGATCCGCTGCTTGTTAAAGTATTGGATTTGACAAGGCAGATGATGGGCTTTCCGCGCCAATTAGGCCAGCATACCGGAGGCTTTGTGATTACCAGGGGAAAGCTGACCGACCTCTGCCCTATTTTTCATGCCCGCATGGAAGACCGCACAAATATTGAGTGGAACAAAGATGACATCGATGCGCTTGGGTTTCTGAAGATTGATGTGCTGGCCTTGGGTATGCTGACCTGCATCCGTAAGGGATTTGACCTGGCCAAAAAGCATTACGATCTGGACCTGACTTTGGCCTCTATCAATAAAAAAGATGATCCAAAGGTCTATGAAATGATTTCCCATGCCGATACCATTGGGGTCTTTCAGATCGAAAGCCGTGCACAGCAACAGATGCTTCCCAGGTTAAGGCCATCGTGTTTTTATGACCTGGTGATCGAGGTGGCCATCGTACGTCCAGGACCGATCCTGGGCGATATGGTGCATCCCTACTTGAGAAGGAGAAATGGCGAGGAACCTGTGGAATATCCTTCAAAAGAACTGGAAGAAATACTAGGCAAAACGCTTGGGGTACCGCTTTTTCAGGAACAGGCCATGAAGATTGCCATTGTCGCTGCCAGTTTTACTCCAGCCGAAGCGGATGAGCTACGCCGATCCATGGCTACCTTTAAGATGCACGGCATGGTGACCAAGTTCGAAAGGAAGCTCGTTGAGGGCATGACTAAGAAAGGCTACAGCGAAGAATTTGCGCGAAGGGTATTCAAACAATTGGAGGGATTTGGCTCCTACGGATTTCCCGAAAGCCATGCGGCAAGCTTTGCTTTGCTTGTGTATGTTTCCTGCTGGCTCAAGTGCTACTATCCAGACGTGTTTGCCTGCGCGATCCTGAACTCGATGCCGATGGGCTTTTACCAGCCCGCGCAGCTGGTCATTGATGCCCGCAAACATGGCGTGGAAGTAAGGGAAATTGATGTCAATGTTTCCAGATGGGATAACCATTTGCAGGAAAAGTCCGGCAAATATTGTGCGCTAAGACTGGGCTTTAGGCAAATATCAGGCATCAGGGAAGATGATGTGGAAGCATTGGTCTCGGGGCGGAGCTCTGGCTACCACAATCTCCATTCGTTATTGGATGCAGGCGTTTCTTTGGGCGCTCTGGAAAGGCTTGCCGATGCAGATGCTTTCCGGTCGATGGGACTGGATCGCAGACAGGCGCTTTGGGAAGTATCGGCACTAAAAGACAGACCCGTGGCACTGTTTGAAGGCCAGCCCTCAGCATCGGACAAAGAGCAGCAAATCCAGCTCCCGCTGATGAGCAAGGGCGAACACGTTGTCCAGGATTACGCCTCTAACTCGCTTTCTTTGAAAGCACATCCAGTGAGTTTGGTGCGAGAAGAACTGAAACTCTTTAATATCAAATCATCCCAGGACATCAAACAGATCTCCAACGGAAGCCTGATCAAGGTGGCCGGCCTGGTGATCGTCAGACAGCGGCCTGGAACAGCTGGTGGGGTATGTTTTATCACCATCGAGGATGAGACCGGGTTTTCAAACCTTGTGATTTTCGAAAAGCTCTTTGAAACATACAGAAAAGAAATCCTTCATTCGCGTCTTTTAATGGTCGAGGGAAAGGTGCAAAAAGAAGGCGAAGTCGTACACGTGATCGTATCCAAGTGCTTTGATTTCACCAAATTGCTTAAAGGGCTGACAGCAAAAGACGATGATCAGCTACCGATCTTGACCTTGTCCAGAGCCGATGAAAAATCACCGCCCTACCCTGCCGAGAACAAACGCTCACAAGTCAGACAGCCTACTCCACAGGAAATATTCGACGGTGGAAGGAATTTCAGGTAAGACACGCAACTGCTAAATGGATCCGAAAATTAGCTGAAATTAGTCAAAACTTAATCTAAAAGTAATGAACTCGATATACTCTAGAGCCCATCACTTTAATTTTAATTAATTTATTGTAGTTCGCTTCAATACTTCAGGCCTTTTGTAAATTGAGTATTGATAATTAATTATTAACCATAGTAGGCGGGTGGAATCTAATTCCATCGAGTATTTGCATCATCAGCTTTTCAGCTCTTTCTCTCTCATCCCTTTTAAATTGTACTTGAATACTTAATCCTGTATTGCCCTTGGTCTCCGAAAGTATAATATAAGAAAATTCATCCTGATAATATTGACCCATAATTAGAAAGAGTTATTTCTTATCAGCAGTTCCTTCACTCAGCTATTCCTCCCAAACATCAAATCCCCTTACATCCTGGATAATAAGGGTTCCAAAATGCTTCCCCTGTCTAAAAAAAACATATTCAATGTCATTAGTCTTCAGCCCAGTCTCTTCAATATGAAGATCAGCTTCAATAATGATATTGGCAAAACGTTCTGCATCAAATGCGATTATCCCTTCCTGCGAAATATTAATCAGGATTGAATTATTCTTGCCAGATGCTACCGTCCAACCCCTTTTAGCAAAATAAGGAGCAAGTCTTTTAGTACGTTCGATGACATATGGACTAGAGTCGAATATTTCCATAAGTGAATATAATAAAATAGCATAAAAAATTCAACTACCATTTTGTAAAGCTGTTTTTTGGCCTTCCAAAGCAACTATTCAGTTCCTCCTTAATTCAACAAATACTAACCTAATGATAACAGGTTACGATGAATGGCTTAAGGTTTAAGGCCACTTAAATCGTTATCATAAAGAATCCTGCGCTCACATACCTCTTATAAATTTTACTGCTTCCTTCACGTTGGCATCGGACATCAGATCTTCAAAATTATCTTTTTTAGATACCACAATATCAGGAGTGATATATTGATGATAATTTCCGTTTCGATCACTATCATAACCTGTTGTCAGTGCGATAATAGAATTAAATGGTAAAGGACAGGTAACATTGCTGGTCGTATAACCAGCTGTTTTTTCACCAATAAAAATCGTCTTTTGCCTGCCCTTAAATGTGAGCGCTGTTACTTCCCCAGAACTTCCGGTAAACATTCCCGTAATCAGTACCACTTTTACTTTGTCTAGTGACTCGCCATTAGGGATGATAGAAGCAATTGTTTGAGATTTATGAATGTACTTTCCTTTAACGAGTTTATATTTCCCGACTAATTTCTTATGCTCATTAAGTTCGCCCCATATAATTGTATCACCCAGGAAGTCATACAAAGCTAAAAGCATAGGAGCTGAATTTCCACCGGTATTGAATCTTAAATCTAGGATCCATCCCTCCAACTTCTGAGCGGTTTTAACCATCACAATCTCATTGTATAAAGATTGTGCAATTTCGCTTATATGTGCTGCGGAATGATCAGAGAAAACCATTCCAGGCATTAATATATAGCCATATTTACCATCCAGCACCTTAACTTCAAAAGCAGGTTTGCTGTCATACTTATTTTTCCACTGCGCAGAATAAAGATTTTTAGCTATTGCCTTTCGAGTCACCGTATATTTCTCCTCCCCCATGTACACCTGGCAATGATTAGCATTGATCTTATCAAACAGGTTCGTGATTTCTTTTAGGGAAGATTTAAAATTAGTGTAAGGCCGAAGATTTAAAAATGTTTGATCTTCTACAGTTTTCCAGTCAATGCTTTTGCGATCTATATACCCAGCTTTTAGCGTTTTAAATAGTGCCTTGTAAAATACATTGATACTGTCAGCTGTTAAGGAGACTGATTTATCAATTTCGTTATGATTGGTTTGTGCAAAACCAGCTGTATAAATTAAAAACAATAAAAACGCAATTGCTGAGGCCCTCATATGATCAAATCTTTTCCAACAAGATGAGCAATCTTAATAATAGGTTGCATCCGGATATAAATTGATTTCTTTCAGCATTACTAAACTAACCTGAACACGTTATGCAGTTATCATGGCGTTACTTGTAAAAAAACCCGTACAAGCTTTCCATCCTGAAATATCGCCGTAATGGTAAATAATGGCAACTATTTCCATCCATTCATGTATTGCCGGGGAATGTAGGGCACCATGATAAGCTGCTAAACATAATATGAAGACAGATCATTTCCATTTTTGTTTTACCGGCATCATCTATCAAACCTTCACTACATACTTTCAATTGAATAAATCTAAATTTCATACTATTGCAGTTAAGCAGCTTTGCATTAAATGGATAGCTCACACTAACCATTGAAAGGAAAGCAAACCGGTTGGAAAAAAGAAGATTTTTGGCGTCGTTCATATAGTGATCGATACCTCGTTTTAAGGGAATCCAGATATCAACTATCGGCAAATTTCGATGTGATGCATTTAAAAATGCCCGGCATGTTTTTTTGTACAATCTCCTATACTAATATATAGTTGCTGATGGAACATTGAAGAAATGCTTAAGTTACTTTCGCACTGCCAGATGAAAAATCCCAGGCAATATAACTTAGGAAAAAATAGGCGACAATGAAGCGCAATTTTTAAAACCTGCCTGAACAAAGCATGCAAACAAAAACGCTGTTTAATAGTTTAAATGCTAAAATCATAATATGTCAAATAAAATAAAAGCAACCGATATTCAAATATTCATTGAAAAATTCGAACCATCAAAATTTAAAATGCGCTCACGCGGCATTGAAGTTCGTGGAATTAAAGATATTCATAAAAGTATCAGTTTTGCAAAGGAAGTCATTGAAAAATTAAAACTCAACTGATCATCTCCCATAGTGCTGAAATGGCCATTTAAGGGAGCTTCGAGGTCATTTACTCTTAATATCAATACCTAAAGCAATCACCCCATAACAGCCTTCGGATGCAGTAAATCACAGCGTTGACGAAATACTGTCCACAGTTTTATTCAATGCATCAGTCTAAAAGACATAAAGGTTTAAAAACGAAACATTGTTATCATACGCTGCGCAGGTAAACTGAATTCTCATAATAGCCTGAAATTAACTTAATCAAATATTTACATCAATCAATGGAATTTTACAGAAACAAAAAAAAATCAGCCCAGCTCATCTTTATCTGCCTGGGAGTTTTAATTGCCCTGATAGCAATATTCTTATATAGCATAGGATTATTCACAGGAACCGTTGCCAGTAAGCTGGCCGCTATATCAGGTGTTCTAGGGCTCATCCTACTAATTGTAATCATCAGGATGCTGTTTTCCCTTAACCGTTCGGCCCCTTTACTTATTCTCAGTGAAGATGGAATACGCTCAGAGGTCACCTCAGTCAGCAAGGCCGCAGGCCTGATATATTGGAAAGACATCCTCAATATCTCCATCACAAAGGCCGGTTGGGATACCCTGGTGGAACTTACAGTAGCTAGATCCGAACACTATATGCCAATTATCCAGAAAAAATTATCTTCCATGGCCATCAGCGGGATTCAGGATTCAGCAGGAAATTTGCAGATTTTCCTTACCGCCTCAGCGCTTGACATGAACGCAAACGAACTATTGGCCACAATCCAAAACTACCGTAAAACAATCATCCATCCTACTCAGAGCGAAGCTGCAAATCAGCAGTAATTCCTCCATGCTAGGATGGACAAAAAGGAATTTAAAAATTAAAAAACATTTAAAACTGATTATGTGTTGGTAAACATGATCATGGAGTGGTTACCAGGATACATTTGTTTGGTTAGTTGATAATGGATGCCATCAGGTTATCCCTTTCTTTTTATCAATCTTATCATTTAAAAGCGGTTTTTTAAACAGGCAACCATAGTGACGGAAGACATTGATCTAAATAACAAAAAAATCTCGAAGGTTGACACCTGTAGTGGATATTCACAAATGGAACAGACGCAAACAATGGGGAATTCAAAATACCATTATCTCAGTAGCATCAAAATAATAAAGACTTAGCAATTAGAGACATACACTAAGGGAGTGCAAATATTCCAGGTCAAATATCCGACCGCTGTTTTTTGCTGCTTATGTTTCCTGCATCTAAAATTTCCAATGAGTAAGATTACCTTGTTAACACCCTTCCCACCAAGACATAAATCACTTCCAAAGCTACTCATCACATTAATGCATACCGGCTTTTAACATTACAATGATATCCCCAGCGCTAGAACTGCCGCTCCAATTATTAAAACTCACTAGCAGGTATGAAAATTAAACAGGCCATATAAAGCTTCCCAGCTAAAGCCAGTGTTAAGCAGGCAATACTGAATCCATACCCCAAGTAAAAAATGCAGGGATTGTCAATAAACTCATTCATTATTATTTTAAAACAAATATCAACACCAGCATACTATAGATTAAAATTACCAGTATTAAGGAAATAAATCCTGAAGCCAATTTTCCCTTCCAGGATAGCAGAAATGCTTTTTTAGACCCCGAAGGCAAATTTTTAACATGAAATTTATAGAAAAGCAAGCAAATTATCGCTACAGGGATAACATATACAACAAATTTGGCTGTACAGAGGTCAGGTTTGGTTTCAAAACCTGACAGGTAAGAAAATGCTTATCGTGTCCTCAATTAACAATATCAATAATATTTTCCCATAAAGCACATCGATCAACATTCATTGGCAGCAATAGATGACAATTTTGCGTTTTTATTTCACATCTATTACTTTCATGGAAAGTGCAATTAAAAAAGTCTTGGTCCTGCGATCCTTGATATACACAACCAATTGTAAATATTTTCCATTATTCTACCTCCCAAAAACCTTGTTAATGGCTTCTGTCTTATTATCTACCTGTAGTTTTTGATACATGTTGTAAATATGACGTTTAAGGGTATTGATGGAAATGCCCAGCTGATCTGATGCTTCCTTATAAAAAAGCCCTTGAGAAAGCAGTTCTAAAATTTGCTTTTCCCTTCGGGTAATGGTGAGTACAGCAGCATTTTTATTTTCTTTTTGCTGGAAACGTTGTACCAGCTTGCGGGCAATATCAGGACTCATTGGGCTGCCCCCATCGTGCACCTCAAGAATAGACTGCAATAAAAATTCAGGTTTGCTCCTTTTAAGAATATAAGATGATGCACCACACTCCAAAGCCTGAAACACTTTTTCATCTTCATCATATATAGTGCATATCAAAAATTCTGTACGGGGGCAGGTGGGTTTTAATTGCTTTATACAATCTATACCATTAATTCCCGGCAGTCCGATATCCATCAGTACCACATCAGGCTGTAACTCTGGAATTCCAATCAGCGCATCTTCCCCATTTCCAAATACGCCGGCACATAAATAGCGCGGCTCCATGGCGATGATCGATTGCAGCATTTCCCTGATAGATGCATTGTCTTCTACAATAACGATGGTAATTAACCTTTTCATAGCTTAGATTTTAAATGGTAAGTAACCGTAATAACTGTTCCCCCGCGGGGGTTGTTCATCCAAACAATATTACCACCGATGGTCTGCATATTGGCGCTCATATTGCGCAGGCCATTGCCCAAAACAATTTCTTCATTTTTATCCGTCATCCCTTTTCCATTATCTGCCAGGTGCAGAATTAACTGATTTGTTTCAGTAATGGTTACTTTAAGGCTCACGGTTGTAGCCTGTGCATGTTTTACAATATTATGAAGCGCTTCCTTTACCGTAAGAAGAAGATTTCGCCGCACGCTGCCGTTCAAAATATGTTCAGAACTGAGTTGCGGTAAATGCATCGAAAATTCTGTACCTGCATCATCCATAAACCCCGTTGCAAACCTGCGAATATAGGCCAGCAAACTCTTGAGCGTATCGTTATTATTATTCAATGTCCACACAATCTGGTTCATTTGATCCACCATCTGCGTAGCATTCTCAGTGATAATATTGATTTCTTTTGCATCCAATTGCGGATGTTTCCTCTTCAGCAATTCCGTACCCAGTGCTATGGAAGTAAGGGACGCACCCAGGTCGTCGTGGAGTTCCTGAGCAATACGGGTGCGTTCTACAAGCTGCATTTCCAGTACGGCCTTGCTTTGCTTCCATTGTTGCTCCTTTTCCAGTAGCTCAAAACGGTTTTGCTCTATCTGTAGCTTTCTCCGGTAACTCACCAAAAAGCCAGTTCCAGCAATAGCAAGCAAACCAGCGCTCAGAATCAAAATGGTAATGGTATTGCTTTTCCGGTTCAGTTCCAGATTTTTGCTGAGCAACACGTTTTCCTGCATTACTTTTTTGCGTTCTATTTCATATTTTTCAAGGTCTTTGTTTATTTCCTGCTTGCGCAGTTCACCCCCAAGGCGGTAAGCATGCGCTAAACAAACTTGCGCCAATTCCTTATTGCCCGTCATTTCAAGGATGTTGTAATAGCCGTCAAAAACATTCTTCCTTAAGGAAAGCGGCAGCAGGTTCTCATCAACAAGCTGTTGCATAGGAATAGCCTTTTTCAATATCTCTGCTGCATACGACGTATCGTTAGCATGATCGGCTATCTCCATCATCTGGGTTAAAGTTTCGAAATACCTGGGAGTATTCACATTTGAATCCAGCTTTAACATCTGCCGGGCAACAACTTTTGCACTATCATAATTTTTGGTGCTTTTATATATCGCTACCATTAACGAGTTCACGATATACTCCTTTGACTTATCGGTAAAGTTTCGCTGCAATGCCTGCGCCCTTCTGGCTGAAAAACGAAAATTAACACTATCATTGGCCTGGTAGTAGGCATTACCCATCGTTTGATAAGCACCAATCATTCTTGCCGTATCCTTTAAACGCTTGTAATGGTTTAGAAACTTACCCGCATTTTCCACAGCGAGCTTATAATTACCCAACTGGGTATGTAAAACCGCCAGGTTATTGTATAACGGAAAGTTTTTTAAACTATCCGGTGCTTTGTCCCGCTGCAGGTATTGTAGTGCCGTTGTACTTGCATCAGCAGCCTCGTTCAGTTTGCCTGCTACACTATAGGCCACTGCCCTGGAAGCATAGAGGTCACTATAGGTGCCAGGGTCATTTATTTTTTTCGCCAATACAATAGATGCATCTGAAAGGGCTATCGCGCGGCTGAAATCATTCTTATAAATGCTGTAATAAAACACCAGCATGCGGTAACTCTTTACCTGTGCTACTTCATCCCGATGCAGTTTTGCTACGGCAAGCGCCTTTTCATAAAGCGGGATAGCCGCCGCAGGATCATCCTTTGCTTTAAAAATAGCTGCATTGATAAATGGCTTTAGTGAAACGCTTACCCTACGTTTATAAAAAGCAATATCACCTGAAGACCGCTCCTGCCTGCAGGCACCTAAAAGTACCATTAAGCAACACCATAAATATAAAGCCGAAAGCACCCGCTTACTAAAATATTTCACACACAATCGCATATAGAGCCATGCTACATTAAATTTTCGCAGCGTTCCAAAGGTAAGCAAATGGAACTACCGGAACCCCATACAAAGGTATGAGGGTACATCTTTACCGATTGTTAGTTTCTTGCTAAAAGCTTTAGATAAATAAAAGCAGGATTGATACAAAAGTGTTATTGTGCGCCATACAAATATGAAGCATCTTTGATTCAATTAAACAATTTAAACAGAAATAATGAAAAAATTACTTCGCATTACAACACTTTTATGCTCAATATTTATCAGCTTCAGCGCCGCCGCACAGCAGACTGAAATGGGAAAATATTGTAAAACCTACAGAGGCGAGGAAGGCCTGTTCGTTACTACTGCCCGCTATGGTCCGGACAAAAATAACGAAGTACTTATAGGGGTTTATGACATTGACCATTCCTGGGCAGGAAAAATATTTAAAGCCAAAGTAGAAAGCTACAATGGTAAGGCAGATTATGAAATCACCTATAAAGGCAAGGCGTATATTATCATGACTTATCGAAACAATAACTACGAAATCTACCTTCCTAAAGAAAGCAATATGCAAAAATCACCGATGTATATCGCCTATGCCAAAGACCTGTCTGACAATTGCACCCCTAACAAGTTTTTGCAGGAATATAAAGAACAGCAAAAAGCAAAAAAATAGCAGATGAAATACGAAGGCCAGCTGCAACACCGTATGCAGTGCCAAGGCTAATTTCAATAGTTAAGTTCAATTATTGAAATTAGCGCTTATGAACCTGAATCATCTTCCTAATCAGCGGTATCATTTTACTTTCTTCCTAGCCTCAAAGAAGAACGAACTAAAATTCCCCCTGATCGATCACCATTGCCAAGTAACAAGCAGCGCCTTAAAAATCATTACGACCAATACAACCCGTTTGGTTCAAACTTTTTAAAAATAAAAAAAAGAAACCAATGCAATTACCTTTACAACAGCACCATAAAACCTTAAACACTCCAACTACACAGCTATGATTTCCTATCAGTATTTTGTTTATGATCAGGGTTCCTATCTTTTAAAAAGTAAAAAAACAGGCGTGATCATACTGGGTTCATTTTTTATTTTATTCGGTGTTCTGTTTTTTACTCTAATTTTTAAAAGCCCGATCGGCGCCGTTTTAGGCGGATCAGCTTTCTTCGTATTTGGATTCTTTTGTATTGCTGCAGCCTTTACAAAACTCATTTTCAACAAAATAGCGCAAACCATTGAAAGAACCGGAACCCTGGGTTATTTAAATAAACGCTATCATTTTCAGGACTTTCTCAGCCTCGAAATCGTGAGGATTTATACAAACTTTATCTACACCCGAACCGCAGTCAACTTAAGGTTCAAAAATCCCGAATCGCCTGAGAAAACCGATCTGTTAACCATCGCATCACTTCGAACCAACAAACAGCTTGAACAGTTTATCTATGAATTTCATGAAATTACAGGTTTAACAAACGAGGAAATCAATCAAATCAAACCTTAATCCCCCACCAAAAACATTTTTAATTTTCATCAAAATTATCGAAATATGTAAAATCCCTGGTAATCTTTCCATGCGCAATCGTGAAGATCGCACATATTGGCAGTTTAAACTTGAAACCATCTTCTGCCATACCCGTTGATCAAACTTATGGATAAAGGAACGCAGTGCAACGAATGCTATCGATCATTCATCAGCTGATTCAAACTACTATTTATTTATCCTAAGCTTATAAAACTATTATTTAAAAAACTGTTACTTATCGAACTGCGGGTTTTGATTTGAATGTCAACAAGACATGAGTACGTTTAAATGAAATTTAATACACCAATAATTGCTTATTAACTATAACTGAACTTACAACCGGAATTGTGATTAAATTAATTTGTATCATGAATTAAAATCTAAATTTCTTCAGTTTCCACACTATTTATTAAATCATCATCTATTAAAAAATTAAAGAAATGAGAATATTTTTATTTTGCGCTATTTTTTGCTTAGCCACCCCTTTTTATACAAAGGCACAAACAACTGCCGATATTGTAGAAACACTTGAAGAAAAATATAATTGGTCAAGGGCTAAAGTGATACAAGAAAGCGTCACTATTAATGGTCCAGCGGAAATGTTTACCAGAATTATGTCTGATAAGCGCTCTTTTGACATTTCGACTTTTTCTTATTTAAGTTCATACTTAGGTAAGTATTTTGATAAAGTTTATGGCACTGATATATTAAACTCAGCAGAAAAAACATCAGTAAATACTACAGCTGAACAAAAAGCTGCATGTGCTAAAGAAATTGCCAAAATCTCAGGCAAATTGCATATCACATTAAATGCAAATGGTGTTAAATTAACTGATAATAGCTACGAACTCAGCATGACAACTTTAACTACAATAGGAGAATTCTTGAATCCGGAAAGGGGCGTCGGGGTAGCGTTGGGATGGAGACCGATTGCGAAAAAAGTTGCTATAACCATTAATACGCTAAATAAAACCGGGCAACCTGTAGTGAAGTGGAGTAAGGACTTTAGTACTTGTACAATCGACCTGCCTATAGTTGGAGATACTAATTATTCCAGTATAATTTTAGCGGGTTTGAAGAAGGGCGGAAAAATCTAGCAGCCCCGCACTGGTACACTATTGATAATTTTCTATGCGGATATTTCGCATGGATTGGACCATGATGTTAGGCTTGACTAGACCGATCCGTTGTGTCTTGCGTATTGGTAAATTCTATCTTAAGCAATAAGCATGATTGAGTGTAAAGAACCGACACGTTTGCTTTTGCGTGTATGAATAAATCATTTAACCCCCTGCCTGCAATTTTTATTTATTTAGACAAATTAAAAAGTTCTGACACTTACACTAAACCTGTCGGCAAGCTCGCCAGCTGTCAACAATCGTTTACTCTGTAGTTGTGTAATAATCGCAGTAAGCCTTGATATTCGCTTTATATCAGCATTATTCATTTTTAAGGCTTTTTAGTGACATGGAATTAACATCTAACGCTTTAAAGATACATAAGACCACCGAAAAACTGGCCAGCGGTATCTCATTATCAAAAAACCCTGTTTTTTTTGATAGGCCAAATCTATATAAAAATTTCGTCTCACTAAACGAAGATATCATCCTCTAAGGTATGTTTTTCTGTAAGTTTATATGCACCATTACTGGAAAGAGAAAAAATGTCACCCAAAGTGAATATATTGCTGGCTCCATACCCTAATAGTATTTCGCGCTATTGTATTTTGTTTTACGAAAGAAGTGCTTAAATTACCACAAACAAACTGCGACCTGTTTCAAAAAACTAAAGTTTCGAGAAAGTATGAGCATATAAAAATTTCTAATTTCGCTGGAAAATGCATATTTGATTATATTTTTTCCCACTTAAACTATTATAAAGAATTAAAATATCCGTTAAAAGATGACAATAATATCAGTAAGAGATAAACCAGAGTATAAAGACACTGCGATAAAATATCTACAACAAAGCTGGTCTGAAATTTCGCCTGTTATTTATGAAAATTGCATATCCAATTGTATAAACGGAAGCCAGTTTTTGCCTCAACGGTATTTATTGGAAAAGAATCAAGAAATAATCGGCTGCGCGGGGTTAATAACAAATGACTTTATAAGCAGAATGGATCTATATCCTTGGATTTGTGCAATATTTGTAGATGAAAACCATAGCGGAAATGCTTACGGATCAATGTTGATCGAAAAGCAATAGCAGACACCAAAGAAGCCGGATTTAAGTATCTAAATTTATGTACGGATCACATCGGTTATTACGAGAAATACGGATTCAAGTACATTGGAAAAGGTTATCACCCGTGGGAGGAAGAATCGAGAATTTATCAGAGAGAAGTATAATTAGATGAGTGACAATTTTGAATTAAATGGACACACAAAACAAACTATTAATTTGCCATTATATTTTATCATTTACTCATTATCAAAAATTAAATTTGATTAATGAAATGAGTTTATGATAATATAGGAAAAAAGCGGAGTTCAGCAGGACAATAGTAGGTGACTCTGCTAAAATAATATTTTTAAGTCTTACCCGCTGAAACTTATTAAATAATCAGGGAATAGTGATATAAAGACATTTTGAAGTGCTCTTGTAGAGCCTGTGTATATTTGCTCAGTGGTCATCACGGCTCAATGGCGATAACGATTATGGAACAAATTAGAAAATATTTTGAACAAACGTTTAAACTAACCGATCATGACTGGGTTACCTTTTCATCAAAGCTTACGAGAATAGAGGTTTCAAAACGGCAGCTTTTATTAAAAGCTGGTCAAACTGAAAACTACCTCTCATTTGTTGAAAAGGGAATAATACGATTATACATTTCAAAAGAAGATAAAGACCTGACTTTTGCATTCGGTTTTGACAACGGGTTTATGAGTGCTTACGATTCGTTTTTAACTAGACAGCCGTCCATTTACAATGTAGAAACATTAACGCAGACAATACTTTGGCGGCTAAGGTATGATGATTTACAAACAATATATGAGGAAACGGAAATAGGAAACAATATTGGACGGCAAGCAAGTGAAGATCTATTCCTTAAAAAATCAAAGAGAGAACTTTCCCTTTTAAACGATACGGCCGAACAACGTTATCTAAAGTTGTTTTCTGAACAACCCAAACTTATTCAGCAAATTCCACTTAAATACATTGCTTCATATATTGGTATTACACCACAAGCGTTAAGCAGGATACGCAAACGTATTATGTAACCCAGGTTCATTGTTTTGCATAGGCAATATGCCGATCTTGTCGAAAAATAATTAAATGAAACCACTATTTGTTCTTCTTGGTGTATTTGTGCTATCACTTGTTCTTACGAAAATCTTCCGTGGCAATTTCGAGTTTGCTATGTCAGGCGGAATCGCAATGTCTATAATGCTTTTGTTTACTGCTACAGCACACTTTGTATTTACCAAGGGCATGTCTTTAATGTTGCCTGCATTTATCCCTTTCAAAACGGAATTAGTTTATCTAACAGGATTCATTGAAATTATTCTTGCTATTGGACTTTTTATCCCTGTTTCCAACGTCATAACAGCATGGCTGCTTATTGCATTTTTTATACTAATTATTCCCGCGAACATACATGCGGCGATTAAACATCTAGACTATCAGAAGGGAACTTTTGACGGTAGCGGTTTAGGTTATCTTTGGTTTAGGATACCGTTACAAGTCATATTTATCGCTTGGACATACTTTTCGTTTATCAAAAGGTAGACATGATTTTCCTATACTTTTTGCAACTATCAAAAAACGGTGGAATAATAGAGTATACAAGACTTGGCTCAAGCCAGATTTTCCATTCATCGCAGTTAGGGAACTTAATGCTATTTTTACTCATATCTATTTATCCTACAATCACCGTTCCACCATTGCCTAGTTGGCTCTTATGAATACTTACAGTTGAGTTCCGAAAACTATTTAGCTGATATCCTTAAGGGTATTATCCAAAAACATTTCGTTTTTGACCTCTGATGAAAGCTCGATAAACCGTTCATATTGTTTCAACACATCTGCGATAATCTCACGCTGACTAAAATACTCGATATTATAGCCAGGCCGGTTGTCTCCGAAATAGGTAATAGGAATGAAGGTACTGTTCTTTTTAATCCCCGGAAGATTTATTTCGTCCACGAGAAATTCTGATATCACTTTCGACTGTGTTTTAACACCATACTTAAAATCTTCAATCACTTGATGCTTGATGGTGATTTCAACAGCAAATGGGTTTTCAGAACCGGATACCAATGCTACAATCTGTTTTTCCTGAAATGCATTTGCTAGCTCTTCCAGTGATGGCCTAACGGTATTAATAATAAAACCATTCACCGCGTCTTTATTTTTATAAGACAGAATATGGTCGAGTCGTTCTTTCCAAAATTCACCCGACCAATTGGTCGCTGCCGGTGAATATCCTTTCTTATAATAGCCATAGTCAATTCGCAAGCCAACAACCAGACTAAAACAAAACATGCACATGATTAAAGAAAAAGGCAGGGCAGTAATGAGCGTCATGGTCTGAAGCGACTGAAGTCCCCCGGCATTAAGCAATACAAGGGATAAAAGTCCCAACAGTATACCCCAAAATATTAATTGCCATTTTGGCGAATTTTTAGCATTATTTGATGCAATGTTATCCATGACAAATATTCCCGAATCAGCTGAAGTGATGAAGAAAATAAATATGATGAATATCGCCAGAAAGCTGGTTACCAATGAAAGCGGAAACTGACCAAGAAACTCAAATAAGAGTTTATCTGTATTTTCCACGATACTGCTTAACACGCCATCCCTTGTACGGTCAAGCCAGGTTGCGCTATTGCCAAAGACAGTCATCCATAAAAAATTAAAGAATGTTGGGATAATCAGTACCGCCCCGATAAATTCCCTGATCGTGCGTCCCCGGGAAATCCTGGCAATGAAAAGCCCAACATATGGAGACCAGGAGATCCACCAGGCCCAGTAAAGGATCGTCCACTTAAAAAACCATGGCTGGGTAGCCTCATCATAAGCATGCGTATTAAAGGTTAAAGTAAAAAACTGCGTCAGGTAGTTTCCAATCCCTTCAGAAAAAGAGCCGAGTAGGAAAACAGTAGGCCCCAATATCAAAATAAAAATCATTAGCAGAATGGCCGCTATTATATTGAGCTGACTTAAGTATTTAACCCCCTTATTCACCCCGGAAGTAGCAGACAGTACAGATATCAGCATGATAATCAAAACAATACCTGCCTGATACCAGAAACCGGTGTCTTTTAAAAACCCAATTTCGACCAGTCCGGCATTAAGCTGAACCACTCCAAAGCCTAAAGTAGTGGTAATTCCGAAAAAAGTACTACATAAAGCAAAAGTATCAATTGCATCACCCGCAGGACCATTAATTTTGCTTTTGAGTATCGGATAGAAACAGCTACGCAAAGATAGGGGTAACTTGAACCTAAAGGTAAAATAAGCCAGTGATAATCCAACAATGCCGTATACCGCCCAGGCATGAATCCCCCAATGAAAAAAGGTATAAAGTTGTGCATTTCTGGACCGCTCAATCTGATCCAGTCCGGAAAAAGCTTTTTCCGTATAATGTGACATCGGTTCAGCTACACCAAAATACATCAACCCGATCCCCATTCCGGCAGCGAAAAGCATCGAAATCCAGGAAAAAAAAGAATGTTCAGGCTTCTCATCATCGTCTCCCAAGCGAATGGTGCCGTATTTACTGAAGGTGAGCACCAAAAGAAAGATCACAAAAATAGTGACCGACCACACATACACCCAGTTCAGGTTCACAAAGATCCAGGTTTTAATTACATCTAATACTGAGGCCGTCTGTGCAGGAAAGAGGCTTGAAACTAAGGTAACTGATATAATAAAGATCAAACTCGGCGCTACAATTCCAGGCTTGAAAGTGGAATTTTTTAATGTTCTTTGAAAAATATTCATGGTTGGTGCTTCGATATAATACAAAGCAGGCCTTTTATTGTTTTCTGGGAGGTTTTATTGAATGGTCATTCACCCGAATAAAATCCTGTACAAGCTATTTCCCTGATCACTAATTGATGAAAAACACAGGAATATTTGTAGCTTAATAAGTGTAAGATGAGCCATTCATATACCGTAACTGATTTGATCTTCAGGGAGCTTTTGGTAGCTAGGCAAGAATAAATATTTTACTTTTTTAATTGATGACCACAATTAAAACAAAACCTGTCATCTTCGCTGTGAAGTCCGGTATAACAGTTTGGACACTTCGACTTTGCAGCATCAGTAGCCCTGGACATTTCAACGGATACAATCCCCGTTGGAACGGCAATTATCCCATAACCGATTACCATCAGCACACTAGCAAGCATTTGCCCCAGCGGACTTTGAGGCGAAATATCACCATAGCCAACAGTGGTAATGGTAACAATGGCCCAATATATAGACATTGGAATGCTGGTAAAACCACTGCTTTCCCCTTCTATTATATACATCAGGGTGCCGATGATGGTAACCAGAGTGATTACACTGGAAAGGAACATTACGATTTTATAAAGGCTGGCTTTAAGCGCTTTTTTCAAAATATTCCCTTCATAGAGAAATTGGGTGAGCTTGAGTATCCTGAATACGCGCATTAGCCGGAAGGCACGCACCACGACCAGGTATTGGGTGCCCAGAAAAAATAAACTTAAATAAGTTGGGATAAAAGCGATCAGGTCCACGATCCCATAAAAACTAAAAATGTATCGAAGCGGCTTGTGGCTGCCATATATTCGAAGCAGGTATTCCACAGTAAACAAAACGGTAAAGATCCACTCCAGTACATGAATCGTATGATAAAATCTTTCCTTTACAGCGGCAACGCTTTCCAGAAAGACCGAAAGAATGCTCAGCAGGATGAATATCAACAGCACCACATCAAATGATTTCCCCGCCCTTGTATCTGAGCGGAAGATAATGATGTATATTTTTTTACGTATGATGTCGTTCGCTCTGATCATTTACCCTGCCGGTTTTTTGGCAAAATAAGATATTAACCCCATAATAGAAACCCATAGTTTCTTTAAAAATGTATATTTGAAATTTTGAGGAATATGGAAAAGACAACAATAGAAAAGATCATGGCCCCGGTGAGCCGCTTTATCCACCTGGAATACACCAGCGGCATTGTGCTCCTGATCAGTGTGGTAATTGCCATCGCCTGGGCAAATTCACCTTTTCATGCCTTCTATGAACATCTGTGGCATATTAACTTTTCTGTCGGTTTTGACAAGTTTTTACTCAGCCACCCCCTTCATATCTGGATTAATGATGGACTGATGGCCATATTTTTCTTTGTAATCGGCCTGGAACTGAAGCGGGAATTCATGGAAGGAGAACTTTCCTCGTTGCAGAAGGCCTCTCTGCCTATGACCGCGGCGCTCGGGGGAATGCTGGTTCCGGCTGTTATATATTTTTTTATCAATAAAGGTACCCAGGCAGCCCACGGTTGGGGAATCCCGATGGCAACTGACATTGCCTTTGCACTGGCGTTACTGTCCATGGCCAGCAAACACATCCCGGTATCAGTCAAAATCTTTCTTTCTGCACTGGCCGTGGCCGATGACCTTGGCGCGGTACTGGTGATTGCATTTTTCTATACCGAACAGATCAATTTTATGCCCCTGGCAATTGGTGGAGGATTCTTAATATTGCTCATGGTGGGAAACCGGATGGGTATACGAAGTGCCTTATTTTATCTCTTGCTGGGCATAGGTGCCTGGATAGGCTTTTTGCTCTCCGGCGTGCATGCCACCATCGCGGGGGTGCTGGTTGCATTTACTATCCCGGCCGTTACCAGGATTGACGAACAAATTTATTCCAGCAACCTAAGGAAGCTTTCTTACGATTTTGAAGTCGATATACCCCAGCGGGGAAGCCTCATTACCCCCCTGCAAAATAAGACCATCCAAAAAGTAAAGACTTTAAGCATGGCAGCTGAAACCCCTTTGCAGACTATTGAGCATGCCCTTCATCCCTGGGTAGCGTTTGGGATCATGCCATTGTTTGCACTGGCGAATGCCGGCATTGTAATCACGTCAGACTTTTTTAGTTCGATCATTAATCCTGTCTCCATAGGAGTGGCTGCAGGACTGATTATTGGCAAATTTACCGGTATTCTATTGTTTTGCTGGATCATGGTCAGGTTCAAAATTTCCAGTCTTCCCGAGGGAGCGAACTGGAAACACATTGCCGGAGTTGCCCTTCTTGCCGGAATAGGCTTCACCATGTCTCTTTTTATCAGCGGACTAGCGTTTAACAACCCGGCATTTATCGATCAGGCCAAATACGGAATTCTGATCGCATCAATCATCGCCGGGATACTGGGTACAATTGTGCTGAAACGCGTTGGAAAATCCGGTGAGATCGAAGAAGCAGTCGCAGATACAGCCAACAGCTAAAAAGTAAGATTAGAAAAGACATGGAGAAAAAAACTGATGATGTACGCGGGGCGGTAAAGGCCTTTCTTGCAAACCGCTTTAACTTACATATTGATAAAGCAAATGAAAGTGAGGTGGTGGATTCCATCTCCAGAAATTCGATATTTGTGGGCGGCCCTTTATGGACACTCATCTTTGCAATCATCATCGCATCAGTGGGCCTCAATGTAAACTCAACAGCAGTGATTATCGGTGCCATGCTCATCTCGCCACTAATGGGCCCGATTATGGGAATAGGCCTGGGCATTGGCACAAATGATTTTGAGCTGGTCAAAAAAGGCGGTCGAAATCTGCTCATCGCTACCTTTATCAGTATTGTGACCTCAACGATATACTTTTATATCACCCCATTACATGAAGCCCAGAGTGAACTTCTTGCCAGAACCACGCCGTCAATATGGGATGTGTTTATCGCTTTCACAGGGGGACTTGCGGGAATTATTGCCGCCACCAGAAGGGAAAAAAGCAATGTGATCCCGGGCGTGGCGATCGCTACCGCGCTCATGCCCCCGCTTTGTACCGCAGGCTATGGGTTGGCCATGGGCAACTGGCCTTTTTTCTTTGGTGCATTGTATCTGTTTTTCATCAACAGTTTATTTATATGTATCTCTACCTATCTTATCGTACGCTTTCTAAAATTCGATAAAAAACATTTCGAGGATCCGGGCGTAGAAAAAAAAGTGTCCAGGTATATTTTAATCAGCGTACTCATCACCATCATTCCAAGCATATACCTCGCTTATGGCATCGTGCAAAAAAGTATTTTTGAAAACAATGCACAGACATTCATCCGGGAGCAGTTCGATTTCAGCACCACCCAGGTCATCAACCGAAACCTGCGTTATGCCAAGGGGGAAAAAGAGATCGACCTACTATTGATCGGTACGGAATTGCCGGAAAATGTCATCCAGAGTATAAAGTCAAACTTAACAAAATATAAACTTGACGGAACCACCTTGAGGATCCGGCAAGGGCTTAATGCCAGGCAGGAAATCGATTTCTCACAGATCAAGGCTAGTATTATGGAGGATGTATTTAAAAAAGAAAAACAGTCTGGAACTGCCCTTAAGGTAAATAAACTCTCCCAACCTTTACCCGATGTCAGATCCGAAGTGCTCGCCCTTTTTCCTGAAATCAAAAGCTATTCTCTCTCTCATATTGTAATAAACAGACTCGATACGCAAAGCAAAGACACCCTTACACTTTTCACTGCAGAAGTCGCCAAGGTACCCACCCCCGTCAATCAAACCAGAATCCGTTCCTGGTTGAAAGGCAGGTTGAAAGTAGACTCTCTGAAAACAATTTATGCTGCGCAGTAAGCACTTAAATTAAATAGCTAATGAAGCTGGTAAGCTAAGCTCGTGCAGGAGGTAGCTAAATGCCGGATGTTCTAATGAGATCATGAATTAACTAATTATTATTGTGCAGTTACAATATACAAGATATAACAGATTCACAACTTCAAAGAGTAATGCTTATAGATTAAACGCTTTACAATAGCAACGCTTAAAAATGCTATAGAAATACCTGTAAGTACATCAGATAGATAATGTGCACCCAGCGCAAACCGAGAGTAGCCGACCAGCAAAGCCCATAGAAACACAACGGACAGAAAAAGCCTTTGTTTTTCTAAATTAAAAGCCAATGCAAAAAATATAACCATGCATGTTGTCGTATGTCCGGAAGGAAATGAGGGTGAATTGGCCGTGGTTAACAATTCTATGGCCTCGTCCTCAACAAATGGCCTTTCCCTGTGTTCTCCATATTTCAATAGCGCAACTGAAATTGTGCTGATCAATAGTGCACCTCCCATAAGTAAAAACAGACTGATATAACCACGCTTTGCTTTTAGAAACCCAAATAGACCAGTTAGACATAATATGGCCGCACAAACCACGTATGCGGATGCACTTAAAAAAATAAATGTATCATCCAGAAAACCAATTCTGTGCTCATTTAAATATTTTAAGATTTCAATTTCACTTACCATAAGTTTTTACCAAAACGGGGAGATGATGGATTTGTTACCATGCTCATCCCGGTATACAAATATGGCATGTTCTTATTAAAAGGACATTAAATTTGCTATGCCATTTAATTATTATAAGATTTAACACAGGCTGAATTCGCTTCTTAGCATAAAAAACTAGATCTTTAATAGGCCAAAGAATTTTCCAGTCTAAATTTAGTCTCAAAAAACGAAGGTATCATCCCCTACTGTATATTTTTCCTTCAGCTGTAAGTTTATATGCACCAATACGGCAAAGAGAAAAATGGCTCAGAAAACGAAGTTATGAGCAAATCTGTTGCGATTTGTTTAAAAAGTTTTGAAAAGTTTTTCTATTTTACATTGATATTTAATTAAATAACAAACAGCCATGTCGTTTCAAGGTTACTTAAAAACAATAAAAGAGAAAACAGGAAAAGATCCAATCGATTTTAGAACTATTGCTGCAGAGAAAGGCTTTACAAAAGATGGAATACTACAAGTAAAAACTGGCGCAATAACAAATTGGCTCAAAGAGGATTTTGACCTCGGCCATGGACACGCTATGGCTATCTATGCTTTATTGAAAGGGATCAAGGATGAAAAAAGTGATTAAACGTGGTGTTGCTTAAGAGATCAGCTATGTTAGGATTTAGCGGAAGACGAATAACTTTATTTGTCACGATCAATATTCTAATCCAGTTATAAGTTTAAATGCTTGATGATGCTACCTGTAGATGCTACCTGTATTAACCCATCTCAAAAAACAGACAGTAAAATTATCCATCTCTCAGTCATCATTTAATATAAGCAATCGGACAATTGAAAATGTTATTTCATGAAAAGCCGCTGTTCGTCAATCATTACTATAAACTTTAATAACTGTAACAATTATCGGAGATCTTGTATCTTATCATCCAATTTGTTATTTTTGCTAAATTAAATAGCAAAAAATAACGATTTGCCTGAAGAATTTATACAATCTGCGAGAATATCAGAAGAACATCTTTTGATGGCACTTTCTCAAGTCAAGCTAGGCTTCTGGGAATTAAATTACAAAACAAAACTGATCGAATGCACCACTCAAAATAAGATTAACTTTGGGCTGGAACTGAATGAGATCATATCGGAAAATGACATAATAGATGCTATTCTACCGGACGACAGATGGTGCCGTGCAGAAGCATTAGCTGCCGCCATGAACCCGGTTACCCCGACCTATGATATTGAAATCAGGGTCCGTCGAGCCGATCAAAGTATTCGCTGGCTACAGGTACGAGGAACTATCATTTTTGATAGAGAAACCCCTGTTCGAATTATTGGAACAAGCCTTGATATTTCTGAGAAGAAAGGTATGGAACTATTGCGCGATGAAATCTTAAATATCACCACCCATGAGTTGAAATCTCCGCTTTCTGTAGTAAAGGGATACCTTCAGCTCCTATCAAAATTTATCAGGTCAATTGGAAATGATAAATATCAATTAATCGCGGATAGGGCAATCACGGCAAGCGAAAAGGTTGAGCGTTTGATGGATGAGGCGATGAAAATGCAATTCCAAAATCAGTTTGAGATGATACTTAAAAAAGAACACATGGATCTGGAGCAATTGGTCCGTGAAGTCACCTCAAATGCAAAGCTGATAAGTCCGGACATCAAAATCAATATAGGAACGCCAAGTCATCTTCCTAGAGTTTTTGCTGATCGGTATAGGATAGCTCAGGTGCTGACAAATTTGTTGAATAACGCGATCAAATATACTCCATATGATACATTGATCAATATTGAGTTATTTATGATCAATTCGAAAGTTCAGGTGAACATTACTGATAACGGCGTTGGTATAAGTGAGCAGGAAAGAGATAAAGTATTTCAAAAATTCTACAGGGTTGAACAAACAAAGCAATTAGCTGAGGGAAGTGGCATCGGCCTTTTTATATGCTCGGAAATCATTAATCGTCACCAGGGTGAAATTGGAATGCTTTCAAATCCTTTGGGTAAAGGTACTCAGGTTTTTTTTACCCTACCGGTTAACGAATAGTTCATTATCTTATTAAAAGGGATTCCAGGATAGATTAACAATATAAATTTAGCTTTAATTAAAATTACTAAACTCCCATCATCTTGTGCACTTTTAAAAGAAGCTTATCAATATCGAATGGCTTAGATATATAATCGTCAGCACCGGCGTTTGCCGCAACATCTCGACCATCCTGTGCTGCCGACATAATAATCACCGGCAAGTCTCTGAACTGATGATGCAAGCGAATCTGGCGAAGTACCTGGTCTCCACTGACTATAGGCATCCACAAATCCATTAATACCATATCGGGTTTCGTAGATACGATCAGATCAATCATTCTTTTGCTGTCTGTCTCGGTGAAAACCTCAATTAAAGGATCATCCAACACAATTTCCAACATTTCTACTATATCTTGATCATCGTCACAAATCAGCAAACGTTTAAGCATTTTCTTCCCCTTCTTTCATCAATGGTAGCGTGAAGCTAAATGTCGCTCCCTTCTCCGGCTCACTATCTACCCATAGCGTACCCCCATGCTGATTGATAATTTGCGAACTGATGTATAACCCTATACCCATTCCAGGAAAGTGCTTCTGAATATGAAATACCCTGAAGAACCGATCGAATATTTGCTTTTGATCCTCGGTACTTATTCCAAGTCCATAATCAGTGACTGATATTTTTGCAAAATTGCTTACCTCTGATAAGATGATTTTGATTTCTTTAGCATTGGGTGAATATTTGATGGCGTTGGTTATCAGATTATTTAATACTTGGGCAAGCTGTGATTCATCTCCCTGAACCATTGATGAGATTCCACCTTCAAAAGTGATCGTATGAGAAGGATAATTTCCATTAAATTCTTCCAAAGCCTCGCTGATCAGGGTATTCAGATCAACAGGATCAGATTCTAGAACAAGCTTACCTGACTGTATCCTTGACATTTCGAGCAAACTGGTGATGATATTATGCAACCGATCCACCTGCTTTGCAGATTTAGTGACCATCATATGAATTTTGGGATTGATGTCCTCAGAAAGTAATCTGAGTATCGTTTGATTATAACCTTTGATCGTTGTTAAAGGCGTTTTAAGCTCGTGACTGGAAACAGAAAGAAAATCATCTTTTCGCATTTCTGAAGCCCTGATTTCAGTAATATCCTCAATGGCGAGCAATATGCGGTCTTTGAATTCTCCTTCAAGCTCAATTCGATGAGCATTAAGCAGCATGAGTTTACGACCAATATGAGGAAACTCATGATCCACCTCGAAATCGAGCACTGGATTATTGGAAGGTAAGATTTGCTCCAACAATATCCTAAGCTGCTCGATGTTCCATTGTCCGTTGCCCAGCTCATAAAGGGACTTTCCAGTCGTGTCCCATTTTTCTACCTTAAACGTTTCCAGGAAAAAATTATTTGCCGATATCACCTTATTATCCGGATCCAGCACTAGAAGTCCTTGCCTGATAGTTTGTATTATACTATCAAGATAGTCCCTGCTCTCATTTAACTCCCTAGTTCTAGACTGAATTTTCTGTTCGACTAATTCACGTTCATATTTGAGATTTTCCTCTGCATTTTTTCTTCTTGTAATATCATTTTGCACACCTATAAAATGGGTAACTTTTCCCTTTTCTCCCCGAATAGGCGATATATATAGCTCATTCCAGAAGAACTCACCATTCCGGCGGTAATTTCGCATTTCGACAGTGATTGCTTCTCCTTCAGATACTGCATTCCCGATTCGGGATCTCCCCTGTTGATCTCGTTCATTTCCCTGCAGAAATCTACAATTCCGACCAATAACTTGTTCTCTTGAATAGCCCGAAAGTTCTTCGAAAGCTTTATTGCAGTAAATTATCGGGTTATCATATTGAATATTATCAGTGATGATAATTCCCGAGATGGAAGAATCGAGAGCTGCCATAAGCAACTTGATATTAGCCGGATCATTGCCAGAAAGGGGAAGATCCGAAGATGAGTTCATGTTCAAAATTAATTTATTAGAAAGGTATCCTTAACGTATTAAACTAATATGTAAGCTAAATGTTTGGTATTTATACGCCTATTATAAAATCAGATAAAGGAACGGGATAGTATGAATTATAACACACATTCGAATAAGTGACGACACAACAGTGGAGTTAGCATATCACTAATGATTGTCTAAAGTTTTTAATTTGACAATTACAGCGGCGCTAATACGCAATAGCTGTATCTTCATTAACTGAGTAGAGTCAATCATCCTAAATAGAAGAAAAGAATAGCTTTTCATGAATCCAATGAAATTATTTAAACCTGATTGTAATCGGGAAATAACACTGCACAGGAATTGGCAATTAAGAGTGCACAGAAAACGGCAACAAGAGTGCACAGTTTTACAAAGCTAAACTTCTGGTTCTAACTTGCAAATATTGTTTTCCTATTTTCCATTCTGTAAGATTTTCCGGCAAGACTGATTACCTCGCACCGGAATAAAAGCCTATCCAGCAGAGCTGTGGCCAGCACCTCATCATCCAGCATTTTGGCCCAGTCAGCAGGCATTTTGTTGGTGGTGATAATAAATGAAGTGCTTTCATAAAGTTGATTTACGAAGTTAAAAAGATTCACTGCCTGTGCCTTTTCTACCGGGAAGAGCATAATGTCATCGATAACAATAAGGTTTGCCCTTGCCATACGCTTGTACTCTGCCATAGCCGCTCTACTGAACTCCTTCATTCTCAGCATGGTCATGATATCCTCCATCGTTCTGAAGTAAGCCCTGTAGCCTTTTTCAATTGCGTCAGCACAGAGTCCTGCTGCGAGAAATGATTTTCCGGTCCCCGAGGGGCCCATCAACATGATGTTAAAAAGCTGCTCCATCCACCCCAGTTCCCGGAGGGTATTCATCTTTTGACTGGTAAGACCACTTTCACTTCTTTCCTCATAATCGTTCAGGCAGGATTTCAATGGCAGGTTCGCAGTCTT
>JAZBLX010000013.1:0-135376 GCA_037033465.1 Bacteroidota bacterium | reverse complement strand
AAAATAAGATCATAAGCGCCAGTCATTTGTTTCAGCATTTTGAAAACATCACCCTTGCGTACTTCCACCTGGTTAAACTCAAATTTTTGAGCGGTTTGCTTCACCCAGTTTACACAACCATAACCAAGATCTACTGCCAAAACCTTTTCAGCGTTTCGGGAAGCAAACTCAAAAGTTAAATTTCCCGTGCCACAAAATAAGTCCAGCACGGAACAGGTTTCAAAATCAAATTTGTTATTTAAGATATTAAAAAGTGCCTCTTTCGCCATATCCGTAGTGGGGCGTACCGGTAAATTCGCAGGTGGCTGCAAACGAATTCCTTTTAATTTACCTCCAATTATTCGCATAAACGTAAAGCAAGCAGTCCGCTGAAATAGTGTTGAGGCATATCAGCCAATAATTCACTGTGTTGTTTTTCAGCCGGCAGAAAGAAATATAGGTTATTAAAGTATTTTAGCAAGGTGTTATAATAATCATCATCCTCATTGATAATCCCCTGAAGATAAACCGGAATTGCTTCTGTTAATACCAGCTGCTCCATAATTAATAATAGAAAATAGTTAAATTCTTCGGCATTTTCCGACTCAAAATGATTTTGGAAATTGATCTTTTGATCCTTGATGAATAGTACATTAAACGAGGATGCTGTAAAATCAATCAACAATGAATCCCCGGAAAGTCGATTGGACAATGCAATTAAAGGCGATGACTGGGGGTAGAACGTTGTGTTTTCAGGGAGCTTTTCTTTTACTTCCTCATTCAGAGAAAAAACGGTGCTAAAGCCAAGTTGATCATGAGTTTTGGTGTAAACTTCTCCGTCTGACCCTAAAAAATTAGCATAGACCGAGAGATCATTGGCGTCAAACCATTCATGAGGAATGAAGGTGAAATTTGAGGTATGTACGGCTGCCTTTACTGTTTCATATGGCTGAGATAAATAATGATCGGTTTCGAAGGCAGAATTTAAATCCTGATGCAAATCGGTACAACCTTGTTTATCGAAAATTATTTTAATTTGCTCTGAGTGCTGATCAACCACTGCATAGGAGAAACTATCGTTTGTTATTTTTAACAATAACTGGCAGTTCACTGATGCGTCAGCTTTAAAATCCGGGTCGATCAATAAGAGACTGTTATTACTCATTGAAGCAAAAATAGCGTTTTTTAGAGATTAACAGCAAAGCGATGAGAATTATTTAGGTTTTGCCGCTGAAACACAGATTAACACGGAAAGAGTTTATTGTTGAGTTTTCTTTTCCGTGCCTTTCGTGTTTGCGTGGCAAACTATTAGCTTTCTGGTAATCTTTTTCGCAATTAACCCCACTAAATCTTTTTACCAAAATCAAACCTTTGGGCTATCAGAAAATTGAAATATTCAGCTTAAATTCGGAACATGAGTTACAAACCTACTTATGGAGCAGCAAAAACCGTTGCAACGAAAATTGAACAGCATTTTATTAAGCTTCATTCGAATGCCGCAGCGCAAGGCGAGGTAGATTTGGCTACACAGCCAGGTAAGAATACTATTGAAGCATTAATCGATGTTGCTTTTTGGAGTAGCTTACGTAAAGAAGAAGGCCACTCACCTCGTATCTCAATCGCTTTTTTGCCGCCATCACAAACTTCAAAACCATTGAAGTTTGCTAAACCGTTACCTTTAAATGCAAATACGCTGACTAAAATAGCGCCGGGCATAGAACGTTCCGGTATTCATCTCGGCGTGTGGGAAGACAACGGTGAACTTTATATCTGGGGTACCACTCTCAATATTCCAAATTTTTGTTTTGTAGTAGATGTTTCAGAACCAGGCTTAATCGTTATTAAACACCGCCGGATTTACGGCATCGGAAAATATACTAACGTAGCCGTTTTAAAGGGCGAGCAAATCAGAATTGTAGATGACACTTCGTGTTCAAACCGCGATTGTCCACCGATTTTGAAGGCGTTATTGGATTTAACTGTGCTTGCGAGCTGGAACGATCCGATTAATATCCTGATTCAGTTTTCAGTTTCCATGCGTGGCCACGGGCGTGGGGGAGCGTTACTCATTGTACCAAAAGATAATACCAAATGGGAGGAATCTATTATTCATCCCATCCAATATCTAATTGAACCACCTTTTAGTGGCTTATCCAATTTAGCCAAACAAAGCGGTAACCAAACAGAAATTTTTTCGCAAGGTGCACTGCGACGGGAAGTAGAACATTTAGCAGGTTTAACCGCTGTTGATGGCGCAACCATTATTAATGATCAGTTTGATTTAATTGCTTTCGGTGCAAAGATCGGGCGTGCGAAAGGTAAGCCAACTGTAGAGCAGATTGCATTTTCTGAACCTATAGTAGGCGGCGAAGATAAGCTGTTATATCCCGGACAGTTGGGTGGGACCAGACATTTTTCCGTCGCTCAGTTCGTTAACGATCAGCCCGAAGCCATCGGTTTAGTGGCCTCGCAGGATGGACATTTTACTATTTTCAGCTGGAGCAAACAGCAAAAGATGGTAATGGCACATCGAATTGAAACGTTATTACTGTAATATATTGCTCAATTGTTAAACGGTTTTAGTGTTGGAAGAACTTGCTGCTAATTCAAGTGGTTTATGCATTTTGTAGGTGCTAACATTGAAAAGAGCTCGTATCCTCGCCTTTTAAACCGTATTGTAGTGGCATACCCCAATTTTTCATGGGGATATAGCGGAAAGACGGACTACTGAATCCGATTAGCCGTACAATTGCTTTCCAAATCATTAAATCAAACATTTCAAAACAATTTAACGATAAAATCATTCAATAATAAATGTTACCAGATAAAAGTCAACTGATTGCACAAGCTTATGAACATAGTCCTACTAAAGAGCAGTTAGTTTTTTGTGATCGAATGTCGAAGTTTTTGCAGGAGGACGATGAATACCGTTGTTTTGTACTGAAGGGTTACGCCGGAACAGGTAAAACTACCTCTGTGGCAGCTTTGGTAAAGGTTTTAGCGAAATTTAACCTGAAAAGCGAGTTACTTGCACCTACTGGCCGTGCGGCAAAGGTAATGAGCCAGTATGCTAATCGGAAAGCACTAACCATTCATAAACGGATTTATCGGAAACGTTCTGCGGCTTCACCAGAAATGCAGTTTCAAATTGCGCCAAACCTGTCTGAACATACGCTTTTTATTATTGATGAAGCATCGATGATTGCCGACGAATTTAATGAAACTGGTTCTTCTATTTTAAGGGATGTGCTTGAATTTGTTTACAATTCCAAGAATTGTTTCCTGCTTTTTGTGGGCGATACGGCGCAGCTTCCGCCAGTTGGAAGTTTAGAAAGTCCGGCATTAAATGAGCAATACCTGAAAGATAAATTTGCATTAACGATTACTTCGGTAGAATTAAAAGAGGTAGTTCGACAGGAAAAGAAATCGGGAATTCTGGCTAATGCCACTATGTTAAGGAATCAAATTGCTAAAAATCCTGAAAATCCGCTGCCAAAGTTTCTTACCAAAAATTACAAGGATATCTATAATATGGCTGGCGCGAAGCTGGTTGAGGGCCTGGAATATGCTTATAGGAAATTTGGCATGGAAAATACTTTGGTGATTTGCCGTTCTAACAAATCTGCAAACATTTACAACCAACAAATCAGAGCGAGGCTACTGTATCGGGAAGAGGAATTAACAGGCGGTGACCAGATCATGGTGGTGCGGAATAACTATTTTTGGTTACCAGAAAATGAGGAAACTGCTTTTATTGCCAATGGTGATATGGCAAAAGTAATTCGGGTGAGGAGAGAAGAGGAACGTTATGGGTTTCGCTTCGCCGATGCTACCTTGGAATTTATGGATTTTCCTGCGGCCGGACAAATTAGCTGCAAGGTTATGCTGGATACGCTAAATCTCGAATCTGCAAACTTACCCTATGAGCAAAACAAGAAGCTCTTTGATGGGCTGAAAGAAGATTATGGGCATATCGCAAATAAACGTCAGCGGATGCTGGCCATCAAAGCTGATCCATTTTATAATGCGTTGCAGATTAAATTTGCCTACGCGGTAACTTGCCACAAAGCGCAGGGTGGGCAATGGGATGCTGTTTTTGCTGATCAGGGCTACCTTACAGAAGAAATGATCGACCTTGATTTTCTTCGCTGGTTATATACTGCGGTTACAAGAGCGAAGAAAGAGCTGTATTTAGTCAATTTTGCGCAGCAACTCTTCGCCAAAACGGCACAGGAAGAGTATTTTTAGATTGCATATTGATTATTATTTTTAACCATATAGAAATATAGAACATTGCAGCGCCAAATTTAAGCGCCAGCGCCAGAAATCCGTAAATCGAAACCGTTGTTTCGTCCTATCATGACTTGAAATTACAACAACATAAGCACTCGAACTTAAATACCTTATATGTCTTATATGGTTAAATTTAATAATCATAATAAAAGGTTAAAGTGTCAGTGCAAGAAAATTCCGTAAAACAAGCTTTTTTGTTTCGATTCAATGCAGCTGCCTAGGTTTGGATTGTAGTATCCAAACTGTCTAAGATATTTAAAAAGTTAGCGCACTTGCCAATAAGCAAGCTTAAATTGCTAACTTAGGTAGTTAATCAAATTGCCCTATGAAATTTGCGTTTAGCCTTAAAAATAAGCTTAAAGTAGCCTTCCTGCTATTCTGCATTATGTGTTGCACCTTACTTATTCGGGTTCTTGAAGATAAAAGTGTAGCGAAAATTAACGAGTCATTTATTTCCATGTATAACGATCGTTTAGTGCCCGCAACTGATTTGTACTTTATAGCAGAAAACCTCTACCATAAAAATATTATTCTTCAGGATGCTTTGATGGATCAACAGGCAAGGTCTTTAAATAGCATTTCGAGGATCAACAGGCACAACCGCAGGATAGATTCTGTAATTAATAAATATGAATTGACCCTTCTGGTAGAACAGGAGCAGGCGTTTCTGAATGAATTGAAGAAATCATTAAATCTTCAACAGCAACTAGAAATGCGGGTATTGAATTCTAGGGGGGATGAACGCAATAGGATTTATGAATCTACAGGCCGAAGCATTACTAATCAAACACTTGCAAAACTTTCTGCGCTAATTAAAATTCAATCAAAAGTTGGAAGCGAATTGATTAAGGATTCTAAGATCTTCGTTTCCGGAACGAAGATTTACTCAACTTTACAAGGTGTTTTAGCCGTGCTCATTGGAGTGATGATCGTTTCAATCATCTCTGCCTCAAACATGGTAAAGATTCAGAGTGATAAGTTTAATTTGAATTGATTACTCATTTTGAAATGAACCATATAAAACATTAAGCTAACATGTTCTTACATGTCTTATATGGGTCAAAAATTTAAATGATACTATTCTGCATCATCATCAGTCAATAACCGGATAGAATCGTCAGAAAGCACAATTAACCGTTCTTTGTAAAGCGAACCGATGGTTTTCTTAAATGCGCTTTTGCTAATTTGAAAACGATGGTAGATTTCTTCCGGAGTACTTTTATCGCCAAGTTCGATTACGCCACCGCTTTTTTTCAAGGCAGCTAAAATCATCTCTTTAGAATCTAAAATGTGGCCATATCCACTGGGTTGTAATGTCAGGTCTATTTTGCCTTCAACACGTATCTTTTTAATCCAACCTTTCCGTTGTTCCCCAACCTGAATATTATCAAAAACTTCATTATGGTAAAGCAAGCCAATATAGGTATTGTTGATGATGGCATTAAAACCCAGATCAGTTTCTTCAGTTATCAATAAACTCACTTCATCACCTTCTTCGAACTCAAAATTCTCTTCTTCCACAAAGTCGTAGAGCTTCGATGAAGCCAATAAGCGATCACTATTTTCATCCAAATACAAATAAACTACATATTTATAGCCTTTTTGCATTGGCCGTTTTTGTTCTTTGGTAGGCACATAGACATCTTTATCAATCCCTAAATCCATAAAAATGCCATCATCACCATCAGATACTACTTTCAGGAAAGCAAAATCGCCAACTTCTGCATAAGCTTTTTGAGTTGTTCCGGTAAGGCGGCCATCTTTTTGGATGTAAACAAAAACACTTACATTATCGCCAATTTCCAATCCATTAGGCACATATTGGTAAGGTAAGATCACTAATTTCTCACCGTCAGTTAAGTTTAAGCCTGCCTCTGTTTTACTTAAAACTCTTAATTCGTTGTATTTTCCTATTTCAATCATCGTATGGGTTAACCATTTTCTTCAATGGTTCTGTGCAAAGGTAGCAATCTTTGCAGCCAACATTAGATTTAAATTTTTTATCTAATTTAGCTGCTTATCTAAAAATGTCCCAAATATGAACAAGCAGATTCCAAATTTCTTTTTAAGCGACGAGTATTTTATTGATGAAAAGGTAAATTTTTTAAAGTTTGCCAATAAGTATAAAGTTTACAACGATCAGGGCGTTCAGATCGGAATTATTAAGCAGCGGATCAGTGGCTGGCAAAAAGCATTAACCTTATTGGTTGATAAGCGAATGATGCCTTTTAAACTGGAAATTACTGATTTGAATAACCAGTTGCAGGCCACCATCAGCAGGGGCTGGACTTTCTGGATGTCGAAAATTATAGTTACTGATCCGGCAGGAGTAGAAGTGGGAATTATCAAACAAAAATTTAAACTGTTTAAACCTACTTTCACTATTTCTAATCCGGTTTCAGGAACAGAAATTGCTAAAATCACAGGCGATTGGAAAGCCTGGAACTTCAATATCACCAATACCAATGGTGCGGAAATAGGAAAAATCAGTAAGAAATGGGCTGGGGCTTTGAAAGAAGTTTTTACTACAGCTGATAAATACAACGTTTCGATTGATCCAAGTTATGCCGAAAGCGATCAAAAGGTTGCAATTGTAGCTACGGCGATTACTATCGACATGGTATTGAAAGAAAGTTAATAAATTAATGATAAAGGTGGTGAGTGGTTAATCTGCGGCTTAAGATTTTTACTGTAGCTTGATTTAACCATTCACACCTTGAATATTATAATATTCTTACAGATGATGTCAAATAATTGGGTTAAATTTGATGTCACACCATTTCAGTTTACCTCATGGCAAAACCCAAAGAGGCTAAAAAACCAAGTGTTTTTAGTTTACTTGCATCATATAAAGGATTAATATTTTTATTGATATTCTTTGCGCTGTTAAGCAATGGCATCAACTTATTATTGCCTAAAATAATCGCAAAGGGGATAGACTCCTATACCAATAAAACTTTCGATCTACAATCGATTTTATTACAGTTTGCCCTGGCAATAACATTGGTTTTTATTTTTACCTATTTACAAAGTATTGTTCAAACCTATGCATCTGAACGGGTTGCAAGAGATTTAAGAACAAAACTTTCCAGCCAGATTTCCCGCCAGAGCCATGCTTATATTATCGAAGCAAATCCATCAAAACTGCTGACCAATTTAACTGCTGATGCAGATTCTATCAAGATGTTTGTGTCGCAGGCAATTGTTTCGCTGGCTTCGTCGCTTTTTCTCATCATAGGGGCAAGTATTTTACTGTTAATGATTAATTGGAAACTGGCCTTATGCATCATTGCGATTGTACCAGTTATTGGTACTGCATTCTTTTTGGTCCTTAAAAAAGTGAAGGTGCTTTTCATCAAGAGCAGGGAAGTGATCGATTGGTTAAATAAGGTAATCAGCGAAAGTATTTTAGGTTCCGCGTTAATTCGGGTCATTAATTCCCAACAGCTGGAGTATCAAAAGTTTTTGGATGCCAATGCCAAAGCAAGAGATTTAGGCTTATCCATTTTGCGTCTATTTGCCGGCTTAATTCCCATTATTATATTTGTTTCTAACCTGGCGGGATTAACAATTCTTGTACTCGGCGGACACTTCGTTATCACAGATCAGATGACATTGGGAGAGTTCGCAGCATTTAACAGTTACCTGGCGCTGATTATTTTTCCTATCCTTGTCATTGGTTTTATGAGCAATGTTATTGCTCAGGCTTCTGCGTCTTACCAGCGGATTGAGGGGGTGTTAAACGCGCCAAAGGTGGAACACCCGGGAACCCTAACCGATACTTTGATTGGAGATGTAGATGTAAAAAATATCTCGTTAAATATTGGTCAGAAGCCAATTTTAAAAGATATTTCATTCTATGCAAAAGCAGGTTCGAGAACAGCCATCATCGGCCCAACTGCTGCTGGCAAAACACAATTACTTTACATCTTAACCGGATTAATCCAACCAGACAAGGGTGAGATTCTTTTTGATCACAAAGATATCAAGGAATACAACCAGGAGCGTTTTCACCAGCAAGTTGGCTTTGTTTTTCAGGATAGCATCATCTTTAATATGAGCATCCGTGAAAATATCGCGTTCAGCGATACGGTAACTGATGAATCGCTTGAAATGGCTATACAGACCGCTGAGTTAAAGGATTTCGTTGACGCCTTGCCGGATAAATTAAATACTATTGTATCTGAACGTGGAAACAGCCTTTCAGGCGGCCAAAAACAACGGATTATGCTGGCGAGAGCATTGGCTGTAAATCCGAAAATTTTATTATTGGATGATTTTACAGCAAGGGTAGACACCAACACTGAAAAGCGGATTGTTGCCAATATTCAGCAAAACTATCCGGGTTTAACCCTCCTATCTGTTACTCAGAAAATAGCATCCGTAGAAAATTATGATCAGGTTATTTTGATGATGCAGGGCGAAGTTATTGCCTCCGGCACTCATCAGGAATTGATTCAGAGCAGTCATGAATACGTTCAAATTTATAACTCACAACAGAGCACAAGCAATTATGAATTACAATCTTAACCAGCTTACCGAAGGGCAGGAAAAGCAATCTACCTATCAGGCGCTAAAAAGATTGCTGAAATTCATTTCTTCCGAACGAAAAAATCTGATTTTTGCGCTGATTACTATCTTAATAAACGCGGGTTTATTGTTACTTGGCCCGCTTTTAGTTGGTCATACTATCGATCAGTATATCAGAACCAAACAATTTCATGGTGTGCTGGTATTCGGAGGAATATTATTGTTAATGTATATGTTTGCCATGATTACGGGATACATCCAAACCAAGTTAATGGGCGGTGTTGGCCAACGCATGCTATATACCTTAAGAAATGCAATTTTCAATAAGCTTCAGGAATTACCAGTTTCCTTCTTTAACCAAAATAAGGCCGGAGATCTGATTTCCAGGGTAAATAATGATACTGATAAACTCAATCAATTTTTCTCTCAATCACTGATGCAGTTTGTAAGTAGCATCATTACAATGATTGGTGCCGGGATTTTTCTCCTGTCTATCAACTTTGAACTGGGTGCTGCGGCACTTTCTCCTGCAGTTGTTATTGTAATTTTCACCATGCTTTTATCCCCATGGGTGAAAAGTAAAAACGCGAAAAATCTAAAGAGCGTTGGCGGCATGAGCGCTGAAATTCAGGAAAGTCTGAATAATTTCAAAGTGATTATCGCCTTTAACCGGCGGGATTATTTCAGAAAGCGTTTCGATGAGGCAAATCAGGAAAATTATAAAACTGCGATCGGTGCTGGTTTAGCGAATAACATTTTTGTTCCGGTTTATGGCCTGCTTTCCAGTGCTGCGCAGTTGATTGTGTTGTTGTTCGGAATTTATTTAATTTCCATTGGAAACTTCACACTGGGTTTACTGGTGAGTTACATTTCTTATTGTACCAATTTTTATAATCCATTAAGGCAATTGGCTGCCCTCTGGACCAGTTTTCAGGTGGCGATGGCCAGTTGGGACAGGATTTCACAAATCTTATTACTGGAAACTAATCTGGCGCAAGTGGAAGATGACCGGCCAATCATTCCTGATGCTTTGCTGGAATTTAGAAACGTTCATTTTTCTTATGATGACTCGAAAGAAATTCTCCATAATATCGACCTGAAGTTTGAAAAAGGTAAAACTTACGCCTTAATCGGGCCTACAGGTGGTGGTAAAACCACAACCGCATCATTAATTTCGCGCTTGTACGATGCAACGAAAGGTACTGTTTTGCTAAATGGAAAAGATATCCGTTCCTTTAGTGCAGAAGAACGCACCCGGAAAATAGGATTTATTCTTCAGGAGCCATTTCTTTTTACGGGCACCGTAAAAGACAATATTTTATACGGAAATAGCCAGTACAGGAATGTGAGCGATGATGAGTTAACGAAGATTATAGAAGATTCAAATTTAAATGCCTTACTGGCCATTTTTGATGAAGGTCTGAATACACAAATCACATCAGGTTCTGATAGCATTAGTTTAGGTCAGAAGCAGCTCCTTGCATTTATGCGGGCGGTATTAAGAAACCCGGAGTTGCTCATATTAGATGAAGCTACTGCAAATATTGATACCATTACAGAACAGTTACTCAGCAGCATTTTAAATAAGTTATCAAAAGAAACCACACTTGTAATTATCGCACACCGCTTAAATACAATAGAAAACGCTGATGAAATTTATTTTGTAAACGAAGGAGAGGTACAGCAGGCAGGAACGCTTAGTGATGCCCTGAATATGCTGTCAAAAGAGAAAAGAGTAAGTTAGGCAGTTATCTTTTCATCCCAATCTTAATGACCTGAATGGTTAGTTAGCGCTCCAACCATTCAGGTAAATTACTTATTTGATTACGGCTTCAAACGGCATCCTGGCCTGTATTCCCGAACTCGCAATCACTTTTTTCATTTGCTGATAAAGCATATAATTATCACCCAATTCCTGTTTGGTATAATAGGTTTTAATTTTATCGGTACTTTCATCCATAAAAGACTTTAACGGATCAATCACATCTGGATATTCCAAAACTTTAAAATCTTTAATTTTTGCTTTTTTCGCAGCAGCATTGATGGCATCATTGAAACTTCCGATTCTGTCTGCTAAGCCAATTTGAACAGCATCTGTACCGATCCAAACATGGCCACCGCCAATGCTGTCTATATAAGCTTTGCTTTTCTTTCTGCCATCTGCAACACGGCTCACAAAGCCACTGTAAATCCGGTTGAGTTCATTTTGAATGATGAATTTTTCACCCGCTGTCATTGGTCGGTTGGTAGCCATAATATCTGCATACTGGCCGGTTTTAACACCATCAAAAGTGATTCCTAATTTATTGGTCATCAGGTTTTGAAAATTCGGAATGAGTCCGAAAACGCCAATAGAACCTGTAATGGTGTTTGGTTGTACGAAAATACTATCTGCCGCACAGCCGATATAATATCCGCCAGATGCGGCAACATCTCCAAATGAAGCAATAACTGGTTTTTCTTTCTTGGTTAGTACAATCTCTCTCCAAATAACATCAGAAGCCAGAGCACTACCTCCGGGAGAATTTACACGAATGACTATTGCTTTGATATCGTCATCTAATCTAGCTTTTCTAATTGCTCTTGATATTCTTTCAGAGCCGATTTGATTGTCATTTCCCTCGCCACCGCTAATTTCTCCATTGGCATAAATTACGGCGATCTTGTTTTTGCTGTCGCCGGAAGTGCTGTTGTTTTTCGAATAATCGTTAATGTCTACTGAGCGGATATTTTCACTTTTAGTTCTGCCGGAAATGCCTTTAAGTTCTTCTAAAATCTGATCCTTATATTTTAATCCATCAATCATTTTATAATTCAAGGCATCCTGAGGCTGCTGAATCCGATATTGATCGGCGATAGTATATAAACTATCTTTTTTAATGTCTCTGCTTTTGGCAATGTCAGTTAAAAAAGTATTATATAAGCCACCCACATAAGCTGTAACCTGCTTGCGGTTATAATCGCTCATCTTATCAAGAATAAACGGCTCCACAGCACTTTTGTAGTTTCCAACGCGGATCACCTGCATCTCCACACCAACTTTTTCTAACGTACCTTTAAAGAAGGTCAACTCAGAACTAAAACCTTTAAATTCTAACGAACCTTCCGGATTAAGATAAATTTTATCAGCAACAGAGGCCAGGTAATATGCACCTTGGGTATATACTTCACTGTAAGAAATGATTTTTTTATGTGATTTTTTAAAATCGATCAAGGCGTTCCTTACTTCACGCATGGTGGCATAGCCGGCATTAGGACTACTCACATTCAGGTAAATACATTTGATATTATCATCTGTTTTAGCCCTTTTGATTGATTTTAACAAGTCGTTTAGTCCGATTCCATTTTTTTCATCACTTCCAACAATCGGAAGGTTGCCAAACGGGTTTTTAGGGGTTCGTTCGGTTATGGCCTGATCTAAATTTAAGAATAATACTGAATTGCTGGAAACAGAGACCGTTTTATCATCATCCAGGGATGAAATTGCACCGATTACGATCACAATTACGATGATAAATATAACAACCAACGAAAGGAAAAAACCGAGCATGGAGGCAAATAGATACTTAAAAAAATCTTTCATTTAAATGTTAGTTTTGTGCTGTAAAGATATAAAAATACATGATGCTTAATAAGGCTTTAGAGTACACGATTGTTTATTTGTTACTTGGTGGAAATTTAGGAAATAGAGAAGAAAATTTAGAACATGCCATTTCATTGATCGGTACCAATATTGGTAAACTGGAAGCAATTTCTTCGGTATACGAAACGGCTGCCTGGGGTAAAAATGATCAACCTTTTTTTTTAAATCAGGCCGTTGCAGTGAAGACAAGTTTACCTGCATTGCAGGTGTTGGAAAGTGCCTTAAATATTGAACAGACGCTTGGCCGGATACGCAAGGAAAAATGGGGAGAGCGATTAATCGACATCGATCTTATTTTCTTTGGAAATGAGGTAATTGATATCGAAAACCGGCTTCAGGTTCCGCACCCTCAAATGCAGTTCCGTAAGTTTGTAATGGCACCTCTGGCAGAGATTGTTCCCCAGATGATTCATCCTATTTTAGGCAAAACTGTACTCGATATCTATGAAAATATTACAGATGAACTGGCCGTTCGCAAGCTGTAAATAACTAGCTTTGTTATATGCAAGGTATAAATGATAATCATCCCTTAGATTTATCATATCTCATCGGAATGGTCGGTCATAATCCAGATTTTATGATTGAAGTTTTCGACACCTTTATTGAACATACGCCTATTTATTTAGCAGAACTGGAAGCAGCTTTGGTCCTCGGAAACTGGGAAGAGGTTAGCAATTGTGCGCACAAAATGAAACCGACTTTCAGTTATGTTGGCCGGAATGACGTAACGGATTTAATGCAAGCCATTGAGTATAATGCCCTGAATGAAGTTTTTGAGCAGGTTAAATGTGATGTAGAACGCTTAAAGGTCGTATCGGAGCAGGTTTATGCGCAGCTTGAACTGGAAAAAGAAAATATCAGATCGCGATCTTAATGTCTGGTTTATTGATGAGGTGATCGTTGACCTTTCTGATCAGAAAAATTTACCAGCCACATGAGAAAAAGGTGTTTTTTCAGTTGAACAAGCCTTTTATTTCAGATTCACTGATGAATCGTTGGTTATTCCCCTGAAATATATAAAAGACATCGCGATATAGAGTACCAGTACAAATGGAATTGCTGCAAATTGTAAAGCAGCTATTAGTACTGCAGATAAAATAAGGAAGATAAATTTAATCTTATTTTTCGCCCAGCTGAAATTACTGAACTTGAGTGAGAATATTTTGATTTCACTAACCAGTAAAAAACTGGTGACTGCAGTAATGGCCAGTAAGAGTATCGTAGCGCCAATTATGTTAGGGTAATCGACAGCAATGTATGGTAAAGAGCAGATAAACAATGTATTCATCGGGGTATTTAAGCCGATAAAATCTTCCGACTGGCGTTCATCATTATTAAATTTTGCCAAACGCAGCGCTGAAAAAATGGTAATAATAAAGCCTAGATAGGGCAGGTATTCAGAGGAGTAATCGCTTGCTTTCAGCAAATGAAACATGATCACGCCAGGTAAAAAACCGAAGCTTACCATATCGGCCAAAGAATCCAAATCTTTACCAATAGCAGATTTAACATTTAATAAACGGGCCGTCATTCCATCAAAGAAATCGAAAATTCCTGAAAGGATCACGAAGTAAGCGGCAATTTGCAAATCGCCTTTAAACGCAAGAACAATTCCGACGCAACCAGATAGCAGATTTGCACAGGTAATCGCATTAGGTAGATGCCTTTTCATAGGGTTTTAAGGTATAAGGTTTAGGGTGTAAGGTTTAAGCATCCAAACCGGAAACCTTAAGCCTTACACCTTCTGCCTTATTTAGCTGTTCATCGAAATTAAAAATTCTTCATTGCTTTTTGTTCCTTTAATTTGAGCCTGAACAAATTCCATTGCTTCCTGACTGTTCATATCTGCAAGGTGATTACGTAAAATCCAAACACGTTGTAAAACATCTCTGTCTAGTAACAAATCATCACGACGAGTACTTGATGCCGTAATATCAATAGCAGGGAAGATCCGTTTGTTCGATAATTTACGGTCTAATTGTAACTCCATGTTACCAGTACCTTTAAATTCTTCGAAAATTACTTCATCCATTTTAGAACCAGTATCAGTTAATGCAGTTGCTAAAATGGTTAACGAACCACCGTTTTCAATGTTACGTGCCGCACCGAAGAAACGCTTTGGTTTGTGTAGTGCATTGGCGTCTACACCACCTGATAAAATTTTACCAGATGCAGGAGCAGTAGTGTTGTAAGCCCTTGCTAAACGAGTAATTGAATCTAACAAAATCACCACATCATGCCCGCTTTCTACTAAACGCTTGGCTTTCTCTAATACAATATTGGCAATTTTTACGTGGCGCTCCGCTGGCTCATCGAAAGTTGAAGCAATTACTTCAGCACGCACACTGCGGGCCATATCTGTTACCTCTTCCGGACGCTCATCAATTAAAAGAATAATTAAATAAACTTCAGGGTGATTTTTCGCAATCGCATTGGCAACTTCTTTTAATAGATTGGTTTTACCGGTTTTCGGCTGTGCCACGATTAAACCACGTTGCCCTTTACCAATCGGCGTAAATAAATCCATAATACGGGTAGAGTAATTGCTATTATCCGTAAATAAATTTAATTTTTCCGTAGGAAACAATGGTGTTAAATAATCAAAAGGAACACGGTCACGAACTTCAGCAGGAACTCTGCCGTTAATGGTTTCAACCCGAACCAGCGGGAAATATTTTTCGCCTTCTTTCGGTGGGCGGATGCTACCTTTAACGGTATCTCCGGTTTTAAGTCCGAAAAGTTTTATTTGCGACTGTGATACATAAATATCATCAGGGGAAGTTAAATAATTATAATCCGCAGAACGTAAGAAACCATATCCATCAGGCATAATTTCTAAAACGCCTTCATTGGTAATTACGTTATCGAAATCTAAGTTAGAATAACTGTTTTCGTTCTTATGGTGATTGCCACCTCCCGGCTGCTTTTGCTGGCGGTTTTCCTCGCGTTGAGGTTTTTCTTGTTTCTCGCGGGGCTCTTGCTTTTGTTTTTGGGTTGGTACGGGCAGTACTTCAGCACTTTCTTCTATCAAAGCAGAGATAGGCTTAACACTTTCTTCCGATTCAACCACTCTTTCAGGTTGTCTATCTGGTTGCCTTTCAGGCTGTTGCTGGTGCTGTGGCTCATCAAATAAAGTAACCGAATCTCTTCTTCTTTCTACAGGAGCAGCGGGCTCATCTTTACTTAATCTAACCCTCTTTTTAACAGGCTTATCAGCAGTGGTGGCAGATGCAGCAACCTTTGGCGTTTTTTCTGCCTTTGGTGCTTTTGCTTTAGAAACCGGTGCAGCAGCAACTTTTTCTTCTGCCACTTCTGGTTCACTATAAGGATCAGAGCCTGTTTGTGCAGCGTTTATAATTTCTTGTTGGTGTAAAAGTACTTCAACAAGGTCGATTTTTCTTAATGAATCGGCACTTTCTATGCCATAGGTTTTTGCTAGCTCACGTAATTCGGGTGTGAGCTTATCATTTAATTCTGTTTTGCTAAACATTCTGAATATATATGTTTCAAGAAATTTTTCATTTTTTATAACGGATGCGTCTGTTATAATCTGTCCGGACTAAATATTTGTAAATTTAAAGCCAGACGGTTTCATTGTGTATAAATTCTTAGGCTATAAAACCAAAATGAGTGGTTATTTGGGGTACTCAAATGGTTTCATAATTGTTTACGGCTGAATAAAAACGATAAATCGCTTTTGAAAAATGGTAACTAAAAACAAGTTTTGATAGATTTTTCTGGGATATTCAGATAAACGGTTGAGAATTATCCTGCAATTGTATGTATTTGAAACGTAATCCGCAAGAAAAAGTTTAAAATGTTTATAAAAATAATAAATGTGCAGACTTTTTCCTGCTGCAAAAATCGTAAAAAACAGCATATTTGCAGCAAATACCCCCTTATATGACAAAGCAACAACTTTTCGAGCAGATTCAAAAAAAGCGTTCTTTTTTATGTGTCGGACTGGATTCCTCGCTGGATAAAATTCCACAGCACTTGCTAAAGTACGAAAATCCTATTCTGGAATTTAATAAGCAGATTATCGATGCGACGAAAGATTTATGCGTGGCTTATAAACCGAACACAGCCTTTTACGAGTGCTACGGAAAAAAGGGATGGGAAACCTTAATCGAAACCTGGAAATATATTCCACAGAATATTTTCAGCATTGCTGATGCTAAACGTGGCGATATTGGCAATACTTCGGCCATGTATGCAGAGACTTTTTTTAATGAGAAATCTTCCGAAATGAGTTTCGATTCTGTAACGGTTGCGCCTTATATGGGAAGTGATTCTATAACTCCGTTTCTTACTTTCAAAGATAAATGGGTGATTTTATTGGCGCTAACATCCAATTCTGGCCATGCAGATTTTCAGCTTCAGGAAATTGACGGCGATAAGCTTTTTGAAAAGGTGCTGAAAACTTCTCAGGAATGGGCTACTGATGAGCAAATGATGTATGTTGTGGGGGCCACCCGTGGAGCGGCATTTGCCGATGTACGTAAACTTGCACCAGATCATTTTCTTTTGGTACCGGGAGTTGGCGCACAAGGCGGAGACTTAAAAGAAGTTTGTCGATATGGTTTAAACGCGCAATGCGGATTGCTGATCAATTCTTCCCGCGGAATTATCTATGCAGGGCAGGGGGAAGATTTTGCTGAAAAGGCCAGGGAAGAGGCGTTGAAATTGCAGAAAGAAATGGAACAGATATTGGTTGAGGCAAATATTGTTTAGCCGCAGATTCACAGATTTTTTTCCAATTCAAATTTTTACGGCAAACTTCTAACCAACCATGAAGCCAACAATAGATTTAAAACTTATACTTGCCTTAACCGGAGTTGCATTAATCTGGGGAACCACCTATCTGGGGATTCGTGTAGCAGTATCATCCATCCCGGCTTGGTACGTAACGGCCATTCGTCAAACCATCGCCTCTTTAATCATTTTAGTCATTCTGATGAAGCAGAAAGAACTGAAGTGGATTGGATGGTCGAATCTTAAAAGGCAGATTCTGCTTTCTGTGTTGATGGTGGTGATTGCAAATGGCATGACTACCGTTGCCGAAAAGACCATTCCCAGTGGACTCACCTCTTTAATTAATGCTACTAATCCGCTGCTGGTTTTTCTGGGCTGCGTATTTTTAGGAATTCAAAAGGCCAGTTTAAAAGGATTTATAGGCGTGTTTATCGGTTTTTTAGGGATTGTTTTTATTTTTAGAGATGGCATTAGCGATTTGCTCGAGCCTGGCTATCGCAATGGTATATTATCATTGGTCATTGCGGTTACCGGATGGACTATCGGGACCATTTACTCCAAAAAACACAGTGGAAAACCTCAATATATCTTTCTGAACTTATTTTATCAGTTTGTCTTCTCGGCAATTGTTCAACTGGGGCTGGCCCTGGTGTTTTCAGGAAAGGCAAATGTTAGCGAATGGAAAGCAGAAAGTATTTTCGCGGCAGTTTATCTGGCGATTTTTGGCTCGGTGCTTGGTTATTTCTGTTATCACTACGCCCTAAAAAAAGTCTCTGCTTCTGAAGTTTCTATTCTAACCTACTTTAATACCGTGATTGCTATATTTTTAGGATGGCTGATTTTGAACGAACACGTGGACCTGGATCTTATCGTGGCAACTGTATTAATAATTGCCGGGGTATTTATAACAAATTATAAAAAGAAGGCTGAGATAAAAGCCGCATAGGAGGTTTAGCATTCTATACTTTCCATTAGATCGAATTGATGACCAATTTGAAATATTTTTGGCAGTCTTAGGCTTGCATCCTAGATTAATTACTTTCATTTTACAGATATATAATCGTTTAGTGTAAAACTTTTAGGAATGTTTATTATCTTCAGGAATGAATTTTCCAGAAGATTTTCTGCACTACGTTTGGCAATTTAAGTCTTTTGACTATAAAGGTCTGCAGGTATTGGGTGGGGAAGATTTAGCTATTATTCATCAGGGATTTTTAAATAAAAATGCAGGTCCGGACTTTAGTAATGCTAAAATCCGGATAGGGGACACTGTTTGGGCTGGAAATATAGAGATTCACATCAAATCATCTGATTGGTTAAAACATCATCATCAAACGGATAAATCATATGAAAACGTTATTTAACATGTAGTGTATGAAAACGATGTAGACATAAAGCGTATTGACGGTTCTATTTTGCCAGTGCTGGTATTGAAGAATAGAATTTCCAATGATTTGATTGAGCGGTATGCTAACCTGTTTTTAACATTAAATGATTTTCCTTGTGCTGCGCAGATTCATACGGTAGATCACGTTGTGATAGACTCCTTTCTTTCCAGAGTACTGATTGAGCGATTTGAGCAAAAAACGCAGGCTGTATTTGAAACCTTAGATCAAACAAAAGGAAATTGGGATGAAACCTTTTATCGCTTCCTGTCCCGTAATTTTGGCTTTAAAGTAAATGCATTGCCTTTCGAGCTTTTGGCAAAGGCAATTCCACAGCAAATTCTTGGTAAGCATAAAGACAACACTCAACAAATTGAGGCATTGGTATTCGGTGCTGCAGGATTTCTGAATGATCGGTTCGAAGAAGAATACCCCGGATTACTAAAAAATGAATTTCAATTTCTTCGAGGAAAATATCATATTAAACCGATAGAAGTAACCAACTGGAAGTTTATGCGCATGAGGCCACAAAACTTTCCTACCATTCGCTTGGCACAATTTGCTGCACTCATCTCCCGGTCTAATCATCTTTTCTCTAAAATTATGGAGATTAAAGATCTGGTAGCGTTAAGAAGCCTGTTTGAAAATCTGCCGGTCAACGTTTACTGGCAATCACACTATCATTTTAAGAAAACATCAGAAGGTGCAAGTACGCAGCTAGGCAAAAGTTCTGTTGATAATATTCTGCTAAATACCGTTGCACTATTTCTGTTTGCTTATGGAAAACACACCGGAACTCAGGTTTACATCAGCAGGGCCATTCGCCTTTTAGAAAGTTTACCGGCCGAAAAAAATGCGATCACGGATAAATTCGTAGAAGCAGGTATTAACATCGATAAAGCATTTTCTTCACAGGCTGTTCTTCAGTTGAAGAAGCAATACTGCGATAAAAAGAAGTGTTTATCCTGCGCGATCGGAATTAAGATCTTAAAGCAAATCAGATAGACAACTCAACTAGGTGATATTCGTTATTAGCAGAACAAATTTCATGGTAGGTGTGAGTGCTAAAAGTTCTTAACGGCTATTCATCAGTCGATTGAAAGATAAAATGAGAATTTTAGTAAAATCCTTTCTGATTGATCAGCCTACTTTCGGCACAGCTGTGATCGCTGACCTGCCTGTATTTTGAGTATTGTTAAATATACATTTTAGTATACAAATATTGGATACCCTTAAAAGGTATATTTACCCTTTCATCAAATAGCGTACTTCTCGCAAAGGTTAATGTGTTATCTTCGTGGTAGTTAGAATTAAATCAACGGGACGATTTAGATTTACTACTAATGCATAAATTGCATTATTTAGATTAATAATTGGCTATTTGGATGAATAGCTGATTAAAATTAAAGCCTTGCATGATGTAAGGCTTTAATTTTTTATTACATAAATAGCTCAGGATTTTCTCTTTCGCTTCTAGTCAGAAATAGAAGATCTCGCAAGTAATGACTATATTGTTAATTAATCATAAAGTACATCAATTAATCAGCTGCTTCTAACTTGCAGTAAATAAATTCTTGATTGCGTACATAAGTGCGTATTTAACATTTTTGGCATAAAATTTAAAAACAACAAATCAAACATTATTATTTAATTACGGTTTTAGTATTATGGAATTTCCACATGAATTGAGAGAGCATTATCCGGATAAAATTATTGAGGTAAGAGGAAATGCTGATGCCTTAACGGTTATATTAAAGGCTGATGTTGATATTGAAAAATTTAAAAATGAGTTGAAAAAGAAATACGCCCATTTGGATGATCAACAGATTCTTTTTATCAAACATGAAGATAAGCAGGATTTTGAAAAGCTCGTTCTGGATTAGCCTATTAAAGTTATTCATTACATGATGATTTAGTGCATTTTAATTGAATATTATGACTAGATTAGTGGTGGAAGTGACGTAATTATTTCGCTTTATTTGATTTGTCTAGTGATTTAGATTTAAAATAAGCTAAAAATGTTTCAGAGAATTATCACCTATTTTGAGCAACGGAGCTTTGGTGTTTCCACTTATCTCGCGAGTAAATTAAATATGAGCACAGCGAAAGTGCGCCTGTTTTTTATATATTCTTCCTTTCTGGCGGTAGGTTTCCCTATCTTATTTTACTTTCTCGCTGCTGTAGTGCTGGATATCAGAACCTATATGAAAAGAATGCGATTAAGGATTTGGGAGTAGACCCCTCCGCCCCTAAAGGGGAACTGCCTTGTGCTTGGTCATATCCAGTAGTTTAAAAATTAATTTCCTCAGGCGTTATTTGAAGTCAACAGAAGTTTCTATCTATGTTGGTGTCTTACCAAATTAAAAAGGGAACTGTCTTGCTCTTGGTCATGTCCAGTAGTCTAAAAATTAATTCCTCATATAAATTAAATGTGATAAAACTTAAGCAGGTTAGTGAAACCAACCTGTAGATTAATGGAGATGAGTTTTTACTCTGTCTTTTTACTGTGGGTTTTCATTCCCCCTTTAGGGGGCTAGGGGGTCAATCCTCCCTCAAAATCTCCGCTATTTCATTAAAGCCTTTTTCTGCAGCTAAATCTGCAGGAAGTTTTCCACCTTCCATCCGTAATCCTACCTCTGCACCATGTTCAAGCAGGAGAATAATCAACTCAATGTTCCCAAGTTGCGCGGCGGTATGAAGGGGAGCTACACCCGCTTTCTGACAAACATTTGGATAAGCACCGGCATCTAAAAGCATTTTGGTAATCGCTGTATTGTTCGATGCGACTGCCGAATGGATAGGAAAAACATTAAAGCCATTTTTAGAGGCCAGGTTAACGTCTGCGCCTTTTAAAACTAAAAATCGTGCTAAATCTTCATGACCAAAATAACATGCCAGACCCAACGGCGAAAATCCATCTTCAGAAAAAGTATTAATGCTTGCAGGATTTTGAAAAATCAGCAACGTGGCCGTATCAAATTTGCCAACTGCACAGGCTTCGAATAAATTCAAATCTTCGGTAAACTCGAGGATCAGATCAGCAATTTGCTGTTTTTTATAATAGCAAGCCAATAGTAGCGGAGAAATTTGATGTGACGTGTTTGTATTGGCCAGTCTTGGGTTGTCTATCAAAATCTCCTTAACGGCCTGAAAATTTCCCATCTCAATATGTTCTTCAAGTTGCGCTATATCCATATTGAATAATGTTGGGTAAAAAACTGACTTAAATTAGTAAAAAATAAGTAATTATCTAATTTCAGGAGTTATTAGCAGTTTTTTATGTTGAATGAACTGTAGAGGACTTCAAAAAGTTCGAAATAAAAAATCCCGTTTAGCCCCTCCAGGCTAAACGGGATAAAACCTAAAACAAAATCCGTTTCATTTGCAAAAACGTACAACTTGTGTGCTGTTGAAATAATAGACTGATTTTTCGGTTTATGGTTTAACCGGAGATTATTCTTTTATTTAATTTCCTGTGGATTTAAAATCGCGATAGATACAACTATATATTTATATTTGTTCATTAAATCATTATTAGGATAGAAAATGGCGGTAAGGGGAAACCAATTTAAAACCAATACATTCAGAGATAAGGGTGCTGAGAATGCATCTGGCAGGCCATCTTTTAATCGCCAGCCAAAAGAGACAAGAGATTATTTGCCAAATTTCGATTTGCAGGATGGTCGTGCAATAAAAATTGTAGGTTTATTTTTTGTTATTCTTTCACTTTATTTCTTAATCGCTTTTACCTCATATTTATTTACCTGGCAAGATGACCAGAGTTATGTAATCGATGCCAATGGTGGTTGGGGGAATTTATTTAAAACAGCGGAAGAACTAAAAGATGCTGGCGTAACCACACCTGTTGTGCAAAACTGGCTGGGTAAATTTGGTGCGTTGTTATCGCATCAGTTCATTTATGAATGGTTCGGTATTGCATCTTTTCTATTTGTTTTGGCGTTCTTTATTATCGGTTACCGATTGTTATTTAAAGTTAAAATTCTTTCGATTTCAAAAACACTTGGTTACAGCTTTTTCTTTTTGTTGTTTATTTCCTTAACCTTCGGCTTTGCACATAGCTTTTGGGCAGAATCTCCACATTATGTTGAAGGCGAATTTGGTTACTGGAGTAATAAATTATTAGCGGCTCAGATTGGAGCTGCCGGGGTTGCGGGATTCATTGCTTTTGCAGGTTTAACCATCCTGATTATCGCCTACAACATCGATTTTAAATTTCCCGAACGCAAGGAGAAAGAAGTTTACCTGGATAATGAAACGCCCGACTTTGTTAATGAAGTAAGGGAGAAATATGCCAATAAACTAGAGACTGAAGAAGAAACCTCCACGCCAATAGAATTTCCTGTTCGTGAAAAACCACTCGCCGTAAAGGAAAGAAAACAGCAGAACGTTGTTTTACAACCAAGCAGATTTGAGCAGCCCGAGGTTGAAGCGTCTTCTTCAGTTGCCCCTGTGGTTTTATCACCAATGGCTGCTAATTTGCCCATGGCTGCTGCTGCCGTTTCTATGCCACTAACCGTAGAGCCAGTTATTGAAGAAGATACCGAGCCAACTTTTACCATTGAAAAAACGGAAGAAGAGAAGAAGTCTGATGACTTAGTGGAACAGTTTGGTAATTACGACGAAAAATTAGATTTGTCTGGTTACCGATATCCAACGGTAGATTTATTAGAAAACTACGGCACCAATAAGATTTCTGTCAATGCAGAGGAACTGGAAGCCAATAAAAATAAAATTGTTGAAACCCTCAACCATTATAACATAGAAATTGATAAGATTAAAGCGACTATCGGGCCGACGGTAACACTTTATGAAATTATTCCTGCGCCAGGTGTTAGAATTTCTAAGATTAAAAATCTGGAAGATGATATCGCGCTTTCACTGGCGGCACTCGGCATCCGGATTATTGCTCCAATGCCAGGAAAAGGAACAATCGGTATTGAAGTTCCAAATCAACATCCTGAAATGGTGCCAATGAGGTCAATTTTAAATACTGAAAAATGGACTTCCAACACCATGGATCTTCCAATTGCTTTGGGTAAAACCATCAGCAACGAAGTATTTATCGCAGATTTGGCGAAAATGCCTCACTTGTTGGTTGCAGGTGCAACGGGTCAGGGTAAATCGGTTGGGATCAATGCGATCCTGGTTTCACTGCTGTTTAAAAAACACCCGGCACAGTTAAAGTTTGTATTAGTCGACCCTAAAAAAGTAGAGTTAACTTTATTCAACAGAATTGAGCGGCACTTTCTGGCCAAACTTCCGGGAGAGGCTGATGCGATTATTACCGATACTAAAAAAGTAGTTAATACCTTGAATTCTCTTTGTATTGAAATGGATCAGCGTTATGATCTGTTGAAGGATGCACAGGTGAGAAATTTAAAGGAATACAATGATAAATTCATCAAGCGCAAGCTTAACCCAAATAACGGGCACCGGTTTTTACCGTTTATCGTATTGGTGGTGGATGAGTTTGCCGATTTAATGATGACGGCTGGTAAAGAGGTTGAGGCACCCATCGCCCGTTTAGCACAGCTGGCACGTGCCATTGGCATTCACCTAGTGTTGGCTACGCAGCGCCCATCGGTTAACATCATCACGGGTACCATTAAAGCCAATTTCCCGGCGAGGTTAGCGTTCAGGGTTTTATCGAAGATAGATTCCCGGACGATTTTAGATAGTGGTGGTGCAGATCAGCTGATTGGTAGGGGAGATATGCTCCTATCTACCGGAAGCGACTTAATCAGGCTACAATGTGCATTTGTCGATACACCAGAGGTGGATAGGATCTCTGAATTTATTGGAAACCAACGTGGCTACTCGGATGCTTACCAGTTGCCAGAATACATTGATGAGGCTGGTGAAGGCAGTAAGGCAGACTTTGATCCAAACGAACGCGATAAACATTTCGAAGATGCAGCACGATTAATTGTGATGCACCAGCAAGGATCAACATCACTCATCCAGCGGAAATTAAAATTGGGTTATAACCGTGCGGGAAGAATTATCGATCAATTGGAGGCCGCAGGAATTGTTGGTCCGTTTGAGGGAAGTAAAGCACGCGAAGTTTTGTACCCTGACGAATATTCTTTGGAACAATTCTTGAATGATATGAACAAATAGAGACTAGATTAAACCAATACTGAAAAATCTATTCCAACGTTTCAAAAGAAAATTAAAAAGACACAAAATGAAGAAGTTAATTTCAGCAGCAATGGTTATAGTTGCTTTTACAACATCGACCTATGCGCAGACTGATGCAAAAGCTAAAGCAATTTTAGCAGAAGTGAGTAAAAAATATAAATCCTACGATGTAGTTAAAACAGATTTTTCATTCACATTAGATAATCCGAAAGCCAAAGTAAAGGAAACACAACAAGGTACGCTGTATGTTAAAGCCAATTCAAATAAATATAAAGTGGCGATGACAAATCAAGAGTTGTTTAGTGATGGAAAAAGCCAATGGACTTACTTGAAAAAAGATAAAGAAGTTCAGGTAAGTAACGTTGATAATAGCGGCGAAGGTATTAATCCAGCTAAAATTTTCACTGTTTATGAAAAAGGGTTTAAATACATTTATACAGGAGAGCAAAAAGCTGGTTCGAAAACTTATCAGATGATCGACTTAACACCTGTTGATGCTAAAAAAGCGATTTTCAAAGTCCGTTTAAGCATTGATAAAGCGGCTAAGCAGATTGCCAATGTTGTTTTGTTCGATAAAAATGGAAACAAGTACACATATAACGTGAAAACATTTTCTCCTAATGTAAAAGTTCCGGAAACTACCTTTGCTTTCGATGCGAAAAAGTACCCGGGAGTTGAGGTGGTGGATTTAAGATAATCTGCGCATATAAAATTCACGGATATATTGAATATTTAAAAGCCTGGCTATAAGCCGGGCTTTGTTATTTAGAGATAAAAATGCGCGCCTCATTCGCCTTACGCTAATATTTTTCATTTAAGTATTTTGATGTTTTGTATATCCAGCTAATTGGCAGGTATGCTGATGAAATGCCTTTGCTTAACTAATTTGGCGCCATTTTTTACATTCTATTTATGAATGCTGCGTAGATTTCTCTAAGTTTGTTCTAATGTCGTTGCCTTTAACAAATCATACTTTGGAAAAATTGGAACAACTGCTCTTGGCGATGGGTTTCAAGGTTCGTTACGAAAAGGGAAATTTCAAAACAGGTTCTTGTTTGCTGGAGCATAATAAAATTATAGTTGTCAATAAATTTTCCAATTTAGAAGGCAAAATAGCTGCATTGGTTATGCTGGTTAAACAAACTAATCCGGATGAGCATATTTTAGATGAAAAGCAGCGGCAATTCTTTCATTCGTTACAACAAACCAAATTATTTTGATGTTTAAAAATTATGAGGATTACTCATTTAAAAAGGAAAGTTTAAAAGGATGAAGGTTACTTTTTTAGGTACTGGTACCTCGCAGGGTGTTCCGGTCATTTCTTGCAATTGCGAGGTTTGCCAGTCTGACGATAAGCGCAATAATCGGTTAAGGACTTCCATTCTGGTGGAACTAGCCGATAAAACTATTGTGGTAGATAGCGGTCCTGATTTCCGCTATCAGCTGCTGCGTGAAAAAGTAAAAGATTTAGATGCTGTTCTCTTCACTCATGAACATAAAGACCATATTGCCGGGCTTGATGACATAAGGCCTTTCAATTATTTGTTGCAAAAGGTTATTGATGTTTATGCTACTGACCGTGTTCAAACGGCTTTGAAGCGCGAATTCTACTATATTTTTGCTGATACTAAATACTTTGGTTTACCGCAGATTAATCTTCACACCGTTCATAACGGTGAGGCTTTCCAAATAGGAGAGCATACCATCATTCCTTTCGAGGTGATGCACCATTTGTTACCCATTACAGGTTATCGGATTGGCGATTTCACTTATGTTACAGATGCTAAAACCATTCCCGATCATTCGTTTGAAAAAATAAAGGGCTCAAAGATACTGGTTATTAATGCCTTACAAAAGGAACCGCATATATCTCATTTTACATTGGATGAGGCCGTTGCATTTGCCGAAAAAGTTGGCGCAGAAACAACTTATTTAACGCATATCAGTCATAATTTAGGCCTGCATGAAGAAGTAGAGAAAGGTCTTCCTGCTAATATCAGGCTGGCTTACGATGGCTTGAAAATAGAATTGTAGGAACTGTTTATTTTCAGGTCTAAATAATTTTCTGATTACTATTTCTAACGTGCAAAATTAAATTATATTTGCATCATAAACCCAGGTGGCGATCCCGATAGCTATCGGGATGGTAGACGCCTTCGGGAATGATTGAATAGTAAATACCCAGGTGGCGGAATTGGTAGACGCACCAGCTTGAGGGGCTGGCGCCTGTATGGGTGTGGGAGTTCGAATCTCCTCTTGGGTACTTAAACGCACCGAATAGCTATCGGAGGTGTTAAACGCATCAGCTTGAGGGGCTGCGCCCATATGGGTGTGGGAGTTCATCCGGATAGCTATCGGGACTCCTCTTGGATACTTTAAAAGCTTCGGTAGCACCGAAGCTTTTTCGTTATATGGCATCAGTTTATATTCTTTTTTCTAAAAAATTAAACCGTTTTTATACTGGTAGTTGTTTGGATTTATCCCAAAGACTAGATGAACATTTACAAGGTGTTTATACTGATAGTTTTACCAGTAAAGCCACCGACTGGGAACTTTTTCTTCATATCAAAGATTTGGCATACCAGCAAGCTAGGCTGATTGAACTGCATATTAAAAAAATGAAAAGCAGAACTTACATAAAAAACCTAAAAAAATACGAAGATATTCAAACCAGGCTTATTATGCTGTATAGATAACGTTGGCGACCCCGATCGCTATCGGGGTGGTAGTAGACGCACCAGCTTGAGGGGCTGGCGCCTGCATGAGTGTGGGAGTTCGATCCGATAGCTATGGGATCTCCTCTTGGATACTTTAAAAGCTTCGGTAAAACCGAAGCTTTTTTTATTTATGGCTTCAGGTTATATCCTTTTTTCTGAAAAATTAAACCGTTTTTATACTGGTAGTTGTTTGGATTTATCCCAAAGACTAGATGAACATTTACAAGGTGTTTATACTGATAGTTTTACCAGTAAAGCCACCGACTGGGAACTTTTTCTTCATATCAAAGATTTGGCATACCAGCAAGCTAGGCTGATTGAACTGCATATTAAAAAAATGAAAAGCAGAACTTACATAAAAAACCTAAAAAAATACGAAGATATTCAACCAGGCTTATTATGCTGTATAGATAACGTTGGCGACCCCCGATCGCTATCGGGGTAGTAGACGCACCAGCTTGAGGGGCTGGCGCCTGTATGGGTGTGGGAGTTCGATCCGATAGCTATCGGATCTCCTCTTGGGTACAAATTAGATAGTGATTGTCAAGTGAAAAAAAGCCACACAGAGATGAGTGGCTTTTTTTGTTTAAAATAATGTTATGTTCTTGAGGATGCTATTTTGATTTTTAAAATAGCTATTTAGTTCAAAATTGGAATATGAGCAGCCACTGCATTAGAAACAATTACCAATACCGTCGTTCTAGAATGATTAACCATTTAATTCCGGTAATACAATCCATCCGTACTCAACAATAGGAAGTTACCATCAGGTTTGATGAAAAATGAAGAAATTGTTTTTGAAAAGTTAAGTTCTACCTTGTTCCAATTGTTTTTCATACTGTAAATACCTGCATTCGGTGTTGCACGGACCAAATAAAACACATCGTCATTTGATGGTTGGATATTGGTTACCGATTGCGACGTTCCATTGTATTGATAATAACGTTTCGCCGTGCCTTTTAATGTTGTAGGGGAAACCTGCGCAATGACTGCATCATCAGCACCAACATACAAATTACCATCTGCACCAATAGAAAAGCCGGTTGGCTGCGACAAATAATATCCATAATCCAGTAAAATGGGCTGCCAGGTTTTGCCAGTGTCCTTCGACCTAAACAGTTTTCCCCAATCATCAAAAAGGTATAAACTGCCATCAGCATGTTTGTTAAAGAAACTGAACCGCTGCGAACTGGTTGAAACTAGCATTTTTTGCCAAAAAAATCCGTTGTTAGTGGTAATGTAAGGGCCATCAAAGTAGAAACTTACCATTAGTATATCGTCTTTAACCATAAAACCAGTTGGATCACGTTTGTCGAGTATACCATTGCTTATCGCTTCCCAATTTTTAAGGTCTTTAGAGTAAAAAATGCCATCAGTTTTTGTAAGTACATATAACCACCCTTTGGTGTTAAACTGAGCTCCAACTATGCTCGACCATTTTGGTACACCCGCTACTTCGTACCAGTTCATACCTCCATCAGTAGATGAGTATAATTTATCGGAAGCTAAATACAGGGTTTTAGAGTCAAATGTTGTTACCTGTGTCCTATACATATCTGGTACTCCACAACCACAAGATTTTCCCCAACCGACTGGTTTTGTACCAGTCGCCTGAACTTCAATCGAATCTTGCGGCACAGAAGCTTTCCCATTATTTGTATAGGTATTAGGGTACGCATACAAGTACACTTTTATTTTTTGAGCGTTACTGTTGCAGCCCAGTTGCCATATTGCTTTTGCAGTACTATCTTGCTGTACGTTTGATTGTGGAATTGTATAGCCGTTAATCATGCCGTTCCCCTGCACAAAAGCGAATTCCAAATAATATTGTTCAGGCCTTTTGCCTTCAATATGAGTGATTTTAAATGAAAGCTCGTTTGCCAGCTTCTCGCCATAAATACCAGATTGTTTATCTCCCCCAGTTAATGACAATTTTGCCTTCGGCAATAAACTTTCAGGATCTTTTTCTTTATCTGAATCTTTTTTGCAACCTGCCATTAACGATAACATCAAAAGGGATGAAAAGATAAGCTTTATGTATAATACAGATTTAATCATGATTATGGCTGAGTTATGTCGTACGTTAAGATAGAAGATTGTTGTAAACCGAAGACATTAGTCTCGTCTTTTATGATTGCTCTGCGAAGATCACCAGCGCCATAATTACTTTTTAATAATAATGTCCAGCTTAGTCCATTGTCTTTTGATTCTGCAATTTCACCACCGGAACTTACGATTAGGCCATGGTTTTTAAAGAAGCGGATTGCAATAATTGAAAAACTCATACCAGTTGATATTTTATCCCAATGTTCGCCTGCATCATTTGTTCGGATAAGTGTACCATATTGCCCACCTATATAACCCAACTTATTGTTTACAAAATAAACTTTATTTAAATTGTTGTTTAACTGAATTGGTTGCTGTTTCCAAGTTTTGCCAGCATCGGTTGTTCTGGCGATGAAACCTACGGAACCACAGGTAAATAATGTGTCATTTCCAACATGAGTAAGATCGGTTAAGCTATTTAGTATGTTAAATGATGCCGTCTTGTCCCAGGTTTTCCCACCATTTGTGGTTTTTGCAATTCCTCCCTGCAAACCTACCGAATGAATCACGTCTCTACTTTGGAGGTAATATGCAGATGAGCTTTTATGACCTACAAACGGGGGAGTCCAGGAACTAGGCTGAGCAAATGTTTTTCCACGATCATTAGTAAAAGATGCGTAGTTATTTACAATACTTACCATTGCTGTGTCTTTTCCAGTAAAAGAGATAAGGTAAGCACTGTTATCATTTCTTACGGGTTCGCCCTTTATCCAAGTTTTTCCGCCATCATTTGTTCTAATCGTTCCAGAGCCTTCTCCAACAACTAGTCCATTCATTTCATCTATAAATTGAAAGTCTTGTAAAACATTATAACCACCTTGATTGCCATAATAAACGCTTCTCCAGGGTTGACGGAATTTTGCTGAAAGACTAACTGAATCCAAGGTTTTGCATGTACCTTTAATAAATTGCTCATTTGTACATCCAGCCCCAACGTAAAATTTAATTGTTGGATTAACTTCAGTAGAATTAGGTAGCCAAAAAACTTTAATTATCATGTTATCGCCAGATTTAACTTGGCTTAGTACAGTAAAACTTCCACTATTACCACTCATTTTAGTGTAATATTGCAAGGGAGATTCGTCAGTAGTTGTATTTAATTTTAACTTAAGGACAATAGTATCTAAAACTTGATTTTTATAGGCGAGTTGATTATTACCCTTTATAATCTCGATACCTTTTATTTCTCTAGACTTCGAATTAGTTGTAGTATCTGACTGATTTGGATCGCCTTTTTTACATGAAAAAAATAAGACTATGGCGGCCGATAAGAGCGTGTATTTTTTTATTGTGAGCATATGTTAAATTGTAAAGCTAAAGATAGGATAAAAAATTAGGGAAGTTCTGAACATAAATATTTTTTGTAATAGTACTGGTAAGCTTCGATTCTACCGAAGCTTTTTGTTTGTTTATGGCATCAGTTTATATTCTTTTTTTTGAAAAATTAAATCGTTTTTACACCGGTAGTTGTCTGGATTTGCTACAGCGATTCCAATTGTGTAAGGATAAATACCTCTAAAGTAGTTTCGGCATATTTTTTTTGCTGCCGCGCTAAAGATGTTTTTTGAAAATTGAGGTGATCAATCTCTTTTTGGATCGGGTTTAATAACGCGTCGCAATCGGCAATGCTGGTTAATGTGCTTAGAGAATAATTCATTCCACATAAAATTTAAGGGTATAATATAATTTAATTAGAATAATTATATGGATGAAAGTTGTTTTTTTGCAATCGCCTCCTTAACTTCATTTGTAGTATTTACTGTACTTTAATATATCTAAAGGTTATATATTTGCACTTCATTTCTAGTCAGTGCAGATGTTGTGTGGCATACTTCCTTGTGGCATAAAAAAAATGACACATAAAAAAACGCCACAACTTTGTGTGCAAATTTTAACGGGCATAAAAAAGTGCCACAATAAAAATGGTCATAATGCTGACTTAAATAACAATCGATAAAAAAATGAAACACATACGAGAAAAATTAGGGCTTTCGCAAAGTGATATGGGCGGTTTATTAGGCATGCCCCGAAGTTCTGCCAGTATGTATGAAATCGGTTCGCGTAATTTGAGCAGTCGCCAGCTGGCTTTGCTTTCTAAAATAGAGCTGTTGATGCAAGGTGAGCTCGAAATAAAACCATTCGAAAAAATTAGTATCAAGGCACAACAGAATACGGCTTCCACGATAAAAAAAATGGAACAGCGGATAGATAAGGCTGCATTTGATTGTTTAAAACTACAGCGAAAACTAACTGCATTAATTAATAATTATGCGAAAACAGAATTGTTGTGGGCCATTATTTCGCGCTTAAAAGAAGAAACACCAGAAAATACACCGTTAAAGGTTTATTTAAACCTGCTCGAGATAAGCTGTTTAGAAAAAATAGATAACTGCGGCCCTCACCAGCAGGCAGAAATTACTTTTCGCATTAACATGCTGCAGTATGAACAGGAGCTTGCCCAAAGGATGATTGAGAAGGCGAAAGCAAAACTGTATAGTTTTACGGAGAAGTAGCTAAGTTAGGTGTTTGGAGGCGGAAGATTATGTTGCAATTGGGTAACTTCCCGCACTAGTTTTTTAATCTTTCTGGCTTATTGATTATATTTCTTGATGAACATTCATCTATAACTGAAAATGTAGCCATTGGGTTTTGGTACAATTTGCCTACACCTTAGCTGCCATTGGTCGTAGCGATTATTTTAACGGCCAGGGCAAATATTTCAAGGTATTCCTTTTTGTCTATGTTCTAATCTGCAGTTAAAAACGATTTAAATGTTCAGTTATTCCTGCTGATCGGTACTAGCCAGAATCGAACACTTCGATTCCGGTTTTTTTATGGCTATTCCGCGCTTTACGATACCTCAAATGGTGGTCAAAGGGATCTAGATACGGTCATCTGTTAAAAACAGATTAACTGCAGACGCAGCATAGCTATTCTGGGGAATATATTGGCCATAACAATTACTGGTGGCTGTCTGCGTCAATTTCATTTTTTGTGCCTCAATGCTCCTCCCGGGAGCCGTGTTTTTCTCTATCAACGGTAAACAACCGGGGAGCTTAACTCACAACATATCAATATTTTGCCACTTGTTGCTAATATACGATCACAATGGTCGCCTTTTGTGTTGTAGGTTTAAACATTCAATACTGTAACGAACCGCAATCAAGTAGCCTTATGCTTCATCACTTTTATGCTGCGTATGGAAATGTATTGTAATAGCTAATATTAAAGTATTAACCATCATAAAAATATTTTTATCGATCAGCCTGTTGATCTTCTGAGGGAATTAACTACCTAAAGATGCGTATGCGCTGTGATGAAAATTAATCAATCAATAAACCTAATCAAACAAAAACCAAAATGAAAAAACAAATTTTATTATTCCTGATAATTGTATTGTTATCAGGCTGTAAAGATGAATTTAATTCCCTTCAGCCCGCTCAGTTAACTAACCCACAAAAGCAGGCCAAAACAGCAGCGGTTGCAGCTGCTGCGCCGGATGTTTATATTCCGCAGGAACTAAGCTCGAATGATTTTAATAATTCGTCTAGCACATGGAGTTGGTCAAGATCACGCTCTTCCGATCACTTTATTGTTTTCTGGGCCAAAGGCTATGGCACTAATGACCCAAATTCAACTGCCGTACCAGCAACATACCGGGTAAACATTACGGATCTGCTGACCAAAGCGGAAGGCTTTTTTCAATTAAATGTTACTCAATTAGGTTTTGCTAATTTAGCTACATCCAAGCTGAGTAAATATAAGATGATGATCTTTATAAATTATCAAACGGAATGGCTGGCTACTGGTTCTGGCTATGATAACGTTATTGGTGCCCTGTGGGTTAGCCCAGCTACCATGCAGCCGGTTGGTCATGTAATCGGTCATGAGATTGGACATAGCTTCCAATATCAGGTTTTTGCTGACCAGGGTGTTGGCGGGTTCCGCTATGGGTTTGGTGGCAATGGCGGTAACGGCTTTTGGGAGCAAACCGCTAATTTCCAGGGATTCCAGAGTTATCCGTCGACGGTTTTTACCGCATATGATTTCACTGTTTATAAGGATAATTACCATCGCCATGTTCACCATGAATGGTACCGTTATGCCAGTTACTTTATCCTCTACTATTGGGAATTTAAAAGAGGGCGTGATTTTATCGGAAAATTATGGCGCGAGTCTCGCCAGCCGGAAGATCCTATTCAAGCATATATGAGGCTCAATGGTATTAATATGGCTACTTTTAATGGAGAAATATATGATCAGGCGGTAAGATTTGTCACCTGGGATATTCCTTCACTCCGATCTTATGGTACCAATTACCATGGTGCTCAAACGTGGAACTACACCATGCTGACTGACGGAAGCTACCAGGTAGCATATAATCGTGCTCCGGGTACTACAGGTTACAATGTTATCCCTTTAACCGTTCCTGCCGCAGGCACGGTTGTGTCTACCGTTTTTACTGGTATGGTTAATGCACCAGGGTATAATCAGGTAGCAAATCCAGCAAGAGCAGGTTGGCGCCATGGATATGTTGCGATTTTAAATACAGGAGAACGCAGGTATAGCGGCATGTGGACCAACAATGCAACCAGTAGCTTTACTGTGCCGGCTGGTACTGTAAAATTATGGTATGTAGTAACTGGAGCTCCGACTACCTATGCACCACATCCATGGGATGAAAACGAAGCTAATGATGACCAATGGCCTTTCAAAGTAAAATTCACTAACAGTTCCGTGTTGTAAGACATGGCTAAATAATACGTTTTATTTAAATTAAGATTGGGCCGTCTCAAGCTTGTTGAGGCGGCTTTTTTTACTTTGCTAGTAACTTCTTTAAGAACGTTTAACTGAATATATATATTCAGTTATCCGTGATGAACTCAAAGCTAAGGGGGGAAAGCTGAAAATATCCTGCCCGGCCGAACTGCATGGGATAGTGACCTCGGCGCTTGATGATCCCCGTTTTCCGTGCTGAAGAACATATTCATCCCCATATTTGACGCTATAATCCCTTAAAATATATTTGCCTTCCACTTCATGTATCATTTTTACCTGACTGAATGATAGACCGGAAGCGGTATCGCCACTTACTTTTAAAGTGTGCTGCCCGTTTAATGTAAACAATCATACCCTTGAAGAAGTAGTTGGCGCAATGACCAAATGGGGAATGCAGCATCGCGAAAAGGTGAAGTCAGACATGTCTGTGCGGAAGTCAAAGTAGATAACTAACTGCAGAATTACTATCTTTGATTTTTACAAACCAAATGAATTCTATAACCATCAAAGAATTTTATAAGGATATTTTAGGAGACAGCTGTCCTGACATTGATCAATTCCTTAACGACAACATTAATAAAGATGTTGGTCACTTTAATGTTTTTGACATCACTGAAATATCAAAGACATGCACTACTAAAACCGGAATGCCGTATAACAGGAGAACTTATTACAAAATAAGCCTGATTAAAGGTAGAAATAAAGTGGAATATGCAGATAAGACTGTTGATATTGAGGATTGCGCTGTTTTGTTTGCCTCACCGAAAATTCCATATAACTACACACATCTCAGTACGGAACAGTCGGGGCATTTTTGTGTCTTTACAAAAGATTTTTTGCCCACTTCTAAGATTGCTCTTGAGCTTGATCACCTTCCGATTTTCTCTCCGCAAAGTGATTTTGTTTATCACATTTCTTCGGAACAGTTTCAAAAATTTGAAGCTGTATTCGTGAAAATGCACGAGGAGATACAGTCAGATTATGTTTATAAATATGATTTGTTAAGGAATTATCTAATGGAATTAATTCATTCCGGTCAGAAATTAAAACCCATTTTGCCTGTTGAGAACTCCAAAACTGCTGCTGCTCGAACCACAACGCTGTTCATCGAACTATTAGAAAGACAGTTTCCTATTGAAAATATAAATCAGTTGCTTCAATTGAAAACACCGGCAAATTTTGCGGGAATCTTAGGCGTTCACATCAATCACCTCAATAGAGTGCTGAAAGAAACTACAGGAAGAACAACGGGTGAAATTATTGGAAGCCGGATTTTTCAGGAATCCAAAATACTGCTTACACAAACACAATGGAATGTGTCGGAAATCGCTTTCACCCTTGGCTTTGAAGAAGTTGCTCACTTTTCCAATTTCTTCAAAAAATACAGCAAGCAATCGCCACAACATTTCAGGGAAACGGTAATGGTTTGATTTTTACAAACATCCATTTGATTTATGCAAATTGATTGATGCGTTAATTCTCCAGCTTTGTATCGTTAATTAAAACGATACAAAAATGGCAAATAAAATAGCATTAGTAACAGGCGCAAGCCGCGGACTCGGAAAAGACTCAGCCTTGCAGTTGGCAAAAAAAGGATTTGATGTCATCATTACTTTTCAGACCAAAAAAGAGTTTGCAGACGAAGTGGTAATTGAAATTGAAAGCATTGGGCAAAAAGCATTTGCATTGCCTTTGGATATTGCAACAACTGCTGGCTTTGATCAGTTTGTAACTGAAGTGAAAAATATTCTGGATACTGAATTTTCTGCTGCAAAACTGGATGCACTGGTTAACAATGCTGGCATCGGTATTAATGAAAGCTTTGAAACCATGACAGAAGAAATTTTGGATTCAATGACGAATATACATTTTAAAGGACCTTATTTCTTAACTCAAAAGCTATTGACCCTATTGAACGATGGAAGTAGTATTGTAAATACATCTTCTGGTCTGGCAAGATTTTCATTTCCAGGATATTCTGCTTATGGGGCAATGAAAGCAGCAGTTGATTCATTATCCCGATACCAGGCACTGGAATTGGGAAGCAGAAAAATCAGAGTTAATTCTGTGGCTCCGGGTGCTATTGAAACAGATTTCGGAGGTGGCGTTGTTCGTGATGTTGCAGATATGAATAAACATCTGGCTGCTGAAACGGCTTTAGGAAGAGTTGGTTTACCGGATGATATTGGAAGCGTGGTTGCATTCCTTTGTTCTGATGATTCCAAATGGATTAATGCGCAGAGAATAGAGGTTTCGGGAGGATTTAAGATTTAGATTCTGAAGAAATTTGTAGAAACCCCATTTAACATTTTGTTGAATGGGGTTTTTATTTACCTGTGATGATCGTTTTACACATATTTATGCTTTCTGAAATCATAAAGTTCAGAAAGGTGCTTTCCATTCGTAATAATTTGCATATATGTAAGTATGTAATAATTTATCAGCAATCATAATCTCAAAACCAAATCTTACCAAACCTTCTTCTTGTATAAGATTGATAAAATTTACAGCATCTATACAGTAGAAACACAAAAACTATCCACAGTAGATAAACGACACCAAGTGGGTAACCGTAATTTGATAATTCATTTCCTTTCTCATAAGATTTGGAGGTTGTAACCATCTCTGATATAGATATACCAGTGAAGCAAAGTCCGGCCATTGCAGCAAAGTGTATCATTAACGTACTCAATAGGTAAGTAAATAAGGGGGAAGAACCGAACGTTATAAAAAAAATACTCACTCTATTTTGAACGTCCTTTATAAAGTGAAGGAAAATAAAAACTGGCCCCAGCGTGATGCAAATAAAATTTAATGAGGCCGGATACTTGGTTACACTAAAAAAGGAAAGCAAGGTTTTTACGAATGTTTCCTCGGGAGTCCATGGTTGTGGATCGCCAAAATTGATCCCGCGGAGGATAAAGAACAGTGCGGTTAACATAATCCCTGTTGGTAATAACCATTTTCTTTTGTAAAGATGGCCGACCGCATAGCCTGAACTTAGTATCGCAAACCACGGAAAGATCGTATAATTAATCACAAAAAGCCTTTCTCCATCAGTAATATACTGCTGTTGATGCAGGACAGACCATAAAATTGTTATTGATGATTGGCCTGAAAATATAAAATGATCTAATAAATGGTGGCCAACTAATATCAGCAAACTAAAAAATAGCAGAATTTTCTTTGGCATAAACTGAAGAAAAGCCAGGAGGCCAATGCTTAAACCGAGTGCGCCAATAATAAAAAGACCAATGGTCCGGTATTGGAAGTCAAATGTCCATAAAAAGTTATTAATCAGCAGTTCAACAACAATCAGCAGGAATGCCAGCAGTAGCATTTTGTAAAAAACCTGGCGACTGGATTTACGCTGACTCCATTGAAATAAATAAGTGCCTGTGATGAAAAATACCGTAGGCGCAAAGAAGTGCGAAATAAATCGGGTAAAGAACAGAATAGGGGTGGTGCTATCAAGGTTGCCAGGGTTCGTATTCCAGTAGTGAAAGAAAAGCCGGGTATGGTCTAAAATTGCAACCGTAAGCAGGATCCCGAGTATCAATTCTTTGCTATTACTTTCAGTATTAACTGATTTTTCTGGTGTAATCTGATTCTTCATTGGATATTCTTGAGGCGACTTGAAGTTGAAAGAGGCTCACAATAAAATCTCATAACTCAAAATATGATTCGAAGTGTTTGAAATAGGTGAGCCTCTTATTTTTACTTTTTAGAATTTGAACGTCAGGCTTGCAAGGAAGTTAACTGGTTTTTGCGGACGAGAATAGAAACCATCCGAGATCCAGTACTTTTCATCTAAAATGTTATTTGCCTTAAAGCTGACACGGTATTTTGGTCTGTTGAAGAAAACGGTTGCATCTAAAACTGTATATTTTGGCAAAACAAAAGTATTTGCCGCATTTGAAAAGGTATCGTCTACATAGATGGCGCCTGCACCGAAGCCTAAACCTTTCGCACCACCATTTAATAAGGTATAACCTAACCAGATATTGGCAACATTTTTCGGTGTTCCAACGCCACGTTTGCCCGCTAATGCCGGACTGCCATCTTTAAATTTATTATCGTTATAACCATAGCCAGATACAAAATTGAATCCTGGAAAAGGATTGCCGATAAATTCAATTTCTATCCCCTTACTTTCCTGGGTTCCATCCTGCACGGTGAAGTTTTGATTATTAATCGTAGCTACCCTGGTGATGTTTTTAACCGAAATATCGTAATAACTAATGGTTGCATTCAACTTTTTATTCATCAGGTCTAGCTTAATACCACCTTCCCATTGGTTGGCTTGCTGTGGTTCGAAAACAGAAATTGAACCGTCTGGCTGCGTGGTGTTTGCAACGTTTCTAAAGCCGTTCATGTAATTTCCAAAAATGGCTACCTTGTCTTTTATTGGCTGATACACGATTCCAAGTTTAGGTGAAAAAGCAGTTTGATTATAATCACCTGTTTTCACTTGGGTCAGGTTATTAATCGTGCCTTCATTCATAAACCGGTCTGCACGTAAACTGAACATGGCCATCAGGTTGTCGGTAAAGTTTATTACATCAGAGAAGTACGCACTGTAGGTATTTTGCTTATTTAAACTTTGTGGTGTGCTGATTGTTCCCAAACGGTTTTCAACCTGTTGCAGTCTAATATCTTTCACGGGGGTGTTCAGCGTAATCGTATCCAGCTGCAATGCTGTAAATTTAAAATTCCGGAACTGAGTCATGTAATCAAGACCAACAACCAGTTGGTTCCGAAGCTTACCAATTTTAAAATCTCCTATAAAATTTTGCTGGATTTCTTTTCTTCCGGATTTTTCTGGTGAGAAGACACTGATGGCTCTGGCAATAGTGGTATTGGTTAGCCATGTTTGATTGAAATAAAGTAAGTCGTTATATTCTCCATTGCTGAATGAATAATTGGTTTGTGAAGTCCACTGGTCAGAAATTTTATATTCTGCTTGTGCGTAAACGTTATTTGAAAGCTGGTTTCCAACAAACGAGTTGTCAATCAATGAGCGTTTATAATCCAGATCCAATTGATCATAGCTTGTGGCTGTTACCCTGCTTCCTGTGGCCCATGCCGTAGATGAAGTGCCTTTATACGTTTGAAGATCGGCATCCAGCCGGAAAATCAAGCGGTCATTTACCTGGTAGGAAATACTAGGTGCTACCGCATAGGTTGTTCCAAATCCCTGATCCTGAAAAGAGTTTTCCTTTTGTGTAGCCAGATTCATTCGGAAGAGCAACGTTTTATCTTTATTCACCGGAGTATTAATATCTGCTGTTAGCCTGCTCAAATCGAAACTGCCCTGAACATAAGATATTTCACCACCGAAGGTATCATAAGGCTTTTTAGTTACATAATTTACCAATCCGCCGAAAGATGTCATTGCCGCGCCGAAAAGCGTAGCTGATGGTCCTTTAATGGCTTCCACACGGTCAACCATTGATAGGTCAATCCCTGTTCTTAGAAAGGTAGCCATACCATTTCTAAAGTTTTCACTGGTTTGAAAACCCCTTGAAAAAAATGCCGGCATTCCTGCACCTGTTTTGGCCGGCGCTGCTCCGGGGATATTGCGGAATGACTCCTCCAGCGTCAGTGCCATTTGTTCCTTGATTAATTCTTTATCTACCACAGAATACACCTGTGGATTTTCCAAATTTTTCAGCGGCAATCTGGATACATACCGGCTTTCTTTTCGCGATGATACATTATATTTATCGCCAACAATCAGCACCTCGTTTAAATCTTTAGCAGTGGATGAGAAGGAGAAATCTGCTGTAATGTTTTCTCCTGCCTGAAGTACAATGGTTTTAACCTGTGGCTGCTGACCAACAAAACTCACTTTTAGCGTATAGGTTCCGGCAGTCAGATTTTTAAATTGATAGGCTCCGGATTTGTCGACACTTACATTTGTTAATCCTTCCAGCGAAACCGTAGCAAATTCTGCAGGTTTTTTGTCGCTGGTAGTGATTTTCCCAGAGATAGATCCATTTTCCTGCCTGCTGTAATTAGCCATTGCAGCTGATGAAGTGATACACAGTATAAAAACTGCGGTAACTAAAGACCAAAAGTTTAAACGTTGACTCATCCTAACCGAACGAGCAGGGCAAAATTGTTTCATAATAATCATGTATGGTTTATATGTAATTGTATTTATTCTTTTTGATCATCAACCTCTTCCTGGTTAAAAGTTTCGGGTCGGTAGGGGTAGATTGGATTTTCCATATTTCCGATGTAAGGAAGGTCTTGAAATGGATTTGCCCGGTTTCTCAGCTGGCGGTTATTGTTAAGCTGAAGCCTGTTCAATGCATCGGGACTAAACTTGCCGATAAACAAATCATATTTTTGATAGTCTTTATTAAATTCAGGGTGTTCCCGCTGATAATCAAGAATACAGGTTGCAACCAGTTTCCAGAATTCGTTTTCGCTGAAGTCATCATGCTCCACCAGAATGGCTGAAATAAATCTAAAAATGGAATCAAAAATTTGTGTAAATAATGGCAGTGTTTTAGCGGTTTCCGGAACGGTTACAGACAGCCTCGAAGCTGCATCAGGGATGGGGTGTGAGGTGTTAAGCAAAGACACTTCCTCCCCAATATCTTTCATAATGGCCCGAACAGGAATATGGCTTTCCAGTACCATAATCAAGTTTTCGCCATGTGGCATAAACACCATGTCCCATTTAAAAAAGCAGTGAAGCAGCGGACTTAGGTAACAATCAAAGTAAGCTTTTAGCCAGTTTGAGGTGCTTAACCCGGAGGCGCGAATGAGTGTGGGCAAATAAGCGGTTCCATTATTATCAATGTGAAGCAATGCAGCCATGGTAATCAGTCGCTGGTTATCCTTTAACCTGCTCACCGGGCTTTCCCTCCATAAACAAGCGAGCATTTTTTTATAATGGCTGTCTTCGCTGATTGCGGTCTGATAATATTGATGTGCAAAACTTACACTGGCTATTTCTCTGAGAATCAGAAATTTCTTCGCCTGCAGGTAGGTGTCGTTCTCAACCAAATTGTAGATCCATTCATTAATGGGTGGATTGGTTTTCATAAATTTTGGAGACAAACCCCGGATATAACCCATGTTAAGCACTGAAAGCGCAGTTTTTACATAAAATTTCTCTGGATTACTTACATTAAAAAAGGTCCGGATAGATTGCTGCGGAAGGTATTCATCATCGCTGTATCCAAGGCAAACCAGTTTCAATGTAGCGATATCGGCCGCAAAAATATTCGATAGCTTATTAAACCACTGCCATGGATGCACCGGGATGAAGAAATATTCTTTTGGGTTTAGGTTTTTGCTGAAGAGGATATCATTAAAGCGTTGCAAGTTTTCTGCTCCGAGTTCCTGTGAAATTACTTGTTCGTACGCTAAAGTAGAAATGGCCGTAAATACAGCGGTACTGTCATGGCCGGCTAACCAAATCAAAGAAAAAGGTGCTGCTGTTTCAGGAGCATATTTCCGGTAGTCGCTGGCATCAAAACCAATTCGCCCATTATTGGCAATGAACCGCGGATGCCCGGTCATAGTAGATTCAGTTTGCTGATAACCTGATGTCAGCAAATCTGCGGATCTAGGTTTACCATAAAAATTCAGATAGGAACTTCCGCTCAGCGTGCTGCAAACCTCTTCCAGGTAAACCGGAAATGATTCATCAGAGATACCAAGCTCATCTTGAAATTCAATCAGGAAACTGATTGCATCTACTTCGGCTGTAACACCATTTATTTGTTTTTCCAGCGTATTCGTATCGATGTACCAATGGTTTAAAGCGAGAATTTTTGCACGGAAAGTATAAGCAATCTCCTGCGTTTTATCCCTTAATACATAATGTCCCCAGTTATTTTTATCTGCAGTATGTTGAGGCACAATGATCCGCTCGTGTGAGAATTCAGCAATTATTTTTCGAAGATGGAGTCGGTTTACCTGATCCCAGATTGGTTTTTCGAGGTGTAAAGATGCCTGGGTTGGTGTAACTAATGTAGGTATATTCATGTTTTTCAGAGTTAAGGTTGATAGGTTTGTTTCGCGAAGATTATTTCTGCGTAAGGTTGATTTGGTAGGCGGTTAAAGGATTTTTTAAGATGCCGGCAAATTTTTGATTCTTGAATGGATTGGCACCATCAAGCATTTTCTGACTGTTCTGCATCTGAAGCCGGTTGGAACAGGTTTTGATAATTTCTAAAGCAAACAGATCATACTTGCGGTACTTCTCTTCAAGCTCGGGGTATTCGCACTGATATTCGGTAATGCAATCGGCTACCAGGCTCCAAAACTGTTCTTCAGGAAATGCCACATGTTCTACCAGAATATGATTCAGAAAACGGAAAAAGGAATCGAAAATCTGCGTAAAAATGGATAGGATTTTCAGGTCTTCAGGAACGGGAATAATAATCCTTTTTACAATTTCCGGCAATTCCTTTTGCTGATTAACTACAGCAATCTCTTCTCCAATGTCTTTCATAATCGATCGTACCGGAACGTTATCCTTAAATACCAGGATCAGGTTTTCGCCATGTGGCATAAAACGCATGTCATGGAAATAAAAACAATGTAAAAGTGGACTCAAATAACATTGAAGGTAGCTTTCCAGCCATTGTTTGGTATCCAGGGGAGAACTTTTAATTAGTTCCGGTAACAGCGCATTTCCATGTGCATCAACGTGCAAAAGCGCGGCCATGGTCATTAAACGTTCACCAGGTGCTATTTTATTCATTGGGCTTTCCCGCCAAAGTGTCGATAACATTTTCTTATAGGGGCTATCAGCTTTTATAGCTTTTTCGATGTGATGATTGGTATAACCGACTGTGGAAATCTCCTTCAAAACCGTAAAGCCTTTTTGTTGCAGGTAAGCATCGTTACTTACAATTTCCGATACCCATTCGTTAATGGCTGGAGTGGTACGCATAAAATAGGGTGAAAGGCCTCTCATAAAACCCATGTTTAAAATAGAGAGTGCAGATTTTACATAAAATCGGCTGGTATCGCTTACGTTAAAAAAGGTGCGTACAGATTGTTGAGGGAGATAATGATCTTTGCTATAGCCCAGGCAAACCAGTTTGGAAGCTGCAATATCAGGGGCAAAAAGATGGATAAGTTTATTGAACCATTGCCATGGATGGATGGGGAAGAAGAGGTAGGATGTAGGGTCGAGGTGTTTCTTTATCAATTCATCATTAAATAACCGAAGGGTTTCTTCATCCAGTTCCTGCTTAAGGAGTTGCTGGTAGCTGAGTGGAGAAATGCTTGTAAATTCTGTACAATCTAAATGTCCGGCTACCCAGATCAGGGAAAGTGGTGCGGCTGCTTCGGGGCTGTAATTTTGGTAATCGATGGCATCAAAACCAATCCTGGCACTATTTGCAATAAAACACGGGTGTCCGGCAATCATGGCATGTTCCGTATCGGCATAACTTGCTGTAGTTAAATCTTTAGCGGTTAGTTTCGCATTGACATGCATATAGGCGCTTCCGTACAGGCAGCTGATAATCTCCTCCAGATAGGTAGGTAAATTGACATCTGTAAAACCAAGGTCTTTTTTAAATTCGATGATAAAAGCAATGGCATCCAACTCCACTATTTTTGTATCGATAATTTTAGTAATGGAATCGGTATCAATGTGCCAATGGTCTAATCCAAGCACCTGTGCCAGAAACTGATATTCTATTTCAGCATCGGCAGTGGCTAAAGTATATAATCCCCATTTGCCGTGAATACGCTTTAGTTTCGGTACCAGGAGTAGTTCGTGAGAAAACTCACAGAGCATTTTCCGCAATTGCAAGCGGTTTACCTTCTTCCATATTTGTGGTTCTAAATGGGCAATGGCAGTTTCGGGCGATAACTGATTATTTTTAGTGTTATTCATGTCAGGTTGTGTTTGCATAGGTTAAATTTTCGGGGAATTAATGTGTTGCGACTACTTTGCCATAGTGATCTTCCATAATCAGAAAAGGATTTTCAGGGTGCGCAAGAGATTGCATGTGAATCAAGCTGCTTTTACTCATCATGCGGAGCATCTGCCTCCTTTCGCAGGGTATAATTTTCCCATCAACTGCTTTAACGCCAGCCTTAAAAGCTGTTCTGCCGTGGGCACACAAATGATTATTCACAAAAATTAAGTCGCCCGCATTGGGTATAAACTGGTCGTAGATAAGCAGTTTGGCTTTAGCCCAGAACTGTTTTAAAATGTCAAGAGCCTCGGGTGTCTGATCAGCCTGCTCATTATAAATCTGTTCTGCGGCATCAAACCGGATGAAAGGGCGCTTAGCATTTCCATATAAAACGGAAGTAGTTTCTTGCGTTCCCAACGCTTCCTCAACATCGAAATTAGCATCTTTGGGGCACTTATAAATGTTTCTGAAAAGGGCTTTCATTAGCTCATCTGGTTCCCCATGAGACCGGATGGAATATAAAGTAGAATTTACCCGCTCTTCATTTCTAAGGTATAAAAAGCTTAGAAAATCTGCAGGATGATATAAAAATGCATCTTCGGTATGTACAAAAAGATCGGTTTTTGAGCCCGCTCCGGTTTGAGAGAAAGACATGTTTTCTTCCGGGATAATGGCATGCAAGATGCCCCCGCCTTTGCGCTGCACATAATACTGAACAGGTTTGGAAGGAACAGCACCATGAAGCAAAGAGGAAATAAATCCATATAAATTCAGTTTGTTATCATCAGATTCTTTCCATGATGCTGGCGTTGGACCTAAAGCTTCCTGATCTACATCAACCAGACCTTTAAAAACAATAGCGCCGTATTGATTGCTTGAAAAATCGTTGCTGAGCTTACTAAGCAAAGCGGCAATCCGTTCGGGTAATAATGCATAAGCATTGAGGTGTAGGGATGCGATGTATTCGGGCGACTCATAATGCCCGAATTCTTGCTGTAATTGCCGGGCTGAACTCTTAATAATGGCACGCTCGATGGGTAAAACCTCAATAATTAAGGGAGACATTGGAGGTAGTTGCCGGTTTAATTCTTCGTTTTTCAATTCCATTGTAATAGGTTTTTTAGGTAGAGGTTATAGGTATTTGGTTAATGGAGGCACTGGTAATGATCACTTGAAATATCAATAGTATGTTGATATAGAGTACTTTATTAATTTTTTATGTCGATTATTAAAATATTTATTGTTTTAATCATCAGAACATTTACATTTGCTATTATCTTTAATTAGTCTAAATAAGCATTGGTGTGAGCAAATCTATTTTTATTTAGTCTAAATACCAAAAATTATTTCTTATTTATTTTTTAGCGAAAGAAAATCCTCCATTTACTATGAGAAAAGAGATTAATTTTACGGTTACGGAACCGCATCGGGATTGCGAAGTTGTGACCCGTTACATTCGAAAAAGGCGCAGTATCTACGCTGATCAATATCAGGAAGGCACCATTCCGGAGGCAGAACTACTAGAAATTCTTACCAACGCAACCTGGGCACCAACCCATAAAATGTCCGAACCCTGGCGATTCGTCGTTTTGACTGATCGTCAGTTGATTACATATGGTATGTATATGGGGTCATATTATCAGCACTTGTATCAGGATATACCTGATGCCGAAAAGAAGCTTGCGAAATACAATTACCTAAAAAACTATCCGCTGAAAGCGGCTTGTATGGTTGCAATCATTTTTGTTAAAAGCAAGAAGGTGAATATTCCCGAATGGGAAGAACTTGCTGCCATATCTTGTGCAGTACAAAATATGGCAATTAGTGCCACTTCTTTTAACATTGCTTCTTACTGGGCAACCGGCGGCTCTGCTATAGATTATGTTAAAACGCTTGGCCTGGCTGAAAATGAGCAGTCGCTTGGCTTGTTTTTCATGGGCTATACTAATGATGCAACGGTGCATGTTCAAAAGAAACGGACACCTATTGAGCAAAAAATAACCTGGCGCTCCTAACCTAAAAACCACCTAATACTATGAAAAATATACCTTATTCCGATCTCATTGCAGATCAGACCTCGAATGTTATGGTCGAAACATCTCATTTTCAAGACCTTTTTAGTCAACATACAGCCGATTCTTATAGCGAGGCTATAGACCAGGCCAAGGCAATGGTTGTCAAATTTCTAAATCAGCAGCAAAAACCATTCAGTGGCATTACGCCGATTCAGCTGGGCGAGCAGTTTAAAAAGATTGAGTTAGATATTCCTTTAACAGATTATGATGCATTGTTTCAGGAAGTTCAGGAGTTGTATGTCGATCATGCTACTGCATTTCATCTTCCAAATTACATTGCTCATCTGAATTGCCCGGTGGTAATTCCCGCACTTGCTGCAGAGGTTCTCATTAGCGCAATCAATTCTTCGCAGGATACCTGGGACCAAAGTGCAGGCGGAACCTTAATGGAGCGAAGACTAATCAACTGGACTGCTGAGCAGATTGGTTTCAGTGAGCAGGCAGATGGCGTTTTTACCGGTGGCGGATCTCAAAGTAACCTGATGGGGCTGTTACTTGCCCGGGATTGTTACTCACAAAACCGGTTAAACCACAATATAAAAGTGAAAGGAAACCCTCCCGAAGCGGCTCGTTTCAGGGTTTTTGTTTCTGATAAATCGCATTTCAGCAACCTTAAAAATGCTTCACTTTTAGGTTTGGGAGAGCAGGGGGTAATTCAGGTCGAAACTGATAGCCGGTTCAGAATGAAGGCAGATGCACTTGAAAAAGCAATATTGAGAGAGCGCGAACGTGGCAATATACCCTTTGCAATTGTGGCTACGGCCGGGAGCACCGACTTTGGAAATGTTGATCCTCTTGAAGCCATCAGTGATTTAGCGGCTAAATATAAAATATGGATGCATGTAGACGCAGCATATGGTTGCGGTTTACTGCTTACAGATCAGCACAGGCATTTATTGGCCGGTATCGAAAAGGCAGATTCCGTTACTGTAGATTACCATAAGTCGTTCTTTCAGCCCATTAGCAGTAGCGCATTTATTGTTCGCGATAAAATTTCACTGGAGATCATCAGGCATCATGCAGATTACCTAAATCCTAAGGAACAGGATTACGAAGAGTATCCTGCACAAATTAATAAATCGATTACACAAAGTACCCGAAGATTCGATGCCCTTAAATTATGGTTTACCCTCAGGTTGTTGGGCAGAAGTAAACTTGGACACTACATGGATACCATAATCGCTACCGCAAGGGAAGCAGCCACTATCATTGATGTCGATCCTGAACTGGAATTGTTGAGTACTTCTGATATCAGTGTCCTGGTTTTTAGGTATAAGCCATTCCATCAATCAGGGGTGAGTCTTTGTGCCGTAAATCAGTACATCAAGAAGGAAATGTTCAAAACAGGTGAGGTATTGGTGGCCAGTACAAAAGTAGATGATCATTTCTTCCTGAAGTTTACCATCTTCAATCCCATTACTACGATCTGTGATATTCAGCATATTTTAAGCACCATCAAAAATTATGGAGCAGCATATCCAGCACAATAGTAGGCTAATTCCTGAGGGAGACAACCGGATTTTTACTGCAATTGTAAATCAATTCTGTTTGGAGTTCGGTAGCTGTACACGATATATTGGAATTCCGAAACACCACAAGGAACTAGCAAAAGCGCTAAAAGCAAGCAAATTGGATTTGCACCTGAAAATTAGCTTTCCCACCAATGGAGCGGAAGTCTTTATCCCGCTGGTTTATTTCAGTGATATTGGAAACCATATTTTTCAATTTCCGGGATTTGCAATTAACGTGGAACAAGACGAAGTGACCGATCTGGATGTGGCTTATTTTTTAGATTTAGCAACTGCTGAAGTCCAGGTTCTTTATCCACAATGGCAGCCGATCAATCGTGATTTGCTATTATCACATGCCTTGGCGTTTGCCCGGCAGAAGATTACCTGTCAAACTAATTTGGAAGTTAAATTTGCTGCTTTTATAGAGCGGTTTAAAGGAAAACAAACAGGACATCAATTACTCTATAGTGATTTAGCAATGCCTTGGTTTCAACAGCATTTGAAAGGAATAAGTGATTGTTCATCGCCTCAATTTGAGCTTGATGAGGTTTTCCAGCTGGGAAGTCTTATGGGAAGCCATAAAATTCTGAAAGAGCGGGAATTGATGAAGTCTGTTTACCTCCATTTAAAATCTATTGTGCAGGAAGAACAAAATGAGGGCGTTAAAAACCTGCTTCAACGGCGGCATATGGAGATTAAAGGAGAACTTTTCAATTGTGCAGGGAATTATATGCGATCAGTTTTTAATCCGCTACAGCTATACTATTATAGTTCTAAACTGCTCGCTCCATCTTCAACTGCACATGTTTTTCATCGTTACTTTGATCAGGAGAAAGTCACTATCAAAATCAGGCCGTTTGATTTGGAAAAAGACCTGCCTATGGTTTATGAGTGGTTCCACGCAGACCATGCCAAAGCAATCTGGAAAATGGACTGGTCCATGAAGGCGCTCGAGGATTTTTATCGAACCTTATTGGCAGCCGGAACTTCGCATAGTTATATCGGCGAAGTAAATGGAGAAGCAACTTTCAATTTCGAGGTCTATTGGGCTACAAGAGATATTCTCGGCGACCATTACGACGTTGCACCTTCCGATTACGGTACACATTTATTCATTGCTCCGACAGATAAGCAAAAGAAATTTCCGTCGCTCATTACGCGCAGCATTGTAGAGTGGCTTTTTATGCAACCGGAAGTAGGCAGATTGGTTGGAGAAGGTTCCGTAGAATCGCGGGCAGCACTCATGAATAAGGTACAGGTAGGTTTTAAGCTGCAGCATATCATCGAGATGCCGCATAAAAAAGCATACCTCAATTTCTGCTTGCGGGAGTGGTATTGGGAGAAATTTCCGCAGAATCAACATCATTCACCTAAATCATTTATTAATGAAAACAACTAAAATTTACGATATCATCGGGATTGGAATTGGTCCGTTTAACCTCGGCCTTGCTGCCTTATCGGCACCTATAGCAGATCTTGATACCCTTTTTCTTGATCAGTCTGATGAATTTAACTGGCATCCTGGTTTAATGCTGGATGAAGTAACCCTACAGGTTCCTTTTATGGCCGACCTGGTGACGATGGCTGATCCAGCCAGTCAATACAGTTTTCTGAACTATATGAAACTCACTGGTCGCCTCTACAAATTTTATATCCGGGAGAATTTTTTTATTTTCCGGAAGGAATATAATGCTTATTGTAAATGGGTGTTAGGGCAACTGAACAATTGTTTATTTTCCAGGCAAGTGGTTTCGGTAACTTATGAAGACGCCGTTTATAGGGTAACTGCCCGGGATACACGTTCTGGAGAAACCAATACCTGGCAAACTTACAAATTGGTTTTGGGTACAGGGACAAGCCCATATATTCCGGCAGCCATTAAAGAAAAGTCGCTTAAAGATGTAATCCACACTTCTCAATACCTCAACCATAAGGATCGTTTAGTCCAAAAGCAATCGGTCACCATTATTGGTTCCGGCCAAAGCGCAGCAGAGATTTTTCAGGATTTATTGCCTGAAGTTAAAAAGGGCATGAAATTGAACTGGTTTACGCGGTCAGAACGTTTTTTTCCATTAGAAAACCACACCAAATTAACGCTCGAACTTACTTCGCCAGATTACATTGATTATTTTCATAACCTACCTGAAGTGCAACGGAAATATGTGCTTTCCCGGCAGAGCATTTTGTTTAAGGGCATAAATGCAGACCTGATCAATCAAATTTATAACAGTTTGTACGCCATGGGTCTTAATGACGAAGCCCATAAAGTAGTATTAATGGCCAATGCCCGATTAAACGATATTCAGGAGGAAGATGAATCTTATTTACTTACCTTTTTACAGGTAGAGCAAGGGGAAACTTTTGACATCAATACCGATGCGGTGATCCTTGCCACCGGTTATAAGTATGTAGAGCCAGATTTTTTAACTGGTATTTCGGATCGAATCAGGCGCCTGGATGACGGGAACTATGATGTGCGTAGAAACTATACGATTGATGAAACCTGTAATGAAATTTTTGTGCAGAATGCCGAATTACATACCCATGGTATCTCTACACCCGACCTTGGAATGGGGGCTTACCGGAATTCTCAAATCATCAATCAAGTTACCGGAAGAATAGTTTATGCGGTTGAGCAGCGAATAGCATTTCAATCTTTCAGCGCTGCAGACCTGCCGGTCCACCTCAAATCTGCTGTTGATTTAACCCTTTAAACCCCAAAATGTGTTACTTAGAATCCGCCATTTATTTGATTTATTTCGAATAGCCCTACAGGGGACTGAAAAAAACTTCACCTCTGGAAGTGTGAACAGGGCAACTTTTCTGCTCGCTGTGCCCACCATGCTGGAGTTAAGTATGGAATCGCTTTTTGTGCTGGTAGATCTGCTTTTTGTGAGTAGCCTGGGCGAAAGGGCAATTACAGTAGTGGGCATCACTAACTCAGTAATTATTCTGATCCAGTCGGTTGCTACCGGTCTGAGCATTGCTGCAACAGCAGTAATTTCCAGGCGTGTAGGAGAGCAGAAACCGAAAAGTGCAGGTCTTGCGGCGATGCAGGTAATTTACCTTGGCATTATTTTATCCTTGATTTGCAGTGGCATCGCCTTGATTTTCAATCAGCAGATTATGCAGTTCGCAGGTGCTTCCAATAGTCTTATAGCCTATGGAAATGTGTTTTCGAAAACCATGTTCGCGGGTCTCATATTTATGATTATGCGCATACTGATCAACGGAGTTTTTCGCGGCTCAGGAGATGCCTCGATGGCCATGCGCACGTTAGCTTTTTCTAACGTGCTTAATGGCTGTTTGTGCGCCATCCTCATTTTTGGCTTAGGGCCAATTCCTGCTTTTGGTTTACTCGGTGCCGCTATTGCCATGGTTACCGCCAATGTATTTAGTGTAGCTTACCAGGTATGGTACCTGATGAAAGGCAATAAGCGAATAGTAATCTCCCGGAAACAGCTGGTGATGGTTCCCTCATTAATGAAACGGCTTCTTAAGCTTGCTACCGCTGGTATGGTACAATATCTCATACCTTCTTCCAGCAGGTTTATCATGATCGTTATCGTGGCTAAGCTCGGTGAAAGTGTACTGGCCGGTTATATCATCGCCAACCGGATTATTATGTTTAGCGTGTTGCCGGCCTACGGAATTGCAAATGCGGCAGGCGTACTTACCGGGCAGAATCTTGGTGCCAGACAACCTGAAAGGGCAGAGGCATCGATCTGGAAAACAGGTGTATTTAATATGTGCTATTTGGGTAGCATTGCAATTTTTCTGCTGTTTTATGCCAAATCTGTCGCCAGCTTTTTTACTCATGAAACAGCGGTGCTGACTTACGCTTCTGAGTATCTGCAATACATGTCAATAGCTTTTTTCTTCTTCGGTTACACCATGGTTATTTCCAGAGCCCTTAACGCTGCAGGAAACGTAAATACGGTAACCTTACTATATATTCTGATGTTTTACATTATTCAGTTACCGCTATCTTATCTTCTTGGAATCTACTTCCAGTGGGGCCCAAAGGGGATTTTTCTGGCCATTTTGATCTCCGAAATTGTACTTTCCTGCAGCTGTGTGGCCGTTTTTAAAATGGGAAGATGGAAAACTGTTAAAATTTAAACCTTTCTGACAAGAGAAAAACCTTAAACTACTACATATGAACAACCTGGAAAAATTAAAACATGCATTTTCTGAAGCGCTATCAATCCCAATTGATCAGGTGACTGAAGAATTAAAATATCAGGGAATTTCAGAATGGGATTCCGTATCGCACATGTTTCTTGTAGAAGCCATTGAAACGACCTTCAGCCTGACTATCGCTATAGAAGATGTATTGGAAATGTCGAGCTTCGTCAATGTGAAACAAGTGCTGACCAAACTTCACATCCCCTTTAACTGATCACAATCTACCTATGACAAAGATACTTCCACTTTACGACCTGATTTTAAATAACGATGCCTTAAAGTATATTGATTCTTCCACTGGCCTTTCATATACGCCTAAAGATTTTCATGAATCTTTAGCGATAGATCAAACTTCCGGGCTGGTATTCCTTTACCTCGATAATCAACTGAAATCTGTTGAGGTTCTGCTTAACTTTTTAAGGGGTGATTTTACGATCGCTTTGTTAAGTCCAACATTAAATGAGGATTATAAGACGAATCTTGAACAACATTATCAACCATACTATATTTATGATCCATTACGGGGAGCAATTAAGGGTTGTTTTTCGGTTGATGCAGGGCCTCAACATCAATTATTCAGACAAGTAGCAGCGGCCAAAACGCAAGTTCATCCACAGCTAAAATTATTAATCAATACTTCAGGAAGTACAGGTTCTCCAAAATTTGTAAAGCTCTCGGAGCAAAATATAGTGAGCAATGCCTTATCTATTGTAGATTATTTGCCTGTAACCCCATCTGATGTAACGCCACTTAATCTACCGCTGTTTTACTCTTACGGATTTTCCGTTTTTACCAGTAATGCTATTGCTGGCGGAACTATTGTTTGCACCAACAAAACCATTATGGAAAAGGAATTTTGGGAAGAATTTGATCAGTTTGGTTATACCTCATTAGCTGGAGTTCCGTATGTTTATGAGATGTTGCAACGAATCGGATTTTTAGCAAAATCTTATCCATCATTGCGTTACTTAACACAGGCGGGCGGGCGGCTGAATGACTCGGTTTTAACGGCATTTGCGCAATATGCTGAGCAAAACGAAATTTCCTTCTTTTCCATGTACGGACAGACAGAAGCCACGGCAAGAATCTCTTATTTACCACCGGAATATTTGTTGGATAAATTGGGGTCAATTGGGAAGCCGATCAAAAATGGGAGATTGGATATTGATCCAAGCTCCGGGGAATTGAGATATTACGGGCCCAATATTTTCGGCGGATATGCAACTAAAGCTGAAGATTTGACAACCTACCAACAGGAAGATATGTTGTTAACCGGCGATCTTGCCAGAGCAGATGAAGATGGCTTTTTTTACATCACGGGCAGGAGTAAAAGGTTCATCAAGCTATTTGGTGTGAGGATAAATCTGGATGAGATTGAGCGAATCTTAATCGAAAAGTTTGACAATGAACGGTTTGTTTGCATTGGCGAGGAAGATAAGCATATGGTTGTGGCCTATACATCCGATAAAATTGATGGTAAACTCGTTAAACAGTTGCTTTTTGAACAGGTGAAAATTCATCCGGCATGTGTAAAAACACATCTTTTGGATAGCATTCCGCTTACGCCAAATGGGAAGGTAGATTATATGGCAATAAAAGATGACATATTGGTGTAATGTATGGGTTGCAGCAGATCTCATTCAGCTTTGATAACTCTATATCAAGTGGACTATTAAGTTGTCAAAGCTTATTCTTTTAAACCAGATGTGTTTAAAGTTGTTAGAATATTACAAATTATTGCCAGATTTGCCATTAGAAAACAAAAAGCAAAATGAGCGTAATTGCACTGACACTGGGAAACTACACTGTTAATAAAAGTAAAAAATTTTCGTTAATTGATTCTTCATTCACAGGATCGGGGGCAAAGGTAGCCATTCAACCTTTTTTGGTTACCACCAAAAAGGATGTAATTCTTTTAGATACGGGAATCAATTTAAACCAGGGCGAAGTACCACCGGTTTGCCAGCGTTTAAAAGATGAAAATGTTGAAGCTGATCAGGTTACGAAAGTCCTCATTTCGCATTTGCATAAAGATCATATTGATGGTCTCGGGTATTTTTCAGAAGGGAAATTCATTAGTAGTTTTCCTCAAGCAACCATTTATATCCAACAGCGTGAGTTAGATTTCGCCCTTGCAAAAGAGGGAAATCCATCCTATCGGCCAGAAATGCTGGAACAGCTGGCTTTGCTGCCAAATGTTACGCTGCTCAATGATAATGAGGGAGAAATTACCGACGAAATTTCCTATCAAGTTTCTGGCGGACATACACCTAACCATCAGGTATTTTGGATTAAAGAAAATGAAGAAATCACTTTTTACGGTGCTGACAATTTACCACAAAGAAACTACCTTAAATTCCAGGTAGCTTTTAAAAATGATTTTGATGGCAGAAAAGCACTTGAAGCACGTCAAAAGTGGGAGGAAGAAGGGAAGCAACAACAATGGACGGTGCTGCTGTATCATGATATGGAAAACCCGATTATTAAATTTTGATTAATAATATTTAACAACTTCGCCCTTTGGGCACCCTTGCGGAGGAGGGGGATTACAAATGTCTCTTTTGAAGGAAGCCCAATGCTGTTAAGTTAAGGAATTTTTACCACAGATGGACACCGATAAACACGGATTTTATATCTGTGTTCATCCTTTTTATCTGTGGTTAATTATTCGAAATCACTTCAGTCTGTCTCTTCCAGGTTCTGAAAAAACAAATAACGCTCGTTGTTAGCATCTGTTTCTGCGCTGCTGTTTCCCGCTATTTTCAAAAACGCACCTTTACCACCCTGTTGATAAGCAGGCCAGTTGGTAAGTTGAATTTCATCTATCCCCGGGCCGTTCGGATTTCCATTTTTAATAAAATTGACAAAATAGCTTTGCATTTGTTTTGAAACCTTGTAATCTTCCGTTTTCCAGTCGTAATTATCCTGAACATCAAGATTACCTAGTGCATATTCAATTTCAGATGCATGAAAGGAAGTGCCGGTAATTACTTTATTGAGCATTTTTTTGATCAATACCTGGAAAGCGTTTCCCTCTCTAATGGTTCGTTGATTGAGGCCAGGATGGGGATGAGCGAAAAGATATCTGTAAACCGGAGCGGATTTTTGCCTGGCATGCAATTCAGCAAATTTCCAGCTACTGTAATTAATCAATCTATCACTCATAAATTCACTCGATGCTTTTCTTACCTCTGCATCTGTAGCGGCAGGATAGAGGGCTAAAACATCAGCAGCTTTCTCTTTGTAAATCTTTTCAACAGCAGCCTGGTAGTTCTTAGTGTTAATCCGGCGAAGCCGGAATAAAGCAGCTGCAGGAACTTCCTGTGCATTCCATCCAATTAATAGCGGAACATTTGCCTGCTGGCCGGAGATAAATGTTTTTTCAGGGTTTTCTTTGAGGAAATAGCCATCAATAACGGGTTTAAAACGACGTGGATTCCCTTTTTCTACTAATTTTAACAGCTTTTCTGCAGTCATCGAGCGCATATCTGCAATAGAATTTGTTTTAGCAAAACTGGCTAATTCTGTTCCCAGTTTTTCTGATTTTTCTAGAGGAAGCACTAAAGCGCGAACATCAATTAAAGAACCACTTTCTGCAACTGCGCCAGCAAATAAACCCCGTGAAAGCGGAGAAACCATATGCGCACTTACCGATTGTGCACCAACAGATTCGCCTCCAATAGTTACGCGGCTCGGATCACCACCAAACTGACTGATGTTTTTCTTAATCCATGCTAAAGCAGCTACCTGGTCTAATAATCCATAATTTCCAGAGCCACCATAACCAGATTCTTTGCTTAGTTCCGGGTGCGACATAAACCCGAAAACACCCAGCCGATAATTGATAGATACATAAACCACCCCTTGTTTTGCCATACTTGCACCATCATAAGCAGGCTGTGAACCATCGCCATGAATGAAAGAACCGCCGTGGATAAATACGTAAACGGGGCGTTTCTCCTGATTGGATTGAGCGGAAGTCCATACATTTAAATACAGACAATCTTCGCTCATTTCCGTTGATCGAAACTCATACAAAAGATTGGATTCCTGAACTGGCCGCGGTCCAAAATCATCTGCACTTCTAACGCCTTTCCAGGGTAGGGGAGGTTGTGGCGCTTTCCAGCGCAGTTTTCCCACAGGAGCAGCTGCATAAGGAATTCCCCGAAAAGACAAAACGCCATCATTAGTAACCGATCCTGCCACCCGTCCGCCAGTTACAGCAACATGTTTGGATGTTAATAAACCTTTTTCATTACTGGCAAGTGCGAGATTTGTGCTGAAGAAAATTAAACTGAGCGTAAGCAGGAAGAAACTCCTTAGATATCTATACATTAAAGATTAATATTTTTTTGGTTGACAATGATCTGATTGATAAGGTGGTATCTGGCATTAAAGTATAAAAGTGGAACGCTGACTCTTTGATTCTATTATAGTTAGTCATAATTTTTAATTAAATAACTAGAATGTATAGGTGAGCCACAGTACATCATCCTCGATTTGCTTTACGTTTTTAAGTTTCATTAAGGTTGCACCGTTTGTTTTATCCTTAGGATCAATTTCAAAAATTGATGAGGTTTCCGTTCCACCATCTGCAATGGGCAACAATAATTGATGAAGTTCGTCGATTAATCCAGCCTGCAAAAAGCTGCCATTAATCCGCGCGCCACCTTCCAGCATCAGCTTTTCAATTCCGAACAAGCTATGCAGTTTATTTAAGGCAACGGTTAAATCAATTTCATCTTTTCCGGCGAATATATAGGAAAGGCCAATATCCTGCAGATGGGCAAGATAACCGTCTGACACCTGCTCAGTTAAAATCGTAATCACATGATCGCCGTGCATAGTCGATTCGAGCCAGCCAAGCTTAGCTTTTCCGTCTAGAGCAATAGCGAACCTCCCGGAACCATCATGTTTTCCTACATAATCATTGCGATCGATAGGTGAATGTTCTTCATTTATAATTGGCGTTTCAAAATCGGTAAAGTCTTTTTCCATTGTAGTACGGCCAACAATCCAGGCTTTAGTGCCAATTTCTTCATGGATTTGTTCAAATTTCCCCCTCAGAATTTCCATTTTTTCGCTGTTTCCCCATTTTTCTCCAAGGATTTTTCCGTCAACTGAAGTCATCATCAGGCAGGTTATGTATGGGCGTTCTTCTTTCATATCTATCATGGATTAGATTAAGTTTAACAAAAAATAGAACAGGCTTGTTTGTGATTTATGGAAGGGTTTCATTATTAATATCAGAAAAATACCTTTATTAAATTAGCTGAAAAATTATTTAACAAATGTTAAAGGTGGATAGCGGAGGATTATATAAGTTTGAAAACTGAATTTAATAACATGGAGCATATCAAAATTACTGCAGCTACGGTTGAAAGCATTAGTACAATTCAACAAATTGGTAAAGAAACTTTTTACGAAACTTTCTCCGGGAGCAATACAAAAGAGGATATGCAAAAATATCTCGATGAGAATTTTAGTGATGAAAAAGTTAAAAGCGAACTAAATATTGATGAATCCATGTTTTTCATTGCATGGGATGAAAGTTTGCCGGTAGGTTATTTAAAAGTGAATGTTGGCGCTGCACAAACGGAAGACCAGGGAAATACCGCTTTAGAAATCGAACGGATTTATGTCAAATCGAGTCACCATGGTAAAAAGGTTGGCCAAATGCTTTACGAACTGGCCGTGGTTACCGCCGAACAATTAAAGAAAGATACTATATGGCTGGGCGTTTGGGAAGAAAACCCAAGAGCGATCAGGTTTTATGAAAAGAATGGTTTTATCGCTTTTGATCGGCACATTTTTAAAATGGGTGATGATGAGCAAACTGATATTATGATGCGTAAAACGTTATCATCTTAAATTCAAGAATGATGTTGGTATCTCTAGCATGGGTTTTGGCATCCGGATACAACCTTAGAATCTGGCCTTAGCGTTTCCTGACAACCGCATCATTTTATGGAAAAATCGAATAGATCAGGCTTTTTTTAACTAAATCTGTAATGACGATCAACTTGAGAAGTTTTGGTGGCCTTTGCCGGGGAAACACTTCAAAAGTTTTATGGTACTATCTTTAAAACTTGCGAAATTCTTCAGCGCACAGCCTTTTGAAATTTCGTAAGTTGATAATTCTAATCTAGTTACGCTGTCAATTGGGTTGCTTCCTGCCATCCTGCTTTGCGTTCTTAGAGAAAACCTTTGCCCTCTTTGCGGCTAACTGAAACTCAATTCTTAAGCTTCTTATCTTAATAGCAGAATCCATTTCTTCAACCTGAAGGTCAACTTCATTATAACTTCATAAATCTGTAGTTATTTCGTACCAGTATTAATCAAATAGGGTATGCTAATCTACGGAAGGCGACGGTGTCAAAACACCGCGGTCATCTGAAATTAATTTCCCTCAAATTAATCAGATAGATAAAAATCAGATAAACTATTCAAAAAAACACAATGAAAAGAAATGTAATGTGCCTCGCTTTGAGTGCTTTGCTTTACGTAACAGGTTGTACTTCAAAAAAAGAGGAAAAAGAAGAAGCAGTTACCTATGCGGTTACTTCGCCATTAAAAATCGACACGTCTTTTACAAAAGAGTATGTCTCACAGATTAAATCGGTGAGGAACATCGAAATCCGCGGACAGGAAAAAGGTTATTTACAAAATATTTATGTAGATGAAGGTCAGCATGTGCATGCCGGACAGGTATTATTTAGAATTATGCCTAAAATGCTTCAGGCAGAATTATTGAAAGCACAGGCGGAAACAAAATCAGCAGAAATAGAACTTCAAAATACAAAATTGCTGACTGATAAAAACGTCGTTTCTAAAAACGAGTTAGCGATGGCGAAGGCTAAATTGCAATCGGCCAACGCCGAAACAGCGATGGCTAAAATGCATTTGGATTTTACCGAAATCAGGGCACCGTTTGATGGTACGATTGATAGAATTCCTTTAAAACTAGGAAGTATGGTAGAAGAAGGTGCTTTGTTAACGAGCTTATCCGATAACAGCCAGGTGTTCTCTTACTTCAATGTTTCAGAACCTGAATATTTAAATTATCAATCAGCAGTTAAAGCGAAAGGCCAGCAAGAAGTGAGTTTGCTTCTGGCAAATGGTGAGTTGCTGAAATCTAAAGGTAAAGTGGAGCTAATTGAAAGTGAATTCGACAGTGAAACCGGAAACATCGCCTTCAGGGCCCGCTTCAATAACGCCGATAATCTACTTAGAAATGGTGAAACCGGAAAGATTCAAATGCTTGTTCCCTTGAAAAATGCATTGGTTATCCCTCAAAAAGCAACTTACGAGATCCAGGATAAAACCTATGTTTTTGTGGTTGACAATAGAAATAAGGTGCATTCCAGAGCCATTACCATTAAAGGGGAATTGCCGGATTTGTATATTATTGGCGATGGTTTAACCCTTGGGGATAAAATCGTGCTCGAAGGTGTGCAAAAAGTTAAAGAGGATGATAAGATCAGCTTTAAGTTTCAGAAACCGCAAGATGTGCTCAACACATTAAGATTGAAAACAGAGTAATTACACCTCAAAACTTATTTTATGTTTAGCAAGTTCATACAAAGGCCTGTCCTTTCTATCGTTATATCGCTGGTTATTGTGTTTTTAGGAGTCTTAGCAATAAGTTATCTTCCGGTTACGCAGTTCCCATCTATTTCACCACCAAAAGTTAATATTGTAGCAGAATATCCTGGCGCAAACAACGAATTACTGATTAAATCTGTTGTCATTCCACTGGAGCGTGCCCTTAACGGCGTACCGGGAATGAAATATATTGCCTCTGATGCGGGTAATGATGGTGAGGCCTCTATTAAAGTGGTTTTTAACCTGGGTACAGATCCCAATCAGGCTACATTAAATGTTCAAAACCGCGTTGCTGCGGTAACCAATAAGCTTCCTCCTCTGGTAATTCGCGAAGGGGTTAAAATCAGTCGTGAAGAATCCAGCATGTTGATGTACATCAACTTGTATAGTAAGGATCCTAAAATGAACCAGAATTTCCTTTACAATTTTGCCGATATCAACCTGCTTTCTGAACTGAAAAGGATTGACGGAGTGGGCTTCGCAGATATTTTGGGCGACAGGGATTATGCCATGAGGATTTGGTTGAAACCAGATCGCATGCAGGCTTATAAAATTTCTGTTGATGAGGTAATGAAATCGCTCGATGAGCAAAGTTTAGAAGCTTCACCAGGTAAAACAGGTGAAAGTTCTGGAAAAAGATCTCAGGCATTTGAGTATGTATTAAAATATTCCGGCCGTTTCAATACCAAAGAAGGTTATGAAAACATTATTGTAAGGTCTAATCCAAATGGAGAGTTATTACGCCTGAAAGATGTGGCAGATGTAGATTTTAGTAGCTCTGCATATAATTTATACTCTACTTTAAATGGAAAAGCATCTGCAGCAATCGTGTTAAAACAATCCTACGGGAGTAATGCAAGTCAGGTTATTAAAGATGTAAAAGCTAAAATGGCCGAGATTAAGGGAAGCTCTTTCCCGAAGGGGTTGGATTACGAGGTCAGTTATGACGTTTCTAAATTTCTTGATGCATCCATAGAGAAGGTAGTTCACACTTTAGTGGAAGCATTTATTCTGGTGGGTTTAGTCGTGTTTCTGTTTCTTGGCGATTGGCGCTCAACTTTAATTCCTGCCATTGCCGTTCCGGTATCCTTAATTGGAACGTTTGTTTTTATGCAATTCTTTGGAATAACGCTGAACCTGATCACCCTGTTTGCTTTGGTATTGGCGATTGGTGTGGTAGTGGATGATGCGATTGTGGTAATTGAGGCGGTGCATGCCAAGATGGAACTCGATCCAAAACTTTCAGTAATCAAAGCCACGCAAGAAGCAATGAAAGAAATTGGCGGGGCGATTATTGCAATTACCTTTTTAATGGCATCGGTATTTATTCCGGTAGCCTTTATGTCTGGTCCGGTGGGGATTTTCTACAGGCAGTTTTCGATCACCATGGCAACAGCAATCATCCTTTCGGGTATTGTGGCGCTAACACTTACACCAGCTTTGTGTGCCATCATGTTGAAAAACAGCCATGGCCATGCCAAGAAGAAAAGTATTGTAGATAAATTCCTGGATAGTTTTAACCGGGGTTTTGCAAAACTTTCTGGTAAGTATGAATGGGCGTTAAGCAAAGTGGTGAGCCGTAGGCTACTTACTTTCGTTGTGCTGATTGTGTTCTGTTTGGGGATCTGGGGATTAAGTGGAAGCGTACCATCTGGTTTTATTCCAAATGAAGATCAGGGAATGGTTTATGCCATTATTCAAACGCCTCCGGGATCAACGTTAGAACGTACCGATCAGATTGCAGAGAAACTTCAGAGAATGTGTGAGGATATTGATGGCGTTAAATCTGTCTCCTCTTTAGCAGGTTATGAAATCCTGTCTGAAGGTACTGGTTCAAACTCTGGTACGTGTCTAATCAATTTGAAAGACTGGGATGAACGCAAAGAATCTGCACAGGAAATTATCAATGAACTTGAGGAAAAATCAAAATCAATTCCTGGCGCAACTATCGAATTTTTCCAACCGCCGGCAGTGCCTGGTTATGGTGCAGCAGGAGGTTTCGAACTTCGTCTGTTAGATAAGGCAGGTAGTGGCGACTACAAAAAAATGGAAACGGTTGGCAACGATTTTGTGAAAGAGTTGAATAAACGTAAAGAATTATCATCTGTATTTACGTTCTACAGCGCAAGTTTCCCGCAATACATGCTCAAAATTGATAATGATATCGCGCAGCAAAAAGGAGTAACCATTGATAATGCAATGAACACACTTTCTACTTTTGTAGGAAGTAATTATGAAACCAGCTTTATAAAATACGACAGGCAATATAAAGTGATTGTACAGGCCTTGCCTCAATACAGGGCTTTGCCGGAAGATATCCTGAAGCTTTATGTTAAAAATGATCGTGATGAAATGGTTCCGTTTGCCGCTTTTATGAAGATGGAAAAGGTTTATGGCTTATCGGAAATTACACGTCATAACATGTACAATGCTTCAGAAATCAGTGGGCAAGCTGCGCCTGGATATAGTTCCGGCGAAGCCATTAAAGCCATTACAGAAGTAGCTGCCAAAACTTTGCCGAGAGGTTTCGGGATCGATTGGGCTGGTATTTCTAAGGATGAGGTTTCGAGAGGCAATGAGGCCATTTATATCTTCCTGATTTGTCTTGCATTCGTTTATCTGGTGCTTGCAGCGCAATATGAAAGCTTTATTCTCCCGCTTTCGGTGATTTTATCTCTGCCGGCTGGTATTTTCGGAGCCTTTCTATTCTTGAAATTATTAGGCATGGAAAATAACATCTATGCACAGGTGGCAATGGTGATGTTGATTGGTTTGCTCGGTAAAAATGCAGTGTTGATTGTGGAGTTTGCCACCCAGCGGCACAGCCAGGGCGCATCTGTTCTAAAGGCAGCTATGGAAGGTGCATCTGTGCGTTTCCGGCCAATTTTAATGACTTCTTTCGCTTTCATTGCAGGTTTGATTCCATTAATGATTGCTTCTGGTCCAGGTAAAATAGGAAACAGAACTATTGGTTCTGCAGCGGCTGGCGGTATGCTTTTCGGTACCGTTTTCGGGGTATTAATTATTCCGGGTTTGTATTTCATCTTTGGCAAAATTGCGGAGCGATACAAACTGATAAAAATTGAAGAGGAACATCCATTAACTGAAGAAATTGAAGACAATGTTTAAGAAAAGCATCTATAAATACCTTGGTTTAGCAGTAATATGCGCAGCATATACCGCCTGTAAACTGCCAGAGGTTGCACAACGTGCTGAAAATAAAAATGTACCTGCAGGCTTTAGCGATTCGCAGGATACCCTGAACAGCGCAAACATCAAGTGGAAAACATTTTTTACTGATCCTAACCTGGTGAACCTGATCGATACGGCCTTGAAAAACAATCAGGAGTTAAATATCACTTTACAGGATATTGAGATTGCCAGAAATGAAATCAGGGCCAAAAAAGGCGACATCCTACCTACTTTAGGATATAGTGTTGGTGCTGGGGTCGATAAAGTAGGCCGTTACACCAGTTCTGGTGCTGGTGATGCATCAACAGAAATTACACCTGGCAGAGGCGTGCCAGAGGTATTGCCAGATTATAAGTTTGGCTTACAGGCCAACTGGGAGGCAGATATCTGGCATAAGCTACGCAATGCAAAAAAATCAGCAGTGAACCATTACTTATCTACTGTAGCCGGTAAGAATTTTGTAGTCACGAATCTTGTTGCAGAAGTTGCCAATTCTTATTATGAGTTATTAGCGCTTGATAACCAGCTGGATATTGTAAAACAGAACATCAAAATTCAGAGCGATGCTTTAGAATTGATGAAAATTCAGAAAGAAGCTACCCGCGTAACAGAACTAGCTGTAAGGAAGTTTCAGGCGGAAGTTTTAAGTTCAAGAAGTTTGCAATTCAGCATTCAGCAAGATATCACAGAGGCAGAAAATCGAATTAATTTCCTTTTAGGCCGTTACCCGCAAACCATTATCCGGGACGGGAAGAATTTTACAGACCTGGTACCACCAACTATGGCATCAGGGATTCCGTCGCAATTGTTGGCAAACCGACCAGATATTAAGCAGGCAGAATTAGAGCTGGCAGCGGCTAAATTAGATGTTAAGGTAGCAAAAGCCCAGTTTTATCCTTCTTTAGGCATTTCAGCTACGGTAGGTTATCAGGCATTTAATCCTAATTATTTGCTTAGAACACCCGAATCTTTGATTTACTCGTTAGCAGGAGATCTTGCCGGACCACTTATTAATAAAAATGCGATAAAGGCTGAATATTTAACAGCAAATGCAAAACAGTTACAGGCCGTATTTGATTATGAGAAAACCATTTTGAATGGCTACATCGAAGTCGCAAATCAAATGTCTAATATCAATAACCTGCAGAAAAGTTATGATCTGAAAAATCAACAGGTTAAAGCGCTGACCGAATCAATAGAAATCTCAAATGCCTTGTTCAGGTCTGCAAGGGCAGATTACTTTGAGGTATTGATGACGCAACGCGATGCTTTACAATCGAAACTGGAATTAATCGAAACCAAAAAGCAACAGCTCAATGCCGTGGTCAATATTTATCATGCGCTTGGTGGAGGATGGAATTAACCCTTTTTTAAGTTTTTAGCGAACTTTGGCGGTCTTCAAATATTTTGAAGGCCGTTTTTTATTTATTAATCTGTGGGGCTAATTTAGTCTGATTGCCTCGCTAAAACCAATTACCTAAAAAATTGTGTTAAACGAATGCCCCTTAATATTTTAAACTAGATTATAAGGTAAACTAAGTTTAAATGATAAATTAGATATCAGGTTTATTTTACTTTCGTTTCTCGTGGTAAATACGTGATTCGAAGAAAAACGAAACTATTTTTATAAATTATTTTGATTGTACGGTTAATAATTTAGTTTTGTATTACTAACCAATTTACTTTTATGAGCAATGTATCTAATCCGAACCCAGAGCAGATGGACGATAGGATGGAATCTGACCATAATAACCTTCAAGAACTTAATCGCTCTATTGCAAAACGCAAGTTTGAAGGTTGGCCAATCTTATGGATTTTATTGGCCCTTTCAATTGTTTCGGCAATTATCTGGTATACCGGTTCGGCGGCAGATTTATTAAACTGGATTGAAAAAGACTAAAAAGAACACTAATGTCAGGCAAAATAGAACTGACAATTTTATATTATCTGTGAGGAGTAGAAAGAGACTATTGTTGAGAGCGCTAATTTAAGGTCGTAAAATTAAGGAATCAGAATTTTTCGTCATCACTCGGAATCTGCTCAGCCGAAAAATAGCAATATAACATAAGTGCAAAAGATGCAATGTAGAACGCTGCTGTGATTGAAAGGAATGTGCTCATAATATTAGATGTTTTGGTTAGGTTATAATAACATTAAGTTATTGTGAATTATTTCACTAAACGTAGAAAAAAAAATGAATTAAGTCAATAATGTTGATAACTATTTTAATTAATATTTCTCAACCTTATTTTACCTTGAGTTCAAGGGTAATTATTAAACACAAATTTTCCTGTCTTGGTTATCAATATTTATATTTATTTAGGCGCTAAGTGCTTATAATTAGTCTTTTAAGTTTTTAAATTTGCTATTTTTACGTTGCAATATTTAACAGAATTTTTTACATTAGGTCATCAGCATTTATTGTAGGAAGTTAGATGAGTTATTAAAAATACAGACAATGAGACTTATTTTTTAGTACAGGGCAGCTTGATCCATATAAGAATCGCAGAATTTATCATTCAAACGGCGTCAAACATAAGGCCTATTATTAAATGCGAGCGCTCAGCAGTAGCGGGCGCAAAATCTTAGAAGGCGATCGGGAGGAAAGGAGAACAGCATTTAAAAAGTTGGTGAATCAAACAGATTAGTTTAAGTGAAGAAGCCAAAGGCAATTCATTACCGCATTATTTGTTTGCAGCATTATTAAATCATTAACAAACCTCATATTATGAAAATTGCAATTATTATTATCCGTGTGTTGCTGGGGGGCATGTACCTCTTTGCATCAATTCCTTACTTTTTAAAAATCATGCCTGCTGAGATGCCGGCAATGACAGCAGATCAAACCACCTTTATGGCGGGCATCACAGCGTCGGTTTACCTCATGCCACTAATTAAAGCAACAGAACTGGTTAGTGGTATTTTACTGCTCATCGGTAGAACAGCACCACTTGGTGCTTTGATCGTTTTTCCTGTTACCTTAAATATTTTTCTTTATCATGCTTTCCTCGGCCCTAAAGAATTGCCTATGGTTGCAGTGATGCTTATTTTTAATGTCTTGCTGTTTTTTGCCTACAGGCAGAAATATCTTCCACTGGTTTCAAAGTAATCTTTCATTAGACCAATACTTTTTCTTTTTATTTACTGTTTGCATACAAAGGCCAATTCACTATCTTTAAAAACTAACTATAATAAAAAATATGAGAAAGTTTCCATTGCTAATGCTACTGTTTGTAGCCCTGTCGTTTTCAGTATTTGCTCAAAGTAAAGATGCAATTGTTGGTAAATGGCTTAATCCATCAGGAGAAGGACAGATTGAAATCTATAAAAAAGGCGATAAATACTTCGGAAAATTGGCCTGGATTAAAGAGCCTAATATTAACGGAAAGCCAAAACTGGACGTTAAAAATCCGAATGCGGCCTTACAAAAAAGATCATTGCTAAACCTGGAGCTGTTAAAAGATTTCGTTTACGAGGAGGGGAAATGGAGCGATGGAACCATATATGATCCGAAAAGCGGAAAAACGTATAGCTGCAACATGACCATGAAAGGAAATGATGTATTGAATGTAAGGGGTTATATAGGCATCTCTTTACTGGGAAGATCAGAAACTTTTAAGCGAGTTAAATAATCAAAATGAAAAATATAATCTGGTGCCTGCTAATGGCACCTTTTTTTTGTGCTGCGCAGTCGTTCAAATTGAAGCCTTTGAATGAGTCTGCCAAAACCAGTTTACGTGGCTTAAGCGCGGTCTCTGATCAGGTAATCTGGGCAAGTGGCAGCAATGGATCAATAGGAAAAACCTTAGATGGTGGCAAAACCTGGGAATGGATGAAGCCCTATGGCTATGAAAAACTGGATTTTAGGGATATCGAGGCCTTTGATGATAACCAAGCCATTGTTGTAAATGCGGGTTCGCCTGCCTATGTGCTTAAAACGCTGGATGGCGGCAAAACCTGGACGGAGCACTATAAAAATTTAGATTCTGCCATCTTTTTAGATGGGCTTGGTTTCTGGGATAAAAATCGGGGGATTATTTTTGGTGATCCCATTCAGGATCAAATACAGTTACTGAAAACCGAAGATGCCGGTAAATCCTGGATTAATATTTCGGCGAATGTAAAACAGCCGCTGGCAAAAGGGGAAGCTGGTTTTGCAGCCAGTGGCACCACTATTAAAACTTTGCCGGGAGGAAAAGTTTGGATCTCCAGCGGGGGAACTGTATCAAATATTTACTATTCTGCTGATTATGGCCAGAGCTGGAATATTTTTAAATGCCCGATCTGGCAGGGAGAAAGCACAACCGGACCATTCTCTGTCGATTTTTATGATGCTAAAAACGGCATTGTGGTGGGTGGAAACTATGTGAAAGATAAAGCTAACGAAAACAATGTTTTATTAACGAAAGATGGCGGTAAAACCTGGACGAAGCCTGTTATTCCTGTAGCTGGTTTCCGATCAGGCGTCGCTTATATTAACAGGAATACTATTGTCGCCACCGGCACATCAGGAACGGATGTTTCAACCGATGGCGGACAGCACTGGAAACATATAGATGATCAAAGTTTCAACGCCGTACAGAAAGCTAAAAAGGGCAGTAAAATTCTACTTGCCGGAGAAAAGGGAGGTATTTTTGAACTGTTAATTGGCAAATAAAATATTTCTAAAAACGCGTAACAGTTTTCATAAACAGAAATCTAAACATTATTACAATTGATGTATCGAAATATCCTGTTTAACCAATACAAACCAGAATATTTTGTTTTCTTTGTTAATTAAATATTTAATTATACACTAACGTTCTATGGATTTTTTGCACACTGTTTTAGGTGATGACATTCAAGCTTCTCTGCTCATTATTTTAAATTTAATCGTAATCGAAAGTTTGCTTTCTGTTGATAATGCCGCCGTTCTGGCAACGATGGTAATGGATCTTCCTAAAGACCAGCGAGACAAAGCACTGAAATATGGTATTATCGGCGCTTACGTTTTCCGCGGAATTTGTTTATTCCTTGCGGCATGGCTGGTTAAAATCTGGTGGTTAAAGCCGCTGGGTGGCCTTTATCTGATTTATCTTGCTTTCGATTATTTCTGGAAGAAAAATGCAAAAAAGAATGAAGAAGAGGAAGAAGTTGATAAAAGCAAAAGCTGGATCTATAAATCTACAGTTGGCTTAATTGGTACTTTTTGGGCTACTGTTGCCCTGGTAGAGGTAATGGATCTTGCCTTTTCTATTGATAACGTTTTTGCGGCTGTAGCCTTTACCGATAACATATACCTGATTTACATTGGTGTTTTTGTGGGAATTCTGGCGATGCGTTTTGTAGCACAGGCTTTTGTAAAGCTGATGGAGAAATTTACCTTCTTAGAAACGGTAGCCTTTATTGTGATTGGCGTGTTGGGAATCAAATTAACCTCATCACTGTTTACCCACTTTAATCCAACCTCTCCAATTTCTCATGCCATTGAGGGCGAAAAAACTGATTTATTCGTTTCAATATTTACCGTAGCTATCTTCATTTTGCCAGTATTAACCTCATTGCTGTTTAACTATCCTAAGAAAACTAAAACTGAACTTGAGGTGGTAAATAAAGCCGATGAAGTTTTAGACAGGTCTTGATCAGCTTTCGGTTAGTTGTCTATAATAATCTTACATACAATAATTCTTAAAGCTACGTTTAATGTGTAGTATTGGAATTTTGAAAAGTAGCTGAAAGAAAATCTACCGTGAATGAACTTTTACAAACATTATTCTTTTGATCTCTGGTTAACCTTAATTAAGTCGAACCCTGCTTTTAAAATAGAGCGGACACATTATTTTCATCAAAACCTGAACTCAAAAAAGAAAAGTTTAGATGAAGTGGCAGTGATTTTCAGGCAGGTAGATTTAATGGTTAATGCCATTAATGAGAAAACAGGTAAAAATGTAGATGCCGATGAAATGTACCTGATGGTGATCAGCATAATTAATGATTATGATTTCAACTTCGGCGATCTTGATCTCGAAGAGCTGTATCAGCAAATGGAGGTATTATTGCTTAACCACATGCCGTTAATCTATTGCGACAATTGTTTGCGTGTATTATCCACGCTAAAAAGCTCCGGAGATATTTCGACCAACATTTTAAGTAACACTGGATTTATCAAAGGCAAAACGCTTAGACAAGTAATTAATCACCTCGGAATTGATGCCTTTATCGACTTCCAATTGTACTCTGATGAAGTGAGGATGTCTAAACCAAATGCCGGTTTTTTTCAATTGATGATCGATAATATTGATAGGGAAAAACATCAGGATTTAGCCTTGCAGGAAATTATTCATGTGGGCGATAACCCTCATGCAGACATCCGCGGTGCGAAAATGATGGGTATCAATAGTATGCTGATCCATTCCAATAACCTATCTATCTCAAATCTACTCTCATGATACCATATACCTATTCACTTCACAAAATTGATAACACGGCCAACTTTGGCTTTGATCCTAATGATTACAGTCGTTTTAAATTCGGCGATGATTTAGTTGCGCGATCCTTTGGGAAGAGCCTTGCTGATGGTTTTATTAAATATTACCTGACAGATAATCGAATTGCAGATCAGATCGTAGTAATCTCCAGTCCTTACAGCTTTATTCCAACGGCAACCTTTGCCATGAAGAATTATTTTGTTTCGCAGCTTAACCGTTGGCTGGCAGAAAATGGTGGGCTTACCGTTCAGGAAGCAAAAGTGCATCGAACCATCACTTATAAAGAAGATTATGGTGAATTAAGCGCAGAAGAGCGAATGAATCTGATAGGCAACGATTCCTTTCATATTGACCGCGATTTTCTGGAAGGTAAAACGCTTTTGTTTTTAGATGACATTAAGATCACCGGCAGTCATGAACGCATGATTTTAAAAATGGCGAAAGCATACTGTTTGAAAAATGAGATGCACATGCTTTATTTTGCCGAACTGGTCAATAAAGAGATCCATCCTAACGTAGAAAATTTCCTTAATTACCACCAGATAAAATCCATCTTTGACCTGGAAAAAATTATTAATAACGGTTATTTCTGTTTCAATACCAGGGTGGTAAAATATATTTTAAACACTGAATCGACCAGTTTTTCGATCTTTTTAGAAAGGATGGATCATGATTTTATTCATCAGCTTTACGATTTATCTTTAGGCAATAGTTACCATTTGATGGAGGCTTATGCTGATAATTTACAACTCATTAAAAGTTACATAAAAGATAATACTTATAAATAATATAACATGGCTATAAACTTGCAAAAGGGGCAGAGAGAGAATATCGATGCGCCAAAATTTACAATAGGTTTAGGTTGGGATACCAACAATTCTTCAACTGGTTCTGCCTTCGATTTAGATGCTTCTATTTTTATTTTAAATGACCAGAAAAAACTAATTTCTGATGAGAATTTTGTTTTCTACAATAATCTAATTTCGCCAGATGGCAGCGTGGAGCACACAGGCGATAATTTAACCGGAGATGGCGATGGCGATGATGAGCAGATTAAGGTTGATTTAACCAAGGCTGATCCTAAAGTAAGCGAGATTTCCGTAGTGGTGACGATTCATGACGCAGAGAACAGAAGACAAAACTTTGGGCAGATAAGAAACTCATTTGTACGGATTTTCGATGCGGTGACCAATGAAGTGATTTTAAAATACGAGCTGGAAGAAGATTTCTCTATCGAAACTGCGGTAGAATTTGGAAGAATTTACAAACGTGAAGGCAAATGGAAGTTTGAAGCCGTTGGAATGGGTATGAAGGGTGGTTTACAAGATTATTTAAACAAATATCAATAATATTATGGCAATCAATCTTCAAAAAGGACAACGCATCAGCCTTGAAAAAAGCAACGGAAGTAAGCTGCAAAACGTTTGTGTAGGCATAAACTGGGGCGCAATAGAGAAAAAAGGGCTTTTTGGTTTAAGTAAATCGAAAGAAGCAGTAGATCTTGATGCGAGTTGTGCACTATACAATGAGAATAAACAACTTTTAGAGGTGGTTTACTTTGGTAACTTAACATCTAAAAATGGATCAGTAAAGCATAGTGGCGATGATTTGACCGGAGATATGGGGGGTGATGATGGTTTGGATAATGAAATCATCACGCTTGATTTTTCTAAACTGGACGCAAATGTAGCTTATGTTGCTTTTGTGCTGAACAGCTTTAGAGGTCATGATTTCGGAACCATTCCTTTCGCTTCTATCCGCATTTACGAAGGCACAACAAAACAAGTAACAGAGGTTTTTGCTAAATTTGATATTGCAAATGGTGCTAATTTCGCTGGCCATGTATCGATGGTAATGGGCGTTTTCTACAAGAAAAACGGCGAATGGAAATTTAATGCCATTGGTGAGCCTACGAAAGATAAAAAACTGGAAGAAACAGTGAAAACGGTTACTCAAAATTATTTATAAGCCCGCTTAACCAATATTAAACTATGGAACCCAACCCTAACGTTACTCAAGACTTAACTCCGGTAAAACTGGATAAGGACGGAAATGTAGACCTTGAGAAAATAACTCCTCAGGAAACCGAAAAATATGCAGCACTGGGTAAGTCGCTGGAGCCATCTGATGTCAATTCTATTTTAAATTATGGAAGCGATGCACAAAACTCGATGGAGAAATACAGTAATGATTTTCTCTCATCCGTAAGAACTTATAACAGTGGCGAAGTAGGCGGCTTGATTAATGAATTGCTTTCAGAACTGAACTACATTGATGTTTCAGAGCTGGAGCAGAGTGCCTTCAAAAGCTTTATTTCCAGGATTCCTTTCTTAAAATCGCTTGTTGTTGACGTTAAAAAACTTTTCCAGAAGTATGATGTGGTGGTCAATAACATCGATAAGATCACTAATAAAATCAAGGCCGGCCGGTTAAATTCCATAAAAGACAATAGCTCACTGCAAACCATGTTTGATAGCAACGTAACTTATATCCACCAAATGGAAGAGCTGATTATTGCCGGACAGCTGAAGTACAATGAATTGTTGTTAAAGCTGGCTGAAATGGAAGGCAGACCAGCAGATTACCAGGATTATGAAATTGCAGACCTAAGAGATTTTATCAGTCGGTTAGACAAGCGATTGGCAGATATGAAGATCGTAAGATTCATTATGTTACAGTCGCTGGCGCAGATTCGGGTGGTGCAGAACAACAATACTTCTATTGCAGAAAAAGCACAGTCGATTGTTTCTACCACAATTCCGGTATGGAAAAACCAGTTAACCATTGCGGTTGCGTTACAAAGGCAAAAAGCCAATGTAGAAATGCAAAAGAAAATTTCTGATACCACGAATACCATTCTGCAGAAAAACGCAGAGATGCTAAAACAAAACAGTATCGATGTAGCTAAAGAGAATGAAAAAACTGTGGTATCTTTGGAAACCCTGAAAATGACTACTTCTTCGTTAATTGCAACGCTGAATGAGGTAAAACAGATTCATGAAGCTGGTGCACAAAGCAGAAGAGTGCTGGATGGGGAGTTAAAAACTTTAGAAGCAGAGCTGAAAAAGAACGTAACCAGGGTGAGTTAAATTAAAACATGGATGATTACCGTTTAAATATTTTAAAAAAATCGAGCACCGAAATCAACCGTTTACAGTTGCTTTCGGTGTTTTTTGATGATGAGGTTATTTATAAAATATTTTTACGCAGCCAGGTGATTCACCAGTTATTTGCCAATAATGAAGAACTGGAGATTGATAAACTTGATCTTTTTCATTTGCAGTTTACCGAAAGTGTAATTGCATTGCTGCGGAAGATCAAAAAGAGTAATGAAAAAAATGTCAGCCTGATTTACGATGAAATTGATTTAAACGAAGAATTAATCAATAAAATATCGGGTTCGGTGATTAATCAGCAGCAATTTGGTTTAGATAAGCAAAAGCAATCGCTAAAAATAAATCAATCTTTAAGGCGTTTGTTTGCTGTTTTATCAGAGCTGAGCTCAGATTTTCCCTTCTCCAAAAACATTAATGTTTTCAGTTCCAAATACGCCAACGATTTCTATTTCGATCTGAATACCGATCAACTTGCTACACTGATAGATTTTAGCAAGAAGCAGGTGTATACCAATGTTAATGCGATTATAGAACGCAAGCTGATGGGCCTGCTTTGCAAATATGAGTTTAGAACAGAGTTTGCATTTGGCTTGAAAGCTGGCGAACTGGTGGTGGAAGTGTATCAGTTTCTGGATGTCGACAAACACTTCCTGTTTTTTCCGAGTAGAAATTTATTTCTTTTCTGCGATTTATCCATCCTCAACGGGGTAGAAATGGAGAATAATCTATCAGAAAAAGAGCGAATTGTGCAGGAACTGGAGTATAAAAATGATAAGCTTAAAAGCAATGCCGCTATGCTTAAAGTAGCCATTCCGGCAGAGATTGTCTCTCTACTGGAAGATAGCTACATCAAAATTTCAGATATCAATTTCTTAAATCACCTCAATAATTTCGACGTGCAATCGAACATTTTAAAGGCCATGCTGAAAACAGAATTATTTTAACTAGCGACTTAAAGTGGCCAGTTTGTTTTTAAATAATTCCATTGTGCGGCTCCAGGCTAATTTAGCAGCAACTTCATTATACCGGGTTGGCGAAGTATTGTTGTTAAAGGCGTGGTTTACGCCGTCATAGATATAAATTTTATAATCCTTATTGTTTACTTTCAATGCTTGCTCGTAAGCGGGGATGCCAGCGTTAATGCGCTCATCAAGACCGCCATAATGCAACATCAGGCTCGCTTTAATTTTTGGTACATCAGCAGAATTGGCCTGTGCGCCATAATAAGCCACGGCTGCCTGCAGTTTAGGATCATTAACGGCGAGTTTGTTGGCCATTCCGCCGCCCCAACAGAAACCCATACAAGCCACCTTTCCATTAGCATCTTTTCGGTTACGAAGGTATTCAAGCCCTTTCAGGTAGTTCTGAAGATTTTTTTCCGGATCAAGTTTGCCAATTAATTCACGCCCTTTATCCTCATCTGTTGGCGTACCGCCGAAAGGCGAAAGCGCATCAATACCTAATGCAATGAAGCCCTCTGCTGCAACCCGTTTGGTTACCTCAATAATATGCGGATTTAAGCCTCTGTTCTCGTGAATAACCAATACACAACCAAACTTTTTGTTAGTTTTTGGTTTTGCCAGCACAGCTTTCATTTCCCCATCCGCACCTGGATAAGTAACATTTTCGACTATAATATCATCGCTGGTAAAAGATGCAGCAGCGGCATAATTGTTTTCGAGCAAAGGCAAGATGGTCATGGCCATTGCAGTACTACCGGCAAGCAAGGCCAGTTTCTTCATGAAATCTTTCCTGTTTAGCTGACTGTGGGTGTATTCATCGTAAAGAGTGATTATTTTCTGATCCATCTGAATATTTTTTAGTTAATGACAAGATAAACATGATGAACGAACTTTTAAAGCTGATTGCCTAAAAGTTACAATATAACGCTTCCCATTTTCGTATTAAATCAATTTTGTGTTTGGTATATTTCGGTGTTAAGAAAGGGTTAGACCAATCATCGAAATTATCATAAAAAAACTTTAGGAAAAAGATATGAAAGCAAATACCGAGGTAGGGGATGGCTTCAATTTCGTCTGCAGTAAGTGGTCTGACTTCCTGGTAAGCCTTCAAAAAGATCTCGAAATCCAGATCAGCCTGTTCTTTGGTGATGGCATTGTTGAGCTGGTGAAAAAAATAGTGATTTAAAAAAGACATTAAATCATTTATAAGATAACCATGGCCTGCGAAATCAAAATCAAAGAAAGTGATTTTACCAATTTCATCGAAATGAAAGTTTTTCGGAAACAGATCATAATGGCAGTAACCTGTTGAAAATGAGTTTGTTTTAAAAGACTTGAACTTTTTAATCACCCGGTTAGCAATATCTTTCAGGTAACTTAATTCATCAGGCATGGCTTTAAGGTGAAGTTCAAGCGTTGCCAGTGGATCAATCAATGTGGTCTGAAAATTAAAGAATGGCCTCGGATGTGCGAGTTTAACTACTGAGGTGGTTTGATGAAGCTTTGCCGTATCTCTTCCGAGTGCAAGGAGTTGGGTTTCGTTAAGGTCATATACAACTTCTCCTTCAGCAAAACTGAAAAGTACACCGTTTCTCTGGCCTTCTGCGGCCTGAAATTGCTGGATCTGTTGATCACGCTGATCCCTTATCGGAAAGGAAACAGCATTTCCATTGGCCTTCAGTGCATTTAATAGTTCCACTTCGGCTTTAATTTCTTCGAGCTTCCGGTGAGCATTTCTATATATTTTGAAGATATATTTGTCATTATCGTTTTCCAGCAGATAAGTATCACTTACATTTCTAATCAACAAGCGGCATTTAAAGTCAGCAGGTAACTGGTAAACATTTATCAGGTAAGCCTGTAATGCGGAAGACGAAAGGGTGGAATATTGCGCAGGAAAAATGTCTAATTTCATCAGATCTGTAATTTGAACTAAAGTTAATGTTTTAAAAAAATATAGCCATTAATTAAGACTACCTTATCGGCCTCAAGGCATTCTGCTTTTTGAAGTTAGTACTATTCCTTTGGAAGAAATATTTGATTGCCTTATTGATAGTTACATCAAGGATAAAGTGGGTATTGCTGAAAATTTCCTGAGTCTTCCGCTCGCTGCACATTTAACAGCAAATCTGCTTGCATTATTTAATGATCAACAATTAATCAGTGCCGGAACTGGCAATGCCTTAGTGGTGAATCAGGATAAATTAGTCAGAAGTGATGTAATTTACTGGCTGGATCGATCGCATAAAAACCAATATGAAAATGATTTTTTTGATCTGATGGATAAATTTATTGTTTACCTGAACCAGGCCTGCTATACTGGAATTACAGGGTATGAATCTCATTATACGCTGTACGATCCGGGTACTTTTTATAAAAAACATATCGACCAGTTTAAAATAACGGAAGTCGGCAGTATTCTATGATTATGTATCTGAACATTGGTTGGGCCTTTGGAGATGGGGGAGAGTTGTGCATTTACCATTTGGACCATACCCAAAACATTTCACCAGAAAACGGGAAAAGCGTTTTCTTTAAGAGTTCAGACCTGGCGCACGAAGTGTTGGTAACTCATAAACAGCGGTTAAGCATTACAGGCTGGTTGAAAATAGGTTAACACTTGGATAAACCTAGTATTAAACCAATACACAAATAATTGAAAATTAACTTTGAGATTACACTGAACCCGCAGACTTAGCATATTTTTGGTGCTTCCGCGGATGATAGTTTAGAAAGCGGAAACCAACATTTAAACGAAAGATGAAGTATCTAGTAAAAGAAATAAGTGATGGAAATTGCGACATCACTTTATTGCCTGAAGATCTAAATGATCGGAATTTGTTAGCAGAAACAACAAGGCACAGCGAAAGAGATTACGAAAAAACGATTCAATTTCATTACGAACACGCATTGAAAGCAAAGGTTCACAACAACGCAGCCTTTGTATCTTTAAATGAAGATGAAAGCAATTATCCTAAAAGGGTAAACGTAAACTACCAGATTATTTATAGCTAATCATCTCTAAAAAAGCAGTATCATACCCGATACTGCTTTTTTTGCTTTTAAAGTCCTGGCAGTTTTCATTTGCTATTTATTGAAACATTCACATTTGCGTATTGTTGTTTCTGTAATCAAAGCAAAATACATGAGCAATAAAGCAGAAAATACATCACCACTGGATGATGTAAATGAGAGAAAAGATCAGGAGCAGTTAAGTCAGCAGGCCTTAGGTAATTCTGAAGCAGCGCAAAGCGAAGATTTATCCGCCAATAACGATCTATTAAGTACACCCGTTACCACCGGTACAGGAGGCAACCCGGCTGCTGCAGCACCAAATTCGCTAATTGTGCACGAAGATGAAAGTGGCGAAAACCGTTACGAAGAAGGAGAATCTACTACCTGTAAAGACGAAAAATAAGTTGATTTATAGAAAAAGGCAGTATGGCAGAGGTTAAATTTCAAAATGACGGGGCAGCGCCTGATGCATTTAATTTGTTCGATGAGGATAAAAAGATTGGCGAAATGATCGTAGAAACCATTGGAGATAACCTTAAAGTTTACCATACGGAAGTTGATGATGATCAGGCTGGTAAAGGTTACGCGAAAGAGCTACTCAATGCCATGGCCGATTATGCCAGATCCAACCAGCTGAAAGTAATTCCATTGTGCACCTATGTGGCTTTGCAATTTAAACGGCATCCTGGTGACTATGCCGATATTTGGAATCAGGAAGTTAAGCCCGAGTTTTAGGGGCGCAGCCTATAGTTTAATCTTTAGTTTCGCTATTTTAAAAGGGCATTAGCAAAGGAAGGGGTAGCAAATTCAACGCGAACTAATTGCGATTCCGCCATTGGTTACGCCTTTGAAATATTGCGACACTTTGCGGTTTGGCACCAGCCCGGTCTGAATAGCAAGCTTTAATCCAGATGTGCAAGTGTAATTCCCGTCATTAAACTGGCAGGGAATTACCTGTAGCACTACTGTTGTATTGAAAATGAGGATTATTTTTGCGATAATGATGATAATAATTTATCAAGGTTGTCGATGCTCATTTTAAAGCCTGGTTCAAAGCCCATTTCAATCATTTTTTCTAAACGGGCAAGTGATTCATTTACGATGGTGATATTTACCTTCGTAAGGCCGTTTTGCTCACTGAAAGTATAATCCCAGGCAGAACCCGGCAATTCCGGATTTTCATCTGCATCCGCAAACGAATTATACATCTTAAAATTAGTTTTCGGGGTAATGGAAGTATATTCCTGAATAGACCAGCGCTCCATTCCCTCCGGACTTACCATCGCATAAAATCTTCTTCCACCAACTTCGAAGTTCAGGTATTTTGTTTTGGACGACCATGGTTTAGGTGCTACCCATTGATCCAGGAGTTCTTTTTTTGTAAAAGCATCCCATACCAATGGTAGTTCGGCATTAAATTCTCTGGTAATGTATACCGTTTTTTCAGGTTTGTTAACGGTAAATTCGAATAATAGATTAGTTTCCATAATGTTTATTTTTAAGATTGGTTTTTCATATCTAATAACAATTCATCCAGCTGATTAAACCTGGTTTCCCAGATTGCCCTGAACTGTTCCAGCCATTTGTCTATCTCTTTCATTTTATTCACTTCAAGTGAATAATAGATTTCTCTACCTTGATGTTCCTGTTTAATCAGTTCGCATTCTGTAAGTATGCGCAAGTGCTTTGAAACGGCCTGTCGTGTTGTATTAAAATTGTCTGCAATGGCATTAGGCGTCATTGCCTGTAAAGCAATTAAAGCAATAATGGCTCTTCTTGTAGGGTCCGCTATTGCCTGGAAAATGTCTCTTCTCATAAATAATACGCTAAATGAAACTATTCGGTTGCAAGTATATGTGAAACCATTTGGTTTCGCAAATTTATTTTCATTTTATTTATATGGTACTGAAGTGTCGGTCATGAGCGAATTGGAAAATGTTCTATGCAAAAACCGGATGAGAAAAGCACAATTTGTGCCCGTGCATTTGCTTAAGTTAATATTCTGGAGTCTATTGCCTGTAATAGGTTTGTTAGTCAATGGCGAAGCGCTGCAAATCCAAATTTCCCTTAAAAACAAAAAATCCCTGATTTTGGTCAGGGATTTAATTCGATTTTTTTTTGATGTACTCGGGGCGGGAATCGAACCCGCACGCCTTTGAAAGCACAGGATTTTAAGTCCTGCGTGTCTACCAGTTCCACCACCCGAGCAGGCGATTAACCTTTTAAAATAAATGCCTCCTGGTAAGAAGGCATTCAGAGCGAAAGACGAGATTCGAACTCGCGACCCCGACCTTGGCAAGGTCGTGCTCTACCAACTGAGCTACTTTCGCAAAAAGAAACATAATCCGTGTTCCTTTGGGGTTGCAAATATAGGAATATAAATATCAGATGCAAAAATAAATTAATAAATTTTCTAACCCAGGGTTATAGCTAAAGTGATCAACAGCCTAATTCTGATCAGTTCTTCAGATTCTACCCTCCATTTCGTTATCATAACCGGGATTTTCCTCCCGTTTAGGCTAGCGATGGTAATTGATTGCCTTGCCAGTTCAACTTGATTTACTTAAGATTTAGGTGTCGCTTTAGGAAATGTTCTAAGTCTTATACTGTCAGTGATAGCTTTTATAAATTACTTGTCAATCTAAAACACGTAACTGTAAGCAAATTAATTCGCAGTGATGCTGGCCGCATAACCACCATTCCTGACCATTTTTATACTGATCTTGTCTTCAGCTTTAACTTGTATGGTCTGCTTCCGGTAATCCATAGCTTGCCGGCCAGCATTAATTCCATCCTCAAAATAAGTCATGGTATAAGTTATGCCTTTTGAAAGAAAATCCAGATTTATGGGTACAGTTCTTGTCTGTTGTGCGCCGTTGGTGATGCCACCAAGAAACCATTTATTCCCTTTACGCTTTGCAACAACAGCCAGTTCACCCACCTCTGCTGCGAGTGCCTTCGTCTCATCCCAGGTTGTCGGTACTGAAGTGATAAATTCGGTGCAGTCCAAATTACGATAATATAGTGTAGGGTTATCTGCCAGCATCTGGATTCCACTCTCAAATACAACAAAGAGTGCCATTTGATAGGCACGGGTACCAATGCTTGCTGCATTCGGTCTTTCGGCACGATATGCTTCTGGTTGCATGCTAATCATGGCGCCAGGTGTGTAATCCATCGGGCCAACTGCGTTTCGCATGAAGGGCAGGAACAGGCTGTTTTTGGGCTGCGTTCCACCCATTTGCTCCATACCTCTTACGCCTTCATAAGAGATTAAGTTGGGATATTTATATTCTAATCCGGCAGGTTTAAAAGCACCGTGAAAGTCGACCAGTAATTCATTTTTTGCAGCCTCTTTGGCAACCCGTTCGTAGTAATTAACCATCCATTGGTCGCTGCGATCCATAAAGTCGATCTTAACGCCTTTAACTCCCCACTCCTTAAACGTTTTAAAAAGGTCCATATTTTTGTGTACGGTAAGCCAGGTAAGCCAAACTACGACGCCTACGTTCTTCTCTTTCCCATAACGGATCAGTTCATGAACATCCACTTTAGGGTTTGGTGTATAGGGATTGGTAGTGGTGGCCGCCCAGCCTTCATCCATTATAATGTATTTCAAACCGAACTTCGCCGCAAAATCGATGTAATATTTATAGGTTTCCAGGTTGTAACCAGATTCGAAGTTAACATCCGGGCCGTAGGGGGCCGCATCGTTCCACCATTCCCAGCTCGCCTGGCCTGGTTTAATCCAGTTAACATCTTTGATCGCACTAGCCGATGCCAGCTGTAATGTCATCGTATTTTCCAGGAGTTGCCTGTCATCTGTAGTGATTACAAAATATCTCCATGGAAAACTTCGGGTACCACTCGTTTTAGCAATATAATCAGCTTCTTTTACAATCTTCAAGCTTCGGTCGCCATCTTCATCAAAGGCCAGCGGCGCTTTAGGAAAGGCCGCACTCATTCCATTGTTACCTGAACCTTTGAGAAAAAGGCAAGGATAATCTGTTAAATCTGATTCACTAACTAAAATCTTATACTGCTTTTTGGTGTCAATTAACACTGGTAAAGTGCTCATTTTAGTGTTCCAGCTACTAGAACTTACTGTTGAATAATTCTCTTCATAAGCCGTTTTAAATCCGTCGGGTTGTTGGACATGCAAATCGTAATTTGCAGGAAAATTTAAGTCAACTTCTTCATTTAAAACCTCTAATTCACCCTTTTTCGTAGTAATAAAACGATAAGCAACTCCATTGTCAAACACCCTGAATTCAACAGAGTAGTTGCCTTTAAAAGTCATTAGTAACTTATTGTACCTGGAAGTAACCGTAGCATACTTTAAAGAAATATAGGGTTTAATGGTCGTTTCTGAAGTTGACGATTTGGTGCTAATCAATTTTGGTTTATTTCCCAGTAGATCATTCCTGAGCACCATTCCAAGGCGGTTATTGTCGAATAATTTATCGTCACCGAAAAATACTGAATACCGCAACTTGTCATCTACATTAATGGCAACTTTGATTGCACCATTCGGAGATTTAATTTCATATGGTTGCTGCGCAAATCCGCTTACGAAAAAAGCAACAAAAAAAGCGATGGTGAGGACCGGTTTCTTAAATTTCACTAATTGAGTATACATGTTGCTAAATTATAGTTTTCAATGAAAATCACTGATTACCTTATGCTTAGATAGCTATAATGTTACATGTAACGAAAAGGGCTGCATTTATTTGGTTGGTGAAGCTAAAAACCGGTTGAGCTGTTTAAACACAGGCCAAAAGAGATTACGCTCGTTCGGAAACGAGCGCAGTATATTTTAAAAACAAAAATTTCTTTGTTGGCGATCTAATGGAAGAAACAGGATTAAATCTGCACTTCATTATCCAGTTTCAATCCTCCCGCAAATGCGTCTGCGTTGATAAAGGTTGTAGTTGCAATCTGCTGCATGGCCTCTCTTGTGAAAAATCCCTGGTGAGAGGTGATCAGTACATTGGGGAAAGAGATTAGCCGCGAGATAAGGTCGTCCTGAATTACATCTTCTGAAAGATTTTTAAAAAAGAGTTTTGATTCCTGTTCATAAACATCTAATCCTACGGAACCCAGTTTTCCGAATTTAAGTGCCTCGATTACATCCTGCGTATTAATTAATCCACCACGACTGGTATTGATCAGCATAGCGCCTTGTTTAAAGAACTGAAGGGTGATATGATTAATCATGTGGTGGTTTTCCTCAGATAAGGGACAGTGCATGGAAACAATCTCAGCATTGCTGATTACTTCCTCAAGCGTACCGTATTGCAGGCCATCCGCTACCAGCTCCTGATTAGGAAAGGGATCGTATGCCATTATCTGACAGCCAAAGCCTTTGAGAATGCGATAGAGTGCCTTACCGATGTTGCCTGTGCCGATAATTGCAACCTTGGTTTTATACAGGTTAAATCCCATCAAACCTTCCAGCGAAAAATTACCTTCTCTAACCCGGTTGTATGCTTTATGTGTTTTTCTGTTCAATGTCAGAATCATAGACATCGTATATTCTGCTACAGCCTCAGGAGAATAGGAGGGAACCCGCAGAATCTTAACCCCGGCATCCCCGGCAGCATCAAGGTCGATATTGTTAAACCCTGCACAACGCAAAAGTATTACTTTGACACCATTCTCTTCCAGCCGTTCCATTATCTGCTGATCAGCAAGATCGTTCACAAAAAGACAAACGGCATCAAAGCCCTGCGTGAGGGATGCATTTTTCATGCTGAGTTGTGCTTCAAAAAAAACCAGTTCATGACCGGTATTGTATTCTTCTAAAAACTCCTGGTCGTATTTGCATGTGCTGAACACGGCGATTTTCATAATATTCAAATTTTATGTAAGATAGGTTATTTAAGCAGGCGATTTGATCAAAACCAAATTTTACCGGCTTTTATTTTCTAAGGATCAAGGCCTTATTGTACTCATAGTTCATCTGACCAATATGCAGTGATGAGATCTCTGAAATCATTCCACTTGTCTTTATATGCAGTATGTTTGCTGTTACATGGCCAAGTGCGGCAGTCATCAAATGATAATCTATCCATAATCCCAAGTCTGATAATTAAGTCTCTAAAGAGATCGGTTAGCACGATACCTACCTCATTTCAGTTCTATCGGAACAGATGAGTAGATATTACACCCTTACTCTGAGACAATCGTAAACCTGTTGAATAGATCAAAATAGTTACGAAATAATAGGTAGTGAGCTGGATATTTTAAAGCTTAAGAATTGTAATTTAGAACCGCACCAGAATAGCCAAATAGTCTCATGATGTTTTCCAATTGAAAGCTTTAGAGAAAAGATGTGCACAAGTACCATTTTTAAATAAAATAAACAGCAGATTTCTATAATTAAACATCATGATTAAATTTAAACTCAGTTTTTTAAAGTTGCTTTTTAGTGCATGCATGGTTTTGCTCTGCACTTTTTCCTTTGCCGCAAAACCTGGATATTATTACCAGATCAAAATTTACCATATAAAGGATATAAACCAGGAAAATACAGTGGACGCTTATTTGAAGAATGCTTATTTACCGGCGTTACATCGGTATGGCATTGCAAATGTTGGTGTATTCAAACCCATTAAAAAGGATTCTTTAGAACAGTTAATCTATGTGTATATTCCAGTTAAAAAGATGGATCAGCTCTTAAAACTGGAAAAGGCACTGGAAAAAGATCACCAGTACCAGGAAGCCGGAAAAGACTATCTAAATGCCACTTTTAACAATCCGCCTTTTTTAAGAATAGAGAATGTTCTGTTAAAAGCTTTTGATGCTATGCCGGTTCCGGCCATGCCTAAACTTTCATCGCCGAAAGCAGAAAGGGTGTACGAACTTCGTAGTTATGAAGCCAGTACAGAAAAGCTTTCCCTAAATAAAATTGCTATGTTTAATGAATCTGAGATTAGCATTTTCAGTAAGCTTGATTTTAATGCTGTATTTTACGGGCAGGTAGTCTTTGGGAGTAAAATGCCAAATCTGATGTATTTAACAACCTTTAACAATAAGGCCGACCGTGATCAGCATTGGGCTGCATTCGGACCAGCATATAAAGAAATAAGCGGATTACCACAATACCAGAATAACGTTTCGAAAAATATCACCCTTTTTCTTTATCCGGCAGATTATTCTGATTTTTAGCGTTTAAATCTGTTTATTTTGTTCGTCAATGGTTCCTTTATTAAGAAGAACCATCATGATTAAACTTTGTTGGGGTAAAATATCATCAAATAGAGGGCAATTATTTAGAAAGGGGGACGATGAGCATACATCAGTGTTCCTCTTTTCTACATCCTAACTGATAGTATATCTAGCCACTATCATTTTTATGAGACTTGATCATCACGAACGTTCCGTGTCCTGCTAAATTTTTTCTACTGCGTTAAAACCAGAAACGCTAACCTCATAACTAACCAATATTTAAGCTTCTTCCAGCCGCACTTATAAAGATATCCTGATAGAACGATCAATTTTAATCTGTATTGCTGCTTTCAGTAATGCGTAAGGGTATCTAAAGATTTCAATCGATTGAAACAATATAATTAACGACTTCAATGGATATTAAGAAAAGAATGGCAGTTTATGCAAATGTTTTTGAGTATAATGAGTGAACTAACTAAATATTACCGTGGAAGCAAATACCCCAGATCTCCAATCTTTTTCTTGTGTAAAAAACGACAAGAATCCATTCCGCATCAGTTCAATGCCTTTCAGGTGGATCTTCTCCATGCTCCTGCTTTTTTATTTGTCGGGCACGGTGAAAGCACAAATACCAGTAACAGTTGATGATGCAAATCCGCATCAGATTTTTACGTTCAATCACATCGCCATTCTCGAAGATGTTTCTGGAAAATTAAACCTCGAACAGGTACGCGCTGCATCTGATCAGGATAAATTCAAAATTAACGTGAACAGGATTCCCAAAAATGACCACGTAGCTTCAGCATATTGGTACCGCTTTAAGATCGCACACCATTCTACTTCTTCAAATCGTTGGATGCTGGAGTTTTTTGATCAGTCGATTAACAACCTCGAACTTTATATACCTGATGGCTTAAATGGCTATCAGGTTCACCGTTTTGGAACAGATTACCCGTTTTCAAAAAGATTTTATGGCCATAAAAATTTTTCCTACGACCTGGAGAATAAGTCTGATCAACTCCTGACCTATTATATCCGCATTAAATCACCCAATCCCGTGAGTGCCATCGTTGTACTCCGTAACTGGCGATGGTTTGTTGGCTATGCAATAGGGGAGTACTTCATTTTTGGCATCTTTTACGGTATGATACTTGTGTTTTGCCTCTATAACCTGTTGATGTATTTTGCAGTAAAGAGGAAGCAATATCTCTTTTATGTACTTTACAATCTGGGTATTGGGCTCTATGAGCTGTGCAATGATGGTATCGCCTTTCAATATTTGTGGCCTTCTTTCCCGGTTGCCAATGCGTATGGTTTTGGTGTAGCACTTTTTGTAAGCAGCATCTTCGGAATGCTATTTACCATGAACTTCCTTTATCTGAAATTTAAAGCTCCTGAGTTTTATAAAGCCGTTATCATATTGATCACACTCAGATGTTTATTTTTTATTGCCTGTTTGTTTAAGACCAGTCTGTTTAACCTGAAAATAATTGAATTATTGCCGCTAATTGTTGTTTTTATGGCAGGCATCGAGGTATACCGGAAAGGATATAAGCCAGCCTTATTTTTAGTTCTGGGTTATGGTTTTCTGTTAACCGGTTTTTTAGTTAAAGTACTTTTATTGTTGAAATGGCTACCATACGGCACCCTGGTTTATTATAGCCTGAGCATTTGTTTCATTGTGGAGATGATTTTGATTTCATTTGCCATTGGAAACAGCATCAGGACTTTAAAAAAGAAAAAAGACCGCGTACAGAAGCGGATAATTGAACAACTCCGTACAAATGAAGTGCTTACTCAAACCCTTAACCGGGAGCTCTCCATTCTGGTAGCAGAACGCACAATGGAGATTCAAAAAAAAGTGGAGGTAATTGAGCAGCAAAATCTCGAAATCTCCCTCATGAATAATATTCTTAAAAAAGACAATAGTGAATTAAACCTCAATATCCAACGTGCTACCAAGGCCAGATTAACCGCTAAGGCGGTAGACTTCGAAGAATTCAGCAGAATTTATCCCGATAAAGAGCATTGCTATAAATACATTGCCAATCTTAAATGGAGCCAGGGATACGCCTGCAGAAAATGTAACAATACGCATTTCTTAGCCAGCCAAACCCTATATGGAAAAAGGTGTACAAAATGCGGATACGATGAATCTGTCATTTCCAATACTATTTTTCAAAATAGCAAGATCCCCATTAATAAGGCACTATATATGCTATTTATGGTTTACAGTACAAAAGGAACAATTTCTTCTTATAAACTTTCGCAAATGCTCGCCATCAGGCAAAGTACCTGCTGGACATATAATGCTAAAATGCAAAAGCTATTCCACCTCAGAAAAGACGATTTGAAAAAAGCAGGGGAAGATGGATGGAGTAAACTCGTGCTGGAGAATCCATCATTGATCTCCTGACAAGCATTTCCATACTACAGCAAAAAAAAGATTATAAAAAAGAATGTTTACCATGCGTATTAGTCAAAAACAGATCAGACACTTATACTGCTGTCAAAGCCGTGTTTAACTTGTAGTGTTTGCGTATCAAGCGTATTGGATGTGATTGTAACTGTCTAGTTTTTAGTGCTTTGTGAATTATTTTGTTTGGTATTTTTGGTTAAATCAGATAGGTTTGTATCTGTTAATCAACCTAACCAAATAAAATATGAGCAAAAGAATTACCCTTCTTATTAGTTTGGTTTGCTTTGGAATTTCATTCTGCTTTGGGCAGGATATTACGCTAAGGGGAACCATAAAAGACAAATCAGGTGCTTCACTTCCTGGAATTTCTGTAAAAGTGAAAAACAGTAAAACAGCTACTTCTTCCGGGGTAGATGGAAATTTTGCGATCACCGTGCCCGCCAATGGCACGCTGGTTATTTCAGCAGTTGGCTTCATTACGCAGGAAGTTGGTGTAAATCAGCGAAGCAATGTTTCCGTAACCCTGCAGGAAGAATCCAAAAGCCTGACAGATGTTGTGGTGATCGGTTACGGAACAACGACTAAACGTGATGCTACCGGCGCAATTTCCAGCGTAAAGGCTACTCAGCTCGAAAATGAAAACCCGCAAAGTATTGCCGATGTGCTTAAAGGAAATATTCCGGGTTTATCGGTGGGATTAAGTTCGAGTGCAAAAGGCGGAGGCGATTTACTCGTGCGTGGAAAATCTACCTTAAGTGCAGGTTCTTCTCCTTTAATAGTGCTGGATGGTGTAATTTATAACGGGCAACTGGCAGACATTAATCCTAACGATATCGATGGAATCGATGTATTGAAGGATGCCAGCTCGCTTGCTGTTTACGGCGCCAAAGCTGCAACAGGGGTAATCGCCATTACAACAAAAAAAGGCAGGGGCGAATCCCCGACTATTACGGTTAATACCAATGTAGGGTTGGCTCAGGTGGCTAAAAATATGCGTCCTTACGATGGTGAAGATTTTTTGAGCTGGAGGGGAGATGTTTTAAGAAGCGGTGCTACAACACCTGAATATTTATACAATGATCCCAGAAACCTGCCTGCCGGCGTGTCGCTTACGCAGTGGCTAAACGGTCAAACCGGAGATCCGGTAGATCTTTGGCTAAACAGGCTCAATCTCGTAGCCAATGAAAAGGCAAATTACCTTGCAGGGAAAACCACCAACTGGTATGATGATATTTTCAGAACAGGTTTCCGCCAGGATCATACCTTATCCTTAAGCGGGAAAAAACAAGAAATCACCTATTACATGTCGCTGAATTATCAGAAGAATCAGAATGTAATTGAAGGTGGCGATTATACCGCTATCCGCGGAAGGATCAACCTGGAAGGCGAGGCTGCAAAATTCTTAACGCTGGGCATGAATGTTCAATTTGCAGACCGCGATGAAGCCAGAACGGGCGATGGTTCAACAGAAGCCGACTGGACCCAAATCATTAATCTTTCGCCTTATGGGGATAAATTTTTGCCTAATGGCGAGCTCAGGCGGATTCCAACTGATGACAGCGGACTCAATGCAAGAAATCCGTTCCTCAATATGACCTATAATGAACGGATGAATAAACAGAATACCGTTTTCGCAAGTGTTTATGGCAGGGTTAAGTTGCCTTTTGGAATAACTTATCAGCTCAATTTTAGTCCGGGGCTAGATTTCTACAGGACTTTTGATTACAGATCTTCGAGAAACCCTGATGTGATTACCCCTGGTGGTTCTGCAACTCGGGCAAATGAAACCCGTTACAACTGGCAGGTGGATAATTTAATTAAGTGGAATAAAACTTTTGCTAAAATTCACAACGTAGATGTGACTTTGCTTGCTAATGCCGAAAAATATCAAACCTGGTGGACACAGGCATCGAACGAAGGTTTCGTCCCTGGCGATGTTTTGAGTTATCACAATTTATCCAGCGGGATTAAACCAGTAACAAATAGTGAAGATAAAGTTTACACCGGAGATGCCTTGATGGCCAGATTAAATTATAGTTTACTCAGCCGGTATATCTTAACCCTTTCCGTTCGCCGGGATGGTTACTCCGTTTTTGGAGTAAACTTTAAACGCGCGGCTTTCCCTGCAGCAGCATTCGGATGGGTTTTTACCGATGAGCACTTTATGAAAAGCCAATCATGGCTGGGTTATGGCAAACTTCGCCTCTCTTATGGCATAAACGGAAACCGTGATTTGCGTAATCCCGACAATGGAACGGTAGATCCTTATGCGGCACTGGCACAGCTAACCAGTGGAAAATACCAAACCGTAAATGGAAGTGGTGCTGCAACAGATGTGAATACCGTTCAAATTGGAAGCAAGATGGCCAACTCCAATCTGAAATGGGAGGAAACTACGGCAATGAACATCGGTCTTGATTTTTCGATGTTCAATGACAGGATAAGCGGATCTATTGATGTTTACAACAAAAAAACAAGTGATTTACTGGTAAGACAAACCCTTCCTAATGTAAGTGGTTACGCATCCGTTTATTCGAACCTGGCGCGTATTAATAACCGGGGAGGAGAACTTAACTTGAATACTAAAAACCTGGTTACAGACCATGTGAAATGGAATACCAATTTCAATTTTTCCCTTAACCGGAATAAAATCGTTGCACTTGCTTTGCCAACTGATGATCCGGGTAACGGATGGTTTATTGGAAAAGATATCGACGTAATCTGGGATTATAACGTGCAGGGCGTATGGCAACAAAATGAAATGGCAGAAGCCGCGAAATTTACCAAAGCGGCAATTAAACCCGGCGATTTTAAACTTGAAGATGTAGATGGAGATTATGCCTATTCAGATGCAGATAAAAAGTTTTTAGGTTACCGTACGCCACGCTATTTCTTCGCCATGCGTAATGAATTTAATATCTTCAAAAATTTCGACTTTTCTTTCCAGTTGCTGGCCAACTGGGGGCAGCTGAAACAATACAATTTAGCTAAAAACCAGCCAGGTAGTGTGGGTTTCGCCCGTGCGTCTTCCTACGTTCTGCCTTATTGGACACCGTCAAACCCGATCAATAATTATGCAAGGCTAAATTCAGGTTCAAGTGGAACCAGTTTCAATGTTTACTGGGACAATTCATTTATCCGCCTGAATACAGTGGCGGTATCGTATTCTGTTCCCCAGGATTTGCTTGGGAAATTGCATGTAAAAAGTGCCAAAATATATGCTAACGTAAATAATGCGGGTTATTATGCCCCAACGTGGACCTTCTGGGATCCGCAAAACAACGGCCCGACACCAAGATATTACACCTTAGGTCTTAATGTTACTTTATAAGTCTTATGAAAATCAATAAACTCAATCAGAATATAATTGTGCTGTTAGCTTTTGCCGCTATGGCTGGAGCTGCAGGATGTAAAAAAGCTTATCTGGATGCTGAACAACTTTCTGCTTACGCTCCGGAAAACTTAAATAACCTTACAGCCATGAAAGCCGCATTAAACGGATTAGGACTGGCCACACGACGAGAATTTTTTGGTGATTCGGCTCCGATGCTCACCGAATCTCTTTTCTCAGATGTGGCGGTAGATGGTACAACGGATAAAAATACGCCGGCTCAGGATTTAATTTCCCGGATAACTCCGGATGCTAACCTGAATAGTGATGACTTTAATAAAATTGGCTGGTACTGGGATAATGAATTCGTTGCAGTAAGGCAGGCCAATACTATTATTTCAAATATTGATAAACCAACCTATACATCAGAGGCAGAAAAGAATCTTATTTTAGGTTCAGCTTATTTTTATCGTGCATACTTTTATTACAGGCTGGTTCACCAGTTTGGGGATGTGCCCTTGCTGTTAAATGACTTAGAAAACCCAAAGGCTGATTTTTATTCCACCAAAAGAGAGGTGATCCTTACCAAAATGAAAACCGATCTGGAGTTTGCCCAAAGCTGGGTAACAGATGGTGGCAATAAAGGTGATGTAACCAAAGGAGCGGTAAGCCACCTTTTAACAAAGGTAAATCTGGCACTCGGTAAATTTGATGATGCCATCGTTTCAGCAACCAATGTGATTAGCGGCGGGAAATACGGAATGATGACTTCCCGTTTCGGCAGTACCGCTTCAGATCTCACGAAAAACGTAGTCTGGGATTTGCACCGTATGGATAACAAATCGCTGGCAGCAAACCGCGAAGCCTTGTTCCTGGTTATTGACCGCGAAGCCTTCGCCGGTTTTACAGCGCAAGGTTCGCAATTGATGAGAAATACCGTTCCGGCATGGCATTTTGCAAATGTAAAAACGCCTTCAGGTGCCACTGCGCTTGTCGACGCCGTTGGAGCAGAAATTCCATTGACAAGGATGTACGGACGTGGCATTGGTCGCTACCGTGGAACCCCTTACAGCACCAAATATATCTGGACGGATAATACGGATTTCCGGCATGCCAAAGGGATGTGGATGGATATGACCGATTTGGTTTATAATAATCCTGCGTTAAAAAATTCTACCAATGCCACAGACAGGGCTCTGTATGGCCAGCCCTTACAAATGTATAGCGAAGCCAACCTTAAACAGCGTTTTACCAATGGTGCTTTAGATACGATTCGTCACTGGTTCGGCTGGCCGCATTACAAAGTTTTTATTAACTCCACCAATGCATTAGCCAATGATCCTTACTGGACACCACCACGCGGAACCAATACCGATTGGTATGTCTTCCGTTTAGCAGAAACCTATCTGTTAAGGGCTGAGGCACATTACTGGAAAGGCGATCTGGCGCTTGCCATGGCAGATATTAATGTGGTGAGGAGCAGGGCAAACGCCACTTTACTCACCAATGCAAGCCAGATCACCATCGGCACCATACTGGATGAGCGTGCCAGGGAATTGTATTGGGAAGAGCCCCGTAAAACAGAGTTAACCCGTATCGCTTATATTTTCGCACAAACAGGAAAAGCGGCCTACAACGCTAAAAGTTATAGCCTCGCCACTTTTTCGGATAATAACTTTATGTACGACCGTGTAATGGAGAAAAATGATTTCTATAAAAACCAGGTGCCAACCTTGCAGGGCGTAAATTATAGAATTGCGCCATATCATGTATTATGGCCCGTGCCGGCAAGTGCACAGCGTTTTAATACCGAAGGAAGAATTAACCAGAACAAGGGCTATGCCGGTTACGAACAGAATGTACCCGCGCTGGACAAATTACCTTAAATTTTTTAAGGAGTTCTGGCCTTCTAATTTATTTGGTTTGGGTTAGTATAGACAGTCCCTTAAGCAAGGACTGTCATATTTAAAAAGGCAGTTTCTCAACTATTAATAAAATCAGATACCGAATCGAAAACAAAAGATAACTATAAGAAAGATGGCACCGGAATGTCCAGGACATGAAACTGCACAGATTAGCTAACCAAATTTAAACTTAAACTAAAGTCATTATGAGTCAAATAAAAAGGTTTCAAAAAACAACAGGCATCGCTTTGTTAATTTTTTCATGCTTTGTAGCGAGCTGTTCTAAAGATTCGGCTGAGATAAATGAGGCAATTGTTTCTTCCGAAAAACTTCCCGTAAACCAAAACGTATCTGGTGCGGTAGCGGAAGCTTATCCGAGCAACATTAATACCAGTTTTAACCATCCTGATGGTTCGTATTCTTCCAGTGAAGCAAGCAGCGATTTTGGAATGGCTGCTTTAACAGGGTGGAATGAAAGCAGGGCATTTATTTCTGCTAACTGGGCGAGAGCTACATTAGCGCCAAATTCAGTATCCAACGGACTGATAGCAGGTGTAGACATTTCTGACGGTTCAGCATATGAGGCTGACTTTAAGATTCGGTTTCACAGCGATTTTGATTGGAGCAGAGGCGGAAAGGTTGGCTTCGGCTTTCTGATTGGAGAAGGCAATACCGGATGCGATATTGCTACTGATGGCAATGGCGGAAGTTTGCGCCTGATGTGGTACAATAACGGAAGCAGGGTATACTTTCAGCCTTATGCTTACCATAGAGATATGGCCGGTCCTTGCGGAGATACCTTCGGTAAATCCTATCCATCAAGCGGCAGTTTGGTAAAAGGAGCTACCTATAATGTACACTTATATGTGAAAAGCAATACCGGATCAAATAAAAACGGACAGGTTCAGGTGATTATTAACGGAACTACTGTACTTGATCAGACTATTCGCTGGACCACTAATGATGCGCAGCGATTAATCAACAGGTTATCTTTTCATAATTTCAGGGGTGGAAAAGATGTTGCAGTCTGGGGCTCAAGCCAAACAAGTTATATCTATTTTGATGAACTTGTTGTAAATAAGGTTCAGTAATTTTTAAATAGCAGTCCCCGGGGCATGCCACAATCCGGATTGTTGATCACAAATAATCCGGATTAGCATCAGGCTTTTAATATAAGCCGCGAAACGGGTTGATTGATCAGAATACAATAAAGATAAAAATGTTAAGCGCGAAATTACTTTTAGTACTGTTTATAACCGCTTTTGCTTCCATAAATAGTTTTGGACAAGATACCGGGCGTAAAGCCATCAGTTTAAATGATCAATGGGAATTTCATAAAGAAAATGGTAAGGCCGAACAGGTAAATATCCCGCATACCTGGAATAATCAGGATGTGTTGGATGATGAACCAGGTTATTACCGTGGTGTTGGCATTTATAAAAGAAGGTTAAAACTTGATGAATCATCAAAAGGGAAAAATATTTTTCTGGTTTTCAATGGTGTTGCGCAAGAGGCAGAAGTGTTTGTGAATGGAAAATCAGCTGGAAAACACATCGGGAGCTACACCAGGTTTACGGTTCCGATCACACCTTTTTTAAATTTTAAAAATGACGTTATTGAGGTACATGCAAATAATCGCTTCAATGAAGATATTCCACCGCTAACTGCAGATTTTACTTTTTTCGGTGGGATGTACCGAAATGTAACCTTATTAATTACCAATCCTGTTCATATCTCGCTAAGTGAAAATGGCAGTGCTGGTGTCTTTGTTACCACTCCGCAGGTTTCTGCAGCAAGTGCTGGTGTAAAAATCAATTGTTTGATAGAAAACGCATCTGCATTACCTAAAAAAATACAAGTCAGCAGTACCATATTCAATGCAGAAGGAGAAATGGTCTCCAATCAGAATATTGGATTAAATTTGGCCACAGGCGATCATCACTCGCTTAATATCGATTTTAAGGCTGTTAAAAATCCGATACTTTGGTCGCCGGAGCATCCATACCTTTACCGGGTAGTTACCGAAATTATTGATGCGAAAACCAAAGCAGTGATCGACCAGCTTTCCATCCCGTTAGGCTTCCGCTGGTTCAAATTCGATGCTGAAAAAGGCTTTTTTTTAAATGGCAAATCTCTGAAATTAATCGGTGCAAGCCGTCACCAGGATTATGAAAACTTAGGTAATGCCACGCCTGATGCCTTGCAGATAAGGGATGTGGAGTTACTTAAAGAAATGGGTGGGAATTTTTTGAGAATAGCACATTATCCTCAGGATCCCTTGATTTTAGAAGCTTGTGATCGTTTAGGAATTTTAGCTTCAGTGGAGATTCCGGTGGTAAATACCATTACAGAAACCGAGGCTTTTACCAACAACTGCCTGAAGATGCAAACCGAAATGATTAAGCAGAATTTTAATCATCCAAGCATCATAATCTGGGCGTATATGAACGAGATCCTGTTGCGTTTGAAATTCTCAGAAGATAAATCCAGACAACAAATATATTTTGACCATGTTCGTGAACTGGCCCAAAAACTTGATTCCTTAACCAGGAAATTAGATCCATCGAGATATACTTTGCTGGTTAATCATGGTGCCTGGGATCTTTATAACAAAGTTGGTCTAACCAAAATTCCGATGATTGTAGGCTGGAATTTATATTCTGGCTGGTATTCCGGAGTACCGGCTGATTTTGCAAGGTTTTTAGACCGCCACCATGCAGAGTTGCCGAACACACCTTTCATGGTAACGGAATATGGTGCTGATGCAGACCCACGAATCAGATCATTTTTGCCCCTTCGTTTTGATAAAAGCGTTGAATATGCGGTTCAATTTCATCAGGTTTATTTAAATGCGATGCTGAGCAGGCCATTCGTGGCCGGAGGAATGGCTTGGAATTTGGCAGACTTTAATTCCGAAACGCGGGAAGAAACCATGCCGCACATTAATAATAAGGGTTTGTTAACTATTGGCCGGCAACCTAAAGATACCTATTTCCTTTATCAAGCTTATTTATCCAATAAGCCATACCTCAAAATAACTGCTGCGCAATGGAACGCCAGAACCGGTATCGCCGATTCGGGATCTGTTGTGAGTACCCAGCCTTTTCAGGTGGCTACTAACTTAAAATCTGCTGAATTATTTTTAAACGGAAAAAGTATAGGGATTAAAGATGCCGCAGATCATATTATAGAATGGAAAGTACCATTTGTAAATGGAAAAAATCAATTAAAAGTGGTTTCCGGAGCACAGAGCGATCAGGCTGACATCAACTTTCAGTTAAAGCCTTTTAAATTTACGGATCCAAAAATTCCCTTTATTAACATGAATGTTTTATTAGGTGCTAAACGTTTTTATATCGATGAAATAGAGCATCAATTGTGGATGCCGGATCAGCCTTATCGAGCAGGTTCATGGGGCTGGATTGGCGGAGCACCTTACAAAGGAACCAATAACCGAATCACTTATGGAAGTGATAAAAATATTATAGGAACCAATAACGACCCGGTTTACCAGACACAGCAGGTTGGCATTGTGCAATTCAGGTTCGATGTTCCGGATGGAGTGTATGAATTATCATTGCATTTTGCAGAGTTGGTTGGTGGGGTAAGCAAAGAGGCGCTGGCCTATAACTTAGATAATAATCATAAAAAAGAAAAGGAGGAAGGCCGTGTTTTTAATGTAGCAATTAATGGGACGCCTTTCCTCAATAAAATTAACCTGGCTGAAGATTATGGCTATACCACGGCAATGAAAAAGAGTACCAGGTTAATCGTTCAGCATGGAAAGGGAATTATCGTAGATTTTACTGCTGTAGAAGGGAAGCCGGTTTTAAACGCCATACAATTAAAAAGAATTTATTAGTAACTACCGTAAATCAACCTCGTGTTTTCCCAATTGGCAGAAAACAACAATCCTTAAAATTTTGAAATTCAATGTTAAAGAAAGTCAAATATATCCTCATTTTTCATCTGCTGGTTACGGGTCAGTTGTTGTTCGCGCAGCAGTCTGTTCGTTTAACGCATAACTGGGAATATTTAAAGCAAGATTTAGGCGGAATTTGGGAGGCTGTTCGCCCCGTAGGCGCAGGCAATCCTGAATCAGTTCCGCTGTGGCAAAAAGTAAATCTGCCGCACTGTGTAAATGCAACAGATGCGGTTGACCCTGATGTGAATTATTATCAGGGCCCGGCATGGTACAGAACACAGCTGAAAATCGAAAATCCATATCCAAACGGGCGAACCATTTTACATTTCGAAGGTTCCGGACAAAAAACAGACGTTTACATCTATAATCAAAAAATAGCGACACATGTAGGTGGCTATGATGAATGGACTGTTGATCTCACAGCGGCTGTGGCGGCTTTTCAGAAAACAGATGTTTATCAGAAACAATTCAGCGGGAAAGTTCCTGTTTCTATCCGTACAGATAACTCAAGAGACCTGGAAATGATTCCCTCAGATCTTTCAGATTTTAATATTTATGGAGGGATTTACAGATACCTGAACCTGGTATATACACCAGCGCTTTCTGTAGATAAAATGTTTGTGAAAGCCGAGGTAGATGAGCAGGGAAAAGCAGCAAAATTGAATGTGAAAGCAAGGTTTTACAACCCTGATCATATTTCCGGAGCAACAATCTCCCTTAAATTAATCGATCCAAATGGGAAAATAATCAATAAATGCCAGCGAAAAATAGAAACTTCAGCAGATCTGCAATTATGGAACCTTTCTCTTCAGAGCCCCAAACTTTGGTCGACAGATAAACCACTTCAATACACGCTTCAGTATGAAATGATCTCTTCTGCCGGAAACTATAAAGGCGTAGAAAAAATTGGCTTTAGAAATATCAATTTTATTGAAAAAGGACCTTTCCATTTGAATGGAAAACGTTTGTTATTACGGGGTACGCATCGGCACGAAGACCATGCCGGTGTTGCAGCAGCCATGACCGAGGACATGATTCGCACAGAAATGCAGATGATGAAAGATATGGGTGTTAATTTTATCCGTTTAGGCCATTATCAGCAGTCGCGGGTGGTGCTCAACCTTTGTGATAGCCTTGGGATTTTAGTTTGGGAGGAAATTCCGTGGTGCCGGGGCGGTTTAGGCGGCGAGCGATATAAACAACAAGCCAGAACAATGCTTACCAATATGATTGAGCAACACTACAATCACCCCTCCATTATCATTTGGGGTTTAGGGAATGAGAACGACTGGCCGGGGGATTTTCCGGAGTTCGACAAACAAAAAATCAGGTCATTTATGAAAGAACTAGATAATCTTTCTCATAAAATGGATGCTTCGCGTTACACCGCCATCAGGCGATGCGATTTTTGTGCAGATCTTGTGGATGTGTATTCACCATCCATCTGGGCAGGTTGGTATCGTGGCGCCTACACCGATTATAAAAAAGTTTCAGAAGATGAATTTGCAAAGGTAAAACGCTTTTTACATGTAGAATGGGGAGGAGACAGCCATGCAATGCGCCATTCGGAAAACCCGGATAAGGCATTGACTAAAATCAAAACTGGCGGAAGTGCGGATGAACGTGCTGGCGATGCTTCTCTCTACGGAGGGGCAGCCAGAATTTCAAAAGATGGTGATTGGAGTGAATCTTATATCGTCAACCTGATCGACTGGCATTTAAATGAACAGGAAAATATGCCATGGTTAAGCGGAACGGCTTATTGGCCATTTAAGGATTTTTCTACACCTGTTCGTCCGGATAATCCCGTACCTTATATGAACCAAAAAGGGATAATTGAACGTGATTTCACCAAAAAAGAAGCCTATTATGTATTTCAATCCTACTGGACAGATAAATTAATGGCCCGCATATATGGGCATACCTGGCCGGTGCGGTGGGGTGATGAGGGTGAAGAGAAAATGGTTAAAGTTTATTCTAATTGTACTGAAGCTGAAATTTTTCTGAATGGAAAAAGCTTTGGCGTAAAAAAACGAAACAGCCAGGATTATCCGGCGGCTGGCCTGCGGTGGAATCTTCCTTTTGTTAAAGGAGAAAATACCGTAAGCATCATCGCTAAAAGAGGTAAGGAAAAAATAGCTGATGAAGTAAAATTCAACTATCAAACTACAAAATGGACTAAACCTGTAAGCATGACTCTAGAAAAAATAAATGAACAGGATGGAGTAGCGACGCTGGAGGTAAAACTTTTTGATGGCAAGGGAGTTCAATGCCTGGATGCCATTAACTGGATAAAATTTGGGTTAACGGGCGACGGCGGATTGATTGATAATCAGGGAACATCGTCCGGTTCCAGAAAGGTACAGGCTTATAATGGAAGAGCAATAATCAGTGTGAAATTAAATAAAGGTAAAAGTTTTGCTGCTGCAATGTCCGAAGGCCTTGCTACTGTTTTTAAAGAATTATAAAGTGATGATGAAGAACATTCTTATTTTTATTTCAGTTATTTTTTCTATTGCAGGAACTGCATATTCCGGTACGGGAAAGATTAAAAAAGATGTGCCTGCAGATTTGAGGAAGCGGGCAGAGGGGCTTTTAAAGAAAGAAATTTTAGCAGAAGCCTTATGGGCCATGAAACAAGCACCGATAACCGTTACGGCATCTTCTTCACCGAGAAGTGCAGGAGGCAAGCATGACTTTTTTTCTGAGGCAGATTATTTCTGGCCTGATCCGAAAAATCCTGAAGGGTCTTATATCAATCGGGATGGATTAACCAATCCCAATAATTTCTTAGACCACCGTAGAGCCATGATTCGCTTGAGCAAAGTAATTGGCGCTTTGGCCTCTGCCTATAAAATCACCGGAAATGATAAATATGTAACACAAGCCGTAAAACATTTTCGGGCCTGGTTTATCCATTCAGAAACTTTAATGTATCCTAACTTATTATTTGCGCAGGCAATAAAGGGCAAGTTCACGGGGCGCAATTATGGAATTATCGATACCATTCATTTAATGGAGGTAGCGCAGGGTGCTTTGGTGATGGGGAATTCAAAAGCCTTTGATAAAGCTACGTTGACAGGGGTTAAAAAATGGTTCGCCGATTATACTTTATGGTTGAATACTTCTAAACCCGGTATTCGGGAAAAGACGGTTAAAAATAACCACGCCACCTGCTGGGCCATGCAGGTGGCTTCTTTTGCTAAATTATGTAAGGATGAAAATATGCTCGATTCCTTACGCACCCGGTACAAAACCATTCTTTTGCCAAACCAAATGGGGATGGATGGAAGTTTTCCCCTTGAAACTGCGCGCACCAAACCTTACGGCTATTCTATTTTTAATCTGGATGCCATGACCATGCTTTGCCAGATGCTGTCTACACCAGAAGATAATCTTTGGGAATTTGAAACTCCGGATGGCCAGTCAATTAGAAAAGGAATCAATTATTTATATCCCTTTATTGCAGATAAAAGCAAATGGACATTAAAGCCTGATATGATGTATTGGGATAACTGGCCCGTGGCTCAACCATTTCTTTTGTTTGGAGCACTTCAGTTTGATCAGGAAAACTGGTACATTTCATGGGAAAAACTAGAACATAAACCTCAGGTAGAAGAGGTAATCAGAAACCTACCTATTCGAAACCCTTTAATTTGGTTGTAATATGAATTTAAAAATTAAGATAACAGTTCTTTCGCTTTTGTGTTCCCATGTGGTGATGGCACAAAAGGTTGATGTAAAAAAAGCCTTCGCCGCTGCGGCAAAACAAACAGCCGTATTGATTAAAAATGTAGATTCCGCACGCCTGGTGAAGCCAAATCAGGTGTCGCCGAGAACAGTTGAAAAAGGTCAGTTTAAAATGGTGGTATCAAAAGACTGGACAAGTGGATTTTTCCCGGCTGAGCTTTGGTATTTCTATCAATATACAAAAGATAAAAAGTGGCTCGAACTTGCTAAAAAATATACTGAAGATATCAAAAAAGAACAATTTAACCGCGGAACCCACGACCTGGGATTCATGATCTATTGTCCGTTTGGCAATGGTTACAAATTAACCGGAGATACAGCCTATAAATCGGTTATCATTCAGGCGGCCAGGTCACTTTCCACGCGTTTTAATAAAACTGCAGGCGTATTAAAATCCTGGGATCATAATGGGGACAAGTGGCAATATCCGGTAATTATTGATAATATGATGAATTTGGAACTGCTATTTGAGGCAACTAAAATGACAGGAGATTCATCTTTCTACAAAATAGCGGTTTCACATGCCGATCATACCATTAAAAACCATTTTCGGGAAGATTTCAGTTCTTATCATGTTGTTGATTATGATACCACCACCGCCGGAAACATTTTACAGAAAATAACTGCTCAGGGTTATGCTAACGAATCGGCCTGGGCCCGTGGGCAGGCGTGGGCACTATATGGGTACACATTGTGTTTTAGCGCAACTAAAAATAAAAACTATCTCGCCCAGGCAGAGGGGATCGCAGGTTTTATCATAAACCATAAAAACACCCCTGAAGATGGTATTCCATATTGGGATTATAATGATCCAGGGATTCCGAATGTTTCGAGAGATGCATCAGCCGCAGCAATTACGGCTTCGGCGCTGTATGAACTGGCTAAATATAGCAGCAATGGCAAAAAATACAAACGAACAGCTGATCGGATTTTATATTCACTGAGCACGAAGTATACCAACAAAAAAGGCGACAACTACGGGTTTATTTTAGACCATAGTACCGGCCATCGCCCGGCAAAATCAGAGATAGATGTGCCCATCAATTATGCTGATTATTACTATTTAGAAGCCCTTTTGAGAAGTAAATAACAGGAAGATTTTCATCTTGCAACAAGACCCGAAAAAACTGATATGATTTGCAAACTTGAATCCTAACTGACCGATGAGATAGAAAGGAGCTGCACCTACTGGTGCTGCGCTTCTTTCTTTTTAAAATCTGTGATGGTTTTTCCATCATAACGATACACACCGTTCAGAGATCCAAACCAAATGCTTCCATCGTTAGCTTCGAAAATTCCACAAAGCATTTTTTCTATTGACATTATTTCGGCTACCACCGGCTTTTTATTATACAGTGAATTTTGATCATACCGGGAAAACGTCCAGGCTCCAACCCCGTTAGGATTTACTGCACCTGTCGTCCAGATGTTTCCTTTTTTATCTTCGATGATAGCCGAAGTGCCCCTCTGATTAATTTTGGCAAATGTACTGCCATCATAGCGCCAAAGGCCGGCTTTAACAATTAACGTATCGCCCTTCCTGTCTTCAATTGTTGTTGCGCCAAACCAAATTTGACCCTTTTTATCTTCGGTTATACCCCAAACGTTATGAAAGGCTTTACCGTCTTTATTTTTGAAAACGGTAATTTTTTTTCCATCGTAGAAACAAGCATAGCCCCGTGTACCAAACCAAAATTTACCGTTTTTGTCTTCAAGTATGGTAGTAATCGCATTGTGCGGAAGTCCTTGTTTAATTGTTAAATTTTGAAAAGATTTTCCATCGTAACGGCTTGCTCCACCTGAAGTACCGAACCAAATCATGCCGGCGCGATCTTCATAAATAGACATGACTACATTACTTGCAAGTCCTTCGCGGGTTGTAAAATGTTGAAAGGATTTCCCATTGTAACAGTAAACACCTGAATCGGTAGTAGAAAACCAAAGATTTCCTTTTTGGTCTTCCAGAACATCCCAAAATCTAAGGAACCAAGTTGACTTGTGAGACTTGTAAATAATTTTCCATCGTATCGAAAAACACCACCAAGCGATGCAGCAATCAAAACGGTGCCATTTCTTCCTTTTTTGATGTTCCGAACCATTGTATTAGGCCCATACGGAGTGGATACGGCTTTAGCCTGTAAACCGATATGATTTCCTGGTGTATTGGTTTGGCCTTGTTTACAGGAGGTGAAAAAAACGACCGTCAGTAATAAAACATATGCTAGTGTAGATTTCATAATTATATTTTATAAGGGTAAATAGCTGTACGATTTGATTCAGCGAAATTACTTTGATATCTTTCCACACGAGGAATTTGAATTGTAAATAGAATTGTAAACTTTGTAAATTAAAATCTGACATTATGCATCGTCGTCAAAATCTCCTCGCCGGGAAAGGCAAATATTTATTCGTATTAACATTACTTATATTCTTATCTGTAATCTGCGTAACTGTCTGTAACGTGCAGGATGAGGATTTTGATGTTTCCAGAAGGGAAGTTTTTATGCGTAGAATCGGGCATGAACTGCTGTTACAGTCGGGCGACAGTACCTCAAGAGTACTGCCGGTGGAAAAGAGTGCAGAAAATGAATATCAGATTAGCTTTGAACATGATTTAACTTTTCAACCGGGTTTGCTGGTGAATACTACCAGGCGTTTATTGGCAAATGACCCGCTGGCAAATCATTATGTTGTCAATGTTTTGAACGGTGACGATTCCAGGGTAGTTTATGGATATGTTATATCCAAAGATAAAAAAGATGATATTGTAGCTTGCATAGGAAGAGTACAACCGCGTGCATGTTACCTGATCAACATAAAATATAAACCGGCAGGAGTACGTATAGCAGCGGATGGATATCTGTTCGGCAGCCTGTCATTTTTAGCATTTGTTGGATTTGTCTTTTTGCAGACTGTTAAGCCACAAAAGGCTTTACAAGATAATGAACGTACAAATATATTCACCTTAGGTTCGGTGTTGTTTGATGCTGGGCACCGGAAACTCATCGTACAGGGGATGACCATAGAACTCACCAGAACAGAAACCCGTGTATTGCTCGTTTTTGCAGCGTCTCCTAACCAGATTATAGAAAGAAGCCGACTGCAAAAAGAGATCTGGGAGGATGATGGTGTTATTGTAGACCGAAGTCTGGATATGTTCATTTCAAAGCTTAGAAAAAAACTTGAATCTGATCCAAACATCAACATTGTTGTGATCAGGGGAAAAGGGTACAAGCTCGAGATCACCTAAAACCAATTTCTGGTAAGTATTGGGAAATCATGAAACGTCGAAAGCCATTTAAGTCCGATGTATTTGTCATAAACTAAAGCCGACTCACATTGTTGTACTGTTTCAAAGTTATTTAATCAACGAAAATAATATAGGATATGTTAGAAATTGGAGGCTACTGCATAAAGAATTCAGCATCAACAGATACGCCATTCCTGGCAGTTTATCCAGATATCGTAACTGAAAATATTGCACGGCTTGTAGGTTTGTTTTCAGCTATCAGCCAAATCCGGCCACATGTCAAAACGCATAAATGCCCTCAGGTTGTTAACTTGATGCTGGAAGCTGGGATTCATAAGTTTAAGTGCGCCACTATCGGCGAAGCAGAGATGTTGGCACAAGCGGGTGCCAGGGATATTTTATTGGCATACCAGCCTGTAGGCCCGAAAATTCAACGCTTTATAGATTTAATAATTAAATATCCGCTGAATGAGTTTTCCTGTCTGGTAGATAATGAAAGCTCCGCAAGGGAATTATCTGACGCTGCATGTCGTGCGAATATTGTAATAGCGATATGGATCGACTTAAATGTAGGCATGAACCGAACAGGTGTAAAACCACAGGTAGAAGGAAAAGCATTATTTATGCTTTGTGTCAGCCTTCCCTCACTCCGGACTTTAGGTTTGCACGCTTATGACGGTCATATCACTGAATCCAGGGTGAGTGTTCGTCACTCACAGGCTGCCTCTGGTTTTGAACAAGTGAGGAAGCTGAGTGATGAATTATCTCAAATGGGAATCAAGCAGGTGCGCATAGCGGCGGGAAGTACGCCTACTATCAACTTTTATTCTCAATTTAATGATGTTGAATGTAGTCCCGGAACCTTCATTTATTGGGATCAACATTATCAGGCATTGTATCCGGAACTTGGTTTTAAAACTGCAGCACTTATCGTTACCCGGGTAATTTCCAGGCCGGCAGCAGATACAGTTTGCCTTGATTTAGGCTATAAAGCAATATCTTCAGAAGGAGCACCGGATGAACGTGTTGATTTTCTGCAATTTCCCGAAGCTGTAATCACCTCCCAAAGTGAAGAACATTTACTGGTTAAACTTCCGGGTTCGGAAATTAATATTGGAGACACACTATTGGGAATGCCTCATCATATAGGAAGAACCTGTAATTTATATGATTCATCGAAATTTGTAGTAGGAAACCGAATCATGGGGGATTGGAAAAATACCGGCAGAAAAAGGTAATTGCGGCCTCAGATATTTAACAGAGGTTTTTCTTTTTATAATCATTACAAATAGTAAATGTAGTAAACTGCCAGGATTGTAGCTGGGTTCTGATGATACACAACTTAATTCGATTATTATGTTTCATCATTCAAAAGACCTTCAATTCAACGCAAGAGTCTCTAAACCAGATCCGGCATTTGCCAACATCCTTCTTGAACAATTCGGAGGAGAAAACGGCGAACTTGCAGCGGCGATGCAATATTTTACTCAGGCATTCGGTGCTAAGTTACCCCATCCCGACAAATACGATATGCTAATGGATATTGCCACGGAAGAATTTTCACATTTGGAAATTGTGGGCGCGACGATTCAGATGTTACTCAAAGGTGTTAATGGTGAACTCAAAGATGCTGCCGATCAAAGTGAGATTATGCAGGTTTTAGATGGAAACGCAGCGAAAGAATCTATTATTCATGCTGCATTATCTGCTAATCCGCAATTCCCGATTATCACTGGTGGTGGCCCGACTTTAAGAAATAGCCAGGGAATTCCATGGTGCGCTTCCTACATCCATTCAAATGGAGACTTAACTGTAGACTTAAGAAGTAACCTGGCTTCAGAATCAAGAGCGAAACTTGTGTACGAGCACTTAATGAAATTTACAGATGATCCATATGTAAAGGAGACCCTTTCCTTTCTGATGACCAGAGAGGTTGCGCATTATAAAATGTTTGAGGCAGCACTCGAAACGATCCAGCCAAACTTCCCTCCGGGAGTATTGCAGGCAGATCCACGCTTTACACAACAGTACTTCAATCTTTCGCCAGAAAAAAGCGTAAGAGGTCCATGGAACCAGGGCGAGATGCCAGGTTTGAATAAAGAATGGGATTATGTGGCAGATCCGATCAGTCAGGTAAAACAAACTGAAGGATTATCCGTAACCGATACTGACATGGAGGCGCAGCTTGAAAAAACAGAACAACTTAATTTAGCGCTAAGCAAGCAAAAAAGTGAAGAAGTAAAAGCAGCTGATCCTAGCGGAACTGCACAATGGAGTGACTACGACGCTCAATAATTTATTAAAGGAATGGAGCCCCGGCAGTGCCGGGGCTTTTATTTTACAAAATGTAATTTGCCATTTCGTGATCTGTTTCCGTAAATGAGAAACTTCTCCTAACCGTACAATCTCTTTGTTTTATTATCCAGGGCTTTGTGAAATTGGTTTGACCTTACCGGTTTTCTTTATTTTATCATTCCACAATTCTGATCATCAAAATGAGATGCAGCTTGTTGTTGTCATTGATCAATGCTTTGTCTAGGTGAAATACTCGCTGATTGCTTAAAATGAGTTTCCAGAGCATAATCGCCCCGATTACTACATATCTTTTTATGATCGCTTTTTGTCAAAATCAGTCGTTTCGGAACTTAAACAAAACTAATCACGGCACAAGTTGGTTAAAATAGCGTGTTTGCAATCACCTGGCAAACATGACGCAATTAATATTAAAACTATAAAGAAATAAAGCGATCTAATGAGCAATATAGAGAACTTGGTAAAACTGAAAAATATAATCCCCGAAGAAAAAATCCTGAAGTTGGAAGCGGCAGCGGCCCGACATAAAGCGCAGTCAAATATCTCTTTTACGATAGATAGTATTTCGGATAAGATACTTGAAGTTTCAACTATTCAGCATGAAACATCTTCAGGCAAATATGCCAGTGAGCCAACCTTGATAAAAAGAACAGAAGATGTTTTTAATAAAATATTACCGGAGTTTAAGCTTGTGGTCTCTGCCCATACGCATCTTCCTTCACCTGCTATTATAGTCACTCCATCCTGGATAGATCAGAAAATGCTTCAAAAAGGAGTGAGGATAAAGCAGATCGCTTTTGATACAGGGCTCGACCGTGAAAGTATCTCAGACTGGGTAACAGGAAAGAGATCAATGAGCCAGCTCGTTAAGGCAATGTTTTTTTTCTACTTTTCCAAATGATTTGAAGTAATAAATATTAGTAGCGCTAATAGGAATACTTTAGGTCCTAACTTTTAACCAACATAGGTGTTGGAAAGGTATGGATGATAGAGTACAGTTTTTTGCCGGAGTGTTTTTCCTGTTAGCAGGTGTGTTTGTATTTTATATCATTTTTAAAAAAGATAAAGAAAAAAAAGCATAACGCCATTTACTTACTAATTCCGGGCAATGAACATATCATATTAGTAAGTGCCGAAAATCAGATATTAATCGGCAGTTTTTGCTTTTAGATAATGAATTCGGCCCTTTACTCTTAGGAATATTACTGCTGACATTAGTAGGTTATTTTCTCACTACAACGATTTTACGGATGTCGGCTGCTTGGGATCCGTTGCTTAATGATACTACATTGCCGTTTTTCCAGTATTGTGCTGTACCTGATCCTCCGTTTGCGCCACCGTCTCGGGAACCACCTACATATACATCAGAACCAGACACGGCTATAGAAAATCCAAAAGTACTTTCTGGCTCATTAGATAAAACAACAGGTAGGCCATTCTTCCAGTACTTAGCCCTGATTACATTGCTGCCATTCCCTGTTCCATAACCGGCAACATAAACATCGTTCCCATTCACGGTAATGGAGTTTCCTGTTACATCAGGTGTACCATCATTAATCAGCGTAGGGGCGCCTAAATTTTTACTATAGCGGGTTTGAGATTGACCGGAGTTATTATAAGTTTCAGACCATAACAAATATAAATCGCTGCCTGATACCGTTATGGCTTGATATGTGGCACCTACGCTCCGGTCTGTAAGGTCAAATAGTTGTCCGTTTTTCCAGTAAGAAGTGATGAAAGTCGCCCAATCCAGGTTTCTGCGTTCTCCAATCACATACACATCATTGCCAATCAGGGCTATTCCAGTTGCAATAGCCTGCTGATTCTCACCTGATAATATCACGGGTATTCCGTTTTTCTAGTATTTCGCCTGGTAAGTTGTCTTTCCTGGCGCCAACTCCTGGCCGGCGATATATACATCATTTCCCTGGATGAATACGTCATTGGCAAAGGCATTCCGACTTCCATCCGTGAGCGATATAGCCACTCCATTTTTCCAGTATTTAGCAACATATATTCCCGCCGGATTAATTTCCGAACCTACGACATGAACATCGCCACCTGAGATGGCCATTGCATTCGCATCTGATGCACCAGAACCGGTTCCAAGGATAACAGCATTACCATTTTTCCAGTATTTAGCTACATAGCCTTCTCTTCCGGCGGCATAGATGTCAAATGATGCCTGGGATGGATCAGTTGGTTCATCAGGCCCTCCTTTTTTACAAGCCTGGAGAACAAGCGTTAATACAATTAAAAATGTTAGTGCCTTCAGTAAATTATGCTTCATAACCGGGGGTTGTTTTGGACTTGAACACAGAAAAAGCGATTTAGTTTGGTGGTGTTAAATTAAAAGAAGAAAGTTGGGCTGGCTAACCTCTTGCCATCAGCGAAAATGTTATTATAAATGTCTCTTCAAATGCTAATCCTGCAATTATCGCCCGGTTTGTAATTATTCGAAAGCAATATCACAGTGTTCATTGCAAAGGTCAGAAGAAAGGCAAGATATTTTGAGTGCTTACTTGCCCGCTGCTATGTTGCAAAGCCAGCTTAATCTTTTTTTCAAAAATAGATATCTATATAATCTGTAGTTTCGCCGTCGCAATTGAGCATTTGTTGCAATCGCCAGTACTTTCTTTTGCCGCTGGCCTTGAAGATAGAAAGTCCCGTAAGTTCGCAAGGTTTTCCGCCATTAATAGAATTGATTTTGGATACTATTTTTCCATTAAATTTTAAAATGTTTCCCCGGTTCAGAAATGTTCCTTTGATGGTTACATAGTCTTTTGATTTTGGATCTCTCTGCTCGCCTTCAATACTGTATTCTTCGTCGCCAATTTCTTTGATATACACTTTCCCGGGAGCTGATTTGTTAAAGGTTATCCACTGGATGGTAAACGAATGCCATCCCGCTGATATTGGTTTTATTTGTGATTGGGCACTAGTGCTGAGCAGAAAAAATGAAGCAATAATTAAAATGTATTTCATTAGAAATTAGTTAATAATGGATGAAATTGCCCTTCGTAAAAGAAAGGAGGTGATTTACCGGCGCTACTATTGTTCGATTAATACGCCATTTATTGAAAGCGCGTTACAGCTTAGCGATATTACTGCATTGCCAACAGAGTCGCCATAGTAAGTAGAAGAATACTGATCCGAAAAACTATATAGATATGCCTTGAAGAATTTAATAGTTCGTGTAGGTAACTTACCGTAGCTATCCGCAATGGTGATGGTCCCATCAAAGGTGTTCTTTTTGCTTGCTACAAGTTTCAGCATATCATCCGGCAAATTTTTTGCATCTATTGTAAGGTAAAAAACGCCGGCTTTATAACCGGAAAGTGCAGGTTCAGTTTTATTAGCGGTAGAATCTTTTGCTTTTACATTTGTGGTACCTGGAGCAGGATCATCATAATACCTGGAAAGCGAAGTTGAAACACTGTTTAAGGGGACTGAAATGGGTTTGCCATTAAAGTTTGTACTCAATGTAATTTTAATACGTGCATCCTCCTGAGCCTGGCTTTTTTGAGAAAATGTAATGGTGAGGAATAAGGCCAGGCATGTTGTGAATAAAGTTTTCATAAAGCTATTTAGATTAACTGGTTTTGAAAGGTGTTTTAAAGTTGAGATTTAAATTTTGATAAGCATTTTCCAGAGCTAAAATAAGATTCACTTGTGAGATCAAACTGAAGATTAGTGTCAAAATGAGGGAAGATATCAAGAGGGGAGGTACCGATATTGTTAAAGGATTATTCATATCATGCACGTAAATATAAAAAAGGGTAGAAAATGTTAAAGCCAGAATCCCGACTGGCAAAGCTGGTAATCTATATCCATAAATGAACAGGTTTTCCGGTTCAGTTTTCAAACGAATTTTTGATAGTAACTTCAGTAACAAGGGCGTTAGATTTTTTTCATACTTAACACTTACCCGTTGATTTGGTTTGAAATGATTTTATAAACCAATGCCTAAGCTTTAGTAAGAATTTACGGAACTTTAAATGGTGAAAAAATAATAAATCGTAGATTTTGGTAGTGTTCCGCTTGATCGGTTCTGTACAAAATTCAGTCTTTAAACAAAAAATCCCTGATTTTGGTCAGGGATTTCATTCGATTTTTTTTGAAGTACTCCCAACGTTACAATTATACAAACATTTTTATGAATACTTAGAAGCAATATTGCAGTTGATTGCATAGAAATGCGGTTCTAGCAATATGGCAACGGTACAAATATCTAAACGTTTTTTACGGGTAGTTCGCAAGGTTTAATTTTTTTACTATTGTTTCCTTGGGCTTAAAGTGTTCAAAAAATGAATATCATTAGCGAAACTGAATGGATATCTTTACGTTTCAACGGAAATCTAATGGAAACAGATCAAATTATCATTTATCAGACAAAGGACGGGGAAACCGCGATTGATGTAAAACTTGAAAATGAAACGATTTGGTTAACTCAAAATCAGATTGTAGAACTTTTCCAAAGCAGTAAGGCGAATATCAGTGAGCATATTAAACATATTTTCCAATCTAAGGAACTAGATAAAGAATCAACTGTTCGGAAATTCCGAACAGTTGGAAAAGAAGGAGAAAGAAAGATAACCAGGAATTTGGCTCACTACAACCTTGATTTAATTATATCGGTAGGATATCGCGTTAATTCTTTTAGGGGTACTCAGTTTCGCATTTGGGCAAATAAGATTTTGAAAGATTATTTCACAAGGGGTTATTCAATCAATGAAAAACGTTTAGAAGAACAGTCAGAACAGTTGACAAGCCTAAAGAACACAGTAGCCCTTTTGAGTAATGTTCTAGAAAGTAAGGAGCTGAGTTCCGATGAAGCGACTGGTTTGCTTAAAGTGGTAACTGATTACGCGTATGCATTAGATATCCTAGATAAATATGATCATCAACAATTAACTATAGATGGAACTACATCAGAAGAGCTATTTATAATTGATTATTCCGAAGCAATGAAGGCTATTCGTGACCTTAAAGATAAATTTGGCGGAAGCTCATTGTTTGGAAACGAAAAAGATGCCTCTTTTAGAGGTTCAATTGGTGCCATTTATCAAACCTTTGGAGGAATAGATGTATATCCAAGTCTAGAAGAAAAAGCTGCAAATCTTCTATATTTCGTTGTTAAAAACCATTCTTTTTCTGACGGAAACAAACGCATTGCCGCCTATCTTTTTGTATGGTTTTTGGATAAGAATAGAATTTTATACAGAAATGACGGCTCCAAACGGATTGCAGATAACGCTTTAGTCGCACTAACATTAATGATTGCAGAAAGTAAGGCTGATGAAAAAGAGATGATGGTTAAGGTAATCGTGAATTTAATTAATTCAAACAACTAAACAATATGAAACATCGTTTATAGTAATCAGTAAAAATTATTTAATTTCCCCCCAACTTTTGGCATTGATCCCATTGATCCTTGATCGGTTTCTGTGCAAAATTTAGTCTTTAAACAAAAAATCCCTGATTTTGGTCAGGGATTTCATTCGATTTTTTTTTGAAGTACTCGGGGCGGGAATCGAACCCGCACGCCTTTGAAAGCACAGGATTTTAAGTCCTGCGTGTCTACCAGTTCCACCACCCGAGCAGGCGATTAACCTTTTAAAATAAATGCCTCCTGGTAAGAAGGCATTTAGAGCGAAAGACGAGATTCGAACTCGCGACCCCGACCTTGGCAAGGTCGTGCTCTACCAACTGAGCTACTTTCGCATTTACAAAACCGATATGCTGTTTCGTTTTGGTGATGCAAATATAGACAGATTTCTATTTCTGTCAAGGGATTTTTTATTGAAAATTTAATATTTAATTTAAATTGCTGACTTTCAGTGCTAGTAAAATTAAATCACTTTCAAAACCACGCCCCTGAAGATAGGTCATGAGCTTCATTTTTCTTTTTAAAGGGTTTGATTCCGTAATGGTATTTGCTTTTTTAATAGCCAGATTTTCTAAAGTCTGCATATAATCGTCGTCATCTAAACTGTATAAAGCCTTTTGTAAAATTCGATCAGGAACTCCCTTCAACTTTAACCCTTGTTTAATTTTTATGCGTCCCCATTTTTTAATATTGAATTTACCTGAGGCGTAAGATTTTGCAAACCGCTCTTCATTCAGAAAATTATTTACAATCAGTTCTGACAAAATTTCTTCTAATTCGTCTCCACGCATTCCCCATTCCACTAATTTATATCGAACTTCCTTTTGTGAGCGTTCCTGGTAAACACAAAAACTTTCTGCCTTGGCTAACGCCTGTTTTTTGTCTAATATTGCCGTCTCTTGTTTGCCGCTTTTCATAATTAATTGATGAAATTCGTAAAAATAATAGCGATTGAAGTATTTTTTTAATATAATTATAATGCAAAACCCGATCTACACCATTTCCACCATCGCTAAAATTCTTCAGGCTGAGGCTAAATTAGCCCATGAACAAACCATCATTCAATACCTCATTGTTGATAGCCGATCGGTGCTGGTGCCTGAAAATTCTTTGTTTTTTGCATTATCTTCTCATCGGAATGGACATGAATTTATCGGCGATGCTTACCATAAGCAGATCAGGAATTTCGTGATTACGGAAGAAAAATACATTGCATTATATCCCGACTGCAATTTTATTCTTGTTGAAGATTCACTAGATGCCTTGCAAAAGCTTGCCACAGAGCATCAGCAGCGATTCAATTTGCAAAAAATCGCAATAACAGGAAGTAACGGAAAAACTATTGTTAAAGAATGGCTGTATCAGCTTTTAGCTACGGATTTCAATATCATTCGAAGTCCGAAGAGTTATAATTCTCAAATTGGTGTACCGCTTTCCGTCTGGCAAATCAATGCGGATCATACTTTAGTGATCATTGAAGCGGGCATTTCCGCCGCAAAAGAGATGGATACACTTGCTGAGATTATCCAGCCCCAAATTGGAATTTTAACCAACATTGGAGAAGCACATGCAGAAGGCTTTGTTTCGAAAGAAGAAAAATTAGCCGAAAAGCTTAAGCTTTTTAAGGATAGTGAATTATTTATTTATTCTCCTGACTACGTTTATGGACAAGACCTTTCGGCACTGCCGGGGAAGAAGAAATTCACCTGGAGCAGTACACAAGGCGCAGATCTCCGGATTATTTCAATAGCGCCTGTTGATGGTCACTGCCATTTGCAGGCAATCTATCAAAATCATGAAATCGATTGTCTGTTGCCGTTCAAGGATAAAGCATCCATCGAAAATGGAATGATCTGCTGGGCAACTTTGTTGGCATTAGGGTATCCGGCTGCGGAAGCCGGCCTGCGCCTGGGGCGGTTAAGCCAGGTGAGTATGCGTCTGGAACTAAAAAATGGCATTAACCAGTGTTCCATCATTGATGATTCTTATAGTGCCGACATTTCTTCTCTCGCGATTGCTCTCGATTTTTTGAATCAGCAAAATCAGCATCCTAAAAAAACTGTTATTCTTTCCGAGTTATTTGAAACGGGTAAAGATGACCAGGTTTTATATACGGAAATTGCTGACTTACTGGCGCAGAAAAAAGTAAACCGTTTGATTGGTATTGGTGCCCATCTTGCCCAATACGCTACACTTTTTAAATGCGAAACAGAGTTTTTCGAAGATACAGATGCTTTTATTAGTGATTTTGCAAAACTGCAATTCAGCCATGAAACAATTTTAGTAAAGGGGGCAAGGCGTTTTGAATTTGGAAGAATCAGCAAAATGCTGACTCAAAAAATACACGATACCGTATTGGAAATTGATTTAAATGCCATGGTGAGTAACCTGCAGTTTTATCGCTCGAAGATTAAACCCGGCGTTAAAATTATGGCCATGGTGAAGGCCTTTTCTTATGGAAGTGGAAGCTTCGAAATTGCTAACTTACTTCAGTTTCACAAAGTCGATTACCTCGCCGTAGCTTATGCCGACGAAGGAATTGCCTTACGCAAAGCTGGTATTACGCTGCCAATTATGGTGATGAGTCCGGAAGAATCTGCTTTCGAAGCCATTATCAAACATCATTTGGAGCCAGAAATTTATAGCCTGGAGATTCTGAATGGCTTTTTAAAAGCGCTTCCGGAAGGCAATTTAAGTTATCCGGTTCATTTAAAAATCGATAGTGGAATGCATCGTTTGGGTTTTGATGATACTGAAATTGCTAACCTTTCTTCAGTATTAAAAGATACTAACCAGGTTAATGTTCAAAGTATTTTCTCTCATTTAGTGGCGAGTGCAGAAGCAGAACATGATGGTTTTACCCGGCATCAGATCGATACCTTTAAAGTGGCTGCAGAAAAATTGATCGATGCTTTGGGATATAAGCCCTTATTGCATATTGCAAATACGTCTGGCATTAGCCGCTGGCCGGATAGCCAGATGGATATGGTTCGTTTGGGGATCGGATTATATGGATTCGATGCCGGCTTAAGCCATAATCAAGGTTTACAAACTGTAATTGTGTTAAAAACGACTGTTACGCAGGTAAAAACAATAGGCGTAGGCGAAAGCGTGGGCTATAGTAGAAAAGGGGTAATGCCAAATGGGGGTAAAATTGCAACCGTAAAAATCGGCTATGCTGACGGTTATGGCCGCGCATTCGGAAACGGAATAGGTAAAATGTTAGTAAACGGACAGTTGGTGCCTACAATAGGTTCGATCTGTATGGATATGACAATGCTTGACGTTACGGGTTTGGATATAAGTGCTGGTGACGAAGCCATTGTATTCAATAAAGAACATACCATTATGCAACTGGCGGAAGATATTAATACCATCCCTTATGAAATCTTAACAAACATTTCTCAACGGGTAAAGCGGATTTACTTTTACGAATAAATGGTTAATAGTTAGATAGTCAATGGTTCAATAGTTCATTTGTCTGGGGTAGATATAAACATGTAATCAATTAACATTTGAGTTTCGTTGGTTCATAAGCTTTGTGTAGTTATAAACATGCTAACCAACTAACTACTAACTACCAAACAACTACTAACCAATCAACCACTAACTAAACACCTGCTAACTAATCAACTATTGAACAAATGACCAGTGAACCACAAGCTATTGAACAATTTTTGCATAAGTTTGCAGCATGAATAAAGTAGGGAAAGCCATTTTAAACTATTTAATCAAAGGTTTATTAATCGTTGTACCCATTGCTGTGAGTATTTTTATCGTAGTCTGGGCGGTTACAACGGTAGATAGCTGGTTAAACGTAAATAATATATTAGGGGTAAATCCCCGTACAGGTGAGAGCAGAAATATTCCGGGCTTTGGACTTCTTACTGTTTTAACCATTATTTTGCTTGCCGGAATCTTTGTGACTAATCTGGTTACTGAACCCATGTATAACTGGTTTCAACGGATGATGAAACGACTGCCGCTCCTCAACTTTATTTATTCCTCTATTAAAGATCTTACAGAGGCTTTCGTTGGTGATGAGAAGAAATTCAATCATCCGGTATTGGTTGAAGTGGAAGGAGGACTAAGGAAAATTGGCTTTCTCACGCAAAACGATCTGCATAAACTAGAATTACCAGATGATGTTGCTGTTTATTTTCCCCTTTCTTATTCGTTTGCAGGTCAGTTGTGTATCGTAAAACGGGATAAGGTTACTGATTTAAATATGAGCGCAGCTGATGCGATGAAATTAGTGGTGAGCGGTGGAGTAAGCGGACTTTAATTCATTTAGGCATGATTCAAATCTATCATAACAACAGGTGCACAAAAAGCCGTCAGGCGCTGGTAGAACTTGAAAATAGCGGACAGCCCTTTGAAATCATTCACTATCTGTAAACGCCAGCGGACAAAACAGCATTAGAAGTATTAATTAAAAAACTGCAAATCAAACCTTTCGAACTAATTCGTAAAGGCGAAAAAATATTTTTGGAAAACTATAAAGGTAAGACTTTAACAGATGGTGAATGGATTGATGCAATGGTTGAACATCCGATTCTGATCGAAAGACCGATTATTGTTTGGGGTGACAAGGCCGTGATTGCCAGACCGATCGATAAAATCGACGCTATCATCAAATAGCACCCGGGAATTTATATCCAAATGGACATGTATCATTTAGAAAATGTTTCTGCTGGTTGATAGCATGACCATTATAATGATAAAGAGATAGAGAATTCTGGTGTAATATTCTCTGATAAATAGTCCCGCCATAACTACCATATCATCTTCAATGTTGCTGTGAATGAGTCCGCCACCGGATGAGGAATTATAAATCACCTGCTTGTCTTTGTGATTATTGACAGACCAGCGGCTCAGCCAGCTATTCTGGTAACTCCAGTCAAATTCTTCTCCAGACGTGCAAATAATCTTCGCTTTAAAGCTGATCCAGTCGTAACGGATGACGGCTAAAACCTCATTTTTTTGATTGAATATTTTGGTTTCAGGATTTGAATAACCTTCACTTCGTAATAAGTAAATCCCCTTTTGTGTAGTGGCTATGGCAGAATTTTTGAAGGAACTGAAATTGATTGAGAATGCAAGTAACGCATTCTCTGATACCTGATAATTACTATCAAATAAACCTTTTCTCCAATGCAATATTTTCTCGATCACTTCCTTGGTTTCCTTTTAGACTTCCGAATAAACGAATCGTTACAGCAAATGTGTAAATAAAAAAAAGTGCCTGCAAAACAAGCACTTTCTAATTATTAAATCCTGAACTGATCCACTTTTCGAATGATTATTTCAGTTTTGTAACAGGTGTCTTTAATCCTGTTTTAGAAGTTTGGTTTTAATACATATTTTTCATAGAATCTGAAAATGTGCTCTGCAGCCTCTTCAGCAGTATCTACGAGTCTGAATAAGTTTAAATCTTCTTCATGGATATTATGCTCTTTCTGCAACATGGTACTTTTAATCCAGTCGATTAAACCACTCCAATAATCTTTACCCAACAATACAATCGGGAACCGGGCAATTTTACCCGTTTGAATTAAGGTAAGCGCTTCAAACAACTCATCCATGGTACCAAAACCTCCAGGTAAAACCACAAAACCCTGGCTGTATTTCATGAACATCACTTTGCGGATGAAGAAATAATCGAATTCTAATAGCTTATTGTGATCGATGTATTTATTATGGAACTGCTCAAACGGCAACTCAATATTTAAACCTACGGATTTACCACCATTGGTGTGCGCGCCTTTATTACCAGCCTCCATAATACCAGGCCCACCGCCGGTAATTACACCATAACCACGATCGGTTAAAAGTTTGCCGCATTGCTCGGCCAATTGATAATATCTATTTGTTTCTGCGGTACGTGCTGATCCATAAATTGTTACGCACGGGCCAATTTTCGCTAATTTCTCAAAGCCGTCGACAAATTCGGCCATAATCTTGAAAATTTGCCAGGAATCGGTTACTTTAATTTCTTGCCAGTCTTTATTTTCAAAGGCACTTCTAATTTTTTCTTCACTCGTCATATCTACTATAATCTAATATTAAAATCGGGTTTGCGCGTCAGTTTTTTTGCTGATGAAAAGCAAACCTATAAACGTGATTAAACCATTAACTAAAATCAGTTCAACACTAAAAACGTAACCGCCCAGTAGGGCAGTTGAATACGTGGAAAGCAAGTAACATAAAAAAGGCGATAATATACAAACTATCGGCACTAATTTATCGTGCAAACCACGTTTTTTTACAAATAATCCAAAACTATATAAACCCAAAAGCGGGCCATAAGTGTAGGAGGCAATAGTGAAGATTAAACTTACCACAGATGAACTGTTTAAGGCGTTAATGACAATAATTACGAGAAACATTAAGATCGAGAATGCCACGTGAACGGTATGGCGCTTTTTAACTGCGTCTTTAGCATTGGCATTTTCTGCTTTTGCCATGCCCAAAAAATCGACACAAAAAGAGGTGGTGAGTGCTGTTAATGCCGAATCTGTTGTAGCAAACGTAGCGGCCGTTAGGCCAAGCATAAAGATAATGGCAGGCACCGCACCCAGGTTATTTAAAGCAATTTCGGGGAATAGCAAGTCTGTTCTTGGTTTTCCACTAAAATGATCCAATGGAATATCAATGCCGTTTTTAGCTGCAAAAATATAAAGCAAGGCGCCAACGCTTAAGAAAAATACATTCAGAATGACGAATACACCGGTAAAGGTAAACATGTTTTTCTGCGCCTCCTTAATGGTACCCATACTCAGGTTTTTTTGCATCAGATCCTGATCTAACCCTGTCATGGCGATGGTGACGAAAATGCCACCGATAAACTGTTTACTAAAATAAAATTTGTTTGTTAAGAAATCATCTAAAAAGAAAATCTTTGAATAACTGCTGCTTTTGATCGTTTCAAAAGCTTGTGGAATATTAAAATTCAGACTGCTGCAAATAAAATAAATGGTTAAGAAAACGGATAATACCAGGAAAAAAGTTTGCAGGGTATCGGTAATGATAATGGTTTTTAAACCGCCTTTAAACGTATAAGACCAGATTAATGCCAGCGAAATGAGTACCGTGAGCCAAAACGGAATGCCATAATTATCAAAGATAAAGCGTTGTAAAACGATAACCACCAGGTACAACCGCGTTGCCGAACCCAGGGTTCTGCTCAACAGGAAAATAGATGCGGCAGTTTTGTAGCTATAGTGCCCCAAACGCTGCTCAATATAGCTATAAATGGACGTTAGTTTCATCCTATAATAAAGTGGAAGCAAAACCGTAGCGATGACAATGAACCCGACCGCATTGCCTAAAACAAACTGAAAATATTGGAACTGGTTCCCGGCAGGGGCGCCCACTTCTCCCGGAACGGAGATAAACGTTACGCCGGAGAGCGCCGTTCCAATCATTCCGAATGCCACCAAATACCATTTAGAGTTTCTGTTCGCGATAAAAAACGAAGAATTATCCGAAGCATTCTTGGAGGTAACAAATGAAATGATGATCAGAACGAGAAAATATCCAATCAGGAAACATAAGAGTATAGTTGGCGACATGGTTTTGTTTTAAGCTGTTAAATGTATGAAATTACCAATTAATGTCAATGGTTCATAGGGATGAAAGTTCAATAGTTTATCAGTCATTAGTTCATTGGTTAGCGAGTTGTATATCTATACCATGCAAAATAGATTAAAGGCGATTGAAAGGCCATTAGTTCATTGGTCATTAGTTCATTGGTTAGCGAATTGTATATCTATATCGTGCAAAATAAATAAAAGCTATAAGTTCACTGGTCATTAGTTTATTGGTTAACGAATTGATACCTACCCTTGTACTAATGAACTATTGAACCAATGACAAATGAACATTTTTACATATTTTTGCACAATGAATTTTTCATCCAAACTGCTTGAAGATGCAGTAAACGAATTCTCTAAATTACCTGGTGTAGGACAAAAAACGGCTTTGCGTTTGGTATTACATCTTTTAAATAAAGAACAGGAGGAAGTGAACCAGTTTGGCAATACTTTTATAAAGCTTAAACAACAAATTAAACACTGCAGCATTTGTCGTAATATTTCGGATTTTGCCGTATGCGAAATTTGTACATCCATAAAACGAGACAAAGAAACCATTTGTGTGGTTGAAGATACGCGAGATGTGATGGCGATCGAAAACACCGGCCAGTATTTCGGTGTTTACCACGTTTTAGGTGGATTAATCTCACCAATGGATGGTGTTGGTCCGACTGATCTTTTTATCGATGGACTGGTTTCGCGGGCAGCAGCTGGCGGAATTAAAGAAATTATTTTAGCACTAAGCCCAAACATGGAAGGCGATACAACACTCTTCTATCTGTATAAAAGATTAAAAGAATTTCATATCCCGGTAACTACAATTGCACGCGGTATTGCCTTTGGAGGAGAGTTGGAATATACTGATGAAATTACGCTTGGCCGCTCCATCATCACCCGTGTGCCTTACGAAACCGCTATGATGAAATAGTCTGGTGGCCGGAAGTGTGGAGTCGGAAATCCGAAATCCGAAATAAGGAAGATAAAAACAATATGAAAAACGAGGTACCCAGTCTTGATACTCACTACCTGATACTTATAATAGTGTAAGCACCCAGTCTCGATACTTGATACCGACTACTCGATACTCATCACTTACTACTCAATACTAACTACCCGATACTAAAAAAATGAATCTCAAAAATAAAGTAATCATCATCACTGGCGCATCCAGCGGAATTGGCAAAGCATGTGCGGAAGAGTTTGCAAAACGCGGTGCGAATCTGGTATTGGCTGCCCGTCAGTATGTTACCCTTTGCGAAATTACGGCCGATTTAGAAAAAAAATATGGGATCAGGGCAGTTGCTGTTCAGGCCGATGTAAGTAAAGAAGCCGATTGTGAATTCATTATTAAACAAACTTTAGTTTCGTTTCAAAAAATCGATATCCTGGTTAACAATGCCGGTTTATCAATGCGTGCGCTATTTAACGATGTCGATTTATCAGTGCTCAAAAACCTTATGGATGTGAACTTCTGGGGAACCGTTTATTGTACTAAATATGCTTTATCAGAGATATTAAAAACTAAAGGATCTGTAGTAGGCGTTTCATCCATCGCTGGTTACAGGGGATTGCCTGGCAGAACGGGGTATTCAGCTTCTAAATTTGCGATGAATGGATTTATAGAATCCTTACGTACCGAATTATTAAATACCGGCGTAAACGTTTTACTGGCTTGTCCGGGATTTACGGCATCGAATATTCGGGTTACTGCATTATCTAAAGATGGGCTTGCCCATGGCGAAACCAGTATGGATGAAGGTAAAATGATGTCATCAGAAGAAGTAGCAAGAAACATAGCCAATGGAATTGAGCAACGCAAACGTACATTAATCATGACTGGTCAGGGTAAATTGGCGGTTTGGATGAATAAATTGTTCCCGGCTTTTGTAGATAAAAAGGTTTTTGACTTATTCGCAAAAGAGAAGAATCCACTGATAAAGGGCTAGAGCTGAAAGACTAAAGACGAAAGGTTAAAGCTGAAAGGTTAAAGCTGAAAGGTTAAAGTTAAAAGTCCAAAGGGAAAGGGAAGAAGGAAATAGGTGAATAAGAACGGAAAACGATACGCATTCATTTCTGATATATTGGCAAATAGGTTGATTTAGAAATCTTTGGTGGATTTATGCACTCAGTCTTGATACTCGCTACTAAATACGTACTACTTGCCACGTTCAAATCCATAACCCTCAAGATTCCGTTTATCTATTTTAAAAGAAACTCCTCTATATGATTAAAAACCTGCTTCTGGTCGTACTCTTGTTCCAAACCATAATATCTTCTGCACAGGTTAAAACTGCTAAAAATATTAATTATGCTGGGAATAACGACATCAAAAATACCCTGAACATCTTCTATAAAAATGATGGCGTAAATGATAAGCCTGTTTTAATTTTCATTCACGGAGGATCGTGGAGTAGTGGAAAAAAGGAAACATATTGGTGGTTGGGAAGGAATTTTGCCAGAAAAGGAATCGTTACGGTAATAATTAATTATCCATTGGCTCCGGATGAGCAATATGGGAAGATGGCTGTAGACTGTGCTTTAGCCGTAAAGTGGGTGCAAGACAACATCAGCACTTATCAAGCGGATGCAGAGAAAACTTTTGTAATGGGACATTCGGCAGGAGCACACTTAGCCGAGTTGATTAATGCAGATCCTCAGTATTTTAAAAAAGCTGGAATCAAAAATCCTGTTAAAGGCGTGATTTTAAATGATCCATTTGGTCTTGATCTCTTTGAATACCTAACCACAGCTGAAAAAGATCATTTTTATTACGACTTTATGAGAACATTTACCACAAAACCTGAAGTCTGGAAAATTGCTTCTCCGATGAATTATGCCGAAAATATTAAAAACCCACATTTGCTGCTGTATGGTGGAAAAACCTATGGGGCCATTAAACTGCAAACCCCAAGGCTTTATGAAAAATTGAAGAATAATAAGGTACCTGCAGACCTGATTGAGGTGAAAGGAAAGAGCCACGTGCCAATGATTAGTCAGATGATATTTGGTGGGAATAAGTTGTATAAAGATATAATGGGGTTTATCGAAAAAACAATATCTAATCAATAGAATGGTTACTAAACGCTTGGTTGAAATTGAATTTAAAAATGTGTAAATTTGTTTACCATGGAAACACTAATTATACAACCTAAAGATAGAAAGCAGTTATCAACGATTAAAGCGATCCTGAAGGCTTTAGATGTAGCCTTTAAAAAAGGTGAAGAAGATGAAACAGCTTTCCTTAGTCGATCAGCGGCGAATAAAAAAGCGATTAACAAGAGTATTAAACAAGCAGAAAACGGGCAAACGGTTAAAATAACTGTTGCTGATTTATGGAAATAGAGCTCACACTTGAAGCGCAGAAGCAACTTGAAGAATGGAAAAAGTCAGGTAATAAGCAGGTTCAAAAGAAAATAGGCGAACTAATTATTTCCATTCTGGATACTCCCTTCACGGGAATTGGAAAGCCTGAAGCTCTTAAGCACAATTGGACAGGTTTTTGGTCAAGACGGATTAATGATGAACATAGATGAGTTATCAGGTACTTGAAGATCGAATAATCATTATTCAATTAAAATATCATTATTAAGCGCTGTCACTTTCGCTGATTTTGTGCCTCTGTTTTAGAATTAAACATTCAGTTTCTCTGTGTTATCCAATTTACTATAATCCATAACCATTTTTCCTTCTGTGTTATGGTAATACATTAGTTCAAATTTCGAATTCCATTCAATATCTTCATCCTGATAGCTGGTCCTGGTGTGAATAGTTTGTGCAAAAGTATCATCAAAGGCTTTCAGAATGAGTACAATTTCTACTTCGGCTATCCTTAATTCTTCCGGCGTTTTCTCAAATAACAGGCTGTCTTCTGTAATTGGATGAACAATTGTCCAGTTAAGGGCCAGTACGCTGATTTTATCTCTTTCCAGTTCCATGGGATAAAAACTCCGTTTAAGTTTCCCGTCAACAGTTTCATTGTAAGTCATAAACATTTGCACTTCAATGTCAATCAGGGAATTTTTCCGGAGGTTAACTAATCTGCACATTAAGCCTTTATGATGTTGGTAAGGCGCAATGACCATTTTTTTACTAAACGAAACTTTGGAAGTAGGCCTGCTAAACCGGCCATAGAGTAATCCCGTTGCCAGTGCAAAAGCCAATAAGCCGAGCATACTTTCAAAAGCAGCAAGCACGCTGGTGATAAAACCCTGTGGAGAGATATGTCCGTAACCAACTGTGGAAATAGTTTGTGCAGAAAAGAAAAAGGCATCAAAAAACTGATCGCGAAGGGTAATGCCTTTTGCACCATTTAAATTTTCTATGCCTATTACATTATATGCCACAGCGAAAAGGGTGTTTACCAGGAGATAAGCCACAAGAATAACCAAAAAGAAACGCGGCCAGCTCATGGTAACTAATCGCGTGTATGTATCATCAAATTTAAACCAGGGCAAGCCAATTCGCTCAATGTTTGGTGTCCCATTAGTGTTTAAGACACGCTGATTTTTGATCACAGGGCTGGATCCAAAACCCAGATCATCATTGAACTGTACTTTTCTGCGAAAGAAAGCCATATATTTTTAGAAAGATTTTGGAATTATAAAAAAGTATATCAATATTTGTTCTATACAAACATGATCATTAAAAACTTAAATAACAATTGGTGGTGGCATAACGAAATTCGTTAGGCAAATTCTCTTGTTATATATTTTAAAATATTTTATACACAACGAAAAGGATTGCCCAAAAAGCAATCCTTTTTTTATGCAATTTTATTAGTATCGCTTCGGTTCGTGTATTCGCGAAACGAAATAATAAATGGTTGGTAGAGGTACGAACCATGGCTTGAAAACATAAACATGAAAAGGATATTAAACCATTTATTCGAAAATAAAAGTTTCAGTAGGGAAGAGGCAAAAAACATCCTCATTGCTATTACCCAGGGAGAGTTTAACGATTCGCAAATTGCAGCTTTTATTACCGCTTATGCCATGAGAAACATCACTGTTGATGAATTGCAGGGTTTCCGCGATGCCATGCTGGATTTAGGCATTAAAGTAGATTTTTCTGATTTTGAACTAATCGACCTTTGCGGCACAGGCGGCGATGGGAAGGATACCTTCAACATTTCTACGCTTTCTTCATTTGTGGTGGCCGGAGCCGGACATCATGTAGCGAAACATGGTAATTATGGCGTATCCTCCGGTTGTGGATCATCTAATGTAATGGAATACCTGGGCTATTCTTTTACCAACGATCAGGATACTTTAAAACGGAACCTGGATCAGGCTGGAATTTGTTTTCTACATGCGCCATTGTTTAATCCGGCAATGAAAATTGTGGCGCCAATTCGCAAAGATCTTGGTATTAAAACGTTCTTTAATATGTTAGGCCCAATGGTTAATCCGTCGCAACCTAAATATCAAATGGTGGGCGTTTTCAGTCTGGAACTGGCTCGGTTGTATAATTATCTTTATCAGGACACGACAAAAAACTATACCATTGTACATGCGCTTGAAGGGTATGACGAAATTTCTTTAACCTGTAATGTCAAAACGTTTAACAATAAGGGAGAGAGCATTTTAACCTTAACCGATATGGGCTTCGAAAAAGTTTCGGTAAATGACATTAGAGGAGGGGATACGGTAGAATCTTCAGCCAAGATTTTTATGGACGTTTTAAATGGAGAAGCAACAGATGTGCAAAATAACGTAGTACTTTGTAATTCTGCCCTGGCGATTAAAACCATTAAGCCAACCGCCAGTTTTGCTGATTGTTTTTACGAAGCTGAAGAATCATTGACAAGCAAAAAAGCACTGGAAAGTTTTAAAAAGTTAGTGGCCTGATGAATAAATTAAAAATAAAAGTTTGTGGAATGAAAATGGCAGCCAATATTGCTGCTATAGCTTCATTAAGACCTGACTTTTTAGGATTCATTTTCTATGAAAAATCGCCTCGGTTTATCACTGATGTTTCTGCAGAGTTAATTAAATATATTCCACAGGAAATTAAAACGGTTGGGGTTTTTGTTGATGAAGATTTAGAAGTTGTGAAGAAAAAAGTAAATCTATATCAGCTTAAGGGTGTTCAGTTACATGGAAAGGAATCTCCCGGGTATTGTGCCGATTTAAAATCAACATTCGGAAGCTTAGCGGTCATCAAAGCTTTTGGCGTTGACGAGGAATTTGATTTTGCTATTTTATCTGGCTATCAAAATGTCAGTGATTATTTCCTGTTCGATACCAAAACTAAAGCACATGGTGGATCTGGCAAAACTTTCAACTGGAAAATTCTGGACAGATACACGCTTGATAACCCCTATTTTTTAAGTGGTGGAATTGATTTGGAACATGCCACGGCACTAGGTGATATTGAAGACCCGAGATTGTTTGCGCTGGATATTAATAGCCGGTTTGAGGTTGAGCCGGGCGTTAAGGATGTAGAGAAAGTTGCCGCATTTATGAAGGCATTGCAACCTTTAAAGTGAATGATCTAAATCCTAGAATAGAAATTACGATGTTTTATTCCATGATTTCAGTCAGCAGAAATAAGAGATTGATTTAACCAATGAACTCGATAAAAATATTATGAAATACAAAGTAAACGAAAAAGGATATTACGGAGATTTTGGTGGAGCATACATCCCGGAGATGCTTTATCCGAACGTAGAGGAATTGCGTCAAAATTATTTAAAGATTATTGATGATGCCGATTTTCAGAAAGAATTTCATCAATTATTAAAAGATTATGTCGGTCGGCCTTCGCCGTTATATCTAGCTAAAAGATATTCGGAGAGGTATGGTGCAAACATTTTCCTAAAAAGAGAAGATCTAAACCACACAGGTGCCCATAAAATTAACAACACCATCGGGCAAATTCTCCTTGCTGAGAAATTAGGTAAAAAGAGGATTATTGCAGAAACAGGTGCTGGTCAGCATGGTGTAGCTACGGCTACGGTTTGTGCTTTGCGTAACCTGGAATGTGTAATTTACATGGGCGAAGTGGATATTGAGCGTCAGGCGCCAAACGTTGCCCGCATGAAAATGCTTGGTGCAAAGGTTGTGCCGGCGAGTTCTGGTAGTAAAACCCTTAAAGATGCTACTAATGAAGCCATGCGCGATTGGATAAATAATCCGGTTGATACCCACTATATTATTGGTTCTGTGGTTGGTCCGCATCCTTACCCGGATATGGTGGCGTTGTTTCAATCAGTTATTTCTGAAGAAACCAAGAGGCAATTGCTGGAGCAAACCGGAAACGATCAGCCAGATTATGTTCTGGCTTGCGTAGGCGGCGGAAGTAACGCCATGGGCATGTTTTATCATTTTATGGATGATGAAAATGTAAAACTGATTGCTGTCGAAGCTGCAGGAAAAGGTGTTTCGAGTGGCCTTTCTGCTGCCACAACCTACCTGGGTAAAGAAGGTGTATTGCATGGCAGCCGAAGTATTTTAATGCAAACGGAAGATGGACAGGTGGTAGAACCGCATTCGGTTTCTGCAGGGTTAGATTACCCGGGGATCGGTCCGCAACATGCGCATTTATTCAAAACTGGTCGCGGCCAATACGTTTCCATCACCGATGAAGAAAGTCTGGATGCTGGATTGTTACTCACCCAACTGGAAGGTATTATACCTGCAATCGAAAGTGCTCATGCTTTAGCTTATCTTGAAAAAATGGAATTTAAAGGTGGTGAGAATGTGGTGATTTGCTTATCAGGAAGAGGCGACAAAGATTTAGATACTTACATTAAATATTTTAATTTATAGAGCAGAGATAATAGATATGAGATATCAGATCTTTTGTCTGGTTCTCAAATCTCAAATCTTACTTCTCACATCTCAAAAGAAATGAACAGAATCAAACAACTCTTCCAGGAGAAAAAAAACATATTATCCATTTATTATACAGCTGGTTATCCAAACATCGGCGATACCATTCAAATTGCAGAGGCCTTAGAGAAATCCGGGGCAGACATGCTGGAAATTGGATTTCCTTATTCAGATCCGGTGGCCGATGGTCCGGTGATCCAGGCCAGTAGCAAACAATCTCTGGATCAGGGAATGACGTTGAAACTGCTTTTCGAGCAACTGAAACACCTCCGTAAAAATGTAACCATCCCTGTGTTATTGATGGGTTATGTGAACCCGGTTTTGCAGTTTGGGGTAGAAAACTTTTGTAAGGCCTGTGCCGAAGTGGGGGTTGATGGTTGCATCGTTCCTGATTTGCCAATGGTAGAATATGAAGAATTTTATCAGGGTTGCTTTGAAGAACATCATTTAAGCAATGTATTTCTGATTACGCCGCAAACGGCTGTTGAACGTATTCACAAAATTGATAGCCTGACAAATGGGTTTATTTATTTATTGTCTTCCTCTGCAACAACCGGAAAAAACCTGGAGGTTGGCAACACTACCGAAACTTATTTCGGCAGAATAAAAGATATGAATCTGAAAAATCCAACCATGATTGGTTTTGGAATTAGTGATAAACAGACGTTCGATAAGGCTTGTACTTATGCCAATGGCGCAATTATAGGTACAGCTTTTGTTAAAGCGATCGAAAATGGAAACATTGAAGAAAGTGTCAGTAATTTCATGAAGAAGTTTAAAGATTAAGCTGCACCATTTCCGTTAGCGAAAAAACTTCTTTAGCATCTGCAGGAAAACTATTTCAACAATTGCAGTTACCATTAATCTACTGGTTGGTGTCACACCAACCAGTCTAAGCTTGTCTCATCAATCAGTTCAATCATTTAATTTGTAGTGTGAGTTTTTCTGTTGGTGAGACACCAACCGATAGACGGAAAGGTTGGTTCCGCAGATTTAAATGATCACCGCAGATTTTTATTATTCGCTTCTGCGAAAATCTTTTGAATCTACGGGAAAACTATTTAACAATTGCAGTTATCATTAATCTACCGGTTGGTGTCACACCAACCAGCCTAAGCTCTCTCATCAATCAGTTCAATCATTGAATTTGTAGTGTGAGTTTTTTGTTGGTGAGACATCAACCGATAGATGGAAAGGTTGGTTCCGCTGATTCAAATGATCACCGCTGATTTTACTCTTCGCTTCTGCGGAAGTCTTTTGAATCTACGGGAAAACTGTTGAACAATTGCAGTTATCATTAATCTACTGGTTGGTGTCACACCAACCAGCCTAAACTTGTCTTATCAATCAGTTCAATCATTGAATTTGTAGTATGAGTTTTTCTGTTGGTGAGACACCAACCGATAGATGCAAAGGTTGGTTCCGCAGATTTTACTCTTCGCTTCTGCGGAAATCTTTTAAATCTGCGGGAAAACTATTTCAACAATTGCAGTTACCATTAAATAACATATAGCTTTTTAATCTGTCATTGGTAGCGAAGCGAAGAATCCCAGCATTTTATCACGACTAATGTGCAACACCGAACACATTCTGGCATTTGCAAAGAAGATGGGATTAAAACGGTCCCTATCCAGAATTTGCTTCCAGTATCTAAATGCAAACCACTTTCTAAAAAATAATTTAAGAAATTTCTTGCTTAAAACTATTTTAAACACACTTTTTAGCAAGCAAATTTTTATCTGACATTTTCATGATTGTCAATATCCAAATTGGTTATACATTTGCTTAACGGTGTTAGATTATTTATCACCTCACATTCCAGATCATGGGAAGCAAAGAAAGAATATTACGATTGAAAGATGAAACCAGAACCAAAATTCTGGATGCCGCCCTGAACATAGTTCAAACCGAAGGCTGGCAGGCATTGAGTATGCGTAAAATTGCGGATCAGATTGAATACACTGCACCAATTATTTACGAATACTTTTCAAATAAAGAAGGCATCCTGCTCGAACTTACCAGAAGAGGGTATCAGATCCTCGGGAAAGATATTCGAGAAGCCAGAGACAGGCAAGAATCTCCGGAAGATAAAATGGAAGCGATGTGGATTGCCTACTGGAACTTCGCCTTTGCAAATAAGGAATTTTATCAATTGATGTACGGTGTAGATATGGTTTGCTGTAATGTTAAAAGTTCAATGCCGGAAGCAGAAACCGTAGGCAATATGCTCGGCGATGCAATTGAAGCATTGTACAAAAAACAGCCGGTGAGTGAAAATGATATCTGTACCAAATACTATACTTACTGGTCGATTATACATGGGTTAATTTCGATTAACCTGGTGCGCCCAAATGGAAGAACAACCGACGAACTAAACCAACAAATATTAAGAGACGCCATTAAAGGAATTACCTTATCCATTAATAATTAGTTTTTTTTACACTACTATTTAACACTGTTAAATAGTTTATAAGCTTTAATCCACTATAATTTAATCATATGAATGCTATCCACCTGTTGTTTATTCAACTTAACACTGTTAAATCATTTAATAATGTTAAAACTCTATTTTTCATTTCATTACTTTCCATTTCATTGATGGCTTGTAAATCTGCGCCAGATCAGTCTGCCGCAGCACCGCCGCCACCAGTGCTGCCTGTTAGCCTGGTAAATGAAAGTGCACAAACCACGTACATCGATTATCCGGCGGCTATTCAGGGTGCTGTAGATATTGAAGTTCGACCACAGGTAAGTGGTTACCTGCAACGTGTTTTAGTTAACGAAGGTGCTTATGTCACTGCCGGACAAACACTCTTCAAAATCAATGACAATCCATATCGCGAAGCTTTAAATAATGCAAAGGCGAGTTTGCACGCTGCCGAAGCTGCTATTTTAAACGCTCAACTGGAGGTTGATAAATTAACTCCATTGGTTCAAAACAAAGTAGTCTCTGATTTTCAGCTTAAAACAGCTAAAACTGCCTATAAAATAGCGCAGGCAAATGCTGAACAAGCACGGGCAAGTGTCGCCGCCGCCCAGATCAATATGGGTTATACCAATGTTAAAGCAACTGTTAGTGGTTATATCGGTCGGATTCCAAAAAAGCAAGGCAGTTTAGTTTCACCTTCCGATCAGGATGCTTTAACACAGCTTTCTGATATCCACGAAGTGCATGTTTATTTTTCACTTGCCGAAAATGATTTTAACAATTTCAATGCAAATTATCCAGGTAAAACACCTGCAGATCGCATCAGTCATTTACCCGCAGTAGAATTGCTTCTATCTGATAACAGTGCTTATCCGGTTAAAGGGAAGATTGATATGATTGATGGTCAGTTTGATAAGAATACTGGCGCGATTACGTTAAGAGCAACTTTCAAAAACGCCAATAGTATTTTACGCTCCGGTAATACAGGTAAAATTCGCCTCGGCTTACCACATCCCGATGCCATCTTGATCCCACAGGTTGCAACGATAGAAATGCAGGATAAAGTTTTTGTATTTACAGTTGGTAAAGGTAATAAAGTGAATAAAATGCCCATCACGGTAATTGGTAAAAGCGGTAGTAACTACCTTATTAAAGAGGGTGTAAAATCCGGCGATCAGATTGTGATGAGTGGTTTAGATCGTTTGCAGGAAGGACAAGTGATTCAACCTGAAAAGGCATCAGACAAAGCTGCTCAATTGTAAGGAAGTTAAGGGGAAAGACTAAAAAGAGCTAAAAGCCGAAAGACTAAAGCTAAAAGACTAAAGGGGAAAGATAAAGCGGGAAGACAAAAGCTTAAAGCATAGAAAAGAAAAATAATAAAATAAAAAATGTTCAAGATATTTATACAAAGGCCCGTACTGGCTACCGTAATCTCCATTTTGTTGGTGATACTCGGGGTACTTGGCCTTACCAAATTGCCCTTACAACAGTTTCCTGATATTGCGCCGCCATCTGTTTTGGTTACGGCTGTTTATCCGGGAGCCAATGCCGAAACAGTTTTGCGTTCGGTTGCACCATCATTGGAAGAATCGATCAACGGGGTAGAAAACATGACTTACATGAGTTCTACAGCCAGTAACGACGGAACTTTGGCCATTACAGTATTCTTTAAACTAGGTACCAATGCAGATCAGGCTGCGGTGAATGTTCAGAATAGGGTAGCACAGGCTACCAGTCAGTTACCGGCAGAGGTTGTACAACAAGGTGTTACCACAGCCAAACAGCAGAACAGTTTCATCATGGCAATTGGCTTATACACGGAAGACGAAGCCAAATATGATCAGACTTTTGTAGCCAATTACGCACAAATCAATATCATTCCAGAAATCAAAAGGATTCCGGGAGTGGGCTCAGCCGCAATTTTTGGTGGTTCGAAAGATTATTCGATGCGTGTATGGTTAAATCCTGCACAGATGTCTACCTATAAAGTTTCTCCAAACGAGGTAATGAAAGCTATTCAGGATAAAAGTCTGGAAGCTGCACCTGGTAAATTTGGTGAAAAAAGTAAAGAGGTTTTCGAGTATGTAATTAAGTATAAAGGTAAGTTAACCAAACCAGAAGAGTATGAAAATATAGCTATACGCGCTAATGCCGATGGTTCTATTTTGCGTCTGAAAGACGTAGCGAGGGTAGAACTTGGTGCTTATTCTTATAATAGTATCACCCGTTTAAACGGTAAAAAAGGAATTGTAATCGGAATTATCCAGTTGGCTGGATCCAATTCGAACGATATCCAGGTATCGCTTAATAAACTGATGGCAAAAGCCGAGAAAAGTTTCCCGGTAGGCATTAAAAAGAACATCTTTTACAGTACAAAAGTGGCTTTGGATCAGTCTATTGAGCAGGTAGAACATACTTTAGTAGAAGCCTTCTTATTGGTTTTTATTGTAGTATTTATTTTCCTTCAAGATTTTAGATCAACGTTGATTCCAGCTATTGCGGTTCCGGTAGCCATTCTGGGTACATTTTTCTTCATGCAATTGTTTGGGTTTTCTATCAATCTGTTAACCTTATTCGCGCTAATTTTAGCGATCGGGATTGTGGTAGATGATGCGATTGTGGTAGTGGAAGCAGTGCATGCCAAGATGGAACACAAACACCTCTCACCAAAAGCAGCCACACATGAAGCCATGCATGAAATTACCGGTGCAATCATTTCGATTACGTTGGTAATGGCCGCGGTATTCCTGCCAGTAGGTTTTATGGAAGGCTCTACAGGCGTTTTTTACCGCCAGTTTGCTTTTACCATGGCCATTGCCATTGTAATCTCAGCCGTAAATGCATTAACATTGAGTCCGGCTTTGGCAGCTTTGTTTCTAAAAGATAATCATGCCAAAAATGCTGATCAGCCAGAGGCTAAAAGAGGATTTAAAGAAAAATTCTTCAACGGATTTAACACCAGTTTTAACTCGCTCACTAACCGATATGTTGGCGGCCTGAAGTTTTTGGTTCGCCATAAGTGGTTAAGTATGGGTGGCCTGGCACTAATCACTTTGGTTACTGTTTTTATGGTTAAAACCACTCCAGCCGGGTTTATCCCAACCGAGGATCAGGGTTTTATAGCCATTGCAGTAAACACTCCGTCAGGAACGTCGTTAGATGGAACACAAAAAATAATGACGGAAGCTGAAGCCGTACTAAGCAAGCTGGATGCATCTAGAGATGTAACAGCAGTATCAGGCTTCAACTTATTGACAAACTCTACCAGTCCGTCATCCGCCGTTGTATTCGTGCTGTTAAAACCAAATGAAGACCGCGGTGCAGTAAAAAATATTGAAGAGATTATGAATCAGGTTCGTGGCAAATTAGGTGCAATATCTGGTGGAAGTTTCTTTGTATTCAGTTTCCCAACTGTTCCTGGATTTAGTAATGTGGAAGCTTTAGATATGGTTTTACAAGATAAGACCGGTGGCAAACTTGATAAATTTAGCGGTATCTCTCAAACCTTTATTGGTGAGTTGATGAAACGACCTGAAATTGCAGTAGCCTTTACCAGTTTTAAAGCCGATTATCCGCAATTGCAATTGGATATCAACGATGAAAAAGCAGATCAGCTGGGGGTTAATGTAAAAGATATTCTGCAAAGTATGCAGACTTATTTCGGTAGTGTGCAGGCTTCAGATTTCAACCGCTTCGGCAAGTATTACCGGGTGGTGGTTCAGGCTGATGTGCAGGACCGTGCAGATCCGTCATCTATAGATCGCGTATTTGTAAAAAGCAACCGTGGTGAGATGGTACCAATTAATACCTTAGTAAAACTGACCCGAATATATGGTTCTGAAACGGCATCAAGGTATAATCTGTTTAACTCCATTTCAATCAATGCGATTCCAAAACCTGGCTTCAGTTCGGGTGATGCAATTAAAGCGATTGAAGAAGTAGCAGAGCAGCAGTTACCAGATGGTTACAGTTATGAATTCTCCGGACAAACACGTGAAGAGATTTCTTCTGGTGGTCAATCAACTGTGATTTTCCTGCTGTGTCTGGTATTTATTTACTTCCTGCTTTCTGCCCAGTATGAAAGTTACATCTTACCATTTGCAGTGCTGTTATCTATCCCTGCCGGAATATTTGGTGTATTCGTAGCAATCGGTTTAACAGGAATTGTAAATAATATTTATGTACAGGTAGCGCTGATTATGTTAATCGGTTTACTGGCGAAAAATGCGATTCTGATTGTAGAATTTGCGGTTCAGCGGCGAAAGGCTGGTCAGCCATTGGTTGCCGCAGCATTAGAAGCCGCTAAATTAAGGCTGCGACCAATCATTATGACTTCCTTGGCATTTGTGGTTGGTTTGATCCCAATGATGGGGGCCACTGGTCCATCGGCGCAAGGTAACCACTCCATTAGTATTGGTGCTGCGGGCGGTATGATATCCGGCGTAATATTAGGCTTGTTTATCATTCCAGTATTATTCGTGATTTTCCAGGCTTTACAAGAAAAAATTTCCAAATCAAATGAGGTTGTTCACCAAGAAGAACCTGTAAAAAATATAGCTTATGAAACGGTTTAATATCCTAAGCATCCTGCTCTTCGCAATCATATGGAGCGGATGTTCTATTTCACAAAACCTGGCTTTGCCTGGTGGTTTGGCACCTCAAATGTTTAGAAATTTGGTGCCACAAGATTCTTCAAGTATTGGCAATTTGCCACTGAAGAGTTTTATAAACGATCTTACAGTACAAAGTTTAATTGATACCGCACTCGTTCGTAATTACGACATGCAAATTGCATTGAAAAATATCGATGCTGCCGAAGTATTATTTAAACAATCAAAGCTAGGTTATTTGCCAGAACTGAAATTACAGGTAACAGCAAGCTCCAGCCGTCCGTCTGATAATAGCCTGAACGGATTAAGTTTGAACCAATTTACTGGCTCTACGCATATCGAAGATTACAATGCCAACCTTGGCGTATTTTGGGAGGCAGATATCTGGGGTAAAATCCGAAATCAAAAAGCTGGTGCTTTAGCAAGTTTTTTGCAAACCGGCGAAGCCAGAAAAGCAATTCAAACGCGTTTGGTAGCCAATGTTGCTCAAGGTTATTATAATTTATTGATGCTTGATGCGCAACTGGAAATAGCCCGTAAAAACTTAAAGTTGAATGATAGTACGTTAAGAATTATTAATTTACAGTTTGATGCTGGTCAGGTTACTTCTTTAGCCATTCAACAGGCCGAAGCACAGCAATTAAATGCTGCTGGTTTAATTCCGCGTTTAGAGCAGAATGTTGTTTTGCAAGAAAATGCTTTAAGTGTTTTAATCGGGACTTTGCCTAAGTCGATTAACCGTTCAAGTCATTTAGATCAAATGACTATTCCAAAAGATTTGAATGCCGGTTTTCCCTCATCATTGTTAAGCCGCAGACCAGATATTAAATCGGCAGAATTGGCATTAAACGTCGCAAATGCAAGAGTTGGTGTAGCGAAAGCAAGTTTGTATCCATCTTTGGTGATTACAGCAAGCGGTGGGATCAATTCTTTTAAGGCAAGTAACTGGTTCAGTATGCCTGCATCGTTGTTCGGAATGGTTTCTGGAGGGATTACTCAACCCATCTTTCAAAGAGGCCAGTTGAAATCTAATTTAGCTTTAGCAAAAATCGACAGAGAGAAAAGTGTAATTCAGTTCCGTCAGTCTGTGATTACCGCCGTAGGTGAAGTTTCTGATGAGTTAACGAAAGTTGAAAAATTAAAAACACAATATAGCATCGCAGAGAAACGTGCACAGACTTTACAACAGGCTTCGAGAAATGCGAGTTTATTGTTCAAAAGTGGTATGGCAAATTATTTAGAGGTCATTACCGCGCAAGGTAATTTATTGCAGAGCGAGTTGGAGTTAACATCGATTAAAGCCGAACAACTGAATGCAGTGGTAGGTTTGTATCGTTCATTAGGTGGTGGCTGGAATTAAATATTAATTTTTTAAGTGATTGATTTTTTTAACCTGTAAGGCCTGGTAGGCTTTACAGGTTTGTTGTTTTGTGGATAGGTTTTTTTTTCCGCTGCGCTGGCTTGCCTCGGCTGGCCGCCGAAGGGCTCTTCTCTTTTCCTTGATGAAAAGAGACAAAAATCAAGGCTTGGAACTGATGTCGGAGAAAATCGTCAAAGCTTAATTTCGGCAGCACAAGCACCCGATGAAGGATCGGGCAATATGCGCTGCCTTGGGTAGTGGGTTATGAAAGATTGTGGTCGCAGCTTTAACGTTTTCTCCTTCCATCAGTTCTGAGGCCAGGTAGCGGGGTGGCCATAGCGATATTGTCATTCAGAGCGCAGCGAAGAATCCCTGCGTTTTGTCTACTGCCTTCATACAACATGGAACCCTTTTTGTGTCATTCCATGAACGGTGGGTTAAAGCGGTCGTTTGGCTGAACTTGGCTTAGGATCTAACTTCAATAAGTGCTAAACTAAATCAGCACAACGATTCGGTTAGTACATCCCCTCAAAAAATCCGTCATTGCGAAGCAGATTTTTCATCTGCTGAAGCAATCTCCATTGAAGAATCTGCAAAAGGAGATTGCTTTGTTATGCCTCTTCAGAAACGACGAGATGTTTAAGAGCTGTTATAGCTACTAATAGGCTTTCCGCTGCGCGGGCTTGCCTCGGCTAGCCGCCGAAGGGCTTTTACTTTTTTGCTGATTCGACAAATTGCCAATAGAATTCATTAGCCCACGCCGTCATTTCGAGCGAAGCCGAGAAATCTTTTCAAGTTGAAGAATGGCTGTGTTCAAAGATCTCTCCATTGCGCTGCGCTCCAGTCGAGAAGACGATGATACGATGGTCATTTCAACTGCAGGGAGATACCTTTGAACCATGAGCGTTATAGTTAAACAGTAAAGGTTTTCTCCTTCCATCATTTCCGAGGCCGGTAGCAGGGCGGCCATAGCGGTTGTCATTCAGAGCGCAGCGAAGAATCCCTGCGTTTTTGCCTACTGCCTTCATTTAACACCGAACTTTTTTATTACGTCATTCCAAGAACGGTGGGTTAAAGCGGTCGTCTGGCTGAACTTGGCTTAGGATCTAACTTCAATAGGTGCTAAACTAAATTCAGCACAACGATTCGGTTAGTACATCCCCTCAAAAAATCCGTCATTGCTTCAGCAGATTTTTCATGTGCTGAAGCAATCTCCATTGAAGAATAAAATACTGGTCTTAGCGTTTCGCTATTCCCATCGGTCGTCTTCCTGAACTTGATTCAGGACCTATATTTTAATATTAGTTTCAATTGCTAGCCGCGAAAAATTCTTTACACGCATTCCCCATCAGTGGAAAGGCACCGCCAGGCAGATAGGGGGCTATGGCTTTTTCCCGATATTCACCCTGATATTTACTTCAAAATCGCCATTAGTATAACCACTAATTGCAGAAGTAGCTGTATTGTAATAAGCCATAAAATATAGTGATGATTTATAATTCATACCAAAACCAATAGTGGCATTTTGCGTGTTATGGTACATCGCCATCACATACAATTTATCATTAGCAAAATTTGCGTTTATACCTGCATCCCAAAGGTTATCATAATTTTTAATCCCTCTGAAAACGCCTTTTGGCTCAATGCTAATGGCATCCATACCCGTTCCAAAATTGAATTTATAACCTACCGCAGAATAAAAGGTTGGTTTATTGGCA
>JAZBLX010000012.1:0-135924 GCA_037033465.1 Bacteroidota bacterium | reverse complement strand
ATAAACCAAAGCCAATGCCAGTGAGGTTTATTGATGAGATACTGGTTTCTACCATTCCACTGGCTAATACCGTTCCACTTAAAACCAGTAAGATTGCAGCCAATTGTATTCCCGAAGGCCTCTTTTTAAAAATCAGAAATTCAAGCAAAATGCTCATCCAGATAAACTGCATCAACAAAATAATTGCTACAGAATTCGGAACCAGCTTTACGCACTGATAGTAAAAAACGCTAACAAGCCCGGTACAGGTTCCGGCAAGCACCATTTTCCACCAGGGTGTGACGATTTCAATCTCCTTCGCTTTGTAAGCTGATGTTCTGCTTTGAAAGAAAAATAACGTCCACAAAATAACAGCTCCGAAAAACGCTTGCGCACCCGTTACATCGCCTAAAGTGTAACCTTCATGATAAGCAAGCTTGACAAAGGTAGAGAGAATGCCAAAGCTACAGGCACCAAAAAAAACAAGGAGAATTCCTTTTAACATTGAAATAGTATCAGGTATTTAGTAGCAAGTATATAGTATCAGGTATCAAGATCTATTGCCTGAGCATTGAAATGACAACAGGGAAAGGGCGCTTTAGTCTTTTTGCTTTAGACTTTCAGCTCACCTAAGAAAGCTGTTGCAAATATTTCTGAATTGTAGTTTCCAATCCCAGGTAAAGCGCATCACTAATTAAAGCATGGCCGATTGAAACTTCCAATAAGCCAGGAATACTTTGGGTGAAATAATGAAGGTTATGTAAATCCAAATCATGACCTGCATTGATGCCTAAGCCCAGTCTGTTTGCATGATGGGCTGCTGCAATATAGTTGACGATCGCTTTTTCACGATCTGCATAGTAATTATGCGCATAGGCTTCAGTGTATAACTCAATTCTATCCGTCCCGGTTTCAACTGCAGCTTCTACCATATCCACCACAGGATCTACGAAAATGGAAACCCTAATGCCTTCCTTCTGAAAAACAGCGACCATCTCTTTCAAATAATCCTTATGTTTAATAGTGTCCCAGCCATGATTAGAAGTAATCTGACCGTCAGCATCTGGCACTAAAGTAACCTGGGCAGGTGTGTTCGCCAAAACCAAATCCACAAATTTATCTTCACGGCAATTGCCTTCAATGTTAAATTCGGTCGCAATTGCTGCTTTTAAATCGTACACATCCTGATACCTGATGTGACGCTCATCCGGGCGTGGATGCACCGTAATTCCCTGCGCACCGAACCGTTCGCAATCTAATGCAACCTTAACTAAATCAGGATTATTACCCCCGCGGCTATTGCGAAGTGTAGCAATTTTATTGATGTTAACCGATAACTTTGTCATGCCTCAAAGATAAGGCTTTGCCTTTGTTAATCGGAAACGTTGAAGAAATTTGACTTTTTTTTGCTCATATTTGTTCGAATCAAAATGAATTTAAAGGACACAACACTGTATAAACTCCTCATCGTTTTACTTGCGCTGGCGAGTATCCCTGCATTATTTGGAAGCGTAATGGAACCCGATGGCGCACTGTATGCTTCCATGTCGAAAAACATCATCCTTTTCCAGGATTGGTTTAACCTTTACGGACGGGGAGCCGACTGGCTAGACAAGCCCCATTTAACTTTCTGGATTACGGCAGCATCTTTCAAAATTTTCGGCATTTCTGCATTTGCCTATAAGTTGCCATCCTTCCTTTTTGGCTTACTTGGTGCCTGGTACCTCTATAAACTGGCGAAAGATATTTACGATGAAAAAACTGGATTGATTTCTTCAGTAATCCTTTTAAGTGCACTCCACATCATCACCTCAACTTTTGATGTCAGGGCTGAAATTTATATCACCACTTTCACCCTTGCCTCCATCTATCATTATTATAAAGCACACAAGGGATCCTTTTTACAAATCATAGCAGGCTCATTCTTTGCCGCATGTGCCATTCTGATCAAAGGTATTTTTGTGTTAATTCCAGTATTTGCAGGTTTTATCATTTATTGGTTATTTACTAAGCAATATAAACAGTTATGGCAACCAAAATGGTGGATTGCGATTATACTGATTTTCGTATTTATCACTCCCGAACTTTACTCATTATATACACAGTTTGATCTCCATCCTGAGAAAATTGTGTTTAGCAGAACAGGTGTTTCAGGTTTAAAGTTCTTCTTTTGGGATAGCCAGTTTGGTCGATTTTTTAATAACGGACCAATTAAAGGTAAAGGTGATATTTCTTTTTTCCTTCATACCACGCTTTGGGCTTTCTTACCCTGGTCGGTTTTGTTTTATACCGCAGCCATTAACCTTTTTAAGAAGAAGAACAGAATAAGTTTAGCACCAGAAAGCGTGATGATTTGGGCAAGTGCTGCCGTTACATTTTTAATCTTCTCCCTGTCAAAATTTCAACTGCCACATTATATCCTGATCATCTTTCCTCAATTTTCGATTATTACGGCACTTTATTTGAAAAAGCTGGAAGGCCAAAACCTGAAGATCTTTTTCAAAGTGCAAAATGCATTGGCCATCCTTGTTGTTGCACTGCTTTCAGTCTTAAGTCTGAGCTACGGATTTGATCATCCCTACATCATAATTGGAATGCTACTGGTGGTTTTAGCGAGCTCCTTTATCTTATTCAAAGGAGTGAAACTGGAAACTATTATTGCTAGAAGTGTGTTTGTTTCAGTAGGCCTGATGCTTTTCCTTTTCATCTTTTTCTACCCTGCGATCATGAAATATCAGTCGGGAGGCATTGCCGGTGAGTGGTTGAAGAAAAATTATCCTACAGCAAAACCTGCCGTATTGAATTACATTGATGCTTTTTCATTTGACTTTTATGCACCGGGCGAAGTAAAATACCTGCATAATTATGAGGATTTAGACAAGGTTAAACAGGAGCAAAATTTGGTTATTTATGTGCCAGAAGCAGAATTACCCCGATTAAAGCGTGAATACGGCGCTGAAGTTTTAAAGTCGTTCGAATATTTCCATACTACAAAATTGACTGGCAAATTCTTAAACGCAAAAACGCGCCCTCAGGTTTTAGAACATTTCTATTTGGTTAAACTGCATTAACATGGACGTATTTTTCCGCATCATAAAATTTGGATTGACAGGTCTGCTCGGCATGGCGATAGATTTTGGCGCAACCTGGCTGTTCAAAGAAAAAATAAAGGTTAATAAATACTTGGCCAATGCCATAGGCTTTTCCCTTGCAGTAACCAATAACTATTTAATAAACCGCATCTGGACTTTCCAAAGTAAGAACATGCACTGGGGAACGGAATTTGGAAAATTTTTGGTGGTGAGCTTAATCGGACTGGGTTTAAATACTTTCATCATCTACCTTTTTCATCAGCGAAAAAACGGAACAAACTTCTATGTAGCGAAGTTTTTCGCAATTGTGATCGTATTTGTATGGAACTTTCTGGCCAATATGTTATTCACATTTAAGTAACATTCTTCCCAATAAAGTAGAAGACAACCAGCCAGATTAATCCTTTAATTAAAAAGAATAAAAACCCGAACAGGCCTACACGTTTAAACCATAATTTTAGCTTTTCTTTGTCCATTGCCTATTCGTAAAGATAAAATTTTTGAACTAAATTAGAAAGATTTCAAATCAGGAATGATGACTGCAACAAGATTTTCACAATTGGTTTCCTTAGCTTTTCTGTTGTCTTATTCCATCACTTTTGCGCAACCTTTCAGTAACATTAGAAATTATAAACCCAACTTTTATATCGCATCGGGTGGCACGTCCAGGTCAATTGCCATCAGAAGTTTTACCAATGATAATCAAAAATATTTCCTGCTGGTAGATCCCGCAACCTTAAATACGAAAGTTGATCTCGCCAGTCGCTATACTATAAGTAGCCTAGCATGGCCGAACGTTTTGGCTATTTTCCACAACAGTCCTTATGTTAAATCTTTGGAAACAGCGGCAGCGAAAGATTTGCAGTTGCAGAATGCGGGCATTGATCACGCCATCCCGGGAGAAAGAGGAATTACATTAACCATTGATTTATGTCCTTCACATAAAAACTTAGACCGGATTATTTTTCAATCTGTTTTTGATGAATTTAATAAAACAGAACAGCCTGCACCTTTAGCAATTTCTGTTTCAGGAAAATGGATGTTGAAACATCAGGACGATTTAAACTGGCTGAAAAGCCTGGTTGATAAAAAGGAACTAAATATTACCTGGATCAACCACTCCTATAATCATGAGGTGAACAGCTTGCCTTTAGCAGAAAACTTTTTATTAGCGCCCGGAACCAAGCTGGATATTGAGGTTTTAGAAAACGAGAAACTGATGCTTAAAAATGGATTAACCCCATCAGTGTTTTTTAGATTTCCGGGGCTGGTATCAGATAAAAGTGTGGTGGATAAGATAACGGCTTACGGATTGATTCCAATTGGCAGCGATGCCTGGCTGGCAAAAGGGCAACAACCAAATGCGGGGAGCATCGTGCTGATTCATGGTAATGGGAACGAAGAAATTGGGGTAAAAGATTTCATTCAGTTACTCAAATCAAAGCAGGCTGAAGTCAGAAATAAACAATGGTTATTGTTCGATTTAAGGCAAGGATTAGAAAAGGCATTTGAACGGTAACTACTATTTATGAAAGGTTTCCAAAAACAGATCTTCTACTTTTTTACGTGCCCAGGGCATTCTTCTCAGAAAATTTAAGCTCGATTTAATACTTTGATTATTGGTAAAACAGTCAATCCTGATTAAAGAACCCAGTTTCTCCCAACCGTAGTGAACCTGCAAATCAGTTACAATTTTCTCGAGTGTAATACCATGTAAAGGATTGTTCTTTTGCGTTTCTGCCATAACACAAAGATAAATTAAATTGTAAAATTATTGTCGATTATATTGCGCCATCCAAACAGTTGCACCACCACAGCTTTCATCGTGAATACAATGTTTCAAGATGACAAAGTTGTTTTCCGTTAGAATTGACCGGTACTCTTCTGTATCCAGCGAAGCATGATGCAAATGCTGACCACCAATAAATCCCCAGGCTTCACCTTCTTCAGTGCCGGAGGTAAACATTAAAATGCCATTCTGCTGCAGGTGATTTGCAAATACATGGAACATTTTACGCTGATCAGTAACAGGCAAATGGAAAAAACTATGCCAGGCGATAATTGCGTCAAACTTCCTATCTAAATGCAGATTGCGCATATCTTCTAAAATAAAAGTCTGATCAGTAAAGTTTATTCGAGCCAAATCCAACATCTTCTCGCTTGCATCTACACCTTTAATCCGAAATCATTAAGATATTGCAGTATTGGTTTACCGTTTCCGCAGCCAAGATCTAATATTTCCCCGCTAGCCGGAATCAATTTAAGTAGCTCATCAAGATATTTTTTCTCTGACAAACCAGTATCGCGGTTCTTCGAAAACCAGTCTGAAATTTCATCATAAACCTTGAAGACATTTTTGCGTTCCTGATCTTCTGGTTTCATATTATTAGCCTTTTACTGCCGTTGCATCTATTTCAATAAGCATCCCTTTGAGCGCCAATCTGGAAACCGGGATTAAAGTATTTACCGGAAATTTTAAGTCAGGCCAGATTCTGGTAGATTCTTCGATGAGGATTTCATGCTTTTCATCGTCATAATCTACTACAAGCGTGGTTAATTTCGCAATTTGATTCATTTCCAAACCCTTACTGGCCAATGCAATTTCAATATTCTCAAACACAATTTTTACCTGTTTCCGGAAGTCGTCACTCAGAATGCCATCTGTTCTGCTTCCACCCTGTCCAGCTACAAAAACCAATAAATCTGCCGCCTGAACAGCTGCCACGTGCGAATAAGCATGAGCACGGGGATCGTAAATACCATTCGGGTTGCTTATTTCTAAAGGATTCTTTTCCATATTTATCATATTTTATGCAGCGAATCTATAAATTTCAAAATATGGAAGTGTAGCGAGATTGCAATAAACAAAAAGTCTTAGAACCAAAATGTCACACCAAACTTGCGGAAGAAATACTTAAATTTAAAGCATTCTGACGAGTTTGGTGTGACAGACAAAGAAGAAAATTGGAAATCTCCTCCTATTAAGTTTCTTAAATCTTAATTAGATCCGGCAGTCCAGGTATTGTTGTCCGGATTGCTATCAGGTAAAACTTTGTTTGGATCTAAGGTTACGGAAACCACTTCTTCAGTTGTTGGATAACGCACTACCCAGGTAGAATTTTTCATCCAAACGTCAACAGGCAGTTTGATCAGATCAGTTTTGCCACTTTTTGTTTTTACCTGTAAAATGATAGGCATCGGCATTTTTTCAAGGTTTAGTACTTTGATATTATAAGCAGTAAGTTTACCATCAGTTTTAACATCCTGAACAGAGGCAATTGCCTGATCCATCTTCCAGCTATTGAGGAACCAGCTTTTCCAAAACCAGGCTAAATCTTCGCCTGCGCCGTTTTCCATCGAACGGAAAAAATCAAATGGTGTGGGGTGCTTGAATGCCCAGTTTTTAATATACTGGCGGAAGGCATAGTCAAAACGATCTTCGCCAAGAATTTGCTCCCTTAAAATATTTAATCCCCAGCCTGGTTTAGCGTATAAATTAATCCCGATGTTTGCTTCCGTCATTCCATCGGGCATCAGCATAATATTTTCAAATCTAGGATTACCAATCACTTGTTTTCCGATTGCATTCATATCTGCAGCACGGCCTTTATACTCTCCGTTATTGAAATTCTTAGCAGAAATTCCATTAATGAACGTATTAAAACCTTCATCCATCCAGCCAAATTTACGTTCGTTGGAACCCAAAATCATCGGAAACCAGGTATGTCCGAATTCGTGATCGATTACACCCCAGGCACTACCTTTTTTAGCTTTCCATCCGCAAAATACAATGCCTGGATATTCCATACCGCCAATATTGGTGGCCACATTAACGGCCATTGGATATGGATATTCGAACCATTTTGTAGAGTAATGCTCAATTGTTGTTTTCACATACTCCACTCCTCTTCCATAAGCATCTGTGCCGTTACTTTCTACAGGTTGCGCAGAAACAGCTAAAGATTTTTTACCACTTGGCAGATTAATTCTTGCAGCATCCAAAACAAAAGCTTTTGAAGAAGCCCAGGCCGCATCACGTGCATTGATAATTTTATATTTCCAGGTTAATTTATCCTTCGCAGGACGAGATTTAGGGTCGGTCACTTCAGCTTCTGAACGAATGTGTACGGTTTCATCACTGTTTTTTGCGGTATTCCATCTTTTTAACTGTTCTGGCGTGAACACTTCTGCAGGGTTTAACAACTCTCCGGATCCCATTACGATGTGACTTGCAGGCGCAGTAATGGCGAAGTTGATGTCTCCGTATTCACAGTAAAATTCACCGCCACCCCAATAAGGCAAGGTATTCCAGCCAATTACATCATCATAAACACACATCCGGGGAAACCATTGGGCAATGGCAAAAATTTCGCCGTTTTTGGTGGTCAAATGTCCGGTTCTGTCCGATCCTTCTTTGGGTACCACATAAGAATAATCAATCTTAACAGTTATTACATCGCCGTTCGCAGCTAAAGGCTGATCTAAACGAATCTGCATTCTGGTATCCTCAATTAATGAAGTAAACTTTACATCTCCCGACTTTTTCGATACAATTACTTTTTTAATTTCGTAGCCACCGGCAAATTTCTCACCCTGTGCACCATAACGGCTTTGCGATGGCGTAATCTGCTTACCACGGGAATCCTCTTTAAACGTATTTTGATCCAGCTGTAACCATAAATATGGCAATTGATCAGGACTATTATTTTTATACGTTAAAGTAACTGAACCGGTAACCAGATTTTGAGTTTCATCAAGATTGGCTGTAATGTTATAATCTACGCGGTTCTGCCAGTATTTTGCTCCCGGAGCACCATTTGCAGAACGATATTCGTTACCATTTTGAGTGTAGAATAATGGCCCGAAAGCATCGGCCGAATTGTAATTTGATACAGGAGCAGCCTGTTGCGCAAAAGCAGACAATGCAGAAGCACAACTAAGCGCGCATAAAGCGATTAGTTTGGTTATTTTCATGTTAATAAGTTGTATTGCGGATGTAAATATAAAGAATAAGCACCTATGACGACATATGTGCTTATAATGTTACCCGAGAAATAGAAACTAGACTTAATTCACCTTCAATTTCGGTAAATCCTGCAGCTTTTTCTGCTGTGGCGTAAGTTTTTGCCAGGCAACAAATGCCCTGGAGATATAATAATTGTAACGATACGGTCTTTCGGCTTTTACCAGCTCAACAGAAGGACGATAAATGATCATAAAGTTCTTCAGTTCCTCACCTTGCAATTTGGTTAATTCGGTAACGGCCTTCTCACTAAAGTTCGCATCAATTTCTTCCATATACATGTCTTTCTCCTCAAGTTCTGCTTCTTTTCGTTGCTGTCTTTTGTATTTACCATAACCAAGATTCAAATTTAAACCTCCAACTTTGTCGGTCATCCTTTTTCGCTGGAGGTTTCCCCCTGTATTTAATAAGGTATATTTTTCTGCCAGCGGATCTTTGGCATCGGTAATCTGGCTATTCATTCTCACTCCTCTCACATCAACATCGGCCAGGCTATTAGATTTTACCGGCAAATAGATTGTCCGATTTAGTAAGTTGGTCAGATATAAAGTATCAGTGTGGTAACCAACTGCTGAAAATTCAATTAAATCGCCTACAGTAGCTGCAATGGTGTATTTACCTTCTCTATTTGTAACAGTTGTTTTCTTACTGTTGATGTTGCGAACAGAAACACCAGGTAAGGATATTGTTTTTTTGGAGTAATCAAATACAGTACCTGTAGTTACGGTTTGCGCAAACACGCCGAAAGGCAGGGCGAGGAGAAAAAAGATGATCAGCTTATACATAGGTCAAAAGTAAATGAGTAAAGGATTTAAAGCCTGCATTTAACAAACTTTAACATTAGAACAATCGAGTTAAGCTAGTGTTTGACTATAAAGCGATTCATCAAAGGAAATTAAGATGGCATTGTCACCCTTTTCAATAATCGGGCGTTTAATGGCACTGGTGTTTTCCACCAGGTAGGCAACGGCCTTTTTCTGATTGTCGATATTTGCCTGCTCCTCTTTAGTTAATTTTTTCCAGGTTAAACCTTTGCGGTTAAGCACGGTTTCCCAACCAAAAGTATCACACCATTGATTCAGTTTTTCCGGCGTAATTCCTTTTTTCTTGAAATCATGAAATTCAAAATCAATATGATTTGCCTTTAACCAATCGAGCGATTTTTTTACAGTGTTGCAGTTTGGGATTCCGTAAACGATCATGTGCGTATTGAATTAATGAATGATTAAATTAGTGAATGATTGAATTTTAATTGAGTGAATGTTTTTGTGCTCAAAGATAATAAGTGAATATTGAATGCGATCATGAAATACTCGTATTTATATCTTTATCTCCATTAAACGGAAAATCTAACGTTCATCACATTTTTTTAGCTATCCATCACATTTTAACTTTCAAATAAAGAAGTCTTTGTAGCATTGTGGTATATAAAAATCAATATGTACGTCTTATCAAAAAACGTTGCCAATTCAAAGGCAAAAAACATTAACCAGCTGGAATTCTGGATTTCAACTACACTTTACATATTAGCATTGATTGGTATTTGCACTTCTACCAGTTATGGAACAGGTAATGCTTATCGTTTTACCGAACAAAATCTTGACTATAGCGTAGTAAGAAATTTCTTTCTTCCAGAAGTTTTTAAAATAAGCATTCTTTACATCAGTTTTTTACTGATTAATTTTTGCTTTATGCCACAACTTGCCAAAAAGAACAACATTACCTTAAATATAATCCTCACGGTATTAATTACGGCATGCTCTATCGTTATTTGGATGGTGGCAAATACCTATTCGCAAGCCGATCGATTGGTAGAAGATGATAATATAGGCCATGGTTACGATATTTTATTCGGCGAAGCATTTACTTATATCTTCCTCCTTTATCTTCTTTTTAATATTTATGCATATTTCAGTGAAAAAGGACTTCCATTGTTAGAAAAGATATCCTTTTTGAAGCATTACAACAAAAGTATTTTTATGGAGATTTTCACTTCTATAAAAATCTGGCTAATTACAATGATGGTGTTTGCTGTTGTATTTTCGCCTACACGCGATTATGAAATTGTGGTAGTTTGGGTAATTGCACCGCCGGTTAATATTGCTTTTACTTTTTTTTCCATCTATTATATCATCCCTAATCTCCGTAAATCTGGAAAAAAGTTTGGTCGTTATTTTTGGGGAAATACAGCTTTAACAGCATTGATTTGTCTTTTATTGCTCTTGCTGCTAATCGTTTTTATGCGCAACGGGCCTGCTATACCAATTGCATTAATTCTAACTTCGATTTGTATGATTTGTATAGCTACCCCTTTTGCCTGGTATATTTATAAAAATAAGTTCGAGAAGCAAACAGAAATCCAGATGCTGAAAACCGAATTGGGCAAATCAGATGCAAGTTTGAATTTCCTGAAATCTCAGATTAACCCACACTTTCTTTTCAACGCCTTAAATACCTTATTTGGTACTGCTTTGCAGGAAAATGCAGAAAGAACCGGCGAAGGGATTCAGAAACTGGGCGATATGATGCGATTCATGCTTCACGAAAATACACAGGATAAAATTTCGCTCACCCGCGAAGTGGAATACCTTAATAATTATATCGATCTGCAAAAATTGCGAACCTCCCGCTCGGGTGATATTAAGATTGACACCCATATCGATGAGCAAATTAATCATTTACAGATTACGCCTATGCTTTTAATTCCCTTTATCGAAAATGCATTTAAACATGGAATCAGTTTGCAGCAGCCTTCTTACATCAAGATTACGCTACAGACTAAAGAAAGCACCTTGTATTTTGACATCAGCAATAGCATTTATACAAAGGCGGATCATGATCCGGAAAAACTAAAAAGCGGTATCGGACTGGAGAATGTAAAACAAAGGTTATCCTTGCTTTACTACGGAAAACATGAGCTGATCATCCGCGAGACCGCAAAAGAGTTTTTTGTTCATTTAACCTTACAATTGGATTAATCTAATCCTTATATTGCTGCTTTGAATAATTAAAAGATGATCGCGATTGCCATAGATGATGAACCGATTGCGCTGGATATTGTAAAATCTCATGCGGCAAAGGTTCCTTTTTTAGATCTTGTAGAAACCTTTACAGATGCTTTCATGGCCATCAGCTTTTTGCAGCACAACAAGGTTGATTTAATTTTTCTGGACATTAAGATGCCAGATATCAGCGGCATTGATTTTCTGAAAAGCTTAAGCAATCCGCCAATGGTAATTTTTACCACTGCCTATACGGAACATGCAGTGCAGAGTTTTGAACTGGATGCGATTGATTATTTATTAAAGCCTTTTTCCCTTTCCCGTTTCTTAAAGGCTTGCAATAAGGCACAAGAACTCTACAACCTCAGAAACCAAAAGTCGGAAACTAAGGCAGCACACATTTTTATTAAGGATGGTTACGAACAAGTTAAAGTAGAATTGCTTGATATTCTCTATGTAGAGGCATCCGGAAACTATACCCAAATACACTTGAAGGATAAGTTGCTGAGTTCGAGAATTACCATAAATGACCTCGCTGAACTATTGCCAAAAAAAGAATTTATCAGGTGCCACCGCGCCTTCATTGTTGCGAAGAATCAAATCTCAAAGTTCGATCGCAGTCAGATCTGGATAGGTGAAAAAGTAATCCCGGTCGGCGCGACTTATAGCGGCATTCAGTTAATCTGATTAAAACTTACAACCGTTAAACATTTATGCTTCCAACATTCGAAGCTTAGCGTTATCTTTGTTGCATGTCAACACAACTAAAAAATCTTTCAGATTTCTCTCACACTACTGTACCTAATGGTGCAAACTATAAATTCGGAATTATTGTTGCAGAATGGAATGCCGAAATTACAGGCGCACTGTATAACGGTGCTTTAAAAACATTGTTAGAAAACGGTGTAAAGGAAGAAAACATCATTTCTTTACCTGTTCCAGGGAGTTTTGAGTTGACTGGTGGTGCCGAAATATTATTAAGTAAAAGAAGTGATATTGATGCCGTAATTTGCCTGGGTTGTGTAATTCAAGGTGACACCAGGCACTTCGATTTTATTTGTGATGCTGTAGCCCAGGGCGTAACCAATGTAGGGATTAAATACAGTAAACCAGTTATTTTTGGTGTATTAACCACCAATAATTTAGAACAGGCTCAAGATCGTGCAGGTGGTAAACATGGCAATAAAGGAGATGAAGCGGCAATTACAGCTATCAAAATGGCAGATCTATCTGCAAATATTTAGCTTGTTTTTTAGTAAACTATTTGTACCTTAGTCCATTAAATTAACGTCTAATGAAAAAAGTAGCCATCTTACTCTTGGCGGTGTTTAGCACCATTACCATTTTAGAATCATGTTCTTCAAAACTTTGTCCGGCTTACAGTTCATACCCTGAAGGCAAACGCAGAAGGAACTAATCTTCAAAACTTTTCAATATTCATTTTTACGTCATTTGCAGAACATTATGTTCAATGCAACTGTTGTGCCTATAAACAATATCTACTATGACTTGGGTTAATTTAACATCGCTGGATCAGTTAAACGAAATTAAAAATGATAACGGCTATAGCTTGATTTTCAAGCACAGTACACGTTGCTCTATTTCGATGATGGCAAAAAGAAATTTCGAATTTAACTGGGAAGTGATTCCTGAAGATACAAAACTTTACTTTTTAGACTTAATCAGCTACCGGGAAATCTCAAATTCAGTTGCTGAGGTTTTTAATGTGGCACATCAATCTCCGCAGATTTTATTGATCAAAAATGGCGACTGTGTTTTGGAAGCATCACATAGTGATATCTCTGCAGAAGAAGTTGCAGAAGTAATTGCTGCCTAACAATAATATCAACGATACAAAAAAAGGACATGAATTTATTTTCATGTCCTTTTTTATTACTCCATTTCTCCAGTCCAGTTTAAACCTTTTCTATTTCAAGTACCCTTGATGTTCTTTCTCTGGTTGTTTTGCTAAGCGCAGTATCATTAGCCAATTCTTGCCCGTACGTGGGAATCATTTCTTTGATCTTATTTTGCCATTCGTCTGTAGCTAAATCTTCTTTAAAGCAACGGCCAAGCAATTCGAGCATGATAGAAACTGCAGTAGAAGCTCCTGGTGATGCGCCAAGTAAAGCCGCAATAGATCCATCTCCTGCGCTTACCACTTCTGTTCCAAATTCCAGAACACCGCCTTTTTTCTCATCCTTTTTAATCACCTGTACCCTTTGTCCGGCATATTCAAGTTCCCAGTCTTTTAATTCTGCTGTAGGTAAATATTCTTTCAAGGCTTCCAACCTGTCTTCCGGAGATTGTCTTACCTGTTCGATCAGATATTTAGTCAAATCCAGGTTATGTAATCCAGCCGAAATCATCGGGCGTATATTGTTGAATTTAATAGATTTTGGGAGATCGAGGAATGATCCGTTTTTAAGGAATTTCGTAGAAAAACCTGCATAAGGACCAAAAAGCAATGCTTGCTTACCATTGATCATTCTGGTATCCAAATGCGGAACCGACATTGGTGGTGCGCCAACAGCTGCTTTACCATAAACCTTTGCATGGTGTTTAGCTATAATTTCATCATTGGTACATTTCAGCCATTGGCCACTTACAGGAAATCCTCCAAAACCTTTTCCTTCCGGGATTCCAGATTTCTCCAATAGTGGTAACGAACCTCCCCCGGCACCTATAAATATAAATCTCGCTACCCGTTTACGGGTTTCATTGGTCTCTAAATCTTTTACTTTAATAATCCAGTTGCCGTCTTTATTTTTTTTCAGATCACGAATTTCATGATTGAAATAAAGATTAACATTCTTTTGTTCCTTTAGGTGATTGAACATATCGCGGGTCAAAGAACCGAAATTAACGTCAGTTCCTAAATCCATCTTCGTAGCTGCAACTTTTTCATCTTTCTTGCGCCCGTCCATAATTAATGGGGCCCAGTTGTCAATTACTTTTGCATCTTCGGTATATTCCATATCGCTAAACAAATTGCATTTCTGCAATGCATCATAACGCTTTCTAAGGTACGATACATTCTTTTCGCCCCAAACAAAACTCATATGAGGAATTTTACGAATGAAATTCGAGGGGCTCGAAACCAATCCCTTTTCGATCAGATAGGACCAAAACTGTTTAGACACCTCGAAATGTTCGGCAATCTGAACTGCCTTCTTCGTTTCAACAGTACCATCGGCCTTTTCTGGGGTATAATTTAATTCGCAAAAAGCCGAATGACCGGTGCCAGCATTATTCCAGGCATCAGAACTTTCAGCTGCTGCAATGTCTAGTCTTTCATAAATTTCTATACTTAAATCGGGCTCTAACTCTTTTAATAAAACACCAAGGGTTGCGCTCATGATACCAGCGCCAATTAGAATCACATCTGCGTCAGTTTTGCCAACTGTCTTTTTCTTTTTTGTCATTTTATATTAAAGGAGTTACAAATTTAGAATCATTTTAAACATACAACGAATTATGACAGATTAAAACCTGGAGTTAGTAAACATTTCCATGCTATAAACCAACATCGCAGCACAAAGTTTAAACCAAATATTGCTTTCTATACGCATCATATTAAAAACGACATTAAAGCAACATTAAAAACTTACAAATAGCGCTCATAAATCTTTTTTTGGTTAAAGTATTTTCAGGTAAACCTATAGATTTGAACGAAGCCTAAGGTAATCTTGCATAAAACATTCGCCTAAAATTATAAATTTTATGGCTAAAAATTATCTTTCGGACCGGATAATGAAATAAAACCGACAGAGATGTGAAATTATGTGATCAGCTACCAGCTTTATTTAAACTTTTCCGATCTTATAAATTAAGCGCTTAAACCTATACTTTAGCTTATTATGAAAATAAGAAATTTAACGCTTCTGATAATATTCTTTTTGCTGACCAGCTGCGGCGGTGAAAAAACCGATCAGATGATGCTTGAACTTGATCAGGTAAAACTTAATGAAAATTTAAATTATGATAAAATCGTTTTCTATAAATATGCAAAGCTGGCTATTCGGTCTGCTGCAATCCGGGACACAACTTTTCCCGAATACCAGAAGTTCTCTAAACAAGCCGAAAGCACCGTACGTACTTTAAAGTCTATCAATCCCAATAGTAAAGACCAAATTTCAGTTTTTGAAGCCTTAAAACTTTATCAGGAATACAGATCGGTAAAAAGCTTTGTAAAAGAAACGGATGAAGATGTTTTCCCAACTTTGGTAGATGGAATGATTGCCATGAAAACGGGCAAAATAGCGGCAGAGTCTTTTTATCCTGACAAGAATAAAATCAATAACCAAAACATAGAACACGCCGCTTTAAGTGTAGCCGTATTAACAACACGGGATCTCGGACAGCCCATCGCACTTTACGAATGTTCCAAAACTGAGCCTGAAAAACTCAAAGATGGTGAAGTTAAAACCTTGCTGGAATTTATAAGAGGATTTCTTTTCTTTAGCAATAACTTATATTATTTATCAGAAGAGGGTTTAACCAGAAACATCAAATGGTTAGATAAAAACGAGCAAATTCCCCTTCCTTATACTAAAGCATTTTTCGGCTGGAGCCATTTAAGTGATGAACAAACGCATATCGCTTTTCATAGCATGAACTATTTGTTCAGAGGATTTGACAGGATGCGCATGACTCGAAAAATTGATGAGGAAAGATCATTAGAAGATTTCGAACTCTTTTTGAAAGACATGAACACGCTTGGACTGCAAAATGAGCTTACGTTGGCAATAGATACTTATCTTAATCTTAAAAGGAACCATCCGGAAAAGGCAATTATAGCTTTGGAACAACTTAAGAAAAGTAATTTGCTATCTGACGATGAGCGGGAAGCGATCAAAAAAACAATCGATTATCAAAAAAACAACGATCCGGATGGTGCGCTGAAAAGTGTTTATAACAAAGCTTTCATGGCTAAAATTGGCATCAAATATATGGTAGCGATACTGGCAAAGATTAATTGGCAAAAAGTTATGATCGATAATGGTATTCCACATGCCAAAGAAATTGTTTCTGGAATAGAAAAAGTGAAGCAACTTTCTAATGCCGTGAGCAGCTACACTTCGAAGGCAAAAAGAAGCACGAAAACACTTAAGGAAACAGGCGGACGGTTTTTGGATCAGGCAAAAGGCTTTTTAAAGTGACCAGGAACTTTGTATCTTTTCTTTGCCTGATCTTTTAAAACTTTATTTTATTACAAGTACCAAACATTTTAACGTTCGAACTTTTGCCGCGGATTGTTTAACTTTGTCCTATGATTGATTTACCAGTAGTACCTGCTGTAACTGAAGTTAAACGTAAGCCGGATTGGTTACGTGTTAAATTGCCAGTGGGCAAAGAATATGCTCAAGTGCGCAGTTTGGTTGATACGCATAAGCTCCATACCATTTGTGAAAGTGGCAACTGTCCGAATATGGGCGAATGCTGGGGCGCAGGTACTGCAACATTCATGATTCTTGGAAATATCTGTACCAGAAGCTGCTCATTCTGTGCTGTAGCCACTGGCCGCCCTTTAGCGGTTGATGCTGGTGAACCTGATCGTATTGCAGATTCAGTACGATTAATGGGCGTTAAACATTGTGTAATTACTTCGGTAGATCGCGATGATTTAAAAGATGGTGGCTCAATTATTTGGGCAGAAACGTTACAAGCCATTCGCAGGGAGAGCCCGATTACAACATTAGAAACTTTGATTCCAGATTTTAAAGGCCAGTGGGATAACTTATACCGTGTATTGGAAGAACGACCTGAAGTGGTTTCGCATAATATGGAAACGGTTAAACGCTTAACCAGGCAGGTAAGGATTCAAGCCAAATATGACAGAAGTCTGGAGGCTTTAAAAAGAATCTCTGAATTCGGATTGAGAACCAAAACAGGCATTATGCTTGGATTAGGAGAAACTGAAGATGATATTTTCGAAGCGATGGATGATCTTGTTGCCAATGGTGTGCACATTTTAACTTTAGGTCAGTATTTACAGCCAACCCGCAATCACCACCCGGTAGTAGACTGGATTCACCCTGATCAATTTGCCATGTATAAAGAAGCTGGCATGGCAAAAGGTTTAAAATATGTAGAAAGCGGACCTTTAGTACGTTCATCTTACCATGCAGAAAAACACCTTTTCCCAATTGAGGGAATAGCTTAGCAATTAGCTGATATAACTCTTAAAATGTTTTAAAAATCGCACTCCATAAGGGAATGCGATATTAAAACATTTTTTGACTTTATGTGTTCAGTATTGTATCTTAGTAATCGAAGTGACTGCACTAAAAAAATCAACTCTAACCGAACCTGAACTCGTTCTCGCACTGCAATCGAAAGATTCTACTGTGTTAAAAACATTGTACAGCATGTATTCGTCAGCCCTTTATGGTGTAATTTCAAGAATTATTATCCATACAGAGCTTGCAGAAGATGTATTGCAAGAGACCTTTGTCAAAATCTGGCAATCTGCCGACCATTACGATAATTCTAAAGGAAGATTATTTACGTGGATGATGAATATCGCCCGTAATCTATCCATTGATAAATTACGTTCTAAGGATTTTAAAAATTCACTCAAAAACCAAGATATAGAAAATAACGTAAGTTTCGTTGATGAACAAAACAAGGTAACCTTTAATCCGGATGTACTTGGAGTAAAGCAACTTGTTGAAAATCTAAAACCGGACTTACAAGCCGTTCTTGATTTAGTTTATTACAAGGGCTACACACATGTGGAGGCCGCAGAAAAGTTAAATCTGCCATTGGGTACGGTGAAAACCCGCATTCGTTTGGCTATTATTGAATTGAGGAGGAGTTTTAATTAGCGTGGAAAATTTAAAAGCATATATCGAATCTGGAGTACTTGAACTGTACGTTTTAGGTGATTTATCGCCAGAAGAAACGCTTAAAGTTGAGGAACTGGCATCGCAGCATCAGGAAATTCGGGATGAGCTTGCTGCAATTGAATACGCAATGGAGGAATTTGCCATACAAAATGCAGTACAACCTCCTGCAGATGTTGAAACAAAGTTATTTCAAAAGTTAGGGATTTATTTAGAAGAAGAAACGAATTCAGTTGCTGAGTTACCATTACAAGCGGAACCAAAGATAGTAAAGCTTGATAACAGCGATATCAAAGTAAGAAGTTTGCGCTATGCACTTGTTGCCTGTGTTGCACTTTTGCTCATCAGTACAGCTGCATTATTTATTACCTATAGCAAGCTTACCGATGCGCATGATCAGATTGCAAGTTTAAATTTAGATAAAGAAAAATTTGCCGGCGTAGTTAGCAAACTGGAATTTACCAACCAGGGATTAAATAACATCGTTGAAATGAACGAGAGTAAAGACTGGGCCACCATTAAAATGCAAGGCCAGGCAATTAGTCCGCAATCGAAAATGAATGTTTACTGGAATAAGAAAGATAAAAGTGTCCTAATCAACTATCTTGCGATGGATTTACCAAAAGCAGATGCACAACACGAATATCAACTCTGGGCTTTAGTAAATGGAAAACCAGTTAGTTTGGGCGTATTCGGCAAAACGGACTCCACTTCAAGAGAGGCATTATTAAAAATGCAAACCATACAGGAAGCGCAGGCTTTTGCAGTTACCCTTGAGCCAATGGGTGGAAGTGTAAATCCAACAATGGAAAAACTGACTGTAATGGGTGGTGTATAAATAAAAAAACTGTAAAAAATTAAAAACCGACAATTCTAAAATTGCCGGTTTTTTTATGAGTTATTATTTCTGCACGTATTTCACTTCTTCATATGGCTGAACTAAAACCCAGCCCTCGCCGAAAAATTCAAGTTGAAATGATTCACCACTGCCTCTTCCGATAAATGAACCGAAGGTGAGGTTGGTTTTAATATTTGGAGATAAATTTTCCGACCAGGCTACAGTAGCATTTGGATCCGTATAAACGGGCTGATTGGCACTTACTTTTAATAAAATAGGTTCGCCATGCGTGGTAATGGCAATGTAACCGCTTCCAGATAATTTCACCTGAAAAAGCCCCCCGCTCATCATACCAGCCACACTCTTCAACATTTTAATTTCATTCTTGATGGTGTCTTCAAGTGCTAATACATCGTTACCATTTACATAGATAGATTCGTTTTGAAGCTTAATGATTTTTACTTTCTTGCCTTCATCTGCCAGGTAAAGTTTTCCCGTACCCGCAGCATGCATTAATGAGGTACCTTCACCCGAAATGGCTTTCTTTAATAATCCTCCAAGACCTTTGCTTAACAAGCCTTCTCGCTTAAAATCGACATTGCCGATGTAGGCAACCATTGAACCTGCCTTAGCCATAATCTTCTGATTCCTCAAATTTACTTCGAGTAGCGCTGGTTTTTCTAATTCAAAAAAGTCATTTTCATTTGGATCTTCTGCAGATTCATGAATGAGTTCCTTTAAGGTGTACTCTTTTTTAGTTTCCATAATTTAGTGATATTGTTTTTCGGTTTTGAAAATCCCAATCAATTCATAAGCCAAAGCAATAAAAAAAAGATTATTGTGGAAACACTTATGATCCTGAAACTCACAAAAATTGGGAATAACATCAGGCAGATATTCCTAAAAGTGTTTAATGTTGAATTTATTATTTTTCAACATATTTACATTTACCCGTTTACATTTACTCGTAATTAGAAAATAGAGGACAACAAATGATCAGTTTTTGGAACAAATGTATCTATGTTATAAACAAAAGTGATCAACTTTAAGCTACGACATAAAATACATCAGATTACCATTTGCTGAATGGTTTTGGAAATTTCCTTAGCTACCACCGATGCCGGAACCACGAAGTGATCATGAGCGAGCCCGCCTGCTGCTTTTCCATGAATAAAACATCCTAAAATGGCTGCATTAAGTGGAGTGTATTTTTGAGCAACGAATGCTGCAATTACACCTGTTAAAACATCGCCCATTCCGCCTTGTGCCATCGCCGGATGCCCGGTTGAATTGATGTATATCTTTCCTTCAGCCGAACAGATAAAGGTAAATTGGTTTTTAAGTACAATCACAATTTTCAATCGCTTAGCTTCTGCTATTGCAGTTTGCAGCCTTCCCCACCAACTATCATGTTCGCCGAAAAGCCTGTCGAATTCTTTCATATGCGGCGTTAAAATAGAATACTGTGGAAGCTTTTCTATTAAATCTTTTCTTTCCGCCAGCATATTCAAGCCATCAGCATCAATAATCAATGGCCTATTAACCGCAAACAGGCTTTCGAGTAAACGTTCATTCTCCGGAGATACGCCTAAACCCGGACCAATAGCAACGGCCCCGTACCTACCCTGATCGTCAATTCTGGTATATTCATCCCGCGGTAAAGCCATCACTTCCGGGAGTAACGTATTAAGTGCGATTAATCCACTTTGTGGAATGCAGGCAGTAACTAATCCTGCGCCTGTGTGTAAACAGGCCATTGAGGCTAACAACGCTGCGCCCATAGTATTGGTATTTCCAGCAATAATTAACGCATGTCCATAGGTACCTTTATGGCTAAATAATTTCCTCGGTTTAATGATTCTATGAATATCAACCTCTTCCGTAAGGTAAAAATCTGTATTCTGCCTTTGAATAAAATCTTCATCCAATCCAATTTCAACCACTTCGAACTGTTCGGTAGCCAGCATAGATTCCGGCATAAAAAAATTAATTTTTGGCCGTTGAAAACATATTGTTTTAAAAGCTTTTATCCCATTATAGTCTGCTGGTAATTTTCCTTCAGCAAAAAAACCAGTAGGCACATCAACGGCATAAACCTTTTTTTGTGATTTATTAATTTGAGTAACGAGGTCTGCATATTCTCCATCCAGAGGTTTATTCAATCCTGATCCTAAAATTGCATCAATAATGATATCAGCTTTGATACTTTTTAAATCGGCAGCATTATTTAAGACGACTTTCTTACAACGAGATTCTTCCAAACGCTGCAAATTAATGGTAAAATCTGCACTTTGTTTGCCGCTAAAATCAGCAATGTAAACCTTAATATTATAATAACCATTATTGAGCAACAGGTGCGCAATGGCTAATCCATCTCCACCGTTATTTCCTTTTCCACAAAAAATAGCAATACACTTACTGGTATCAAATTCATCTCTCAAAAAACTTTGAACAAAAGCCCGGGCAGCCTTCTCCATTAAATCTATTGATGCTATGGGTTTATTTGCAATGGTAAATTCATCAGCCTGGCGCATTTGCGTCGAAGTAAGTAAAGTCTGCATAAAACTAAGTTAGGATTAAAGTATAATAAAGATTTACGTATTATTGTTTCGTGGGATGATAAAACTTGAAAATGTTTAGCAGTCAATTGGCCAGATTTTCATGTTGTTATTGCCAAACCTTTATTAAATAATCTATAAATTAACTCTAATTAAATGAATCAAAAACCATCAAATGCTTTTATAGCTGCATCCTGGCTGGCATTGGGCATAGGAATGATCGGCTTTATTATAGGCCTGTGGCGTTCTGATATGCTTTTGAACGAAAAAGGATATTATTTCACTGTGTTAATGTTCGGCTTGTTTGCGGTTATCTCTTTGCAAAAAGCGGTGCGCGATAAACTGGAAGGCATTCCGGTAACTGAGGTTTATTATGGCATAAGCTGGTTTTCTACCTTGTTAACCATTACGTTATTGGTAATTGGCTTATGGAATGCTACACTTCTTCCAAGCGAGAAAGGATTTTACGCCTTTGCCTTTTTATTATCTATTTTCGGTGCCATTACAGTGCAGAAAAACACGAGAGATAATCAGGTTTTCAACAAAAACAAAGACCTGAATTAACATTAAAGGAATCGTATTTAACGCCATTGCATACCCTGCATTGGCGTTTTTTTTTAATTTAGTCAATCCATTTAGCATGTCGGAAAAAATAATTATCGGGGTAATTGATTGCAGTAAGTTTACGCTTTACCGCGACTGGGTGTTATCTTACGATAACCGCGTGGAAGTGATTCAGTTGGGGCATAAGCTAAATAATTTGGAAGAAATAGCCAAATGCCAGGGCGTTGTATTAACTGGCGGAGAGGATGTTCACCCGAAGTTCTATAATCACCCTGAGTATTATCCTTATTGTCACGCCGATGATGTGGATGAACTTCGTGATGAATTTGAATTTAAGGTTTTGGCTTACACCGAAGAAAATCAGATTCCTGTTTTGGGTATCTGTCGTGGAATCCAGGTTGGGAACGTATTTTTCGGAGGAACTTTAATTCCTGATATTGCCACCTGGGGAAAATTTGACCATGCTAAAATGCCCGACAAAAGCGATCGCTATCATGAGATTCTGATCAATCCCTCCTCATGGTTTAAGCAAATTGTACAGACCGACCGTAGTTTAGTGAATAGCAATCACCATCAAAGTACAGACCGGATAGGCAAAGGCTTAGTGGTAAGTGCCCTTTCCCCTGATGGAGTTGCAGAAGCTATCGAACGCCTGGAGCCTGCCGGAAAATCATTTCTACTTTTCGTTCAATGGCATCCTGAAAGGTTGAATGATCAACAAAGTGTTTTCAGCAAAAACCTGCATGAGGCGTTTATAAATGCAATCGTCAATCCTAAAGCCGAACCGACATCAGGCAATTACTAAATCGACTTAGCAAAGCACTCAATTAAAGATTAGCGCTGTAAATCGCAACAAGTTCTAAATTTTTAATAAATTGCAGATTATACTTTTTAAGTTAATCTATAGTTCAAATATTCAATGAAGAAACTATTCCTTTTGTTATCGTGCTGTATTTTTACAGCCAGCAGCTATGCGCAAACACTGGTAACTGAAACCGAAATAGGCGATGCAGAAAATACGATTTCTCAGGCGCAAATTGCCATAATACCCGAGCCCGTTTCGTTAATGAAGAAAGCCGGAACTTTTACCTTGCCAGAGAATGTAAGTATCCAGGCTGCCAAAGGTGAGGGCTTAACACAAAGTGTTACTTTCCTATCCGACAGAATTACAACTGCTACGGGCAGGTTTGTAAGTACAGTTTCAAATGCTAATCACCCTACAATTAAATTGATCCTTAATAGTCAGAATGATCCACAGCTGGGTTTAGAAGGTTATAAACTAAATGTAAACCCCTCTCAAATTGTAATTACGGCGAATAAACCTGCAGGGATTTTCTGGGGTGTTCAATCATTACTTCAATTGTTTCCGCCAGCAATAGAAAGTAAAGAACTGGTAGAAAATGTGAAATGGAAGTTACCGTGCGTAGATGTGGTTGATTATCCGAAGTTGGGCTGGCGTGGATTAATGTTTGATGTTGCCCGTCACTTTTTCACGAAAGACGAAGTAAAACAGTTTATCGATAACATGGTTCGTTACAAATTTAATCTCCTGCATCTTCACTTGACGGATGATGAGGGTTGGAGAATAGAGATTAAAGGCTTACCAAAATTAACAGAAGTTGGTGCCTGGAGCGTTAAAAAAACCGGAACATTTGGTGATTTTATTCCGCCTACGGCTGATGAGCCGCGTACCTACGGCGGGTTCTATACACAGGAAGATATTAAAGAACTGGTACAATATGCGCAAGATCGTTTTGTAAACATCATGCCTGAGATAGATGTTCCCGGACATAGTTTAGCGGCTATTGCGGCTTACCCTGAATTATCCTGTACACCAGATGCTGTAAATTATAAGGTGCGCTCTGGTGAGAAAATTATGGACTGGAGCCGTGGGGCTCCTCCCCTTGCGCTGGTAGATAATACCCTTTGCCCGGCAAATGAAAAAGTTTATGTATTTCTCGATTCTGTGATTACACAAGTTGCCAAGCTGTTCCCTTTTGAATATATCCACATGGGTGGCGATGAAGCGCCGCATAATTTTTGGGAAAAGAATGACCAGGTGAAATCTTTAATGCAGCGTGAAGGCTTAAAAACCATCCCTCAGGTACAGGCTTATTTCGAAAAACGGGTAGAACAAATTGTAGTTTCAAAAGGGAAGAAATTTATGGGCTGGGATGAAATTCTTGAAGGCGGTGTTTCGCCTACTGCATCGGTAATGAGTTGGAGAGGTTTAAAATATGGCATTGATGCTTCTAAAGAAAAACACAACGTGGTGATGAGTCCGACCGAATTCGCTTATTTGGATTACATGCAGGCCGACGTTATTACAGAGCCGAAGGTTTATGCTTCTTTAAGATTAAATAAAACGTATCAGTTTAATCCACTTCCTGCCGGCGCAGATCCGAAATTTATCATTGGTGCACAGGCAAACCTCTGGACGGAACAAATTTTCAATTTCCGTCAGGTACAATATATGACCTGGCCACGGGCGTTTGCCATTTCTGAATCAATCTGGAGTCCTTTGGAAAAGAAAAACTGGACCAGTTTTATTGATCGTACAGAAGCGCATTTTAAACGACTGGATTTAGCAGAAGTGAAATATTCACCAGCTATATATGATCCGGTTTTTACGGTAAAACGCAGTGCAGATAGACAACTCATGATTGAATTAACGCCTGAAATTGAAGGCCTGGACATTTATTACAGTTTTGATAACTCCATGCCAGATCGTTTTTATCCTAAGTACACATCGTCGCTTACGCCTCCAAAAGATGCTAGTATGCTTCGCGTGATCACTTACAAAGGAAAACAGCCCGTTGGAAGGCTGATTAGTATGCCAATTGCAGAGTTACAAAAGAGGGCAAAGTAATGGGTAAAGAAATTGAAAGAAAGTTTCTCCTGAATCGCCAGGAATGGGATCAATTAGAAAAGCCTGCAGGAAAACACTTGAGGCAAGGTTATATTTCAAATGATCCGAAGAAGACCATCAGAATAAGGATAGCAGAAACGAAAGCCTGGTTAACGATCAAAGGCATTACTACAGGTGCATCACGATTGGAGTATGAATATGAAATTCCATTGGCAGAAGCCTCAGAATTACTGGATAACTTTTGTGAATCGGAGCTGGAAAAAATTCGATACGAAATTCCATACGAGGGTAAAACCTGGGAAGTAGATGTCTTTTCCGGAGATAACGAGGGCTTAATTGTAGCAGAGATAGAACTTTTATCAGAAGACGAACATTTTGCACGCCCCAGTTGGGTAGCTGCAGAAGTTACTGCAGAAAAGCGCTACTATAATTCGAGCTTAAGCACTTATCCGTTCAAGGCCTGGACAGATTAATGAATTTTTGAGGAAACTTCATGAAACAACAAAGGCTTAGAAATCAATCTAAGCCTTTGTTGTTTTTATTAATAGTTACCATTAAGGCAACTTCGAAATTAAAATTATTTTATTGATTTTAAAGAGATATCAAATACAAGCGGTGTAAAAGGATTGATCGGGCCACCTCCGTTTTCTCCATAACCCAGTTTGGAAGGAATGATAATTTTAATTTTACCACCTACTCCGATTAACTGCACACCTTCAATAAATCCAGGTGCCAACTGACCTAACACTAACGGACGGGCAGAATACTGTGCCATTGGAGAATAAATTCCTGCATCTTTAGCAATCTTAGCATCAGAGGTATCGAAAACGTTAATTTTACCATCGGCTTTTTTATTCGTAAACTGACCGGTATAGTCTACCATAATCGTATCCGTTAAGGTAGCGCGTTGAGCATTTCCCGGTGCTTCGATAATATACTGCAACCCTGATGCTGTTGTTTGTGTCTTCAGGTTGTTATCTGCAATATATTTTGAAATTTTTGAAGTTTCACTGGCCTTGTTTTTAGCAATCAAAGCCTTGTATTCTTCTTCAAAGAATGATCTTTTCTTTTTCTCGAATGTAGAATCTACCTCATTAGTTGCTTTATGGAGTACCTTCTCGATTTTAATTGTAAAGGTAGAGAAGTTATCTTTTGCACCTGTTGGTTTAGGCTGACCGGAATATTTGGCCATAGAATCTAAATTTAATTTAAAAACTGCACTATCGCCCTCACCCAACAATTTCAATGCTGAAGCTAAATCACCTTTAAACATCGATTTACCAATAGGAAAAAATGCAGGACGCTCGTTATCATAAGTATTTACTAATGTAGAATCGCCACTTTTAGTTTCGATAATCTGAATACCATTTAGCTTTACAAAATCACCTTCCTGAATCTTAGGCTTTCCTTCACTATTGTAAATTTTATAGGTCATATCGCCTTCACCCTTTTCAAACTTATTACAAGCAGCTAAACCCAGGGTTGCCGCTAATAACACTATAACTCCTTTTTTCATTTCTTCTATGACTTAATTGAGCAAAAAAAAAGTGCTGCTCTCCTGGAACAACACTTTCTTCTGATTTTAAATTATTTTTTTACTGGTGCTGCTGCAGCAGGTGCTTTTTTAATATCTGTGATCTCGATATCGAAAACAATTGGATTGTAAGGCATAATTCCAACTTGTGGTGCACCTTGCTCACCATATCCTAATTTAGAAGGAATAATTGCAGTGATTTTCCCACCTTTACCTACTAATTGTAATGCTTCAGTAAAGCCTGGGATTGTTCCACCTAAAGCCATTTTAGTTGGCCCGTATGGTCTTCCTTGCTGGAATTTATTTTCAGCTTTAGCAATTTTCTCATCACTGGTATCAAATACGGGATATTTACCTTTAGCATTCTTTTTCGCTAATTTACCAGTGTAATTTAAGGTAACAGTATCTCCTAACTGAGCACGTTCTGCATTTCCCGGAGCAGTGATAATATACTGTAAACCACTAGCAGAAGTTTGTGTCTTTAAATTGTTATCAGCAACGTATGCTTTGATTTTACCATCTTCGGCACCTTTCTTTTTCTCAGCGCTAGCTTTAAAATCTGCCTGGAAGAATTCGCCCGCTCTTTTGTTGAAAGTAGAATCAGCTTCGCCAGCATTCTTTTTGAAAACCTTCTCTACTTTAACGGTAAAAGTCATGTATTTATCGTTCTTGAATTGCTCTGGTTTTGGCTGTTTGCTGTAAAAAGCCATAGTATCCAGATTAACTTTAAAAGTTGCACTATCGCCTTCTCCAAATAAAGTTAATACATCATTCATATCACCAGCATACATTTTCTTCTGAACAGGGAAAACCTGTGGGTTTTCGGTATCATAAGTACTTCCTAATAGTGAATCTTTATCATTTTTCTGAATGAAGTTCATCTTAACGATATCACCTTCCTTGATTTTCTCTTTACCTTCAGAATGGTGAACCGTATACAACAAACCACCAGCACCTTTTTTCTCTTTGTTACAAGCCGCTAAACCTAACGTAGCTGCTACAAGAACAATTATTCCTTTTTTCATTTTGTATTTAAACTTTATTTAATTTGGTTATTTGCTTTACGCAATTAATTGGTTTTTATATTCTTCTAAAATGGATTTAAATTCATTTACCACTTCATTTAAAGGCTTTTCTGAGGCACCGCCAGCTGCGTTTCTATGCCCGCCGCCATTGAAATATTTTTTGCAGATTTCATTTGCAGGGAAATCTCCTGTAGATCTAACCGAAAGTTTCACCTTATCACTACGTTCTATAATCAAAGCAGCCAGACGAATTCCATTGATAGAAAGTGCATAATTTACAACCCCTTCCGTATCGCCGGTAGTACTGTGAAACTGGGCGAGTTCTTCTTTGGTAACAGAAATGATTGCCGTATTGTATTCTCTGATCACTTCCAACTTATTTGATAAGCAGTAACCGAGGAAACGCAAACGATCTTCGCTTGCATTATCATATACCTGCTGATGGATCTTCCAGTGTTCTGCACCCAAATCGATCAGTTCAGCTGCAATCCGGTAAACATCAGAAGTGGCAGACTGAAAACGGAAGGAACCAGAATCGGTCATAATTCCTGTATATAAACAAGCTGCAACATCTCTATTAATACCTGCTTTATCTTCCAGTTGATTGACAATAAAATCGTAAACCAATTGAGCAGCAGCACAGGCATTGATATCCCAATGGCGATAATCATCAAAATCTTCAGGCTCTAAATGATGGTCAATCATCACTTTTTTCGCACCTACAGCTCTTACCAGCTCACCTAATTCATTGATTCGGCTGAGCGTATTAAAATCCAGACAAAAAATTAAGGCTGCTTCGTCAACTAATCTGGCTGCTTTTTCCTGCTCTTCAGTAAAAATAACTACGTCAGCATTATTAGGCATCCAGTGTAAAAATATTGGGTAATCGGTTGGTGTGATCACTTTAACGTGATGACCTTTCTGGATTAAATAACCATATAAACCTAGTGATGAACCCATTGCATCACCATCTGGTTTATGATGGGTAGTGATAACAATGCGCTGTGGCGTAGCCAGTAAAGATTTTAACTCAGGTAGTGTAAGCATATATTTTTTGCGTTGCAAAGCTAAGGATTTTTAAAATAGGATTAAAGCATTTTAAGTTTAGCCGGGCTACATATTAAACAAAGTTGCATAAATGATCAAAAACAGGCAAAATCTACCATTATATATGGCAGATACATTGAAATCTATGCTATCTTACAGATCAGTTATTGGTTATTCATCAATTAAAACGTAGTTTTGCAGCAAATTGATATTCAAACACAATGAGCACTAACAGAACTTTCACCATGATCAAGCCAGATGCAGTTGCAAACGGCCATATCGGATCAATCTTAAACGACATTACCAATGCAGGTTTCAAAATCGTTGCATTAAAATATACTAAGTTAACTGACGAAACTGCGGGCCAGTTTTACGCAGTTCATGCTGAGCGTCCTTTTTACAAAGATTTAGTAAGCTTCATGTCTTCAGGACCAATCGTTGCTGCTATTTTAGAGAAAGATAACGCAATTGAAGATTTCAGAAAATTAATTGGTGCAACTAATCCAGCTGAAGCTGCTGAAGGTACTATCCGTCAGAAATATGCTAAATCTATTGATGCAAATGCAGTACATGGATCGGATTCTGATGAAAATGCAGAAATTGAAGGTAACTTCTTCTTCAAAGCTGATGAGCGTTTCTAATTGCTGATTAAAAACATTTATATTTAAAACCTCGATATTTTCGGGGTTTTATTATTTTATCTATTTTGTATCTTTCGGACTTGAAATATTCAAACTATCCTATCGTTTTAAATCATACACCTTAATACTAAATGAAGACAATTCTCCTTGCGGCATGCCTTTCAACAATTACCATTGCATCATATGCTCAAAAAAAACCTCTTGCTAAAAAGTCAATTACCAAAAAAACGATCACGACAACTAGAACCACAACGGTAATTTCTGGCTTAAGATCACCTTTAGATTCGACCAGTTATGCTTTTGGCACCTCAATTGGTGCAGGCTTAAAATCTACCGGATTAACTACGCTAAATTATGAAGTCCTTTTAAAAGGATTAAAAGATTCATTTACAGGTGGAAAAGTACTTTTAACACAATCACAGGCTCAGGAGACCATTAACGCAGCAATGTCAAAAGCAGCAGCAGTAAAAAACAAAACTGAAGCTGCAGCAAATAAAATTAAATACGGACCAATTATGAAAGAAGGACAAGATTTCTTAGACGAGAACAAAAAACGTGCGGGTGTACAAACTACTGCCAGTGGCTTACAGTATGAGGTTTTAACTGCCGGAACCGGTGTTAAACCAGTTGCTACTGATTCTGTACTGGTACATTACAAGGGCACATTATTAAACGGTAAACAATTTGACAGTTCTTACGATCGCGGTGAACCCATCAGTTTTCCATTAAACCGGGTGATTCCGGGTTGGACAGAAGGCGTACAATTGATGCCGGCAGGATCGAAGTATAAATTCTTTATCCCTTATCAACTGGCTTATGGCGAACGTGGTGCCGGAGCAGATATTCCACCATACAGCACGTTAATTTTTGAAGTAGAATTGCTTAAAGTTAACGGCAAATAAGCTTTTATTAAAACATTCTTTACCTTACGATGTTAGCTATTAAAAAATTAGCATCATATGAAAAGAATATTTCCAATAGCACTAATTGCATTTTTATGCACTACCTTAAGCAGTTGTGAACTGGTAGGAGGTATATTTAAAGCTGGCCTTTGGTCTGGCATAATCGTAGTTGTAATTGTAGTTGCGCTACTGATCTGGATCCTCTCTAAAATTTTTGGCGGAGGAAGAAGGTAAAATAAAAAGGGTTAATTTTTCTCGAAAAATTAACCCTTTTTTTGCCCCGGTATCTAAAGAAAGATCATTTCATTAATCACGATACTTCCTGCATGTTCGTTTAGTTTCTGAATAATTCCCTGGCGAACCATTACCAATTCATTTTTGATTACAGAGGATTCTATTCTAATAAATAGCTTCTTGTCTTTAATATAGATCTGTGTTGTTCTGTTGGCAATGGCTGTGCCCATAATTTCCGGCCAGATGGACAGAATTGAAGTTTCATCAAATTTTCGGCGTAAACGGTACACATCAAGCATTTTGCTGATGGCATCTTTCATCGTGATATCATTCGGTTTACGCATGGCTTATTTGTCCCTCCTTAACTTCAAACAAAGTTACATCAACTTGTATTTTTTCAAAAACTGATTTTACCCTTTCTTTTCCGGTATCCGTAATAAATATTTGTCCGAAATCCTTGTGAGATACCATTTGCATTAATTTTTGCACACGGTGGTCATCCAGTTTATCAAAAATATCATCCAGAAGCAACAGCGGTTTGAAACCTTTGTTCTTTGCGAGATAGGCGTACTGAGCTAGTTTCAGCGCTATTAAAAAAGACTTCTGCTGCCCTTGTGAGCCGAATTTTTTTAGCGGCATCTCACTAATTTCAAAAGCCAGCTCATCTTTATGGATCCCGGTTGTTGTACGCTCCAGCACACGGTCTTTTTCTACTGATTTTTTCAATAAGGTTTCGAAAGGTACATCAATCAACTGAGATTGATAATTTAAAGAAACCACTTCCCTATTTTCGGTAAGGTACAGATAATATTCATTGAAGAGTGGAATAAACTCATCCATGAAAGCTTTTCTAGTGGCAAATATTTTATTTCCGGAAACTACCAGTTGTTCATCAAGGATCTCTAATAATGTAGGATCATATTTCCTGGTGATGGCTATTTGCTTTAAAAAAGCATTTCTATTGAGTAGAATGCGATTATAGGCAATTAACTGATCGAGATAGTGCGAGTCAGTTTGAGAAATTACATTATCGATAAACTTGCGCCTCTCTTCACTCCCCTCCATAATGAGGTTGACATCATAAGGCGAAACCATTACCACTGGAAACAGGCCGATATGATCGGCGAGTTTTTCGTACTCCTTCTTATTACGCTTAAATTGTTTCTTCTGATTTCGCTTAACGCCACAAGTAATTTTATCATTGCGTTCGTTCCGGTTGAAATCGCCCTGAATCATAAAAAGATCTGTTCCGGTTTTGATCTGCTGACCATCAATAGGATTAAAATAGCTTTTGCAAAGGCATAGATAATGAATTGCATCGAGCATATTTGTTTTTCCCGAGCCGTTGTTACCTGTAAAAACGTTTACAGTATCAGAAAACCGGAGATCTGCATCACAATAGTTTTTAAAATTTAGAAGCGTAATATTCTTTAACCACATAAATATGGCGCAATTTACCGTTTTTTCGCCTCTAAATAACTAATGTTTAATTAAATACTTCAAAATAAAGATTGATACTTTGATTGAAAAATGTATTTTTGCAATCTTAAATTTTTTAAACAAACATGTCTACAATAGATAACCAAACTACTCAACCTATCAAAAAAGGTTCATTTTTACAGGAGAATAACAAGAGCTTGCTATTTATCGCCGGCGCTGTTGTTTTATTAATTGGTGTATATTTTTGGTATCAAAATGTGTACTTAAAAGGTCGTGCTGAAGAAGCTGCGAGCAAAATGTTTAAATCTGAATCTTATGTAGGTATCGATTCCTTATCAAATAAAGCGGTAAAAGGCGAAGGTGGTTATCCTGGTTTAGCGCAAATTGCGGAAGAATACGATAATACAAAATCTGCTAATCTTGCCAATCTTTATTTAGGTGGGATTTATTTACGTAAAGGTGAATATAAACAAGCAATTGATGCTTTGGGAAAATACAGTGCTACAGGTAGTCCGGTTGCAGATCCTCTGGCTTTAGGCTTATTAGGAGATGCTTACAGCGAGTTGAAAGACTACAAACAAGCAGCTACTTATTATAAAAAGGCATCTGATAAGGCTAGTAAATTCACTTCTCCAATGTTCCTTAAGAAATTAGGATTGGTAAATGAAAACCTAAAAGATTTTGGTGGTGCTGTTGATGCTTATACCAAGATTAAAACACAATACCCTGAAAGTGCTGAAGCGCAAATGGTAGATGCCTATATTGCAAGAGCACAGGCACAAGTAAAATAGTATAGAAAATATATAAATATTAAAGACCATCTTTCGATGGTCTTTTTTTTATGATCAAAATTTCAAATTGTCTCCATCATTAAAATGGCGAAAGCTACTGAACATGGACAGAAAGTATGTCCGGCAAATTTATTTATTAAAGGCAGTCATGGTGTGCGCCGGACCAATGGTTACGTAACTCTTAATTAGTTCAACACTTTTATCGATTAATGCTGGCAATTCCAGTTGTTCATCTTTATCAAATTTGCCTAAAACGAAATCTATTTGTCTCCCCTTCGGATAATCGTTACCGATACCAAACCTTAATCGGGCATAGTTTTGACCACCACATACTTCTTCTATACTTTTTAAGCCGTTGTGGCCAGCGCTTGAACCCTGGAGTTTTAATCGGAGCTTACCTAATGGCAATGCAAGATCGTCGACTACGACCAATACATTTTCGGGAGCAATCTTCAACTCTTTCATCCAATAGTTTACGGCTTTACCACTCAGGTTCATAAACGTAGTTGGTTTAATAACATGAAGTTTTTTCCCCTTGAAACCGACTTCCGCATAATAAGCCAAACGGATATTATCGAAACTTCCGCCTAAGCCTTTCACCAGTTCATCAGCAATATCAAATCCAATATTATGTCTGGTATGTGCATATTCCGGACCGATATTACCCAAGCCAACTATAAGATATTTCATAGCTGCAAAGGTAAAAGCTTAAAGCGGAAAGACCAAAGCACGAGAAGAAAAAAGAACAAGGAACAAAGAGGAAAGATCAAGGAATAAAGATCAAGGAACAAAGATTAAAGAATAAGGATCCAAAAAAAGCAATTTTGTTTTCTAAACTCATCTATATAGATTTTGCCATTCATTGCAGTCTGGCTTCAGCCAACTGCTTCCTTTTGCAACAGCACTCCATAAATATCTCTGGCAGAATATAGAACCAAAGCCAAAGAACCAATGCTTCATTACATGCGATACTAAACAAAAACGGCCCGAATAAATTCGAGCCGTTCCTTATAATCAAACGATGCTGACTATTTTTTACCTTTAGCAGCTTCAGTTTCTGCTTGTTTCAATGCTCTACTCATTCCTACTGATACGATTGTATCTTCTGGAGTATTGGTAATTACATATCCATCACCTTCAATATCACGAACGCGAACCAAACCACCAACTTCTAATTTAGAGATGCTCACTTCAACGCTTTGTGGCATTTTATTTGGCAATGCTTTAACACGAAGTTTACGTAATTTCTGAACCATTTTACCACCCATTTTAACACCTGGAGAAGTTCCTGTTAATTTAACAGGGATTTCCATAACGATTTCTTTTTCGTCAAATAACTGAAGAAAATCGATGTGCATTAATACGTCAGTAAGAGGGTGAAACTGAGTGTCTTTTACGATAGCTTTTGTTTTAGTACCGTTAACATCAATTTCAACAAAGTTTACTTCCGGAGTATAGATTACGTCTCTTAGATCAGCAATAACTACAGCAAAGTGTTGTTGCTCTTTTCCACCATACAATACCGCCGGAACCTTACCTTCGTAACGAAGTTCCTTGGCATCGCGTTTCCCTACGTTCTCTCTTGGAGAACCGCTAATTGCGATTGTTTTCATTTTTATATATTTATTTAATTATTAGTAGCAAGTATTAAGTATCGAGTATTAAGACCTTAAGCCTTTAACCTTCTACCCTCTACTTTATTTATACTCTAAACAGGTCGCTAATTGAGCCGTGCTCATTTACATTGGCAATTGCCCTTGCAAATAAACTGGCTGTACTTAACACTCTGATTTTTTCACTTTCCATTCTCAAAGGAATGGTGTCTGTAACGATTAACTCAGTTAATACAGAATTTTCTACTGTTTCGATGGCTTTGCCAGACAATACAGCATGTGTACAAACTGCTCTTACACTTGCCGCACCATTCTCCATAATCAAAGCCGCAGCTTTAGATAAGGTTCCGGCAGTATCGCAGATATCATCAATTAATACGACATCTTGTCCGGTTACATCACCAATAATCGACATTGATTCGATTTCATTGGCCCGTTTACGGCGTTTATCACAGATAATGACTTCTGCATTAAAGAACTTTGCAAAAGTACGTGCCCGGTATGAGCCTCCCATATCTGGCGATGCAATGGTAAGATTTGGAAGCTTTAAGCTTTTAATGTAAGGTACAAAAATAACCGATCCATCTAAGTGATCTACCGGTATATCAAAAAAACCCTGAATTTGAGCAGCATGCAAATCCATTGTCATGATGCGATGAATACCTGCAGATTTAAGTAAGTTCGCTACCAGCTTTGCACCAATTGCTACACGCGGTTTATCTTTTCTATCCTGCCGGGCCAAACCATAATAAGGAACAACTGCTGTAATATAATGTGCAGATGCTCTTTTAGCGGCATCAACCATTAGCAAAAGCTCCATTAAGTTATCACTGGGTTGACAAGTAGATTGGATTAAAAAGACATCGCAGCCACGGATGGATTCATCGAAAGAAGGTTGAAATTCTCCATCGCTAAATTTATGGATAGTGACATCACCAAGGGGCTTGCCGTAACTTTCAGCAATTTTTAGTGATAATCCTCTAGAACCTGTTCCGGAAAATAACTTTACCGGGTTAAACTGCAATGGCATGATCCGTGTGTAGTTTACGGGTTAAAAAAAATCGGATCATGTTATTTAAAAACACGATCCGATGATAAATTTGTTGTCCGACCTGGATTCGAACCAAGACAAACAGTACCAAAAACTGTCGTACTACCCTTATACTATCGGACAAACTTTTTCGAGGTTATATCCCCGAAAGGGAATGCAAATGTAGGAAGCTTATTTTAATTATGCAAGAGCGATTTTAAAATATTTTTAATTTCTTTCCTGCTCTTCCGTTTTGCATTGCAAAGATAAAAAAATCATGATAGGGTGTGCAACATTTTATTTTTTTCTACGACATTTTTAAACAAGAACCAGTTAAATCATTTATTATCAAAGACTAAATTTTCACTATGAACTACCCGAAGATCAACACTATTGGCGGTTGGATATGTTTTATCATTGCTGCAACCACTTATATCCTCACTTTAGATCAATCTGTGAGTTTCTGGGATTGCGGCGAATTTATCGCTTCGGCGTACAAAATGGAAGTTGTTCACCAGCCAGGCGCCCCAATGGTTTCCATGATTCAACGGTTATTTGCTGTATTTGCCTTCGGCGATAAAACTAAAGTTGCCTATTTTATTAATCTCTCTTCCGCCCTGGCAAGCGCCGGAACCATTATGTTTTTATTCTGGACCATCACCGCTCTGGCGAAAAAGACAATCAATAAAAGGAACGAAACTTTAAGCAATCAAAATATCATTACCATTATTGGTGCGGGTACAGTTGGTGCATTGGCCTACGCCTTTTCTGATAGTTTTTGGTTTTCTGCGGTAGAGGCTGAAGTTTATGCGCTTTCATCACTTTGTACCGCTGTGGTATTCTGGGGCATCTTGAAATGGGAATCTCAGGCTGATGAACCAGGAGCAGATCGCTGGCTTCTTTTTGTAGCTTATATTATGGGGATTTCCATTGGTATCCACATCTTAAATCTGCTGGCTATTCCAGCAATCATTTTCGTTTACTACTTTAAAAAAGTGGCATCACCAAACTGGGCAGGCATCCTGAAAGCCTTCCTCCTTTCAGTTTTTGGATTAGCGAGTGTGCAATTTGGAGTGATTCAATACCTGATCGCCATTGCAGCCAACTTCGATTATTTTTTTGTGAATAAGCAGGGCTTTGGCTTTGGAACCGGCATCATTTGCTTCGCTGTTTTATTTATTGCCGGCCTGGTTTACGGTATCAGGTATTCCATCCTTGAAAATAAAAGAGGATTAAACCTGATCATGCTTTTTACCCTGTTAGTCGTTTTCGGATACAGCTCATTTGCGTTACTCATTATCCGGGCACAGGCAAAGCCAAATCTCAATAATTATAACGTGGACAATGTATATTCTTTTTCGAGATATGTGGGCAGAGATCAATATGGCGACCGGCCTTTGTTATTTGGGGAGAACTATAACTCGCAAAAGGTTGACATCAAAGAAACCGGAGAAATTTTACGCAAAGGCAAACATCAGTATGAGCTGGCGGGCAAAAAATCAGTCTATTTATTTGCAGACAAAACACCTTTGCCCAGAATGTATAGTGATAAACCTGAGCACATCACGTTCTACAAAAATTATATGGGCTTTGATGATGAACATCAGCCATCGCTCACTGATAATTTAAAATACCTGTTTTCATTCCAGGCCGGGCAAATGTATGTACGTTATTTTATGTGGAATTTTGTGGGCAGACAAGATAATGAAGACGGACAACACGGCGGAACTGATGGCGCCTGGTTAAGTGGAATAAAACCAATCGATGCCATCCGGTTAGGTGATCAAAAAAATCTTCCACCTTCTATCGTAGAAAATAAAGCTTACAATCGTTTCTTCTTTTTGCCCTTGATTATTGGATTAATTGGAGCAGTTTGGCACTTCAAAAGAAATCAAAAAGATGCGGGCATTATTGGTCTGCTCTTCGTTTTTACCGGCGTTGCGATCGTAATTTATTTAAATTCCGTTCCGGTAGAGCCGCGGGAAAGGGATTATGCTTATGTAGGCTCTTTCTATGCTTTTGCCATCTGGATTGGATTAGGTGTTTTGGGCCTGAAGGAATGGATTTTTGAAAAGTTTACACGCAAACGTGCTGGTATCTTCGCCTCAGCGCTGGCCTTATTTGCGGCCCCGGTGATTATGGCTCATCAGGGTTGGGATGATCACGATCGGTCGGACAGCTATGTAGCCAAAGATATGGCCGCAAATTACCTAAAGGCCTGTGCGCCAAATGCAATCTTGTTTACTTATGGCGATAACGATACGTACCCGGTTTGGTATGCCCAGGAAGTGGAAAATATCCGTCCGGATGTACGGTTAGTGAATTTAAGTCTGTTTACTGCAGACTGGTACATTGATGGCATGCGGAGAAAGCAAAATCAATCCGCTCCGCTTCCTATTACCATGAAACCGGAACAATATGTAGAAGGCACAAGGGATATCATGTACTTTCAGGATTATAAAATTGCGCAACATGTAGAGTTACAGCAGATTTTAGATATTCTTTTATCAGATAATGATGAAGATAAAGCCACGATGAGCGATGGGTCGAAGTATAATATTTTACCAACTAAAAACCTGAAACTTACCGTAAATCCTCAGCAAGTGCTCGATACGGGAACGGTACCTAAAGAAGATGCAGGAAAAATTGCCGACAGCATTCAATGGACCTTCAGCCAGGAATATGTAACTAAAGGAACCCTGGCTTTATTTGATATCCTGGTGCATAACAATTGGAAACGCCCCATCTATTTTACGGGAGCAATGCCAACTGCGCAATATCTTGGACTGGACAAATATCTTTATACGGAAGGATTAAGCCGGAGATTACTGCCGTTGAAACCAGATTTGGCTCAACCTGAACCCGAACCAGTAAATTTGAAACCGATGTACAACAATCTGATTAATACTTACGGTTTTGGCAATATCAAATATGCAAATCATTTAGGCCGCCAATCGGCTGATGATGCAGCCATGTTTTCCAATATGTTTGCCGGTTTATTAAGTGGCTTGGTCAACGAAGGCGACATCAAGAGAAGCAAACAAGTTGCCGCTAAATATTTTGATGTCATTCCTGATCGCTTTTATACGTCCAGACAGGCCATAAGTACTTTTTATTTTACTGAAGGTTTATACCGCATTAATGATTTTAAGCGTGCGAATGAACTGATGACAAAATCAGCTGATTATCTTGATAAAGAACTCATTCATTTGGCTGATGTAGCTGAAAGCAAGGGTTATCTGGCATCTGAGCATAACGTAAGGATGTACATGACCGTAATGAGCCAAATGATCAAACTGACTGATACCTTTAAGCAGCGGGAACTAAGCAAAAAAATTGAAGCCCGGTATATTACGCTGTTTAATCGCTTTTCACCTTTTGTTGCCGGATAAGAAATATATATTCGAATCTCAACCTATAAACAGCGATCGATTTCTGTTTATAGGTTTTGCTATTTAGAGTCGGTTTTGAAAACCATAATCAGGCGTCAATAATCGCTCAATATGGTTAAGAATTGTTAAATCAATCCAAAAATTTACCAGTTTTATCGACTAGAATAGTTAATTTCGGCTGCATTTTTATGTACAACAATTTTTAATATCATTAAAAGAACCAATGAATTATTCTAAAGTCAATAATATAGTCGGCTGGATCTGCTTTCTAATTGCAACAATAACTTACGTTTTAACCCTCGAGCCCTCTGCTAGCTTCTGGGATTGCGGCGAATTTATAGCTTCTGCATTCAGAATGCAGGTTGTTCACCAACCGGGCGCGCCGTTATTCTTAATGATCCAGCGTTTTTTCTCCATTTTCGCTTTTGGCGATGTAATGAAAATTGCTTACTGGATGAACGTTGGTTCTGCAGTTTCAAGTGGTGCTACCATCCTATTCTTATTCTGGACGATCACTGCATTAGCGAAGAAAACATTGGTTAAAACTGGTGAAGAAATTTCAAAAAGCGACTTAATCAGTATCATTGGAGCGGGTGCCGTAGGTGCTTTAGCTTATACCTTTTCGGATAGTTTCTGGTTTTCGGCAGTAGAATCTGAAGTTTATGCACAATCATCATTGTTTACGGCTATTGTATTCTGGGCAATTTTGAAATGGGAATCGCATGCAGACGAACCTAGAGCAGACCGTTGGTTATTGTTCATTGCCTATATTATGGGTTTATCAATTGGAATCCACTTATTAAACCTGTTAACTATTCCTGCAATAGCTTTTATATATTATTTTAAAAAAACCGGCAAAGCTACTACGGCAGGTATTTTTAAAACCCTTGCTGTTGGTATCTTAATTTTAGCAGTAATTCAATACGGAATTATCCAGTACCTGGTATCTTTTGGTGCATATTTCGACTTATTCTTCGTTAATACTTTAGGCCTTGGTTTCGGAACCGGGGTGCTGTTTTTCGCCCTTATCGTTATTGGCTTATTGGTTTGGGGAATCAGATACTCCATCAAACACCAAAAGAAATTATTAAACCTTGGTTTGATTTCTACTGTATTAATCATTTTCGGTTATGCTTCATTCTCTATGATCATCATCAGGGCTAAAGCCGATCCGAACCTAAATAACAGTGCACCGAAAGATGCTTTCTCATTCTTAAGCTACCTTAACCGTGAGCAATATGGAGACAGACCTTTGGGTTATGGACCTAATTATAACTCTGAGCGCATAGGTATTAAAGAAGGAGGAAAAACCATCTGGAGAAAAGGCACTGATAAATACGAAAAAGCAGGTACAAAAACGGAATATGAGTATAATAACAATACTTTATTGCCTCGTATGTATAGTGATGATGCTCCCCATGCTTCTTTTTACAAGGAGTGGATGCACCTTGACGATGCTAAAAAACCAAATTTGGTAGACAATGTGGGTTTCTTATTTAGTTACCAGATTGGTTATATGTACATGCGCTATTTTGGCTGGAACTTTATCGGTCGCCAGAATGATGAACAAGGTCAGGGAAGCGGTTATGAAGGTGAATGGTTAAGTGGAATTAAAGCATTTGATTCCTGGAAAATTGGCGATCAAAGTCATTTGCCACCATCAACAGTAGATAACAAAGCTTACAATCGTTTCTTCTTTCTACCCTTAATTATTGGTTTATTGGGCGCCATCTGGCATTTCCAACGCAATCAAAAAGATGCAGGTGTAGTTGCTTTATTGTTCTTCTTTACAGGTATTGCAATTGTATTATACTTAAATCAAAAGCCTTTAGAACCACGTGAGCGTGATTATGCTTATGTAGGATCATTTTATGCCTTTGCGATATGGATCGGGCTCGGCGTACTCGCCATTCGGGAGTGGCTCCTCAAGAAGCTAACGCCAACTACAGGCGCTGTTGCCGCAACTGTGATTGGTTTATTGGTGGCACCGGTTATTATGGCAGAGCAAGGTTGGGATGATCATGACCGTTCAACAAAAATGGTTGCCCATGATATCGCACTGGATTATTTAGAATCTTGTGCACCAAATGCAATTTTGTTCACCTATGGTGATAATGACACCTACCCGCTTTGGTATATTCAGGAGGTAGAAAATGTTCGTCCTGATGTGCGGATTGTAAATTTAAGTTTATTCGATACCGATTGGTATATCAACGGCCTAAGACAGAAACAGAACGAATCAGCGCCATTGCCGATTACCATGAAACCGGAGCAATATGTACAGGGTGAGCGGGATGTGATGCCATTTGACGATTATAAAATTGCCGGCAATGTGGAACTGAAAAACATCGTGGAGTTGCTTTTATCAAACGACGACAATGATAAAGTTGCCATGCAGGATGGTACGAAGTCTAACTTCCTTCCAACTAAAAATTTCAAAATTACCATCGATCCGCAGCAGGTAATTAGTACAGGAACCGTTTCAGCTGCAGATGCGGCGAAAATTACCCCGGAAATGGACTGGACATTTAATAAGGGATATGTAACGAAAGGTACTTTAGCCATGCTTGATATCCTTGCGCATAATAACTGGAAACGCCCTATTTATTTTGCATCTACCGTGCCTTCTGAGCAATATAACGGCTTAGATAAATACTTATACAGCGAAGGATTAGCTTTACGATTAGTGCCATTTAAAGTGGATACAGCTTCGAGCGAAGAAAGAGCAGAGCAGTTAAATACACCAGTGTTGTACAATAATGTAATGACTAAATTTAAGTGGGGTAATATGAAAACCGCTACTTATTTAGATCCTCAATCATCTGATGATACCTTTATCTTCACTAATATTTTCAGCAACTTAACAGGAAGCTTAATTAAAGATGGTAAAAATGCAGAAGCTAAAAAAGTGGTAGACAAGTATTATGAGGTGATGCCGCAGCGCTTCTTCGGAATTCGTACCGTTGTGGTGAAATACTACATGGCAGAAAACCTCTATAAACTGGGGGAAACAGCACGGGCAAATGAGATTTTAACTCAATCTGCAGATTATATCAATAAGGAACTGATTTTCTTAAGTGATATTTCTCAATCTAAAGGTTCATTAACCGGTTCGCAGAATATTCAAACTGGTTTATACTATCTTGATAGAATGATCAAAACCAGTAAGGCCGCCGGACAAGCTAAGGTAAGTGCACAACTGGAAAAGATCTTTGCCTCTTTAGAAGCGAAGTTCTCTGGCTATTACGGTCAGCAGGGACCAGCGCAGTAACTTGTTTCAAAAACGTTATTAAAGCAGCTGCATTTACTTGTAGCTGCTTTTTTTTACCCTCAACTTCCGAAGTCTTACAGACCGTAGATAGACTTCGGAAGCCTCAAAGGCCCAGAGCACCGGAGAGACTTCCGAAGTCTGAATGCCCTAGTGTTGGAGAGACTTCGGAAGTCTGAAGGCACAAGCATCGGAAAGACTTCCGAAGTCTCCAAGGCCAGAAGCATGGCAGACTTCCGAAGTTTGAACGAGAATACATCCAAAGTCCCCCTCAGGGTCTTGCAGAAATTCTTAAGGCAAAAAAAATCCCGCTCAGCCAGGCTAAACGGGACAAAAAAAATATAGTTAGTTAATGATTATTCGTTCACTACACCCATTGCGCAGAATTTTTCTATTCTTTGTTCGATGAGTTTGTCAGTCTTCAGTTTGCCTAATGAAGCCAAATCTTTGATGATATAATCTTTTAAAGTGTTTCCCATTAATTCCGGATCCTGATGTGCACCACCAAGTGGTTCAGGGATAATTCCATCAATAAGTTTGTTGCCAAACATATCATCTGATGTCAATTTTAAACACTCTGCTGCTTTTTCTTTAAAATCCCAGCTTCTCCAAAGAATTGAAGAACAAGATTCCGGAGAAATTACCGAGTACCAGGTATGTTCAAGCATATAAACTTTATCGCCGATCCCAATCCCTAATGCACCACCTGATGCACCTTCGCCTACTACCACACAGATGATTGGCACACGAAGCACAGACATTTCTAATAAGTTTCTGGCAATTGCTTCACCCTGACCGCGTTCTTCTGCTTCCAGCCCTGGGTAAGCGCCCATAGTATCAATAAATGAAACAACAGGTTTGTTAAATTTTTCTGCCAGGCGCATTAAGCGTAAAGCCTTGCGGTAACCTTCCGGATTAGCCATACCAAAATTGCGAAACTGGCGCTCTTTCGTATTTTTGCCTTTCTGGTGACCAATGATCATTACGGTTTGGCCGTTTATCGTAGCAAAACCACCAATAATTGCCTTATCATCTTTAACAGTTCTATCACCGTGAAGTTCAATAAAATCATCACAAATCATGCTGATATAATCAAGCGTTTGGGGACGATCCGGGTGGCGGCTCATTTGAACCTTATTCCAACCTGTTAAATTTTTATATAAGTTATGGGTAGTTTCATTTAATTTACTATCAAGTTCGTCTAAAGTGGCAGACATATCTACCTTGGTTTTATCGGCAACCTGCTTAACCTTTTCTATTTGCTGAACTAAATCTGCAATAGGTTTCTCAAAATCGAATGATGTTTTTATTTGCTGCATAATTGAACCACAAAAATAAGTAATTATTTTTAGTTTGCAGGCAACAGTTTTATTTACTTTAATGGGAGCATAAAGGTCGAGCTTCCGCCGGCTTGCGTGGTTGGCAGCTTCCCATCCCACTTTTGAATCCATTGCTGCTGTACCAGAAGTGGTGTGAGTGATTGTTGCCTCAATCGGTTGGCTTCAGATTCTGCCTTAGCCCTCACCAATAAAGCTTGCGCCTCACCCGTTGCTGTAGCCACTTTAACTTTAGCTTCCGCATCTGCCTGCTTAGCCTGGTTTTCTGCTTTCAAACGTGCCTGAATCGACGCATTTTTCTCATCAATCATTTGCCTTAAGCTTTCTGGCGGCGTAATGGCCGATGTTAACTGATCGTAGACAAAACCATCTTTACTTAAATTCTTGGTTAAAATCGTTTGTATTCTGTCTTCAAAACGTTCGCGGTTACTCATCACCGAATCTGAACTGAAAGAGTTGGCCACAATACGGTAGGCATCGTAAATGGTATTGCGCATAAACTGTTGTTCAATTTCTGCCAGTGGTTTTCTGTATTGCCTGTAGATTTGTGGCACCATAGTCGAATTTACATGGTAATTTAATTTCGGATCTACTTTAAACTCTGCAGCATCTCTGGTAGTTACCACAAAGGGTTCATAATCTACAGATTGTGTATATGTTGGAAATTCGACAATTTTCGTTGTCCAGGTATTGTACCAAACCCTTCCGGTAACAATGGTAATGTTATCTACTCCCCTATCGGTTCCGTACAAATTGATTTTGATTCCCACATTTCCGGCATCAATATTTTCATAAGTAAACGGTTGTACCGCATAAATAATAATAAGTAGTACTAATCCAACGGTAGCCTTAATCAGTTTTTTAATCAGTGATCTTTTTGGAGAATCCTGTTCCATGAGCGTTAAAGTTTTTTAAATAGATTTTTAATAGAAATATAAAGTAACAGCAATGCGAACATAATTTCGGTTACCCCAATCCAGACTTTTAGATTGGATGGCTCATTGAGATTATTTACGCCAAAAGTGATGAGTATAATTGCAGCAATTACGCTAATAAGATGGAGAGCAACTTTCATTGTTACGGTTTTACGCAAGATAAAAAAAGAAAAGTAAATTCAAATTGAATCTTAAGAATTTGGAAAGCAATAGTAGTAGCGTTTCGGTTACGGTAGCCCCGCCCCATTTCTGCTCCCAAAGAAAAATTGGGGAGCATCCATTATGGTCGGGTTTAGGTTACAGGGTTTGTTGCTACTATGAGGGGTTTCCGTGCCGCAAGCCTAAGTTATCTAGCCCTGATTGCAGCGGCATCTCCCGATTTTTCTTCGGGAAATATAGCGTAAAGCAGGACAAACGTTGCCATTTGCACTGCTTTAGCGCTTCCTATAAAAAAAGATAAATGGAATCCGGAAAATTCGATGTTCTGATCTAGAACTTTGCGGCCTCTCCTTCTTTGGGCAGTGCTTTTTTAATAAATTCCCTGATGTGGTTATTTGCTGTTTTCAAATCATCTTTACGGAGGTACATCATGTGTCCGCTCCGGTAACCTTCCCAGGTCATCCGGTCTTGTAATTTACCTGCGCCATCCAGCTGCCACATGCTATACTTAGCATTGAAATAATCGCAGGCACCATCATAATAACCAGACTGCACCAATAAATGGAGGTATGGATTTTGGGCCATCGCCTGACGAAGGTTATCTCCGGTTTGATCGCCGGTTTTATCCCATGGGTAAACAGAGCCGAACATGTTATATTTCAAATCTGTTTTATAGTTGAGTTCGTTTCTGATATACATATTAATTGCCGGGGTAAACGAGTGCAACCAGGATGTTAACTCGGCATTGTAATCCGGACCTTCGCCTGCGCTCATTTTATCGATGCCGCGGTAACGCGAATCGAGTCTGCCAACGGTAAAACCCTTATCCCGCATCAGTTCTTTCCAAAAGAAATCTGTTGGCACATTGAGGTTATAATCCATGATCACTTTTTCTGATAAGCCAGAGTAGCGCGCCATTTTGCCGGCAATGGCCTTCTTTTTCTCAGCACTTAACATACCGCCCTGTGCAATAGCAGGCATTAATTCATTGATGGTAAAAGTTTCCACTTCGGGTAACATGGCCGTTAGATCTTTCGATTGTAAATCTGCAGGCAACAGTTTATGGTACCAGGCCGTGGCGGCAAAATAAGGTAAACGCAATGCGGCATCAACCGGGCCACCTCTTTCAATCCCCAATTCTGTTGGCGAAACCAAAACTACGCCATTCAGATACATCCATTGGTTATTCTGAAGTTCTAAGGCCAGGCCTGAAACCCTGGTAGTACCATAACTCTCGCCGATGAGAAACTTTGGAGATGCCCAGCGATTATTGCGAGTTACGAAAGTATTGATCCACTCCGCCAGATATTTGATATCCGCCCGAACGCCAAAGAATTTTTCTTTTGGTACATCTTTATTGATAGCACGGGAATAACCTGTATTTACAGGATCTACATAAACAATATCAGCAACATCTAAAATAGAATAAGGGTTTTCTTTGTAACCGTAGGGTTGTACCGGGTAGCCTTCATCATCAATGTTCAAAACCACCGGACCAGTATAAGCGATGTGCATCCAAACAGATGCCGAGCCGGGACCACCGTTAAAAGAAATCACGAGTGGCCTTTTATCACGATTGGAAATGTCGCTTCGTTCGTAATAGGTATAAAACAAGCCTGCAATTGGCTTGCCTTCTTCATCCCATACAGGTAAAGTGCCGGTTGTAGCTTTATATGGAATGGATTTTCCGTTAACATTAACAGCATGATTGGTGGCAACAGTGCTCTCCACTTTAATAGTCCGTTCATTTGCTGCAGGTTTCGGCTCCTCTTTTACTGTTACTTCGGTGGTGGTTTTTGTTTCTTTTGACTGGTTTTTCTTCGGGCTTTGTTGCGCGTGAACGAAAAAGCCGACACATAAAAATGTACTGAGTATAAGTTTGAATTTCATTAAAGTTTGGTTTGATTCCTTAAATATCAAACTTAAGAAGCGTTAATCAAAAAATCGCTGTAGAAATGTTACTGAATTCTTCATCCTTCTGAACTTGATTCAGGACCTTATTTAAAAAGTTGCCAATGAAAGTCCCTAGTCCCCATGCCGTCATTTCGACCGCAGTGGAAAAACCTTTTAACCTGAAAGGTTTGAGTTTTAAGTTCCAAGAGTTTTCCTGCTGCGCTGGCTTGCCTCGGCTGGCCGCCGAAGGGCTTTCTTCTTTTTCTTAACAAAAAGAAGCAAAAGTCAAGGCTTGGAACTGATGTCGGATAAAATCGCTAAAGCTTTATTTCGACAGCACAAGCACCCGATGAAGGATCGGGCAATATGCGCTGCCTTGGATTGTGGTGGTTTGAAAGATTGGGGTAGAAGCTTTAAGCGTTTTCTCCATCCATCATTTCCTAGGCCGGGTAGCAGGGTGGCAATAGCATGTTGTTAATAGCGAGGTGCGAAGTTAAATTTATAGGCTTTCTTTCTAGGTTAAGCAACTTTTCCGTTGTTATGAACAGTGGGTTAAAACGATCATCTTCCTGAACTTGATTCAGGATCTTTTTATTTAAGCCCAAAAACGATCAACGAAAGACGACCAACGTAATACAATTTAAACTGACCTGTTCTCTTCTACCCCCAACTTCGCAGTCAGCACATCATCTGTTTTTCTAGGCTCTCTGATGAAAACATAGCAAATTACAGCGGCTAAAATCATCAAGCCTCCTCCAAGCTGGACGGCTAAAAGGCGATCATTGTTGAGTACATTTCGCATTAACCAGCCGAAACCAAGCGAAGCGATAATCTCCGGCAAGACAATGAAGAAATTAAAAATCCCCATGTAAATTCCGATTTTGTCTTTCGGTAACGAGCCGCTCAGCATGGCATAAGGCATGGATAGAATACTTGCCCAGGCTATACCAACCCCCGTCATACATAAGTACAGCATGTTTTTATCATGTACCCAAGCCACACTGATGAGACCAATGGCACCACAAATGAGACAAATGGCATGGGTAGTTTTTCTGCCTAAAGCATCGGCAATTTTTGGTAACACTAAGGCAAAAAGAAAGGTAATTACACTATAATAAGCTAAAGTTAAACTACCAAAATCGGCGCCTTGTGCATAGACCGGATCAGCAGCATCCTTACCGCCAAAAACATTTACAGCAACGGCTGTTGTATAATAAAACCACATCAGAAATAATCCCGGCCAGGTGAAAAACTGAACCAATGAAACAATCTGCATGCGCTTCGGCATATTTCTCAAGGCACTGAAAATTTCATCAACACCGTTTTTAAACCCTCCGCTCCCCTTTTCCTGAAGTTCATGATCCTGTGGAGGATATTCCTTCGTGGTAAATACCGTCCATAGCACGGCTGCGAAAAAGAAAAATGCACCGATGTAAAACGAGAACTTCACATTCTCCGGAATACTTCCCTGTGCGGCTGTATTTTGTAAATGAAAGATATTGTTCATCAACCAGGGTAGCGCAGAAGCCACACTTCCACCCAAACCAATCATCATACTCTGCATAATAAAGCCACGATTTACCTGACTATCCGGCAATTTATCGGTTACAAAAGCCCGGAAGGGCTCCATGGCGATGTTTCCAAAAACATCTAAGACCCAGAGTAGACCTGCAGCCATCCATAGTACACTGCTATGTGGCATCACAATTAGGGCCAGGCTACTCACAATTGCACCGATCATAAAATAAGGTCTTCTTCTACCCCATTTTGGGTGCCAGGTTCTATCACTCAGATAACCAATAACTGGCTGAACCAACAGCCCGGTTAAGGGTGCGGCTAAAAACAGCAAGGGAACCTGATCTGGATTGGCACCGAGATTTTCGTAAATACGCCCCATGTTGGCACGTTGTAAATCCCAGCCGAACTGGATTCCGAAAAACCCAACACTCATGTTGATGATCTGAACCAGTGTTAATTTCGGGTTCTCGAAAACTGTTTTTAAGTTCATTGTATTTGGTTATGTTTAACCGCAAAGGGTGCAGAGTGAAAACGCAAAGGGCTCAAAGCTGGTGCCGATACTTTGTGTTCTTTGCGAAAGTCTTCACATTCTTTGCAGTTTTCTTTTTTAAGGTTTATGTTTAACCGCAAAGTGCGCAGAGTGAAAACGCAAAGGGTGCAAAGCCGGGTGCCGATACTTTGTGTGCTTTGCGAAAGTCTTTACGTTCTTTGCAGTTTTCTTTTTTAAGGTTTATGTTTAACCGCAAAGGAGCAAAGTAAAAACGCAAAGAGTGCAAAGCCGGATGTAGATGCTTTGTGTGCTTTGCGAAAATCTTTGCGTTCTTTGCGGTTAACTTAATTCGTTTAAAATTCTATAACCTGCGCCGAAACAGGTTCAAGTTTAACAGGAATACTTGTTCCTGCCGGAATATTCAATTTTCTATCCGTTAATAGATCGCTAACTGGAGAAGAACTTTTTACTTTCAGGATCTGATCGGGTATTTCAATATTCGCCTCCAAAGTTTGATTTCTATCGAAGTTAGCAACAACCAGCAAACGTTGTTTTCCAGAGTAACGAATAAAGGCATACATGCGGTTGTTCATGTTACCCGTTTGCGGCACCTCATAAATTTCGCCGTTTAAAACTGCGTCACTGGAAGTAGTTACTTTCAATAGTTGCTGATAATAAGTCCTTAACGCTTGCTGATCTCCATTCAAACCATGTCCATCGAACAGACCGCCATTCATCCATTGCTGATGATAAGGTACGCCCCAATAATCAAAAATCGTGGTGCGGTTATCATCACCCCCAAAACCTTCCTGCCCTTTTCCCGGTTCGCCCACTTCTTGTCCGAAGTATAGCATTACCGGGCCAGCGCCTAAAGTGGCGGAAACCACCATTGCAGGTAAAGCCAGTTCGGCCTTCCCTGCAAAGCCTGCAGAAGCAATTCTTTCCTCATCATGGTTTTCTAAAAAGCGCAACATGTGTTTGCCAAAACCAGCACTTTCTACCTGCCATACGTGACGGATATCCTTAACATCTGCATTTGGTTCGTTTCTAATCAGCCTTTTTAAGCCATCGTATAATCCAACTTTATCGTATAAATAATCGAATTTACCATCAACGAGATATTGTTTGTAAACCTGGGGATTATAAGCTTCCCCAAGAAAAATCAAATCCGCGTTTTCTTTTTTTACCTGAGGAATTACCCAGCTCCAGAAGGCAATAGGCACCATTTCGGCCATATCGCAACGAAACCCATCGACACCTTTTTTAGTCCAGAAAATTAAAATATCCCTCATTTTTAACCACACTGGCGGAATGGGATCAAAATATTGCTTCTCGCCATTTTGATAATCCACTCCATAATTTAGTTTGATCGTCTCGTACCAATCATCGTATTTTGGTGTTGCAGAAAAAACATTGTTCCCGGTGGCCTTAGCCGGATTTTCATCAAAATTCTCATCTTGTAAGGCAGAAAGCGGCGTTTTTTGTCCGTTGGTTGGCACTACAAATGGCTGACCAGGTACATAGTAAAAATCATTTTTAGGGCTGAAGCTTTTACTTACATCGTCCTGCTCACCGAAATCGATCACGTCTTTTGGCTTCGCATAGGAATGATAACTCCTCGCTACATGGTTCGGTACAAAATCGATAATCACTTTTAACTTCTTCGCATGCGTTCTTTTCACCAAAGCTTCAAACTCCCGCATCCGGTTTTTAACATCAACTGCCAGATCCGGGTTTACATCATAATAATCGCGGATGGCATAAGGCGAACCCGCCCGGCCTTTCACCACATCGGCATCATCTACCTTAATTCCATAAGCAGAATAATCAGTTAAACTGGCGTGGGCAATGGCACCGGTGTACCAGACATAATTTACATGAAGTTCTTTAATTCCATCTAAAGCCTTATCAGTAATATCATTAAACTTACCGGAACCATTTTGTTCAATGGTTCCATAGGGGATATTTGCTGTGTTTTTATTTCCAAATAACCGAGGCAATAACTGATAGATCACGATTTGTTGATCGTTCATTTTTTTACTCCTTTTTTGTGCGAATGATGATGAAGAAAACAATAAAATGAAAATCGTTACGATATATGCTACCGCATTAGGATTGCTTCGCCGTTCCTCCTCGCAATGACGATCCACGATAAAGTTGTCATTTTCTATTTTACAGGTCACCTCTACAATCATACCAATTCTGCGTTTTTAACTTCAATCTCAGCATTACCAGCTAATTTATAAAGCTGGCTTTTGATATCGATTTCGAGATCCACATTATTATTATTTTTAATGCTGATACCGTTTTCGGTAATATTTATTTTAAGCGTTGCGCCTCTGAAACCAATGGTAAATGAGAACGATTTCCATTGCGTAGGTAAGAAAGGATTGAATTGTAATTTTCCATTTCGAACCCGCATCCCTGCGAAGCCTTCTACCACACTCATCCAGGTTCCGGCCATCGAAGTGATGTGTAAACCATCTTCCGTATCATTATTGTAATCGTCTAAATCTAAACGGGCGGTACGCAAATAGAATTCGTAAGCACGTGCTTCGTCATTTAGTTTTGCGGCCAAAATGCTGTGTACGCAGGGCGATAAAGAACTTTCATGAACGGTACGCGGCTCATAGAAATCGAAGTTTCTTCTGATGGTCTCCAGATCATAATCCTCTTCAAAGAAATATATTCCCTGTAAAACATCCGCTTGCTTGATAAATGGTGAACGCAAAATTCTATCCCAACTCCATTTCTGGTTAATCGGACGATCGCTGGCAGGTAAATCTTTTACCAGAATCTGCTCCTTATCCAGATATCCATCCTGCTGTAAGAAAATACCTTTCTCCTGATCTTCCGGATAGTACATCTTTACGATGATATCTGCCCAATCTGCAAACTCCTGATCTTTGAAATTTAAGCTTCCGAGCAAACTACTGTATTTCTCTGGCTGTTGTGTTTTCACAATTTCTGCAGCTTCTGTTGCATATTTCATGCACCAGGTGGCCAGCAAATTGGTGTACCAGTTATTGTTGATGTTGTTTTCGTATTCATTCGGACCTGTAACGCCGAGCATTACATATTGCTGTTTATCGCTGCTCCAGTTAACGCGTTGTTTCCAGAAACGGGCAATACCGATCAAAACTTCTAAACCAAATTCAGAAAGATAGCTTTCATCGCCAGTATAGCGGATGTAGTTATAAATGGCGAAGGCAATGGCGCCATTGCGATGAATTTCCTCGAAGGTAATTTCCCATTCGTTATGGCATTCTTCGCCATTCATGGTTACCATCGGGTACAAGGCTGCACCATCTTTAAAACCTAACTTTGCTGCGTTTTCAATGGCTTTCCCCAATTGTTTATGGCGATAAATCAACAAGTTTTTGCTTACTTCCTGCGGGGCAGTAGCCAGATAGAATGGTACACAATAAGCTTCGGTATCCCAGTACGTGGAACCACCGTACTTTTCGCCGGTAAAGCCTTTCGGACCAATATTGAGGCGGTCGTCTTTACCTGTATAGGTTTGGAACAATTGAAATATGTTGAACCTGATCGCCTGCTGCGCAGAAACATCACCTTCAATAATGATGTCGCTTTCTTCCCATTTGCTTGCCCAGGCTGCTGCTTGTTCTTTTAATAAGGTATCAAATCCTTTAGCAGTTGCTTTAGCAATTACAGCTTTTGTTTCCTTTAAAAGTGATTCCTTCGGATAGTTTTCAGAAGATAGATTCGCTGCAAGTTTAACGAGCGTGATTTCTTCATTAGCCTTGACTTCAAGCGTTACGGTTTGCCCGACGAATTTCTCTTTTCGAACTTCTGCTAACTGCACATCTAGTTTTACACTATTTTTATACAGTTCGATGTTGCTTCCTGTGCAAACTTCAAACGCAGTCTTTTTGGTTCTCAGTTTGAGGTAAGCTTCCGTTCCTGAGAATTCATCAGCTGCCAGATCCCAGAATTTTTCGTCGTAATTGCTATCCTGATTTTTAACATCGCCATCAATAAACGGCATCAGTGTTAATTGTCCAGCAAAATCCATCGGTGTAATGGAATAACGAATTGCACCGACTTCATCATCAGCAATGCTGCAAAAACGGGTCGATTTCACTTTTACAGTTTTACCGCTTTTTAATTTGGCTGTAAATGTGCGCACTAAAACACCGGCGTGCATGTCAAGCACTCGTTTAAATTCGCTCACTTCGGCTGTTGCCAGATCTAATATTTCATCATCTAGCTTTACCTTAATCCCTACCCAGTTTGCGGCATTTAAAACCTTCGCAAAGTATTCAGGATAGCCATTTTTCCACCAGCCTACGCGGGTTTTATCTGGATAATAAACGCCCGCAACGTAGTTGCCAGGTAGAGTTTCGCCAGTGTAAGTTTCTTCAAAATTAGCCCGCTGACCCATCCGGCCGTTACCTAAACTGAAAATACTTTCTGAAATTTTATTTAAATGTGGATCAAAGCCTTCTTCGATAATGTTCCACGCATCTGCTTTAATGTAATTTTTCATAATCTAGTATCGAGTAGTTAGTATCAGGTATCAAGACATTAAGCCTTAAACCTACACCTTAAACCTCTTTTACAACGCTTCTAAATTTTTAACTGTTAATTTATCTAATCCACTTACCACTATATCTGCATCGGCAAGCACGCTTTTATCGCCAATACCGATAGATTTCATGCCCCCTCTTTTGGCTGCTTCCACACCGGCAACTGCATCTTCAAAAACCACACATGCTGCTGGCTCAAAACCTAAAAGTTCTGCACCTTTTAAAAATACTTCAGGATCTGGTTTTGATTTGGTCACCATGTTTCCATCTACAATTTCATCAAAGAAATGAGCAAGATGGGTGCGTTCTAAAATAATTCCGGAGTTTTTACTGGCCGAACCTAACGCGAGTTTATAACCTGCCTGGTGGATTTCAGTCAGAAAATCTACCGTTCCAGGTAAAACCTCGGCAGGTGTCATTTTGGTAATCATTTCCACATACCAGCTATTTTTTAAAGTGGCCAGTTCTTCCTTTTCAGCGTCAGTTTTCTCTACGCCTCCCCAAGCCAAAATTTTGTTCAGACTTTCCACCCTGCTTACACCCTTCAACTGTTCGTTTTGCTCTTCTGTAAAATCAAAACCCATGGTATTGGCGAGTCTTTTCCACGCCTGATAATGGTAAACGGCGGTATCAACTAAAACGCCATCAAGATCAAAAAGGCAGGCTTTTATCTGGGTTTTCGGTTCGGAATTTGAGGTTTGGAGTTCTTCTTGCATTGTAGTAAGTATATAGTATTTAGTATCAAGTATCAAGACAGGGCGCGTACCTGGCTTTTTGCTTTAGTCTTTTGGCTTTCTAGTTAGTATCAAGTAGCTAGTATCAAGTATCAAGACAGGCGCGTACCTGGCTTTTCGCTTTAGTCTTTCAGCTTTCTAATTAGTATCAAGTAGTTAGTATCAAGTATCAAGACAGGGCGCGTACCCGGCTTTTCGCTTTAGTCTTTTGGCTTTAAGCTTTAACTTAATTCAATTCTAAAACCAGTGTTGTTTTTGCTGGCACTTTGATGTCGTTAAATGAAACGTTTTCATTGGTGATGATGTTTTTCGCTGAGGTAGTTCCGAGGGTTCTTTCTGCGAAACGATCCGTTTTCAATGTCTTTTCTTTGTCGGCATTGTTCACTACTACCATCACTGTTCCTTTAACGCTTTCGTTGTAGCGGAAGTAGACGTAAATATCGTCCTCCGGTACAAATTGCATTAACTTCCCGCTTTGTAAAGGAACACTGTTTTTTCGGTAATTTGCTAATGTTCTTACAAAATTAAATGCCTCGTTTTCTTTGTTTGTTCTACCTTTGGCGATAAACTTATCTTTTTTGTCACCATTCCATCCACCCGGGAAATCAGCACGTACCAAACCATCGGGATTAGAAAAGTTTTTCATTAAAATTTCGGTACCATAATACATTTGAGGAATACCCCTCATGGTGAGCAATAAAGCCATCCCCATTTTATATTTTTCGAAATCTTCATTCACCACAGAATAAAAACGACTCATGTCGTGGTTATCTAAAGCTATGCAATTCAGCGTAGGATCTTTATAGAGGAAATCATGCGCAATCACGTCATATAAGCGATTCACCCCGTCTGTCCAACCGTTTTTGCCATTTAAAGTCTCATAAATCCCTTCTTTTACGGCCATATCAGTAATCCCCGGCAAGTGTGTATTAAAACCGCGGTTTACGGTATTCCCTTCGGTGAAGTAAGCCTGATTAGGTACGCCGCTTACAAAAGTTTCGCCGAAGATGGATAAATTCGGAAATTCGGCTTTGACCTTCAATGCCCAATCTGCCATATAAGCCGGATCGTTGTAGGGATAGGTATCTAAACGCAAACCATCAATGCCTGCATATTCAATCCACCAGATATGATTCTGTGTGAGGTAATTCTGCACATAAGGGTTTTGCTGATCCAAATCTGGCATAGACGGTACGAACCAGCCATCCAGCATTTTTTTGCGATCGGCCTGGGAAGCATGTGTATCCATTACCGCCTGATCGCGATAGCTGGTCTGCGTATATTTTGGCCACTGATGTACCCAGCTTTTCATCGGTAAATCTTTGAAGAACCAATGTCCGGTGCCAATATGGTTGTGCACAATATCTTTAATTACCTTCATGCCTTTTGCATGAGCAGTTTCTACATATTTCTTAAAAAGTTCGTTTGTGCCATAACGTGGATCAATTTTATAATGATCGGTTACCGCATAACCGTGATAGGAAGCTTTTTCCATATCATTCTCGATTTCCGGCGTCATCCAAACGGTGGTGATGCCCAAATCTTTCAGGTAATCCAGGTGATTCATTACGCCCTGAATATCGCCTCCGTGACGGTAATACATACTGTCGCGGTTCAATGCAGTTTCAGCTAAGCCTTTCACTACATCATTACTTTTATCGCCATTCGAAAAACGATCAGGCATTAATAAGTAAATAAAATCTTTTTGTGTTACGCCCTGAATTCTGGCTGCGCTTTTATCGCGGTTCCTTAATTCGTAAGTGTAATTCAATATCTTCTTTCCGTTTACGGTGAAGTTAATCGGAAATTTTCCTGCCTTAGCAGTTGGAGCAATGGTTAAATCTAAAAACAGGTAATTTGGGTTTTCCACTTTATTAACTTTAACCAGTTTTACACCTGGATAGGTTAATGAAACGGTACTTGCTGCAATGTTTTCTCCATGAACGATTAACTGCAGTTCTGGATTATGCATGCCTGTAAACCAAAACATGGGTTCGATCCGCTCTAATTTCTGAGCGAATAAATGGCTTATTGAAAATGAAACCAGCAAAGACAGGAGCATTATTTTCTTCCCGGCAAGATGCAGAAATTTTGTCTGAGCATTGGATAATGTAGGAAAGAGCGAAAAGTTTTTGGAGCTGAACATGCTGAAACATTAAAGGATAAAAGCCCTGCTGAACTTACATTCTGCAGGGCGAAATAAATAATTACTTTTTAACCATGGTGTAACTACCACCTGTTACCACGTCGCCTGCTTTCGTAAGCGTTAAGGTGATGGTATAAATGCCAGGGGTTTCTACCTTAATGTTTCCACCACCTAAAGCAAGCGTTGTACCGCCGCCTAAATTAATTGCCCAGTCGTGCCCGAAGCGGAATTTAAATTCACCGGTAACCAGCGTTGTTTCTAACGTGTAAACTGTAGCTTTTCCATCGTTGACTACTTTCAAATCGGTATCAGTAACCCATCCGCCTGGAGTTGCATCACCAATAATAGACCATTCTTTTGGCGTAGTGATGGTGTAGGTTGATTTATTCAAATCGACTGTCACTTGTTTCACTACTGCATCCGGCGAATTGATGTCGCCACCTGATGTACTGATCGTACCTGCACCTGCATCACCGTAAGAAAGATTCCAGTTTTTTGCTGGCGTTATTTTAAATGCAAGCTTGCCAGGAGTAAAAGCAATCATTCCGGTGTAAACACCATTACTTGATAAAGAAACTAAACTATCGGCGGTAGCAGGCGTCCAGCCTTGATAAGCTCCGGGCACATAAATCCAGGCAGAAGCTAAATAAGGTGTTGCATTTAAAGTAACTACATTCGAATAGCTAATGTCGTTTACGGCTGCGCCGGATCTTAACCGCACTTCAACCTGTGCAGATGTACCTACCTTGCCTCCTAAAGCTAGGATCATGTTATTTAATTGGGTAACGGTTGGTGCATAAGTACCGCTTGTAACCACTATCTCAGTTGGGGTGCTAAAGTTTTTCCCTTTTAAATCGAACTGCAAAGTAGAAGTTACGGGCACAACATAACCTGTTGCGGTAGATATAGGAAAGTTTAAGGTTAGCGCGGTTTGTGTACCATTGGTCTGCACTAAATTTAAATTAGTTGCCGAAGCGGCCAATGTTCCTGCAGGTGCGATATTGGAGACGGTTTGTGTTTCGTCCTTCTTGCAAGACCAGAGCGAAAGGGCGATAAAGCCCAGCGCTAAGGATTTGAATATTGTTGATTTCATATCTTATTAAAAATGAAGATTAATAACCTGTGTTTTGAACCAGATTCGGGTTAGCAATTAAATCTGCTGTTGGAATAGCAAAGATATTGCGGTAAGCCGGAATTGATGCTCCTGCTTTTACGCCACCTTTGTATGGCCATAAGTAGGTCGAGCCTGCAAACCTTCCGAAACGCACCAAATCTGTACGGCGATGACCTTCCCAGTATAATTCACGGCCGCGCTCATCTAAATAAAAATCTGTAGTTAATGCCGCAGCACTAACATTACCAGATGCATTTCCATAAGCCCTGGTACGTAAGGCATTTACATAAGCTAAAGCCTGGCTGGCATTTCCGCCAGATCCACCACGTGCTACCGCTTCTCCATAAATTAAATACTGTTCAGCTAAACGGAACAAAGCAAAATCTAAAGAGCTGAATGTACCATTTTGAGATGGTGGTGTAGTATTCGCAGTTGTTTTGTTAGTAAACTTAGTTACGCGTAAACCATCGGTAAAAGTACCCACATCATCAATCGTGCTTTTAGTACCGAAGAAAACACCACGTTTATCCAAGGTTCCGTTTGCATCTGGAAACAAAGCAGGTAAATTCTGACGGGTTCTGTTTCCACCCCATCCACCATTCGGAACGCCGAAATTAGCAGGATTCATATCAGCGTTGATCGCAGCATTAATTAAGAAGGTTGTACCTCCGAAATTTGTTCCGTTTACGCCATCATAGTTAATCGTTAAAATATTCTCTGCATTGTTTCTATCATTATCTGATTTGAAAAGATCCAGGTAATTATTTTTCAATTGATAACTAGCCGCGATTACCCTGCTTGAATATGTAATCGCTTCAGTGTACTTGGCTGTACCAGTGTAAACCTGTGCATTTAAATACAACCTTGCCAATAAGGCCCAGTCTGCACCTTTATCGGCACGACCATAATCGTTTGTGCGCGGCTCAGCTAAGTCGCCTTCAATCGCCTTTAGTTCAGATTCAACATAGCTAAATAAAGCTGCTCTTTGAATTTGCTTTGGTGCAACTTTACCAATGTTATCCTCTTCAGTTACGAATGGCGGATTACCAAAGGCATCTAACAATACCCAATATTGAAAAGCACGTAGAAAACGGGCTTCTGCACGGTACCTGGTTATTGCAGAAGCATCTGCACCGGTAATGTTGCGGCTTGCTAATTTCTCTGGTGTACTTTCTCTCAAAAATTCATTACAGAAAGTAATCTGCAGTAAACTTCTCGAGTATAAACCTCTTAAAAACTGGTTATCGTTACTTGGTGTACCGAAGTTAAGTTCTGGAATACCAACATCGCCCCAGGCGCAAATGGCTTCATCTGTGGTAAGTTCCTGAGAAGTCCAGAATAACCTGAAGAAATCTGCGAACCCCGCATTTAACCCACCAACATCACTGTTATCGGAGCCCGATGGGCTTGTTAACGCATAAGTTGCATACAACTTTACCAGGCTATTTTTATATCCGGCCGGAGTTGCGTAAACATTCTCGGCGGTCACATCATTGGTTGGCGTTAAGTTTAAATCTTCTTTTTTACAAGAATTTAAGCTTAAAAGCAATAACCCCGATGCTAATATGATTTTAAATGAATTTTTCATTTTTATATTTTCTTAGAATTAAAATCCAACGTTTAAACCTAATGTATAAGTTCTTGGTCTTGGGTATAAATTGAAGTCAATACCTGTAGACAATTCAGGATCTAAACCTTTGTAATCGGATACAATGAATACATTCTGAACATTGGCTGAAATGCGCATGCTCGCATTGCTGTTTTTAGATAACTTACCTACGTTGTATGATAAACCAACGTTATCCATTTTTAAGAACGATGCATTTTTGATAAAGTAATCGCTCAAATATTGCGTACCCGAACTACCAGAGAAATTGGTGTTATATAAATCCACTCCGGCATTGTTTAGGATTCCCTGTGTACTTAAGATGTTATTCCTGATTCCGAAGTTGGATGAAATATTATCATACACATAGTTGCCAATACTTGCCCTAAGCACGGTTGTAGCCGTCCATTTTTTGTAAGTAAATGAGGTATTGAAACCAAAAGTGAAATTAGGATCTGGTGATTTATAGAAATACTGATCGTTGGTGTTGATCACGCCATCGCCGTTTAAATCTTCATAAACACCTTCTAAAGGCAGGCCATTGGCATTATAAACTTGCTTGTAGACAAAGAATGCACTTGGAATCTGGTTCACTGCATTCCATTTCAGGGTATTTCCTGTACCGCCGGTAATGTCGCCAGCGCCTACTTTAGATCCTGCGTCAGGGTTTAAAGTTAAGTTAGTAATCTTCCTTTTGTTATAGGCAGCATTCACACCGAATTCCCAGGTCACATCATCTTTCTGGATGGCAACAAAATTCAAACTTGCCTCCGCTCCTTTCACTTCCATATTCCCCACATTGGTGGTTAACAAGTTGCTGAAGTTAGTCCCTACCGGAATATTAATGGTACTCAATAAATCTTTCGTTTTTTTGTAATACACATCCACACTACCGTACAATCTTCCTTTCAAGAAACCATAATCCAAACCAGCATTATACGTGGTTGTGGTTTCCCATTTCATATCGGGGTCGTAACCAGCAGGGCTATAATAATTGTAGTAATCGTTCCCTACCTGATATTGCCCTTGATTGGTATTGGCATAATACCTGGAGATGTAATTGTAGTTACCAATGGTTGCTCCGTCTTTATTACCCGTTTCACCGTAACTTAATCTCAATTTCAAATCAGATACCACTTTGCTATCCTTTAAGAAATCCTCACCAATAATCCTCCAGGTAAAACCAGCAGAAGGGAAATAACCCCAACGGTTTTCCTCTGAAAATCTTGAAGAAGCATCTGCCCGCATCGTTCCGGAAAGGATGTATTTATCAGCAAAGGTGTACACAAACCTTCCATAATAAGAAAGCAACTTTTGTCTTTCTACGGCATTAGGGAAAACAGGTGCAGTTAAAACTTCTCCGGTTCCTCTGTAAGTATTGAAATAAAAATCAGTGGTCGAGTTATCATAATAACCGTAACCCGCAGTAACATCAAATCTACTTTTAATGCTTTCTACTGTTTTGGCATAGTTTAAATAAAATTCTGAAAATTTATCAGACCCGTTATTCAATCTCCTTTCGAAATAACCATTAGTAGCGGCGCGTTGCGCAGCATAAACAGGAATTGATTTTGAACCATAACCTTTAGAAATATCGTAACCTAAGTTTAGGTTTGCATGTAACTCTGGAAGGAAGTGGAAAGAGTAATCAAACCTCGCATTACCGAAACTTCTTTCTGCATTACCTACGTTATTTTGCTGTCTGATCAAAGCAACCGGGTTGCGTGGCGCATTTGGATTGGGTACACCTGCGGCGCCCGTTCCAGAAATCCATTCAAAATAGCCTCCGAATTTATTATCAGCATAAACAGGCTGTGTTGGATCGAACTGGATCGCATTCTGAATGGCTGCATCATCAGGATATTGAGAGTTGCTCAAGGTTCCTTTTAAACTTAAATCAATTTTTAAGTGGTCGTTAAACAAACGTGGAGATAAGGTTAAACCACCAGTTGCTCTTTTAAGCTTAGCCGTAACCAACACCCCATCCTGATCTAAGTAACCTGCAGAAACACGGTAAGGAACGCCTTTAAATGATCCGGCGATGCTTAAGGTATTGTCTGTAGAGAATGCGTTTTGATAGATTTCATCCTGCCAATCGGTGTTTGCAGTACCTAAAAGTGCTCTCTGCGCTGCTGTTCCGTTTGCGTTCACATACGCACGAACCTGATCAGCTGAGAAAACATCAACCTTTTTAGCTACTGTTGCGATGGAATTGTTAGTGCTGAAATTGATCACCGGCGCACCTGAAGCACCTTTCTTAGTGGTGATTAAAATTACACCGTTAGACGCCCTGGAGCCATAAATGGCGGTTGCATTTGCATCTTTTAATACCGTAAAGGTTTCAATATCGTTCGGGTTAATTAAAGAAAGCGGACTTGGGGCATTGCCAATACTGTTCCCACTGAAAGGAACACCATCCACTACGATTAATGGATCGTTGCTGGCATTCAGAGATGCACCACCACGAATACGGATTTGTCCTCCTGCACCTGGCGCACCACCACCGGAAATGATGTTTACACCCGCAACTTTACCCTGAATTAACTGTTCCGGCGTGGTAATGGTTCCTTTCTGAAAGTCTTTAGAACTCACCGTAGTGATGGAACCTGTTAAGTTTTTCTTCTCTGCGGTACCATAGCCGATTACAACTACCTCATTTAATTTTTGTGCATCTGGTACCAGTTGAAAGTTTAGCGTAGTGTTTCCATTAACGCTTGCGGCTCTATCCATTGTTTGATAGCCGATAAAGCTGGCAGATAAGGTTACCGAACCATTCGATAAACCAGACATTTTGAAATTACCGTCTCCATCTGTTGATGTACTTCTGGTTGTGCCTTTAACAACAACAGAAGCACCGGGCAATGGCAGTCCGGTTTCATCAAGCACCCTTCCGGAAATTGTTCCGGTTTGTGCTTTTACGATTAATGCTGAAAAAACTAACAGCACCAAAAGCCCCTGTTTTAACAGGTAAAATACTCTCATATTCGAAGCTCGTTTAAGTATAAAAATTTGGTTAAATATTATAGTGAATTACACACAGGACTAATTTACAGCACATAATTACATTTCAAAATTTATTTAAAAAATATATTACGAGTGAGAAATTGTGCGAATGAAAAGAAGACAATAACTTCACTTTAATTTATAATCCAAATCTCAAAAGATTAATGTTTAAAAACTAAGCAATTGAAATACAATATTTTACAAATTTAAAATCAAGTTTTATCGTGTATTTTTTACACTAAGCCATTTTTGGTCTATTTTTCGGGAACGTTCCCGAAGAAATACCGACAAAAACTGATCAATTTTCGGGAACGTTCCCGAAAATTGATAAGAATTCTGCGTATTTTACACTAAGTGAAGATTTTTTTTAACTTTTTCGCTTCCTAAAAAGGAGGTTATTTTTTGCCCTTTTCAGGCAGAATTGAGGTAGAATTTCTCATGATCATTTTAGAGTCCAAAACCACTTCAGTAAAGCAATTTTTATCCTGGTGGTGATCCAGAATTTTGAATAACAACTTTGCCGCTTCTTCCCCGATCTGTGCAGCAGGTTGCGTAATCGTTGTTAAAGAAGGATTGAGTAACGGAGCAATTTCCAGACTCGAAAAACTAATCACTTTCAGATCATCAGGAATCGAAATCTCCAGATCGTAGCAGGCATAATAGGTGGCAAAAGCCAAACGCTCTACAGAAGTGAACACGCCATCAGGCTTTAAATCAATCAGTGCATTTTTAATAATAATGCTATTTTCTTCATAACTATTGCTGCAATCCACAATCAACTGCTCATCAAATTCGATGTGATACTTGGATAATGCATCAAGATAACCCTGCATCCGCGTTTTCCCAATAGACAAGCTTTTGTTTACCACCAGATAGGCAATCCGCTTGCAGCCCTGCTCAATTAAGTGTTCCGTAGCCTGAAAACTACTTTTATAATCGTTTGTAATTACCCTCGGCGTTTCTATATCCTCATAAATCCTATCAAAGAAAACCAAAGGCAAGCGTTTCGACTCAAATTGGTTTAGGTAATTATGATCATTTGCCTCCCCTGAAACAGACATAATAATACCATCGGCCCGGCCATTATGCAGGTGACTGATAAAAGTAACCTCCTTATTATAATCATCATCTGTTACATAAATTAAGATATGATAGCCATTCTCTCTGGCTACACGTTCAATACCATGAATGGCTTGCGAGAAATAATTATTAGCTAACTCCGGCACAATCACCGCAATTGTTTTGCTTTTTTGTTCCCTTAAATTGCTGGCGTAGTGGTTAGGTTGATAATGTAATTCTTTTGCTTTGGTAAGAATACGTTCTTTCGTCGCACCATTAATATCGCTGTTATCTCTAAAAGCACGTGAAATTGTAGAAGTTGATAAATTTAACGCTTCTGCTAATTTCTTAATATTAATGTTATCCATCTGGTTAAACGCTAGTTTGCTTAATTCAGCTGTAAATATAGATTATAAAATTACTTTTTTACCGTGTTTAAGGCGGTCTACGCACAAAGCATTCGTTTTAATCAGTATTTTGTAACGAAACTTAAATGCCACTTATATTTGGATTAAATCTTTTTTGTTAAAAATGTTTCTTTGATACCTATAATTGTACAATAATTTAATTTATTTTTAAAACAAAAAACAGGCTTTAGGTATTTAAACTTAGTGACAGACTGTTGAATCTGCCTTTCATCGAAAAACCAATTATATTGAAAAAAATTTACTTTAATGGGAACTAAGAAAATACTCATCGCTGATGATGATGAGGGAATTGTAGATGCAGTAACAATGATATTGGAAGTTATGGGTTATGAGGTAGAATTTACTTATGATGGCGGCGCCGTAATTGATGCCGTAAAAAACCGCCCCGATTTAATTATGCTCGATATTTGGATGAGTGGACATGATGGCAGAGATATTTGTAAGTTATTGAAGAACAATCCCGAATATAAAGAAATTCCCATCTTAATGATTTCAGCTAGCAGGGATATCCGGCAATCTGCCATGGATGCCGGTGCGAATGACTTTATGGAAAAACCATTCGAAATGGATTCTTTATTAAACAAGGTTGATCTGCTTCTAAATTAGCTCACACCTGTTGCCCTGAACAATCTTAATAACCGATATTGACCATTGGCTGCAAAGAGGCTAATCAAGGTGCTAATGCTATTTTCGTCCTCCGGTTGATTATTAGAGTGATTTTCTATCTTTTGTAAAGAAAGAAATTTATCTTCCCATATAATGATAAATTTCCGAAATTTAACATCTTACTTCGGATGCATGATAAGCCAGAGAACCGAAGTTACTCCGCTATAATATCATGTCCGATCAGCCCGAAAATGCCATAAGAAAGATCATCCATATTGACATGGATGCCTTTTACGCGTCTGTGGAGCAACGGGACTTTCCTGAATACAGAGAAAAACCCTTAGTAGTTGGTGGTAAACCAGATAGTCGCGGAGTCGTTGCCACTGCAAGTTACGAGGCCAGGCAATACGGCATTCGTTCTGCAATGTCTTGCAGCAAAGCTTATCAGCTATGCCCCACCGCCATATTTGTTTACCCAAGATTTGATGCTTATGCTGCGGTATCAAAAGCGATCAGGGAGATATTTAGCCGCTATACCGATTTAATTGAGCCACTTTCTTTGGACGAGGCTTACCTTGATGTTACTGAAGATAAGCTGGGCATAGGTTCTGCCATTGATATTGCAAAATCTATTAAAGATGCCATCAAAACTGAATTGAACCTTACCGCTTCTGCTGGCGTTTCAATTAATAAATTTGTTGCTAAAGTAGCATCAGATATGAACAAACCTGATGGCTTAACTTTCATCGGTCCTTCAAAAATTAAGCCTTTTATGGAGAAATTGCCGGTAGAAAAGTTCTTTGGCGTAGGCAAAGTTACAGCAGCAAAAATGAAAGCCATGCAAATCAATACCGGCGCTGATTTGAAAAAGCTAAGCGAATCACAGCTGATAGCACAGTTTGGAAAATCCGGAAAATTCTATTACAAAATTGTACGAGGCATAGATAACAGACCCGTGCAATCTCACCGCGAAACGAAGTCGGTTGGAGCCGAAGATACCCTCTCAGAAGATACGAATGACCTTGCCACCATGCATGATTTATTAAAACAAATTAGTGAGACGGTAGCTTTGAGGCTGGAGAAACATCAGTTAAAAGGTAAAACGCTTACACTGAAAATAAAATTTGAAGACTTTAAACTGATCACCAGAAGCCGGTCTTTTACCATAGCAATATACCAGGCAGAAAGCATGTTCCAGGAAGCCATAAAACTGCTCGAAGAAGCCAATCTGGGAACAGCGAAAGTCCGATTGCTCGGCATCACCCTATCCCGTTTTTATGACAATGTTATTGTAGAGCATCTAGACAGTAATCAACTGGAATTCGACTTCTGAATCCATTCCTCAATAATTTGTAACCGGATCTTCCATTACATTCACTTCGATAACACCATCAGCATTGCGTAACAATCTTTTGCAATCTTCACTCAGGTGCTTTAAATGAAGTTTTTTATTCACGGCTTTATAGCGTTCCGTTAATTTATTTAGCGCATCGATTCCCGACATATCATAAACACGGCTATCTTTAAAATCAACAATTACATGATCCGGATCGCCTGACACATCAAATTTATCATTAAAATTAGCCACCGAGGCGAAGAATAAAGGCCCATAGATTTCATAATATTTTGCACCATCTTCTCCTACATATTGATTAGCCCTGATTCTTTTCGCACTTTCCCAGGCAAATACCAAAGCAGAAATAATTACGCCAATAAGCACTGCCAATGCCAGGTTGTGCAACCAAACCGTAATTACAGCAACCGAAATGCCAATAAAAATATCCTGTTTAGGCATTTTATTGATCACCTTAAAACTCATCCATTCAAAGGTACCGATAGCAACCATCATCATTACGCCTACCAAAGCGGCCATAGGCACCCGTTCAATGATCGGTGCACCTACCAAAATGATCAGTAAAATAGTTAAGGCCGCAATAATTCCCGAAAGCCTGGCTCTTGCTCCAGCGGATAGATTAACCAGCGTTTGCGCAATCATTGGGCAGCCACCCATGCCCGTAAAAAATCCATTGAGAATATTAGCAATGCCCTGCGCAATACTTTCTCGGTTGCCGTTACCTTTAGAATTTGTAATTTCATCTACCAGGTTCAAGGTGAGTAAGCCTTCCGTTAAACCTACGCCCGCCATAATTAGCCCGTAAGGAAATATAATTTTAAGGGTTTCGAGATTGAACGGAATTTGAGGAATATGAAAAGGTGGAAAACCACCGCTTACCGAAGCAATATTCCGAACCAACTTGGTGTCAATTCCAAAAAAGAACACGACCAGAAATACCACAATAATAGCTACTAAAGAGGCAGGAATGGCTTTGGTAAACTTCGGAAGCAAAATCACAATAGCAATAGTTAAAGCTACCAATGCCAGCATAATATACAATGCTGTACCGCTTAACCATGTTACCTGACCATTAACTACCGTTTTAAACTGTTCTAACTGCGACATAAAAATGATTACTGCCAGGCCATTTACAAAACCAAACATTACCGGTTGAGGCACCAGCCGAACAAATTTACCCAGCTTAAAAAGGCCTACTATAATTTGAATCACACCTGCAAGTGCCACCGCAGCAAATACATATTCTATGCCGTTGCTCTTCATTAAAGCAATCAGTACAATTACCGTTGCCCCTGCCCCACCAGATACCAATCCTGGCCGTCCACCCAAAATGGCGGTAACCAAACCCATAATAAAAGCAGCGTATAAACCTGTTAAAGGGGGAAAACCGGCAAGAATAGCAAAAGATAATGATTCAGGAATCATCGTCATGGCTACCGTTAAGCCTGCTAACACCTCTGTTTTATAGTCGATTCTTTTCGAAAAATCGAAAAGTTGTAAAGTGGATTTCATTATTTGTAGTTAAAGGTTGCAAATATCTACTTTTTCTAATGCTTATTAATAACGAATAATTTTAAATCCTCAACCAAATAAGAGCAAACTGATGTAACGCTCTCCGTAATTCGTCCGGCTGTTTGATTTTATGGTTATCTGTTTATTGATATGTTTTAACCACTCCAGCCGCTATTGTTGGAAATTGTTGTGCAGCTGGAAAACATCAATGTTGTACTGAAACAGCGACCATGCTAAACTTTTTCAATTGAGCGTCTTACGCTTATGGCTTTCAGTTCCGCCTGTTTTCATGGTTTCAGCTCCATATTTTTCCATTGGGGGATCGTAATAAACTGCCTGCTAATTTATTTTATTAAAGGATTTGGTTAGATTCAATGGGAACAGAGAAAGCCTGCATCATAAAATAAATATGACATTTACGACTATTGAAAACTCACTTGTAAAAAAAAGCCCTGACGAAAGTCAAGGCTTTAATAAATGTGTTATTTATTTATCTTATAAATTAGCGCCGTGGCAGTTTTTGTATTTTTTACCACTTCCACAAGGGCAAGGTTCGTTACGACCGACTGTTGCTTCCTTTCGAACAGGCTGTTGCGGAACTGCTTCACGGGTATCACCAAACTCAATACCTGGTTCTTCTCTGCCAAACTCTTGCTTCGTAGTTTGCAACTTAGGTTGTTTTACTGGTGCTGGTGCTTCCCTTAAATCTTCAGCCTCTTGCTGAACCGGAATACCACCTTTATATAAGAAACTCACCACCTCTTTATTCACCGCATTAAGCATGTTTTTAAATAAATTGAAAGCTTCCATTTTATAAATTACCAATGGATCTTTTTGTTCGTAAACTGCATTTTGAACTGATTGTTTCAAATCATCCATCTCACGTAAGTGTTCTTTCCAGCTGTCATCAATTAATGCTAGTACAATAGTTTTTTCGAATGAACGAACTACTTCTCTTCCTTGGTTATCAATCGCTTTCTTCAAATCAACAGCCACCTGTATGCCACGAATACCGTCAGTAAAGGGAACAACGATTTGTTCGATATGCTCACCACGTTCTTCGTAAACCTGGGTTAACACTGGTAACGACTGCTGAATTACAGCTTCTGATTTACGGGCATAAAAAGTTTCAGCTTCTTCAAATAACTTTTCAGTTAACTGAGCAATATTGGTTGATGCAAATTCCTTTTCAGTAATGGCAGTATCCAGAGAGAAGTTTTTAATAACCTCCAATTTAAATCCGTCATAATTTGCTTCTTCTTTGTATTCAGTTACGATGTCTTCTGCAACATCATAAACCATGTTGTTCATATCTACATCTAAACGTTCTCCAAACAAAGCGTTTTTACGTTTAGCATAAATTACCGTACGCTGCGAGTTCATCACATCATCGTACTCCAGTAAACGTTTACGGATACCAAAGTTATTTTCCTCTACTTTTTTCTGTGCACGCTCAATAGATTTGGTAATCATCGAGTGTTGAATTACTTCACCATCTTCGATTCCCATACGTACCATAATGCCGGAAATTCTTTCAGAACCGAATAAACGCATTAAGTTATCTTCCAAGGATACAAAGAACTGAGAAGATCCGGGATCGCCCTGACGACCAGCACGACCGCGTAACTGTCTATCTACACGACGAGACTCGTGACGTTCTGTACCTACGATGGCTAGACCACCTGCTTCTTTTACACCAGCACCTAATTTAATATCCGTACCACGACCCGCCATATTGGTTGCGATGGTAACAGTACCTGACTGACCAGCTTCGGCAACAATATCTGCCTCTCTCTGGTGCATTTTAGCATTCAGTACATTGTGTTTAATTCCGCGAAGCTTAAGCATCCGGCTTAACAATTCGGAAATTTCAACTGAAGTAGTACCCACTAATACCGGACGACCAGCTTGTGTTAATTTTACAATTTCATCCGCTACGGCATTGTATTTTTCACGAACAGTCCGGTAAACGTAATCCTGCTCATCTTTTCTTGAAATGTTTCTGTTAGTTGGGATTTCTACAACATCTAGTTTATAAATCGACCAGAACTCACCTGCTTCAGTAGTTGCCGTACCTGTCATACCGCAAAGTTTGTGGTACATACGGAAGTAATTTTGCAGGGTTACAGTAGCATAAGTTTGGGTAGCATCCTCAACTTTAACATTTTCTTTTGCTTCAATCGCCTGGTGTAATCCGTCAGAATAACGACGGCCATCCATAATACGCCCTGTTTGCTCATCTACAATTTTGATCTTTCCTTCGTCGATAATGTATTCCACATCAATTTCGAACAAAGTATAAGCTTTTAATAACTGATTTACGGAGTGGATACGTTCTGCTTTAACAGAATAATCGCGCATTAAAGCATCTTTGGTGGCGACTTTTTCATCTAAAGGCAAGTCAGATTTTTCTAATTCAGCAACTTCTGTACCTACATCTGGTAATACAAAGAAAGTTGGGTCTTCACCAGATTGGGTAATTAATTCAATACCTTTCTCTGTTAACTCTACCTGATTGTTTTTCTCATCAATATAGAAATACAACTCTGAGTCTACCTTCGGCATATTCTTAGACTGATCTGCCATGTAGTAGTTTTCTGTTTTCAACAGTAAACCACGAACACCGCTCTCACTTAAGAATTTAATTAAGGCTTTATTTTTTGGTAAACCACGGTAAGCACGTAATAATGCTAAACCACCTTCACCTTCTTCGGTACCACTGTTACCTGCATTAATTAGTTTTTTTGCTTCATTTAAAGCTTGGGAAACATAAGCTTTCTGAGCATTTACCAACCGCTCAATGCGTGGTTTTAACTCGTAAAATTCGTGTTGATCTCCATGTGGAATAGGACCCGAGATAATTAAAGGCGTACGGGCATCATCAATTAAAACCGAATCGACCTCATCCACCATAGCAAAGTGTTGTTTACGTTGAACCAACTGATCAGGCGTTTGCGACATATTGTCACGCAGGTAATCAAAACCAAATTCATTATTGGTACCGTAAGTAATCCCCGCAGCATACGCTTTTCTTCTTTCTTCAGAATTTGGTTCATGTTTATCAATACAATCAACACTAATTCCATGGAATTCGAACAATGGGCCATTCCACTCACTATCCCTACGTGCCAGGTAATCATTCACGGTAACGATATGCACACCCTGATCTGCGAGTGCATTTAAGTAAGCTGGTAATGTACTTACTAAGGTTTTACCTTCACCCGTAGCCATCTCGGCGATTTTACCGCTGTGTAAAACGATACCACCGATTAACTGCACATCGTAATGAACCATGTTCCATACCACTTCAGTTCCGGCAGCGTCCCAACGGTTTGCCCAAATTGCTTTATCACCGACAATTTTAACATTGCTTTTACGTGCAGCATAATCCCTGTCATGCTGGGTAGCGGTAACTTCCAGAAATTCATTTTCACTTAAACGGCGGGAAGTTTCCTTTACTACGGCGAAAGCCTCAGGAAGAATCTCTAATAATACTTTCTCTAATTCCGTATCACGATCTTTGCCTAAAGTGTCAACCTGATCGTAAATAGCAGTTTTTTGATGAAGATCTAAATCATTGCTTTCCGCATCAGCTTTCAATGCAGAAATTTTTCCATCAATATCCGTTAAAAAAGCAGAAATTCTACCTTTAAATTCTATCGTTTTTGCACGCAATTTATCATTGCTGATTGAAGATAACTTAGCGTATTCTTCATTTATTTTTACAACCAGCGGCTGTATTGCTTTTATGTCTCTTTCTGATTTACTTCCGAAAATCTTCGCTAAAAATCCTAACATTATTATATTTTAAATCGTATTTATTTATAAAAAAATGGAATGACACAACAACCAAGCCATTGTCTTACTAAAGTCAGATTGGCAGTTGTTATGATAAATGATGGTTAAAAACCTATATAGATTTAAGAAATAGTGTTATGGACTATTGTTTTTCGGCTTTTTTCTGATGGTTAAATCAGCGATAACTTGATTCGAACTAATGTACTTTGCAACTTTTACCGGGTTTTGAGTTCCTATGATTGCAAGCCTTGTGTATGATAACAAATAAGGATTTCGTTCCTCATTAAGTCGGACAGCATGATCTGCCCTATTAACACTGGTACAGTATTCATTACAATATTCGTTTAATATTCTTAACCCATCAATGCGTTCGGCTTTGGCCAAATGCGTTAAGCTAAAAAATACAAGTGATATGGTAACAAGGTGTTTCATTAATACCGGCAAAGCTAGTTTTAATTTTTATAAAAAGAAACTACAACATCTCAAAAATTGTACCTCAACTTATTCACTTCAGTTTTTCCGCTTTCCTGAAGTAAAAATTTTTATTTTTACGCCATGCCGCAGAACTTCATTACCCTTTGTTACTGAAAAATTATAGATACCTCCGGCATTAAACCGGTTTCAGAATTAACCCTTCTTAAGCATCCACGCTATAAAAACTTTAGATTAATTTATGGACATCACTACAGAAAAAATATACCTTGCTGACCAAAGAGGCTTGACCGAAACTTCTATTATTAAAAGATACAGTACTTTTAATTTCGATAAGTATTATAACCAGCATAAAGAACCTTTTGGCGATTTATTTATTTGTAATGATGAATTTCTGGCTGGCAGGAAAATGACGTTTTTTTTATCCAAGGAAGACTCCTATCAAATATTTATGCCCATTACCGGAGGAATTGATATTTTGCAGGGCGATAGAGAATTTGCAGTAGAAACCGGACAGACCCAGGTTTTAAACTTAGGCAAGGGCGAGGTTTTGGAAATCAGCAATCCTAATTCAACTGATACCATTAATTATATCCAACTCGGATTAAAAACTGATTTGTTTTTACTTAAAGCAAGCGAAATGTTATTTAGTTTTGATCTGAAAAACAGCCAGAATCAACTCATCAACATCATCTCCAGTCCAAAACTGCCTTTTCGGTTAACCTCCGGGTTTTTTGCAGGACATAAAGAGGCGATTTACCAATCAAAATCCAGTCAGAATAAATCTTATGCTTTCATTATTGATGGCACATTTGAAGTGGAAGGCAAATTGCTGCATGCCAGAGATGGTTTGGCGCACTCGGATTTGGAGCAGATAAAATTGAAAGCACTTAGTGATGATGCCATTATTTTTATGCTGGAGATGTTTCCATTGTTTTAAAATCACTAAATAAGCATGCTTTTACTTTCAGGATAGCCAAACGAACAACGACAGACGAAAAACGAACATCCACTCCTCTCCCAAATATGACATCGCGCTTAAATTAATCCAAATCGAAACTTTTACCTTCGAATATCCGTTATTAATAGCACATGAGAGGTTTTCGTTTTTCTGATTACAAGCCTGGCGATACGCCAAAGGGTGGGTTCGATGAGTTGCTGAAATTATTTAGCGAACTGCTAAATTATACTTCAGGAGATGCGGCAGAGGCTTTAAGCTGGCTGAACGAGCTCGACAAACAATATAAGTTAACAAATAATGATTACGGGATTGGTGATTTTATCGATGAACTGAAGGATAAAGGCTACCTGACCGAAGATAATAAATCGGGAGAATTTAAAATTACCGCTAAAACAGAACAAACAATCCGCAAATCTGCCCTTGATGAAATTTTTGGGAAACTAAAAAAATCTGGCCGCGGAAATCACAATAGCAATCAGTCTGGCATTGGCGAAGAAAAGAATGCCGATAGGCGGGAATATAACTTCGGTGATAGTTTAGACCAGATCGACATGACTGCCTCGATCCAAAATGCGCAGATTAATCATGGCATTGGCGATTTTACTTTAACCGATCGGGATTTAGAGGTAGAGGAAAAGGATTTTAAAACCCTAACTTCAACCGTATTGATGATCGATATTTCGCATTCCATGATTTTATATGGCGAAGATCGGATTACACCTGCGAAGAAAGTAGCGATGGCCTTAGCAGAATTAATCAAAACCAAATACCCTAAAGATACTTTGGATATTGTGGTTTTTGGAAATGATGCCTGGCCAATTACTGTAAAAGATTTGCCTTATTTACAGGTCGGCCCATACCATACGAATACTTTTGCCGGTTTAGAACTGGCTACTGATTTGCTGCGAAGGCGCAAAACCCATAACAAGCAAATTTTCATGATTACAGATGGGAAACCAACCTGTTTGAAAGAAAACGGCAAGTATTATAAAAACAGCATGGGCCTCGACAGGAAGGTGATTAACAAAACCCTGAATATGGCGGCACAATGTAAGCGCTTGAAAATTCCAATCACTACATTTATGATTGCCAAAGATCCGTATCTGCAACAATTTGTTCGTCAGTTTACCGAAATTAATGGAGGCCGGGCATTTTATAGTTCGTTAAATGGCTTAGGCGAATACATTTTTGAAGATTACATTAAAAACAGAAGAAAAACAGTTAAATAAGTTGCGGGTTGAAAGTTCCAGGTTTTTAAAGCCCAAACTTGCAGCACATAACATGTAATTCAAAACACACATGGCAAAACGCACCCATAAATATAAGTTAACCTTAGAAGAGATATCATTAGCAGAAGAAAATAATATTAGAAATGAGCCTTTAACATTGGAATTTGACAACCACGATGATCTTTTTAATATTATAAGCGCTGTTAAAAGCAAAGACATTTTTGAAGATGAAAACCAAAGCACGGAGTTTGCAATTGGATTGAAAATGTTTACTGAAGTTGTATTAAAAAATAGAGATAACGAACTTTTCAAGGAACTACAACCTGCAATTGGTGCGTTTATGAAAAAACTAAAAAGCAAATAAGTTAAAGGTTGAAAGTTAAAAGTTTTAGGTTAAACACCCAGACTTGCAACTCATAACCTGCAACTCATAACACATATATATGCAAAACACAACTTTAAGCCAGTTAAAAACTAAAGGATATAAATCAAGATCAGTTAAAGAAGAGCTCAGAGAAAATCTGATTACCGTTCTCCGCGATAAAAAAACAGAATTTGAAGGAATTATTGGTTACGATGAAACCGTAATTCCGGAATTGCAAACGGCAATCCTTTCCCGCCATAACATTTTACTTTTAGGTTTACGCGGACAAGCGAAAACGCGGATTGCGCGTTTAATGGTTAACCTGTTAGATGAGTATGTACCCTACGTTGCCGGAAGCGAAATTTTTGATGATCCATTGAACCCTATTTCATGGTACGCCAGAAATGAAATTGCTACCAAAGGTGATGATACAGAAATTGCCTGGTTGCACCGCAGCGAACGCTACACGGAGAAGCTGGCGACCCCTGATGTAACCGTTGCCGATTTAATTGGCGATGTGGATCCGATTAAGGCCGCCACTCTAAAATTAACTTATAACGATGAACGCGTAATTCACTTTGGATTAATTCCACGCGCGCACCGCAGTATTTTTGTGATTAACGAGCTACCAGATTTACAAGCAAGGATTCAGGTAGCATTATTTAACATGCTGCAGGAAAAAGACATCCAGATTCGTGGTTTTAAACTCCGTTTGCCTTTAGATATTCAGTTCGTATTTACTGCAAACCCTGAAGATTATACTAACCGTGGAAGCATCGTAACGCCTTTGAAAGATAGAATTGAAAGTCAGATTTTAACCCACTATCCAAAAAGCATAGAGATCTCCCGTAAAATCACTTTCCAGGAGGCTAAATTATCCGAATCGCAGCGTGCAAATATCGAAGCAGATGGTTTGGTGAAAGACCTGATTGAGCAGATTGCTTTTGAAGCACGTAAAAGTGAATACATTGATCAGAAATCAGGCGTTTCTGCAAGGTTAACCATCTCAGCTTATGAAAATTTAATCAGCACTGCTGAGCGAAGAATGCTCATTTCCAGCGAAAAAAGCACAGTAGTTCGTCTGTCTGATCTGGCTGGGATTATCCCTGCCATTACCGGAAAAATCGAATTGGTTTACGAAGGTGAGCTGGAAGGACCTGCACATGTAGCCACTACGCTAATTGGAAAAGCGGTAAAAACTTTATTTGCGCGCTATTTCCCAGATCCCGAAAAAGCAAAGAAAACAAAAGAAGCAAATCCTTATACCGCAATTACAGAATGGTTTACTGAAGGAAACAATGTAGATATAACCGATAGCTTAACCAATGCCCAATACAAAAAGGCATTAATGCTGGTACCGAACTTATACGATACCGTTAAAAAATTTCACCCAAAATTAAGCGAAAACCAAACTTTGCTTCTGATGGAATTTTTATTACATGGACTGGCAGAATATTCTCAACTAAGCAAAAACTTCTTAAACGGCGGTTTTGGTTTCAGCGATATGTTTGGCAGTTTGTTTAATGCAGAGTTCGATGAAGAGGAGGACGAAGACGATTTTAGATAATTCACTATATCGATTATAAATTCTTTAATTTAGGCAGGCCAAAAACCTGCCTTATTTTTTTAACTAAAATTTAAACCCCGATCATGGGAAGATTACCTTTTATTATTGCCGCCTCTATTCTCATTCTTGCTTTTGATATCTATTGCTTCAGGGCAATTATTTCAGTTTTCAAAAATTGGAAGCCCTCAACCAAAAAAATCTTTACTATTCTGTATTGGAGTTACAGCATCTTGCTGATTATTGGTGTTTTCGCCGGAATTTACCTCAACCTTTTTCTAACACTAAGGGCTATGATTCTGGTTGCTTTCTTCTTAACTGTAGCCTGCAAAGTAGCGATGTTGCCATTTTTAGTGTTAGATGATTTAAGAAGGCTTTGGATCAAAGTATTCAGAAAAAAAGAGGTAGCTCCAACAACACCAATCGCCGAAACCGATCAAATTTCACGTTCAGAATTCTTAGTTAAAGCAGGCTTAGTGGCAGCGGCGGTACCACTGACCTCTTTAAGCTGGGGCATCATTTCCGGCGCTTACGATTATCAGGTTAGAAAGGTTAATTTAATTTTACCAAACCTTCCAAAAGCTTTTGACGGCATCACTATGGCACAGATTTCGGATATCCACTCCGGGAGTTTTTACAATAAAACAGCTGTTAAAGGTGGGGTTGAATTACTGATGGCCCAAAAACCAGATTTCGTTTTCTTTACCGGAGATTTGGTAAATAACCTTACCAACGAAGTAAAAGACTATCAGGATATATTTTCGAAAGTAAAAGCACCACTTGGGGTTTATTCGTCGCTCGGAAACCACGATTATGGCGATTATTATTTCGGAAAAGAATCTTCTCCTGCCAAGGTTAAAAACCTGAAAGACATGGTGGGTGTACATAAAGTAATGGGCTACGACCTTTTAATGAATGAACACCGCAGGTTGAAGGTAGATGGAGAAGAAATCGGTATTCTGGGAATTGAAAACTGGGGAATGGGCCGCTTTCCTAAATATGGAAAAATGGAACTGGCTATTCAAAATACGGACGACTTACCGGTAAAATTATTATTGAGTCACGATCCTTCACACTGGCGTGGCGAAGTATTGAAAAAATACCCACAAATAGATGCCATGTTTAGCGGGCATACTCACGGGATGCAGTTTGGTGTTCGTTTGAAAGAATATCAATGGAGCCCGGTTCAATACATTTATAAAGAATGGGCAGGTTTGTATGAGGAGCAAAAACAACAGCTTTATGTGAATGTTGGCTATGGGTTTTTGGGTTATCCGGGCAGAGTTGGTGTATTGCCGGAGATTACGCTGTTTACGTTAAAAACGGCTTAGATAATTTTGAATGAAAGAATGATGGAATGAGAGAATGGGCGATACCCTAAACCATTCTCCCATTCAAAACTCAATCATTCAATCATTTTCTTATCCAGCATTAAAGCGATAGCCCACACCACGAACGGTTTGCAGCAATTGCGGATTATCAGGATTCAATTCTATTTTCTTACGTAAACGAACAATGTGCATGTCTAATGTACGGGTATTTACATCTGAGTTATAACCCCAAACCACCAACATCAATTCGTCACGGTTGATTACTTTTCCAGGGTTTCTTAAAAAATAAAGAAGAATTCTATTTTCTAAAATCGTTAGCTCGATTTTCTTTCCGTCTCTGAATAGCGTATGGATATTTGGATGATGCTCCATATTACCAAAACGGTGAATTTCGGCAGTATCTTTATTTACAATAAACTTCACCTTACTCTCCAGCATGGCTACCAATACATCCATGTTAAAAGGTTTGGTAATGTAATCAGATGCACCAAAATTATAGGCATCAATTTTATCAACATCCTGAGCTTTAGCCGTCATCATAATAATCAGGTTTTCGAATCCTTGTTTACGAACGCTCTCACAAACTTCGGCGCCTTGTTTACCAGGCATCATCCAATCCAGCAAAACGATATCAGGTTGATCAGCAATAATCATCCGCTCGCCTGATTCGCCATCATTTGCTTCTAATACATGATAGCCTTCAGTTTTTAAACGATGTGCAACTAAAAAGCGAAGATTTTCATCATCTTCTACAATTAATATTTTTACTTCTTTAGACATTTATGTGTGTTTTATATGCGGTTGTAATGTTGAAACGTTGTAATGTTTAAAGGGTTAAACTCAGCTTTACAACCTTCCAACCTTTAACTTTTCAACTCCTAAAATTTAACTATTATACGGCAGCACGATCTTAAACTCAGTACCCATGCCCACTTTACTTTTAACAGAGATTTCTCCTTCCATAAAGTTAACCAGTTCTTTGCAAAACGCCAAACCTAGACCTACGCTTCCCATCTGGTTATATTCATTCTGGATTCTGAAAAATTTCTTAAAAATGTTATTCAATTCGCCTGAAGCAATTCCGATCCCCTTATCTGCAAAACGAAATACGAGTACACCTTTAATGAGTTTCGCACTGATGTGAAGCTTTTTATTTTCAGGCTTGGAATATTTATAAGCATTTTCGGCCAGGTTATCAAACAGACTACCTAACAACACCGGATCGGTAATGAAGGTTTTAAATCCAACCACCTCATAGCTCATCTTAAAATCCGGGTGTTTCAAAGTATGCGATTCGATGGTACTTTCGATAAAATCACGAATATTAACGGTTTCCTGGTTCAGTTTGATGGCCTTATTTTCAATCTGTGTAAAGGCCAATAACTTGTTCATTAAGCCATTCAGCTTATCTGCTTCTTCATCTAATATTTTACCATAAAGCTGCTGCTCTTTCTGACTCAAAGCTGTAGCACTTTTAATGTTATTGCCTGCGATCTTAATCACACTTACAGGCGTTTTAAATTCATGCGTAAGGTTATTTACAAAATCGTACTGGAGCTTGAACATTTTACTATTGATATTCAGGTTCCGGTAGATCAGAAAAGCAACCAAAAGCAATACACCATACACCAAAAGCAAAACAAGTGCAATTGGCATAAAATAGATAAAGATCTCCTTTTTAATATAAGATTTAGAGCTGGTAAAATACAATTTAAAATCAGAGAAAGCACCAGGTAAGGCAATCTCAGTCGTCATATTTTCTTCTGAAGTATCAATAGGATCATATGTTAAAGGCTCTACCCGGATCTTTTGATACAACAACGGCCTGGTATTTTCTACTTTAATCTTATTTGGATCCAGTTGAAACACCAGCATATCTTGTTGATACACCGGCAGCAAATTAAGCTTGCGCCGCATCATGTCTTTATAGATTTTTAAATCTTCTATTCTTGGAATATTGAGATAAGTAATCTTATTTGAATTTACGACGGAGAAATTAGTAAAAAGCACTTCCTGGGTGGGAACAGCAGTTGTATCTAACTGATCAACGAAGGTTACCAATTTATAAGCCATCGTATTAAAATCATCACCAACTTTGAAAGAACGTGTATCGGCTTCAGAAAATAGCCTGATAGAATCTGGTGAGATGCCTCTGCCAAATTGAAAAATAGATTTAGGACCAATAGATAAATCTCCTACATTCATTCCATCTTTTACGGCAACATTTTTCACCTCTGTATCGTAAAAGGTAACCCTGGAAATAAATGGATATTTCACAATAATGGTATCTACAAATTTTGCTGCTGTGGCAGAGTCTAAGAACCCGTTATAGTAGGAAATTTCAGGCATTTTATTCTGAAAGAAATCGTTATAGGGCTTTATGCTTTGCTCCAGAACATTTACTTTTTCTGATACAAATTCATTTTCTATAGATTTCTTACTAAAGTTGAAAGCCAAAAAGAGAGAGAGTATAAATAAGATCGAGATTAATACAATGAAGGTAACTCCAAGCGAAAAATTTTTGCGATAGCCACTTTTTTTATCGAGCGCCATAGCTTATTTTTTACTGATATTAGTTTTTAAAAATTCTTCTAATGCTTTGTACAAGGCAGTTCGCCCCTGCTGTCTTTTAATTGGATTTGGACCTTCTTCCTTTTCAATATAAGTTACGGGCACATTCCTTTTTTTAAGTTCTTTAATAAATTGCACGCCTTCGGCCACATTTACCCTTGGATCTTTAGGGTTCTGCGCAATAAAAATCGGTGATTTAAACTGGTCTGCATGGAAAACGGGAGATGCAAAACGCAGGTAATCTGTATCCGTTACCGGGTTGCCAATAATTTCATAGTACATCTGTAAATTCGACTTTAGGAATGGCGGAATTCCTTTCAGGTAACTAAATAAATTAATTACACCAGAATTGGATCCTCCGCAACTATAAATATCGGAATTTTTATACAAACAATTCAATGCAATATAGCCACCAAAACCGTTTCCATAAATGGCTATTTTTTTAGGGTTGGCAATCTTCTGCTTAATGAGCCAACGCGCACCATCATTCACATCTTCCTGAATTTTATCGCTCCATTCTTTAAATCCTGCTGCATAAAAAGATTTCCCATATCCGGTTGAACCACGATAATTCACCTGTAACACGGCATAACCCCGATTGGCCAAAAACTGCACCTCAGCATTGTAGCCCCAGGAATTTCGCCCACCAGGACCATTATGTGGCAAAACAACCACGGGTAAATTGGTTTTTCTCCTGCCCTTAGGCAAGGTTAAATAGCCATTAATGGTTAGGCTATCTGAGCTTTTGAAACTTATCGGTTTCATAGCGCTCATCGTTTCTTCCTTAATAGATGAATTGATATCTGTAAGTTTCTTAAGCTTATTCTCACTGGCGGTATACAAATAATAAGAACCCGGATTTTTATCGGTAAACGTTCTCACCACAAAAACGTTATCCATTTTATCCTTATCCATGATCCGCCATTCTGTACCCGGTAAAAGTTTGTCTATTTTGCTGTAAGTGAATTTTGAGCTGTCATCCAGGTAGTATTTCTGCTTTTTCCAGGTTTCACAGGTTACGAACATGATCTTATTTTGCGTTCTGGAATAACTGGTTTCTACCACGTTGAGCGTATCATTTGCAAACAATACTTTTTTCTCTTTCCCCGTTTTTAAATCCAGTGCCACCAGTGCATTTTTATCTCTGTTGGCATTAGAGATCGCATATAATATATTGGGTTCATTCTCTGGGAATGCTACCGGCTGAAATGTTGTTTCAAAATTATTGGTAATTACAGGCGTGAATGGCTTACTTTCATTTTCACGGTAAAGCAATGTTTCATTCACGCCATCGCTTGCTACCGCAATCTTGAGAATCCCTTTATTATCTGTCATCCATTCGGTAATGTTACCAGGATTTTTGGCCGCGATTTCCATTTTCCCATCGCGTACATTTAAGCGGTAAACATCAAAAACGGTAGAATCTCTCTTATTCGAAGCAACAATAATATATTTATCATCAATCAATTGATCTTCAATAACGCGCACACGGGTTTTCTCATTCGAGCTAAGCTGAACCTGTTTGCTGCCATTTTTATTGATCACAAAAAGATCTGATTTGCGCTCTTTAGTATCATCTTCTGTATAGTAAATCAACTCATTATTACTGGTCCAGAAGTGAAAACTGATCGATTTTTCTGTGAGGTGAGTGAGCTGAACACTCTTTCCGGTGGCCAGGTTTTCTACGAAAAGATCTAATTTTTTATCTTGAAGTTTTAAGTAAGAAAGGCTTTTCCCATCTGGAGAAATGTGATAATAAGCTTTATCCTGCGTTTTAAAGAAATCATCCACCGGAATAATATCCACCTTATCCGAACTTTTACAAGCACAGATTACAGCAATAAAAATCAATAGAATAATTTGTTTTAGCATAAGTATTTCCTCACCGGGACAACAAAAATAGGCATCCCAACCACTTAACTATGCTTTACACTAACAATGTTACTTTGATTGTGAATGCAGGCATAGTGATCAATTTAGTATTTATCAGAAACAGACAAACCAAAATACAGGTAACATTCTTATTAGAATTTTCAGGCATGCCACATACTGCAAACTAAATCCATTTAGCCAATCTTTAGTAGTAAAGCTTTTACCTTTGAGGGCTTTTTGCTACATTTAAAATTCACAAATCAGGATCATGACTCGTTTAATCGTCTTCGCTTTTTTTCTATTGAGTTTTAGTGTAAAGGCACAGATTTCACGCAATAATCAATCTTTCAACAACGATGAAACGGCTTTAGCCATACAATATTATCGGGATGGCGATTATGAAAAGGCTGCGGTTTTGTTAGAAAAGATCCTGAATAACCCGAATAACCAGGGATATTTCGATGTTTATTTTAATGCGTTGATTAAACTTAACCGTTATGATGTTGCCGAAAAGTTAGTAAAAAAAACTATGAAGCAAAACCCGGGAGATGATGCTTACCCCATTGCACTCGGCAAACTCTATCAGGAAAAGGGTGATGTGGGAGCAGCGAATAAAATTTTTAATGAGATCATTGGCAGACTTCCAAAAGACGAATTCAAAATCAGAAATCTGGCAAATAACTTTTATCGGTTTGAAAACTACGACTTAGCGATACAAACCTTTAAACAGGGAAGAAAATTATTGGGTGATAATCAGCTCTTTGCTCCTGAACTACTGAATATCTACCGTTATAAAAAGGATAAGCCAATGCTGATGCAGGAATATCTGGATATTTTAAGATCAATCCCTCAGCTGCTACCACAAGCAGAAAGCACACTAGCGATGATCTTTGAGGATAAAAATGATTATCAGGTTTTCCAGGCTGCCATATTGAGAAAAATCCAAAAAGAACCAGACGCAGAAGTGTATATTAAACTGTTAACCTGGAATTACATTCAGCAGCAAGCGTTCGACATGGCATTGCGTCAGTTAATAGCTTTTGATAAACGCACCAAAGCTGATGGCTCAACCTTATTTAACGCAGTTTCTACTTTCGTAGATAATGGTGCTTACGAAACCGCAATAAAGGCTTACGAGTACCTGTTAACCAAAGGGAAGGAAAGCGAATATTACTTGCCATCGAAGATTGAAATGTTAAATACCAAATACAACCTTCAAACTTCTGGTAAATACACCACAACTGAACTGGCAGCTTTAGCTAAAGATTATCAGGTTTTGCTGGAAGAAAACGGAAAGAACAAAAATACATTATTCGCCATCAAAAAGTTGGCTAATCTGCAGGCTTACTATCTAAATCAGCCCGGCAATGGAGAGAAAAGCCTGGAAGAAGCTTTACAGTTACCAGGATTAAATTCCACCGAAATTGGACAATTGAAACTGGAGTTGGGTGACGTTTACATTCTGACCAATCAACCCTGGGAAGCATTTCTGGTTTATGAACAGGTAAGTAAGCAATTTGAAGGACAGCCAATTGGTAATGAAGCGCGTTTTAGAAGTGCTAAACTTTCATTTTATCAAGGCAATTTTGAATATAGTAACAGCCAATGCCAGGTGCTTAAGGCCGCAACCTCACAACTGATTGCAAATGATGCACTGAATCTGAGTTTGCTGATTTCTGACAATATCCAAACCCCAATAGATAGTAATGCATTGAAAATGTATGCTGATGCGGAGATGTTGCTGTTTAGAAATCTGCCTCCGCAAGCTGTAAAAAAATTAGACAGCATCACCATTGCTCATCCTCAGAATGGTTTAGCTGATGCCATTTTAATGAGTAAGGCGAGGATCTTTATTAAATCTGGCGATTTTGTTAAGGCGACAGAAATGTTAAAAGAAGTAGCAGAAGGGTTCAAAGATGGTATCTGGACTGATGATGCCTTGTTCACGCTTGGCGATTTGTATGAAAAAAAACTCAATGATGTTGAGCAAGCAAAGACCTATTTTCAGAAACTGATTACCGACTATCCGGGCAGTATGTTTAGCGCCGAAGCCAGAAAAAGATTCAGGAATTTAAGAGGAGACGGCGTTTAATAATTTTCAGCTGTTTTGCATCTGGATAGCTTTTAACTGGAAAGGAATCACCTAACTCCAATCCCACACCACTATATGCCATTCCACACCTGTGGCATCTGTATAAAGATCAATTGTTTTGAAACCAAGTCGCTCATGTGCCCTCATTGATCTTAAGTTTATGCTGGCTATTTCAGTGATCGCAAAATCAAACTTCTCCTTAAAATGTTCTTTATAAGCCGCATAACAGCTATTAAATAAGCCCTGCCCACGGTAATTCTTATCAACACAAACCTGGCCCACTACAATGTAGCTATAATCCGCTACTGACTTCCCCTTATATTGAATCTGATCAAAACTTTCATACATTTCCGCTAAACGTGGGATATCATTTTTCGATTGCTCCGTCATTCCCAATACATAGGCAACTATTTTGTCGTCCTCTTTAGCGATAATATTTTGCTCATGAAGATGCATTTTCTCCAGATCATCAAGCGTATGTGAAACGGTAACAAAGCCTTGTTCTTTAATTTCTTCGATAGATAATTCTGATTTTAAATTTTGTTTCTGAAGGGAAATGATGCCCTGAAGGTCTGAAGTGGTAGCAGATGTGGTAATTTTGATCATTGATAATGCCAGCGTTTTGAATTAACGAATATAAGCATTCCATTTTTTCTTCCGTTTTTACTTCGCTATCTTTGTAGTATGCTTTTATATAATGTTACGTTAATTTTAGAAGAATCTGCAGCAGAAGAATGGTTGAAATGGATGCAGGAAACCCATATTCCAGCAGTTATGGCTACCGGAATGTTCGTGTCCAATCGCTTGTTAAAAGTATTAGATTCTCCGAACGAAGGCATTACTTATTGTTCGCAGTATGTTGCCGAAACCCAAGAAAATTACGACCAATACCAACAGGTTTATGCTCCGGCACTGCAAGCCGATTTAAACGCGAAGTTCGAAAATCGTTTTGTTGCATACAGAACACTGATGGAGTTTGTAGCTTAACTGCGAACTCCAAACTATTTTAACTTCGCATTATTCCGATGCCGGTCTGCATCCCGGATACTTTTCTTTTCTAAGTTTTTCTCAAAAGCTTCTGTCAGGTTGATTCCGGTTTGGTTGGCCAGGCAAATCAGCACAAACATTACATCGGCCATTTCATCTGCAAGGTTAACCTCTTCATCGCTCTTCTTAAATGATTGTTCGCCATATTTCCGGGCCATAATCCTGGCTACCTCGCCAACCTCTTCCATTAAAATTGCGGTATTCGTTAACTCATTAAAATACCTTATCCCTGTGGTATTGATCCATTGATCTACTGTTTCTTGCGCTTCATTAATCGTCATGTCTTCCTTTTAATTTTTTACTGGGTTAAATTTCATAATTTAGGCTGATATAAAAGTTTTATTTCTCAAAATACGCTAATCTAAATTGACCTTATGACTATGCTCTTCAGTGAAAAACAACAAAAAGCAATCAATTCTATTTGGGTTTTAGGCGTAATTGTATCCTTTCTACAAATCAGTTGTTACTTTGTAGATAGCTACGGACCAGAGACCACTGCATACGATTACTTATGGAGAATACAAACCTGGTTTCTGGAGAGTTTGATTTTTGCCTGGTATTTTTATAGAAACAAAATGTTTTCCAAGGCGATTATCATCCAGTTACTATTTTCTCCATACTATATTTTTAAAAAAGACTGGCCAAGTTTTATCGATTACCATTTTAATTTCTCCAATAGCGGGTTAATTTATCAGGTTATTGGTACCGTTTCCTTCTTTTCACCAATTATCATATTCGCCATCTTCTACTTCAAAGCAGAAGCAGTTCCTCATCATATCTCTAAAGTTAAGGCTACTATAATTCAACTCCTATTTACTTTAATTTTTAGTGTTACCATCTCTTCCGATCCGGATTCTTTATATAAGATTATTGGAAGTTTTAGTACCAGTAACCTCTATCTGAAAGACACCATAGTATCCATTATATTTATCATCATCTCCCTTAAAATGATCTCAGTTTTAGCTGGATTCTTTTACCTGGCTAATAGAATTTATCATTCAAAACAGATTTTAAATCCGTTAGATGAACAGGCTGTTTCAGCAAATTTCTTTAAATGGGGGTTTCTGATGAGTTACCCAATTCTACTACTCTCTGTTTTAGATATGGGGTCTTCAGCATTTACTATTTCTTTCTCTTTTTCATCTATCGAGTTCACAACATTGTTTTATATCATCGCTAATTTGATTGTGCTTTTTATTTGTGGAAGGTTTTTTGCCACATTAATTCAATACCGCAACTTCACATTAAAACGTTATTTCGGTGTGGTGAATGCCCTATCGATTTTACCTGTGATTAATCTCGTGCCATTCTTCTCTTTGCTTTTCTTTAAGAAGAATTCACAAACAACCGGCACCTATATCGATAAGTTAAAACAAAATAGAAATGTACACCTGATTATTTATTGCGCATTACTTACTTTGTATTACACCTATAATTACTTCTCAGCAAATGCAGGTTACAGATCCTTCGAGCCGCTTTATAAATTGATGGTATTTTGTCTATCGGTTGTATTGCTGGCGAGATTTAAATGGAGCACAAAAGTTATCCCGTTTTTAGCCGTGATTATTTTGTACTACGCTGACCTTAAAGACTTTTTCGACTTTGCAGACGGTCTCTGGCCTTTTATTCAGAAAAAGTTAATCTCGTTCGTGTGGATAGGAACCGTGGCTATGATGATTACCTATTATATTATAGATTATATTCTTCATAAGTGCTTTTACACACCATATTTTGAAAAGCAAAGTCGTGAAGATTTTGAAGCTTATATTAATCAGTTTTAACCATTAAGATTTTCGAAGTATGATTGCCAGTTTGTTTCCGAAAAGACTTCTACTACTTGAACGGTCAATGAGTTTGAAATCAAAAGCGTATTTTCCATCATTTGGAACCGTAATTTTTTTACTTTCTGTTTCGTACTCATGCACCGTGTAATACACCGTACTATCACCTTCTGAACTGCTTTGGTTATAAGACTCTTTTGTTGTTTTTGAGTTAATTACGTGGTCTTCCGCACTCGTATTTAAGCTATCCAAAAGAATTGATTTCCCTTTATTTTCGATATTAAATTTCACTTGAAATGCCTCATTCTTGTCTTCACTACTCGAAGAAACTTTAGTCCAGATGGTAATTACATCACCTTTTTTTAAACTCATGTTTTCTGCGGATACGATTTCGCCATTGACCAGTTCTAAAACGGCTAACTCCTTCCCAACAGGGTTACAAGAACTAAAACTTAAAATAAATAGAATCGGAAATAAATAATTTTTATACATGGCAGAGTTGTTATTAGGTGGCAGATGTTTTTAAGGTGTAATGCTTACTGAAATAACTAAACATTTTAACAAAGAAATCAGCATGAGATGGCGTTAGTTCCTTATCCGTTTTTAGGATGAAAGTTTTTCCCTTATAAACAACCGGACAAAAAACAGTTGTGAAAGTATGGGCTGTATATCCATCTCTCATTTTTGCACTATTCGAAACTACATAACAGCCCGCTTCCTCCCTTAATTGATAGGAATACTGGCTATCTATATTTAAAATAACCTCCCTGGAACTATAATCAGATTCGATAACCTGATTGGTTTTTAGTTGATTTATACTTTTATAAAAATCGCTTAATGTTTCTTGCAATGGGCTGAACAACTCTACGAAAGTATAGTTACCGGGCATTCTGGGAGAGACCTGGTCGTTTGTATCTAGAAAATATTTAAGCTCTTTTTCAATTTTAGTGAACATGTTATTTACCCAATTCACCTCCAAAAGAGGCATATTGTTAACATAATCATTCCAGGAATCAAATTTAGCTTGCGGATAATTAGTTGTCAACAAGCTTTTTGCATGTTTCAACAGATGTACAGAGAGTTCAAGCTTTTGCTTTTTAGGATATTTTTGAGTCCAGCTGATTTCGGCTTTATAAAACAGAAAACATTTCTTTGCCTCATCATATTGGATATTATAGGTAAAAAACGTTTCTCCCTGATCGTAAATAATGCTATTTTCATCTTCGTAGTAAACGGCATCTATTCGCTCATTCCCCGATTTCAAATCAGCTATAGAAAAGCGCTTCGGATCATTTGACGGAATGATGTAGACCTGCTCGGAATAGAGTCCGTCATTTTTACTAAAAAAGTCATCCAGATTTACACTTAGAAAACTGGTGTCGACCTTTGCGAGGTCGATATTACCCAACACCACCTCTTCAGGCGGTACTTTCCCCACTTCAAAATCACAATTCTGAGGGATAGTTAATGAATAGGTTTCAGCTATTAAAACTGTTTTCAAGGGTAGTTTTAGATTGAAAATTCTTTGATACTCTGCTTTCGAAACCTCTTCAATATCATCAACGGTAGGGTCTTCAGCGGTATCGGTTTTTACAATTCGTTTGCATGCACAAAAGCATAATGCAGCTGATACAATAAAAATAAAGAACTTTTTAAAGAAGAAATTGGAGCGTAGATTTATCATAACTTTCTTGAAGATAACCAAATATAGAATAAACCTACTAATTATACCTTATTCTATTGCAGACCATTCTGACATGCATGATTGCTATTGTTGCTCTTCTATTATTTCGGCTTCAATAAATAGTTACGACTGTAAATAAATCTTAGTTACTCTTTATTTTTAGTATCGATCATAATGGTTGTGGGGCCATCGTTTACCAATGCAATTTTCATATCTGCACCAAAAATGCCGGTTTGGATCTTTTTACCGGTTAAAGCCGCTAATTTCTCAATCATTTTCTCATAAAGCGGAATAGCAAACTCAGGTCTGGCAGCCCGTGTAAATCCAGGCCGATTGCCTTTTTTTGTAGCAGCAAATAAGGTGAATTGGCTAATCAGCAGAATATCCCCGTTAACATCTGCCAAAGCTTTATTCATCAAACCATTCTCATCTCCAAAAACCCGCATATTCACAATTTTCGGCGCCAGCCAATCCAGGTCCTCCATCGTATCCGCATCTTCAATCCCCAGGAGCACTAAAAATCCGGTTTTAATTTCTCCTGTAATGTTCCCTTCAACTGTGCAACTGGCTTCTGTAACTCTTTGTAAAACTGCTCGCATTTTATATTACTTTTGGGTCGATAAATTTGGTATGCGCAAGATAAGTATTTTAGTGATGGCTATGTTTTTGTTGTTCGGCTGTAAACAAAAATCGATCGTGCATCCAACCTTTTATTTCTGGAAAACAGATTACCATAACGATAAATCTGAAACTAAATATCTTGACCGGTTTAAATCTAAAGCACTATATGTCCGGATCATGGATGTAGACTTTGATCCAGATCGCCAGCAGGCTGTTCCTGTTTCCCCTATAAAGTTTTCAGATCCCTTGCCACCGCAAATGGAGATTGTTCCTGTAGTTTTTCTGGTTAACCGGATATTTTATGATACAGACTCGAACAAGACCAAAATTTTGGCTAACCGGATCTCGAACTTTGTAGATGCAAAGGTAAAGCAAGCAGGAAAACAGGGTTTCGCAGAACTTCAAATAGATTGCGACTGGACTAAAACAACCCGCGAGCAGTATTTTAATTTTCTTAAACAACTGAAAGCTCAACCCTTGCTGAAAGGGAAAACGATTTCAGTTACGCTTCGTTTACACCAGGTAAAAAATGTGGTAACCAGCGGAATTCCGCCCGTAGAAAAAGCCATGCTGATGTGTTACAATATGGGGAATCTGCGTAAATATGGCGATCAGAATTCTATTCTTGATCAGCATGAAATGGACATCTACCTGAAAGATTTCCTGGAAAGTTACCCTTTGAAACTGGACGTGGCGCTCCCCCTTTTTGAGTGGGCAGTAGTTTTTAGAAATAAAGAATATGCCGGAATCTCTAAAAGACTTAACAAAAGCCGGTTGCAGGATAAAAAACTGTTCAGGCAGCGAGAGAATTCTATTTTATACGATTTACTTATGGATTATCCTGCTGCAGGATTAAAGCAAGGCGATGTAGTGAGATGGGAGGAAGTTTCCGCAAAAGATTTACTTGCCACATCCACTTTTTTATCTCGATATTTGAAACCAGACGAACGCAATATCGTTTTCTACCACCTTGATACCGATCTTTTAAAACATTTTACACATGAAGAGCTTCAAAAAGTTATCGTTAATTTTTAGTGTTTTCCTATCTACATTTTTCGGCGAAATCGCTGTGAACATTGCCTGCGGTGGAGAAGTTGATCCTTACGATTACTATATTTCCTATTTCCACAATAACGTGCAGGGAGACGAATACACTCCCTTCGCATTTAACCAAATGGCCTATTTAAATGGTGAAGAAGATGTTGTGAGTGAATCAGAAATTAACAGTAGGGAATGGGCGAAATACCTGGATGTAAATCCCCAAGACGTGCACAAGGTGATGTACCAAATTGATAGTGCTACAAGTGTCAAGTTAGGTAATTTCGATGGCGATGTTTCAGCTTTGCCAGATAGCTTACAAAAAAATACCTTTATTCAGGCTTTAGTGAAAAATAAAAATGCATTGAAGTATTATGCTTTTGCAAAAAGCACCGAACCTTTTGCCAATGTAAATTTTGATCTGTGGGATCCAAAACCAAGAGATACCACTACAATGAGCGACCTGGCAACAACAGCATTGAAATTAACGGAATCGGAAAAGGATAACTTTTTAAAACTCCGTTATGCTTACCAGGCTGAAAGAATGTTCCACTATGCAGGCTTACATACCGAAAGCAGAAATGTTTATGATCAGTTTGTAAAAACGAATAAAACTAAAAGTGCGGTTAAAGGGTGGGCATTGGCTCTTTATGCCGGATCAACCAGAAGATTAGGAAATCCTGAAGAGTCTGCATTTTTGTTCTCTAAAGTGTTTACCACTAATCCTGAGCGAAGAATCCAGGCTTATAAAAATTATTATTACAACAGCACTCCGGTAAACGGCGCTTTAAAATATGCCAAAACAAACGATGAAAAGGCCAGCATCTGGGCCATCAATGGTTTTGGAAATCCGGATTTTAATATCGAAAGTTTAACCAAAGTTTATCAGTACGAACCAAAAAGTTGGCTAAATGGTGCACTTCTGGTACGCGAAGTAAATAAGTTGGAACAGGCTTTAATTAAAGACAGCGACCTTGCAAAAATATCTTATCAATACTACTTTTATAATAGCGATAATTCAAAATATAGGGATAGCATTAAAAACCTGAACTTGAAACAACTTCATCAGGTTAAAGATTTCGCACTTAAATTAGCTTCTGAAAATAAATATCCACAACCAGAACTTGGCACTTTAACGGCTGCATATTTATCTTGGATGGAAAATAAAGATCTAGAAGCATCGTCTTATCTGGCAAAGCTAAATCCGAATAAACTACCTGAAAAGCTACGCGATCAATACCGGATCACCGATTTGTTGATCAAAGCTAAAAACATTAAAAAAGGAAATCCATTTAAGGAGAATGAACTTTTATCTTCTTTGAAATGGCTGGATGAAAAACGATTTGCGGAGGATAATACCGTAAGTAAAGGGCTGTATAACGACTGGGCAAATGAGGATAAACGCTTTACCAGAACCACCAGAAATTTTTACCAGCAGATATTGGCTCCTGCCTATTTAAAAATGGGAGATACGGCAAAAGCAGCACTCGCGATGGTTAAAGGAGATCTATCCTCCAACCAAATGAAAAATAATTCACTTTTTAACAACATGAGCTATCAGAGTACTTCGTTTTGGCAACAATATTTAAGTCCGAAGAGTATGCAGGCCCTTGCAAACTACAAAACCAAGGCAAACGGAGACGACGTAGTTGCTTTACTAGCGAAAGCCCTGAATAAATTAAGCAATGATGAATTTTATGAGCTCTGGGGTACTACCTATTTGAGAACGCATCAATACGACAAAGCGGTTCAAATGTTTGCAAAAGTATCTCCAAAATACAATTACCCAAATCCGGAAAACTGGTATGCTGACGATGCGAATGGCAAACTGTATTCGAACCCGTTTATTCAAACCATTAACGACTATCCGAAACAATACGTAGTTGCCAAAGCATCAATCACTAAAAAGACTTTTGCTGCAGAAATGCTGCGTTTACAAAAATTAACTGTTAGCGATAAAAAGAATGCAGCACTTTACTATTATAGAATGGCTAACGCAGTTTATCAGACAGGTTATTTTGGTAACAGTTGGTTCATGATCAGTTACGACTGGTCATCTTATGATAATGCAAGTGATGCAAAATTCGGCTACGATGTTGATTATAAAAAAGCCCAAACAGCGAAAACCTGGTATTTGAAAGCCAGAGCATTGAGCACAAATACAGATTTCCAGGCGAAATGTACTTTCATGCTCGCCAAATGTGCACAGAAGCAAATCATCTTAAATTCAAAATTAAATTCTTTTAGCTATTGGGACAAAAAGGATGTGAAATACAAAAACTTCATCAATGCAAATTATAATAACCCATACTTTAAAGAGATGAAGTTGAAATACAGTAAAACGCCTTTTTATCGGGTTGCCGCGGGAGAATGTAGTTATCTGGGGGATTTTATTGCGAGAAAATAAGAGCTGAAAGATTAAAGAACAAGGAGCAAGGAATAAAGACCAGAGCCTAAAAGACTAAAATGAAAAGCTGAAAGACTAAAGCTTAAGGCCACCAAAAAACATTAACCGTTTGAATCTGTGTAATCCAACAATCTGTGTAATAATCCCGAAGGAGGTAAACGATTAATGCTCTTAAAAAGCAGTAAGATTAAAGAACAAGGAGCGAGGAATAAAGACCAAAGCTTAAAGGTTAAAGCTAAAGACTAAAGCTTAAAACCCATCGAACAACTATTTACAAAAACACTCTTCAAATCTAATCGGTGTAATCCAACACTCTGTGTAATCATCCCGAAGGAGAAATCAACCCGAAGGTAAAAACGCAAGACGATGGACGAAAAACGATTCTTCGCTACCACCTGATCAACGCACTGGCCCAGGCAAAGCCAGAACCAAAGGCTGCGAGGCATACCAGATCGCCGTCTTTAAATTTTCCGGCTTCCCAGGCTTCGCATAAGGCAATCGGAACAGATGCAGCTGTGGTGTTTCCGTATTTTTGGATGTTATTAAAAACCTGATCATCACTTAAGCCCAACAAATTCTGAACATACTGACTGATGCGAAGATTCGCCTGATGGGGCACGAGTAGATCGATATCTTTTTCGGTAAGATTATTTGCAGCTAACGCTTCACGAATTACTTCAGGAAATTTAACTACTGCTTTTTTGAAAACCGCCGGACCATCCATATAAGGCAAAACGGCGCCACTTGCCAGGATTTCAGGCGTCATAAATAATCCCCCCAATTCCTGATCTGGAAACGCAGGTTTATCCTTAATCCATTTGTTTGCATGAGCACCTGGATAATGCATGGCCAGCATTTCTGCATCAGCGCCATCGCTATGTAAATGCGTACTTAAAATACCTTTACCTTTTTCATCTGTAGGTTGTAAAACCACTGCTCCTGCCCCATCACCAAAAATTACCGATACATTTCTGCTTCGTGTTTCAAAATCCATCGCGAAAGAATGTTTCTCACTTCCAACTACCAAAACATTTTTGTACATGCCTGTTTTAACAAACTGATCGGCCACTGATAATGCATAAACAAATCCTGAGCACTGATTACGGATATCTAATGCACCAACCTCACCCATTCCCATTTCGCGTTGCAACAAAACACCGCAACCCGGAAAATAGTAATCAGGGCTTAGCGTAGCAAAAACAATAAAATCAACTTCTTTCGCAGTTATCCCAGCACGTTCTATTGCAATTTTCGCAGCCTCAATCCCCATGGTGGCAGTCGTTTCCTCATAGCGATCTGCAAAACGCCGTTCCTTTATACCAGTACGCTCCTGAATCCACTCATCATTGGTATCCATAAAACGACTTAAATCTGTATTGGTATAAACATTTTTAGGAACATAATAACCTATTCCTGCTATTTTAGACTGATGCATGCTGGTATTGATAATTTGGTTAGGTAAAGTTAGCTATTTTATAAAGATATGAGTATTGTGATTCTAGCGTATAGGTAGTTAAATGTCTAACATCTTAAATCTAATATATCAAATCTTCTAATTATTGTTTATTTTTGCACCATGTCTACAGAAACCAAAGAAGAGACCTTTACGCTCGAAGAAATTTTAACTTCCCTGAAAACCGTACATCGCCTTATTTTGTGGAATGATGAGATCAATACCTTTGATCATGTAATTTATTGCATGATGAAATACCTGGATTATAACGAGTCTCAATCAGAAAAAATTGCATGGAAGGTGCACAATGACGGTAAATGCCCAGTGTTAGAAGGCTCATTTACAGAGATGGAAGTTTACCGGAAAATTTTACAGCAAGAAGGCTTAACCGTTTCTGTTGATTAGCAATTTTTCACTGAAGTTCTAACAATCAAAAAAAATAAAAGAAGCAATTCCTGTTGAAATCGGAAGACATGTTTAAAAACGCCAAAGCTTAAAACATATCAACTAAAGCAGAGATGAAAAATATCGATAAAAAAAGCTTAGAGAATGCGTTTCGTTTATTTGAAACAGAAGAAATCTATTCCATAGAAATTGGCACAACAAAAGGTTTACAAGATATACACAAATATCTGTTTGCCAATTTATATGACTTTGCTGGTAAGATACGAACCTTAAATATTTCAAAAGGTGGATTCAGGTTTGCCACCGCTTTATATTTAAATGAAATTCTGGCTAAAATAGAACAAATGCCAGAAAACAATTTTGAAGAAATTGTTGCCAAATATGTAGAGATGAATATCGCACACCCTTTTATGGAAGGTAATGGCAGAACAATGAGAATCTGGCTGGATCTAATTCTAAAAGAAAGAATTAATAGGTTAGTAAACTGGCAATTTATAGATAAGACCCTTTATTTGCAGGCAATGGAACGCAGTCCAATTAATGACCTGGAATTGAAAACTTTACTTTTCGCCAATCTGACTGACGAAGTAAATAACCGTGAAGTTATTTTTAAAGGGATAGAACAGTCTTATTATTATGAAGGTTACGAGAAAGATAGCGAAGAAGATTAAATAATTCTATTCTAATTTCTGTAAAAGTACTTTCAATTCTCCCTGCGTACTTTGTGTTTTATCTTTAGCGTACCAACCGTGAAGCTTCTCGGCGAGAATCGGCATTTCAGTCGTTTCTTTCTTCCATTCTTTTAATAGTTCCTGCAAAACCTGTGGTCTTGGGGCCCAGGTAGCTAAAACCTGATCAGCTGATTCATTCAATACAATTAAAACCGGAATCGCCCGCCCGCAGTTGGTTAAATGCGCATCAATTAAAGGAAGATTCTTATCGCGAAGCACAAATTTTAAATCTATCTTCCCTAATGATGCTGTAGCAATTTTGTTAAACACAGGAACAATCTGTGCTGCATCACCACACCAGCCTTCGGTAATTACCAAGAATTTATAGTTTGCTTTTAAGCTATCAATAGCCGCCGTCAGTTCTTCTGTTAAGCTAGCAGTCTTATCTACACGAGTCATTCTTTGCACATTCATTTTAGTATAATGCAAATTATAACTAGCTTCACTAGTAGATTTACCTTCTAATAAAAGTTGATCTACCAATGCACGGTAAGTTAAATAATCCATTCCCTGCCCGCTGAAGATTTCGCTATAATTAACCATGATATTTTAAGAATATGACGCAAAGGAAAGCAGAAATTAAATCAGAATAATCACGGTTTTGCAAGAAAACACCTGCGGCTGATCGCAAAGATTTAGGATTACACAGCTATATTGCATACAAAATAAAGCTGCAATATGAAATGCTATAAATTGAAAGGCAGACAGGTTCAGCGCACTGATTTCCAACACTTAACATTAACTAAAGAACAGCTTGAATTTGGATTAAGCTTCCATTAGTTTGCTGAGGTGCTGCGTTAAGGCCACAAAATCATCAACCGTTAATTGCTCTGCACGCTTCTCGAAATAAATATGATCATCCATTTTATCTTTCGGCATCACAGCAGATACCGCATTGCGCAAAGTTTTTCTCCGCTGGTTAAAACCGGCTTTAACTACGCGCCAGAATAGCTTTTCATCACAATCCAGCGTCTCCACCTCATTGCGGGTTAAACGAATAACAGCAGAGTTTACTTTCGGTGGCGGATTAAAAGTTCCGGGTTTAACGGTAAAGAGGTATTCAATTTTATAATAGGCCTGAAGAAAAACGCTTAATATCCCGTATTCTTTTGTCCCGGCCGGCGAAGCACATCGTAGCGCAACTTCTTTCTGAAACATGCCCACCATCTCCACTACTTTATGGCGGTTATCTAAAATTTTAAATAAAATTTGCGAAGATATATTGTAGGGGAAGTTGCCGATAATAGCGAACTGACCAGGAAAATTGGCATCAAAATCTAATTTGAGGAAATCACCGTTAATTAAACGCTCTCCCAAATGCGGGTATTTTTCATTAAGGAAATGATATGATTCGGTATCGATATCAATTAAATAAGTTTGTAAATCTTCACGTTTCAACAAAAAATCAGACAGAATTCCCATCCCCGGACCAACTTCCAAAACCTGATTGTACTTTTCGGTATTCACCAAACTTTCTACAATACGGTTCGCAATGCCTTTATCCGTTAAAAAATGCTGACCTAAATGTTTTTTCGCTTTAACTAAACTCATACCCTAAAATTTACCGAATATTTAACCGCAAAGTGTGCTAAGATTTCGACGCTAAGATCGCAAAGATAGACTTATTATTCCTTTGCGAATAACTTAGTGTTCTTTGCGGTTTCATTTTTTTTAAAGTCTTTAGTCGAAAATCAGTAATTTGCGCTAAAATTTTCCATGAATTATGAGCGATAAACTTAAAATAGGCATCAGTATAGGCGACGTGAACGGTATAGGTTTAGAGGTAATTATCAAAACATTATCCAATCCGGCAATTTTAAATTACTGCACACCAATTGTTTATGGCCATACCAAAGTCTCATCTTTCCACAGAAAGGCAAATAATCTTGGTGACTTTAGTTTCAACGTAATTAACCACGCCAATCAGGCTCAGGTTAAAAAGGCAAATATGATTAATTGCTGGGAGGAAGATGTAAAAATCGAACTCGGGCAAGTTACCGCTACCGGGGGAAAATATGCGCTGCTATCCCTGGAAAGAGCAACTGCAGATTTAGTAGCCGGAGATATTGATGCACTTGTTACTGCTCCAATCAATAAACACAATATCCAGTCAGAAACATTTTCTTTCCCTGGTCATACCGAATATTTGCAGGAAAAAAGTGGCAGCAAAGATGTATTGATGTTCTTAATCAGCGAAAATTTACGTGTAGGTGTGGTTACTGGACATATCCCTGTTAAAGATGTGCCAACTTCCATTACCAAAGACAAAATTTTAAGTAAGTTAAAACTGATCAACGAAAGCCTGAAAAAAGATTTCTGGATCGAAAAACCTAAAATTGCAGTGTTGGGTTTAAATCCTCACGCCAGTGATAATGGCTTATTAGGTACTGAAGAAGCTGAAACCATTACACCTGCCATTCAGGAAGCATACGATAAAGGCTTGATGGTTTTCGGCCCGTACCCTGCTGATGGTTTCTTCGGAAACGGCAGCTACAAAAAATTTGATGCCGTTCTAGCCATGTACCACGATCAGGGCTTAATCCCCTTCAAAACCTTAGCATTCCACAATGGTGTTAATTTTACTGCGGGACTAAACTTTGTACGTACTTCTCCAGATCACGGAACAGGTTACGATATCGCCGGAAAAGACCTTGCTGATTCTACTTCCTTTACCGAAGCTTTATTCTCGGCAATTCACATTGTTAAAAATCGTCGTGAACAAGAAGAAATGTTAAGTGGTCAGCTGAGATCAGGAGGAAAAGTGGTAGAAACGCAATTTGATATTAAGGATGATGCTTCTTAAGAGAGCGGAAAGGCGAAAGCTTAAAGCGAAAAGCTGTTAGTTGCATTTAAACTTAGACAGAACTCGGCATAACCATGCTCATTCAGGTAAAAACACATTTTGCTTCGACGGCCAATATTTACTATCGTTACTTGAATGATTTCAACGCTTGAGTGCTATAGATGGATTTATTCATACCTCCTATAAAATGAAATCTACTTTGCCTCAACTTGCTTTAATTTTGAACGATATATTAAGCAAACTTAAAATTGTGTGCCTTAGAAATGAACCCGATTAGCACTGGCAAGTATATCTTACCCATTATTGTTATTTGTCAATTCTTTTGCACGTCACTCTGGTTCGCAGGCAATGCCGTGTTACCAGATATTATTAAGAATTTTCCACTTGAAGTAAATCTTCTGGCCAACCTAACCAGTATGGTTCAATTCGGCTTTATTAGTGGCACTCTAACATTCGCTGTTTTTGCGATTTCCGATATCTTTCCGCCATCAAAGGTTTTCTTCATTTGTGGTATCGCAGCCGCATTATTTAACCTCGCCATTTGTATAGAAGCATCAGACGTAAGGCTTTTACTCCTATTTCGTTTTTTAACCGGCTTTATGCTGGCTGGTATTTATCCTGTCGGGATGAAAATAGCAGCAGATTATTTCAAAGATGGATTAGGTAAATCGCTAGGTTTTCTGGTCGGCGCACTGGTCTTAGGAACTGCCTTTCCACACCTCCTCAAAACATTAACCGGTAGTTTTCCCTGGGAATATGTAATTTATGCTACTTCCTGTTTATCCATGTCAGGAGCAGTAATTATTTTCCTTTTTGTACCAGACGGGCCATTTAGAGTGCCAGGTCAAAAATTTAATCTTCAAGCCTGTTTCAGTGGATTTAAAAACCCGGATTTCCGTTCAGCAGCATTTGGCTACTTCGGTCACATGTGGGAACTCTATACTTTCTGGGCTTTCCTTCCTGATATGTTATTATTTTACAATAGTAAACATCCAAATGCATCGCTAAGTGTTTCCTTATTTTCCTTTCTGATCATCGCCTCAGGAGCAATTTCCTGTATGGCTGGCGGACTACTTTCACAAAAATTCGGGGCAAAAAGAATTGCCACTATTGCCCTCACCATTTCCGGATTGTGCTGCCTGCTCTCTTCGGTTTTTCTTTCAGTTGGCGCAGTTTATGCATTTCTGATTTTCTTATTCGTTTGGGGCTTAAGCGGAACAGCCGACTCTCCGTTATTTTCATCTCTTGTGGCCAATCATGCACCAACAGCCTTAAGGGGAACTTCACTTACATTAGTAAATTGCATCGGCTTTGCCATTACTATCATCAGTATTCAAGTAATTAATCTTTTAGCTAAAGAGATGAATTCGCACTATCTTTATACGGTACTAGCTATTGGTCCGGCAGGAGGGCTCTTAGCCTTATTAAGAGACAAAAAAAAAAAGATATGTCAAAATTATCCCCAATCATAAAACCAGAAGAATTAATCTGGTTAAATCAAGGTGATGAAATCGTGATCATAGATGCGAGTGCAGGTTCGAAATCACGCTATGAACAGCAACACCTGGTAGGCGCATTATTTGTGAATGTGAACGAGGATTTGGCTAATATAGGCGACTTTGCCGAAGGTGGCCGACATCCCCTGCCAACTTTCGGGCGATTTTCCGGAGTATTACAAAAATTGGGGATTACCGAACATACCCACGTTATTATTTATGATGATAAACATGGCGGGAATGCAGCAGCCAGATTATGGTGGATGCTCAGATCAATCGGACATGAAAAGGTACAGGTAATTGATGGCGGATTCCAGGCGGCAGTTCAGGCAGGTTTTCCGACTACAGACAGGGTGGAAAGTCCAAAGTCTGTTGGGCCTTACGAGGTGGAATCGTGGAACCTGCCAATTTCTGATATTAATGAAGTAGAAAGAGTATCCAAAACCAAAGATCATATGGTGATTGATGTGAGAGATGCTAGTCGATATGCCGGCTTATCAGAGCCTATAGATACTATTGCTGGTCATATTCCCGGGGCAACGAATATTCCCTTCACAGAAAATTTAGATACAGAAGGACGCTTCCTTCCACCAGAAGTATTAAAAGAAAAATACGAACAGGTTTTAGGAAAAATTGAACCGGAAAATGTGATTGTTCACTGTGGATCGGGCATTACAGCCTGTCATACACTTTTAGCAATGGATTATGCAGGTTTGCCGGTTCCTAAGCTTTACGTGGGCTCATGGAGTGAATGGAGCCGGAACAATAAAGAGATGGTTCTGGCAGAGTAGCTGAATCGTCATTTCGACCGATGTCGAGAAACCTTTGAACTTTAAGCCAATTATAAAGATCTTTCTATTCGGCCATTCAATAATCGAGAAGAGCACATGGATTATAATTTCAATCCAAAACTCAATGAAACCGATTTTAGAAATCAAAATTTGAGCTAACCTTGCAAGATTTCAATATTTTAAGATTAACAATTTTCAAAAAACATTTTTAATCTAATTATTTTATCCCTACATTTGCAGGCTAAAATTTTACAGTACTTTGAACACATTAAAGCAATTTTCAATACCGTTTACCGGACTAAAATTGGGAGCCCATCAGTTTGATTATGAGCTTGATGACACCTTCTTTAATGCTTTTGAGTATTCGTTGATAAAAAGTGGTAATTTAAAAGTTAACCTGGAACTTGATCGACAAGAGACCATGTTACTCTTAAAATTTAAAGTTGTTGGAACTTTAAATTTGGATTGCGATAAATGCTTATCGGAGTTCTCTTACCCTGTTAACTTATACGAAAGACAGATAGTAAAGTTTGCAGAAGATGAATTGGAAAGTGACGATGAGGAGATTATTTCATTAAGCCGTAAAGATTCTGAAATTGATATATCGAGGCCTTTATATGAAATGATAAATGTGGCCGTACCCTATATCAAAAACTGTGAGCAGGCAGATAAAGAGTGCGATCAGGAAATGATTGATCGTTTAGCACAACTCTCTATCGATAAGCAGGCAGAAGAAAACGAACAAACAAGCGACCCACGTTGGGAAGCCCTTAATAAGTTAAAAAAATAATTAGATTATACACCAATGGCACATCCAAAACGGAAAATCTCGAAACAGAGAAAAAATAAAAGAAGAACACACTATAAAGCAGTGACCCCTTCTTTAGCAACTTGCGCAGCAACAGGTGCTATCCATGTACCTCACCGTGCTTACAACGTTGATGGTAACCTATACTATAACGGTAAATTGGTTATCGAAAATACTCAAATCGGGTAATTTTCTTAAGAAATTGTTTGTGTTTTCAGCGGCTTTAGTTATACCTTAGTCCACTGAAAATTTAGGATTGAACCTAACTTAACACAAACAGATTTTTTCTATGAAAATAGGCCTCGACATAATGGGCGGAGACTATGCTCCCAAAGCAATCGTTTTGGGAGCAATAGCAGCTCATCAATCGCTAAACGCTGGAGAACATTTAGTTCTTATCGGCGATACCGAACAGATTAAACCCATTCTCGCAGAAGAAGGATTTAATCCGGATCATTTTGAATACGTTCATACTGATGAAGTTATTGGTATGGGCGAACATCCCACAAAAGCAATCGTTCAGAAACCGAATTCGAGCATTGCAGTTGGTTTTAACCTTTTAAAAGAAGGTAAAATCGATTCCTTCGCAAGCGCAGGTAACTCTGGGGCAATGCTGGTTGGCGCTGTATTTAGCGTTAAAACTATTCCCGGCATTATTCGGCCTTGTTTATGTTCTATTCTTCCAAAGCTTAAAGGTGGTACCGGTTTATTATTAGATGTTGGTGCCAATGCAGATTGTAAACCAGATATTTTATTACAATTCGGGGTTTTAGGCAGTTTGTATGCCGAAAATTTATTTAAAATTGATAGCCCAAGGGTTGCTTTAATGAATATCGGCGAAGAAGATGAAAAAGGTAACATGTTAAGCATGGCCACCTTCCCATTAATGAAGGATACCAGACTTTTTAATTTCGTAGGTAACGTAGAAGGAAGAGATCTTTTTAATGATAAATCCGATGTAATCGTTTGCGATGGTTTTACTGGGAATGTAATGCTTAAATTAGCTGAATCTTTTTACGTAATCACTATCAAAAAAGGGTTGAAAGATGAGTTTTTCGATCGGTTTAATTATGAACAGTACGGTGGAAGTCCGGTTTTAGGTGTTAACGCCCCTGTAGTTATCGGACATGGAATTTCTAGTCCGCTGGCTGTTAAAAATATGGTTCTGCAATCCAGAGAAATGATTACCACGGGATTAGTAGAAAAAATTAGAATGGCATTTAAATAAAAAATTCTTAAAATGAGTAAAATTCATGCTGCTATTACGGCAGTAAATGGTTACGTCCCCGACTATGTACTCACCAACACAGAGTTAGAAACCATGGTTGATACTTCTGATGAGTGGATTACGAGCAGAACCGGCATTAAAGAGCGTAGAATTTTAAAGGGTGAGGGCTTAGGTACATCAGATATGGCAGTTCATGCTGTTAATGGTTTACTTAAAAAGAGAGGAATTGATGCGTCGGAAATCGAACTTATTATTTTTTGCACCACTACTCCTGATTTCACATTTCCTGCAACAGCTAATGTATTGGCTGATAAAATCGGCGCTAAAAATGCATGGGGTTACGATCTCCAGGCAGCATGTTCAGGTTTTATTTTCGGTCTTGCAACCGGTGCTTCTTTCGTAGAATCTGGCAGGCATAAAAAAGTATTGGTAGTTGGTGGAGATAAAATGTCTTCGATTATCAACTATGAAGACCGTACAACGTGCATTATTTTTGGTGATGGTTGCGGTTGCGCTTTATTGGAGCCAAATGAAGAAGGTTTAGGCATTCAGGATTCTATCACTAGAACCGATGGCGCAGGAAGAAATTTCTTAGGCATGAAAGGCGGAGGTTCAGTTCAGCCGGCTACACATGAAAGTATTGACGCCAAATTACACTATGCACATCAGGAAGGTCCTACCGTATTTAAGTTTGCCGTTACCAATATGGCAGATGTTGCTGCAGAGATTATGGAACGCAATAACCTTACGCCCAATGATGTGGCCTGGTTAGTTCCACATCAAGCGAATAAACGCATTATCGATGCCACTGCAAATCGTATGGGCGTAACTACCGATAAGGTAATGATCAATATTGAGCGTTACGGTAACACTACAAATGGAACCATTCCATTATGTTTATGGGAATGGGAAAGTCGGTTGAAAAAAGGCGACAACATCGTATTGGCTGCCTTTGGTGGCGGATTTACATGGGGTTCTATTTACCTTAAATGGGCTTATAATAGTTAGTTGGTTATTTAGTTGATTAGTTTTTTAGTAAAGCACTAATCTCCCAAACACCCAACAAACCAAAAAACAAAACAAAAAAAGTATAACTTAGTTAATTCATTAACACTATTTTTTACATAACAAGGATTAAAAAATGGATATCAAACAAATACAGGAACTGATTAAATTTGTTTCTCGTTCTGGAGTAAACGAAGTTGCTATTGAGCAAGAAAACTTCAAGATCACGATTAAAACAAACCAGGCACCAACTGTTGTGCACGCTACCGTACCACAAGCACCGCTTGTACAGGCTGCAGCTCCGGTTGCGACAGCTCCTACTGCTCCGGTTGCGGCAACACCTGCTGTTCCAGCTGCAGAAGATACATCAAAATACATTACCATTAAATCTCCAATGATTGGTACGTTCTACCGTTCAGCAAGTCCGGATAAACCAATGTTCGTAAATGTTGGTGATGAAGTTGGCGTTGGCAAAGTGGTTTGTATTATTGAAGCCATGAAACTTTTCAACGAAATTGAAAGTGAAGTTTCAGGCCGTATCGTTAAGATTTTGGTTGATAATGCATCGCCAGTTGAATACGATCAACCATTATTTTTAGTAGAACCTGTTTAGAAATTGATTTCACGGATTTAAGATATTGCACTGATTATTATTATCAAAAATCGGTGTAATTCTTTCCATCGGTGTAATCATCAATTAAAAAATTATGTTTAAAAAAATACTGATTGCCAACAGAGGTGAAATCGCTTTGCGTATTATCCGTACCTGTAAGGAAATGGGCATCAAAACGGTTGCTGTTTACTCTACCGCTGATCGCGAAAGTTTACATGTACGTTTTGCTGACGAGGCTGTTTGTATTGGCCCGCCTCCTAGTAAAGATTCTTATTTAAATATTCCAAATATCATTTCAGCGGCAGAATTAACCAATGCCGATGCGATTCATCCAGGTTATGGTTTTTTATCAGAAAATGCTAAGTTTTCTAATATCTGCCGTGAATATAACATCAAATTTATTGGGGCAACACCAGAGCAAATCAATGGCATGGGCGATAAAGCTTCGGCTAAAGAGACCATGAAAATTGCTGGGGTGCCAACTATTCCAGGTTCTGAAGGATTACTTACGAGCGTGAAAGAAGGAATTGCAATTGCCAACGAAATGGGCTATCCGGTGATTCTTAAAGCGACCGCCGGTGGTGGTGGCCGTGGAATGCGTGTAGTTTGGAAAGATGAAGATTTTGAGAATGCATGGGATAGTGCACGTCAGGAATCTGGTGCTGCATTTGGTAATGATGGCTTATATTTAGAGAAATACATTGAAGATCCACGTCATATTGAAATCCAGATTATTGGTGATCAGTATGGAAAAGCTTGTCATTTATCTGAGCGTGACTGTTCTATTCAACGTCGCCATCAAAAATTAGTGGAAGAATCCCCTTCACCATTCATGACAGATGAACTACGTGTGAGAATGGGTGAAGCAGCTATTAAAGGTGCAACGGCTGTAAATTATGAAGGTGCTGGTACAATCGAATTTTTGGTTGATAAACACCGTAACTTCTATTTCATGGAAATGAACACCCGTATTCAGGTAGAGCATCCGGTAACGGAAGAGGTAATTAACTTCGATTTAATTAAAGAGCAGATTAAAGTTGCTGCCGGAATTCCAATTTCAGGTAAAAACTACTTCCCTAATATGCATGCTATTGAGTGCCGTATTAATGCAGAAGATCCGGCGAATAATTTCCGTCCTTCACCAGGAAGAATTACCAATTTTCACTCTCCGGGTGGCCATGGCGTTCGGGTTGATACACACGTTTATGCAGGATATTCCATTCCTTCTAACTACGATTCGATGATTGCAAAGCTAATTTGTGTGGCGCAAACCCGCGAAGAAGCAATTTGTACCATGGAACGTGCTTTGGGAGAATTTGTTATAGAAGGCGTTAAAACAACTATTCCTTTCCATTTACAATTGATGAAAGACCCGAACTTCAGAGCGGGAAATTTCACAACTAAGTTTATGGAAACATTTGTATTTTCGGAAGGATAAAAACGATTTCTCTTCTAATGATATAAAGGCTGTTCAAATATTTGGACAGCCTTTTTTGTGGAATTTAGGTTTTGACTAAAATCGGTAAATACCTGATAATTAACATTTAGTCTACATTGTAGCGTTTAATTAACTCGTTACGTTTAATAATAAAACACTCCAGTTATTATGAAAAAAAATCCAATTAACGCATTACTCCTTCTACTTGTTTTCGCGGTATTTACGGGCTGCAAAAAAGAAGAGTATGAAATGATACAGATTACGAAAAGAATATCTGTTCAGGAAATGAGGGCCTTACCTATAGGGATGATCAAAGCCATTCCAGCCAAAAGAACGGGCAAAATATACATTTACAACGATTATCTTTTCATTAATGAACCCAATGAAGGTATTCATATCTACAACAATTCGAATCCAAGTGCTCCTGTAAACGTAGGTTTTCTCCAAATTCCGGGAAACGTGGATTTAGCCATTCACAACAATATTCTTTACGCAGATAATTTCATCGATTTACTGGCTTTTGATATCTCAAACATGAACAATATCAAACAAGTGAAAAGAGTAACCGATGTTTTCAATCAGTTGTATTCACCTGGCGCTCAAAAGTATCTTTACATCTATAAAGATACCCTGGTAAAGAAACAAACTTACAAGGAAAAGAAATATTACGACATCGCCGCTTACAGCAGCAACTCTTCTTCTGGGCAAGGTGGCTCGATGGCCAGATTTACCTTAATGAATAACTATTTATACACTGTTGGTGTAAACATTTAAGCTTGTTCGACGTTAAAACCGCATCAAACCCAACTTTTCTGAAAGCTATTACTTTAGGTTGGGGTGTTGAAACCATCTTCCCCTACGAAAATAAATTATTTATAGGCACCAATAGAGGTATGCACATTTTTAGCGCTACGGATCCGGCCAACCCGGTGCAGTTATCCACATACAGCCATATTTTTGCCTGCGACCCGGTAGTAGTGCAAGGAAAATATGCTTATGTTACTTTACGCACTGGCAACATGTGCAGGCAGGCAAGCAACCAATTAGAAGTTGTAGATATTGAAGACCCAACTAAACCGAAACAGGTTGCGGTTTATCCTATGCAAAATCCACACGGCCTAAGCACCAGTGGTGATAATTTATTTCTCTGCGAAGGTAATTATGGAATAAAGAGCTTTAATATTGCTAATAAGACCAAAATTGGCGACAACATGTTACAGCATTTAAATAATATCAAAAGCTTTGATGTTATTGCTGGCCCTAAATCTTTAATCGTAACCGGAGAGGATGGCGTATACCAATTTAATTATAACAATGCAGCAAATTTAAAGCAACCGAGCATAATTAAAGATCAACTTTAAAACTACTGCGCTAGCTATGTTCTATTTTTATAGTCATTTCTCATAATAATATAAACTATTTCTATATTTAACACGTAAATACCATTCTATTCATTTAGAATGGTATTTTTGTTTTCAACATGAGCGACACTACAGAAAAAACATCCCTTAAAAAAGCAATTGGACAGAAAGGTACAACCTTAGAGGCAGAAATGTCTTTCTTCGATCACCTGGATGTTCTCCGCAAGCATTTAATTAGAGCCGTAATTGCCATCGGCGTATTTACTGGTATCGCCTTCTACTTTAATGAATTCATTTTGGATAGGGTCATCTTCGGTCCAAAAAAGCCTGACTTCTGGACTTACAGAATGATGTGTAAACTGGTCGAAAGATTCCCTTCGCTTGGTGCAGATATGTGCATCACCAAGATTAACGGAGAAATTATCAACACGGAAATGGCTGGTCAATTCAATCTGCAGCTTAATGTGTGTGTAATGTGCGGTATCATTGTAGGGTTTCCTTATTTACTCTGGGAAATTTGGCGCTTCATTAAACCAGCCTTACATGAAAATGAAAGAAAATCTGCCAGCGGTTTCGTGTTCTTCGCATCCTTTCTTTTTATTGTAGGTATTCTTTTTGGCTATTTTGTGGTTTGTCCGCTTTCGGTTAACTTTTTAACTGGTTATACAGTAAGTGCAGAGATTAAAAACACATTCACTGTCGATTCTTATCTTTCATCCGTAGCCACTTTAACGCTGGGTACCGGGATTATTTTCGAACTTCCCGTGATTATTTTCATCCTTTCGAAATTAGGATTAATGACACCGAAACTAATGAGATCAAGCAGAAGATATGCAGCAGTTATCATTTTAATTATTGCAGCGATTGTTACGCCAACACCAGATATCATGACGATGCTAATCGTAGCTACACCGCTATTTTTATTATATGAATTGAGCATTTTTGTTTCTGCATACATTGAAAGAAAAAAAATAAAAGCTGAAAAAGCCTTCTACGCTAACTAACAAAAACATTACGAACAGATTTTATAATTCTGTATAAATTTGCACATGTCTGAGACTAAAGTTAAAATCGCAATTGGCGGTGATCATGCAGGCTTTGAATACAAAGAAATATTAAAGGATTTCCTGAAAGATTACGAGGTAAAAGATTTCGGACCGTCATCGTCAGCTTCGGTTGATTACCCGGATTTTGCTCATCCTTTAGCATCTGCTGTAGAAAATGGCGAATTTGATTATGGCATTTTGCTTTGTGGCTCGGCCAATGGTGTAGCTATTACCGCGAATAAACACAGTGGGATCAGAGCAGGTTTATGCTGGGAAAACGAAGTAGCCGCATTGGTTCGCAAACATAACAATGCAAATATCTTATGTATCCCCGCTAGGTTTGTCTCAGAAGAGCTGGCAAAAGAAATTACAACAACGTTTTTAAATACTGAATTTGAAGGCGGTCGCCATCAAACCAGAGTTGATAAAATTTCTTGTTAATTAAAAACTAATCTAACTATTCAATAATGAACAAAAAATTTCTAACCCTTGGCATAGCGTCATTCTTTGCGCTTGGTTGCTATGCGCAGGTTAAACCGCTTGTACCAAACAAAGATGCCATGCGTTTTAGCAAGGCCATTAATAAGGATAACGCCTACAAACATCTTTCGGTACTGGCTTCCGATGCGTATGAAGGACGCGAAACCGGCAAAAAAGGTGCCTGGATGGCCGCAGATTATATTCGCGATTATTTTAAATCATTAGGTTTAAAAGGCCCGGTTGATGGCAGTTATTTTCAAAAAATTGATTTATCAAGTTACGCAGTAACGGAAAGTATGTTAACCATTAACGGGCAACCAAAAGTAGCCTACAAAGACTTTGTTATTGCAAGTAATGCTGTAGGCGTAAAAGGCTTTACATTTAGCGGTGATGACTTGGTATTTGCGGGTTATGGGATAACCAATGACGCGTATAATGATTATGAGGGGATTGATGTTGCAGGTAAAATCGTAGTGATTTTTGTAAATGGCGATCCTACCAAAACAACTGATGCAAATGATCGTCGCGCTGCAATGATGTCAAGATCCAGAAAAATGAATTATTTAGCACAAAATAAGGCAAAGGCCGTGATTTTAATAGACCCCGCGTTAGATAATCTTTCTGAAGAACGCAAGGCTGCATATCTGTCTGGCCAAATGGTCATGAAATCTAAAGAGACATTGGAAAGAATGGAGAAAATGAATCCATTTACTTCCATTTCGATATCTACTGCAACAGCAAATGAGATTTTAAAAGCGGCTAACACATCGGTGGCAGATGTTCAGAAAAAAATTGCGGACACGAAAAAACCAGCATCACAAACCATTAATGTAGCACTGTCTGCAAGTGCAATGAAAAAGGAAACGCCGCTCCGTTGCGAAAATGTATTGGGCTTCTTAGAAGGTTCGGATCCGAAGTTGAAAAAAGAAGTGCTGGTATTAACAGGTCATTACGATCATATAGGCATCACTCCGGAAGCACCGGGGCCCGATAAAATCAACAATGGCGCGGATGATGATGGTTCTGGTACAACAGGCGTATTATTGATGGCTAAAGCGTTTACAGATGCGGAAAAAGCAGGAAAAGGTCCGAAGCGTAGTATCTTGTTTATGACCGTTGTAGGTGAAGAAAAAGGACTTTGGGGTTCTGACTGGTATTCTGAACATCCGGTATTCCCGATTGAGAATACAATTGCAGATCTAAATACTGATATGATTGGCCGTATTGGGGAAGAATATCTGGGCAAACCAGATTCTGCAAACTACATTTATTCAGTAGGTTCAAAAATGTTGAGTTCTGAACTTGGTTTGTTAAGTGAGCGGGTAAATGCAACCTATACCAAAATGAAACTGGATTATAAATATGATGATCCACAAGATACTCAACGCATTTATTATCGTTCAGATCATTATAACTTTGCAAAGCTGGGTATTCCAATTATCTTCTACTATGATGGAATGTTAGAGCAGGATTACCATAAACCAGGCGATGAGGTAAGTAAAATCAACTTCCCGTTATTGGCTAAAAGAGCACAATTAACCTACTATACAGCCTGGGAATTGGCCAATGGAGCGAAAAGACCAGCTGTAGATTCAGATGGAAAAGGTAATTTAAAGAAATAATTTTCATTAAAAACATTAAGCCTCGATAACTCATCGGGGCTTTTGCTTTAATACCTTATTTTAATCATTTGAAATATTATTTATAAATTATTATTTTTGATTAAATAGTTGGTCATGAGTCAAGCTAAAATTTTCGAGAAGATAAAAATGATACCTGTAGCTTATCAACAAGAAGTAGAGGATTTTATTGATTTTATTTTGCAGAAAAAAACCAAAGATGATCAGGAGGAAAAGAAAAAAAGAAAAATTGGATTGCTTAAGGGTAAAATGAAAATGAGCCCAGACTTTGATGAACCGCTAAATGATTTTAAAGATTATATGTAGTGAGGCAATATCTGTTAGATACGCATACTTTACTCTGGATGCAAGATGATAATAAAACGCTATCTACAACAGCAAGAGAAATTCTTGAAGATAGCAGATGCAGTTTATACCTTAGCGTTGCAAGTTTATGGGAAATTTCTATAAAACAATCCCTTGGTAAGCTGCAGTTAGAATATACATTAGATGAACTTTCAGAATCCTGTTTATCAAATAACATACTCATTCTTCCAATACAATTAAGTGCACTTAACATCCTTAAGAACTTACCTTTTATACATCTAGACCCTTTTGATAGAATTATTGTTTCTACAGCAATAGACATGAACTTTGATCTTATTACAAAAGATTTAAATTTGCATAAATACGATACGAATACAATCTGGTAATCTATAAACCAAGATATTACCTTGAAATTATTCAGTTAATTGATTTTGCTGAAGTTTAGAATATTAAATATTCTGAATATAAACTCACCTCGTTTCTTATCTTTGATTTATGATGAAAACTGCCGAGGAATTTTTAGAGAAATCTGATGAGAAAGCTTTCGATTTACCGCATCGTAAAACCATAAACTTTAATATTGGAAAGTACAATACGGCGGTTGAACGTGGCTTATCGAAGTTCGAAAACCTCGAAGCATCTAAGAAAAAAGCCCACGTGGTAAAATGGCGGGTAATGGAGAATCTTGATAAGTTCTTACCAGAGTTCGAATCAAATTTTCAGCGCCGCGGTGGTAAAGTGATTTGGGCTAATGATGCAGAAGAAGCGCAAAAAGAAATCTTAAACATCATCCAAAGAAATAATGGCAAAACGGTTATCAAATCCAAATCGATGACCACCGAAGAGATTCATTTAAACGATTTCCTGGAAAGCAATCAAATCGAATCTCTGGAAAGTGATTTGGGCGAATACATTGTTCAGTTGCTTGGTCAGGCACCTTACCATATTGTTACGCCAGCCATGCACCTCAGTGCAACAGACATTGCAAAACTATTTCACGATAAATTTGGTACGCCAATAGATGCAACGCCTCCGCAACTTGTACAGAAAGCACGTGAGTTGCTCCGGGATAAATATCTGAACGCAGACATTGGAATTAGCGGCGGAAATTTCCTGATCGCAGATACAGGAAGTATCGCTATTACAGAAAACGAAGGAAACGCCCGGTTAAGCACCACTTTTCCTAAAATTCATATTGCTATTGTGGGTATCGAAAAGATCATTCCTTCAATGGCCGACCTTGACTTGTTTTGGCCACTATTAGCCTCCCATGGAACTGGCCAGAATTTAACGGTTTACAATACCATTCTAAGCGGACCACGCCAGCCAAATGAAACGGATGGCCCCGAAGAAATGTATGTGATCCTTTTAGATAACGGCCGAACCAATTTACTCGCACAGAAAGACCAGCGCCAGGGTTTATATTGTATCCGTTGCGGGGCGTGTTTAAACGCCTGTCCGGTTTATAAAAATATTGGTGGTCATACTTATAACACTACTTACAGCGGACCAATAGGCTCGGTTATCACGCCACACTTAAAAGGTATGGAAGAGTTTAAACACTTAAGCTATGCATCCAGCCTTTGTGGAAAATGTTCTGAAGTTTGCCCTGTGAAGATTGACATTCATAAAATGTTATTACTCAATCGTAGAGACGCGGCAGCAACCCATGAAAACGGAAAGGTTGAAGAGATGGGCTGGGGAATGTTTAACCGGATGATGCAAAAACGTAAATGGATGGATTTATTTGGTGGAAAGTTTAAAAACTTTATGCTGAAAAGATTTTTCAAAAAAAGCTGGGGTAAATACCGGGAAATGCCAAAAGTAGCCGATAAATCTTTCGCAAAGCAGTATGAAGAGATGAAAAAGAGTCGGGAGGCATAGGTCAAAAGTCATTAGTCAAATCAACCACATATGCAATTCAATCGCGGAGATAAAGACGACAAATTCTTACTGAATTTATACAAAAGATTGCTTTATCCTCGGATGGTTGAAGATAAAATGCTTAAGCTTTTACGCCAGGGCAGAATAGGAAAATGGTTTTCCGGTATCGGGCAAGAAGCCATTGCAGTGGGCTCAACTTTGGCTATGCAGCCCGATGAATACATTTTACCCATGCATCGCAATTTGGGTGTTTTCACCTGCCGGGATATTCCCTTAAAGAAATTAATGGCACAATGGCAAGGAAAAGCTACCGGCTTTACTAAAGGCCGCGACCGCTCTTTCCATTTCGGTACACAAGATTATAAAATTATTGGAATGATCTCTCATCTGGGCCCCCAAATGGCCATTGCAGATGGAATTGCCTTGGCAGATTTACTAGCCAATAAACAAAAAGCTACGCTGGTTTACACCGGTGAGGGTGCAACAAGTGAGGGCGATTTTCATGAAGCGGTTAACGTTGCAGCGGTCTGGAATCTTCCTGTCATCTTTCTGATTGAAAATAATGGTTACGGCCTTTCTACACCCAAATCAGAGCAGTTTAAATGTAAAAACCTGGTAGATAAAGCCATTGGATATGGCATTGAAGGCATTCAGATTGATGGAAATAATGTACTCGAAGTTTACGACACGATAGATCGGCTCGCCAAAGATATTCGCCAAAATCCCAGACCAATTTTACTGGAATGCCTGACTTTCAGAATGCGCGGACATGAGGAGGCATCCGGAACAAAATACGTTCCGCAAGAACTTTTTACAAAATGGGAACAAAAAGACCCGATCAATAACTACGAATGCTATTTAATTGAAGAAGGAATACTCACTTCGGATTCAGTAATCGATATCAAAGTCCAGTTTAAAAGAGAAATCGAATGGCAAGTTGAAGAAGCATTTGACGAGCCTGAACCGATAGTTGATTCGGCGCAAGAGGAAATTGATATGTATTTTCCCTACGAACAGCATGTAATTGAGCCTGGAAAATCAATATCCGAAAAGCGATACCTAGACGCCATTACCGACGCCCTGAATTTAGCAATGCAGAAATATCCAAATCTGGTTTTAATGGGCCAGGATATTGCAGAATACGGCGGTGCTTTTAAAATTACCGATGGTTTTACAGAGAAATACGGTAAAGGGAGGGTTCGGAATACACCCATTTGCGAATCAGCAATTGTTGGAGCAGGATTGGGTTTATCGATTAACGGATACAAAGCCGTGGTTGAAATGCAGTTTGCAGATTTTGTAACTGTTGGATTCAACCAAATTGTGAATAATTTAGCCAAGACACATTACCGTTGGGGCGAAAAGGCAGATGTTGTGGTACGGATGCCAACAGGCGCCGGAACGGGCGCTGGCCCTTTCCATTCGCAAAGCAATGAAGCCTGGTTCACAAAAACACCAGGACTGAAAATAGTTTATCCTGCTTTCCCTGAAGATGCAAAAGGTTTATTACTGGCTGCCATCGAAGATCCTAATCCGGTGCTCTATTTTGAGCATAAGTACTTGTACAGAAGCTTAACTGCTGCTATTCCTGAAGGTTATTATACTACCGAAATTGGGAAAGCAGTTACCTTAAAAAAAGGGAGCAAATTCACCATCATTACTTATGGCTTAGGGGTTCATTGGGCTTTAGATTACCTGAAAGCCAATCCCGAAAGTGATGCCACTTTAATTGATTTAAGAACACTTCAGCCCTGGGACAAAGAAACCGTTCGGAATGCTGTGGAAGCAACCGGAAGGGCGATCATTTTACATGAAGATACTTTAACTAATGGTTTCGGTGCAGAAATATCTGCATGGATTGGTGAACATTGCTTCAGGTTTTTAGATGCTCCGGTAATGCGGTGCGCCAGTTTGGATACGGCAATTCCAATGAATAAAGCCTTGGAAGATAATTTTCTGGCTAAAGCCAGATTAGCAGAAACGATAGATATATTATTAAAATATTAAATAGTTTTGCCACGGAGACACAGAAATCACGGAGAATATTAATTCCGTGTCAATCCGTGTTTCCGTGGCTAATTCATACAAACATCAATGAGCAATTTTAAAGTCGAAGGAAATATAGTTGATATCACCAATAAAAATATATTTTTTGGTGAAGTTGAGGTAGAAAATGGAAAAATAAAATCCATTAATAACATTTCCGAAGCAAAAGATGAAACGCATTTTATCTTACCTGGATTTATTGATAGTCATGTTCATATTGAAAGCAGTATGTTGATTCCAAGCGAATTTGCCCGCCTGGCGGTAACCCATGGAGCCGTTGCTACCATTAGTGATCCACATGAAATTGCCAATGTTTGTGGAATGGCAGGTGTGGAATTTATGATTGAGAATGGGAATACCGTTCCTTTCAAATTTAATTTTGGCGCACCCAGTTGTGTACCTGCAACTATCTTTGAAACCGCCGGTGCAGAACTCAATCATGATGATGTTAAAGCACTGCTGGAACGGCCGGAAATAAAATACCTGAGTGAAATGATGAATTTTCCCGGTGTACTTCATCAGGATGGAGAGGTAATGAAAAAAATTGCATCGGCCCATGAATTGGGCAAGCCTGTAGATGGTCACGCGCCAGGCTTACGTGGTGATGCCGTTCAACAATATATTGATGCCGGAATCTCAACGGATCATGAGTGTTTTACAGCCGAGGAAGCTTTAGATAAGCTCGAAAGAGGTATGAAAATCCTGATCCGTGAAGGAAGTGCTGCAAAAAATTTCGAAGCGCTTATTGATTTACTGAATGACTGGCCGGAAATGATGATGTTTTGCAGCGATGATAAACATCCGGATAGTTTAGTAGAAAGCCATATTAATGCACTTTGCGCAAGAGCCGTTGCTAAAGGGATTGATATTTTTAAAGTATTGCAAGCAGCCTGCATCAATCCGATCATTCACTATAAATTGGATGTCGGCGCATTAGAAATTGGTGATCCGGCAGATTTTATCCTTGCTCAAGATTTAACAGATTTTAAGATACATCAAACTTATATAGATGGCATTCTACTTGCTGAAGATGGAAAAGTTCAGGGAGACTGGGTAACGCATGTAGAGGATCGGGAGGCCGTTAATCAGTTCAACTGTAGTGTTAAAGCTGAAAGTGATTTTGTCTTTCAATTTACAGGTCAGGAAGAAATTCTAGTAATCGAAGCTTTGGATGGTCAGTTGATTACCAATAAGCTTTCTGCTAAACCGAAAGTCTTGAATGGAAATATCATCAGCGATCTGGAGAATGATGTGTTAAAAATGGCAGTGGTTAACCGCTATCATGATGCGCCGATTGCTGTATCTTTTGTTAAAAACTTCGGTTTAAAGCATGGGGCTATTGCATCAAGTGTAGCCCATGATAGCCATAACATTATCGCTGTTGGCGCAGACGACAAAAGTATTTGCGAAGCAGTAAATCTAATCATTAAAGAAAAAGGCGGAGTGGTAGCCTTGGGGATTGGTAAGGAAGAGGTTTTAGCTTTACCTGTTGCTGGATTAATGAGCAATCAAAATGGATATGAGGTAGCAGATTGTTATACTTCAATTGATCAGTTTGCAAAAAATTTGGGATCGACGCTTCAAGCACCATTTATGACACTTTCATTTATGGCCTTATTGGTTATTCCGAGGCTAAAGCTGAGCGATAAGGGTTTATTTGATGGAGATGAGTTTCGGTTTGTTTAAGAAAATCATTTGAGCACTTATAATACCGTATTAAGTTTAGTGGGATGGTCAACAACACATCTATTCCACTACAAAAACCTCCGCCAAAGGATTAAAAAGATAGATCCGTTTATCATCTAAACACACACACCGATAGCGCTTTCTGATTCGTTCTCCTTTGGTAAACCTTCGTCCGTCTTTTATCCTGAAGTGGGCATTCAAGCTTAATTGTTCCAGATGTAGGGTTTCAGTTTTTTCAGAATCGTATTTTTTTAATGCCCTGGAGAGGTGCAAATCTGAACAACTGGATGCCGCCGGGTTAGCCATATAATTGTTGATTGCCCTATGGATATCTTCAGGAAAAACCTTCATCTCGAAAAAGGGTACCATCATTCGCTGAAAGTTTTTTTTCCATTCGGAACCATGCGGCTTCACCTTGTTTTTAAAATCATTCCAGGTGAGTAAGTGTGCAAACTCGTGTACGGTCGTTACCAGAAACGCATAATGATTGAGATTGAAATTTACGGAAATCCGGTGCCCTTTGTCGCGATAGGGATGGCGGTAATCGCCAAGCTTCGTAGAACGGGTTTTAGAAATTTTGAATTCGCACTGAAAATAATCGATCCACCTTGCAATTAGCGTTGCTGCTTCCGCAGGCATGTATTGCGCTAAAATATCGACTTTCTCCATTTAACCGCAAAGTTCGCAAAGTTTTTCGCAAAGAAGGAAAGAAAAGTTATAGGTTGTTTAGAACAAAGATAGTTTTTCGCATCACCTAGGCACCTAAGCTAAATTACCTAATGATCCAAAGTTTAACCGCAAAGCTTACAAAGTTTTTCGCAAAGAAGGAAAGAAAAGTTAGATCGCATAAGGTTTTTTGATCTTCATTACTGGCTAACGGTGAGCTTATGAAGAAGGAAGGAAAATCAGATTTCGCAAATTAGTTATAGACCATTTACAACTATCTTTAGCCCATCTTTTAAACGACTAACATTAAAATTCATTAACAACCCTAATTTGTAATTACCAAGTTTCATATAAGTTAAAGTCTGAGCCAAGTGAATATCATTCAAAGCTTCAACACTTTTCAATTCCAAAACTAACTTCTCCTCAATTAAAAGATCAATTCTATATCCACATTCCAATCGAACCTCTTCAAAAATGAGTGGCATAATTTTTTCCTTCTCCACCTTCAAACCAGATTGTACAATTTTGTAGTACAGGCATTCCTTGTAGGCACTTTCCAATAAGCCAGGACCTAAAGCTGTATGGACTTCGATTCCTAAACCAATTACAAGTCTTGATAATTCATTCTCATCCATATTTTTGATATTAGCTTTGCGTTCATTGCGACCTTTTTCTTAGCGTACTTTGCGGTTAAACGAACTTACTCTTCCGATGGAAATAACGATGCCAACACCATCTTAATCTCGCCAAAAGAATAATCCTTCCCTAAAAAATCGCGGATTGTTGCCATAGATTTCGTTTTCTGACTCTCCACCGCATCGCTTATATTTTTAATTCTATTCGGCTTTACCAATTTAGCAACATCCAGTTGTTGAGTGGACACATAGTAAGCTAAATGCCCCTCAATAGTTCCGACTGAAAAACCACGTTCCTTCGCTATTTCTTCCAGTGTTTTTCCCTGTTCATAAAGTTCAAAACTGACAAGCTTTGTATCAATTTTCGGCTCCTTCTTTTTCTTCTCTACTGCTGATTTTACTTTAAGTGTTTCACCTTTTAACTGAATGGCCTTTTGTAATTGTTGATTTCGCTCAGAGATGTTCAGTAACGCATCGGTATCTGCTTTACTAAATTCTTTTCCATCAATAATTGCCTGCAACAAAGCCTTACTTTTATGGATTTTTTTGAGCTGTTCATATACTAGAATTTCTAATTCCAGTAATTCAGTTAAGTAGGTCTTAACTTGTTTTTCCTGCTTTATGGCCTCAATATGGTTCAATAGCCGATCTGAAACCCCTTTAATCAACGGACTAAAGTATTTTAATGCAGCCCCCACCCTTTTTGAAACATTGAATAACGTATGTTCTGTCTGCTCTCCAAACAGGCTCTTTAACTGATTAATAAATGTATCTCCGGTAGCGGCAATTTTTTGAAAATCCCGATAAAGTTCCATTGTCCAGTCATCGTAGTGTTGCTTGGTGGATTTTTCTCCTTTATCAAAAGTCTGAACATGTTCTTTCATGTAATAGCGAACGAGATTTAAATCAAAGGCCCCTAATAAATAAGTCTTGATAAAATCATAGCTCTCAGAACTGATCTGCTGATTGAGCACATCATTAGTCTGCTTAGTTTTGGAGAAGTAATGGATATTCTGATCCTGCTGCAGGCCTGTTTCCCTTAAATGCGAAGTTAAAACCAAACCATTTAGTGAACGCAAGCGCGAAAGTGCAACATAAGCCTGACCGGGTGCAAAAGCATCGCCAATATCAATAATCGCTTTATCAAAAGTCAAACCCTGACTTTTATGTACCGTGATTGCCCATGCCAGTTTAATTGGATATTGTACAAAAGAGCCGGCAACATTTTCAGCAATTTCATTAGTTGCTTCGTTCAATTTATATTTTACATTCTCCCAGGTATATGGGGAGATAGTTATGATTATTTTTTCTTCCGGAAGTTCAATTTCGATTTTATCCTTTTCAATATGATGCACTACTCCTATTTTGCCATTATAATAACGCTTTTCTGCCGTCATATCATTTTTAATGAACATAATTTGAGCACCTACTTTAAGCTCCAGGCTTTTATCGTTAGGATACGCATACTCATTAAAATCGCCGGTAATTTTAGCATCGAAGAAATAAGATTTTGTTTTTAGCTGGGTTAGCCGTTCCCGGTTAATGGTATCAGCTTTGTTATTGTGCGTGGTGAGGGTGATGTAGTTATCGTCAGCCTGAGGTTTAAAATCCTGCTTAAAATGTTGCCTTAACAAGGCCGTATCATCAGGGGTAATCTGGTTATTCCGAAGGTTATTGAGGAGGTTAATAAATACAGAATCATCCTGGCGATAAATTTTATCCAACTCAATATACACCGGCGGATGATCTTTCAGGGCCAGCGCATCGAAAAAATAAATACTTTTATAAAATCCAGCCATTACCCGCCACTCATCGTTTTTAACTACTGGCGGTAACTGATGTAAATCACCAATAAATAGCAACTGAACACCTCCAAAAGGCACATTTCTATTTCTGCGAATGTATCGCAAAGTAAAATCAATGGCATCAAGCATATCTGCACGCAACATACTTACTTCATCAATTACCAGCAATTCCAGTTCCTGAATCATACGCCTTTTATTGCCTTGCATATTTAAATGCTTCACAATTGTTCGAGGTGTATTAAAGTTAAAAGTGATGTTCTGATTGATAATATTTGCTGCAGCATCCGGAAAAAATGCACCGAAAGGCAACTGAAAAAGCGAATGGATGGTAACCCCTGATGCGTTAATTGCAGCAATCCCCGTTGGCGCGCAAATCACTGCTTTTTTGTGCGTAAGCTGGATTAATTTTCGCAGAAAAGTCGTTTTACCTGTACCTGCTTTTCCGGTTAAGAAAACGTGCTTTGATGTATAATTTACAAATTTCGCCGCAATTTCTGCTGGCATAGATGTTTCTTCTAATTCTGGCATTATTAAAAAGATTTCGGTTGCTTAATTTTGAAGGGATGATTAAAGCTAACAATTTTAGCACAAAAATAGACATGATTTAAAGAATTTCAGGATTATTTTCAGTTTTAGAGTGTACTCTTTGGTTGAAACCCAAGGGTAATAATCAATTTTAATTGAAATTTAGCCATGGGTTTCAACCCATGGCAGGGAATATATTTTATCCAGACTGGGCGCACAATTATAACTTGCCCATAATAAAACAATTAACCAGTTTTTCTTATCTTTGCTGCCTGATGAAACAAAATTATTCAAATAATATCGCCGTTAAATTCCTTTAACCAGGTTTCATCGCCCTTTTTACTCAAAATTTATTATGCTTCACCCTGAAATAGAAAAACGTAAAACATTTGCCATTATTAGTCACCCTGATGCGGGCAAGACCACTTTGACGGAAAAATTCCTTCTCTTTGGCGGTGCCATCAATACGGCTGGTGCGGTAAAACGTAACAAGGCAAATCAGAGCAATACTTCCGATTTTATGGAGATTGAGAAACAACGTGGTATCTCCGTAGCAACCTCAGTAATGGGTTTTGAATATAGTGGCAAACGCATCAACATTCTGGATACGCCTGGTCACAAGGATTTTGCGGAAGATACTTATAGAACCTTATCTGCCGTAGATAGTGTTATTTTAGTGGTAGATTGTGTGAAGGGCGTAGAAGAGCAAACGGAAAAGCTAATGTCTGTTTGCAGAATGCGGAACACACCGGTAATTATTTTCATCAATAAAATGGATAGAGAGGGTAAAGATGCTTATGATTTATTAGATGAAATTGAAGAAAAACTAAACATTAGCTTGTGTCCGCTTTCATGGCCTATCGGTCAGGGACATACATTTAAAGGTGTTTACAGCATTTATAACAAGCATTTAAATTTATTTAATTCTGATAAAACTAAAGTAACCGATTCTGTTGTAGCGGCAAATGACCTGAATGATCCATCATTATTAAATTACCTTAAAGAAAACGAAATCAACAATCTTAAAGACGATGTTGAATTGGTTGATGGTATTTACGGTAAAATCGATAAAGATTTATATACAGAAGGTTTAGTTGCACCCGTATTTTTTGGAAGTGCGATCAATAACTTCGGAATCAAGGAACTTTTAGATACTTTTATTGATATCGCTCCAAGTCCGCGTCAACGTGAAGCCGAAGAACGTGATGTATTGGTAGAAGAGAAAAATTTCAGTGGCTTTGTATTTAAAATTCACGCCAACTTAGATCCTAAACACCGCGATAGAATTGCCTTCCTGAGGATTTGTTCTGGTAAATTTGAAAGAAACAAATTTTATTACCACACCCGTCAAGATAAGAAATTAAAATTCTCTAATCCGATGGATTTTATGGCCAATGAGAAAAGTATTGTGGAAGAAGCCTGGCCAGGCGATGTTGTAGGTTTATATGACAGTGGAAACTTCAAAATCGGCGATACCCTTACTGAGGGCGAAAAATTGCAGTTCAAAGGAATTCCGAGCTTCTCGCCATCTATTTTTAAAGAGGTGGAAAATATGGACCCGATGCGTACCAAGCAATTGGAAAAAGGAATTGAGCAGTTAACGGATGAAGGCGTTGCACAGTTATTTGTAATGCAGCCCGGAAACAGAAAAGTAATTGGTGCCGTTGGTGAACTTCAGTTCGAAGTAATAAACTTCCGTTTGGAACACGAATACGGTGCTAAATGTCGTTTCAGAACATTGAGCTATACCCGATCTAGCTGGGTAACATCATCCGACAGGAAAAAACTGGAAGAATTTGTAAAACGGAAACAACAGCATATTGGCTTTGATAAAGAAGCGAATCCGGTTTATTTGGCAGATAGCGAATACATGATCAACCTCACGAAACAGGATTATCCTGATATTGAATTCCATAAAACAAGCGAATTTAAGAGCTAAAAGAGCCATTAGTCTGGGGTCTTTAATCAAATAAATTGAGATACAATCCTCGCTGGTTTTTGAAAACCTGCGAGGATTTTTTATGATAAGACGATGTTCAGACCTCTGACGCGCAAGTATTAAATTTCGGTATAAAAATCAATGAACCGTAGTATCAAAGATATTGTTCTGCTAAGGAGTTAATGGAATTAAATTCAAAATCAATGGCTTGGTGAATGTTGCCTGCCAGGGAGTAAAAAGGAGAAACAATGACCAACATAACAGGAAAAGATCTAATCGAAATAGGTTATACAGAAGGAAAAATATTAGGCTTAGCCTTAGATATCTTGAAAGTAAATTTCGCGGCTATTGACGAAAAGGAATTATTGGCTTTATTTAAAAAATTGAAGGATTATCCGGAAAGTTTTTTAGATGACGAAGTATTGAACACTTTGGCAACAGCAATAATTGAAGCATCTAATACGCCAAAAGACGAAACCATTTCGTTGGTAAAGGATGCCAAAGCCTATGCCATCTTCGGCACTGACTATATAGAAGAAGGTGCAAGGAACCAAATGGATATCGCCATGAAGTTGCCGGTAACCGCAGGTGGCGCATTAATGCCTGATGCCCATCAAGGTTATGGTTTGCCTATCGGCGGAGTTCTGGCCACCCGAAATGCGATTATTCCTTACGGAGTTGGCGTAGACATCGGTTGCCGTATGGCCCTGAGCATTTTTGACATTCCGGAAAAACATTATTTTGGGAAGGATGCCATGTACAAACGCGAATTATTGGCATTTACTAAGTTTGGTGCTGGGCAGAATTTTAAAGGAAGCGAAAAAGCGAACCATGAAGTGCTGGAAAATGAGGCTTTTAACAGTACACCTTTCTTAAAGAATTTACATGGCAAAGCCTGGGCGCAACTGGGAACTTCGGGCGGCGGAAACCATTTTGTAGAATGGGGAATTATTGATTTCCCTGAGCGCGATGAGATTTTAAATATCGAAAAAGGTCGTTATGTGGCTTTGCTGACGCATTCGGGCTCTCGCGGTTTTGGCGCTACCATTGCCGCCCATTATACCAAACTGGCAAAAGAAATTTGTAAACTCCCTAGAGAAGCGGTAAACCTGGCTTACTTGGATTTAAATAGCGCAGAAGGTCAGGAATACTGGATCGCGATGAATCTGGCTGGCGATTATGCTTCTGCTTGTCATGAAGTGATCCATAAACGCTTAACCAAGGCAATCGGTGCAAAAGTGTTGGCTAAGGTAGAAAACCATCACAACTTTGCCTGGAAAGAATTACTTAATGGCGAGGAAGTGATAGTCCACCGGAAAGGCGCCACGCCAGCAGGAAAAGGCGTAATGGGTATTATCCCAGGAAGTATGACAGCTCCGGGCTTTCTGGTTCGTGGAAAAGGTGAAGCAGCTGCGATCAACTCAGCTTCTCATGGTGCAGGCAGACAAATGAGCCGGACAAAAGCAATTCAATCAATCACGAAATCAGACATGAAAGCGATCCTAAAAGATCATAATGTAACTTTAATTGGTGCTGGCTTAGATGAAGCACCAATGGCTTATAAGGATATTCACAAAGTGATGGCAGCACAAACGGAACTGGTTGATGTAGTGGCCAAATTTGAACCCAGAATGGTGAGAATGGCTGATGATGGAAGCCGGGAAGATTAGTTTGGAGTCGGGAGTTGGGAGTCTAAGTCCTTAGTCTGGAGTCTAAAATAGAATCGTCACCCTGAATTTATTTCAGGGTCTATTTTTAAGATGCTGAAATAAATTCAGCATGACGATAACGTTAGGAAACGAACTAATATGCTTCTAAGGCTAAAACAAAAAACCTCTTCAAAATGAACTGAAGAGGTTTTCCTATTAACTGATAATATTATTTCAACTTACTCAAAGCCAATTTAATCCGTGGCAACATATCTTTAATGTCTTGTAAGGTGCAAGCCCCAACTGAAGCCCTGAACCAAGGCATACTGTCTTCATTTCCAAAAGCAGAAAACGGCACCAATGCGGCTCCGGCTTCTTTAATCAGGTAGAAATTTACATCAGCGCTATCTTTTAGCAACTGACCATCTTCCGTAGTTTTACCGATATAATCAATTTTAATAGTTAAGTAAATGGCACCCATCGGCTCAACGGCTTCCACATTAAAACCTTCATTTTTCAAGTCGTTAAAGCCATGATAAAGTGCATTTAAACTATCCTGGATTTGACCTTTGAAACTCGTTAAGAACGTGTCTACCTGAATTTTGTCATTGAAATAATTCGACATCGCTACCTGTTCGGCTTTAGGAGCCCATGCCCCCATATGGCCAACCAAAGCTTTCATCCTATTCAAAATATCTTCCGGTCCAAATCCCCATCCAACCCGTACGCCTGTTGCCGCTAAACATTTCGAGCTACCGTCTACAAAAATTGTAAATTCACGCATGGCAGGACGTAATGAAACCGGATTTACATGCTCTTTTCCAAAGGTTAGCAATGAATAAATCTGATCGTACATTAAATAAAGTGGTTTTTCATCCGCTCCGCGGGAAGCATTTTCTTCCAAAACCACATCGCAGATTTCTGCTAGTGAATCTGCATCGAACATCGTCCCCGTTGGATTTAATGGCGAACACAGCGCTAACAATGTTGCACCTTTGAGATAGGGTTTCAACTGTGTGGCTGTTGGCATAAAATTATGCGCTGCATCTGTTTCAACTGCAATTGCTTTTGCAGAAGTAAGGTGACAGTAATGATTATTATTCCACGACGGTGCAGGGAACACGACGGTATCTCCCGGGTCAATCAACGCTAAATAAGTTGCATATATTAACGGGCGTGAACCGCCTGAAACCAAAATACTATTCGTGTTATATTCCAGTCCGAATCTATCTTTTAATAATTCAGAAACGGTTTCTCTCAATGAGAGTACGCCATCAGCAGGTGGATAATTGGTTTGATTAGCGTTGTAAGCGTCTACAATTCCGGCTTTCAATTCGGTTGGAATCGGATAGATATTTGCATCGAAATCTCCAATGGTTAAGTTAGCGATAGATGCACCTTTGCGTTTCATCTCGTTAACTTCGTTTCCAATTTTTATAATCTCTGAGCCAATTAATGCGCTGGCTAATACTGAAACTTTCATATTTATTCTTTTTTATCGTTCATTCAAGTGATCGCAAGGCATGAAGCAATCGTACTACTTTTGGAAATATAAACCCATAGCATTAGGATTGCTTCGTACCTTGCAATGACGACTTAACGAACTAAACTTTCTATTGCCTTATTTACTTTTTCAAAACCGAACTGAGATAAAACCCCCTGCATTGCAACTGTAATCTGTTCATTGCAAAGGTTGCCGATGCTTCCTTCGTGTGTATGATGTATCTGTCCCGATGGTGCAAAAGTACCATTTTCTATCTGTTCGCCAACTATTTTATAGGCCTCTCTGAAAGGAACACCTTGCAGCGCCAAATCGTTAACAACCTCAACACTAAACAAGTAATCATATTTTTTATCCTTCAAAATATCATCCTTTATGGTGATATTTTGAAACATAAAAGTGGCGATTTCCAAACATTCATTTAACGAAGTAATTGCTGGAAAAAGGTTCTCTTTCAACAATTGCAAATCTCTGTGGTAGCCTGAAGGAAGATTGGTAATCATCATGGCAATTTCATTCGGTAAAGCCTGAATTTTATTACAACGAGACCTGATCAATTCAAAAACATCGGGATTTTTCTTATGTGGCATGATGCTGGAGCCAGTTGTTAACTCTGCCGGGAAGCTGATAAAACTGAAATTCTGATTGATGAATAAACACACATCCATCGCCATTTTAGCTAATGTTGCTGCCACGGCACTCATGGCCTGCGCTAAAATCCGCTCAGTTTTTCCGCGGCCCATTTGTGCATAAACTACGTTATAGTTCAGGCTTTCAAAACCTAGCAATTCAGTTGTTAATGTTCTGTTTAATGGAAAAGAAGAACCATAACCAGCTGCTGAACCCAGTGGATTTTTGTTGGTAATTTTCCAGGCGGCAAGCATTAATTCCAAATCATCAGCAAGGCTTTCGGCATAAGCGCCAAACCATAAACCAAAGGATGACGGCATGGCAATCTGCAAATGCGTGTAACCTGGCATCAATTTATCTTTGTGCGTATTGCTTAATTCGATCAGCTGGTTAAATAATGTTGAGGTTTGCTGCACCATATCTTCGATACAGGCACGGAAAAACAACTTCAAATCAACTAAAACCTGATCATTACGCGATCGCCCGCTGTGAATTTTCTTACCTGCTTCGCCAATGCGCTGGGTTAATAACCACTCCACCTGGGAATGTACGTCCTCAACGGAATCTTCGATCGTAAAATTACCAGCCTCGATTTCGGCATAGATATTTTTGAGCTCAATTTGAATGGTTTTTAATTCATCTGCCGTCAGTAAATTGATGGTTTCGAGCATTTGTGTATGTGCCAGAGAGCCCAACACATCAAATTTTGCCATTTGCAAATCCAGTTCGCGGTCTTTCCCAACGGTAAAAGTTTCTACGAATTTATTTACATCTATATTTTTTTGCCAGATTTTCATTTTAAATTTATTTAACCGCTAAGCGTACTGAGTTTTCTGCAAAGCATACAAAGCTATTCTAAAATTTCACTACAGCGTTCACTAGGTTTAACAGAGAACACACAGGTTTCAACCCCTGGACATTTAAGTTAGGTGCCCAACCTTATACCATGATCTTTAAAATTCTCAACCTTGTATCACCGGTTTTAGCATATTCACATATCCTTCAATACCTTCTGCTACTTCTCTCACATATAAAAATTCATCAGCCATGTGTGAACGGCCGGAAAAACCAGGTCCACATTTTACTGAGGGAATATCTAATAGCGCCTGATCTGAGGTTGTTGGGGAGCCGTAAGTAGTCTTACCCAATGCAACACCCGCCTGAACAACAGGATGATTTTTATCGATCGATGAAGGTTTCAAACGAATGGAACGTGGCGTAACATCACAATCTACATTTGCCCGGATAATTTCCAGTACTTCTTCGTTAGTGTAGGCATCCGTTACACGCACATCAACGGTGAAGGTACAATTTGCGGGCACAACGTTATGTTGCGAACCTGCATTGATAATCGTAACCGTCATTTTCAGCGGACCAAATACCTCTGAAACCTTAGGAAACTGATAATTCCTAAACCATTCGATATCTTTCAGGGCTTTGTAAATGGCATTTTCTCCTTCTTCTCTTGCCGCATGGCCAGCCTTACCGTGCGAAACGCAATCGATTACCAATAATCCTCTTTCTGCAATGGCCAGGTTCATTTCAGTAGGCTCGCCCACAATTCCGAATTCCAGTTCACCAAGATCCGGCAGTACCAATTCTAAACCATTGTTGCCAGAAATTTCTTCTTCTGCGGTTGCAGCCAAACAGATATTATACTTTAAATTCTCTTGTTCGTAATAATATAAAAATGTACCGATCAATGAAACCAGGCAACCGCCGGCATCATTGCTGCCTAAACCAAAAAGCTTATCGTCTTCGATGGCAGCATCATACGGATCACGGGTATAACCAGAGTTTGGCTTAACGGTATCGTGATGTGAATTCAATAACAATGTTGGCTTCCCGGCATCAAAATATTTGTTATATGCCCAAATGTTATTCATTTTACGTTGGGTTTTTATTCCCCTTTCCTCCAAAAACTGAGCGATTAAATTAGCCGTTCTATCTTCTTCCTTACTGAAAGACTGGATGCGAATTAACTGACGCAATAAATCCAGACTTTCTTTTTTTATATTTTCTAATAACATAGTATCTAGTATTTAGTATCAAGATATCGAGCATAACCCTCTACCTTATACCTTTAACCTTCTTTTGTGTACAAATTCCCGGCTTTCAAAGCCGAAAGTTTAATACCTTTAATTAAAGACGAACTGAAACCATTGTGTTCCATTTCATTTAAACCGGCAATGGTACAACCTTTTGGCGAAGTTACTTTATCTATTTCTGATTCTGGATGTGTGCCATGCAATAAAAGTAAATCTGCCGCTCCCTTCGCTGTTTGAACAGCCATTTTAAGCGCTTCATCTGCATGAAAGCCTATCTCTACGCCACCTTGTGATGCTGCCCTTATGGCCCTTAAGAAGAATGCGATGCCACAGGCACATAGCGCTGTAGCCGAAGTCATTAAGTCCTCATTTATTTTTACTACAGAGCCAACGGTTTCAAACATTTTAGTCACGTCTGCAATGTTTTCTGCAGAGGCATTATCGCTAGCGATACAAGTCATCGATTGTCCGATAGCTATAGCCGTATTTGGCATCACCCGGATTACCTCTACGTCTTCGCCTAATTTTTCCCGAACCGCAGCGCAACTTACACCAGAGATAACAGAAATTACCAGGTGTTTGGCTGGATCTATAAAGGAATGAATCTCGTCTAAAACGGTATTTAACTGTTGTGGTAAAACGGCTAAAATCACCACATTTGCATTGGTAACCGCTTCTTTATTATTATTGCTCACTACAAATCCAGCATCAGCAAAAGATTTAAGGTGATCGATATTTCTACGGGTTAGCGTAATGTCGGCTGCCTGTGCGAAATCAGCTTTTACCAATCCTTTTGCTAAAGATAATCCGATGTTTCCGCTACCAATGATGGCTATTTTTTTTGTCATGATTATAATATTTTCTTTGGTTGATTACACCGATTATTTGATTACAAAATTTCATTTTTATTGAAAAGACCAGATTAACGTTTTGTTTCTTTATGTATTCATGGCTGATTTTAAGCATCATGTGACAAACCTTTCGCCTTTGACCTTTTCACCCTCTACCTCATTAGCATTTTGGTTCCAAAGGTTTCGCCAGCCAATTCATTTAATTCGTTCGCTTTTCCAATATAAACTGCAGAAACCCCTTTCTTGATGGCTTCAAAGGCGTTATGGAGTTTTGGGATCATTCCGCCCTGTACCGTTCCATCCGCTTTTAAATCTTCAAATTCATCAGCTCTGATTTCTTTGACCACAGAAGTGTCGTCTGTTACATCCCTTAATACCCCTTTTTTTTCAAAGCAATAGACCAAACGGGTTTCGTACAAAGCTGACATCGCTACAGCGACTGAAGAAGCAATGGTATCTGCATTGGTGTTCAGCAATTGTGTATCGCCATCGTGGGTAATGGCACATAGTACAGGCACCAAACCAGCTTTTAACAGACTATCTAAAGTACCGGCTGAAACTGAATTTTCATCCAGATCACCAACGAAACCGTAGTCGATTTCCTTAACAGGCCGCTTTTTAGCTTTAATGATATTGCCGTCAGCACCAGTCAACCCGATGGCGTTACTCCCTTTCGCCTGCAATTGGGCCACCATATTTTTATTGATCAAACCGGCATAAACCATGGTTACGATGCGTAAAGTTTCGATATCTGTAATTCTCCGCCCCTCTACCATTTTCGCTTCAACACCTAAACTTTCTCCTAGTTCGGTAGCGATTTTACCACCACCATGAACCAGGATCTTATCGCCGGGCAAAGCCGTAAAATCTAATAAAAACTGATGTAGATTTTCGGAATTATCGATTACGTTTCCACCGATTTTTATGATTGTAAGTTGCTTCATATATGAGTTATGGGTTATGGTTACAAGTTACCCGTTTAGGCTTTCAGACCTTTAATGTAACTTACAACCGTAACCAATTTTTAATTTTCATGTCTATAAAAAAATTTTTCTTTTATACTTTGACAGAGGTAGAATAGTTTCTCTTCGCTTGTTTGGTTTTAGCTAAAATTAATAAATGGTTCGTCCAACTAATTTGTGTCAGCAGTGGTGACACAATTGTGGGATCACTATAAACTTCATAAAATTGTTTCATTCTATAAAGCCCGCGACGATTGAAACCCTTCAATACAGGCTGCTTTTCTGCAATATAATCTGCCAGATCATTCAGTTCCATCGCCCCACTTTCCAACTAAAACTTTCTCTGAAACTATTTTTCCGATATTAAAATATAACGTCACCAATTCGGCATTTGCCTTACTATAAACCCTATTCCTCGCTTCGGTGATCATCGTGATCACTTGCTCGAAATCTGTTAAAGTATTTTTAATTGGTTTGGTCATATATAAAAATAATTATAATTTTTATGATCGTGAGCAGTTTCATAACTGAGTTATCAGTTATGGGTTACCAGTTTAGGCGTTTAGACCTTTAACCCGTAACAGGATTATTTCAATTCCTCCAGCATCGCTTTGATTACCGCCTGGGCGGCCCATAAACGATTACCTGCTTCATGAATTACCAAAGAGTTCGGACCATCGAGGATTTCAGCAGATAATTCCAAATCACGACGAACAGGCAAGCAGTGCATTACTTTGGCATCGTTGGTGAATCTGAGTTTTTCGTTGTCCATCATCCATCCATCCGGATAAGATAAAACCTTTCCGTATTCTTTGTAACTGCTCCAGTTTTTCACATATACATAATCGGCGCCAGCTAAAGCTTCTTCAATGTTATACTGAATATCAGCACCTGGTGTAAAATCTTCTGAGAGTTCATATCCTTCAGGCTGAGCGATGGTAAAATCGATCATTCCTTCAGCCTGTGCTTTACACATCCATTCGGCAAAAGAATTCGGGACCGCCTGCGGCAAAGCTTTTACGTGAGGCGCCCAGGCCAGCACAACTTTTGGTTTTGCGCCATCAGGTTTTTTCATCCATGTTTCGTGAATGGTAATAATATCTGCAAAACTCTGCAGCGGATGACGCGTAGCACTTTCTAAACTTACTACAGGAACCGCACAATATTTTACAAATTTGTTAAAAAAGTCTTCGCTATAATCTTCTTCGCGGTTGTTTAATTTTGGAAAAGACCGCAGCCCCAGGATATCGCAATATTGCCCCATTACTGCAGCAGCTTCACGAATATGCTCCACCGTAGTGCCATTCATGATTACACCGTCTTGCGTTTCTAAAGCCCAGCCTTCCTTATCAAGATTCATCACCATCACATTCATACCCAGGCTTAAAGCTGCTTTCTGGGTGCTTAACCGGGTACGTAAACTCGGATTCATAAAAACCAAACCCATCGTTTTATTTTTACCCAAATCTTGATGCGCATAAGGGTTCGCCTTTAATTCAAGCGCATCTTTTACAAATTGTTTGATGCTCGGAACATCGTGTACGGAAGTGAAAAGTTTCATTTTAACTACGGTATAAGGTTTGAGGTGTAGGGTTTAAGGTTTCCCTGCACCTGCTCTTAAAAATTTCAAGAAGGAGATTAGCATTGCTCTAACCTCATTAATTGACTGGTTTACTTTTTTATAATCTTCTTCACTAATGTACCTCAATTCTGAAGCACAAAAGCAACAATAATCTATTTCATTTGTCGAACCTAACGCTGTATCCAGAAAATGGGCGAAATCTTTATCAGTAAATCGACCACAACCTTCCACAATATTTAAACGGATTGATAAAGAAGCTCTTGTTAACTGAGACGTTAGTTCAAATCTTTCTTCCTTTGGAAATTTTGTAGCGATGTCTTTTTTGATAAACATATTCAGTTCATGCGCCTTTTTCCAAACATCGAGTTTTTTGTAGTCTCTCATTACCTTACGCCTTAAGCCCTACACCTTTTACCTCCTTTGCAAAAGCATCCAAAAACTCATCAGCGTGTGCTTTAGTTAAATTCAAAGCAGGCAGCAAACGAATTACATTTGGTTTTGCCTCGCCCGTAAAAATATGGTGTGTAAACAGTAATTCCCTTTTAACATGCGCAAGTTCTGCAGGTAGCTCAATGCCAATCATCAACCCGCGACCGCGAACTTCTACCACCTGCTCAAATTTTTTCAATTCAGCGATCAGGTAGTTGCCGATTTCTGCTGCATTTTTCAATAGGTCTTCTTGTTCAATCACCTCCAAAACGGCAAGCGCAGCAGCGCATGCAAGATGATTGCCTCCAAAAGTAGTACCCAATTCACCATGCCACGGTTTGAACTTTGGAGCGATGGAAATTCCCGCGATAGGAAATCCATTACCCATCCCCTTTGCCATGGTATAAACATCGGCTTCAACGCCGGCATAATCGTGCGAGTAAAACAAACCTGTTCTGCCATAACCACACTGCACTGAATCTGCGATATAAACGGAATTGTATTCATCGCAAAGTGAACGGATTTTTTGCAGGAAACTTTTCGAAGCCTCCTTAATTCCGCCAACACCCTGAATACCTTCTATAATAACGGCAGAAATTTCATTGCCCTGTGCTTTAAAAGTTTCTTCTAATGCTACCTCATTATTGAACGGCAGGAAGATTACATTTTCGGTCTGATTAACCGGAGCGACAATTTTTGGGTTATCCGTTACTGCAACGGCTAATGAGGTACGTCCGTGGAAAGCGCCCGTAAAAGCGATTACTTTCTTTCTCCCATTGTAAAACGAAGCAAGTTTTAAAGCATTTTCATTGGCTTCGGCTCCAGAGTTAACTAAAAATAGCTGATAGTCTGTCTTCCCCGAAACCTGACCTAATTTCTCGGCCAATTGCTTTTGCAAAGGAATTTTGACAGAGTTAGAGTAGAAGCCAACTTTGTTTAACTGATCTGTCAAACGACTTACATAATGAGGATTGGTATGTCCGATGGAAATCACCGCGTGACCACCATATAAGTCTAAATATTTTTGATCATTGGCATCCCAAACATTGCTGCCGGCTGCTTTAGTAATTTCTATATCGTTAAGTGGGTAAACGTCGAATAAGTTCATTGTTTTTGAGGTTAATGGTGGAGGGTGTAAAGGTTGAAGGTTTAATTGCCTAGCCTTTTGCACCGCCCCTTAAAAATTTTATAAACGCGATTAACATCGCCTTAATCTCACTGATGCTTTTATTGACAAGTTCGTATATCGCTAAACTGATATAAGCTAAATCACGAATAAGTATGAAAGCATATTCTACTTCTTTTGCAGATCCAAGGGCATTATCAAGATAACTTACAAAGTCTTTATCTGTATGCTTTCCACTTCCTTCTACTATATTTAGCGGAATTGAATAGGTGGCCCGCCGAATCTGTTGTGTTAATGCAAATTTTTCCTCTGAAGGCATGATAGGTAAAATTTCCTTATAAACTTGTAACGTGAATAAGTGAGCCTTTTTCCAAACATCTAATTTTTGATAATCTCTCATACTTTCAAATTTGCAGGTCTGCATCCAGACCTTTTTACCTTCTACCTTCCTGCCACCAGCCTAAAACCCCGATGCTTTCAACTTCAACCCCACTGTTTCTTCCAGGCCAAACATCAAATTCATATTTTGAACCGCTTGTCCGCTGGCACCTTTAAGTAAATTATCGATAATGCTGATAATAAATAACTTATTCCCATGTTTTTCGATATGAACCAATGCTTTATTAGTATTCACAACCTGCTTTAAATCGATATTTTTCCGACTCACGTGCGTAAATGGATGGACACTATAGTATTCTTCATAAATCGTTTGCGCTTCTTCTAAAGTCAAATCGCTTTCTAAGTACATCGATGCTAAAATTCCACGGGGGAAAGCGCCGCGTTGCGGAATAAAATTCAACGCTTTTGAAAGCGATGGTTGTAATTGCAACAAACTTTCACCGATTTCATTTAGATGCTGATGGTCGAAAGCCTTGTAAATAGAAAGATTATTATTGCGCCAGCTAAAGTGAGAAGTTGCTGATAATCCCTGACCAGCACCAGTTGAACCCGTAGTGGCATTGATATGGACTTCTTCAGTAATCAGTCCTTTAGCAGCCAAAGGCAATAAGCCAAGCTGAATACAGGTGGCAAAGCAACCTGGGTTCGCAATATTTTTAGCAGACTTTATCTGATCACGGTTTAATTCCGGCAAGCCGTAAATAAAGTCTTTAGTCTGAAGTCCGGAGCCTGAAGTCGAAAAACCAGCATTTGCAGCTAATCTGAAATCCTGAGATAAATCGATGATTTTAATGTTATCACTAATTGGATTTGCCGTTAAAAACTTCTTTGCATCACCGTGTCCAACACATAAAAAAAGCACATCGATATCTTGAGGGATATCGCTTGTAAATCTTAAATCAGTATCACCAATTAAATCTGTATGTACATCAGAGATTAAATTTCCAGCATTACTGCTGCTATTTACAAAAGCAATTTCCACATTTGGATGGTTCATCAGAATACGAAGCATTTCGCCTCCTGTATATCCTGCACCACCGATTATTCCTGCTTTAATTTTCATATTTAAAAAGGTTTAAGGTTTGGGGTTTAAGGCTTAGGGTTTGGGCGCTTAAACCTTACGCCTTTAACCTTATACCTCAAACCTCCGAGGCTAGGCCTCGTTATTTACTTTATGCCAGATCATCACCTGGTTACCGAAAATCTTCGAGAAACCTTTAACGTCTTCCCCGCTCCAGGCATTGTTCATTTCACCATAACTACCAAATTTATTGCTCATTAAATCGTGGTTAGATTCAATACCAATGATCTGGAAACGATAAGGCAACAATTCGATAAATACTTTACCGCTCACCATTTTTTGCGTATCTGAAAGAAAAGCTTCAATATTCCGCATAATCGGATCGTGGAATTGGCCTTCGTGCAGCCAGTTACCGTAGAAAGATGATAATTGCTCTTTCCAGCTTAACTGCCATTTGGTTAACGTATGTTTTTCTAAAGTGTGGTGTGCTTTAATAATTAAAACCGGTGCCGCAGCTTCGAAACCCACACGACCTTTAATACCAATAATAGTATCGCCAACATGAATATCGCGACCAATTCCAAAAGGTTGAGCAATAGCCTGCAATTTTTGAATCGCTCTTACCGGTTCCAAAGTTTCGCCATCAATAGCCACCAATTCACCTTTTTCGAAAGTTAATTCGATTTTACGGGATTCAGTTTCCGAAACCTGAGTTGGCCACGCACTTTCTGGCAACGTTTCGTTAGAGGTTAAGGTTTCTTTACCGCCTACAGACGTTCCCCATAAACCTTTATTGATGGAATATCTCGCTTTTTCAGCACTATATTCTACACCATGTTCGGCTAAATATTCTATTTCCGCTTCGCGGGATAATTTTAAATCTCTGATTGGGGTGATAATTTCTACTCCGGGAATGAGGATATTAAAAATCATATCAAAACGCACCTGGTCATTTCCTGCACCGGTACTTCCGTGAGCAACATAATCAGCACCTACTTTTTTAACATAATTGGCAATAGCAGTTGCCTGACTTACCCTTTCTGCACTAACCGAGAGTGGATAAGTTGCGTTTTTTAATACGTTACCAAAAATCAAATATTTGATACACTCATTATAATAACTTTCAGTTTCATCTACCACAGCGTGAGAGGCAACACCTAAAGCATAAGCTCTTTTCTCGATCTCCTGCAATTCTTCGTCAGAAAAACCACCTGTATTTACGATTACAGAATGAACTTCCAATCCTCGATCCTGTGCCAGGTAAATACAACAAAATGAGGTATCAAGACCTCCGCTAAAGGCTAAAACAACTTTCTTCTTCATTATTTAAATAATAGGGTAAATAAAAATAAAATGGATTTTAAGCCACTCTTAGGCTTAGGTTTAACAACTAATTGTTGCTTAATACGCATAAAGCGTTCATATAATTTCGGTTTCCTTTGCAATTCTTCGGCAAATTTCTTCGCAGCATCGTGCTTTTGCGTTGCAGGATCATAAAGCATGGCCGTGCACATGCAGTTTTTACGTTCCTTCATTTTCAAAATTTCGAAGTTGACGCAGCTTTGGCAGCCTTTCCAAAATTCTTCATCCTGGGTTAATTCAGAATAGGTAACAGGTTCGTAACCTAAATCAGAATTAATTTTCATTACGGCTAAACCAGTGGTTAAACCGAAAATTTTAGCTTTAGGATACAGACTTCTGGAAAGCTCAAAAACACTTTCCTTAATGGCGTGTGCCAAGCCCGCTTTCCTGAATTTTGGCGAAACAATTAATCCGGAGTTGGCTACGAACTGGCCATGACTCCAGGTTTCAATATAGCAAAAACCAGCCCATGTACCATCTTTATGGAAAGCGATAACCGCCTTGCCTTCGATCATTTTACCAGCAACATAATCTGGAGAACGTTTTGCAATACCAGTACCCCGTGCCTTCGCAGATTCGGCCATCTCGGTTACAATTTCTTCTGCAAATACACGATGTTCAGGAAGTGCAACCTGCACTATAAATTCGTTAATATCCATTCGTTTTCTAACGAAAAATTATAAGTATTCTTGTTAATTGGGTTTTTAGAGAGGATCAATTCCTCGTTACGTTTAGTGGAGTACTAAATACGTGGAGTAAAATTTTGCCGGCTTGTGGGATAGTAAAATACGGGTTGGAAACGATTAATAAACAAACTTTTTCCAGTCACTAATTGTGCTGTAAAAACAGAAAGTTTATGTAAAATTTGTTTAATCATTTCTTGCGTATAAAAACGGCTTTAACTCTATTGAGGTGCAAAGGTTTAAATAAAAATTGAGTTACACAATAATAAACTGTTTTTTTTATGAAATAGTAACAATTTTTTAAACTAAGCTGACCATCTATTTCTCAATATTTGGCTACAGTTCTCGGCCAGATGTCAATCAAAGCCATTTTATTAAAAGCCAAATCCCATCACTAATTTAACACTGCTAAAAAACTAAACCTGACTTTAACATAGCTTAACACCATTTAACACCTTATCATCATCTCAAATTCAATATTTGTAGCGCTGTAGCGATTAAGAACTCATAGTCGTTTACACGGAAATCATATTTTATAATTTAAAACCAAAACTCATGATGATGTTTACCCTAAAAAATTTTAAATGCTATTCCTTTTTGGCCCTAACATTCTTAACCGGACTTACCGCTTGTAAAAAACAAGAAGTGGTTGATTCTACCTTATCAAATTTTAGAGTGATCAACATGGCACCAACCCTCGGCACTTACAATGTTTTTTTTAATGGATCCGCTCTTACCACTGCAGCCTTGCCATTTGTGGGTTCAACGGCTTATACATCACGTAATGCAGCCACTTATTCTTTGAAATTTACCACCGAAAGTTCTACAGAAAGCCTACTCACCAAAAACGTTACATTAAGCGCAAGTGCCTATCAATCTTTCTACCTAATCAACAAGCCAGGCAGTTTAGATATTCTGGCAATTACAGATGATCTGACTATGCCTGCTACTGATAAAGCTTATATTAGATTTGTCAATGTTTCGCCAGATGCACCGGCTTTCGACCTGGCTAAAACAGGGGCAACAACCAGCTTAACTACCAATAAAACCTTTAAAACAGCAAGCGGATTCATTGCCGTAGATCCGGGAACATTTACATTCGATTTGAAGGAAACTTCTGGAGGAAAAGTGAAAGCAGTTTCGCAAAGTACTTCCTTTCTGGCCGGGTATCATTACGACCTGATTGCCGGAGGTTTGATTAACCCAGCTAATGATATGGAACGATCACTTCGTTTGCACGTGTTGCAAATCAAATAGTCTTTCCAAAAACGGTGTTTTCTACTGGCTAAACCGACAGAGAATACACCGTTTTCAGTAATTTTGAGCTATTACTAAAGCCATTTAGTTTAACCATCAAATGTTAAAACTCAGGGCAACATGCCAGTTATTAGAACTTGATAATCAAGGAATAATCAGGATGCAAACGTTTTTTGGCCGCATCCTTATTTAGAATTGTTACAAATTATTTGGATTCTAATTTTTTCTAACGTTATTTTGCGACTGTTTAGAATTAATCCAAATAAATTTAGCATGCTTAAAATCAGACTCTTTTGTTTAACATCCCTCCTTTTATTTTGCACACTGGTTACCAATGCCCAGCAGATATCAACCATTAGCGGTAAAGTGACTACATCTGACGGGAAACCAGCGGCTTACATCACCATCGGATTAAAAGGAAAAGGCATGGGAAATATCACCAACGAAAATGGCTTCTTCGAAATTCAACGGGTAAAACCCGGATCTTATACTTTAAGAGTTTCGGCAGTTGGTATCGAGAATATAGAAAAGAGCGTGGTAATCGTTGCAGGTGAAAACAAAACTGTCGACTTTGTAATTAACCAGAATTCAAACCAATTGAATGAGGTGAACATTAAGCAAGGAAAGCCTAATAAATATGCGACTAAAAAAAGCGAGTATGTTTCTAAAATGCCGCTTAATAATTTAGAAAATCCACAGGTTTATAAT
>JAZBLX010000011.1:0-143954 GCA_037033465.1 Bacteroidota bacterium | reverse complement strand
AAAGCGGCCATGCTGTACACCGACATGCTACACTCCCTATTGGGTTTCCCCTCCAGATAAGTCGGTCGGGAGTAGACTTGGAACCTAGTCTAGTCTCTTGCCAAAGAGACATTCATTACAAAACCTTTACGGGCGCACGGTAACCATTCATGAGTTGATTGGTGAGCACTGGCAACGCCACTTTTCTCCATCTGCATATCCTGTGATTTTTATACCTGTCAAGTATTACTTTCGCCTCATCCAACAGAGGGATGTGACAGGGTGTTTCCGTTTTCTGCCTTTTGATGAATATCCATAAATTACCGTCATCGCCTCTCGTAATCTGATCCGGGCGAAGCTGCTTCACATCTATATAAGAAAGGCCGGTGTAGCAACTGAATATAAAAATGTCTCGAACGATGTTTAAGCGCTCAAGTGGAAATTCCTTGTTTTTGATCCTATCCAACTCTTCCATATTTAGAAAAGTCCTTGCCTTAGCTTTAGCCGTATTGCGATAATTTAAAAATGGATTACCAACAATCCACCCGGCACCCAGGCAATACAACATGATTTTTTTCAGGTGAACAATATATTTCCGGGCAGACATTGCATTATTTCCTCGATCTATTCTAAGAAATAGCTCATAATCGGTGATAAATTTAAAATCCACCTTTTTAACGTTAATGTCCTGAACCTCATATTTGAGCTGAAGAAATTGTTTAACATGTCTGATGGAACTTTGATAGGTTTGAAACGTGCTATAACTGTATCCTTTACCAATCAGTTTTTCCATATTGTCATTATGCTTCTGATAAACTCTCAGCAGGCTATGGTTAGACGTATTCTTTCCGGTAAGATGATCCCTCAAGATTACCGCTGTCACCTCATCTTCCTTTTCAACAAGAGTGGTATGAAACATTCGAACTTTTGAGGCCAGCGTGTCCAGATAATCATTAAGTTCCCGGATCTCCTCGCGCAGGCCAGTGCCTTTTCCTTTAATCGCAGACCAGAAGCTGGGAATAATTTCCCTGCCGACAGAATATTCCGAATGTTTTCCTTTCACGGTAATCCGTAAATAGATGGGCATCATCTCGCCCTTGATAAAATTTTTTGGTCTTTTCAGATAGAATAGAAGATGAAAATTGTAACTCATAATGATACATTTAAAATTAAACAAATGTACATTTGAGCCAGTGAGTCATCAAGATGTTCGTCAGTCGAACGAGCTGTAAATCAATATCTTACAAAACAATCCAGCACCCGAACATTTCGGAATAATTCTGGTTTTGATGTTTCAATCAATCCACTGACCTACAGTGTTTTACAAAAAATAGTCAATTTTCGACTCACTAAAATTAACCATTCAAAATGGTCGAAAACAAGTCTTAATGTGTTATAAAAACCAAAACAAGGTCTTGAAAATCAACGATTTGCGCGACAATGTTCTGGTTTGAATCTAAGGAAGTGGTCCCGACGAGACTCAAACTCATATCTAAAAGTTTACGAAATTTCTATTTCTCCAGATGCTGTTTAACTATGCTAGCTTTAAAGTCTCGTTTTCTTCAACAGCCCAATGTAATGGGTAACTAAAGATTCTGGTTTTTAGTGAAAAAGGGTAGTTCTTTGCAAGTTTTGATGCAGTTATCCCATTAATGAAAAACAATATTTTTTTTCTACTGGAAGCCATATCTGCCATACATAGGCGGAATATCTGAGTAGAAACGTTACAAATGTTAGGATTCCGCTATTCGATCTTCGTATTCAAAGTCAATCAACTCTTTCAAGGGAATTTTCAAACCTTCTGCTAAGGCCACCATTGTAATCAGTGTTGGAGAAGATATACCTTTTTCAATCTTATGGATTTGGCTATGCTCAACATTACAAAGTTGTTCAAGAACACGAAGACTCACGTTTTTACGATTGCGTAGTTCTTTTAGATGAGCACCGAATGATTTCAATAATTGATCTTTTCTAATTTCTTCCACTACACAAATAGATAAAAAGGTGATAATTATTTTGTAGGTTTATTTGCATACAGAAAAAATTTACTACATTCGTGTATTATAATTAGGTATTAATAAGAGTCTTGCGATTTCAGAATCTCACGCCGACAACGCAGGGCAACAGTTTTAATACCCATATCTATGTGTAGATGTATATATTTGTACATCGAAATAGATGTGGGGCTGTTGTAAATCCATGTTGTCATAAGGCGTGAGAACTTTAATGAAGTCATGGTTAGCGGCCTCACATGTATTGTGAAAAGCTTCTCCTCCAAGACTCGTATATCATCAATACGAGTATGAACCGAAAAAAAACATCTGTACAGATCAATTCTGCACTTCATCCCAAGGTGGTACCTGTTGTTACGTTCTATTCATATTCAAAACATCCGTATCATGTTCGTCATCCCAACCGTTGCCCGTTTGATTTTTTATATGCTTTAAAGCCAAAAAACCCCATTTAATTTAGAGGGCAAACCCTGCTTTGTTTCATGCAAGCTCATTATGATTAAAGGTTAATAATAATGAGTTGAAACGAGCAGGGATTTGTTAATAATAACTAATTCCGACTAAGCAAAATATTTAATAGTCGGCTCAATATAGGTCCAGTTAACGATGTAATGTTTGGTAGGTTGCTTTTATCCGAAAGATTTTAAATCAGCTACATAATATCTTGATCCTAAACAGACATTTTTTCAAACCACTCATAATAATCGAATCCTGTTAATAAATCAATATGCAGTTAGCGAGTCACAGAAGATATTTTATAAAGTTTAAGGAAGGAAACGAGAAAGGACTGGAATTTTTTTATCACCTGCTATACCCTTCAATATATCACTATGGCTTTAGGTACATCAAGGACGATGTGAACGCAGACTGTATTGTCAATGAAGCGTTTCTTAGGCTCTGGCTATGCCGCGAAAATATCACTTGCCCGGAACATATTGAGACTTTTGTGAGAAAACTCACTACTGACGGATGCAGGGCCTATTTCAAAACCTCCAGTAGCAGGTTCCACCGCAATATGTTAAGGCTGGACGAAATTGAAAATTATCAGGATTTTATTGCGGGTTATGATCCAACCTTAGAGGAGGAAACCGCAATCCTTGATCAGCATGAACCAGGGGAAGAAGAGAAAAAGCAATGGGAAAGGGTAAAAGCAGTTATCCCAAATCTCAATCAAGACCAGCAGCTTTTTATCAGACTCTGTATTAAATACGCCTTTGACTATGGACGCATGGCCTGGCACATTGGTGGTATATCTGATTACCAGGTGGCAAAAAAAGTGGAGCAGACGCTTAAATGTTTAAGAGCGCTGATCACCGATACGGAGAAACTCAATCAAATAAAGAAAACGAGTCGGTTCAGTTTCGAGGGAGACATTAGCAGTGAACAGGCTTCAATCCTTCAGATGCGCTATGAGCTACAATACAGCTTCAGTGAGATTTCTGCAGCACTTAACCTTAATCAAGGATACATCCAGCAGGCTTTTGCCACCGCTTCACTAAAAATCAGGAAAACCAAAATCAGGTAGATATGGAAAACAGCACGATGGTTGTTACCCGAAAGATACAATTACTGATCGATTCGGAAGATCAGGAGGTAGTCAAACAGGCAATTAAGCAATTGTATGACTGGCAATGGATATGTTTCCGTGCCGCAAATATGATCATGAGCCATCATTTTATCCAAGAACGGGTAAAGGACTTTTTTTACCTGACAGAGGAGATCAAGCTAAAAATCGCGGATGAGAAAAAAGAGGAGCACGGCATCCTAAAATCCTCGCGCCAGAATACCACATACAGACTGCTTTCAAATCATTTTAAAGGCCAGATCCCCACCAATATCCTGAGTAACCTCAATAATACCCTGATTTCCTATTTTAATAAAGAAAAGGACGCCTACTGGAAAGGGGAGAAATCGCTTCGGAACTATAAACGCAATATCCCTTTACCTTTTGGTTCAGAAGTAATTTCCAAACTCAGCCGGACGGCTGATAACAGGAATTTTAGTTTCAGGCTTTTTCAGATTCCATTTAAAACCTATCTGGGAAAGGACAGGTCGGATAAAAAGTTGATGTTTGAGAAAATCATAAACGGCACACTGAAACTTCGCGCCAGCCAGATCCAGCTCGAAAAAGGGAAATTATTTTTGCTGGCGGCTATACATATTAAAAAAGACCAGAATATACTTGACCCCACCATTATCGCGGAAGCTTCGCTTTCGATAGAGCATCCGGTAACAGTGAAGATTGGCAGCTTTGAGCATGCAATCGGAAATAAAGAAGAATTCCTCCACCGCAGGCTGGCAATACAGGCGGCATTAAACCGGGTCAAAAAAGCAGTACTTTTTAACAGTGGTGGCCATGGCAGAAACAAGAAAATGAAAAGTCTGGAAGACTACCGGCACATGGAAAAGCGGTATGTGGAGCAAAAGTTGCATGTGTATAGCAGGATGCTGATTGATCATTGCGTTAAACACCGGGCAGCAACATTATTGCTGATTAACCAGCAGGAAAAAGAAGAGATAGCGAAGGAGGATCATTACCTGCTCCAAAACTGGAGTTACTATAGCCTGAAAGAAAAGATTAGTTATAAAGCGGCAAGGGCGGGCATACAGGTGATTGTAGAATAGGCTAAATATAAAGAGGTTTTTTGCAGAACCATAGGGTGAGGGATCAATAGCTCACTAAGCCGATAAAATAAGGCATTGCAATGGCGGGCTTCATGTTAAAGCAAATAAACGAACGGCTCACAACTGGAACGGTATAAAAAATATTAGAGGCTGCTTGTACAGCCGTAGGGTGGTCACATGATGCTCACTGACTATTTTGGGGTTAAGCGTACTGAGGTCAATAGCAAAGTCTTATTTCAGGAATCCTTAAATAAGATGGCATGCGACGGTCTGATAATGGTATTTGCCTTATCCCTATGTGATACAATGCTCTATTGTAACCCGAAACAGCGATTGAATAATGTATATAAATCGCTCACAAGGTTAACGCTTCTCGCAAAGGCAAGATTATAGAAAGAATTGTGTTCAGACGAATATAGACGCTACCGGCTACAGTGCAATAGTTAGCCGATAAAAATATAAATTGGCTGTTTGCAAAGCCATAGGGTGGGTTGAGTTAAACCCACTGAGGTGTTCAGGCATCATGCAATTTGTGGGAACTGCTGTTACCATCCCATCTTTTGCGTAAATATAAAAGCAAAAATAGCGCAGGGATGGCAGGACGGTTTTTTGTAGGCCGCAAGGCGCGATAGGTAGTGTGTATTAGTCCATTTCATCAATTTACCTTCTGTACAAATACACTGCTTTTGTCAATATTAGCAGTATATTTTTACGCAACCAAATGCTGTCTTTTCAAAAGGAAATGATTGATTAAACAAAAGCTTATAGAAGGCCATGGAGTTGAAACTGGAACTTATTATATACTAATGCGACCGAATCAAAATCGGATCGTATCGGTCCATAAGGAAAATCTCCGGGCAGGTATTCGCTGCAGGAAGCTATTGAGTGAAGTAAAGATTATTGCGCAGGAGATCAGGATGGAAATGCTGGAGGAAAAAGAAAAGTTATTACTCAACAGGAGCAAAAAAATTAAAAATCCTGGTTAAAATGCTCATGGCTGAATGGGCAAAAATAGAATACTCCGCTGAAGAATCAGTAAATGCTTTAACTACAGCATCTTTCCTGCTTCTAAAAAAATGTGAAGATCTTTGATGAGAATTTAAGTTTTCAAAATCTCTTTTTACGAGGTGTAGTATCCTGAAAGGCAAAATATCTTGCTCTCTGGTTCAAAATTATGTTTATAACCGATAATGTTTCGCTCTGAAACGTTATTTTCTGCATACGTATTAAACCCGAAATCCGTGCGCAAAGTGTGCAACATGTCTCTCCGATATAATTACACCATAAATAGTTTATCGGAACTTTACCAAGATGCGACTCGCTTCAAAGCTAACAGGGCATATACACGCAGCAATTTTTCTTCGTTGAAATGTATTAAAAAACAAACATTAGAATAAATTCATTTTTGCTAATTTGGCACGATACAGCCTTGAAACCATTGAGAAACAAATCCTATAGAGACGCTGATGCAATTGCTTCGTTAAAAGCGGGAGATCCCGCAGCATTTACTGCTATCTATGAGCATTACTCCGAAAGGCTAACCGGATTTGCCAGCTCTAAATTATTTAATCTTAATGATACCCGGGACATCATTCATGACATCTTCGTTAAACTATGGGAAGATAGGGTTAACCTACGGATCGAACGGAATTTGGAAGCTTATCTTTTTGCGATGGTTCGCCATCGTGTGATAGATAAGATTAGAAAGAATATTAGTCATGAGCGCTATGCAGCAATGCTAAGTGCATTAGAAGTAAGCCAGCATCCTGATGTTGAACAAAAAATTGCTTTAGATGAACTAGATAAAAAATTCCGGAAATCTGTTAACGAATTATCTCCCAGAGTTAAGGAAATATTTTTATTAAGCCGCAATGAAGAACTCAGTATTCAGGAGATTGCACTAAAGCTAAACCTTTCAGAGCAAACGGTTAAGAATCAGATTACTTATGCACTGAAGCACCTCAGAAATGCACTTACAACATTCTCAATTACAATGCTCCTTCTGTGGTACATCCACTAGCACTACAACAGACCAATAAAAAAAATCTTTTTTTTTATAGTACCATGTTGCTGTTCATACGACTATTGTCAAAGCATGTAAAATGAAACAGGAAATTGAGCATTTACTTTCACGTTACCTAAGAAAGGAAACAACCGCTGAGGAGGATCGGTTGGTTGAGGAATGGTTGGAAGAACAAAAAATCGCTGACCATGCCTGGATGCAAATGAGTTCATCAAAAAAGGACGAATGGCTTTCTGAACTTTTTACCGATATCAATAAAACCATTGCAAAGTCAGATAGAACAGCTGGCATCATCGGTCAGAAATCTAATTTCTTAGCTATTGTTTCAGGGATCGCTGCTACCCTGGCCATTATTATCGGGGCATACCTGGTTTGGCATACCGATCACCTGAACGGACCTGGCAGCAAACAAATTTCCTTTGCTGTTAAAAAGGATCAAACCAAGATGATACAACTTCCCGACGGCACCAGTGTTTGGGTGAACGCTAACTCTGAATTACGATACCCAAAAACCTTTGACGGAAACAGCCGGGAGGTAAGCCTAAAAGGCGAGGCCTATTTCGATGTCAAACCGAACCGTCTTAAACCCTTTATCATCCACACTGGAAATGTACAAACTACTGTATTGGGTACTGCATTCAATATCAGAGAGGACCACCAACTCAATACAATTGAAGTGACGGTTAAAAGAGGGAAGGTGCGTGTAGCTAATAAAGGAAAATCTTTAGGGATACTCACACACGATCAGCAGCTTTCTGTAAACCTTAATACAGGAATCAACAGCCAAAAAAAAGTTAATGCAGATGAGGTAATAGCCTGGCAGAGCGAAACGTTGCTTTTCGACGACATAACCCTCGAAGAGGCTGTTTTAAAACTACAAAAGAAATATAAGGTCAAAATTTGGTTTGAAAACGAAAGCTTAAAGAAATGCAGATTTAGCGGCAGCGCTGGGAAGGGAGAAAAACTTGAGAAAATCCTTGATATTATTGCTCACTTCAATCATGCAAGCTGGAAGCGGACATCAACTGGTATAATTATTTACGGAAAAGGGTGTAATAGATAATTAACATGAAATAACTTCATAAAAAGCATGACCTGCCTTTAGAAGGCAGGCCTGCAGTTTAAATCTATCAACCGACGGCAATCGGTTTATAGATAGCCCGGATTACCGGGGTCTTAAATAATAGGGAATCACTTAAAACTTTTAAAATTATGAAAAATTCTACAGAATTGTGGAATAATGGGAATGCGTATGTATTTTCAAATTTGAACTTATTTATAAACAAATCCTTTTTTATCTGGCTGATGCGTATAAGCTTTATCATTACTTTTGCTATCCTAATGTCTTTCCAGATGCTATTAGCACGCGAAGCAAGGGGGCAAACGATGAGTGAGGCGATGATATCGATGAAGCTGGAAAATGAAACCCTTTTAGATGCCATTAAAGAAATGGAAGCAAAGACCTCATTCCGCTTCTTTTTTCGCCGGGCCGAACTCAAGGATATTGCTGGGATCAGTTTGCCACTCAATACACGGTCGGTGGAGACTACGCTCAAAGAGATTTTACGAAATACTGATATTACATTTAAGCAGGTTGAAAATAATATTTTATTGGAAAGAAGGAATAACCAGGAAGGATATTTGATTAAAGGTAGGATTTTAGGACCAGATTACAGGCCGGCAAAACTCACAACAATACAAGTTATGAAGACTCCCGGCAATGAGGTAATCATTACTGCATTGGCTGATACAGGAGGAAGATTTAGCCTCAGACTCGTTAACAAAGGTGAATACATGTTAAAAATATCTGCATCACAAACAGATACCCTTATTCAACGCGTTAGGCTTGAAAATGATAATACGATAGATTTACCCGATCTTATCTTAAGCAGAAATACGATTCATTTGAACGATGTTTCCATTGTCAGCAATAAGCCGTTGATCAACCGGTCTATCGATAAACTTACACTAAATATTCAGGGTACCGTTTATGAGAAAGGTGAGAATGCACTAAAGTTATTTGGTGTTATTCCTGGTGTTGTGATGAACGGCCGTAACATCCTTTTCCGTGGATCAGAGGGCGTAACTGTTTATGTAGACAATAGAAGAATTCTTTTTCAGGGCGAGCAACTGCTATCTTACCTAAGGGCTATTCCTTCAGAATCGATAAAATCCTATGAGCTGAAAGCAGTTCCGGGTGCGGAAATTGACGCGCAGAATGCTGGCGTAGTAATCAATATTGTTTTAAAAGCCGAATATAAATACGGCTTAACGTGCAATATTGGTACTGGCTATTGGAATAATGACCAAGATAACACTAAAGCTACAACCTTTCTAAATTACAGAGCCGGGAAGTTTAACTTTCAGGGTGGTTTCAATTATTTTTGGACTCCTTCTTTTTATCAGGATGAGATTACCCAAAAATTTAAAGGAACCAATGTTTATAGCCTGCAAAACGAAAATTATCTGGAACGATATCATAACATAAGCTACAACGCTGGCCTGGAATTTAAAGCAAGCGAGAAACAGACCTTAGGGGCAAACTATAATATGTTTACCAATCCAGGAAGCGTCAGCAGTATCTATACAACAGATATAGCCTATTTCAATGATATACAACCGGCCTTAGCTGATTCTTCTTCACGTTCAGTAAAAAGCACTATTTTTACTTACGCCAATCACATGGCTAACGTTTATTACAGGAATAAGATCGATACGCTTGGGAGTCGGCTAGACATTGGCTATAGTTATATTTACTATGGATTAACAGACCCTGCTTCACTTGAAACCAGTTATACAGATAGAATGGGATCAATATTGCGGGCGAACGACGGTCTTTTTACTAAAACTACCGGAAGATCAAATGTTCATGTAGGAAATGTTGATCTTGAAAAATATTTTACCTCTACAACTGTCCTTAACCTTGGCGCAAAATTTACGGCTTCCAGTACAGATTACAAGATGGATTTTCGGAAAGGACTTACTGAACAATCCATCCTCGATCCGCTTAGATCAAACAGCTTTGTGTATCATGAATATATCTCTGCCATCTATAGCTCACTATCGGGATCAATTAACAAGTGGGAGTACAAATTAGGATTAAGAGCGGAACAAACTAATTACAATGGACAATCGATCACGACACAACAGACTATTGGCCGCAACCAGCTGAACCTGTTTCCCGCTGTTTTTTTCAATAGAAAATTTGGCAATAATCACTCTTATACGCTCTCTTATAACAGACGGATAGAGCGCCCTGGCTTTCGCCAGCTTAATCCTTTCATTACTTACACCAATCTAAATTCTGTTCAGGAAGGAAACCCAGAACTACAGCCTTATTTTAGCAATAATTTACAGTTAGAATATTTATTTAAAAATAAATACAGCATCACCATAGGCTATCAAAATACCAATAACGGAATTACGGAGAACATTACGAATCGTGGTGAAACAGTTGTATCGAGAGATGAAAATATCAGTGATAACAATAATGTTTTTGCTTCGCTTTATATTCCTGTTAAGCTGACTTCTTGGTGGGATTTCAATACTAATGCTACTTTCCGAAATAAGACTTTGGATGTTAGGGGAACAGTTGGGGTCAAACGGTCAAAGTTTACGCAAAACGTTTGGGCAACAAGTAAGTTTAACTTACCTGGAAAGTATTTTATTGAGGTATCAGGCTTTTTTAATAGCGATGACTTCTATGGAATTTACGATAGCCATAGCCGAGGCAAGATTGATGTTACGGTTAAGAAATCCTTTTTTAAAGACAAACTCACTTCAAGTCTTGAATTTCAGGATCCATTTAAACTCTACAGACCTAAGAGCGTGATCAATACACCCGATTTCACCAGAACTATCGTACGTAAGCGACTTGACTTTGTACGTTATGTTGGGATATTTTTAACGTATAATTTCTCAATAGGCAAAAAGCAAAACAATAAAGAAGATGTTGATGCGCCTGGTAATCAGCTTAGGGGGCGGCTGTAGCGTTTCTGACTTAATCTTTATATAATAGCAGTAAACCCATTATTTTGCCAATTATCAATTTTTAATTATTTGTAAGCTCATTAATAAATTGAGCGTATGAAAAAAATAATCTGTGAGACTGGGGTCAATTTTCAGCGATACATTCAGTTTGTTCCTGTATCCTAAGAGCTAGTGTTTAACACATCATTTTATACCTCATAGGGTGTACTTAACAAAAAGAAACAAATATTATACCCGATCAGGTGTAATATTTGTTCTAAATAACATTAAACGTTCTTATTAGAACATTATCTCCTCATGCAGGTCAAATAATTACTGAATCGCGAATATGCGCCATTAGATGCGCCAGAATCAATGAATAATTGTTATGGGATATCCAATCCATCCATAATGGTTAATATATTCTAATTTGCTTCTGGAAAGTCAACATCAAAAGGCAAATGAATAATATTATACTCGATACTAACCGAAATGAGTATAGTATTATCCATTAATAGTTATTTTATCTTACCCTAAAGAGCTTCATAACATTTCTCAGCAATACCTATAAGCCCGATTATAAAAATTGTGGGCGGAGCGGCCAGAAAGGTTAAACGATATATAGTATCGAGTTGAGCAAACATGATTTTTAAAACATCAGCTACTACTTATCGTCAACCCATGTTAATGGCATTTGCTTTATCCATTCGCCTTCTGCAGGTTTTAATTAAACGAATGTCTGAACTCCAAAGGCGAAACATTTGTCTTTGCCTTGAAAAGTTTGCTGAACGATTGTGAATGTTCAAAGCCCAGTTCATATGCGATTTCCGAAACGGAAAGATTTGTAGTTGATAATTTCTCTTTGGCTTTTTCTATAATTGCGTTCTGAATGTATTGTTGTGTGTTTAGCCCTGTCAATGAACTCAACATATCACTTAGATAGCGCTGCGATATCTTTAGTTCCGTGCTGATGTATTTCACGGATGGCAAACCGTTTTTCAGACTGTTCTCTTCTTGAAAATAGTTGTTTAAAAGTTCGTCCAGAGCAGTGATGATGTCGTGATTAATCGCTTTCCTGGTAATAAATTGCCTGTTGTAAAAACGGTTGCTGTAATTTAACAACAGTTCTATTTGCGACACCAAAACATCCTGACTGAAACTGTCAATATTGTTGTTTAATTCACCAGCTATTGTAGCAAACAAACTGGCTATAATTTCTTTTTCTTTTGCCGATAAAAATAAGGCTTCTGAAACATCGTAAGCGAAAAAGCCATACTGATTTATTGTTTTTCCTAAGGGATGATTACGGATAAAGTCCGGATGGAAATACAAAGCAATCCCTTCATAGCTTTCTTTTTCTTCAGGTGAAAAAACGATTTGTTTTGGCTTCAGGAATGCTAATCCGCCTTCTTCAAAATCGTAATAGCCCTGTCCGTATTTGATGTGTCCTGTAAACGTTGGCTTAAAGGAAATCTTATAAAAATCAAGACTTACTTTTTGGCCTTTTGGAAACATTTCAATCGAAACGTTATTGTAATCAACCAATGCAATTAGTGGGTGCAATGGGGCAGGAAATCCCAGGATACGCACCAATTGCGATATACTTTTGAGGTGATTGATGTTGGTTTGTTGCTGCATTTTGCGTTTACGAATTTAATCAATTTTGTTTTGACGGACGAATCACAATGTCGCCAATTTCAACATCGTCCGGTTGGCTTATTGCATAAATTACAGCATTGGCAATGGCGATGGGGTTGATGGCAATCTGTTCCATTCCTTTTTGAATAGCTGTTTTCATTTCCTGGTTTCTAATGTTGTCTGCAAAGTCGGTTTTCACCATTCCAGGCGAAATGCCTGTGATGCGTATGCTCCCATCAGACTCTTGACGAAACGCTTCTGCAATTGTGCGAATGGCATTTTTAGTTCCTGCATAAATGCCCTGCATGGGCACAATCTTAATTCCCGAAGTTGAAATGATATTGACGATATGACCAGATTGCTGTTGTTTGAAAACCGGAATTGCAGCCGCCATTCCATACAAAACGCCTTTAAGGTTAATATCGATCATTTCTTCCCATCCCTCAATATCCAGTTCGTCAATGCGGCTTAATTGGCTCACTCCTGCATTATTTACAATGGCATCTAATTTTCCGTATTGCGCAACTGCCGTATTGACCAGCCGAAGCAGATCGGCTTTATTTTTCACATCAATTTGAGTACAGGCGGCTTCGCCACCTGTACTTTTAATTTCTTCGACAAGCTTTTGTAAGTGTTCTATTCGTCTTGCGCCCAAAACAACCCTGGCACCGTTTTTTGCCAGTTCTATAGCAATGGCTTTACCCATTCCGCTGCTTGCACCAGTAACGGCAACGACTTTTCCTTTAATATTTTGCATTGCGGGTTGTTTTTATCTGTCGATTTGTTTTTCTAAAAATTCGGGATAGCGGTTGCCCACAAGAGTAATTCCATTGACTGTTGAGTCAATTTGTGCAAGTTCACCGGCTGTTAATACAACATTGGTACTGCCGATGTTTTCTTCTAAGCGATGCAGTTTAGTAGTCCCGGGGATGGGCGCAATCCAGGGCTTTTGCGCCAAGAGCCAGGTCAGTGCCAATTGGCTGGTTGTGATCTCTTTTTGCTTTGCGATTTCTGAAAGCGCTTCCACCAATACCAGATTGGCCTTTATGTTTTCTTCACTGAAACGGGGAATAATATTTCTGCGGTCGACATCTGCTAATTTTTTGTTTATAATGCCGGTGAGGAAGCCTTTGCCTAAAGGACTAAAGGGAACGAAACCAATTCCCAACTGCTCTAATGTTGGTATGATTTCATCTTCCGGCTCACGCCAAAACAAGGAGTATTCGCTTTGTAATGCTGATACAGGTTGTACTGCATGTGCTTTCCGAATCGTTTTAACACTTGCTTCGGATAAACCGAAATATTTTACTTTACCCTCCTGTATGAGGTCTTTTACTGTTCCTGCAACATCTTCTATGGGAACATTAGGGTCAACTCTGTGTTGATAAAGCAAATCGATGTAATCTGTTTTTAATCTTTTTAAAGAGGCTTCGGTAACTGCCCTGATCGTTTCGGGCCTGCTGTCTAAACCTATTGCCGGGCTGGCATCTTTACAACCGAATTTTGTGGCAATTACTACGTCTTTTCTATAAGGCTGTAATGCCTCGCCAACAATTTCTTCGTTGGTGTAAGGACCATAGGCTTCGGCGGTATCAAAAAATGTAATGCCTTTTTCAACTGCGTTATGCAGTAGTGTTATCGCATCTTTTTGATCAAGACCTTTACCATCTAAAAAGTTTAAACCCATACAGCCAAAGCCTAATGCGGAAACCTCTAATCCGCTGTTTCCTAATTTTCTCTTTTGCATAACTCTTATTTAATTATTTCTACCATTGAATAAATTGCATTACAAAGCTCCTGTTTGTCGTGTGCTAAAAAGTAGCCCGATTGGTAATTGTTGTAGTCAAATTTCAACTGGCCTGAACTTTATATTAAGGCCTATATCTAACAGCTCCTTCTAATTTGTATTTTTTTTGGATTGATTTTTAATTGAAACTTCGCCAGAAACCATTTAAAACACGATAATAATTTAAGATTTGTTACCGAAAGAAGTTTATTATGCCAATAAACCGAATTGTGCATTGCTTCAGCATGTCAGCGATGACTCCTCTATTTATGTAATGGAAAACATGGCCAATAGCCATAAATGATTATGCCATTTATGTGTTGGTTATGTAAAGCGGTACGGTGGCTAAGCATGATTCCCGGAAATAAATGCCCGATGACTTTGAACAAAGTTATCCTGATTACAACCTCTGGGGACTCATCATTGCAGGGGTATAGACTCTAGTGCTATCTTCTTGATTTCACCTGACTTCTCAAGTTTAGATATAGTCCTACTAATAACTGGGTGCACAGGCTTAGCAGGGCTTTTGTATCTTGAAGAGTTTAAAGATATTTTTCGGTGCATCCATGCAGAGTAGCCGGCCGTCCGTATTGCTCTCAAGGTCAAAGATTATTTTTAAAACTTCTGGCAGTAGGAATATTCGCGAATTGAAAATATTTTAAGAGAAGCTTGATAAACACTAATTATTATTAAGCCTCTAATATTTCAGAATAGTGATAAGATAGCCGCATTTTAAACTAAATCTCAATGATCAAATCTTTCTCATAGCCATTATAGTTCTCACTCAAATAGCCGTGTGGATTACAGATAATTTCAGTGTTACCAATAGTATATCTGGTAGGCGTATGGATATGGCCATGAATCCAATACAAGGGCTGATGCTCCAAAATCACATCTTCAAGGTTTGAAGCATAAGCAGATGACAAGATATCATCTCTATAAAGCTCGGGTATTGATTGCAGGCTAGGGGCATGATGGGTAATTACCACATTCTTATAACCGCGTGATTCTTTAAGACTTTTTTGTAGCCAAGATTTTGATTTTTGGTGAATCTGGTAAGTATCTATTGATCTTAATTTCGAATATGCTGGATCAACACGTATCTGTGCATAATCGTTTCGTTTCCACTTGGAAACTTGGCAATCCAAAGTGTCCCATCAGTATCAATCACTCCAGATTTGGGTCTTGCTCCTCCAAGCGATCCCCCTGGAGCGACAAGCATACTCAGCATTTGCTGTAATTGGGATCATCTAGATTACCATCGTCTTCCAGTTTTTTGCTTGCTGCTTCAAGTGCTCGTAAAGCAGTCATTGGTGGAGCAGGCATGTTTTGATCGTCATCTAAAAATGGACCATCTGGATCAAGCTTAAAACGTAGGGCCCCCCATGCGGTGCTGATCATAAACTCCAAGTAAAAAGTCACTATTTTGAAGTGTGCGCACTGGGCGACTACCTATCCTGGCATCAATAGCTTCACGACGGATCATGAGTTTTGTACCCCAGCGGTCGGGAGAAGAATCCATAAACATCCCAAAATTAGATTTGTCTTCCCGAAGGAACTGCTGCCCTGGAAAAAATTGCAAATCGGGATCGATCATGAACTTTTGTTTTGACAGAAGCCACTTTTGATCGTACTCAAAAGAAAATACTTCCTTACGCCTTGCAAGAGTACAACTAAGTATCCCCATCAATAGCGGTGCTTCAAGACCTAACCAATCTGCAAAAACCCAATCTCTCGGTGATCATTTTTATTTTGCGTCATTTCCTTTTTCTTAAAGGTTTACTAGATGTATTCTGCAGAAGTTTGGCATCTTGTAATTTGTGCCCCAGTTCGTCATCGGCGCCAAGTTTGGCGATATCTCTTTCCAGTCCTAACACAAATAGTACTTGAACATAAATACCTATCGCAACGCTCGGAGAACCCCGTTCAACCAACCAAAGCGTGGAGCGGGCAATATTTGCCCTCTGAGCCACCTGCTCCGTACTTAGCTTACGCCTTTTTCGGGCAAGCTTTAGATTCTCACCCATATCTTGCAATAATCGCTCAGATTTTGGGAATAAAATCACGCCTCTTTTTTCCATAAAGCTTGTTATTTCAATCAAATTTAATAGATATGTTTGAAATAACAAACAATTTATTTGGAATGTTGAGACGCCGGATTAATGATTTCTTCATATTGGCAATAAAACCCTGCGGCGGTTCCTCGTACGTGCCAAGACTCAACAACTTTCTATAACTGCCAGTATGTTGCCTAGTTTACTTCTAACGTATTCGGTTTCGTTATTCGAAATAAGCTACCTGTAGCCCAGCAGGTCAAAAGATCGAATAAAACGCTTCGTAAAAATATTTGGGCATTGTTTCAAATATACTCAATCCTTAAGCTGAAGATCAGTATAAATCGTATCATTGAACCTCTGACTTATCGGCAAGGAAATCGAGTACAATTTATTAAAAAGGGCTGGGTTTTTCAGTGGTAGATAATGATCCTCACCAGAAAATGAGTTTGATAATCAAGCTTAGGGTTATAAAAACAGAGCCTTATTAAATCATCATCTAGTGTGTTGTAATCAAAGCCAAATATTTATGATGAAAAATACACAAATCAATTTTGTTTACTATATTTGATTGTTTACTGACAGTAAACGAAAATAAAAAATAAACAATATGACTGTTCATGAACTGTGGGAACAAGGCCTCAATGCTTTGCCCAAAGCACTTAAAGAGGAATTTGGCAAGCCCAGAATGGTATTAAATGCCGACAAAAGCACTGGTATCATTATTTTGCGGTTCAGAAATAAGGCCGTTGAATACAGTATGATAAAAACACCAAAGTTGGATCACAGCATGTTGCACTTTCTAAAAACAATGCAAATTGCCATGCGATCCAACAACCAAAGAAATTTGTTTGTACTCGCTCCTATCGTTTATCCAAAAATAGCCGAGGAGTTAGTAGCACAAGACATCAATTTCCTGGACACAGTAGGAAACGTATACCTGAATGCAGGAGATGTTTATATCCATCGATCCGGAATAAAACCGACGATAAAAACACCTGAAAAAAATAAGAGCCGGTTATTCTCTGAAGCAGGCTTGAAAATGCTGTTCGGTGTGTTAAACAACCCCGAATTTATTAACCTGACCTACCGGGACATGGCCGCAGCAGTAGGTATTTCCGCAGCTTCCATTTCCATTATCATTAGCGAAATGCTGCAAAACAATTACCTGCATGAAGGGCAAAATAAACGCAAAATAGTCAACGCTAAAAAAGAACTGTTAAGCCGATGGGTGCAGGCTTACAAGGAGCAGCTTAAGCCTAAACTAATCATAGGAAACTATACTTCTAAATCACTTGACCTGTTGCGCACTTTTAAAAAGATTGACATCAAAGAAATCAATGGTGAATGGGGTGGAGAAGCTGCCGCGAATCTGTATACCAATTACCTAAGCCCAGGAAAGCTTTCGCTTTTTGTTACAGGCGAAAACAAGAAATGGATGTCAGCGCTAAAGCTGATCACGGCAGACGCGCAAGGAGAAATAGAGGTACTTAAATACTTTTGGGATAAGAATCATCCTATATTTGCTTCAACCAGAAAGTTACCAGACGCAGTACCGCCAATCCTTGTATATGCGGAACTGATTACTTCAAACGATAGCAGAAATATAGACACCGCCCAACGAATATTTGATGAATACATTCAATTTACCAACTGACAAAATACCGGATCACCTTAGACAAGTCGTTATCGCGATCCAGGAAATACTTGGAGACAAGGCTTACGACTTCATCTTGATCGGTGCAACAGCCAGAGACCTCATACTGGATGGGCAATACAATTTAGGAGCTGGCAGGGTAACCTTAGATGTAGACTTCGCCTTATATGTCCCTGAATGGGACAGCTACGAGGAAATGATCAGCACCTTACTCGCTTCCGGCAGGTTCTCAGCCACCAGAGTCATGCATAAACTCATTTACGACAACTACTGTGAAGTTGACATCGTCCCTTTTGGAGAAATACAGGATGAGAACGGAGAGTATACCTGGCCACCAGACTTCATCCAATCAATGAATGTAGCCGGATTCATGGAAATTAAAGACCAATGTATCACCTTTCAGGTTGAGGGAGAAGAAATTAGCATAAATGCAGCCCCCATCCATGCTATTTACTTCATGAAAATCCTAGCCTGGAACGACAGAAAGCACAAAGACGATAAGGACGGCAAAGATCAGGGCTTTATCCTTTCCAACTACATTGAATTAAAATATGATGTTCTATATGATGACTATCAGGATATCGTTGAAAGCGATGACTGGGACACCATTACTTCTTGTGCACGCATGCTTGGTAGAGACATCGCAAAACTTCTTAAGGATAACCCAATAGCACTGGAAAAGACCTGTGAAATTATTGAAAAGGAGCTGATCGATGAAGACAATTCAAAACTCGCAAAGAGCATGTCAGCGGGAGGAAACTTTAACTATACCAAAAGCTACAAGGGATTAACGGAACTACTCACGGGATTAAAAGAGAATAACTGATAAAGAGTTAGAAAGGTAACTAGGACATACATCAACACCCATAAGTTCAATTCCCGTCGAGACTTATAAATACCGCTTTAAAAGCCACTGAACGTTTATTTTATGTATTTGGTGGAACTTTTGGTGGTTCTTTTCTGCTATTTGATTTTTTTTTAATTAAATGAATTCAGCGCATTTGAAAAGAAATAATTTTTTCAACAAGTAGAGTTTGATTTATATTAAAAATCCTTCCTTTTCTCATCGATGCGAATAAGAATCCGATCACAGTCTTTTGTCATGCCAATATTCTATTGATAATAGAATAAGGGTAGCACATTAAATTAATCTGATTTTTTTTCTAACTTAACCAATGCTTTCCCTTTTTCTGTTAAATAATACTGCTGATTTCCGCTTGTTGGTTTATCAGGAATTGTTAATGCAATTAAATCTAATTCAATTGCTGGTTGTAAATATGTTTTTCTGAAATTTTCTCTATTTAACAATCCTAATTTTTTTTGTATTTCAGTTCGATTTTGAATCCCATCTAATGCATTTAGAAGCTGTTTTATCTGCATAGTAACTTGCATGGCATCTTGCGTGGTATCTTGCGTGCTTCGAGCAACTGATCCTGCTGATGGTAATGTTATTCTCAGAAAATTTTCTGAAAATTGAAAACAATCTGCCTTGTACGCCTGTAAAATTCTCGGGACCCCTGATCCCATTTGTTCCACTAAATCCAAATCCTTGAAAATACGCATAAGTTCCTTATTACGAGGAACAGAAAAACCTTCAAAAAACTCATTCTGCGAAAGTCCTTCAGGTAAACTACCGTAGGATGTTATTTCCAAACGATCATCGAAAATCTCAAACTTTGGGGCAATTTCTCTTGTATAATCATTATGAACAAAAGAGTTAATTATCGCCTCACGCATTGCAATTGGATTCCATAGACGCGTCTCAATACGTTCTCTTTCGGTAATTTTTGTCAAAGTTCGGTTTTCAAGATTTAATTTATCTAAAACCTGCTTTAAAGGCACAAAAAAGGGGTTTTTTGAACCCCTTTGAATTTTAATGAATGTTGAAAAGTGGTCCCGACGAGAATCGAACCCAATGCATTTAAAGACACTTAGGAGCACTTTTTACGATATTTTTATTCAAAACTCACCTGTTACTCACCACAGATATCAGTCTAAATATTTGCAATATCTAATGAGTTAAAAGTCGTAATAAGATATTAGAAAAACAAGCTAAAAATATGAACACACATTTTGCTGGATTTTTTTTGTTATCGACTATTACAAATGAACAATAGCAAGATTGAATACTCAAAGCGTCAATGTTTGATTTCCAAAATTAAGTTTGTTTTTTGAGACATCTTTCAATTTTCATGATTGGTGGTTATAACTGGATCTATTTTAATTTAATCCTAATTAGTATCCGAGCATCAATACGGCTTCTAACAGATCATCATCAAAATTCACTTCTTTTCATCATGCGCTATGAAAGAACTAGAGTGTATATTCTGAGTAATCTACCAATCTGCCCTGAGGATTAAGCAATTTCAGCTTACAGTTAAATCTAGGAATTCTACTGTTACAATGCTGAAATCAAAATCCTAATTTTTTGGCTAGTTTTCCAATGGTCAGTCCTTGAACTAAAATGGAAAATACGACAATAATATAGGTGATGAGTACAAATTGTTCCCTGTGCATTCCCGGACTTAAGGAAAGGGCAAGCGCTACTGAAATGCCTCCGCGAAGACCTCCCCAGGTCATAATCTTCACTGCATGTTTCTCAAACCTGACTTTGAAACGCATTAGTGAAACCGGCAAGTAAACCGAGACCCATCTGGCAACTAGTACGATCGCTATACTGATTATTCCGATGTAGAATACTGTCGGATCGATCTTGATGATAAGCATTTCTACACCAATAAATAAGAACAGTACGGCGTTGAGGATTTCATCAACCATCTCCCAGAATTTGCCCAGATAGTCTCTGGTCAGATCGGACATGCCCTCTCGTTTGGATTTGTTTCCCGTAAAAATTCCCGCAATAACCATGGCCAGTGGACCTGATACATGAAGTCTGCCCGCTAAAAAGTATCCGCCGGAAACGATAGCAAGTGTTATTAATACCTCCACCTTGTAATCATCAATACTTCTTAGGGCCCAGTATCCGATATAACCCAGCAAGAGACCGAAAACAATGCCGCCAAGTGCTTCGATCAGGAACAATTTACCGATGGATATAATTGAAAAGTCGCCACTGGTTGAGCGGGCAATTTCAGCCAGGCTTACAAATACAACTACCGCAACCCCGTCATTGAATAGGGATTCTCCGGAAATCTTAAGCTCCAGGCTTGGCGGAATATTTGCTTTTTTAAGGATGCCAAGCACCGCGATCGGGTCGGTGGGAGAAATAAGTGCTCCGAAAAGCAGGCAATGAATCAGCGGGATTGGCATGTTAAACCAGCCAAATAACAGCCAAACCAAAGCTCCAACTACAAAAGTTGATATCAGTATTCCCAGAGTAGCCAATACCAGTACCGGCAAGCGTTCGGCTCTTAATTTGCTTGCATCGATATGGATCGCTCCGGCAAAGAGTAGAAAGCTTAGCATAAAATTCATCAGTACATCCTGAAAATCTAGGGATGTTGCTAATGAGATTGCTTTTTCTGATAGCAATGATTTTGAATTTCCAATCGTCACCAATAAGATTGAGGAAATGAGTGAGAGTGCCATGATGCCAATGGTGGGTGGCCATTTAATAAAGCGGTGGTTAATATATGCAAATATGGCGGCTAGTACAATCGTGATGGCTATGATCTCCTGGGTATTCATTCTAGATTTAGTTAATTTGATTTTCTTAATTCTATACCACTTCTGCTTAAATGGTCTTTTCAGAAAACATGCTGATTAATAGCCGAATATAATCAATTAAAGCCTTTTTGCTACAGTGAATTTGTATTGTGATGTTAATTCAGATTTACTTTATTTCCCGTACCTGCACAGTGCTTCCAAACAGAGCTCTTGTACATAAAGATATTCTGTCGATCACGCTTCGGGTGGCGATTCGGTTCAGCTTTGAAATATTTCAATGAAGCATTTTTTTGATCATTTACCTTTTTAAATCATTCAAGCCACTGGATTTTCTTTCTGCTTTGAATCAGTGCTGTCCATTTAGCTGTAAATTCCGGATAAATTAATAAATAAATAATCCCTTCGATGGCTATTGACATGGATATTGTTCAGGGAAGACCAAACACCATTGCAGAGGTCTTTAGAAGTTCTGGCCGTTTATAAACCGGAGGATGTTTTAACGTTTATTAAAAGCTATCTAGTAGTTATTGCTAGTTGATTTTCAAAATGCCAACAAAATCGAATCGAAAACGTTGATGATATAAGAGAGAGAAAATGAAATTAAAACTGTTTGCACAGAATACACTCAAGTCTATTGGCATATTATATTTAAAGACAGTAAAAAGCATCGCTTTCATTCCTGCAATTGTAGCAATGGTTTTTTTGTTGCTATCGCTGTTTACTGTTCAGTTTGATTATTCCGAAACTGGAAAAGCCATCAAGGCTGCGGCGCACTGGCTAACCTTAAAGGATGCAAGTACTGCTCGCAGTATTATATCGACAATAACCGGCGGAATCATTTCGCTGACCGTGTTTAGCTTCAGTATGGTCATGATTCTTCTGAACCAGGCCGCTTCACAGATGAGTAACAGAATTCTGGAAAAGCTTATCGGAAACCGCTTTCAGCAGATCGTGCTGGGCTTTTATATCGGTACCATTGTATTTGCGCTGTTCCTGTTGAGTACGATCAGGGATATTGATTCCGGGGTCTATGTTCCGGCTATTAGTACTTATCTGTTGATCGCATTTACAGTAGTGGATATCTTTCTTTTTATTTACTTCCTTCATTATGTTACCCAGTCGGTGAAGTATGAGACCATTATCCATAAAATTTTTACTGATACACAGAAAAGTATGGAGAGAAAATGCGTATTGCAAAACTTTTCTCCTTCTTTGTATGAGCAGGGTTCATCTCTGTCATTAAATGCTCAGAAGTCTGGCATCTACCAGGGGTTTATGGAAAAGCCAATGCGCTCGCTCTGTAAACGGGAAGATCTGCTGATCAGAATGGAATGGCCAGTTGGTAAGCTGGTGATCAAGGATACGCCGCTATTGACGATATTAAATAAAGAAACCATTACCGAAGATTTACAGAAAGAAATCATGGGCATGGTTAATATCCATGGGGGGCAAGATATAGATGTCAACTATTATTATGGTTTCAGGCAACTCATGGAGGTAGCGGTTAAAGCACTCAGTCCTGGAATAAACGATCCTGGAACGGCTATTTTGAGCCTTCAGGCACTAGGGCATCTTTTGAAATACCGGAGCGAAAATCATCCGGAAGGAGAAATTTATGACGATGAGAAACGCTTGAGGATCATTATGAGGGTAGAAAGTGTTGAGGAAATCTTCACTGAATGCGTTTATCCCATTTGGGATTACGGTAAACAGGACCGACTGGTCAACATGGAATTTCACCATATCATGCTACAGCTTTGTGCGCAAACAAATTTACCCGCTTTCGAAAAGATGCTTGATACCGTAAATCGCTCACCAATGCACCAGGGTATCTAGCTGCGTAATAGCTGAACTTTCAAGAAAAAATAAACTTACAGCTTAATGAAGCGCTTAAAACATTTTTTAAGCTACTGCATAACCATTATTCATTTTGTTTTAACAAAAGAGCACATAAAATGGTGGTTTAAATCGGATATGATTTTATTTATCCCGGTTGCTGCTGAGTTTTCCCATTACAGGGGTTGCACTCAGGCCATGGAGCACAATAGAAATCAGAATGGTGAAGGCTGCGATTGCCCATAGCTCTTCCTGCTGATCGAATTTGACTTCACCAAATGCAAATGCCAGATAATATATAGATCCCATTCCTCGGATGCCGAAAAAACTTATGGCGAGCTTTTCTTTTAGTGGTGTTGGATTCCCCAACAGGGACAAATAGGCGGTGACAGGACGTACCAGCATTACAAATGCAAGCGATACCATCGCCATTTTAAAGGTCAATGGAGCCAGTATACCACCAACCAGTGAGCCGCCAAAAAAAATCAGGAGCACAGCAAGCAACATCCTTTCCATCTGATCGGTAAAAGAGTGAAGCTGCCGATGATAATCATGGGTTTTTTCATAATGCCTCAAGGTAAGCCCGGCGATAAAGACTGCAATGAAGCCATACGCATGAAGTGATTCAGCTGTTGCGTAGGTAACAAGCGTCAGCGAAATGGCCAGAAACCCATCAGAAGGTTTTAATAAACGGTATTTTTCCGATATGGAGAAAACCAGGTAGCCCACCAGTTTGCCACAAAGCCAGCCAATAATCAGTCCTGCCGCAATCTTGTAAACAAGGTAAAACCAACCCCAGTGCCATATTGAAGCCGTACTGATGCCTTCAGATGCAACAACAATAGCTAGCCAGGTAAATGGAAACGCCAGACCATCATTGAGTCCCGCTTCTGAAGTGAGTGCAAACCGGGGTTCGGACTTGCCACGCTCATTTGGCGGTCCAACCTGTACATCAGCAGCGAGAACCGGATCTGTTGGCGCTAATACTGCAGCCAATAGCAATGCAGCAGCAACACTCATCCCCAACACAAAATATCCAACCAATGCAGATATCACGATTGATAAGACCATAGCAATTAAGATCAGCCGGAGTGGAGTGGACCATTTTCTGAAAGAAAAGCTTCGATCAATCTTGATTCCAGTACCCATCAGCGAAATGATGACAATAAGCTCGGTGAGGTGAACCACCAGCGCATTGTCTTTTTGCGGCAAGGGGGAGGGAAGGATTTTCGGCCATATCAGATATAACAGTGCTCCTATTGCAACATAAACAATAGAGTAGGACATCCTTACTTTGCGGGCAAGGCTGGGAATAAACGCCATACCTATGCTTGCAAGTCCGGCAATCAGCATCAGTAAAAGATATTGGCTCATTTTCGTTTATTAACTATAGATAAACATTAACTTTAGGCACTGAAGATACGCTTCTAACCATTATTATGACTTCGATTCATTGCTATGTCTTTCTTGCACCTCGCTTAATGACACACCTCCCTTGATTCCGAAGTCAAGTGTTCGGATAGGAAATGGGATCATAATATTATGTTCATCATATACCTTTTTGATCCTGAGAATACATTGACTCTGCACTTCAAGAATATTGACATTATCATGCACATTTATCCAAAGCCGGATCACATAGTTAATCGAACTGTCACCAAAACCGGTATAAAACATGGTCACTTCCTCTTCTTCGACCAGGCCTTCTATATCTTTTACTGCCTGGATGGTTAGTGATTTAACGCTTTCCAGGTCTTCACCATAAGAGATTCCAACATTCAGATCTAAGCGCCTTTTACCCAGTAACGTATAGTTTTCAATAGGGTTTTGAAAAACATCTTTGTTGGGGATGATGACCATTTGACCCTGATAGGTCTTGATGACGGTATCACGAAGATTAATTTCTTCCACTTTTCCCATGTAATCTTTTATTTTGACAATATCTCCGACATATAAGGGTTTCCTCACCGAAAGAAATATGCCGGAAATAAAGTTGGAGGCAATATCCTGAAAGGCAAACGCCAGTGCAAGACCAATAATTCCTGCTCCGGCTAGAATAGAGGTCACTGCTTTATCTAACTGAAGTACGCTCAGGGCTATAAAGACTACGATGCCGAGCAAAAAGATGTAGATCACAGAACTGAATAAATTGTCCAGTGCCTCGTTTAGAATAAATCTCTTCAGTATCCTGCGCAGCAGATTGCGGATGTGTTTGGCAAGGTAAAAGCCCAAAACAAGGATAAGCGCTGCCAGGGCAATATTCGGCAGTATCCTGATAAACTCTTTGGCCCAGATGCTGAGTTTATCCAGAATTAACTTGTAAGCATGTTCTATATTCATATCTTTCAATTTACATGATCAGTCTAACTCCACCAAGTTCGGAGACATGGTATGGAAATTTATCTCCCGGCGCTCCGATAAACATAAAGTTTTTAGGAATTTCCCACTCTTGAGATAATTGTTCAATCAGGTCGGGACCGAATTCTCCCTCTATTTCCACAAAATCAATATCAATTTCGGGATAGGCCCGATCCAGGACCAGGATGTCCGATTTCAGGTTCGCATTATCACTATCGCTGTTTGCAATATGCACAATCTTTATTTTTTTTGTGGCCTCATTTTCCTCCACGTAAATCATCACCCTGTTCAGCACCGCAACGTTGTCCCCCCTGGTGAAGAACACAAGTTCCTGGGCATTGATTTTGATCAGTGCCCGGTGAAGCCGGATGTTGTCCAGCACCAACCGTTTGTAAGATTTGTCCAGATGACGCATTGAATAGAGTGTCCACTTTATAATCTGCGCCCTTTTCAGCATCACAATAATAAAAAGCATGGCTGGAATCAGGTATTGCAGGAAAACGTAAAATGCATGGGCGTTGAGCAGCAGGTTACCAAAAAAAGCGGCCAGGATAAAGGATATGGCAACGATCACGGAAAGTATTGTGGCCCTTTCAGGGCGTGGCAGGCGGTTCCGTTTGATTTTAAGCATCAGATTTCCCATGCCAAAAAGCGCCATGACCAGCAGGAAGGAAAAGGTATAGACACCTGCAAGATTCACCAGATTTCCTCCCGTCACCAATAATATAGAAAGACATAAAATAAAAAAACCGATAACAATCCGGTAATTAACGCCTCTGCGGTTTTTGACCAGAAAAAAATTGGGCAGAATCCTGTCCAGAGCGATACGCTCAGCGAGTCCTGTTACGCCTACATAGGAGGTCAAAACCGCTCCGCTGAGAACCAAAACTGCATCAATAGAGATCAGATAGGCCAGCCATTTGCCGCCCGCGGTTTCTCCCATAAAGGACAGAAGTGACTCTTTATGATCATCAATACTGGCAAGAGGAATGATGCTCAGCGCCAGCAGGGCAATGGCGGGATTAAAGAAGCTCACCACCCGCCACATGTTCCTTAACGTTTTTGGGAAAACGCCGGGCCGTTGTTCTTCCACGAAGTTTGCAGAACTTTCAAAACCGGATATTCCGAGCATAGCAGCGGAAAATCCAAAAAACAGGGCTGCCATGATTCCTCCTGACCGGACAGGAAGTTGCCAGTTCTGCTGGAATATCGCTACTCCATGATGGATGACGAACCAGCCCCCTGCCAGAATCAGCAAAGTGAGGGAAGCAATGTGTGTGATGAAGATAATGACAGCAACGACAGCGGACTCACCGATTCCAATAATTGCCAGCATCATAAAAATCAATAGCAAAATGATGGTCGCTGGAATCAGGGGAAGCACATGAACAATATCGCGGAAATAGTGCATACCCTCGTATGCCGAGATCACAGCGGTAGCCATATAGGACAATATCGTTAGGCATGCGGCAAAGGATGCCGTGGATTTTGAAGTGGTATTGAGCAGTACATTGTAAGCACCTCCATTTAAGGGGAGTGCACCTACCACCTCACCATATATTTTTCTAAAAAGATAGAGCACAAGGCCCACAACGATCAACGAAATCCATGCATATTGACCAGCATAGGAAATGGTCAGTGCTGCAACATACAAACAGGAAGAGCTGATGTCGTTGCCGCATATGGCTGTTGCCTGTAGCTCATTTAGTTTAAATGAGGGTTTGTGTAGTGATTTATCCATTTGTTTTGGTTTCAGGAATTATCGATTAAAATTGCCCTTTTACTTATAAGTCTCGAAATGTACATGATCAATGAATTAATTGACAGTGTAGGCTGGCATGTGATAGCTGATTGACAATGTCCCAAGACGTTTATTCAGGCCTAATATAGGCGTTGTAAGCACCAGCGACCTGCCTCGCTGTGAATAAATCCTGGCACTGTCACTTAGTAAGAAAGTGCTGTTGTAAAAAATTGAATAAGGTTTTCCTTCTTCCTTTTTATCAGTAGAGAGCAAAATAATATTGCGTTGATCCACAATTGAGATTTCCTCAAAGTTTTTTTCTTTCACCATCTGATTCATATAAACACTAATGTCCGGCCGGTTTCCCGAGATCATTTTATCCCGGATGGCCCAGGCGAGTGGTTTAGCCAACAATATAAGCTGTGCTTTTAAATTCGCATCCATTTGCATGGAAACTTTTCTTCTTAGAAGTTTATTGGCCCTATCATTTTCAGATTGCATACTCCTGTTTTCTACAGCTTTCCATATCCAAAGACCGGAAATAAGGGCAAGGAAAATCAGGATCATAATAAGAAAGGTCTTTCGGTAAACCACTGGCGTACCCAATTGGGTTGATTGCTGACTATCTATTGGCTTAGTGTTTTGCATCGTTTGATGTTTTGTATGTGTATAAGGTCAAGACGTTTCCGGATTCTCTGAATCCAACTTATAGCAGAGGGGAATAACAGAAAATAATCGGTCTCTTTTTAAGCCTAAGGTTGTATGAAGACAAACAAGTTAGCAGTTTGTTCTGGTCATTTGACATTCTAATTCATTAACTGTTTTTACGAATTTTTGAAAGCTGACCGATTTGACCAGATATCGGTCAGCGTTTACCGAGAAAGCGTTGAGTGCATGTTCGGGGTCCGGTCACAAATACAATAAAGCGGACATCATCCCTCAGGATTCTGGCGATATCAAGCCCGGAAATTCCCATGTTAATATCGAGAAATAAAAAGTCTACCCCTTGATTATTTTTAATTGCCCGAACAGCCGCTGTCGGATCTGAATAGATTTCAAGAAGGGATAGTTTGGGCACTGCCTGAAGATATTCTTTTAAGAGCTCGGTGCCATTGTCATCATCATCAATGATTACACATTTATATTGGGATACTGATTTCATTATGAATAAGTATATTTATTTTCATTTTGTTTAATATTTTTTTGAGCTATCGGTTCGGTTTGTTGCTAAATAGTCTGATTTTCATCGATTATTCAAATCAAAACGAAAAAGGGCCAGAAATATGCTCCGGCCCGATTCCAGACAACAATGTTTTGATACAATGCTATTCCATGGTGGATTCTGCTATTATTCTTATTGATCAGCTTGCTTTTTTTGATTGAAAATCTTTTATCCAAGCTTTTTATGAAATAGCAGAATGGGTTTAACGTCTTATTCTATGATCAAACCAAAATTCTGGAGAAAATAAAAGCTTTAGTTTTTAGGCTTCTCCTTTGATCAAAAGAATTCAGAAGAACAACTGTTGATCAATCTATAGCCGAATCCTAACACCTGAATTAACCTCAGCGATAATTAAATACTCTTAACTGTAAGTGCCTAATTGATAAAAATCAAAAGGTAGCCAATCGGTAAATGAATAGCGTCAAAGCGCTTGTTAGATCGGGCGTGTGGTAGGTAATTGCTAGCTCTGCAAACTGGGTTACCAGCTTGAAGATAAATGTTTCCTGTGCTATGAAATCAATATGGGAATCTCCTCCCATCTGAAATTTTTTCCGATACTTTTTTTGCCTCGGCTCCGCATTAGAAAGAGCGAGGTACATCTTTTCATCCGCAGTTAAGCACTTAATCAGATGATGGGCTGTTTCAGATTCGGATTTTTCCCACGAGGTAGTGTATGATGGAAGTACACGTTTAAAAGCAGAGAAAGATAGAATGATGACGCAGGTAAATACTGCTTGCATAAGAATCAGCAAACAAATTCTGAAAAATGTCTCTTTTGTCTTTTTTCTCATTCCTGTTACCGGTAAGTGACAAGATACAAAAATATATTTTTAGGAAAAAGTTTTGTAACATAAAGCTACTTCCAATTAATTTGAAACATTTGCTGTATTGCGATACCGGTGAAAAATAATGGATAGATTAAGCATTACTCTAATTATTACTACTGAGAAAAGTTTTTTGTTTATCCTCGGCCTGGTAACCATATAAATAGTCTGAACTCATCTGGCTGTTGCGCTGAATTGAATAAGGCAAAAGCCTGCAAGCCAAACTACTAAAAAACAATCATCTTTAAAACGTGTTATTTTTAGTAGGTAACAAATTTCTCAGATATGAAAAGTAATAGTTATAACGGCTTAGCTGTGAGTTTAACCTTATCATTTTTTTTGATGTATGCAGTAATGTTCCTAAATGTTGATGATGTTGACCATATCTATCTCAGCCTAACCAGAACTTACATAACTTTGCTGATGGTGGCTCCGATGGCAATTTTGATGTTGTTGGTTATGCCGAGCATGTATCCACAAAAAAGGAAGAACTACGCGATCATCGGTGGTGCCGTCTTTGTATTTATCGTATCCCTGGTTCTGCTCAGGACACAGACCCCGGTGACTGATGCCCAATACATGCGTGCCATGATCCCTCATCATTCTTCGGCGATTATGACCAGCAAAAATGCGGATTTAAAAGATCCGGAGCTGAAAAAACTTGCTCAGGATATTATCGTCTCGCAGCAAAAAGAAATTACACAAATGAAAGCAATTCTCGAAAGGCTGCGTCATGAGCGAGAAGGAGGAAATTCTGGTAAATAATTAATAGCGATGTCAGTGAACAGGTTTGATGAAGGTGTTTTTTTTAGTTTTTAAAGGCTGCTTTTGGTAAAGGAAGTAATATTTATCAGGCTGATTCCGGTAGGCCTTATGCATCAGCCGAAAAAGAATACCTAAATGTCACTCGTTTTACTACAAATAAATAGTGTCATCATAAATAGCTACAATAAGAAACCTTAATTTTTGATCATTATTTTCCGCTCTGATATCAGGGCAGGAAAACTCTTTGATGTCGTGCTGCTGGTGCTGATCTTGCTTCGCATTCTCTTCGTTTTTCTGGAAAGCGTAGGCTCGGTCAGAGAAAAATTTTACCAAACCATACATTTACTTGAGTGGATATTTACCGTTTATTCACAGTTCAGTATCTTCTTAGAATATATGCGAGCCCCAGACCACTCAAATCCATTTTCAGTTTTTATGGGGTTTTGATCTGCAATAGATTATGAACTGTTAGTTTGTGCAAAAATCAAGATTTACTCTTATAATCCGGACTATTCAAAAATAAATTAAAAACAACTTATGGGACTAAACTATCAGTATGTAATACACGTATGTAAATTTTGAATAAATAGATAGATATGTTTGGATTCAAGTCATTAACAGAAAATAGAATTGTAGCTTGGAAAGCAAGAAATGGCATGAATATTCTTCGGATTTGTCTGGGTATTATATTTATATGGTTTGGAATACTCAAATTCTTTCCAGGCCTGAGTTCTGCAGAAGAGATTGCCGGTCGTACCATATTAAAATTGACCTTTGGATCAGTTAATCCCGAAATATCGATGCCGGTTTTAGCAATATGGGAATGTATCATTGGATTAGGGCTGATATCTAAAGCATGGCTCAAGCTGACCCTCATTTTACTTTATTTACAGATGGCGGGTACTTTCTTACCCCTTTTATTCTTTCCGAAGGAAACCTTTAACCATTCCCTGCTTGTACCTACCTTGTTGGGTCAATATATTATAAAAAACTTTGTTCTTATATCGGCAGGCATTGTAATTGGTGCCACTTTAAAAGGTGGTAAAATTATAACCGGCCCTGTAACAGAAGAAAAATCGGCAAAATTAGAAAAACGATTTGGCAGGATCAGACGTATCCTGAGATTGGAGCATATTTAATAAGAGTCCAACCAGTCTGATTACAGTTAAATATACGAAGCAGTATTACTTAAAAAAAAGTTTATTGCGTAAAGAAAAACCACTGGTCGCTTTATTTACGTACATGACTGTACAACGAAAATAAATACTATGAAAAAAACTTTTTTAACTGCTTTTGCCTTAGTAGCTATCGCATTCTCAGTAAATACAACAGTACAGGCCCAAGATAAAATGTCTGGTTCTAAAATGGATGGCACCAAAATGGTTGGTGGTGCTAAAATGTATCCAACAAAAGATATTATCGATAATGCTGTAAACTCAAAAGACCACACTACACTTGTAGCAGCTGTAAAGGCTGCAGGTCTTGTAGAAACCTTAAAAGGTAAGGGGCCTTTTACAGTATTTGCACCAACCAATGCAGCTTTCAATAAATTACCAAAAGGTACCGTAGAAAATTTAGTTAAACCGGCTAACAAAGCTACTTTAACCAAAATTTTAACTTACCATGTTGTTGCCGGTAAAATGGACAGCAAAGCAATTGCAGCCGCGATTAAAAAAGGAAATGGAAAAGCGGAACTGGTAACTGTTCAAGGAGGAAAGCTTTGGGCATGGATGGAAGGCAAAAAATTGGTTCTGAAAGATGAAAAAGGTGGAATGAGCACAGTGACCATTGCTGATGTAAATCAGAAAAATGGAGTAATACATGTAGTAGATACTGTATTAATGCCAAAATAAGGTCATAAATAGGATTTGGTAAGGGCCGCTTCAGCTATGGAGCGGCTTTTCTATTTTGCTTCCGAACAAATGATTCATAGCTCCGAGGAATAACTAAAACAAAGAGACATGGACAGTGTTACCAAATCAAAACAAGCCTATGCATGCATTTATACTTACTAATTCTTCGAATCCCAAAGCTTTACAATTAAAATGCAAAACGCCTGAGCAACTATTAGTGGGCAACATACTCAATAACAGGGATGGATCGTTCAGTCAACTTTATGAAATGTATGCTCCGAACCTTATGGGTGTATTGATGAAAATTCTAAACCAACAGGAAACCGCAGAGGATTTATTACAGGAAGTATTTTTAAAAATCAAAAGATATTTACCTTTATATGATGACAGAAAAGCCCGGTTATTCACCTGGATGCTTAATATTACCAGAAACACTGCCTTTGACTACTTAAGGTTGAAATCCAGCAAACAAAGCAAGTCTACCGTCGAAATGGAAGCTCATCATTCTGAACTGGAAAGTTTTAGCCATATCGTAAATACGGATGCCATCGGCTTAAAAAAACTGGTACTTGGACTTAATGAGAAACATCGAACGATACTCGAACTCTGCTACTATAAGGGCTACACCCATCTGGAAATTGCTGAAGAACTAAATATGCCTCTTGGCAGCGTCAAAACATCTATCAGACGGGCCATATTAATTCTAAGGGGCTTGTTTTCTTTGCCAAGTTAGTTAACAACAGTAAGTTATTCCAAAACGCTTCATCTTTTTTCTCTGTTCTTTTCATATTTGTAATAGACTGGGAACTTCGCAAAGATTGACCAAATCATTTGGTAGCGGATTAAGCGCTTTATAAAACCAGGATGTCTTTGCGTGACCTTGCTCTTAAATAGCATAAACTGGTTAATTCTAAAAGAAAAACATTGCTTCTAAATTTCGATACGATAGGATTACTACTAGCGAAATGTAAAATCAAACACCCAGAACAGCATTAGTAAACCTTCTGGTTGTAAGCGGGTTACCTTTTAATTATCAGCCGTATTAACCCGTAATTAATCAGTATAAAACTTCAAAACAAAACAAAATGAAAAATGCATTCAAATTAGGCTTTTTAGCCCTGACCCTATCTTTGACATTTGCCGCCTGTTCAGAAAAAAAAGCTGATGCTGGTACCGACACTACCATGGTTGATGCTTCAACCAACAAGATGATGACCGATACGATGATGAAGGATACGATGATGACAGACACGATGATGAAAGATACGATGAGCAAAATGTAGTCTTAAATCAATTTATGTTTAAGAGGGCTTAGGGTTTTATCTGAAGCCCTTTTTTTAAGCATCTTTTCGGAACAAAACTGTTTCTCAAGCGGTCGATTCAGCGATAAACACGACAAATAATTGGCCGATTAAAAGGTTATTTATCTTAGGGGTTACAATCTCTTTGGAAATAGGTTCATTGACTTACAGATTCATTGTGTTTCAAATGGCCTTTTTAGTAAATTCTCTTATCTTATGTAGTACATCGTGGTCAACACTGGTCTTACGCTATTGCCACTTTTTTCGGAGCGAAACCTCATCGCTTTTCAGAATTTTCGGAAATCTAATGCTTTATTTCACATTACCGTTAAGCCAGCCCAGCCTTTATTGTAGAAACCATTCAGTCCCTTTTATCCGGTGTTTTATTTTCAGCCGGCGGGTTTCTTGAGTAGGGTTTTAACTTACAATCCTATGAAGAACCAGCAAGGTTTTTTATTCGTAAATTAAACCGTATCAGCCTTTTAGATAAAAATATCTCCTGGGCTTTTGTAAGGATTTAAGTTTTCTAACGACCAATGGAGATATGAGAAATTTAAAAGTATTAAGTATACTGTTTCTGGGACTGGCATTGAATGCCTGTGGTCAGAACAACCCATCAGATAACCATACACGCTCAAGAGATATCAAAAAATATCCACAGGCAAATACTGCAGCTTACTGGAAGCAGGTACTCTCTGCACAGGCTTATGATATCATGGTTAACAGTGCTACGGAAACGCCATACAAAAACCCGTTTTGGAACAACCACAAAAAAGGTATTTATGTAAGTGCCGCTACGGGAAAACCACTCTTCAGCTCCGACACTAAGTTTGAATCAGGCACGGGTTGGCCTAGTTTTTTTAAGCCCATTGATCCCACTGCTATTAAAATTGTCCGTGATAGCTCAGATGGAATGATAAGAGATGAAGTTGTCGAGGCAAGCACAGGGCTGCATCTGGGACATGTATTTGATGACGGACCCGAACCGACCGGTCAGCGGTATTGTATGAATTCTTATGCGCTAAAGTTCATTCCGTCAAATTAATTTGATAATTATGAAAATATCTAAAATATGGCTGGTTGGACTGGTTTTCCTTTCATCATGCATGGATGTAACGACAGAAAAGAATCACCAGCGCTTTGCGGACTTACCCAAACCAAAGCCAAATGAACAGGTTGCAACTTTCGCCGGTGGATGTTTCTGGGCATTGGCCGAGGGTATGAGCGAACTGAAAGGAGTGGATAGAGTTGTTTCAGGATATTCTGGGGGGGCGGTAAAAAACCCTACCTATGAAGAGGTATGTTCTGATACCACCGGGCATGCGGAGTCTGTAGAGGTTTATTATGATCCTACGGTAATTAGCTATGCCCAGCTTTCAGAGGCATTTTTTTATGCTCATGATCCAACCACGCTAAATCGTCAGGGTCCTGATGAAGGTGCGGATTACCGTTCGGTTGCATTCTACAGAAATCCTGAAGAAAGAAAAACATTGGAACAGGTAATGGCCAGGATAAATTCTGCTCATCATTATGGCGATAAAATCGTTACCCAGGTGGTACCCTTCAAAGTATTCTATCCAGCAGAAAACTACCATCAGGAATATTATAAGCTAAATCCTAATAGTGGTTATATTCAGGGTGTTTCCAGACCCAAGGTACTAAAGCTCAGGAAAAGTATGAATGCACTGATTAAACCAGAGTTTAAGGATCAAAGCTGATGAGCAAGGGGGATTTTTTTAGTCGCATTTTTTATAGGCCAGAATAATAGTCATAGCCTTGTTCTGCCCAGTAGTCTTTTGGACGCTGGTTGCTGAAAGACATCAGCCCGATCCGTTTTAGGTTTTTGATGCCGTACTTAACAGGTATAATCAGTCTAAGCGGTGCTCCGTGTTGGTTTGTAATTGGCTCACCGTTCATTTCGTAGGCCAAAATGGTTTGGGGATGCAAAACACTGTCTCTTTCCAGACCAACATAGTATTCGCCATTTGGGGTTTCAAGTCCCATGTAATTTTTTTCTGATAGCTTATCAAGTTTAAAATGCGACAAGAAATCACTGAGTTTAACACCTCCCCAGTGCTGAATTTGGTCCCAGCCTTCTACGCATTTAAAATCGAAAACTATTTCCGTTTTTGGCAGGGATTTTATCTCTTCAATGCCGATGTGTAACGAGTCGGTTGCCCCGGTTCTGACTTCAAGTTTCCAGTTTTTCTCGTCAAAGTCCTCATCATCTTCAATACCAATCAAGCTATTTACGCGAACGGTTTTTGCTGCAAGTTCTTTGTCGTAGGTTTTAACCAGGTGGTTGTTGCTAAAGAAGTTTCGAAAAAATAGTTCGGTTTTATTTAATGCCCTTCTTAAAGGTTGTTTTGCGCCACCGGTAATTCCAGCCGTCTCTTCAGGTGAATGGAGCAACCATCTCCAACCTGCAACCGCACCACCACCCAAGGTGAAAAATACACCGAAAGAGATAAGATTGCGGCGTTTTATTTTCTGTTCGATACTGAGCGGTGCTTTTATTTTCTTAGTCGGCTGTTTCATGTTCTGTTAATTTTTCTTCTTTAACTTTCTCCTTATTTTCTATGACCTCGAAGCCTGATACAACTGACCTAAAATTATTCCACCCCGCAAGTGCAACCTGGACAATATGTATCACAAAGAAAAGTACGTACCCAATAGTGAGTGCAAAATGAATGATCCGGGCAAAATGATAACCGCCACAAAGCCAGCAAAGCCAATAAAATTGAACTGGTTTGTAAATGGCAAGTCCGGTGATAATAGAGCCAAAACCCATTAATATAATCGCTGTGTAGGCAATTCGTTGAGCAGCATTATATTTTTTCTGTGGAGGGGTGGTTTTTTTGATATGTAAATCGTGAAGTAAAACGAACCACGCTTCCTTAAATGTGTTTTTTTGAGGGATAAGTTCCCGCCAGGCACCAGAAAAAATAGTGTAGACGATGTAAACCAATCCATTTATAAAAAAGAACCACATAAATAAGAAATGGTAGGCCATTCCTTCGGCCAGACGTTGTGGTATATGGAAGTAATTATAAAACCACTGCGGAAAAAATTTAATGTAGGTAATGCCAAAAATGGAGATTCCGTAAGCATCATTTGCCCAATAAATAAACATTCCACTCCAAATCATAATTGCAAGTACAGGGAAATTTACCCAGTGTGTCCATCGCATCAAAAAGGCGTGTTTTTCTTTTATTTCTTTCATTAGACTTTATATAACTTTAATGCCATCATTTGTCTGAAACCCACTAGCTGTGCGGTTTGATGAGCAGTTTTGTAACTGCAGTTATTTGTCCGCTTCTACTATTTTGCAGTAAGGCAATTAGCTCCAAGTCGTTTTTTGTACTTCCTAAAGTCAAATTGATCAAACCATTTTCTTTATCATTTAGGTTAAAAGTTTTAAAGTCTTTTACAATTTGTACATGACGAAGTGTTCTGCCTTTATTTTCCCCAGGTTCGATTTTGTTTGTTGCGTTTGGACTTACCTTTGCTATAATAAGGTTATTGTTCTGTATCTGATTGCCGGTTTGATAACTCAAAGAAATATCGGTGTGACTCTGTTTTTTAATGGTAACTTCCAAATGATTCTGGCTTGTTTGTGATAAAGCATTCTGAATCGCATTTCGAAGGCTTTTTTCCTCAGAGCCAATAAACTCCTCGCTTCCGTTTACAACGATTTGAGGTGTATAGACGTTATTAAGGCGCAGCCACTTGGCATACTGATACTGCCTATGCGAGTTTCTGGCGCTGCTAAAGCTATCTTTCCAGCCTAATCTATCCCAATAATCTACATGGTAAGCAAGAATGTAAACAGGTTTATCCTTATTTTCTTTTTCTATTCTCGCTATCAGCGCATCAGCAGGTGGACAACTTGAGCAACCTTCTGAAGTAAATAGTTCGATCACTGCAAAACCTGGCCCTGCAGGTTGCTTTCGTTTCAAAGTGAAAGCTAGGCTTATCGCAGATAATGCAAACAACACAAATACTATCTTTCTAACCATGGCAATCATTTAAAGGGTTAGTCGTTGGCTTAAATTATTCCTTACAAAAAATCAAATAATTTGTAAGGAATTTAATTTGCTACCGACTAAACGGTTAGCACTATATTTATACAATGTACGTAAAAAGATGAATGAAGAAAAGCAAGGTTTAATGGCAACCAATCAACTTCATCCCGACCCGGTGACCTGGGTTGAAAGATATGCTGACTACCTTTATCGCTTTGGCATGTCGAGATTAAGAGATGAAGAAGTAGCAAGAGATTTAGTACAGGATACTTTTTTAGCTGCACTACAACAATTGGATCGTTTTAAAGGAAACAGCAGTGAAAAAACCTGGCTTTCGGCAATCCTTAAAAATAAGATAGCTGATTTTTACAGGAAACAAGCATCAAAAGGATTGAAGGAAGTTAGGCAGTCAGAATCTGAACAGATAGATTTTTTTGATGCAACAAACGGACATTGGAATGCTGTACATGCTCCCCAGGCGTTTGGCTTAGAACCGGATAATCCGTTGCTTACTAAAGAACTGGAGAATATTTTAACAGGCTGCTTAAAAAAACTGCCGCAGTTATGGTTTTCTGTATTTTCGATGAAACACATGGATGATTGTACCTCTGAAAAAATTTGCCTTGAGTTAAAACTTACCGATGCTAATTTTTGGGTTATCATGCATCGCACAAAACTAAACCTGAGGGCTTGCCTTCAAAAAAATTGGAATTGATATGACCGGAGCTTTAAAGAAGATAATATACAATTGCAGGCAGGCAACTTTCCTGATAGAGAAAAAAACATTTGCTAAGATTACTGCCTCTGAGGTCTTGCAACTAAAAATACACCTTGCAGGTTGTTCCGTTTGCAGGACCTTTCAGCAACAAAGCATGCTTATTAATCGCTTATTTATTGGTTTCAAAAATGAAGAGTTAAAGCTTGACGAAGATTTCAAATCGAGCTTAAAACAAAGAATCGAAAAAGAAATGAATAAAAACTGATTTTGATTGTAAGGTTTTCAGATCGGCTGCGACAAAAAGGGAAAAAAAACACAAAAACATGAAAAATCAATTCTTAAAATCTGCAGCTAAAGTTGTTCTTACTGCTTTGGTAACTCTAAGTCTTTCTGCATCGAGCTTTGCAAACAGTCCTCAACAGGATAAAATGGGCAAGAAGAAAATGGATAAGATGGAGAAAAGCAAAATGTCGAAGATGAAGGCAGATTCGACCAAAAAAGCCAAGATGGAGAAATCTAAAATGGCAAAAGACAAAATGTCGACGAGTAAAATGTAAAAAAACAGGCAGGGGGATTTTCTAAATTCTCCTGCCAAAATTTGTAATATTATGAAAAGAATTATACTATTTATTGCCCTGTTTGTTGCAGCAATTTTAAATGTAAACGCTCAAAAGGGGTTAGTTGCGGGAGAAAATGCCCCGGCTTTTATTGGGACGGACCAAAATGGAAAAAAGATCAGTTTACAAGGGTTGTTAAAAGAACATAAATCTGTAGTGCTGTTTTTCTACCGCGGCCAATGGTGCCCGTATTGCAACAAGCACATTAAAGAACTTCAGGATTCCCTGCAGCTACTTACAAGCAAAGATGCTTATGTGATTGGCGTAACACCAGAAACCAATGAAAACATTTCAAAAACAATAAAAAAAAGCAGCGCAGGTTTCTCCATTATACAGGATAAGGACGATGATATTATGAAAGCTTACGGTGTAAATTTTATGATGGATGATGCGACTTTTTCAAAATATAAAGGTTATGGGATTGATTTGGAAGTCAATAATGGTAATACACGCCATACGCTTCCAGTACCAGCAACTTACATAATTAATCGTTCGGGAAAGATAAAGTTTGTGCATTTCGATCCAAATTATCAGAAAAGAGCTTCCGTAAATACTTTGACAAAAGAGCTTTAAGTTGGTGGTTTTGAGCATAAACCGATCGCGATTAAGAGAAAAATGAATAAGTCTTTTTTTATCGGAGAATCGCATTAGTCCTCTTTAGAGGTAAATGTCTTCAGGTTTAACCGGCAAAGAAATGTAGGCTTTTTTTTATCATCATAAACTATGAAAATCAAATTTTAATCCATAACAAGTTTTACATTTTAATACATTGGATTTTGCAAACCAAGGATTGATTGCAAACAATAAAAAAACATGATGTATTGAACTACATGGGAAGATTGGTAGATCTCAATGAACTGCTCTGTCAGTGCTGGCATTCTATAATCAGAATATTGAGTAGAAAGTTTGACTGCGTCAAAATAATTTCTCACTTAGATAAAATCCTTGGAAACAGAACAACAAGCGCAGATACAGAATGCCGTACAGGTTTCTTTTTTTAAATGATCATTCGCATTAGGAGCCTTTTGATAATTGGATTTAGAAATATGAGAAGAAAATCCTCCCTATCCTGACAGGGTATCAAGGTAAGCACAGTCATATAAGAACAAAATATGATAGCAAGGTCTCTCATTCATTATCAATATAAAAAATTTTCAATAATCCGTGTTCTATTAGCTCTAGTTAACGCATCAGAAAAAATTTTCCTCATCCAATCTCCTTGGAGAAGGCTTGGCAGTTAATTTATAATGGAGAAAAGGGTTAGCGACAATCCAGCCGCTTGCAAGGCTGAAAAATATGATCTTCTTTAAATGAACGATATACTTCTGTGCAGATATAGCCATGCACTGCTTTTCAACTCTAAGGTAGTGCTCGTATCGGGTTAATGAAGCCGAAGTCTACTTGGTCAAAGGATAATCAGTTTTATCGAACGTCGCTTCGATGTATTCTTTCAGATGTTTTATCGAGCTCTTGTAGGTCTTAAGTGTATTCTTGCTATAGCCATTTCCGATGAGTTCGGCAACCTTTATATTATGCTCCTCAAATATTTCGAGGATCATTTTCGATCGGGTACCTTTCCCGAGTTAATGGTTGCGGATCGCCTCAGCATCAATTTCCTCATCACGATCTATCATGCTAGTGTGAATCTTACGTATCTTTGCTACGACGCTCCCTATATAATCGTTGAGGGCACGACTTTCCTTGCGGGTACCCTTGACCCTGTTACGACTGTCGTCCCATTGAACGGGATCAATTTACCTTCCGATAGAGATCTCTGATCTTTTCCCGCCAGTGCTGATGCGCAGATAAATTGGTGAAAGGCCATCTTCACTGTGTTTTTTTTGCTTTTTCAGATAGAAAAGCAGACTGAAGTTCTGATTCATACGCTTGAATTACTAGGTTAACAAAGTTAGATTTGCAACCCGACTAAATCAAGATGTTCAGAATTCGAACATACTGACAATCAGTATTTTAGACTCAATCCGTGGTAGAAATTCGATTCTTTCCAAAACTCAGCGAATTACTCACCAAAGTGTGTGAAATCAGCCTGTTTTTAGTGGTTTTTGATAAAAAACAAAATCCTGTAACATATTGATTTACAGGATTTTGAATCGTTTTAAAACATGTAAAAGTGGTCCCGACGAGAATCGAACTCATATCTAAAGTTTAGGAAACTTCTATTCTATCCGTTGAACTACGGGACCAAGGTAATTTTAGATTTGCAGCATTACGATTTTAGATTTAGAAATGCAAAATCCTAAAATCGCAATGATTAACAATATTATCTTATTACACTACCTGCTTCAAATTTTTCGGCAGGTGCTACAAAAGTAAGTTTTCCTTCTGAATTTTCAGCCATCAAAATCATACCTTGTGATAAAATACCTTTAATTTCTCTTGGGGCCAAATTCACAATAATGCTAACCTGTTTACCGACAATATCTTCTGGTTTATAATGTTCAGCAATACCTGATACGACGGTACGCTCATCTATACCGGTATTAACTGTCAGCTTTAAAAGTTTCTTCGTTTTCTCTACTTTTTCTGCTGCAACGATAGTAGCTACGCGAATATCCATGGCAGAGAAATCATCAAAGTTAATATTTTCTTTTGCTGGTATGGCTACGGCATTATTTGCCGCGTTTGTCGACTTGCTTTGGTTGAGTTTTTCAATTTGAAAATCAATCTCCGCATCTTCAATTTTATCGAATAAGAGTACTGCCGCTCCAATTTCATGGCCACGTTTTAATAGATCTACACGACCGGCATCATCCCAATCGTTGCCCCCATCTTTAAGCATATTCATTAGTTTTTCTGCTGTGAAAGGCAAAAAGGGCTCAATTAAAATTTCAATATTAGCTGCGATTTGAAGAGAAAGATGGAGAATGGTACGAACCCGGTCTTCATCGGTTTTAATTAATTTCCAAGGTTCTGTTTCTGCTAAGTATTTATTCCCTAAGCGGGCCACATTCATCACTTCAGATAACCCCTCTCTAAACCGATAATTTTCTATCGACGCAGAGATCTTTGCAGGATAGCCAGCCAACTCATCTATTACGGCCTGATCTACTGGTGTAATTTCCATACAAGTAGGTACTAGTCCATTAAAATATTTATGGGTAAGCACCATTACGCGGTTAACGAAATTACCTAAAATGGCTACTAATTCATTGTTATTTCTGGCCTGGAAATCTTTCCAGGTAAAATCGTTGTCTTTGGTTTCCGGAGCGGTTGCTGTAAGTACGTAACGTAACACATCTTGCTTACCCTCAAATTCGCGCAGGTATTCGTTTAACCAAACGGCCCAGTTTTTTGAAGTGGATATTTTTTGACCTTCGAGGTTTAAAAACTCATTTGCAGGCACATTATCTGCAAGGGTATAATCACCATGCGCCATGAGCATAGCCGGGAAGATGATGCAATGGAAAACAATGTTGTCTTTGCCTATAAAATGTACCAGTTTAGTTTCGTCACTTTTCCAGTACTCTTCCCAGCCGCATTTATCGCTTTCGTAATTGTTGATGTAATATTCTTCTGCTTTTGGGTTCCAAACATCCAGTTTGGCGTAATTGCAAAGTTCTTTTGTGGCAGAAATGTAACCAATTGGTGCATCAAACCAAACGTATAATACTTTACCTTCTGCATCGCGAAGGGGCACCCGAACGCCCCAATCTAAATCACGCGTCATGGCGCGAGGTTGTAGACCGGCATTTAACCAACTTTGGCATTGGCCATAAACATTTGGCCGCCATTCTTTATGGCTTTCGATATAGGCTCTTAGTCTTTCCTCATATTTATCTAGGGGTAGAAACCAGTTTTTAGTTTCTTTTAGAATAGGCTGATCACCGGAAAGTGTAGATTTTGGGTTAATCAGATCGGTAGCATTTAGTGTGGAGCCACAGTTTTCGCACTGATCGCCATAAGCATTTTCGTTACCACATTTCGGGCAGGTACCGGTAATGTAACGGTCTGCAAGAAATTGTTTCGCCGAAGGATCATAGTATTGCTCGGTCACTTCTTCGGTAAAAACGCCTTTGTTATATAGGGTACTAAAAAAATCGGATGAGGTTTGGTGGTGTGTTTGGGACGATGTACGGTGGTAAATATCAAAAGAAACACCGAATTCTTTAAAAGAATCCCCAATAATTTTATGGTATTTATCTACTACCTCTTGTGGCGTAATCCCTTCTCTTTTGGCTTTTAACGTAATCGGAACGCCGTTTTCATCAGATCCGCAGATGAACTTTACATCGCGCTTGTTAGAACGCAGGTAACGGGCATAAATATCTGCAGGAATGTACACACCAGCCAAGTGCCCGATATGAACGGGTCCATTGGTGTATGGAAGTGCTGCCGTTACGGTATATCTTTTTATTTTACTATTATCCAAAACAATTTTTATTAATTTGGCAAAGATAAGTGTTTTGAAGATGATTAAGCAGCCCCCGTATTTAAAAAAAGGAGATAAGATTGCGTTGGTTTGTCCGGCGAAGAAATTACCTAGCCCTATTGATAAAGCTATTGCGCTTTTAACCGAATGGGGACTGGAAGTGGTTATCGGTGAAAGTGTTTATGCCAGCCATCATCAATTTTCAGGCACAGATGCGCTTAGAACCAAAGATATTCAACATTTTTTGGATGATTCTTCTATCAAAGCAATTATTGCCGGAAGGGGAGGTTATGGCACGCTTCGAATTATTGACGAACTTGATTTTACGCAATTCAACTTACATCCTAAATGGGTAGTTGGTTTTAGCGATATTACCGTTTTATTATCTCATATCATTTCGCAGAGCGCGATCCAATGCCTGCATGGCCAGATGCCTTATACCTTTGAACAAAGTACATTTGAAGCTTTAGATTCTTTGAAAAAAGCCTTATTCGGCGAAAAACAGATTTACGTTTACGAAAGCGATTTTGCCAATCGTTCTGGTGAAGCTGCAGGCATATTGATTGGTGGCAATTTAACACTGCTTACCATGCTGCAAGGCTCTGCCTCAGAAATGGATTTCGACGATAAAATTCTTTTTTTGGAGGATGTGGGCGAACATGAATACAGTATAGACCGGATGCTGAGGATGTTAAAAAGGGCTGGGAAGCTGGCTAATTTGAAGGGCTTGATTATTGGCGCTTTTAATGAAATTGAAGCCGAGAAAATCGCTTTCGGACAAACGGCAGATGAAGTGATCTGGGATATTGTAAAGGAATATGATTACCCGGTTTGTTTCAATTTCCCGACCGGACATATTGAAAATAACCTAAGCATGGTTTTGGGAGCGGAGGTATCTTTAAAAATAGAAACAAATAACGTTCAATTTAAATATTTATAACATGGCAATTTTTGATAATTTAGGTAAATACCGCAACACGGGTTTACTGTTAATGCGCATTGGTATTGGCATTATGTTTATTGTTCACGGTTTTCCGAAGCTCGCTGGTGGTCCTGCAGGTTGGGAGCAATTGGGCGGAAGCATGAAAGTAGTAGGGGTAAACTTTTTACCCGTATTCTGGGGCTTTATGGCAGCGGTAGCCGAAACCTTTGGCGGCTTTTTATTAATTGTTGGTTTGTTTTTCAGACCGGCATGTATTGCACTTGTTTTCACCATGATTATTGCCGCCTTAGTTCATTTTGGCAAGGGCGATGGTTTAGGTGGGGCGAGTCATGCGATAGAATTAGGTATTGTGTTTCTTGGGCTTATTTTTATCGGACCAGGAAAGTATAGTGTAGATAAGAAATAATAGAAAAACCTCTTTTAACAACAAAAGCCAGCAAATTGCTGGCTTTTGTTGTTAAAAATAACTTGTTATTAATTTATTAGGGGATTGATTGATCCAATCAATCCATTATTAATATCCAGGATTTTGTTGTCCTGCTAAAACAGGATTAGCCTGGGTTTCTACTGTTGGGATTGGCCAGATAAATCTGAAACTAGTATTCGCACCTGCATATGGAATTGCTAAAATAGCTCTAGCTCCTGTGTAACCTGCAGCGGCATTATATGCAGAAAAAGCAACAGTGGAGCTTGTTTTTGCAGGAATACCATTAGGGCCATATAGGTTTTCTTTAGCTAAACGATGAATATCCATCCAACGTTTACCTTCTCCTAAAAATTCGATTCTTCTTTCGTTGATGATGCCTTGAATCAAATTAGCTGTAGCTGGGAAACTAGCTGCAGTATATCTATCTGCTGCAAGAACAGATCTGTTTCTAACTGCATTTAATAATGCTAAAGATTGAGTAGTATTTCCAGTTCTGGCATAAGCCTCAGCAACATTTAATAATACTTCTGCATATCTGATAATTGGATTTGCGTCTGTCCAGGTAGCCGGATCTTTGTATTTCGCGCTAAAATAGTATTTCGCAGCTACTCCTGTTGCAGCATCAGTTGTCGCCAATAATGTTCTGCGAAGATCTGTTGCTTTCCATGATGGATCGTTCCAGATAATTGGAGAGATTACTGCTAAAGCCCTACCTGGTGCTTTTGAATACATGGTACTTAATGAACCGTTGGTTCCAGCACTGCGGATCGTTGAATTCTCAATGGAGAAAATTGATTCCGTATTGCCGTAGTTTGCACCAACACTGGCAAACGGGCCATCTGGCGTAGCGGTTAAGGCATAACCACCTAATGCAGTTGGAGCAGTAAATGTGGCTGCTGTTGCAGCTGTTCCTAATTTTGCGCCTTCCGTAATTACACCAGCATAATCGCCCATGTGTAATTTTACTCTTGTTTTTAAAGCTACCGCGGCGCCTTTTGTCGCTCTGGTGATTCTAAGTGAAGCCGTTGATTGCGCTGCTAAGTTTGTTTCTGCAAAATCGAGGTCTGAAAGAATTAAATCATAACCTTGTTTAACTGTACTGCGAGGTTCATTTTTAAATTGCTCTACCAATTCTGGTGTATTAATACCTACCGTTCTTAATACCACACCCAAATGTGTTGCACCAGTGGTTTCATTATACGGGCGAGCGAAATGAATTAACAATTCATGGTAGCTTAATGCCCTTATGAAACGGCACTCTGCCTCACCAGCAGTAGCAACATCAGTAGTAATTGTACCGGCGGCCGCAGCTTCCTTTAATTTGGTAATCACAATGTTTGCGCGGTTAATGGTCGCATATAAACTTGTCCACAGCGCAGTATTATTTGCAGTAGTAGCATCATAGCTATTTTCATAGGTAACCAGGAAAAATGACGGGATGGCCATCATATCTTCACCTCTCATATCTCCCTGAATAGTGTTTGCTGCGCCAAAAGGATAGCCACGATTTGAGTTATCTGTATATGGGCTTGATTGTGCTGCACTATATACCCCAGTAATGGCTAATGCGGCTCTTTGAGGATTTGAATAGGCATCATCTTCTGCAAAAGTATTGTCCGGAACAATTTCTGTATACTTTTTGCAGGATCCTGCAAATAACATTAAGCCCAGTAATGGAAGAACCCAAGCTTTTTTGTTTATAAAATATCTATTTTTCATTTTTAATATCTTTAATCAGTTAAAATCTAACGTTAGCTCCAAAAGTGAAGGTACGCTGTTGAGGGTTACCATTGAAGTCAGTTCCGTACCCTGCAGTAGCCGAAGCTGCTGTATTGGTTTCAGGATCCAACCCTTTGTAACCGGTAATGACAAATAAGTTTTGCGCTGATGCATACAATCTTATTCCACTAACCTTGAGTTTACTTGCAAAACTCTGTGGTACTTTATAACCAAAAGCTACGTTATCTAATCTCAAGAATTTACCATCCTCAAGGAAACGTGTAGTAGCATCTCCATCTCTGTTGATAAATGTTGACCTGCCAAAATATTGTCTTGGCGTAACACCATCGCCAGGATTGGCAACACTTTGCCATCTTCCTAAAATTTCTGTTCCGTTATTTACGAAGTTTTGGTTTAGCTGATCTACACGTGTTCTGTTATAAATTTTATTTCCACCCTGGAATCTTAAGAATACATTTAAATCGAATCCTTTATAAGTAAAAGTGTTATTGAATCCACCAAACCACTTAGGCAATGAACTTCCCAGAACTTTTTTATCTGCTGATGCGGATAAAATGGCGGCTGCACCTGTTGCACCCGGGTTAGCAGGATCATAAACATTATACGTTTGGGTTGTTACATCACCTTGTATGATCTGCCCATTTCCTTTGACATATAATGGGTTACCATTCGCCATGTTTACGCCAGCATATTCATAACCATAGAAAGCATTTAAAGATTCACCAACGCGAATAATGTTATAAGTACTGATCTGATCCTGACCTTCTCTCAAAGATTCTACAACGTTTTTCTGACTCGTAAAAGTGAAATTTGCATTGTAAGAGAAATTATCATTTTTAATAATATCACCACCAATTGAGAATTCAAAACCTGAATTTAAAATGTTACCCACGTTCTGTGTAATGGTATTTGTAGGAACACCTAGAGACGGTGCTGTAGGTGCATTTTGAACCAATGCATCTGTATTTTGTCTGAAATAATCTGCAGTGATATTAATACGACCAGCAAATAAGCCTAACTCTAAACCAACGTCAACTTTCTTTTGTGATTCCCACTGTAAACTGTAGTTTCCAATATTACTAAAGCCGATACCAGGTTGCGCACCATAAACCGCTGCATTGTATTGGCCTAAATATCTAAAGTTACCAATGTTCACGTTACCAACTTCGGCATAAGACCCGCGTAAACGCAAGTCAGATATAAATTTTAAGCCTGATGCATTTTTTAAGAAGGATTCTTCTGAAATACGGTAAGCCGCAGATATACCAGGGAAATAGCCTACACGATTTGCTTCCGGTAAATTTGAATTTCTATCTGAACGAATTGAACCACCTATATAATATTTGTTTTTGTAGTTATAGTTCACACGAGCCAAATATGATTCCAAAGCAGTTCTTTGCAAACTTCCAGATGCTGTTGGCGTAACAAAAGTACCAGTTACGATATTTTGGTTCCAGTAGATATCTGTTAGGTTAGAAACAGAAGCTTGATAGAAAGATGCTCTGTCGTTCTGAAATTCCTGAACTAAGGTTACACTTAAATTATGTGCATCTGCAAAGCTCTTATTATAGGATAGGACATTTTGAAGATCCAGCCTGATACTTGGACTAAAAGCCTGGGACATACTTCCGTTAGTACTTACACCATCACCAGCGCGAGGATCAGTATAAATAAAATCATCTACATTTTGGTTATCAACACCTACCTGTGTTCTAAATCTTAAGCCATCGAAAAGATTCACCTCTGCATAAGCAGTTGCTAACAAACGATAAGTTTGCGACCTTCTGATGTTGTTATCTAGTATAAATCTTTGGTTACCGATGTTATCAGAGATGGTAACTAAATTATTGCCCTGCCCTAACGCGGTTCTATTTGGTGCAATATTGTAGCCTGTTACATTTGCAGCGTCATAAACAGGTACGTTGGGTAACATACGAAGTCCACCAAAAATATTTCCAGACAAAGTGTTGCTACCCGTTTGTGGGCCTGTGTTATCCTGATAAGTGAAACCAGATGTTAGACCGAAGCTAAATACTTTGTTCACCTTTTGGTCAAAATTAGCTTTCAAAGAATATCTTTTTAAGGAGTTGGAAATGATTACGCCTTCCTGGTCGCTGTATCCTAATGAAAAATAATATTTTGCTTTTTCCGTACCGCCAGATGCAGATACATTATGATTTTGTTGGGAAGCCGTTCTGAAAAGATAATCTTGCCAGTCTGTATCTACAATTCCACCTTGACCATCAGGCATTGAGAATGCCCGGGGTGCAATACCCTGAGCTGCGTAGCGCTCATTTGCAACTTCAATAAATTGAGAAGCATTTAATTGATCGTATCTTTTAGACACTTTACCAACAGCATAATAACCATCATAAGTGAAAGTAGCCTGTCCTGCTTTACCTTTTTTAGTCGTAATTAAGATTACACCACCTGCAGCTCTTGATCCATAGATAGCCGTAGATGCTCCATCTTTTAATACCTCGAATGATTCAATATCATTTGGGTTAATATCTGCTAATGCGTTTGATGAAGTAAAACCACCCACATCGCCTGAAAAGATAGGCACTCCGTCAACAACATATAATGGTCCCTGGCCCGAAGTGATTGTATTTGTACCACGAATACGAACCTGAGCCGGCTGACCTAATAGTCCGTTTGCAGTGATTACCTGAACCCCCGCTGCTTTGCCTGCTAAAGCCTTATCAAATGAAGGAATAGCCCTGTCTGTAAATTCTTGCGCAGATACACTCGATTGAGATCCAGTAACGTCTTTCCGACTTACAGACCCATAACCTACCACGACAACATCGGATAATGATCTTGCATCGTTAGTTAAGGTGACGTTAAGCAGGTTTGAATTGGTTACAACACGAGATAAAGGCGAATACCCTATTGACGAGAATTCAATGCTTGCGCCTGTTGTAGCCCTGATCGTGAATTTTCCTTCTGCACTGGTTGTGGTTCCACCGGTTGCGCCTTTGATTTTTACACTTACTCCCGGAAGCGGCAAACCGTCTTCCTTTCCCGTAACTGTTCCAGTAATTGTTCTTTCCTGAGCCATAGCACTCCCTGCCAGCATCAAGAATATGAACAAACTTTGTAAAAGTTTTTTCATAAATTAGTTTAGTTTAGTTAATAATTTCCTCTAATATATGACTTGAAACCTGTAATGCAAATTTTACAAACAAATTTAAATTTGTTTAAAAAGCTTGAAAATGCATAGCGAAGTTGAAATACTATTGCGTAAAGCCCTAAATAAAGGCCTGTTATTTGTTTTTGACCATAATTCAGCCTGTATCTAGCTATTTTTTTAACTAAAAAGATACAATCACATTAAAACGAGATAAAAGAAAAAATTGATATGGAGTTTGGTTGAATTAGAATAATTCACTTAGAATAACACCAAAGCCCTTACCAAGTGAAAACCTTAGTAGAACCTAGCCATTAATATCCATTATTTAATAGGGCACCTATCAAAATGACTCAAAAAAAAAAGAGGCTGTATTAACAGCCTCTTTTGAAAGAATACAAATATTTTATGGGTTTTGCCCTCCAGCGCCGATTGCTGGATTTGCATTGATCTCATCTTGAGGTATCAACCATTGCCACCTTGCATCACCAGGTGCTTCGCTTAACGTTTGTGCAAGCGCAACTGTATGATTAGAGGCGGTTCGGTTAAGCGCTATATTTAGACGCTTTAAATCCAAAAATCTAAATCCTTCACCCCACAACTCTATACGTCTTTGTACAAGAATTTCATTGATTAGAGATGCCCCTGTATTTGTCGACAACAAATAGTTAGTGTTCCTGTTTTTTGCCAGCGTGAATAAAACATTTTGTGCAGCAGTGGTTTCAGATGTACTACCCACTCTTGCTCTCGCTTCGGCTTCTATAAGATACATTTCAGCAACTCTCATATGAGGTACATCACCAACACTTGTGGTTCCCGCAACCAGGAATTTTCTGTTCATATAAGCTTTACGAAGGCCACTTGATGGAATAGGAAAGGCGGTATTTGTTCCGGTTGGATCCCAAAGATTTTTTCTAACATCGCCATTTGCAATCTGCGTGTATAGCGTGGAGTTAATTGCTTTTGGATTGCTTCTAATATTGGTGGAAGCAAAATTGGCAGACATATAGGCAAAAAACGAATAGAAAAACTGGGTCTGGTCTTCAACCTGATGACTTCCCCACATCCATTCCGGATTAGTGTAGTCGTTGAAACCCTGCATATACTGCGCATTGGTCATTAGGTTAAATCCTGCTCTTGCTTCAGCCGCATTTGTAGCCGCTTTATTCCAGGCGCCTTGAGTTAAAGCCACCCTAGCACGCAAACCTTTTGCAACATTTATATTGAAATGTGAAGCATTAGGTCTTGCTGACGCGGCTCCAAGCAATGTTACTGCTTCGTCCAAATCTGCGTTTACCTGTGCATATACTTGCTCCACGGTAGCTCTTGGCTGACCTTCAGTTCCGCTTGTCAAAACGATTGGAACACCTAATTGAGTATTATTACCTGCGGCATCATATCTTTTACCATATAGTTGCACTAAAACATAATGAGCCCATGCTCTATAGCATAGTGCCTCACCTTTTATTAGATTTTTCTCCGCTTGAGCACCTTCGGCATTATCAATGTTTTCAATAATTAAATTTGCATTTGCGATGACTTGGTAATAAAATTTGTAAACAAACTTGACAGAACCATTGGTAGGTGTTCTGTGGCTAACCCACTTGTACATGTCATTATACCAACCATTTCCTCCAGCGGTCTGAACCAGATCTTCACCCAACATGTCCAAATTAATCTTCACGCCACTTTCTCCTCCTTGATCCTGATTGTCATATTGTTTATACAATGACCTGTGAATCCCATTCAGCGCAGCTAATGCATTGGTCGTGGTTGTGAAAATGGCAGCATCATCAACCTGATTTGTAGGCGTAGTTTCTAAATAATCTTTTTTACATGATTGTGCTCCGATTAACAAAAGCATCAATGGAAATATAATGTATTTTAACTTTTTCATTTCTATATAGTTTTAAAATGCAACATTCAATCCAATGCTTACTGTACGCGTTGGAGAATAGTTGTTAGAAGTAACTCCCGTGTAAGCATAACTTGGATCCATTCCTTTGCGCTTTGATAGTAAAAATAAGTTTTCACCACTCACGTAGATTCTTGCATTTTTCATATCGATTTTCGAAACCCATTCTTTGGGTAATGTATAAGAGAATGTAGCTGTGCGAAGACTTAGGTAAGATGCATCAATCAACCACCTGCTAGAGGTTACATTGTTATTACTTGATGCAACAACATCTAGTCTAGGTATATTCGTATTATCTCCAGGATTTTTCCAGGCATTCAAAGCGTCTACGTGGAGTGCTCTTCCGTAATTACTTGCCGAGTACGACATTAAACTTGCGTAAGAAGAATCATATACTTTGCCACCAACTGAATAATTTACAAGAAAAGAGAACTGAAAGTTTTTATACCTGATATTGTTGTTAAAGCTTCCGTAAAAATCTGGAATTGCTGTATCTCCAGTGTAATCCAACAAGGCATTGCTTTGGTTAGTAGTGTAATCTAAACCATTTATTACACGGGTTTGAGATGGATTTGAAACGGCAATCTTTGGATCGCGAATATAAAGCGATAATCCGTCGGTTGGATCAATACCTCCCCAAATACGAGTATAATAATCATAAATTGAATGGCCTTCTTCCAGTTTTTTAGTTCCGCTGATAATACCAGGTTGCTCTGGAGGCATTTCGGTAATCTTGTTTCTGGTTAGAGACCAGTTTAACGTAGCATCCCAGCTAAAATCCTTCTTTTTGATAATGTCGCCACCAAGTTGGATTTCAAAACCCCTGTTGTACATCGTACCTACGTTTCTTGAAATTGTTGGTATACCAGCAGATACAGGAAGCGGAACATTAAATAGTAAATTACTTGACCTTCTATCAAATGCCTCAACAGTACCCCTTAATCTATTATTGAATAGCGCAAACTCTAATGCAATATCAGATGAGTAATTTGTTTCCCATTGCAAGTTCGGGGTTGGCAATGAGTTTAACAATAGACCTGGTTCTGAAGCATTGTTATTATTCAGGTTATAAAATGACTGATAGTTATAGTAAGTTTCATTCCCGTCGGCATCTAAAATTCTATCATTCCCTACTGATCCGTACGAAGCTCTAAGTTTTAGATAATTGATAGCACTTAAGTTTTCCATAAACTTCTCTGCAGAAATTAACCAGGCACCTCCAACAGAAAAGAAATTACCCCAGCGCGTTTCTGTAGAAAATTTAGATGATCCATCTGCTCTAAACGATCCGTTTAAAAAATATTTTCCATCATAATTGTAATTCACCTGAGATAGATATGATTCGATTGTATAACGATCCAGGTATGAATTTAAATTACTAGTGGTTGTAAAATTCCCGAGTTCTGTGTTTCCGTCCAAAACCTGGGTATTTCTTGAACCCGTTAAATAATCATATTTGAAGTTATAGTTTTCATGGCCGGCCAATACTTCAATATTATTTTTGGAGAAGGTTTTCGCATACTTCAAAATTTGGTTAAAAGTATAACTGGTTTGCGTTGCTGCATTTTTTGTTGCTCTACCGCCAGGAGCACCGTCACCGACAATTTTGTTATCATAAGTAGAAGCGTCGTTGTTGCTCACATCTACGCTGATTGTTGGCGTAAACGTAAAGTCTTTCAAGAACCGAACTTCTCCATAAGTACGTGCACTAACTACATTTCTACGGAATAAATCTGAATTGAGGAGCGTTTCCTGAATAACGTGCCTACCTGGACTTCCACCTGCACCTCTTACAGCTCCGAGGTCATAAATCTTGTTTCCATTAGCATCTAATACCAAATCCCCGTTTGCGTTGTGCTCATACACTGGGTAAATTGGGCCAATATTTCTAGCAAAGAAAAAGATATTGTTATAAGAACTGGCACCTGTACTGGCTTGGTTTGATTTGGTAATGTTTGCCGATAAGTTTAATCCGGTTTTAAACCAGCTTAGGGGAGTTGTGTTAACATTCACTCGACCAGTATATCTACTATAATCTGACCTCACTACATAACCTTTATCATTTAAATAGCCAAAAGAAGCAAAATAATCAGATTTCTCATTTCCGCCACTGTAATTCAGATTTACATCAGTTCTTTGACCTACTCGCTCTAAGGGCTCTGTCCAGTCGAAATCATTATATTTTAGTGCTGCATTCGGATTGATTAATCCATCAGCACTTACAATTGCATTATCCGCGACATTAAACGGGTTATAACCTAACAAACCTTTAATCGCATTACTTGCTGCTGTACCAGCCGCAACTGGTGTTTGAGCGGTGCCTGATGCAGGATAAACCAAGCTGTTTCTATACGCTTGCCAAGCCAAGGGATAATATTGAAAAGCATCAACCCTTTCATATTCCGGAATACCCCGCGAGCTAAAGCCTTGACTAAGGGCAAGATTTAAACTTTCTTTTCCTTTTTTACCTTTTGAAGTTGTAATAATTACCACGCCATTTGCAGCTCTGGACCCATAAAGAGCTGAAGAAGACGCATCCTTCAGTACAGAAACATTTTCAACATCATTCATGTTCAAGTTTGCAATTGATCCATCATAAGGGACACCATCTACAACATAGAGTGGTGCACTTGATGCATTTATGGAACCAATACCGCGAATTCTAATTGATCCACTAGAGCCGGGTTGCCCACTCCCGCCGGTTGATTGAATACCCGGAGCCATTCCTGAAAGAGCGCTGTTAACGTTTGTAAGTGGTCTGTCTTCTAAGTCAGCCTTACTTAACTGCGCCACGGAACCAGTTAAAGCTTCTTTTTTTTGCGTTCCATAAGCAACTACGACAACATCAGATAATGCCTGAGAATCGCTAGCCAGGCTAGCATTAACCAGAGAAGAAGCCGTTAAATTGATTGTTTTTGTTACAAAACCCAAGTAGGAAAATTGAAGGCTTTGAGCTGAAACTGACGTTTTGATTGAATACTTACCATCCGTACCTGTTATCGTAACATTCGGAGTACCAATTGCCTTAACACTAACGCCAGGAAGAGGAAGTCCATCATCTGCGGACGTTACTGTTCCACTAATTGTTCGGTCTTGAGCCATTGCATTAAATGCAACAAACAGAAGCACGAACAAACTTTGTAAAAGTTTTTTCATGAATTTAAATTAGTTTGTTTGATTTTTAAATGAATCTGCAATTTAATAGATAAATCCCTCAGACGCAATGCTAAACTTAGTACTTAATGCTTTTAGCTTATTTAAAACGATGTTTTTTACATAAAAATGATGAAATGGCTAGAAAAAACCCCAGCAACTACTTATAGTGAGCTATTTAATGCAAAAAAAGCCAACTTTCTTTCGAAAATTGGCTTTTATCTATTAATAATATTGAATTTACTATTTATTCAGGTTAGGATTATTAATCACCTCTGCCTGTGGTATAGGGAAAGTTAATTCATCAGCATCGTAAGCAAATGTATCTCCTGCAAAGAACAAATGGTTTGTTCCTCTGGTAATTGAATGCTTATTACGTTTCATAGCTAAATAAACTTTTCCTTCTCCCCAAAGCTCGATACGCGTTTGCTTGTAAATCTCTTCTTTCAAAGGTGCGCCACTCAATCCATCAATAAAATTAGGGTTAGCAACACGCTCTGCTAATAGTTTTTTAAGCTCAGCTCTGGCAGGTGCATCCTGATTTAATCTAGCCTTTGCCTCAGCATTTAAAAGAATCATTTCTTCAACCCGCATATATACGTAGTCAGTGATCACCGTTCTTTGACCACCTTCAATCCTTGCTGGATCAAAGAACTTTCCAGTTGGCAAAAGACCACCGTAATCTGCATTATCATCAAACTGTCCTTTACGGGTATCATCAGCAGGGATAGATGCGTATAATTTATCATCGATAAATTTAGGATCTCCTGCCCATGCATAGCTATAGGTGAAGATATCGATTTGGCCCCACCAAGAAATTAAATCCAAGTTACTCGAGATCTGAAGATCAGCTCCCCACATCCAGTTTGCACTATTTTGCAAATTGTTAAATCCATCGGTAGTTACATTTGCTTTGGCTAAAACCGGAAATTTAGGAATGATTTGATCTGTTAATGATACTACTTGTGCTAAGTCTGAAGTTGTACCTCTGGCTGCATAAACGTAAGCCAATAAACCTTTTGCTACATCTGCATTTATTTCTCCCTTGCTACCTCTTCCAAAATCAGCTAACAATGTCGTTGCATCTGTTAAATCTTTAATCATTTGATCAAAGATTACTGCGGAAGTAACAAGTGGTTGATTAGTTGTTTTAGCATCAGTATAAAGAGGTAGAATCTTTTCAGATCCTGTTCCATAACCTTGTGGTGCATAAAACTGAGTTAGATAAAAATATGCATAAGCACGCATCGCTTTGGCCTGACCCATACTGTGTGCTAATGTTTTATTGGTAAAAGTTGCATTATTTCCTCCTAAAACATCAATTAATGAGTTAGCACCGAAGATAATCTGGTAATAATAACGCCAAGGGATGTATGCAGCATTCTGAGTAAAGTCTTTTGTAGCCTGATATCTAATTACTGTGCTATACCAGCCATAATTAAGTGATCCAAGAGCCATATCTGATGCTAACATATCAGAAAAGATATCATATCCCTTTTGACCAAAATCATCATGACCAGTTGTACCACCTGTTCCGGTATTATACATACTGGAATATAAACCCCTTGTATATGCATTTAATACCGATGGATCTCTTAAGGCTTCTTCACTAATTTGTTCAGGAGAAACCTTTTCACTTGGTCTTTCATCCAAGAAACTTTTTTTACACCCACTTGCAAACACCAGAAGTGCAAATGCGATATATATGTATTTAGTATTTTTCATTTTGATAAGTTTAATATTAAAGCTTAACTCTTAAACCAGCAGAAACAGTAGACAAAGGAGAATATCTGTATGTATCACTACCTCCGGTTTCAGTACTGTTTGCAGGTTCTGCAGTCATTGGATTTAATCCTGCACGTGCTGTACCTAAATAAAGATTATCTCCCGAAACCCATAAACTTAAACCTGCCAAACCTAATTTATCAGTTATTTTTTTAGTGAACGTATATCCTAAACGTACGTTATTAAGCGAGAAATAATCAGCTTTTGTGATAAAACGTGATGATGCAGAGCTTACGTTTGCATCCTGGTTGTTCGAAATTCTTGGAACCATTCCATCACCGGGCTGACTTGGAGACTGCCATCTGTTCAAAATATCTTTATGCCAGTTGTTATTTGCAATTAAACCATTACCCATTAAACCTGCGTATGCTCCGTCGTAAACATAACCACCTAAACTATAAAGCATTTGAATACTTAAATCAAAACCTTTATAACCAGTAGTCAAGTTAATTGCTCCTCTTACATCAGGAATTGCAGAACGGCCATCATATTGCTGAGTAGCATTTTGATAAGTTTTTGTAGTGGTTTTCTTTAACTGACCTTCTTTGTCTGGATTCGCAGCTAAGTATGATCCTAAAGAACCAATGTATTCACCGGCCTGGTTTTCTAATAAACCACCATCAGGAACACCATTATTATTAGTATCTAAGTAATACGCTTCCCATGTTGATCTACCATCTGCAGCGTCTACTCCAGTGTACTTACGAACATAAAAATCGTAAATTGAATGACCAACCGACCATGCATAGTTTCCTTGAACATCAATTGGTTTTGCTAAACCTGTTGATGGATCAATTGGCATAGCTGTCATTTTGTTAGAGAAAATTTCACCATTGATTCCCAAATCCAGGTAAAAATCTTTCTTTTTAAGAATGTGGCCAGTAAAATCAAATTCTACACCTTGATTTCTTAATGAACCTCCGTTAACTTTAACAATAGCGTATCCACTTGACGGCCCAATTCTTCTGTCAAAAATTAGGTCATCAGTATTTTTTAAATAGTAGTCAATGGAACCTGTCAAATAGGTACCTAAATTAAATTCAATACCCGTTTGAAACATTTTAGAAGTTTCCCAGGTTAAGTCCGGGTTACCCACTAGATCAATTGAAAGTCCTGGTTGATCATTTACGTTATCAATATTGAAAGTGTTGTATCCAGGATAGTATCCAACCCCACCTTGATCACCGATCAAACCATAACTCGCCTTTAATTTCAATGAACTGAAGATATTCTGAGATTTCATAAACTCTTCACTAGATACTAACCAACCAGCACCTACTGAACCGAAAGTTCCCCATCTATTTGTTTTAAATCTAGACGAGCCATCTCTCCTCAAACTTCCAGATAAGAAGTATTTCTTCTGATAATCGTAATTGATCTGTCCGAAATAACTTTCTAGTTTATATTGCTCAATATAAGAGTTACTTGGATTTGTTACTGTACCGTTATTTAAATCTTCAGAGTCATTTAGAATCAAATTGTACCTTGAAGCTTGTAACGTTTTCAATTTCCAATCTGTTACCTCGTGTGCTGCTAAGGCTTCGAAGCTATTTTCTCCAAAAGTTTTCTTATATCTTAATAAGTTTAAAAGATTATAAGACATTAAGCTTGTATTTTCTAAATAGATAGCACCACCCTGAGAAGCTGCAGATCCATAATATTTGTTATTTCTGGTTACGCTCTCATTGTTATAGTATTGTAAGCCAAAAGTATTCTCGAAAGTTAAACCTGGAATAATTTTAGCTGTTAAAGAGACATTTCCGTTTAACTCATTTCTGTCATCTCTGTCTGTGTTATATTGAGTATCAGCAATTGCATTGGTTAATGAACCAAATCTTCTACCCGCATTTCCATAATCGTATTGATTTCCACCAAAAACTGGATCTTGAACAAATCCACCATTAGCATCTCTTAAGAACAAAGGATAAATTGGGGGAATGTTATCCACAAACCAGAAAACGCTACCTGAATCAGAGGTTTGGCCACCGAAGTTTCTTTTTGAATTGGTGTAGCCCAAATTCATGCCACCAATTAACCACGGCTTAACTTCATGTGTTAAGTTTAACCTGGCATTTAAGCGCTTGTAATTAGATTTAATAGAATAACCTATATCATTTAAATAACCTAACGAAGTAAAATAACTTGTTTTATCTGAACTACCACCAATTCTTACATTTGCTTCTGTACGTGCCGAATTTTGAAATGCAAAATCTTCCCAGTTTTCAGGATCAAATTTTCTGGTTACACCAGATCTTACTTGTCTTGTAGCCGGATCAATCAAATTAGCACCTGTAGAATTCCAAATGTTAGATGCAGCTGGCAGACCTCCACCAGTTGGGCCAAAAATTCTATTGTTTGCATATGTTATCGCTGCAGCATCGTTTAATGGAGTAGCTAAACCTCTACCTTGATTGTATAGACCTTCCCAAGCTAAACCAATAAATTCTTCTGGAGATTTAATAACATCATAACGAGGCAATAGCGCCATATTGGTACCAAAGTTAACATCGCCCTCGATGAATGAACTTTTACCTCTTCCAGATTTAGTCGTAATTAAAACAACACCGTTTGAACCTCTTGAGCCATAAATAGCTGTAGCGGCTGCATCTTTTAACACCGTTGTTGACTCAATGTCATTGATATTAACAGAATTTAAACTTCCGTAAAATGGAACACCATCTACAACATACAGAGGATCGCGATTTCCCGATACTGAACCAATACCTCTAATACGAACTTTTGATTCCGTACCTGGTTGGCCACTTTGCGTAATAACACGAACGCCAGAAACTTCACCAGCTAATGCCTGCGATAAATTTGACACTCTCTTTTTCTCTAATTGTGCTGCATCAACTGTCTTTGCCGAACCCGTGAATGCCTGTTTGGTTGTGGTACCATAACCAACAACAACAACATCTGTCAACGTTGTTGCATCTCCTGTTAGGACAACATTTATTACACTGCCTGAGGAAATAATTTGCGTTTTAGTTACGTACCCGATATAACTGAATTCTAATGTGTTAGATCCCGAAGGAACACTTACAGAATATTTACCATTCGAATCCGTTACGGCTCCAGCTGAAGCACCTTTAACCTTTACAGTTACACCAGGAATTGGTAATTTGTCATCCTGTGAAGTAACTGTACCAGTGATTGTTCTTTCTTGTGCCATCGCTGATACAGCGATAAACAAAAGTACGAACAAACTTTGTAGAAGTTTTTTCATGAAATTTAAGTTAGTAGAAATGATTAATTTTTAAGACGGCAAATGTAATGTTGTGAAGACAGTATTTAACATTATTTAACAACATGAAAGAATAAATGACGCTCAGATGGCAAAGTATTTATAGTGGCATGCTTTAAATGCGAATAGATGATGTCTTGTTTGAATAAGATTACTACTACAATATAGTTACTCGTTTTAATTCAAAAAAAAAGCCATCCAAAATTAATTGGATGGCTTTTTGGATTTTTTTAACTCTATTAGTTCGCAGCAACTGCTACTATAATTGAACCAAAATTACCACTGATTGTTCCTTGAGATGCAGTATTAATTTTCAATGGAAGGGCGTATGTAGATCCTGTTACAAAGTTATTGGTATTGATAGGAATAACGAAGTTTACACCAGTCTGACCAGAGGGAATAACTACAGTAATGGGTAGGGTATACCACCCCGCCGGAATTAAGGTATACGATCTGCTTGCCTGAGTATTGTGCAAAGTAAGTGCAGCAGCATCAATTCCAATTGCTACGGTTACATCTGATGGTGCTGGTTTACCTGTGCCACTATAGTTAACACGGATATTTAACGGAGAAGCTGTTCCTTTTGCAAGTGTAAGCTGATAACGTGCTAATTTTACACTGGCTGTTAAAGAGCCAGAGGCGATAAAATCCGGATTGTCAAATTCAATAATTGCACCAGCGCTATTAGGCGCATCTGGTCCAATAAGTGGATCAGACTTAAGGCAAGAACTTAATGTCAATACGACAAATACTATTGCCAGGTTTTGAAATATTCTTTTCATTTCTTTTCGTTTAAATTTAAATAACTTTCTATCTAGCCCAGAATATTTTGGTAGAATACTTATTAATATCAGTTGGCACATTTGCACCATTATAAGTAAACTCTGTACTTGGATAGAGTAATCTTGTTGGTAATCTATCTGGTGCGGTTGAAACCCCGGCAATAGAAACAATTGTTTGTGCAGGGGTAGCAGCACTGATATCGGGGTTGCTTACCGGATAACCTGTTCTTCTAAACTCATTCCATGCCTCATCTCCAAAAATTAGATTTAATGCAATGTACTTTTGAGTAATAATCGCTTCCAGCTGTTGTGCCTGGCTCGTTGCTAAACCATAATTTGCGATATATCTGGTTGCATTTGCAGCTTGATAAGCGGTTGCATCAGCAACAGGGTCTTTCCCGGCAGCAACAGCACCAGTATTGTTTTTATACAGGTATCTGAATGATGACTGGATACCAAGGTTAAACAAAGATTGTGGAGAACCTGTGATTATGCCAGTTAAGGCAGCTTCCGCTTGTAAAAAATAACTATCTGCAGCTAAGATAACAGGTTGAGCCGCATCTGGACCTTTGAAAATTCCAATTGCCTCAAAAGAAGTTGCGCTGGTACCTCTAAACCAGGAGTTGGGTGTAGCTCCACGACCAGCTGTAGCCAATTGATTACCCAACTGATTCGTTGCTGTTGCTATTCCCGATTTATAAACCACATTAGCACGCGCCGGATCGGTTAATTTAGTACCATTATAATAACTCATAATGAACGGAGTAGGCACATAATTTGAACCTGAAGCCGCAGCTGCATTTGCTGCAGAGTAGGCAAAACCATTCCACGCTGGGTTTTGCTTTCCAATTACTTTAGCATAACCAGGGTTGATCGATGCATCATCAGTTAGGAAACCAGCCGCATCAAAATTTCTGTTCGAAAAGGCTACCTTATTTCCGGCCCTAACAATCAATCTTAATTTAAGTGTGTTGGCAAATTGTATCCATCTTGTGATCTCTGCGGCAGGTGTTGCGCTTGAACCAAACATTACATCTGCACTCTTAAAATTACTCGCCGCTGTTGGGTTAGCTTTAAATGCGACAACTGCCGCATCGCAAAGATCTGCCAAAGCTTTGTAAACATCTGTCGCTTTATCATATTTAGGCGTAACACTTGCAGCACCTTTTAACGCGTCGCTATAAGGTAAATCTCCATATTGATCCACTAGTCTCTGAAAGGTATAAGCTTTCATCAACTTGGCCGCCGCGTTAAATTGAGCATAACCAGCTAATCCCTCCGTACGATCAATTACATACTGAAAGTCATTGGCAATATCATAGCTATTGCTCCATAACCGTTGCCAATCTGTTGACGCATAATCATAGGAAATAATAGCTCCCCAGCCACTTACGCCACCACCATTTGCGGCATAGCCCACAACTTGTGAACCATAAAAGTTAAACGATGCAGTAGTCGTCGCATTCCCTGGATTAGGTATTGTTCCCTCGAGTGCAGTTTGTCCCCATGTTAAGTTTGCTACAGCAGTCATTGCCTGAGGAAGCACAAGCTCTGGTGTACCCGAAATGGGTTGATTGGTATTTGTATTAACATCAAGGTATTTTTTGCATGATGATAAGGAGATACCAACGGTAGCTGCAAAAAATAATATAAATATCTTTTTCATGATTTCTGTATTAAAAAGTAAGTGATAACGTAGCGCCATAATAACGGGATGGAGGCGTTTGCGTTCCATTTAAACCAACTCCGTTGCCACTATTAGTAGTTGAATTACTGTTGTATTCAGGATCTGTATATACGTTAGTTTTTGGCAAGAAAATAAATAAGTTACGTCCCTGAGCACTGATTCTTGCCGCTTGGATAAATTTAGACTTAGCTAAAAGTGATTTCGGAAAATCGTAACCTAAAGTAATCTCTCTTATTTTCCAAAAGTTACCTGAAGTAATGTAGTTTTCATCTATGCTCGTTCTTGGACCACCGATAGTCCAGTAGCCTGGCCCGCCATCTTTGATGGTAATATTTGTATTTTGAACATAGGTATTAGTTGCCGGGTCTAGATAAGAAGAGTTAGGGATAACAAACCGTTCCCTGTTATAGGCAACCGTATTGATACCTGCACCACTAAAATCTAAACTATTAGAACCAATTCCGTTATACACCGAATAACCTCCCCTGTATTCAGCCAGGGCTGTTAATGTAATTCCTTTAAAGGTTGCACTTAGGTTAATGCCGAAGATATCAGTTGGAGCAGCATTACCAAAAATAGATAAGGTAGAGCTTCCGGAAGGATAACCTGTAACACGGTCAACAATAACTCTTCCCTGAGGATCTCTGTTATAAGATCTACCTTGTAACACCGGGAATGGCTGACCAGCAATTCCATAAGAACCTGCATTTGTTGTGTTGGATAAGTTTATGCTTGGAATTCCAGCTAACAACTCATCAACCATGTTTTTGTAATGGGCATAGTTTGCGGCTACAGTAACTGTCCAGTTAGATGTTCTCACAGGAACAAAGCCTAAGGTAGTCTCAATACCTTTGCTACTGGTTTGTCCGGCGTTTAACAGATAATTACTAAATCCTGAAGAGTTAGCAACCGCAGCTGTTACCGTCTGGTTTTTGGTTTTAGTACTATAATAAGTAAAACTTGCATTAATCCTATCTTTTAAAAAGGACATGTCTGCACCAGCTTCAAAAGAGTAAGAAAACTCAGGTGTAATGTTTGGAGATACAATGCTATTACCTACTGTAAATCCACCTATCCCATTATAAGGGAAACCAGAGTTCTGATTAAAAGTAGCATCTAAGCGATAAGCACCTAAAGTATTCGTAGCACCACCTACGTTTACCAAACCTACTTTAGATAAACCAGCTCTTAATTTGATATAATCAATTGCTTTGATTTCTTTCAATGCAGGAATCGCGTCTGTTGGTACAAATGAGATTGTTCCAGATGGATAGAAGAATGATCTATTTGAAGCAGATAAACGAGAATCCCAGTCGTTACGTGCTGTGGCACTCAAGAATAAATAATTCTTAAAGCTCACATTTAACAATCCATAAATGGCTTGCTGACGTGCCAAATAGTTTGTCTCGGTTGCAGTAGGGGTATTTGTACTATTGCTAAGGTTAAACAATCCTGGCTGAACCAATCCACTAACAGAAGCCTCTAAAGATTTGGTACGATCCTGACGCAAAAATGCAGCAGCAATTAAATTAAAATTGAAGTCGTTTACGGTTTTTTTGAATGACGCTTGAAACTCATTCGTTATACGACCTGTATATAATGAGTTGTCAGTTACAGCACCCACAACATCAGTTCTTTTATAAGCACCAATTTCAGGTCTTGTTTTGATATAGTCGTTAAATCTGTAAATATCAGAATATGATTTACCAGAATTGTTTCTGCTGTTAAATCCTACCCGATAAGTTAAGTCAACCCAGGTTGCCGGGCTGTATTTTAAATCCCAGCTTCCGGTGAAATAGTCATTTCTAACGTTTTCACGGAAGTTATCAATACTGAAGTAAGGATTGGTATAATATGCATTCGGATAACCACTTGGATCAGCGAAAGGATCATTTTTCCAGTCTTTGAATGAAGTTATAGGTAAGTTACCAGGACTCTGCAACATCTGATCATAAAACCCTGTCGAGGTCGTTTGATTATAACGATTTTGAGCATAACTCAAGGCAAAGGAAGTTGACAGGTTTTTAAGTAAATTTCTAGTTCCATTGAAACGCACATTTGCTTTATTAAATCTGTCTTTTGGAAGTGTACCACTTACATCAACATATTGGCCAGAAATAAATAATGTTCCTTTTTCATCACCAGATGATAAGGATAAATCACTTTGGCTGGTTAATCCATTGTCCCAAAAGTCGTATTTATCGTTACCCCATTCGTACGGACTTGTTCTTACCGTACCATTTGCGAGAGGCAAACCAATCTCTCTTGGCACACCATCAAAAGCGGGTCCAAACTGTTGGTTCTCATAACCTAAGTACAATTTTAAGTCATTATCCGAACCGCCACCAAATTGTTGTTGTAATTTAGGAAAGAACGCAACCTGCTCAACTGTTACACTTTGCTGTGCTTTAATTTCCAGCTTACCTTGCTTACCTTTTTTTGTTGTAATGATTAAGGCACCATTTGATGCATCAGAACCGTAAAGTGCAGCACCACTTGCTCCATTTAAAACAGTTACATTATCAATATCTTCGGGGTTTAGATTACCTAATACAGAGTTAGGCACAATAACCGCATCCAAAACAACAAGGGCCTCGTTGTTACCTGTTAGAGACCTCTGTCCCCGCAACACAACCCTGAAATTAGGATTTGTTCCGCCCGACGTTCCGTTAATTTGCAAACCTGCTACTTTACCCAATAAACCACTAGCAATATTGGTCGGTTTAGCAGCGATTAACTGTTCAGATTTAATAGTGGTATTTACTGTACCCAAAGATCTTCTACTGGCCGTTAAACCTGCAGCAGTTACGATTACTTCGTCAAGAGAAGCGGCATCCCCCGCCAAGGCAACATTTACTACGCCAGAGGTACCAACGTTTCTGCTTTGAGTAACGAAACCAATGAAAGAAAAATTTAGGGTATTTGATCCAGATGGAACTCTGAGAGAGTATTTACCATTTGCATCGGTTACGGTACCAATTTGAGCACCTTGTACTTTAACACTTACTCCAGGAATTGGTAATTTGTCTTCCGTTGAAGTAACTGTACCAGTGATTGTTCTATCTTGCGCATATGCAGCCGTAGCCATGCACAGGAATATGAACAAACTTTGTAGAAGTTTTTTCATAATTTAAAAATAGGTTAGTTAATGATTAATGATTCTCCTAATTTAAGCTTTGAGAGTCATCACAGAAAATTTTTTTTAACATTTTTTAACAACCTCTTGAAGTAAATACACAACAACCTTATAATCAAACATTTAATAAAAAAAATAAAATTTTTTATAAGTAAATTTGGTGAAAAAAAAGATTATAGCTGTGGAAAATAGCACAATAATTAGCCATAAAAAAACGATTTTGACACAGGACTAATACAATAAATAGCGAATTTCTGACTAATATTCCTTTTTAGCTATATATACTACAATCAGAATTTTACATTTTTTGTAAAACCGTAAGCATCTCAAAATATGAGTAAAATATTAAACAATCGTATTAACTTGGGCTAAATTGAAGAGTGCAACTGGAAACCGTCACTATTGCACTTGAGAACAATGTAATTGAAAACCTGGATGACTATTTTAGTATATACCATACTATGTGATACTTATTTCTTTCTAACGGGCAAATAACGATACAAGTCTATTTGAATTATAGCACATTTTAATAAGTTTTTTATTAATGGGAATACCGGTGTAAAGCTGAACCTTACAGTCGCTAACCAATACTGATTCACCCAGATCGAGCTCCATTCCCTCAGTAATGAATGAGCGAGCTCAATCCTTTCCATGAGCTTACTGACACTTTTGCTGACCATGGAACTATCTGTCCTTATCAAGTTATCTTCTTCCGCTCTGTGGATGTATATGCCCTGGAAAATTTCTCGTAGATACATTCATACATCTGCATAAAATAGTCAGGATCAACCTTGGACAACCGCTCAGAGATAGAACTTCTGCGTACCGTTTCATCTTCATCGAGATGGAAAAGCATATTGAAGACAGAATCATTAAATGTGCCTTCCAGGGTTTGCTGGCTCAGCCTGTCATTTTTTAGGATGGCATAGAGTAGTAAATAAAATGGCTTATTGCCCTGCAGAACTTTACATAATGGTCGATCCTGGTAATAAGAGACAAATTCGATAAAAGCGCCTAGGGAATGACGCCAAGCAGCTGTTTTACCGTGGTGTTGTTCATAAATATACCATATCTTACTGATTGTCAGTCTGTAATATAAAATTAATAATCAAAAAAGCAAGATAAATATTTGATTAGAGTAGTTTATTCTGATAAAACTAACCTTCTTAAAACAAAAATAGTCGGAAGAAAAATCTTCCGACTATGACTGTGCTAAGGCTCCCTCTTTTTAAGGATTTGGTTTATCCCACCACATTCTTGTATTGATATTATCTGGACCTTGCTGCACAATAACAGCCTCATAATTGATCCTGTTCGAGGTTTTATCGGCCACCGGATACGCTTGTCTTCTTGGAATACCGCCACCGGTATTAGTTGAACCAGGACCGGGAGTTAAAACAGGGAACCCTGTTCTTCTCCATTCAGACCATGCTTCCCATCCATTAAGGAAAAGATGAATCCACCTTTGAGTCGAAATCTGTTGAATGGCCGTAGCAGGTACATACGCAATGCCAGTTTGAGTTTTAAATGTTGGCGATGCCACACCATAAAGCGCTAATGAAGAATCAATACCTTCTTCATAAAATGTTTTTGCCGAAGCATCTCCACCAGCGATCCAACCGAGTTTAGCCGCTTCTGCTTTCGCAAAACACACCTGTGCATAAGTTAGCCAATAACCTGGAGAGTCCTGTTGTCTAAACGCAGTTCCTAAACGGCTATAAGCATTTGGGATATTAACCTGTGTTGTCCTACCGTATTCCAATCCACGAACTGTTCCATTCGGTAGCGTTTCAGCAAAAATCGGTAATCTTGGATCTGTTCCAGAACCATTTGCTCTCATATAACGAACCAATGGCTCACTAACCGCGAAATCATTTCTGTTGGAAACAGAATAGTTAACATACCAAGGATTGTTATTAATTGGATCTCCAGACAAATATTGATACGCAATATCTTCACCTGCTCCAATTACCTCAGGAAGTGCAGCATTAAATTCTGTAGAAGCTAATCCTCCAGCTGAGGGATATAATTTCGAAAGCCTTAAAGCCATAAATAATCTTTGTGTAGCTGCGAATTTTTTCCACATCGCCATATCTCCACCTAAAAGAATATCCCCCTGGATACCTGCACCCCCATCTATTTGCGCTGAAGCTTCTTTTAATTCCTTAAATAAATCAGCATAAATCAACTCTTGTTTTTGATACTTTGGCGTTAAGTTCCCTGCACCTAAAAGCGCCTCTTCATAAGGCAAATCGCCCCATCTATCCGTCAATTTCCAAAATACGAATGCTTTTAGAATCCTTGCAGCTGCAAGCTGATTATTTTTTGAACCATTCGCAGTTACTTCAGCTTCAAGGCCTCCAGCATTATTTGCATCTATAATCTTCTTAAGATTGATTAATGCGCCAGTATAGAATGCCCAATAGGATTGGCCTGCGGCTGCATCTGCATAATTTGAGCTGGTCAGATATGGACCCTCAGACATGTGCTGCGCCCAAATGAAACCTATATTTGGTCCTATCACAAGCGCAGGCAAGCTTTGAGCCTGGCCGGTAGTAGTGGTTACAGAACCCGAAAGTGCTTGTAATGAGTTTGTGAAAAGAGATTTGGTAGTCGGATTTGGAACCTGAGTAGGATCAATATTCATATCTCCAAAATCACCAGGTTTTTTACACCCATTCAGCATAATACTTGTAAAAACAAGTGAAAGCGCTATATATTGTTTTATCTTAATCATGATTTCTTTCTATTAATTAATTAAAAGCCAAGTCTCAAATTAAAACCAAAAGTTCTGGTTTGAGGCAACTGACCACCTTCTTGCCAGAAATTTTCTAACTCTGAAGGATCTACTCCATATTTTTTTCCAGGAGCTGAAATTAGCCATGCATTACCTACGATTAAGCCAAGATTCGCAGATTTTACTAAACCTAGCTTCGTTTTAAGAAAGCGTGCTGGTACCGAATAACCTAATCTTACTTCTCTTAACTTTAAATATGAAGCGTCGATCATGAACATTTCACCTGCACCATTCTGCATGCCAGTATAAAAAGCAGCACTAGCTTCGATGTATCTATTGTTAGGTTGACCATTGGCGAGAACGCCAGCAAATTTATAACCACCGCCTTGAGATACAGGTAATCTCCAGTCAACTCCTTTATCATTTACACCAAGCGTTTCTGTAGAAAGCCCGCTTCCCATATTAAATGCACGAGTTGTTGAATTGAATAAACCACCCTTTTGGAAATCTAAAGAGAATGAAAAGTCAAAATTATAAACCCTTAATGAACTAAATGCACCGCCATTATATCGTGGTCTTGCAAAACCTATAAATTGCGCTGTGCTAAAGGTTGGCTGACCGCTAGCGCCAATAATCATATTTCCACTAGCATCTCTGTTGAATTTATTACCCAACACTCTGCCCCATTCTTCACCTTTTGTTAAGTTTAAGCTGCTCCCGAAGAAGGTAGAGTTTTCATATAAAACATTATCCTGATCAGGTGTAATTTCATCAACAATTGTTCTGCTTCTGCTATAATTTACAGAAATGTCCCATGATACATTTCCAGATTTAATCGGCGTACCTGTTAAAGCCAACTCTAATCCTCTGTTTGTTAACTTTCCTGCATTGATCAAATTGCTTGAAAATCCAGTCGCACCATTGGCAGTAACAGAGATGATCTGATCTTTATTGCTGTTTTTATAGTAAGAAAAGTCAATTCCAATTCTATCTTTTAAAAATTTCAACTCTGTACCCACCTCAATCGAACCAGATAAGGCTGGTTTAATCCTTCCGTCTCTCAATTGATCCCCGATATTAATTGCCGCATTGTCACCATAAGACTGTCTGATATTATACTGCAACATCAATTGGAAAGGATCTAAATCCGAGCCTACTTTTGCATAAGATGCCCTAAGTTTCGCAAATGAAACTATATTTTTTAAGGGTTCGGAAAAAAACTGAGATGCAACAAATGATCCAGAAACAGATGGATAAAAATAAGAGTTCAAGTCTGGTGCAAAAACAGATGACCAATCGTTTCTACCTGTAACATCCAGATATAGGAAACCTTTGTAACCTAATGATGCTTTTCCGTATACGCTTCTTACTTCTTTCTCATAAAAGGTATTAGCCGTAATTGGTCTTGCTACAGAGGCTGCAATATTGAAATAATTACGGAAACTCAAACCGCCTGCAGTTTCCATATTCAAACCTTCTCTTCGTTCATGTCTAATGTTACCACCTAATAAAGCATCAAAGCTAAAGTCGCCCCACGATTTTTTGTAAGTTGCATTCAACTCATAGTTAAACTCGTTGTTATTATTAGATGTTGTTTTAAAATAATCTTGTTGTAAACCGCCTGTTGCCATGCGTTCATCACCCAACAAAGTATTCACATCGGCACGAATTAAGCCTTGTAAAGCTAATTCATTTGTGATATTATACTTTAAGCCCAGGTTACCGAAAATTCTATTTCTTCTGGCCGTACGGAAATTATTATTTGCGACCCAAAATGGATTATCCCAATATTGAGGCGTGCCAATGGCATCTAAATCTCCACTGCCATTTGGATCCCCAATATTCCAGGAAGTTGGATTCCCGTTAGCCAGCGTTTGATTGGATTCCATCTCTTTCATATCCAGCTGTCTTTGAAACCACTGGTTGAAACCCTGAACAATATTTAAACCGTCATTTCTGTAACCTTCATAAGGCTGACCTCTTCTTTCTTCTCTCGAAAATTGTAAATCTGTAGAAACAGTTAATTTTTTACTGATATCATAACTTCCGTTAATGTTGAAGATATTAATATTTCTGTTTGAGTTCTGCTGAATCAAGGTTCTGGTTTGGTTGGTATAACCTACACGTAAGTTATAGGCATCACCACCAGTAGTAAAAGCGATAGAGGTATTGAAGTTACCACCAGTTTGAAGAAAATCCTTTATATTATCAGGTTGAGCAGTAATTGGCACCGTTTTACCGAAATTTTCTCCTGGCAGCCAGCTATAATATGGTCTATATTGACTACCATCGATTTTAGGACCAAAACTCGCATCTGCACCATATTCCAACATTTTTTGACCATTAAACGATGCCCATGACGCAGGATGGATAGCGGGATCATATACAAACGTTGGCCATTCAGCAGTATAACCGCCTGCATATTCATTTTGGTAATCCGGCAATAAAGCAGCCTTCTCCGCAGTATAGCCCGTGTTTAATTCAACCGAGGTACCTGGCTTTCTTGAACCCTTTTTATTGGTTATTACGACTACACCATTATAAGCTCTTTGCCCATATAATGCTGCTGCTGCCGCACCCTTTAAAACAGTTAAGCTTTCCACATTATCCATATTAACGTTATCAGCCGTGGTTGGTGTACCATCAATAACAAATAGGGGAGCGCCTAATGATACGCCATTAATGCCTCGAATGATAATAGAAGCATTATCAAATGATGAGCTTGGAGAACCATTTAACTGAACACCAGCAACTTTACCTGCTAAAGCAGTATTAACATCAGTAATTCTCGCATTGTTCAATCGATCTCCATCTACTTTGGCAACAGAATATCCTAAGGCCTTTTGATCTCTTGTACCACCCAGCCCCGTTACAACGACTTCACTCAATGAAGTGGCATCTCCGGCCAATACAACATTGATGGTTCCTGAAGTGCCGATCGTGACCGTTTGTGTGGTGAATCCAATTGAGCTAAATTCTAATGCCGTTGCACCCGAGGAAATTCTTACGGCAAATTTTCCATCCGCTCCAGTGACGGTGCCGCCCTGTGCACCTTTAATTTTTACATTTACTCCGGGAAGAGGGAGTTTGTCGTCCGCAGATGTAACTGTACCCGATATTGTTCGATCTTGTGCTATTGCCGAAAAAGCAACAAACATCAAAATGAACAAACTCTGTAGAAGTTTTTTCATAGTTTAGAAATAGGTTAGTTAATGATTAGTGATAATCTAAATTAGGTTTTGACCTTCACGAAAGGAAGTTTTTTTTAACATTTTTTAACGTTTTTAAGGCAATCTAGTTCTATATCGGCTTAAAGCATTAACTATCAGACACTTATATATTGTAACAAAAATACTGTATTTCGAGCTAATAAAAGTGAATTTTACCCGAAAACAGCACAAATCAAAGAAAACGCCATTAAAAATCACAATTTTTAGCCTAAAAATGGTAAAAACCTAATTATTTACAATTTAAAGTTAAATTTGTGCTATAAAAAATACAAATTAGTTAACAATTGCTTTTTTCGTTGGTTAAGGTATATATAAAATGAAGCTTTTTCTATTATTAGAATTGTCTGAATTATAATCTATCAACTCACAAAATCTCAAAAGCCGTGAGGCAATGAATTTCCTGAGTTTCTTGATAACAAGACAATAAACTTTTGATGTATTTTCATTCAAGAAGGCCACCATAACTTTGTATGTTGATCTTCGTTTATTAATTTAGGCTGCACCCAAAGACGTGAAGTATTATTTTACCACACGAAATAAGCTAATAATGAAAGGTGAAATGCTAATACCTGCAAAATACCACATTACTAAAAAGTGTCTTCCCAGACTCCCAAAAGTTCCTAAAAAGCGGATCATTTGCTAAATAAACTACAGATCCACGACCAAAATCCTGAACTCCGATCAATAATCCGGATTTTAACTCTTCACGAACCTTTTTTCCAACCACACCAGCCATCAAACTTCTTTCATTCACTGTTCCAACATTCCAGCCTTCAGTGAATGGCTCATATATTTTCCGGTCAGTTTTTAAAGTATAATAAATTTTGCCGATGCCGTATGCGAAAGGATGAGAGGCATCCAGATTTACCTTATATATAGCCCCCGGAATGGAAGTTTCGTAGTCATCTTTGTCTTTATCCTTAAAGATCAGTTTACTAGGCACAGGTTTTTCATCCTTTTTCACAACAACTTCCTTCTTTTTAATATTGAAGCCTTTTTTATCCAATACACTTTCAACGGCATCTTCCATTAAAATTAATTTACCACCTTTGTTGAGCCACGCGGTCAAACCGTCACCCATAAATGCACTGTAACTTCCATCGGGAAGAATAAGCGTATTTACTTTGTTAATGTCAAGATTATTGATGTCTTTGGCGTTGATGATAATTGGCGTTAAATTCAAATCGTGTTCTAAGTAAAACCACACTTCACCGAAAGCTAAAGAAGATACTTCATTCCCTGAAACGATGGCTATTTTAGGTTGCTTTAGAAGGGGATAAACATTTGATCCAAAATCTTTACCTTTTTCTACAAAACCACTGGTAATCCCCATCACGGGTTTATTAAGCTGCTTTGTAGCAGATACAACTTTTGATCTTAAATTTTTAACTGATTTCTCATTCTCTGCTCTCAAGACAATCAGTGTTCCGGCAGGATATTCTTTACCGGAAACCGTAAAAGGCTGATCGGCCTGGCGAACTTTAATATTTTCCTGTTGAAGCTTATTTAAAACCTGAGCATCTTCTGCAGAACCCCAGGAGAATAACCAAGCCAAAGGTTTCTCCAGATCATTTGATGTTTCATCCGCAATTGCCAGATCCGGGTATTTTCCTTTAAAACTTTCCTTGCTGGCGTAACTTTTCAAGCCATAAACATAAGGCAAAGCCCAGGCAGTGATATCGTAGGTATTCGAATCGGTAACCAAGGTTTGAGGCTCTAATAAAACATTGGCCAGCACGGCACGCGGCTGCTGAATGTTTACGATCAGATCGTTCCTTCCCAAAGTAAAACTTTCTTCTTTCTGCGTATCGTAATCGTAACCTTTTCCAGATCTTTCTCCTCCGTAGGCAAATTCGATTTTATTCTTTTTTAGTAATTCGGCTAATTTCTTTTGGCGAGACACATTGCCGGCCTTAATCACAAAGGTTTTATAAACTCCCGGAGAGGTAGTCATTTCCTGTTGAAAATATTTTTTATATTCCTCGAGCAGCTTGTTGTGGTTTTGTGAGGAAACCTCGATTGTAGACATCCCAGTGGTGAAATGATGGGCAATGCGATCTTTCAAAGTTAGGGTATCACCATCATTAGTAACCACCGATAAGCCCGCTCTGATGCCGCCTTGCTCGTAAGTCATCCCGATAGCGCCATTATATAAAGGATAGGTATCACCATAAGATGGATATAATAAATCAAAGCGCTCTTTTGTAAAATACTGCCAGCCTTCTGCATCGAAATATTTTGCATTATTTTTTCCCACTACGACTTGAAAGCTTTTTTGCCAAGGGGTAACATCCTGATGAACAGGTTCTGCTGCTGGTGCAAAGTAATAGGGTTCATTATAACTTTGCTCATGAAAATCTACATGCACCTGAGGCATCCAGTCATTATATAAAGCCAGCCTTTGCTGACTCTCTACCTGCGTTTGCCAGGCCCAATCCCGGTTCAAATCAAAATAATAATGGTTCGGTCTGCCACCTGGCCAAGGTTCAATGTGCTCCCGTGAAGTTGGATCTGCATTTGGCGTTTTACCAACCACGCTGTTAAAATAGTTTACATAACGGTCTCTGCCATCTGGATTCAGACATGGATCGATTACCACAACAGTATTTTTTAACCATTCGTTCGCCTGTTTATTGGTGCCGGAAGCCAGGGTGTAAAGCATCTTCATTGATGTTTCTGTAGAATTGGCTTCGTTTCCATGTACGTTATAGCTTAACCAAGTGATCACAGGCTGGTTGCTTAAATCAATATTGGTATTGCCACCAGTGGTTAGCTTTAGATTGTTTGTTCGAATCTGTTCGATCTTCGAAATATTTTCCTCTGATGAAATTACGGCAACTAATAAAGGCCTCCCTTCGTTCGTTTTACCATACTCGATTAATTTAATGTTTTTTGGAGCGGCTGAAGCCGTTTGCCTGAAATAATCAGCGACCTTGTAGTGTGGGGTAAAATGCGATCCAAGGTCGTAACCTAAAAACTCGTCTGGCGACTTCACCTGGGCATTGGAAACTACAGTTAAGGCAATTAAAAACAGACAGAACGTTATGCTTCTTTTCATAAAACAAATAAATTTTATCTAATGTAGTAATTTTGCTTTTTGTTGATGCTAAACATTAATTTTACAGCATATTTTTTACGAAAAAGCATGACAAACACCGAGGAATTATACCAACACTTTCTAAAAAACCCTATAATATCTACCGATACTAGAAATATTATTCCTGGTTCTATCTTTTTTGCATTAAAAGGAGATCATTTTAATGCAAACGAATTTGCCGCTGAAGCCATAGAGAAAGGTGCAGCCTATGCCGTTGTTGATGAAGAATTACATGCAACCAACGAGAAATGCCTACTGGTAGAGGATGTTTTAACTGCACTTCAGAACGTAGCAAGTCATCACCGCGAACAGATGAACATTCCGGTAATCGGTTTAACAGGAAGCAATGGTAAAACAACCAGTAAAGAATTAGTGAACGCAGTGCTGTCTGAACGGTATAAAACATTCGCCACATTTGGCAACCTGAATAACCACATTGGCGTTCCACTTTCTATTTTATCTATCACTAACGATGTAGAAGTTGCCATTATTGAGATGGGCGCTAACCACCAGAAAGAAATTGAATTACTCTGCACCATTGCGCAACCTACGCATGGCATTATCACCAATGTAGGCATGGCACATTTAGATGGTTTTGGAGGATTTGAAGGGGTTAAAAAAGGTAAAGCAGAACTTTACGCTTACCTGAAAGCACATAACGGCTACACTTTTATTAACAGAGACAATACGTTTCTGATGGAGATGAGTACAAATGCAGGCTTAAACAAGCTGCTTTATTATGGAAAAGAAAATGGCAATACCATTAAGGGAACCCTGAAAAGCAGTGATCCTTTTATTGAGGTGGAATGGACTAACCATGAAACTTCGTCTGTGGTGAAAACGAATTTAACAGGAAGTTATAATTTCGAAAACATATTGGCAGCCATTTGTATCGGAGATTTTTTTGATATGCAGCCGGAAGAAATTAATAGCGGCTTAGCAAAATATGAACCCAAAAACAACCGTTCACAGTTAACTAAAACTGATCATAACACGGTAATTTGCGATTTCTACAACGCCAATCCCAGTAGCATGACCGCCGCGTTAAATAACATTTCTGCATTATCTGCTGAGCAAAAAACTGCCGTATTGGGCGACATGTTTGAACTCGGCCCTGAATCTGCTGCGCAGCATGAACTAATTGCCAAACAGGCGGCAGCAAGCGGCTTAGATCAGGCCATTTTTATCGGGAAATATTTCTATGCTTTAAAAGATCAGCTTGAAGGAGTATTCTTTGAAACGCCAACAGAAGCTGCCAATTATCTTCAGAAAAAGCCTATTAAAAACCACCTGGTTTTATTAAAGGGATCCAGGGGAATGAAACTTGAAGACCTGCTGCAGTATTTGTAATTAATTGGGAGTGTTAAATGAATGAATTTAATAATGTTTACCAGTGCTAAAAAAAAAGCGCTGAACAATTCTGAACAGCGCTTCTAGTTGTTTTGGTTAATATTATCTTAAAAAGTACAAGCTATTTTACCGTACACATAACGCCCGCTGAAGCCAAACTGACTTACTGCTCTTGGATATAAAAATCTTCCGTTTGAGGTATTATCTAAACTGCCAGAGTAATTGCTTGTAGGTGAACTATTAAAATTTGATGCATTGTTTCTTGGATCGATATATAACTTATCCGGATAAACATCGAAGATATTATTTGCTCCTACCGTTACCGACCAAACTTTGCTGGCAGCATAACTTACCGAAAAATCTGAAACCCATTTTGGCGAAAAAGTCTGATCAAGTTGTGCTGGCAAACCATTCGCAGGGATATTTGGATCAATAGCATTTAAATAAGTCACCTCGCCGAAACGAACCGTTCTGGCAACAAACGATAATTTATCTATGTTGTAAGTCGCAGTGATATTCAATTTATTTTTAGGCACTGAACTTTCAAAACGCGAGCGTTCCAACCTGTCAAAGAGTTTTGCCTTCAAGGCAGGGTCGCTTTCTATTCGATCCGATCCCTGAACACTTCTTACTACCGTTTTATTTACATTTCCGGCAACACTTAAAATTAAACTGCTTTTTGCACCTAGGGTAAATTTATTGGTCAGCACGACATCAATACCGGCTGTATTGGTTGTAATGGCGTTGGTGAAGAACTGTACACTGTTAATTTGCGCAGTTGGATCTACTGTATTTAAAATCTGGTTAACTACGCCTGTTGGTACCAAAACACCTCCCGAACGTTCTCTTGCATATTGACTGGAGAATACAATCCGATCACTGATATCAATGTTATAAGCATCTACGGTAAAAGTAAATGTTTTAGCAACTCGACCAGCCAAACCAATGCTTCCTGATTTGGAAATTTCTGGCTTAAGCTCACCCACACCAAACTGACTCACAATTGGATTACTATTATTTACCGTTAACACTTGAGTAGCAACTGTACCTACAAATTGCGTACTTTCATTATTAAAATATTGCTGGTGTAAGGATGGCGCCCTAAATCCTGTTGCATAGGCACCACGCAAAGCAATATCTTCGATAAGCTTCACTTTACCGGTAAACTTATAGGAGAAGTTAGACCCAAAATCGCTGTAGTTTTCATACCGGCCAGCTGCACCTAACGTAACCCGGGGGCCAAATTCTGCTTCAAAATCCGCATAGGCCCCTACGTTGTGTCTGGATTGATCTAAAGCATTTCCCGGCTTGAAACCCGGAAACACCTGTGCTCCGGATGCGGTTGGTGAAGTGCCAATTAACCGGCCGCCGTTAGCATAAGATAACAATTCACCTTCTTTGATCTGGTAATTATCTATCCTGAATTCTGCACCGAAAGCGGTATTCAACGAACTTAGAAATCCATTATCGAAAATGTGTTTTTTATTGATATCAAAATTACTGGTGTTCTGCCTGAAAACTAATTCCCCCGCATAAAATGATGTAGGACTTGTTCCTGTTGGTAGCGAAGCATTTACCGTGTTATTGATATCAAACTTGATGTTATTTTCGCCACTGGTGTTACTTAAATCATAATCCCATGTACCTACTTTTCCCCTCAAACCTACAGAAAGGGAGTAATCATTTATTTTGGTATCAATTAAGGGAAGAAAACCATTAGGATAGATGGATAAATCGATTTGTGTGGTTTGGGTAGGCAGGCGATAGAAACCCGCTGCACTTCCTGTTTTATGGGTAACTCCCGCAGCATAATAAAGCTGAGTGGTTTTACCAAAATTAAACTGGCCGTTTAAGAACGCGCCACCGTTTTTAGAATCTGAATTACCAACCCGCATATTGTTTCTATCTAAGCCGTTAGCTGCAGCTCTTGCATCATCTGCTGCTTTCAAATTAGCGAAACGCGCTTGAAATGCAGCTTCGGTTTCAGTAGTACCTCTAGTTGGACTAGCTGAGTACAGTAGCGGACGGGTATCTAATCCACCGCGACTGGTGAATTCCCTTTGCAGGTATTGTGCAGCTAAATTAATAAAACCTTTATCATTTTTGAATGCCCAACCTTTACTAAAGTCTGCCTGAAAGGTTCGCCCGTCACTAAATTCTCTTCCCAAAGCTTTGGAATCAGACTGACCGAAAGACGTGGAGAAGCTATAAGGTGTAACTTTCTTTAATACAATATTAATTACCCCTGCAATGGCATCAGAACCATATTGCGCTGCAGCACCATCGCGTAAAACCTCGATCCTTTCGATAGCAGATACGGGAATAGAATTTAAATCTGTACCTACAGAACCACGGCCGAAAGTACCATTGATATTTACGAGCGCTGTAGTATGTCTTCGTTTCCCGTTCACCAAAACCAATACCTGATCTGGTCCAAGGCCACGCAGGGATGCCGGATCTATATGATCTGTACCATCTGCAACGGTTTGCCTGTTTGAACTGAAAGACGGGGCTACGAAATTTAAAATCTGCGTTAAATCTGTTTGAGCGAAAACTTTAACATCTTTCGATGAAATTAGATCTACTGGCACAACGCTCTCAATATTTGTTCTTGGTGTGGATCTGGAACCAATTACAACTACATCACCTAAATCAGATTTGGTTTCTGATAAAGCGAAATCTAACGTTTTAACCGTGCTTTCAATGGCAACTTCCTGTTCTGCATTTATATATCCTGTAAAAGTAACCCTAACTTTATAGGTACCCGGAGCAGGAAACTTTAAAACATACATTCCATTTCCGTCAGTTGATGTGCCAATCTTCTGGCCAACCACCTGTACACTCGCGCCAGGGATGGCAACGCCTGTGGAATCAGACACCTTTCCCTGCAGACTTTGTGCAAATAATTGGCTGGAAATAATCAGAAAAAAAATGGAAAGGGAGATTTTGAGTAGTCTTTTTATCATAAGTCATTGATTTAGTTGGTAAAACAATGATAACGATTTAATTACAATAACGACTATTTCAAAGATTGTTTATTCAATAAACAACAAAAATACTAAGCAAATACAAGTTTTTCAACCATACAGGAGCAATAAAGCTTAAAAACTGAATCAATCTTGACTTTCCAGCTGAAGAAAACGAATTATTTAACCTCTTCCACCAAAATACCTAGATCTACCACCTCAATAAGTGGATTATCTCTCATATTTTGCTCAACTGCTATCACAAACTTGCCATTTTTCGCAAAACGATAATTGGTTTGCATCGGAAGCACGTAGCTGAAGATGTTTCCGGATCCACTTCCGAGCCATTCACCATCATTCTTGGCTAATTTGTATTGATAACGTTTAGTGGCTGTATTCTTACCATCTTTGAAGTGAGCCAGTATATAAATGTTTGAATATTTATAATCAGCAGTATGCCTTAGCTTAAAATAAATATTATAGTTTTTGCTATTATCTTTAATCTCGAAAGAGTTGACAATATGGTTTCGATAGGTCCACTTACGTTCCGGAACTTTGACATTCGAATCGATAATATTATTAGTGCAACCCCAAAAAAGGGATGCACTAATGAGGTAAACAAGTAAATAAGCTTGTTTTTTATTCAGTAGCAGGTTTATTCTCTGAACCATTATCTTTTCTGCGGTTATTATTTTTCCTGCGGTTGTTTCTGTTTTTATTCTTGCTTTGTTCTGGCTTTACACCCTCAACAACTGCTTCGCCCTCAGCTTTAATTACTGGCTTTTGTGGCTTGGGATTATTCTGCTGTGGTTTTTGGACAGTTTGCTGTGGCTTAGTACCTGCATTTTGCTGCGCCTTAGGTCCGTTTTGCTGCGGTTTGTTATTTGCCTGAGGTTTCTGATTTCCTTGTTGAGGTTTAGCATTCGCTGGCGGGCTTTTTTCACCCGCAGGAATTCTTTCCCTTCTGTTCTGGTTGCTATTTGCCTTATTTTTCTGATTACGGTTTTGATTGCTTTTACCTCTGGCACGTTCATCTAAACGGGTAAGACTATCCTGACCGACTACATTTTCATAATCGAAAGATTTTTCAACGATTACAGGAGCAGCCATTTGAACAGCTTCTTCTTTTAAGTTAGGCGCTTTTTTACCAGCCTTATTCATCACCATGATTTCTTTTACACGGGCTGCTTTAACCGGAATCCAGTTTTCATCACCCTGGTAACTAAACCACATAATTTTCTTAAAAATATCTGTCTTTTGGTGACGTGCGTATCCCGCTTCAGTATCCAGATTTTCAATACGATCTGGAATATCTTTTAGCGCATCCAGATAAGTATCCAGTTCATAATTTAAACAGCATTTCAGCTTACCGCACTGACCGGCAAGCTTTAAGGTATTTAAAGATAAATTCTGGTACCGGGCTGCTGCAGTAGAAACTGTTTTAAAGTTGGTAAGCCAGGTAGAACAACACAATTCGCGTCCGCAAGAGCCAATTCCGCCCAGACGGCCAGCTTCCTGGCGCATCCCAATCTGGCGCATCTCTATCCGGATGCGGAAACTTTCCGCCATTTTCTTAATTAATTCACGAAAATCAACCCGCCCCTCTGCAGTATAAAAGAATGTAGCCTTTGTTTTATCTGCCTGATAATCGACATCACTAATTTTCATCGATAGGCGAAGATCTAACGCCAGCTTACGAGCTTTATGCATGGTTTCCCATTCCATTTCTTTCGCCGCATTCCATTTCTCCACATCAGCTTCTGTAGCTTTGCGATAAATCTTTTTTACTACCTGATCCATCGGCGTTTTTCTGCGCTTCATTTGAACACGAACCAGTTCGCCGGTAAGCGAAACATGGCCTACATCAAAACCACCCGTTGGGCCTTCTACAGCCACCAACTCACCAATTTCCAGATAGATATTATCATTATTTAGAAAGAATTCTTTCCGAGAACCTTTAAATTTTACTTCTGTAACCTGAAAAGGTTTATAATTTGAGGGCATATCCAAATTGGATAGCCAATCGTGAACTTCCATTGTTTGACACCCACCGGTGCCGCATGAGCCATTACTTTTGCATCCATTAGGGGTACAACCACCACCTGTTGAACAACTTCCACATCCCATAATTAATTGTATATATATTGAGTCCCCGCAGGGAGCGTTTTAAACTTGATAATTTTTACCAATTGTAAAGATACATCTAAAAAGAGAATTTTCGGGTTTGCATTCCGTTCTATGTGATAATGCGCTTTCTCCAACTCACTGATTATGGCTTCCGCCATTGGCAGACTGAGTACATGAGTACTCAATTTTTTCGCGGTTTCGAAGGTTAGGGGAGGTAATTTCACCAATTCTTCTGCACCACTTATAATTAAACAGCATTCACGTAAATAATTTACGCCATATTTTAAAAAATTCTTTTGATTTTCTCTTCCCCATTTCGCAGCCACATCCGTAAAATCGATCAGATCGGGCACCTTGTTGCCAAAACCCATTCTTAACCAGGCGGTGAAAGTGCCAGAACTGTCGCTTTGTGTATCTGCGGCCAGCGCTTTTGCTTCAATTAAATTTCCATCCGCCAGAAAAGCATAATCAATGGCCTGATGTTCGGTTAATCCGCTATTCTCCAGCAGGTAGCCAGATATCTCTTCACTACTTAATTTTGGAATTTTAACAATCTGAGTCCGGGAAAGAATGGTCGTTAAAATCTGATCCTGGCTTTGTGCAATTAAGACAAAAAGGGTATTTGCAGGTGGCTCCTCAATTAATTTCAATAAGGCATTTCCTGCTTTATCTAAATACTCGGGCAACCACATAATTAAAACCTTCGTTTCTGCCTCGAAGGCTTTGTAACTCAATTTTTTGATAATGTCGTGGCACTCTGCAATCGGAATATTGGCCTGTTTGTTCGCGGCATCAAGTTTGGAACGCCAGATATCCATGTCGAAATAAGAATCCTGCAAAAACATATTCCGCCATTCTTCTAAAACATCTACAGCTACTTTTGTGCTGGCTGAAGCAAAGAAAGGATAAGAGAAATGCAAGTCGGGATGAATCAAACGTTCGTACTTTCTGCAGCTTGAACAATCGCCACAGCTATCATAATCACCTTTATTTAAGCAATTTACGTACTGCGCATAGGCAACGGCCAAAGCCACCGCGCCAGAACCAGAAGGCGATAAAAAAAGTTGCGCATGGCTCATCCGGTTTTCTTTAACCGTTTGTACCAATTGTTGCTTTACTCTTTCCTGACCGATGATATCTCTAAATTGCATTTGGTGGCAAAATAAGAAATAGATATGAGATTAGCACATTGGTGGTGCCGAACTTCTCGTGCAATCCAAGATTTTTAAATTGGGAAGACACTTCAGAAGCACTTGCAAGTCTGGAAGTTCTCCTGAGTTATCAATTATTTCAAAAACCTTACCTTTGGGGTTTTTAACATTTATGGCCCGGATTTTAGCTTTTGATTATGGCACCAAGCGCATTGGTATTGCCGTTACCGACCCCTTGCAGATCATTGCAACAGGATTAGATACGGTACACCCAAAAGATGCAATTGAATACATTAAAAAATACCTGCTTACTGAACAGGTAGAAGCCTTTGTACTTGGCGACCCGAAACAAATGAATGGAACAGATTCTGATTCTAAACAACATGTTAAAGGTTTTTCTACACTATTGAAAAAAGCCTTCCCCACTATTCCTCAGCATTGGGTTGACGAGCGTTTTACTTCAAAAATGGCGCATCAGGCCATTATGCAAAGTGGCTTAAAAAAGATGGACAGGAGAGATAAAGATCGCGTAGATACGATCGCCGCAACCATCATTTTACAATATTTTATGGAAACCAACCGTTTATAACCGAATACATGAGCCTAATAAACGACGATTTACAAGATTTACTCCTTCAATATTGCGAGCCTGAAAATAAACTGCTCCAACAAATAGACCGCGAAACAAACCTGAAGGTTTTAATGCCCAGAATGATTTCGGGCCATTATCAAGGCCGGGTTTTGAGTATGATCAGTAAAATGATTTCCCCGAAAAGGATTCTTGAAATTGGAACTTTTACCGGCTACGCAACCTTGTGCCTGGCCGAAGGATTAACTAATGATGGCATTCTTTATACTTTAGATATAAATGTTGAACTGGAAGATATGGTTCGAAAACATTTTGCACAGTCTCCATACAATAACCAAATTCATTACATTTTAGGCGATGCCACAAAAACCGTAAATGATTTAAACGAAACTTTTGATCTCGTTTTTATTGATGCGGATAAGAAAAACAATGGCACCTATTATGATTTGATTTTTGATCGCGTTCGCCCTGGCGGAATCATCATTGTGGATAATGTACTCTGGAGTGGAAAAGTTCTTCAGGATAAACAAGACAAAGACACCAGGAATATCGCTAGTTTTAATGATAAAATTGCTGCTGATGAGCGTGTTGAAAAATTAATTTTACCCGTTAGGGATGGCCTGTTTGTAATCAGAAAAAAATAAAACAGTCTTCATTGCTGCATAAAGGGCAATGGATAAACATGAATAAATAATAATGAGAATACTTACTTTTTGCTTCATTCTTTTAAGTGGTTTTATTGCCAAAGCCCAGGAAACAGAAAACTACATTACCGAGCATTTAGATTATGCACAGGGATTAATGCAGGACCATAAGATACCTGCAAGCGTTATTTTGGCTGTCGCCATCCATGAATCAGCCGCCGGAAACAGTAAAATAGCACAGCATTTAAACAATCATTTTGGTGTTAAAGGCCCGAATGATAATACGGAAATCCGTTCATCCTACCGGGATTACGATAGCGATGAAGAATCTTATAATCATTTTGTAGAGATTATGGAAACCAGACCGCAATTTAATAGCCTGTTTGAAAAATATGATCAATACGATTACAAAGGCTGGGCGAGGGGAATTGCAAGATCGGGTTATGCGCAAAGCCGGACCTGGGCCAGCCAGGTCATTGCTTTGGTGAAAAAATACGAGCTCTACAGATATGATGATCGCCCTGCCGATTATGTTGAACCTGTTTACGCCAAACCTGCTTATCACCGAAAAAAAAGACATTTTAATTCAGCAAGATACTCGGTAAAATCTGGTGACAATTTAAACCTGATTGCTAAAAGAAAGGGTACAACAGCTAAAGCCATCATGAAAAAGAATGGCTTGAAAAGCTCGAAATTAAAACCGGGTCAGAAATTAAGATTGTAATTGTCCTGCTAAGTCTCGCAATTTTCATCAAAATCATCCTTACTTAACCATCACAATGAAATTCAATTATCTCTATTTAGCTTTTGCCCTGCTTTTTTTAAGTTCTTGCGGAACGCGTAAATATTCAAAGAACAACAAACAGATTGAAAAGGCCTCTAATAAAGCCAACAACAATTCATATAAAAGCTATAATACGTTAAGCTATATTGACGAATTTAAAGGCGTTGCTGTTGAGGAAATGAATTCAAATGGAATTCCGGCCAGCATCACCCTGGCGCAGGGAATTTTAGAATCGGGCAGTGGGAACAGCGATTTAGCGAAATATGCCAACAATCACTTTGGTATTAAATGTACATCAGATTGGAAGGGGAAAAACTATTTCCGGGATGATGATCAAAAAAACGATTGCTTTCGGGTATATAAAGATGCACGTGAATCGTTCAGAGATCATTCTGAGTTTTTAAAAAGGAAACGCTACAGCTTTTTATTTCAATTGGATAGAAATGATTATAAAAGCTGGGCACAAGGCTTAAAAACAGCGGGTTATGCCACTAACCCAAAATATCCTGATTTGTTAGTTGGCGTGATCGAAAAATATCAGCTTGATCAGTACGATCAGCCGGAAAGCGAAAAGCAGAAGATTGCCAGAGAAGACCGTGTATTTACAGAGATTAACCAGAATATTCCAAAAGAAAAAGAAAAATTTGCGCCTGTTGAAACTCCTCCGCCAGGAGCGAAGCCGATCATTGCCGATGGCACTTATACTGTAGTTAAAGGCGATACGCTATATAACATTGCCAAACGATTTAACTTAAGTGTTGATGAATTGAAAATGTTGAATGAAATGTCTACAGATGCAATTAAACTTGGCCAGGTATTGAAGGTTAAATAATGTTAAGGCTAAACATTCCGCGCAGGATATTTGTAGTTTTGTAGACTAATGAAATTTTTTGCCGCTTTAACATGCTTATTTAGCCTCTTTACGATGCTTGCTCATGCACAAACCAAGCCCGTGCAGGGCATCGTTATTGACAAAGAAAGCAAGCAGCGTTTAGCAAAAGTTTATATCTATAATCTTCGCACCGGAGATGGTCTTTATAACAATACCAAAGGTGAATTCAGTACTGCAGCAATCCCCGGAGATACATTGGTGGCAGCACTTTCCGGTTATGGAGTAGACACCATTGTTTTTCATGGCCAGGCCGCAGCTTACTTTCAGTTAAAATCATTAGGGATCAGGTTGCGTGATGTAGTTATTCAGCAGAAGAGGCTAACGCCACAACAACTTTACGAAAAGTCTGTGCAGGAATATCGGTATCAAACGAAAAAAGGTAGTGGCAACGATATTCTGAGTTTAGGCAACAGGGGCGTTGGCCTCGGCATCGATGCCATTTATAATTTATTAAGCCGTCAGGGAAGAAATGCCCGTCACCTCCAGAAAATACTGGAAAAAGATTATCATGAAGACTTAATTGATTACCGTTTTAACGCAAATTTGGTTGAAAAGGTGCTGGGCATAAAAGAAACTGAACTGACTGATTTTATGCAGCAATATCGACCAACTTATCAATTTGTATTGGATGCTGATGATTATTCATTCAACATATTTATTAAGAACGCCTACCGGAGTTATCGACTAAATCCTAAGGCCTTGCAGCTGCCTAAACTCCCGGATATAACCATCGAAAAGTTGTGAAAGCTACAATCTTAATTGTTAAAAGACTACCAGCAGCGGGAATGGCAATTTTTCCGTTTATCTTACTTAAAAATCAAAAGCTTAAACAAGACTGGAGCATCATCAACCACGAAAGAATTCACCTCAGGCAACAGCTCGAATTATTCATTTTACCTTTTTATATTTTGTACCTGACCAATTATCTGATCAACCTGGTTCGATATAAAAATCACCATACCGCTTATTTAAATATCATTTTTGAAAAAGAGGCTTATCGGTATGATTTAGATAAAGAATATCTTAAAAACGGCAATTGGTATGGATGGCTTAAAATGATTTAAAAACTCATTTTGACAGGTAAAATCTGCAACGAACTGGAGAATCATTCTGTTAAAACTTTTGATCTATAAAATTTTTCGTTTTCTTTGTAACCGATGAAAAATTGTTTAGCCGTCTTTATTCTTGTTCTAAGTTTCTGCTCTTTGGATGTATATGCACAGGAAATTGATACCATTCCGATCAATACCAAAGACCTGAACATTAAATTAAAGCGAAGCCCTTTACCAAGCAGACAGGGCCCGCTAAACTTCGAACCCGTTAAAATTCCACCTTATATTGTTAATTCAAAGGTAAATTACTGGAAAACCAAAACTTCAATCGGAATAAACGTTAACCAGGCACAATTTAGCGATAACTGGAAAGGTGGTGGGGTAAATTCTGTTGCCGTGGGTGGCTTACTGAACTGGAAGGCCGAGTACAATAAAAATAATTATAGCTACGTGAGCGAAGTGATTTTGCAATACGGTAAAATTAAAAATAAAGATCAGTTGCAAAAGAAAACCAACGATAGGATTTTCTGGGATAACAAAGCTTCGTTTCAACTCTCTAAAAACTGGTATTTCTTTGGTTCAATAAACTTCGAATCGCAGTTTGATAAGGGTTTCTCTTATGCAACCGTAAATGGTACGGAAACCGCTACGCTGATTTCCAAATTTATGGGGCCTGGTTATTTAACAGAATCAATCGGTTTTGAATACAAACCCTCCAAGTACTTCTCAACCCGTTTTGGTACCGGTACGGCACGTCAGACTTTTGTGTTAGATAAGAGCTTATTTAATGATCCGGACCCAACCAAACCACCAAAAGAATCTGTTTATGGTGTAGAATATGGAAAGACTTTTAAAAATGACCTGGCTTTCCAGATTGTTTCCGCTTTTGATAAGGATATTTTTCCTAACACCAATTTAAAGGCCCGTTATGCCATGCTTATTCCTTATGAATATTTTAGATGGAGCAGGATTGATCATCGACTGGATATTGCCTTAACGGCGAAGATTAACCGTTTTATGAATACAAGTATTACAGGCATCGCATTATTTGATGAAGATACGGGTACAAATAAAATTCAGGCCAGTCAAACATTGGCATTGGGTTTTGCTTTCGTTTTCCCGAGGTAATTAATATGCTGTCTTCCCGTTCTCCCAATAAGGTGTACTTTGAATCTGAGGGTAACCAACGCCTTTATTTTTAAGATACTTTTTAAAGCGCTGCACTGATTTTTCTCTTCCTGTTAGATAGAATTTTGCGCCTTTCCACATATCCCAACATTTGGGGTGCATATTCTCCATCCATTCTATTGCATTTTCTGCTGGAAACATCACCTCGGATGGAACCGCATCAATAAGCAATTTAATGTTTTTTAAAGCGGTATGATTTTCTTCTTTCATCTCTAAAATGCCAAAATATTCATGTTCTAAATTCTTTGCGGTTTTAACAAAGGATTCATAAAGACCAAGACTGGTTTCATCGCCAAAAAAGAAATGCTGATTCGCATGGTATTCATATTGGATCTCGGCCTGATCTATAATGAATTTCAAACCATCTCCTTTCCGGACAGACTTAGCCCAGGCGCTTCCCAGCCCTTGCGGCTTCAAATAGAAGATAACCTGGCAGGTATTCGCTTCCCGATTAAAGTCTGCTATGGTATAGTATCGGTATTCGGTAACATTTACCTCAATCAAGATTCCATTCCCGGGCACCAAATCTAGTTCGTTAGTGGCCTGAAAAGTAACCTGCTTAAGATGGTCACTTAACATTACTGTTTCTGCAACGGTTACTTCATGTATTTTATTAAGGATTACTTTTTCTAAAGTATTGGCTAACCAGGGAGACAAATTCGGCATCGTATAATTGTTTAGTAACTTTAAGCAAAAGTAATTGTCCAATAATTCCCTACGTTTACACCAAAAGGATAAAGATTTATATTAAACGGATTATATGGCTTTAAGCATTTATGATAACAGTAATCAGCATTATATACTAGCCGACTCGATTAACCAGCAGCAAATTAGTTTGCCATTGGTTACCGAACGGCGTGAGAAATTCAGTTTTCCCTTTGGTGATGCAGAACTTGTTCAAATCGGTTTCTCTGGCATTCTTATTATGTATGGAGATGTAAGTGTGAAAGAAAGCCGGTTAAGGATAAAATCTTTTGATGAGCCAGAATCGGTTGAGCTTCATTTCTCTATCAAAGGCCAGGGAATTCTGGAAAATTTCCTGACGAATAAGAAAATGGCCATTAAAGAAAATCAGCACAACATTGCTTATACCCCTTTTTTTGATGGAATTGCGCAATTTGAGACAAACAAACCTCATAAATTTTTCGAGGTGCACTTTCAACGGGAGAAATTTATAGATTTAACGAGTGACAGTAGCACCCTGTTAAAAAAGTTCGGAGATAATATCATGAACAACAAATCTGTTGTAATTTCTGCAGAGAATTTACCCATTAGCTTTGCCATGCATGCCTGTATTAATGACATTATGAATTGTTCTTTTACCGGGGGGTTAAAGTTAATTTTTTTACAATCGAAATGTGTGGAGCTATTGGCTTTGCAGGCGCAGGCCTTTGATTGTGCAGATCTAAACTCAACATCAAAAACATTAAAATCTGATTATGATAAAGACAGGATTTATTTTGCCAGGGAGTATCTGTTAAGCCGGGCATGTAATCCGCCATCCTTAACAGAATTAGCAAAGGCTGCCGGAATAAATGAATTTAAGTTGAAGCAGGGTTTTAAAGAAACCTTTAATAACACCGTTTTTGGTTACCTAAGTGATCATAAACTAATGCAGGCCAAAGCGCTTCTGGCAGACCAGGCACTGGACATTAAAAACATTTCAGAACAGTTGGGCTATTCATCAGTACAACATTTCAGTAATGCTTTCAGTAAAAAATTTGGTGTTAGTCCAGGTAAAGCCAGGTAACTTTCACTAAATCTTTCTGTGTTTTTTCTTTAAATCGAGATAATCTACGAAGTATAGAACCTTAACGGATAAGCTATTATTTTGCGGTGCATTCAAAATTCCACTCAGGTTTTTATTATACCGCTGCCTGTAAAACGTATCGGATGTTTCTGCTGCATCTTTGTAAGAAACTGAAAGCGTACTTCCCGGAGCAAATTGCCAGATGTAAATTAAATCGATATTAAATACATTGTAATTCCGATCCAGTCCGGTTAGTGGAGCTCCCTGGTAATCAGTTAAGTTTCCATCGGGCTTCAATAGGTAAAAATCTTTATTTCTACGATCACTCCAATAATGCCTAAGTACAACGGTTACGCCCATTAGGTTGGTGAAAGTATATTTTGCATCAACTGAATTTTCCACCGTTCTTCTATCGTATTTAGAAAAAATCGATTGATTATTTTTAGTGGTTACCCAGTTTACAAAGTCGTAATTTGGATTGAAACTTAAATCAAGTCCAAAAGCCACTTTATCATTCAGCCTGAAGTTTTGAAAGAGGTAAAAGTTGTATGATTTTCCTTTAAAAAGTTGTTGCTCCTGATACCGGATATTTCCACCAAAATTATATGCCTTTGCACGATTTGGATTGATGTAAAGACCAATTGTATAGTTTTCTGGTGCCTTATAAACCTGACCGTTCCTGGCTTCATAAAAGTTATTCGCTTTGGCATCATAGTTTACATCTACTTCTGCCGACCATAAATTTTTAAACCTAACATAAGAGCCAGTTTCAATCCCGAAACTTTGATAATCGCCCGGAATGGAACGCCTTGAATAAGAAATATTGAACCAATTTTGCCATTCATTGTACCATTTACCTGGCTTAAATATATTATAACCAATACCTGCCCGTTGATCTAAAAAGTTGTTATTGGTGAAGAAACCCATGTCGGATGGATCAAACTTATCATCTGCATACACCTGATTGTAGCTCCACGTAAAGTTGCCACTCTGTTTTCCAAACCGAAGTGTGTAGCTATAACCCGTATTGGTTTCTTCCCCTTTTAAAATGCTCATTTTACCATTTGCATTGATAAAATATTTATTGCCTTTAGTATTCAGATTAAGGAGCAAGGCCGTAACATTTGCATCATAAGCACTTCCCTGCCGCAACACATTGGTATTGATAAAAGTAGCTGAGCTATTGTTTTTTAAAGATTGATCTAAAACGAAGATATTGTAGTTTGTTAAAGGCTGTGTTTCAACCTCACGGAGATTCCCCTGAGCATCTTCTACTTCCGTTTGCATGCTATTTGTAATTGCATTAAAGATACCAATTCCAAGGCCTTTCACGGTCCGTCCCGAAATCTTGGTTGCATTTAAAACCTTTGCTTCAGTTTGATCTTTTACAATCTTATCGCTTACGTCAATCGCGTTGCTGTTGTAATAAGAGGGGATAGAACCAATTCTCTTGGAATAAAACAGGTCGCCTTTGTTAAAAAGCTCGGTTCCTTCGGTGAAGAACTGCCTGTTTTCGTTGAACTTAACTTCAAATGGCGTGAGATTTAAGATCCGGTTATCTGACTGTACCTGGCCGAAATCGGGAACAAGGGTCATATCCAGCGTAAAACTATTGTTAATGCCATATTTTACATCCATACCGCCATTAAAGCGTGATGTTGTATTTTTCACTCCCGGTAAATTAGCAGGATAATGATTAACATAGGCGGAAATATAAGGCGAAAACGAAAGCCGTAATGGTGGCTTAATATCTTTAATCCCTGTCCATATTCCTTCCTGATTGATAAACCCGCTTACTTTTGGATCTACAAAGTTCCAGAACACCTGGGTGTTGCTTCTTTGCGTGCGCCGGCTAAAGTTAATTCCCCAGTTTTGGATATCCTTACTGGAGAAGCGCAATGCTGAGTAAGGGATTTTCATTTCACAGGTCCAGCCTTTATCATCGATTTTGACCGCACTTTCCCATACAGCGTTCCAGTTAGGGTCTTCGTCGCCCACTTGAGAATATTTGGCATCGAATTGCACGCCTGCTGCCGTCACAAAAAAGCCATTACCATTCATTTTATCGTAAAACGGATCCACAATAATGGAGATAAAATCAGCGTTTCCAATCTGATCTCTTGATACCAATTCATGCGAAACACTATCCGGATGATCAAACATTCTGGCGTAAACATAAATGGCTACGTCATCGTAAAGCACTTTCATTTCAGTTCGCCTGTTTTTGGATTCAACCTTCCCCGGGGTTGGTCTGAGCTCAATAAAATCACTTGCTACGGGTACATCTATCCAACAATTATCATCCAAGATACCATCTATTTTAGGCGTAACAGCAGTTCTTACAGCAGCCAGCTGCCTTTGTTTAGGAAGTTCCTGCGCGAAACAAGAGGTAACAATAAAGATAAAAAAGAGCGTGAGCTGGCGTTTCATTCGTTTAGGTTAGTATACATAAGACTGGATTAGAATCTAAATGTTGCATCAATCAGGAAAATTAATCCGAAGCTAAAGTTTTGACTTTGAGTTGCAGAGATTTACAAGCAAAATTTGATACATTTGCGTTTCATTAAAATAAATGGTCATTGCTTTTGGGCAACAGGCTATTAGCTTATAAGAAGATGTTTGATAATTTACAGGACAAGCTAGATAGAGCATTTAAAGTATTAAAAGGGCAAGGCAGCATTACCGAAATCAACGTGGCGGAAACCATGAAAGAGATTCGTAAAGCGTTACTAGATGCCGATGTTAACTATAAAACAGCAAAGGCATTTACGGATGATGTAAGACAGAAAGCATTAGGTCAGAACGTGCTTACCGCCGTTTCTCCTGGTCAGTTGCTTACTAAAATCATGAATGATGAGCTTGCTGCCTTAATGGGTGGTGAGGTTACCGAATTAGATACCAAAGCAAACCCAACAGTTATATTAATTGCAGGTTTAAATGGTGCGGGTAAAACGACCTTCGCCGGTAAACTTGCTTTACATTTAAAAGGTAAAGGCAAAAAACCACTATTGGTTGCCGGTGATATGTATCGCCCTGCAGCGGTAGATCAGCTGGAAGTTTTAGGAACTTCAGTTGGTGTTTCGGTTTATGCCAACCGCCAGTCAACCGATCCCGTTGGCATTGCTTTAGAAGGGATTGCGCACGGTAAGCAAAATGGTAATAACGTAATCATTATTGATACTGCGGGTCGTTTAGCGATTGATGAATCGCTGATGAATGAAATTTCTGAAGTGAAGGCAAAGACTCAGCCACAGGAAGTTTTGTTTGTAGTGGATTCGATGACTGGTCAGGATGCGGTAAATACAGCCAAAATATTTAACGACAGGTTAGATTTTACCGGTGTTGTTTTAACAAAACTGGATGGTGATACCCGTGGTGGTGCCGCACTTTCAATTAAGTCTGTAGTAAACAAACCCATCAAATTTATTGGTACCGGCGAGAAAATGGAAGCACTTGATGTGTTCTATCCAGACCGTATGGCATCGCGTATTTTGGGAATGGGTGATGTGGTTTCCCTTGTTGAGCGTGCACAGATGCAGTTTGATGAGAAAGAGGCTGCTGAATTACAGAAAAAAATCCGCAAGAATAAATTCGATTTTAATGACTTTTATAGCCAGATTCAGCAGATCAAGAAGATGGGTAACATGAAAGATTTAATGGGCATGATTCCTGGTGTGGGAAAGATGATGAAGAACGTAGATATTCAGGATGATGCTTTTAAATCAATAGAAGCCATTATCAATTCCATGACGCCATTTGAGAAGGAAAATCCTGACGCTATTCAACAAAGTAGACGTTTACGTATTGCCAAAGGCTCTGGAAGCAAAGTTGAAGAAGTAACCAAACTAATTAAACAGTTTGAAGATATGCGCAAGATGATGAAACAGTTTTCAAACCCGGCCGCCGCAGCAGCAATGATGAAGGGTATGCCGAAAATGCCATTCGGAAAAAAATAGCCTTTTAAACTAAAACGGAAGTTTAAAGAGTCTATTGCAGGTATAGAGATCCCGACCAGAAATGGTTGGGATCTTTTGTTTTTGATTGTTTAATGCGCAACACACTAAACGGCCTGCAGTGAATCAAGTTAGAGCTGGTTTAAAGAAAAGCAATATCATTCGAATATAAATCCCTATTCTTCTAAACTAAACAGTTTTATAGTTTTAAAAAGCTATAGCTTGTCTAAAGGATAACTACTTAAAATGCTGATTTTTCTAGACGATCAGATGACAATCAACCATTTGACTTTCAAAAGCTTAACAAATAGCTTTACCATTTTCAGCTCGACCTAAACACTCATTTATCGTCTTATTCTTCTAATTGGCACAGTCGTTGTAATAGGGCTGTTACATTTAACTAACCAATTTTATCCAATACGAGATTTTAATTGGTAAAAAAACAACAAGATGAAAAAGACAGTTCAGATTTTTAGCATGCTTTTAATAGCACTTACAGTGATGGTGTCGTGTAAAAAAGATACGGATCCAGCTGATAAGGATTTCTTCGTAGGTACTTATAGAGGAACGGTTTCCTACAATAAGGATGGAAATCAAATTACCAGTACTGATGGAAAAGTTACGGTGACTAAGGTTAATGATACCTACAGTTTCTTCTTTGGAAACAATATCCCAGACATTACGGGTGTAAAATTTCAGGAAAGCGGAAATACCTATGTTAGTATAGGCACCGGTGCAATTGGAATTACCATTGATGCCAGTAATTTGAAGATAGCCGTTTCAAACGCAAACGGAAACTGGACAGCCAATTGTACACGTTAGCGATTTAAAAAAGTTTGAGTCCCGATGAAAGTCGGGACTTTTTTTGTGCTTTTCGGTTGAGTTATCGCTTTGAAAACTGATTCAATACTGATTTTTCTTAGCTTTATAAAATGAGTGTTGAATTAAAAAAGCATATCGAAGAAATTGTATCGTTAACAGATGAGGAGTTTGAATACATCAGCAGCCATTTCAAACCTAAACAACTTAAAAAACATCAATATTTAATTCAGGCAGACGAGCAGGTTAAAACCATTTATTTTGTGATTAAGGGTCTAATGAAAGCAACCTATATCGATTTAAATGGTAAAGAATATATTATTCAGTTCGCTATGGAAAATTGGTGGATTTCTGATTTTCAGGCTTTTTACAATAATGTAAAGTCGATTACCAATATCAGCTGCCTTGAAAATGTCGAGTTGCTTGCGCTTTCCAAAGAAGATATGGATACGATCTGTAAGGAAAACCATAAAATGGAGCACTTTTTTAGGGTCAAAAACAGCTCAGGTTATGTGGCTTTACAGCAACGGATTCTATCGCTGCTAACCACCAACCCCAAAGAACGTTTTGAACAATTTTCCCGCCAATACCCCCAATTGGGGCAAAGACTTTCTAAAACAATAATAGCAGCGTACCTTGGTATTTCGAGGGAAACATTAAGCAGACTCTCAACCAAAACTGTGATTTAACGCACAATAAATCTGTGATTGAAGTCCTATGCAGGCAAAAAGTATTGCCTTAACTTTGATTAACATTAAACACTAATGATATGAGTAAAAAAGTTTTATTCGTGCTTACGAGCCACGACGAATTAGGAAATACAGGTAAAAAAACAGGATTTTGGTCAGAAGAGTTAGCCGCCCCTTATTATGCTTTGGCAGATAAAGGTGTTGAAATTGTTTTGGCATCTGTAAAAGGGGGTCAACCACCAATTGACCCGAAAAGTGAAGAAGCTTCGTTTCAAACCGAAACTACCAAAAGAATGGACAACGATACAGTTCTTCTTGAGAAATTAAAAAACACAATTCCTTTAGCAGATGCTAAAATGGAAGATTTCGATGCAGTATTTTACCCAGGGGGACACGGTCCGCTTTGGGATTTAGCAGAAAACGAAACTTCACGACAACTAATTGTAGATTTTTATACTGCTAATAAGCCTGTAGCTTTCGTATGTCATGCACCAGGTGTATTGAAAGATGTAAAAGTTGAGGGAGAATATTTAGTGAAAGGCAAAAATGTAACTGGTTTTACCAATACGGAAGAAGAAGCTGTCGAATTAACCAATGTTGTTCCCTTCTTAGTCGAAGACATGTTGGTTAAAAACGGTGGAATTTATACCAAAATAGCAGACTGGAGCCCCTATGCAGTGGTAGATGGTTTATTGGTAACCGGACAAAACCCTGCATCATCAGAAAAAGTAGCTGAAGAATTGCTAAAACTTATTTAACAATTCAATTTTCTACTGGTTGCCAGAGCTGGCAATCAGTAGAAAATTAACTTTATAATTCTTCTTCGTCTCCTTCTTCTTCTTCAGGCACATATTTTTCAATCGCCTGCCCAATTGCATTTACTTCTTCATCTTCCTCAAAAATTGGAAGTTCTGTTTTATAATCCATTTTTAACCAAATGGAAGAAGTATCTTTTTGAATCTGAATATATTCTCTACCATCTTTAAAAATGGTATAAGAGTCGTTTCCTTCAGGGAAAACAGAATAATTTACCGGGCCTATTTCTATATCAAATGGTTCTTGCATCGCTGATTTTTTCTGCAAAGATAAATCATAAATCTTTTTGAGCACAATGATTTAGCTGGAAAAACTGCCTATTTTAAAACAAGGTTTTAGCCGGAACAAAACTCCAATATTTAACATAAATCTTTAACTATCGCGACCTAAAAGCAGCATTCTCGAAATACCAATAACTAAAAATTTACTTATTGCTGCTTAAAAATCCCATCATTTGTACTATTTTACACCAACTATTTACCGAAAGATTAGAAGATGAAGTTAACGTTTTGGGGTGCTGCGCAACAGGTAACAGGAAGTATGCACCTGCTTGAAGTTGGGCATTATAAAATACTGATAGATTGTGGATTGGATTATGAAAAGGAAACCTACCAGGAAGATAACCAACAATTTCCCTTCGATCCGGCAAGTATTAATCTGGTTATTTTAACCCACGCACATATCGATCATTCGGGCAATTTACCTACTCTGGTTCGCCTTGGTTTCGATGGTCAGGTGCTTTGTACGCCGCCTACCGCTGACTTAACTTCCATATTATTATTCGATTCTGTAGAGCTTTTTCTGCGGAAACAGAGCAGGAAGCCGCGTACCAAACGGGGTAACTTTAGCGGCCCGAAACCATTGTACCTACATAAACATGTGATGGACACTATTGATCGCTTTGTAACCATTGCCTTTAACAAACCGTTCAGAATTACTGGTGATATCAGTTTAACTTTTATTCCTGTAGGGCATCTTTTGGGTGCAGCTGCTGCGGTGCTAACGATAAACGATAATGGGGAAGAAAAGAAAATCGCTTTTTCTGGTGATATCGGCCGGGAACATTATCCGGTGCTGGTGAAACCCGAACCCATACCAGAAGTAGATTACTTCGTATGTGAAGCTACTTATGGCGGCCGTTACCACACGAAAGATCAGACACTGGAAGAAAGATTGGTAAAAGAAATTGAAGAAGCCTGCATTAAAACGCCTGGTCGATTGATTATCCCGGCATTTAGCATCGGCAGAACCCAGTCTTTAGTTTTTGCCCTAAACCAGATTTTCACTAAAAAATTATTACCTCCAATTCAGATTTTTGTAGATAGCCCGATGGCGATACAGGCTACTGATGTTTACCGCAAACACCACAATTTAGTGAATCAGGAGGCGAAAGATTTCTATAAAACCATGGGTGATGAGTTCGAATTTGAACATTTGGCTTACGTACAAACCATGAAAGAAAGCAAGGATGTTTCTAATTATTTTGACCCCTGCATTATTATTTCATCTGCCGGAATGCTGGAGGGTGGTAGGATTCAGGATCACTTATATTACAATATTCAAAATTATTACTGCACCATTCTTTTTATTGGCTATTGCGCCAAAGGAACACTTGGCTATAAACTTCTAAGTGGGGCGCCAATTGTGCGCATCAAAGACCGTGAAATGATGGTGTATGCAACCATTCGTCAAACTGATTTACTTAGCGGCCATGGCGACCATGACGACTTAATGCGAACGGTGAAACAAACTGGTCAGCCTAAAAAGGTTTTTTTGGTTCACGGAGAAGATAAAAGTTTGAAAAGTCTATCTGCTGCTTTGCAGGAAGACGATTTTGATGTGGTTGCCCCGGAAAGGGGAGAGGTGTTTGAGATTTAATAATTAAATCGTTTACCGTTGTTCGTTTCTTTCTATTGCTTAATAACAAATTAACATTTTATAGCAAATGCACTAAGGTGTTCGTTGCTGACAAAACTTAATAACACATTAACTTTTTTTTAGCGAACGAAATAAGATTGTCTCCTGCACTTAGTAATGTGCTGTTCTTCTTATTCCTAATCTCTATTTATTTCCCCATTTCCTATTCCTTAAACCCGTTTTCTATTTTCATCTCTCTTTATCCATTCCCTATTTTCCATTTGCCATTCCCTCAAACCTATTTCCTCACTTGCCCATCACCTCTTACCACCCATTTGTAACTCGTTAATTCTTCGAGGCCCATTGGTCCGCGGGCATGGAGTTTTTGTGTGCTGATGCCAATTTCTGCACCTAAACCGAACTGAGCCCCATCAGTGAAACCAGTAGAAGCATTGGCATAAACCGCAGCAGCATCAACCTCATTTAAAAACCTGGTAATATGTTCTCCGTCTTCCGAAATGATGGCTTCGCTATGTTTTGAGCTATGAAATGCAATATGATCTAAGGCTTCATCCAAATTCTCAACTACTTTAACAGCGAGTTTTAGTGATAAAAATTCTATCCCGAAATGTTCCGGTTGGGCTTGATTTAATAATGGTGTTGGATAAGTTGATTGCAAAACTTCATAACTCTTCTGATCTGCAAATAGTTCAACATTACCTTCAGCCAGCGGCGATAGCAGTTCTGCCAAATCACCTAATCTTTTCTGATGAATAAGGACACAGTCCAGAGAATTGCACACACTTACCCTTCGGGTTTTAGCATTGAAAATAATCGTTTTTCCCTTTTCGAGATTACCGGTTTCATCAAAATAAGTATGTACTATCCCGGCACCGGTTTCAATAACAGGGATTTTGCTGTTCTCCCGAACGTATGTAATCAATGATTGGCTTCCCCTTGGAATCAGCACATCCACAAATCCCCTTGCGTTTAGCAATGCCTCCGTGGCTGCGCGTTCGGCCGGTAATAGCGTTAATACATCAGGATTGATATGATGTGTGGCTAAAACGCCATGAATCACTTTCGTGATGGCCAGATTTGAACATTCCGCATCGCTTCCGCCTTTTAGCACCGCTACATTTCCGGTTTTGAAACAAAGTGAAAAAACATCTGCGGTAACATTTGGCCGGGCTTCATAAATCACGCCGACAACTCCAAGAGGTACGCGGACTTTCTTTAAATCCAGCCCATTGTCCAAAATTTTATCTGATAAAACTTCATTCAACGGGCTAACCAGCTTTACCACATTAGCAACATCGTTGGCAATATCAGCAATACGGGTTGCCGTAAGTTTCAAGCGATCATATTTCGGATCTTCTACATCCATCTTCGCAAGATCTTTCTCATTTTCCTGTAGAATACCTGCGGTATTATCTACCAAAGCCTTTGCCAAATCAGAAAGCACCGCGTTTACTTTCTCTTTAGATAAGCTAATGAGATTTCTGGTTGCCTTTTTAGCATTTTCGAAGTATGTTGAGTAGTTCATGACTTTAGTATTAAGTATAATTATAGTATCAGGTATCAAGCCTGGGAGTAAAGGACTAATTCTTGCCTGGAATTGTGACACTCCAGTTAACCAATGAAACATAGCGCTGGGATAATACCGCTATCATTCTCTATGCTTTTTTAATAACCTCTGTGGTTAATTGTTTTTAGCTACACTTTGCTTTGTCCCTTCAGCTTTGATCTTTCTGCTTTAGCCTTTCAGCTTATATCGCCGAATAAAAATAATCATAATGCACCAGCGCTTTTTGCTTCTTCTGCCCAATCCTTTCTCTCGCTTTATCAGAGCCGTATTCGGCAATTCCTAATCCGATTAGATTATTTTGTTCATCCACAATCTTAATCACATCACCCTTTAAAAAATCTGTCTGAATTTCAATAATTCCAACAGGTAATAAGCTAGTGGCTCTACCTGAAGTTAACACCGTTTTCGCTCCATCATTTAATTTCACAACACCGGTTGCTGCTGTCTCTGAATGTGCAATCCATTTTTTCTTACCCGATTTACTTTTCTCCGGAATAAATTTAGTGTGGATCAGTTCCTGATTAAGCAATGAAATTAATACATCATCCTGAGTACCATTTGCAATGTGAACAGTTATCCCAAGTTTAGCTACTTTTTGTGCCATGGTCGATTTAGTAATCATTCCGCCCCGCCCAAACTGAGATTTTCCGGTCTGGATAAAAGAAGCCAGGTTGGAAACCGTACCAGAAACCTCTTCAATAACCTGAGAGCCCTCAACTTTTGGGTCACCATCATAAATTCCATTTACGTTTGAGAGAATAATTAAGGCATCAGCATTTAACATCGAAGCGATTAATCCGGCCAACTCATCATTATCGGTAAACATTAGCTCAGTAACCGAAACCACATCGTTTTCATTTACTACCGGAATTACATCGTTCTGCAGTAAGATTTGCATACAATTTTTCATGTTCAGGTAGTGGGCACGATCTCTGAAATCTTCTTTCGTTACCAGTACCTGCGCACATTTAATCTGGTGTGCAGCAAAGAAATTAGAATAGGTATTAATCAGTTTTACCTGACCAATGGCCGCCAATAGTTGTCGGGTGGTAACTGCATCTTGCTTTTCAGAAACTTTGATTAAACTTCTTCCAGCCGCCACAGCGCCCGAGGAAACCAAAATAACCTCAATGCCTCGCTGTTTAATCGCCGCCAACTGATCTACCAAATGATTGATTCTTCCTTCGTCTGGTAATCCGTTCGCTTGTGTAATTACATTCGACCCAACTTTAACTATTATTTTCTTATATCCTAATTTCATTACTACATTAATGCCATTTGTTTTGGCAATTTAACATCTATTTTATTAATTCAGATGATTATCTATAGGCTTGATGGATTTTTACGAAAATGATAATAATCAGTTTGGCGATTATATGATTTAAACAATTCCTATAATAATTATCTCGCTACCAATGAACCAATGACTATTGAACTAATAAACAATTTAATTAAATTGCAATCACCTAAACCTGAACCAAACATGAAACGTATCTTACCTTCGCTGATTTTGCTTGGCGCAATTTCGGCTTGTAATAACCCTCAAAAGAAAGAAATGGAACCTATAAAATGGCCAGATGCAAAAGCACCTGTGGCGGAAATTATTCCGCATAAACGCGTTATCCATGGCGATACCGTGGTGGATAATTATTACTGGATGATAGATTATTTTAAAAAAGGGCCAGACAGTACCAAGGTGGTTAATTACTTGAAAGCCGAAAATAAGTATCTGGATGAAATGATGAAAAGCACAGATGCTTTTCAGGCTGATTTATTTAAGGAAATGAAAGGCCGGATTAAGGAAAAAGACGAATCTGTACCTGTTTTCAGGAGCGGATATTTCTATTACTCACGCACCGAAGATGGTAAACAATATTTCAAATACTGTCGTAAAAAAGGAAGCTTGTCTGCTCCGGAAGAAGTTTTGCTGGATGTGGATGAAATGGCAAAAGGGCACTCATATTTCAGTGCAACTGGTTTTAAGGTTAGTCCGGATAATAAATTATTGGCATTTGGAGTGGATAAAGTATCCCGCAGGCAATACACCATTCATGTGAAAAATTTAGAAACTGGCGAAATCTATAAAGATGCCATCACCAATACTGAAGGTCCGGGTGCCTGGGCAAACGATAATAAGACCTTGTTTTATACTTCCAAAAACCCTGTGACCTTGTTAAGTGAGAAAATAAAGAAACATACGCTTGGTGCAGATCCCAAAACAGATGTAGTCGTTTATGATGAAAAAGACAATACCAACTATATCGGTGTAGGGAAATCAAAAAACGGAAAGTACATTTTTGTCGCTTCTCAGGGTACGCTAAGCGCTGAGTATAAAATGATTGACGCTAACCATCCTGAGGCGGAGTTTAAAGTTTTCGCTGCCCGTTCTAAAGATGTACTTTACGATGTCATGCCTGTTGATGGAAAATTTTTAATCCGAACCAATTGGAAAGCGAAAAATTTCAGATTAATGGAGTGCCCGCTGGATAAAACAGAGAAAGAGAATTGGAAAGAGGTGATTCCTCATCGCAAAGATGTGCTTTTAGAAAGTGCCGATGAATTCAAAGATTATACAGTGTTATCAGAGCGCAAAAACGGCTTAACCGAATTGCGTGTACTGAAAAAAGACGGTGGTGATTATTACATTAAGTTTGATGAACCTGCGTATGATGCTGGTGTTGGCGCTAACCCTGAATATGATAGTAAAACCTTGCGTTATTCTTATACCTCGTTAACTACGCCAAGTTCGGTTTATGATTATGATCTGGAGAAGAAAACACAAAAGCTGATGAAACAGCAAGAAGTTGTTGGCGGTTACAACCCTAAAGATTACGTAACTGAACGTGTTTTCGCCACAGCAAAAGACGGCACAAAAATCCCGATTGCCTTAGTTTATAAAAAGGGTTTCGAAAAAAATGGTCAGTCACCATTACTCCTTTATGGCTATGGGTCATATGGATCAAATTCTGATGTTTATTTTTCGTCGGTTCGGTTAAGCTTGCTAAATCGTGGTTTCGTTTTCGCTATCGCGAATGTTCGCGGCGGACAAGAAATGGGACGCCAATGGTATGAGGATGGAAAACTGATGAAAAAGAAAAATACTTTTACTGATTTTATTGCCGCTGGTGAATACCTTATCGATCAAAAATATACTTCAAAAGGCCATTTATATGCGAATGGCGGGAGTGCAGGCGGTTTGTTAATGGGTGCAATTGTGAATCTGGCTCCTGATTTATGGAATGGTGTAATTGCCGATGTGCCATTTGTTGACGTAGTCAACACGATGTTGGATGAAAGTATTCCACTTACCACCAATGAGTTTGATGAATGGGGAAATCCAAAGAAAAAAGATGCTTACGAGTATATGAAAAGCTATTCTCCTTACGAAAACGTGGAGAAAAAGGCCTATCCAAATATGTTAGTCACCACGGGCTTACATGATAGCCAGGTACAATATTTTGAACCTGCTAAATGGGTGGCGAAGTTAAGAGCAACGAAAACGGATCAAAATGTATTGTTCCTAAAAACAAACATGGAATTTGGCCATGGTGGCGCATCCGGTCGCTTTGATTACCTCAAAGAAGAAGCCCTGGGTTATGCGTTCCTTTTTAAACTCGAAGGAATTACAAAATAACGTAGAAGCCTGTTGAACTTGTTTCAGCAGGCTTAACTTTTTTATGAGCGCGTAATACCTATGCCAGCCATTTACAAATAACCCAACAACCATATCCTGCTTTAAAAATCCATGAATCCTAAATTAAAACAGCTTCAAGTCATTCATCTTGTGCTATGTACCGGCATATTTATCTTTGCGGCAGTAACGAGTTTCATCAATCGGGAAAAACTCTATTTTGATGCGAATCCTGCCAACACTGCACCATTCAATCCGATCTTTCCAATTGTTGGCCTGATTTCTATTTCAGTCAGTATGATTGCTTTCAGAAACCTGATATCTAAAATCGATAAAACAGCCCCGCTTGATTCAAAAATAACGCAATATCAAACAGCATTTATCATGAGCGCGGCATTACTGGAAGGTGGTGCACTTTTCAATCTGGTGGGTTCATTTATTTCACATAATGCATTCTTTTTAATTTTTGCCGCTGCCAACCTGATTTTTCTAATCCGTAACCGACCAACAAAAGATAAATTGATATCTACTTTACAATTGCAGCATCAGGATACGGAAATATTGTAATCATTAGCCGTATCTTTGCCTGCTAATGGAATACAATGTTCACACTTTACCGAACGGCATTCGCTTGTTGCACGTGCCATCGGCTTCAGCCATATCTCATGCCTGCATCATTATTAATACGGGCTCGCGCGATGAAACTGAAAACAAAGCTGGCTTAGCTCATTTCATCGAACATTTGATCTTCAAGCGGACTGAAAAACGCAGTACAAATCAGATTTTAAATCGATTAGAGAGTGTAGGCGCTGATTTAAATGCCTATACTACGAAAGAATATACTTGCGTTCATGCTTCATTTTTAAATCCTTATTTGGATCGCACACTGGATCTTTTTAATGATATTATTTTTCATTCCACCTTTCCGGAAGAAGAGATGGAAAAAGAGAAAAGCGTCATTCTTGATGAAATCGCCTCTTATCTCGATCAACCGGAAGAAGCGATTAATGATGATTTTGAGGACATGCTTTTTGCCGGGAATCCGCTTGGCAATAACATCCTGGGTACTACAGAATCCGTGCAAAGTTTCACGCGGGAAGACGTGATTAACTTTAGGAAAGCGAACTACCGCACCAATGAAATTGTAGTAGCAGTGATTGGAAATTATAGTTTCAATAGCTTTGTAAAGAAAGGCACCAAACACTTCAGCGATGTCGAGGAAAATACACCAACACTTCAGCGGGTAAAACCAGCGATATTAAACCCGGCCACAACCACTATTTATAAACCCATTATGCAGGCCCATTGCATATTGGGAACCCAGACTTACTCTACCCATCAGCATGAAAAAGTTGGTTTAATGCTACTAAACAACTATTTCGGTGGAAATGGAATGAGTTCGGTACTCAATTTGCAGATCAGGGAAAAGCACGGAATTGCTTATACTATCGAATCTAATTTTTCGCCCTTAAGTGATACCGGGATTTTCTCCATCTATTTCGGAACAGATAAAGAAAAACACGCGAAGGCCTTGTCATTAATCTTTAAGGAGATTAAAAAGTTAAGAGAAAAGCCTTTGAACGATCTTCAGCTGCAAAAAGCTAAAAATAAATTTATTGGGCAAATTGCTTTAGGAGAGGAGAATAGAATCGGACTGATTATTTCGATGGCAAAAAGCCTGATTGATCACAATAAAATTGATTCTCTCGAAACTGTTTTTAGCAAAATAAACAATGTAACTACGCAAGAAATTGCTCGGGTTGCCAATGAGGTTTTAGATATCGAAAAGCTTAACATCTTTACTTTCTCGCCAATAGCAGAATAATTGTTATTTTTGTGAAAAATCGAATTGTTAATTCGATTTTGTAATGCTCGACTCAGTCGCTGGACTATGTTCCATACGGACTGGCGAAACAAAAAATATATTACACAATGAAGTTACCTATAGTTGCTTACGGAGATCCGGTTTTAAAAAAAATTGGAACCAATATTGATCAAGATTATCCTGAATTGCAGAAACTCATCAGCGATATGTTCGATACGATGTATTATGCGAATGGCGTTGGTCTTGCCGCTCCTCAGATTGGCTTGCCAATCCGTTTATTTATTGTGGATATAGGCGAAGATGAGGACGGAACGCCTGGCTATAAAAAGGTTTTCATCAATGCAAAAATTGTGGAAGAAACAGGCGAACCCTGGTTTTTTAATGAAGGCTGTTTAAGCATCCCCGATATCCGTGAAAACATCTCCCGCAAACCAAATATAAAAATTACCTATCTGGATGAAAACTTCGTAGAACATACAGATGATGTAGATGGAATGCCTGCCAGAGTGATTCAACATGAATATGATCACATTGAAGGAAAGCTCTTTACTGATAAAGTGAGTGTTTTACGTAAAACGATGCTTAAAAGCAAGCTGGATGCAATTTCGAAAGGGAATATACAAACGGAATACAAAATGAAGTTTCCGAATAAGAGTAAAAAAAGATAAATTTTATTAAAATATGAAAGGGGAAATGGCATATTTCCCCTTTTTATGTTTTGATTGTGCTTGTTGTTTCCCAATTACAAAGCTAAAGAACGAGACTGCTTCTTAGCTTGCAATAACGATTTTTCAATTCTGAACCCAAAACTCCTTACTTCGAACTAAAGAGACTTTAAACTCCTCTATAAATTCTATAAACCCTAATACGGTGGGGTTAAGCACCCAAGACTCTTGACTCAAGACTGACGACTTAGGACTCCAAACTAATTCTCATTCCTCTTCTTATCCCCGTCGAAAATCTGCTGCATTAACTTACCCCAGGCAAAAGGATTTAACAAAGGATTGGTTTGCACCATATTTTTATTAATCATTCTATCGAAGTTGTAGCGATAATTCTGACTACCAATTTCCTGCCCATCACGAGGTAGAGTTTGGATCAGTCCATCGATTGAGGACCGGGAGAGATTCTTTTTAGCGATGGCCATATCATCATCTGCAAGTTTCATAGAGAGAAACTCACGGGTAAACTCTTCTGTTGTTGCCCAAGGAAAAACGCGAACAGAAGGGAGATCAATTACATTAGATTTCAGTTTAACCATAATGGTATACTTACTATCAGGTGTGCCTTCCGGGATAACCGTTGAAAACTTCTTATAACCAATGGCCGTGAATAGAATGGTATCACCGGGGTTTACAATAAAAGTAAAATAGCCCCTGTAATCTGCAGCAACACGTTTACTGTTAGCCGAAAGATTAGTGATGGTAACATATGGAATTACGTTTGCACTATCTATATCTGTAATAATCCCTGAAAATTGAATCAGTTTTTTCCCGGCCGGCTTTTGCTGTGCAAAACTGGCAATGGAAAAAAATAAGCAAATTAGGGCTACACAATATCTCATTGTGACAAAAGTAATTTTAAAAATAAAACTTCCTTGTTAAATAGTGTTAAAGCTAATCCTGCTCCGCCATATTCACGGCAACCACCGAGGTAATTTGAGGTACAGCTTTCATAATTGCCTGTTCTATACCTGATTTCATGGTCATGAAACTCATTGGACACGAGCCGCAGTTACCCAATAGCTTAAGCTTTACGGTACCTTCAGCTGTAATTTCTTCAACAGAAACATCACCTCCATCAGCCTTTAAATATGGCCTTATAGTTTCCAATGCCTGTTCTACTTGCTCTGTTAAATTCATTATAAGTTTTTTAAAATATAAAAATAGTAATTTTTTAGCAATTCACCATTTGCGCATTGTTGATGGATATCTGTTGTGCAATTTTACTTGCAATATCTCCAAATATAACATCCAATAAAGGATTTTGGTTTAGTGCTACTGGTTTGCCATTGTCTCCCGCTTCTGAAATGCTTTGGATAATTGGAATTTCGCCTAAAAACGGCACATCGAATCGCTCTGCAAGCTTAGTTCCGCCGCCCTTACCAAAAATATAGTACTTGTTATCCGGTAATTCTTCCGGCGTAAAGTAAGACATGTTTTCCACCACACCTAAAATCGGAATATTAATCCCCGGCATTTTAAACATCGCCAGTCCTTTATGTGTATCGGCGAGTGCAACCTGCTGAGGTGTGGTAACCACCACTGCTCCAGAAATAGGAAAACTCTGCGTAATGGTGATGTGAATATCGCCGGTTCCCGGTGGTAGATCTACGATTAAGTAATCCAGTTCGCCCCAGTTAGTATCATTAAATAATTGCTTTACTGCATTTGAAGCCATTGGACCTCGCCATGGCACCGGCTGACCAGGATCTGCAAAGAAACCCAGCGACAATAGTTTAATACCGTATTTTTCTATCGGAATGATCTTCGTTTTTCCATCAGCCGTTTCTTCTGCCCCGGGTTTGGCATCAACCAAATCAAACATGGTAGGTACCGATGGACCATAAATATCAGCATCTATTAAGCCTACTTTCGCGCCATCTCTTGCCAATACTACCGCCAGGTTACTGGATACGGTAGACTTTCCGACGCCACCTTTTCCGGAAGAAACTAAAATAATATTCTTAATGTTATCCAGTGATGATGAATTGGTTGGTTGAGTAACTCTTGAAGTAATATTAATCGCTACCTCAGCTTCAGCAAATACAAAATGCTTGATGGCATTTGTACAGGCATTTTTCAGCATCTCCTTCATCGGGCATGCAGGCGTAGTAAGCTCAAGGGTAAAACTTACGAGGTGATCAGAAATTTTTAAATCCTTAATCATGTTTAAGGTAACCAAATCTTTTTTAAGATCCGGATCTTCTACATTTTTAAGCGCATCTAAAACTTGTTGCGGGCTAATTTGCATTGTATTAGTTTAAATTCAAAATTAACAAAACATAGCCACAAATACTTTTATTTAGGCTTTTAAACTGTAATTTTAACACGAAATAAACATTTAATTGTTACGTTTAAGCAATTAACCATTTTAACGACCATATGCGAATACCAAAAATCAAGATCCCCAAAAAATATTTAAAAATCGGAGCCTGGGTTTTGGGTGTTTTTTTAATTGTTTGTATCTCATTAGGTGCTGTAGCTTACACTAAAAGAGAAGCACTATTGAAGAAAATGGTAGCCAAAGCGATAGCCAAAGCCGAAAAAGATTACGGCCTGGAAGTGAAAATTGGCGCTGCCGGATTCACAGGTTTGAGTACCGTAAAAATGACTGCAATATCTGTAGTTCCCAAAGAGCGGGATACCCTTTCCAGCATCGGAGAACTCAGCATCGGGGTGAAATTATTTCCTTTGATTTTTGGTAATGTTAAATTATCGGAAGTGGAAATGAGCGACGGCTTTGTAAGCGTGGTTTTGAAAGATTCTACTACAAACATCGATTTCATTTTAAAAAGAAAGAAAAAAGACAGTACCGAAAACAAGGGGAAGTCGAATCTCGCTGAGATTGCCAATAACATCCTGAACCAGGTTTTATATAAAATTCCTGATGATATGGATATGAAGAATATGGTTTTCAAATTCAACGATCACGATACCGCGAAACTTAGTTTTGCAACCGCAGCAGTGATTGATGGCGGAGATTTGAAATCGACCATTAACGTTAATAACGGAGAAGCTACCTGGCATGTAGATGGTTATGTAAATCCTGGAAGTAAGGAGTTAAGCTTTACCGCTTACGCTGATGGGAAGAAGCTCGAATTGCCTTACCTCAATAATAAACTACACGCTAAATTAAGTTTTGATACGCTGCAAACCGAGTTGAAAAACGCAAAATATAGTGGTAATGATTATAAAATTTCAGGTTCATGGTCAGTTAAGAACATGCTGATCAATCAACCAAGGATTGCTTCCAATGATATCGTGGTACAAAGCGCAAAACTGGATGCTGACATTTTAGTAGGCCCTAATTACATTGCATTAGACAGCAGTTCAACGGCCTACCTGAAAACAGCCCAAATTCATCCCTATCTGAAATATACCTTAGGTAAAAACAAGATTTACGAATTAAAACTTACGGCAGAGGAGCAGGATGCACAGGGTGTACTGGATGCATTTCCGCAAGGCTTATTCGAATCGTTGGAAGGGCTTAAAGTTCAGGGAAAAGTAAAATATAATCTCAACTTTTACCTTGATACCAAAATACCGGATAGCGTTCGTTTTAGCTCAACCTTAACACCCATCGATTTTAAAATTACCAAATGGGGGAAAACCGATCTTCAAAAGATTAACAGTCCGTTCGTCTATACTCCTTATGAATACGGAAAACCGATGCGTGATATTACAATCGGACCATCAAATCCTAATTTCACCCCATTAAATCAAATCTCTAAAAACTTCATCAATGCAGTGTTGACGGCAGAAGATCCCTCGTTTTTTACACACAACGGTTTTGTAGAAGAGTCGATTCGGAAATCCATCGCTGTTAACTATAAAGAAAAGAAATTTAAGCGTGGTGGCAGTACCATCAGCATGCAGCTGGTAAAAAATGTTTATTTAAGCCGTCAGAAAACTTTAGCCCGCAAAGCGGAAGAAATCCTGATTGTTTGGTTAATCGAACATAATCACCTGGTCAGTAAAAACAGAATGCTGGAAGTCTATTTCAACATTATGGAACTGGGCAAAAACATCTATGGAATAGGAGAAGCATCCAGGTACTATTTTGGCAAACAACCTGCTGATTTAACCATAGGAGATGGATTATTCTTAGCCAGTATTGTCCCAAAGCCTAAAGCGTCCATGTATAAATTTATGGCTGGCGGTGGCTTGAAGCCCTATATGTTCAACTATTTCAGATTCATGGGGAATATTATGGCCAGAAGGGGATTAACACCTGCTGACACATCGGGTTATGGTTTTTACAATGTTCGTTTACGAGAAGGTTTACGCCAGTATTTAGCGCCAGATACCGCGGCAGTGGATACCACGGCCTTTGATGGTGAAGAGGATGAGGAAGGCATGCCTCCTGTAATTATGCAGGATAATAATAAAAATCTTTTTGACCGTATTTTTGGTGGTAGGAAAGATACTGCAAGTGTTAAGCAAGCCGATACCACGAAATCTAAAAAACAGTTAAGACAGGAGCGGAGAGAGCAGCGAAGGCGGGAAAAGGAACTCGAAAGCGGAAATTAACTTTCTGCCATAGCTTCCTAGACAAAGCAATTTAATAATTTTAAAAAAACATGCATAAAATTCAGGTAGAGGACAAGGAATTTGAAATCTTTTTAGAAAACGATACCATCAATAAACGGATCCGTTTAATGGGCATTCAGCTCAATGTAGATTATGAAAATAAATGTCCGTTGTTTGTTGGGGTGCTAAACGGGAGTTTTCTTTTTATGGCCGACTTAATTAAAGAGGTTAATATTCCATGTGAAATTACCTTTATGCGTGTCGCATCATATGAAGGTACATCCAGTTCTGGTGAGGTAAAAGAATTAATTGGTTTACCAGCAGATATTGAAGGGCGTGACATTATCATTGTTGAAGATATTGTAGATACCGGTTTAACGTTAACGCATATCCTTAAGACAATAAAAGAAAAAAATCCGGCATCGGTGAAGGTCGCTTCATTACTATTAAAACCAGCGGCATTGAAACATGATATTGATGATTTAGCATACATTGGTTTCGAAATCCCTAATGAATTTGTGGTAGGTTATGGATTAGATTATAACGGCTTGGGAAGAAACCTGATAGATATTTACAGAGCTACTAAGGCATAATTTTTAAGGGGATTAATTTATTTTTTGCACCTTTGCCCAATAATTCTACACAATGACCATACACAAAGAAGGCTATACAACCATTGCCATAACCATTTTACTTATTTTCGTTATCAATGCCGTTGTCGATTATAAATACTATGACATTACCTGGTTACGCTGGTTTATTTACATTTTTTCTGCCGCTTTATTTTTAATTGTATTACAATTCTTTAGAAATCCTGGCCGCAGCTTTTCAGCTGGCGAAAATTTGGTGATCTGCCCTGCAGATGGAAAAGTAGTGGTAATCGAAGAAACAGAAGAAGGCGAATATTTCAAAGATAAACGCTTACAGGTATCTATTTTTATGTCGCCTGTTAACGTGCATATCAACAGAAATCCGATTTCTGGCGTAGTGAAATTTTTTAAATATCACCCTGGAAAATATTTGGCTGCATGGAACCCAAAATCATCTACAGAAAACGAACGTACCACAACTGTGGTAGAACATAAAAGCGGCATACCTGTTTTATTCCGTCAAATTGCAGGTGCCTTGGCCCGTAGAATTGTCTGGTATGTAAAAGAAGGAGACCAGGTAGTACAAACTGAACAATTCGGGTTTATAAAATTTGGCTCCCGTGTTGATGTCTTTCTGCCTGTTGGAACTAAGGTTAACGTTGAACTTAATCAGGTAGTAAAAGGAGGCATCACAACGCTTGCAACCTTAAGTTAACCAATGCACATAAGCTAAAAAACCCCGATCCGGAACAATTCCGAATCGGGGTTTTCTTTTTAATTCCAGCTGGTCGGTACAGTTCACCATCCTATTCACAAATTGTTAGTCTGTTGCGTCATTTCCAACTTCCTTTTCCGCATCTGGAGCCATTGGCCTATCGCTGATTAAACGTTGGGTAGGATAAGCAAAATCTGATTGATTACGCATCACGATATCCATAATTTCGAGGTTAATTTCCTGGCGGATATCCAAAAAAATATCGTTGTTTAATATCGTAACGAAATAATTAATCTCTACAATTAATCCAGAATCTCCAAAGCTTTTAAACGAGGCCGTTCCATCGCCGCTGGTGCCTTCATGGGTATTGATATAAGCTTCAATTTCAGTAACAATCCGGCGCACAGAATCTGCTGTGGTTTCGTAAGTTAGCCCAATGGTGAAATTTACCTTCCGGGAATTTCTAAGCGATAGATTTTCAAGTACGCCGTCTATCATACCTCGGTTAGGGATCGTAGCCATAGTGCGCTCTGAGGTGCGAATTCTGGTGCTTCTAAATCCAACCTTCTCTACGGTACCCTCTACACCATCTACTTTAACCAGATCGCCCACTACAAAGGGCTTATCAAGAAAAATGGTAAAGGAGCCAATTAGGTTTTCCAGGCTTTCTTTAGCAGCCAGTGCAATTGCAATACCGCCAATTCCTAAACCAGTAATCAGCGTGAGCACATTCACTTCAAAAACAAAACCCAGAAGCGTAAAGAAACCAATAAAAATAACCAGTGTTTTAAAAAGCTCCTTTAGAAAAGGTACCAATTGATCATCAGATTTATTTTGGGTAAGCGAGGCTTTAAATAACAATACATGACTGATAAAGTCTATGATTCTTAAAATGATCCAAAATACAGAGAGAATGATCATGAACAGGAAAATCCTATCGATACAATCACCTAAACTTACGGGAATAGATATTTTCACTTTACCCACTAATTTTCTATAGTGGAGTATCGCCACTTCAAGCGGATGGTTCAATTGATTAATCGCCAGGTAAAGGGTAGTTAGCTGGATAAATACCTCAATGGGCTTTACCAGTAACGCTACAAAGGCATCATCATGAGATTGCTGGGAGAAGTTTTTGAAAAGCTTAAACAGAAGTTTGCTAAGCAGTTTCGAAATCACCCGCTTTAAAATGATGCCTAAGAAAAGGATTGCCGCAAACAGACAATAAGACTTCACGGTATTGCCCCAAAAAACCTGTTCAAAAAATGCAGCGTCTAACATAGATTAATAAATGTAAATATAATTCAGGCAATGATAAATATCTGTCAGGCATTGTGAACAGCATGGCTTAAACGAAAAAACCTCCACGAAACGAATCGTGAAGGCTATATCTTATAATAAAGAATATTATTTTCTCAATGATTTGATACGAGCAGCTTTACCTGTTAAAGCACGTAAGTAGAATAATTTCGCTCTACGAACTTTACCATGGCTATTCACTTCAACTTTCTCAATGTTTGGAGAGCTGAAAGGGAAAATACGCTCAACACCAATACCGTTGCTCATTTTACGAACTGTAAAAGTTTCGTTAGCACCAGCACTGTTACGTTGGATAACAACACCTTGGTAAATCTGAACACGTTCTTTATTACCTTCGCGAATTTTATAGTGTACGCTCACTGTATCGCCAGACTTGAACGCAGGAAAATCTTTTTTCGCGATGGCCTGCTCTTCAACAAATTTTACTAAATCCATGATTTTAAGCTATTAAATCGATATTTCAACCCGTGAAATTCGGATTGCAATATTAGGGATTTTTTTTCAATAAAAAAAACTAATTTAATTTTTTCCACAATCTTTTAGAAATCCACATTAAGCCTATGTAAACTCTTCTATTCCAAAAGGTCAGGCCGGCGTTGTTTTGTCCGTTCCAAGGCTTGTTCATGTCGCCATTCATTTACTTTTGCTTCATGTCCGCTTAATAAAATATCAGGCACCTTATGGCCTCTCCAGTCTGCGGGGCGGGTATAAACCGGCGCATCTAAGAGTTCACCCTGAAAACTATCCGACAGGGCAGAGGTTTCATCATTCAAAACTCCTGGAATTAATCGTACCACGGCATCTACCACAATTGCAGCAGGCAGTTCTCCACCACTCAGCACATAATCCCCTACTGATATTTCCCGGGTAACAAAAAGATCCCGAATGCGTTGATCTATCCCTTTATAATGACCACAAAGGATAATAATATTATTTTTAATAGATAATTCATTAGCCGTGCTCTGATTAAGCGTCACGCCATCAGGACTCATAAATATGACCTCATCATATGTTCTTTCCGCCTGAAGTTTCTCTATGCATGCCGCGAAAGGTTCAATACTCATCACCATGCCACTACCGCCGCCGTATTGATAATCATCTACACTTTTTTGCTTATTGGTCGAGTAATCCCGCAGGTTATGAACAAAAATTTCTGCAATACCTTTTTTTTGTGCCCGCTGTAAAATGGAGTGGGCAAAAGGACTTTCTAATAGAGCAGGCAGAACAGTTATAATATCGAAACGCATGGCACAAAGTTAAGTCTTTAGTCTGAAGTCTACAGTCTGAAGTCGAATTTTCTAATCGAAAGCATATTCGCACCTCTCATCCATAAGATCATTTCAGTGATCTAAGCCAATATCAAAAAGCAAAGGCTAAATCAATTGTTAACCCTGGGTTTAGACTATTTATGGATGCAATGTTTGGATAAAAGATTACACAGGGGTTTATTGATCCGTATAAAGAATGTAAAGATACTAAAGAATACAAGGCGCTACTGCACCTGGTTCAATTACCTAAATCGTAATGTTAGTATTATCATGATGTCTAACACGAATCTGACTATCTTAAGTGATTTTGCACCCAGAATTGGAAGAGCAGTTTTTGATTTACGCTAATTATGCTGTTAGAAAATACCATTAACTAATCATAAGTTTTATGAAAATATTTTATGTAAAGAAGCTAACTTAAGATGTGAAGCTTTAAAACTTGAATTATTTTACCTTTTCTAAATAAATGTCAAGCAGACCTTCTGGTAGATCAAGCGTCAGAATTTTCCCTTCATCATCAATTTCTACAATGAAATCTTCATTTAGCGGGAAAAGGATCTCTGTTCCGTTATAAGAAACCATCGCAATAAATTGCTGAGGGTATTCATTTACTTCCAGTATTTCACCGAGCTCACCCAGCGTATTATCGATCGCCATGAAACCTTTCAGATCAGTATAGAAAAATTCACTTTCATCGCGCTCTGGCTTTTGGCTTAGCGGCAGATACAACTTCTTTTTTAATAAAGGTTGCGCCTTATCGATGTGATCAACATCATCAAAATTGAAATAACCGGTTTTATTTACTTGTAATTTAGCGTCAGCCACAAAATAAGGCACAAGCTTTCCATTCATATCAGCAAAAACCACATCAAATTGTAGTTGCTCATATTCATCAAATTCGAAAAATATTTGAACTTCACCTTTTAAACCTCGGGTTTTGGTAACGTAACCTACGTAAAATGCTTCTTCGTGTTTCATATCACCCCAAACCCCATAGGGGCTTAATTATGGCCGCCCTCCTGAATTATTTCAGGATATTAATAAACAAATGCTTAAATAAATTCAGCATGACGGACGTGTAAAAAATTGCTTAAATAAAAATAGCGCTCCGAAAATTCGGAACGCTATTTTTGAATCAAAATAATTAAAATTATTCTGCTCCTTCTTCTTTAGTTGCTTCTGCTGCAGGTGCTTCTTCAGTTGCTTCAGCTTCAACAGCTGGAGCTTCTTCTTCAACAACTTCTTCTGCAACTGGTGCATTTTTAGCTGCAATTACTGCTGCTCTGTCTTCTTTTTTCTTAGCCTCTGCTGCTAATGCTGCTTTACGAACATCTGCTTTAGAAGTAGCTAAACCTTCTGTTTTACCAGAGATTTTACTCGCTTTAGCATCAACCCAAGCAGTGAATTTTTCGTCAGCTTGTTCTTGTGTTAAAGCACCTTTTTTAACACCACCTTCTAAGTGTTTTTTGTATAAAACGCCTTTGTAAGATAGAATAGCACGAGCTGTATCAGTTGGTTGTGCACCACTGTTAACCCAAGCTAAAGTTTTTTCGAAGTTAATTTCGATAGTAGCAGGATTGGTGTTTGGGTTATAAGAACCTAAACGCTCAATGAATTTACCATCACGTGGAGAGCGAGAATCTGCTACCACAACATGGAAAAAAGGCTTTCCTTTTTTACCGAATCTTTGCAATCTGATTTTAGTTGCCATTGTTTTTCGTATTTATGTATTCAACATAGTTCCCGGAGCTACATACTGCGGGGCTGCAAAGATAACTAAAATACTGTAAATTAAAAACATAGTTTAATTTCTTTATTTTCAGGAGATTTGGATCAAAAACTACCAGATACGATATGGAAAAAATTGCGATAGACATGGATGAGGTAATTGCCGATGCCATTGGCAAATTCATTAAGCTTTATAATAGAGATTACAACGTTCCTTTAAATTTAAAAATTGATGCAGGGAACGAAATTTTTCACCATGTGCCACAAGATGTAAATCAAAAATGGTTTGAGTATATCAATGAACCAGGCTTTTTTCGCGATTTGAAAGTAATACCCGATAGCCAGCGCGTAATTAAGGCCTTACAAGAGAAATATGATGTATATATTGTTTCGGCAGCAATGGAGTTTAGAAATTCTCTGGTGGATAAATATGATTGGATGGCCGAGCATTTTCCATTTATCGATTGGCAACACATCATGTTCTGTGGAAATAAAATTGTGAGTACTGATATCATGATTGATGACCGAACCAAAAACTTTGTCAATTTTGTAGGCAGACCTTTACTGTTTACCTCACCTCATAACCTGCTCATTACCGAATATGAACGTGTAAATACCTGGGAAGAAGTTGCTGGATTATTGCTTTAGAATCAGCTGACAGCAATAGAGTAGAACATTTAGGTGTCAAAATCCTTTAAAAATTAAATTTCCTCCTTTTGAGGGTAAACGATCATTTTTAGCTGCTGCGAACCAGATTTATGCAGATAGCTATTCGGCTACTTACGAAACACTTTTAAGGTATTTAGAAATTCTAAATCGTGTGTTTGAATTATCTTTCCTGAAAGGCTTAATCTCTGTTTTTAAAAAATGTAACAATTTGCAAGCAAAACATTCTAATAATAAAAAATCAAACTATGTTAGTAACCACAACACCTACAGTTGAAGGCAGAAAAATTATAAAGTATATTGGCCTTGTTACGGGAGAAACCATTATCGGGGCGAATATTTTTAAGGATTTATTTGCTGGTATTACCGATATTGTTGGCGGAAGATCAAGCTCTTATGAGCGCGTGTTACGCGAGGGTAAAGACACCGCAGTAAATGAGATGCAACAATATGCTGCCGCTTTAGGTGCCAATGCAATTGTTGGTGTAGATTTAGATTATGAAACAGTTGGCAACGGTGGAAGCATGTTAATGGTAAGCGCCAATGGAACTGCTGTTATTTTAGCAGATTAAGATATTGCTTATTGCGAAAACTAAGCAAAACAAGAAAGTCTTTCCGGTGCGGGAAAGACTTTTCTTTTTAGCTGATAATGGTAATTAGAAAGATAAAATATCAATCAACTTCAACCACTTTGAACTTACTTTTTCGGCATCAATGTGTTTAATTGCATGATCAAATGGCGTAAAAACAATTTCCCTGTTTAACTGCCCTGCCATTACACTTCGTTCTCCATTAATTAAACCTTCAACTGCAGCAACGCCTAACTGACTGGCTAAAACTCGGTCCATACAGGTTGGTTTTCCACCACGTTGAATATGCCCTAAAACTGAAACCTTTGTATCGTAGTGAGGATATTTAGCCTGAAGAATTTCACCAACTTTAAAAGCGCCACCGTTTTCGTCACCTTCGGCAACAATAATTATTTTCGATGACTTATCTTTCCGGCTATGTTCTAATTTGTGCAAAATATCGTCTGTATTCATATTTGCTTCAGGAATCATGATTGCTTCAGCGCCTACACCAATCCCGCTTCGTAGCGCAATTAAACCAGAATCGCGTCCCATTACTTCAACAATAAAAAGCCTGTCGTGAGATTCTGCCGTATCTCTAATCCTATCTACGGCATCAATAACGGTATTAATTGCAGAATCATAACCAATGGTGAAATCCGTTCCTGCCAAGTCATTGTCAATTGTTCCCGGTAAACCAACAATTGGAAAATCAAATTCTTTAGCGAAAACATTTGCTCCGGTAAAGGTTCCATCTCCACCAATCACAACTAATGCATCAATACTTTTTTCTTTCAGATTTTGATAGGCCGTTTTTCTTCCTTCAACAGTTCTGAAAGCTTCGCTGCGTGCAGTTTTTAAAATGGTTCCTCCGCGTTGTATAATGTTCGCAACCGATTTTCTGTCCATCGGGATAAAATCATTATTGATCAATCCTTCATACCCTCTGATAAAACCTGTTACTTCTATATCATAATAAATTGCGGCCCTTATCACAGCCCTTATTGCGGCATTCATGCCTGGCGAATCGCCACCAGAGGTTAAAACACCTATATTCTTTATTTTACTCATTTGTTTTTGTTCTGGAAAGCTGCCTTTCCGCTGTCTAAAAATTTAATGTAGTTTTCAGGATTATAATCTGCTCCCTGAGGAGGTACTAAAACATTTCCATCACCATCAACAATTACGTATTGCGGCTGAGAATTGCTGTTAAATGTTGCCGCCTGAAAATCGCTCCATTTTTTACCTATGGTATTAATCTTCTTTTTACTGAAGTTAGAAACATAATGTTCTTCAACTGGTAGTTCTGTTTTATCATCAACGACCAGTTCTGCCATTACAAAATCATTCTTTAATCTCTTGGCAACTTCCGAATTAGACCAAACGTTATTCTCCATCTGTCTGCAATTTACGCAACTCCATCCAGTAAAATCAATTAAAACGGGTTTACCTAATTCTTTCGATGCCTGTTTAGCTTGTTCAAAATCATAGTAAGGATCAAATCCCTTGGGGGTTAAGCGATGAAAAAGCTCGGCATACTTCTTCACTTTAATGGATGTTTTCTCGCTCGCTGCCGGTTGTGAAGCCGTTAAATTATTTAAATCAAAATCCTGGGTTGCTGTTGGGGGTAAAAACGCACTGATTGATTTTAAAGGCGCACCCCACATGCCCGGCACTAAATAAATTACCCAGGCAAATACTACAATCGCTAAAAATGTACGCGGTACAGATAGATAAGGCAAATCACTATCATGTGAAAACTTAATTTTACCTAATAAATAAATGCCCATTAAAGCAAAAATGGCGATCCAGATGGCCAGGAAAATTTCCCTGTCGAGCAAGTTCCAATGGTAAGCTAAATCTACATTGGATAAAAATTTAAATGCGAAAGCAAGTTCGATAAAACCCAATACGACTTTTACACTGTTTAACCAGCCACCAGATTTAGGTAGTGATTTTAATAACGATGGGAATAGGGCAAATAAGGCAAACGGAATAGCTAATGCAAACGAAAAACCGAACATGCCAACCGCCGGACCTAAACGATCTCCTTTCGACGCCGCATCTACCAGTAAAGTTCCGATAAGCGGACCAGTGCAAGAAAATGAAACCAATGCTAAGCTAAAGGCCATAAAGAATATGCCCATTAATCCACCTTTATCAGATTTTGCATCAATTTTATTTACAAATGCACTTGGCAAAGTTATTTCGAATGCCCCTAAGAAAGAAGCACCAAAAACCACCAGCATAAGGAAGAAGAATGCATTAAATATACCATTAGTAGAAAGGGCATTTAAAGCGTCTGATCCAAAAGCAATCGTAACCAGCATCCCTAATGCTACATATATAACAATAATAGAAATCCCATAAATTACTGCCTGGCCAACAGCCTTACTTTTACTGCCTGCCTTTTTAGTAAAGAAGCTAACAGTTAATGGAAGCATTGGGAAAATACAAGGCATTAAGATCGCTGCGAAGCCAAAAAGTAATCCTTTGATAAAAGTTTGCCAAAGGGTTAATTTATCGGCATCACTATTACCCGTGATAACGGTAGGAACAGCCGTTTTTAGGGTATCTGTTTTTACTGGATCTTTTACAATTTCATTTGCCGCGCTGTCTTGTGCCGAGCCTACCTCGGTAAAGACTACATCATCCGGCAGTGCCGTTGCCGTCGTATCCTGAGTTACGGTGGCATAACTTTTAATGCCTGGCAATGCGATAAACATCGTGGCCATTAAAATTAATACTAAAACCTTTTTCATTTGTTTGTGTGTGTTTGAGGCGTGAAATTAAGCATAATTTTATAAACGAAAGTTTAATCGTCCCTACACCATATAGATTTTACTTTAAAAAGAAACAGTCCCGAAAATTCGGGACTGTTTAAGTAAATATTTTATTATCAACTATTTAACCGGGATACTGAATTCAATCTCCTCTGGTGGAAGACATTGCCTGTCGTTGCAAACCATAAACTCTACCTTACCTTTAACAGTTAATGCAGCTTTATTGAATTTTATTTTTTGTTGGAAAATCACTGACTTTTCAAAATAGCTTACGTTCATTTTGAAGGTATCTTCATATTTTACTATTGCTTTTGGCTCAACCGTTTTCCCAACCAATGCAAAATCTTTAGATGGAGAGAAAGTAAACGTAGTTTTTACAGGTCCGCCATCTTTTACATTCTGAGAATAGATATGCCACCTGTCTTCGATTGTTGCTTTTAAATAAAGAACAGCTTCTGTTTTACTAATTTTCTTCGCTGCATAAGACCAGGTTACTGGTTTCTCAATTTGTGCGAACGCTCCTGCAATGGTAAATAACACTAAAGATAGCGCAAGGGTGATTTTTTTCATTGTGTGTTTATTTTTGTGTGTGTATAAATTCTATTTCCTTGAAATTGAAAGCTTGCATTCCATTAGGCGTATCTACTAATAACCTGCCACCGTCTTCTATTCCAGTAATGGTACCTTCAAAAACCTTTCCATTATACAGGTATGATGCCTTAACACCAAGATTGTATAATCGTTCAAGGTAATTTTTTTGTAAAATATCATAATTACCCGATTTCAATATCAGATAATATTTCTCCATAAAGATGGAAATTTTCTCTAAAATGTCTATCAGATCAGTTTCCTTTTGTAAAATCTGTGCCAGGGAAGTGGCTTTATTAACAATGCTTTCCGGGAAATTTACCTGGTTAATGTTCAGGCCGATGCCAATAACAGATGATTTGATTGTAGTACCTGTCAGGGTGTTTTCAATTAGTATTCCACCTATTTTCTTATTGAGATAGAAAATGTCATTAGGCCATTTGATTGAGAATCCATCCTCCATAAATTGACCTAAACCTTCGCTTGCAGCCAAACTAACCGCCATATTTAGGTAATACTGCTTACTTAATGGTAAAAATGCAGGTTTGAGATATAAACTCATACTGATGTTTTTACCTGGCTCGGTGTACCATACGCCTTGCTGCTGTCCTCTTCCGGAAAATTGATTCTCTGCCATAATTACAGTGCCCTCTGCTAATGGCTCGGATTTTGACAAGATATCCTTTAAAAAGTTGTTAGTAGAATCAACCTCTTTTAATTTGATTAAATTTTGACCAACAAATAGTGTCGAAAAAGTGTTATTTTGCAAGGGTTGAATTTATAATATTGTAATTCCAAAAATAAAGCATTTTAATGGTAAAAAAGAAAATAGTAGCCCTTTCTACTTACCTTTCTGAGTTAGCTGTACAAGGCATACAAGAGAAAAAAGGAGAAGATATCGTGCGGTTAGATCTTAGAAATATTCAAACATCAGTAGCAGATTATTTTATTGTAGCAAGTGCAAATTCCAGCACTCAGGTAAAAGCAATTGCAGACAGTGTAGAAAAAGAGATATATAAGGCCACCCAGGCCGATCCAAGACATAAAGAAGGGCAGGAAGCTGCTGATTGGATTATTCTTGATTATTTTGACGTGGTTGTGCACATTTTTAAAACTGAAAAGCGCCACTTTTATGGCATAGAAGAATTGTGGGGAGATGCTGAAAGTACCAATTACCAAAGCGCCTAACCTCTAGAACCATTTTGAACAAGACAAATGAACGATAATCAAAATACGAACGACAGTAAAAAACTGGGAAAAAGACTTCCAAACATCCCAAAAAAACCACAAAAAGGACCAAAGTTTAACGTTTTCTGGATTTATGCAGCAATTATTATTGCTGTTATTGCAGCACAACTCTTATTCTCTAGTGATGGTGGTAAAAAAGTAGACTATCCAGAGTTTGAAAGCAAAATGCTTTTAACAGGAGATGTAGAGCGGCTGGTTGCTTTTAGATCAGAAGATTTGGTTAAAGTTGAGGTTTATATCAAACCAGAGGCTTTAAAAAACAAACCAGAATATAAAAAATACAAGAGTACAGGAACATTTTCTGCAGTAAACACTGGTCCTACCGTATATTTTAACGCCGGAACAATGGATGGTTTAGATAAGCAACTCGCAGAATCTCAGAAAAACCTGCCTGCTGGTCAAAAACCAATTTTGGCAGAAAAAGATAGCCGCACTAATCCATTCCTTGGCTTATTGGTTAACATCGGTCTTCCTCTGTTACTTTTGATTGGTTTTTGGATTTTTATGATGCGCCGCATGGGTGGTGGCGGAGCTGGCGGCGGCCAGATTTTCAGCATTGGTAAATCGAAAGCTACCTTGTTTGATAAAGAAAGCCAGGTAAACATTACGTTTAATGATGTGGCCGGACTGGAAGAGGCAAAACAAGAGGTAATGGAGATTGTAGATTTCCTTAAAAACCCTAAAAAATATACTAACCTTGGCGGTAAAATCCCTAAAGGAGCATTATTAGTTGGCTCTCCAGGTACTGGTAAAACTCTATTGGCTAAAGCTGTAGCTGGCGAAGCACAGGTACCCTTCTTCTCTTTATCTGGATCAGATTTCGTAGAGATGTTTGTAGGTGTTGGTGCATCACGTGTAAGAGATTTGTTTAAACAAGCTAAAGACAAGGCACCATGTATTATCTTTATTGATGAGGTTGATGCGATTGGCCGTGCGCGTGGTAAAAACAGTGTAATGGGTGGTAATGATGAGCGTGAAAACACATTAAACCAGTTATTAGTAGAAATGGATGGATTTGGAACAGATTCAGGAATTATTATTCTTGCTGCAACAAACCGTCCTGATGTTTTGGATTCGGCGTTATTACGCCCGGGTCGTTTTGATAGACAAATTTCTATTGATAAGCCAGATTTAGTTGGCCGTGAGCATATTTTCAACGTTCACTTAAAGCCAATTAAAACAGCTGAAGAGGTTGATGCTAAAAAATTATCAGCGCAAACACCAGGTTTCGCTGGTGCAGAAATCGCAAATGTTTGTAATGAAGCGGCTCTTATTGCAGCGCGTAAAAACAAAGAGCAGGTTGATATGCAAGACTTCCAGGACGCAATTGACCGCGTGATTGGTGGCTTAGAGAAGAAAAATAAAATTATCTCACCAGAAGAGAAACGAATCGTTGCTTACCATGAAGCTGGCCATGCTATTGCAGGTTGGTTCCTGGAGCATGCAGATCCATTGGTTAAAGTATCAATTGTTCCCCGCGGAGTTGCGGCATTAGGTTATGCGCAATATTTACCAAAAGAGCAGTTCCTATATACTACAGAGCAGTTAATTGATGGAATGTGTATGACCATGGGTGGCCGTGTTGCGGAAGACATTACCTTTGGTAAGATTTCAACTGGTGCACAGAATGATTTAGAACGCATTACTAAGCTTGGGTATGCTATGGTAAGTATTTACGGTATGAATGAGGCTGTCGGAAATGTTTCTTTCCATGATCCTCAGAATGAATACAATTTTAACAAGCCATACTCTGAAAAAACATCAGAACTAATTGATGTTGAGGTTCGCAAATTAATTGGTGATGTTTATATCAAAACCAAGCAATTGCTTATTGACAAACAAGATGGACTAGAAAAACTGGCGCAAAAGTTATTGGAAAAAGAAATTTTATTCCAGGCTGATTTAGAAGAAATTTTAGGTAAACGCCCGTTTGATACCCGTACTACTTACGATGAGTTTGTAAACGGCACCGGAGATCAAAGCCCTGCCGCGGAAGGATTAATTCATGATGGTGTAAGTGATACTGATATCAACAAAGAAGTAAACGGATTAAATCCAGCTTCAGATAAAGCCTAGGATTGTGATGCGTTAAATTGCATATAAACACAATTATACATATGTTTGAACCCTTGAGCCTTTAAAAGTTCAAGGGTTCATTTTTTTATCCCAATGAAAGATAATACGACAGCGAAAGAGCAGATCTTAAAAAAAATAAGAAAAGCACTCTTAGAGAAGCGTGAAAACCCATACCCAAACTTAGAGGAAAGTCCGTTATACAAGAAAAACACGGAAGAACTCGAAGTTTTATTTGCTGAACAACTTACCGCAATATCTGGTAATTTTATTTTCTGTGAGGATGGGATAGATTTTTTTGAAAACATGCTCCAACTGGCTGATCGTTTCAAATGGCGTAAAATTTATTGCTGGGAACCTGAGCTTCAGGATTTTTTAGCCAAATATGAATTTCCTTTTTACCAAACTGATAAGGATTTTGAGCAGGCGGAAGTTGGCATTACACTTTGCGAGGCGTTAATTGCCCGTAATGGGAGTGTAATGGTGAGTAATCAAGGCGCAGCCGGAAGAAGGTTAAGTATATTCCCTCATCACCATATAGTAATTGCGAAAACCAGTCAGTTGGTTTTAGACCTTAAAGACGGTTTTCAACTCCTGAAAAATAAGTATGGAAATCAAATTCCATCCATGATCAGTAATATCACTGGCCCAAGCAGAACCGCAGACATCGAAAAAACATTGGTTTTAGGTGCCCACGGCCCGAAAGAGCTTTTTGTATTTATGATTGATGATTTGAGTTAATTACCATTCATAATATAATTGAAAACTAGTCCATGAGTGCCACCGTTCAAATTCTTTGACCGTATTTAATTCTGGCGAGCGCCCTACTACCATTACAGATGCCCTAAGTGCACGCGTATTACATAAAGGAATTTTTGTTCCAATACCTAAGTTCCAGTCAAGTGTGCCTTTTCTTATTTGACTAAAACTTAATTGGTAGGGGCCATCCTTAAACTGTCCCATTAGCAAAGCGTTATAAAGCCAGCCATTACCTTTCATTCCACCTAAAATAAATAACTCAAAAAGATTCTTCTTAGCTGCAACAAAATTTGTCCCATTGGCTATTGGAAGATGATTAACTCCCCAATTTAGTCCGTCAAGCAACCCAAATCTGGCGTTAAACCCCACACCACTGCTAACATAATAGCCTAGTCGAAGTTCTGCATTTGTACTTAACTGGAAGTATCTACGTGTATTTCCTCTACCTATCAATAACCAGTCTTTCTTTCCTGAAACCAGTAAAGTAGGCTCCCCACCTTCTGAAATCTGGTCCTCCCAGCCATATGGAATTGGAGATGTATTACCAAACCAATGATCACGATGGATCGTTGTTTGAACTGCTTTTGATACGTCCAATCCTATTGCGCCAATGTTAATGCCAACTGTTGTTAATTCATTACCAGAGTTGCTAAGTACACTTAAACTCGTTCCTACATAGTTCAAACTGGCAAATGGTCTGTCGTTTTTCCTTTTATATTCACTTTCAGGATCATGCAAATTCCCTAGATAATCTGGCGTAAATGTGGTATTCGCTAGCAAAATTGTCGCGTCAGATATCCCTTCAACATTTGACTTTCCCAAGATGGAACTGGCCAGAAATCTGTGTGGAGCATAGACCCATCCTTTTTCTCCCATTTTGGCATGTTGAAAAATTAAAGCAGCACCCATGGTATAATTTCGATCCTGATTGTGATTAGGATTAATAAACTTTAAAAAGTAGTCTTGGTCAAGCAGTAAACCTGCTCGATGAATCTGTGTTCCAGATTCCTGAGCACTTATGCGAAGTATCGGAATAATGACCAAAAGGGAAATAAATAAAGCATTTTTCATTAGAAAGGTTATTAATTTGAATATGTAATAAATATAGCTTACTTCTGACTTTGTTCACCCGCAACGGTAGTTTTATTCTCGCCAAACAAACTAAAACCAATTGCAAAACCCACCCATGGTTTGCCTTGGTAACCCCAACTAACACCTGCAGATTTATCAATAAAGTCAACCCCTGTAAATATGCCAATCTGAAATACATCATATTGATACATATATCCCGCAGAAAAGGATAATGCAGAAGCAGAATTGTCTTTATCGATCTTAACACCGCCTACCGATACCCCACCCAGTAAATTACTAGCCGAATATACCCTATTGACATGCTGCCACCTCAAACCCGCAGATATTCCAAAATTTATCTTTTCTTCGAAAGTAAATGGAGCCTTAGAATTCCCAAACCTTGCTTTGATAGGTAACGTCAAAAAACCCCAGGTAAATCCTCTTTTATGCGGATAAATAGATTCACATTTATCATTAAAATCTTTTAGGGAAATAAAAAATTGCATGTTATTTGCCCATGAATCAATATAGGCTAAATCTTTATATTTAAATTTACTTAATGTTTCATTTTTAATCGTAGCTGATTTAATTCCAATATCAGATTTCAATATTTTATATGCGTTAGAGTCTACGTTTATGCTATTGAACACCATTATTGGTTCGGTAAAATTCTTTAAATTGTAAAAGCTTTCCTTCTTTGCATTTACCTCAAAATTCCATACAGAAATAATATAGCCGTTATCGAGAACATCGTTAATGTAAAACTTCACATCATCTTTCAATAAAAAAGATAAACTATCTTCTACTTTTTTTCTTGATGGATCATAAACTTTTACAGAAATGCTGGTTTTAGTTACAAAGGATTTTCCGATAATATCGGTGCTTTTTCCGTTTGATTGACCGAAAGATTGACCAATAGATAATAAGTAAACTAATAAAATTAAGAGCCTCTTCATAATTGCGTTTTTAGATTGTTTGAGATACTGTAAAAGTAATACCAACCCATCCATCCCGCATATACCTACTATCCGGTATATTCTAATATTCCTAAACCCCTTACTTTTATAGGGTTAACATCACTTAGGTCGGAGATAAAATGAGGAAAACTTTATGCCTGATGAGTAAATTCATATTAAATTCTATATTTTTACTAGCAAACGCTCCAACGATGAATAAAAATTTATTCAATCTGATTTTACTTTTTTGCCTTTCTGCACGCTTATGTTCTGCCCAAAACGGAAATCCTATTTTAATTGATACTGCCAAAAAATTCAGCATCAGTAAACATGCATACTTCTATGAAGACAAGCATTTAAACCTGACGATCGATTCTCTGGTCAGTTATAAAGCAGCCAATAAATTGATTCCCCTCACCCCTGGAAAAGTCTTTAGCAAAGGCTATACACAATCTTATTTCTGGGTTGCTTTCAATGTGGAGAATACACTTAATCAAGCGGTCCATCTGATGTTTAAAGAGCAGAGTTCAAGCATCAACCAATTGCAGTTATATAAAGTAGATCAACTCGGAAAAATTTATCCACTCGGTTTAACCGGTGATCATTATCCTTTCAAACAACGTCCATATCGCAACCGTAGCTTTATCTATCCGATAATACTTGCCGCCCATGAAAAAGCGACCTTCTATTTATGGGCTGATAAACGTGGTCAAAATTTATATATGCCCATGTCAATAGGTCGCGATGTAGACATTATTCAAGCAGAAATTCCACAGCATACCTTATTTGGTTTCTATAGCGGCGTATTTGTATTTGCCATCATTTTTAATTTGTTGCTATTTGCATCCGTTAAGGATAACATTCATTTATATTATGCCATTTATATCTTCTGTATGCTCATTTTTATCCTCGAAGAGGAGGGACTGGCCTTTCAATGGGTTTATCCAAATCTTCCAGGTCTTCAGGATTATATGCGTCTCATTATGGCATCGCTAAGCTGTGGTTTGTTAATCCAGGTAATGCAGCTATTCATAAATCAAAACGAAGCAAATAGCCGGTTATTCCGGTTTACCAATTACTACAAACGCTTCTGCTGGTTAATGGCCATCATTCCCATATTAATGCTTTTCAAATCGTTTATCATTCTTGAAAAGATCGTTTTCTACATCAATAATTTTTTAGCGCTGCTTACCGTGATTATCATTATTATTTGTGTGGTGGAGCGGATTAAATCGGGCTATAAAATAGGCTGGTATTATTTTATAGCTACAGTAATGCTGTTAATGGGTGTATTCAACTATATTTTTAATACGCTCGGAATCACAAATTTTAACTTATTAAAGCCAAACGGTTTGGTAGTCGGTTTAACAGCAGAAATTATATTTCTCTCCTTCGCGCTTACCCAACGTTATAATTTTCTGAAAAAAGAGAAAGAAATTTTGCTGGAAGAAAAAAGCAAACACCAGATAGACCTGGCCGATGGGATTTTCAACGCACAGGAAGATGAGCGCACCCGTTTAGCCCGGGATCTTCATGATGATCTGGGTGGGACGCTCTCTATCATCAAATTAAATATTACGGCCTTTCAGCATAAGGTTTTACAACTTACCAATGATGAGCAGATTTTTTACGATAGAACGATTGGTATGATCGAAAAGGCTTGTTTTGATTTAAGAGAAATTTCACACAATCTAATGCCTAAAAATTTTGAACAATCTGGCTTAATCGAAACCTTAAAGGAACATTTTATAACATTAAATGATTCAAGCAAAATTAAGTTCGATTTTGTATTTCAGATAGAACACCCCATCGAAAGCACCACGGAGATTACCATTTATAGAATTGTTAATGAGTTAATCAATAATATTATAAGGCATTCTTGTGCCTCGCAAGCAACCCTGCAGATTTTATCATTTGAGGAAAGAATTAGTATTATGGCAGAAGACAATGGTATTGGTTTTAATCCCGAAACAGACAAAAAAGGCCTTGGAATCCAAAATATTCTTTCCAGAGTGAAATACCTGAATGGAAATATCCAGGTAGACAGTAATCAAAATGGTACCACAACAACCATAGATATTCCACTACAATAATGGAAGGCACCGGACAAAAACTGATCACTTTAATGATCGCAGATGATCATAAATTATTTGCCGAAGGATTATCTGCCATTCTATCCAGACAAATCCATTTTAAAATAATTGGAATAGCGGCAAATGGAAAAGAAATTCTGCACCAGCTTAATCACCATATACCGGATATTCTAATCATCGATCTGAACATGCCTGTTCTTGATGGTGAAACTGCTTCCGAAAAAATAAGGCAGCTGTTTCCGTCAGTAAAAATAATGGTGCTGTCTATGTATTATACCTTGAAGCTAGCAGCCAGATTAAAAGAGATAGGAGTGAGGGCATTTATACCAAAAGATACTGATGCAATCACCTTATTTGAAATAATTGAAGGAATCCAGCTCGGAAAATGTTTCTTTGAGAATAAAAAATCAGATCTGCAATCAGGCTCCAATTATAATGCAAATGATCATTTTCAAAAGAGCCATAATTTAACATCCCGCGAAATGGAGATACTCCAATTGATAAGTAGTGACTATACATCCCAACAAATTGCACAGAAATTATTTATTAGTTTAAACACAGTAGATACCCACCGAAAAAACATGGCACAGAAGCTAAATGTTACCGGTAAGGCGGGATTATTAAAGTTTGCTTTAGAAAATAAGCACCGCTAAAATTTTATTTATTTTCGATATTCGAATATAATTGATATTTTTATACTACATACCGTTTTAGTATGCGGTATTATAATTTATGAGCAAAGTAATAAATACGGTAATAACCGGCACAGGAAGTTACATCCCTGAAAATATAATTTCTGGTAATGAATTCCTGAATTCCACTTTTTTTGAGAACGGAAATCGCATTGAAAAAGAAAATGCGGAGATCATCCACAAATTCTCTGAGATCACCGAAATCGTAGAGCGAAGATACATCAGTGAGCACCAATTAAGTAATCACATTGGTGCTATAGCTGCAGAGCGGGCTATTGAAAATGCAGGAATTGATAAAGAAACGTTAGATTATATTATTTTCTGCCACAACTTTGGAGACATTCCATTGGGCAGTAACAGAGTGGATATTCTTCCATCGCTGGCTGCAAAAGTGAAACAACAATTAGGGATATTAAACCCTGACTGTGTGGCTTATGATATTATTTTTGGCTGCCCTGGCTGGGTTCAGGGATCTATACAGGCAGATTATTTTATTAAAAGCGGTGATGCCAAGCGCGTAATGGTGATCGGTGCAGAAACGTTGAGCAGAATCATTGATCCACACGACCGTGACAGTATGATTTTTTCTGATGGTGCAGGTGCAGTAATTTTCGAAGGCCGGGAAGAACAAGACCAAAAAACCGGAATTTTAGCGCATAAAACCGAAACCCACGCGGTAAATTACGGGAATTTACTTACCATGGGAAAAGGATATCATCCTGAAGAAACCAGCGGTAACTTTTATCTTAAAATGAATGGCCGTAAGCTTTATGAGTTTGCAGTAGTGCAGGTTCCTCAGGTAATTAAAAAAGCGATTGATAAAGCCGGATTGAGCGTAGATGATGTAAACATTGTGTTTGTTCATCAGGCCAATGGAAAAATGGATACAGCTATTATGAAGCGTCTTTTTAAACTATACGGGAAAGACACTGTTCCGGAAAATCTGGTGCCGATGACGATTTCGTGGTTAGGAAATAGCTCGGTTGCAACTGTTCCTACGCTACTGGATTTAGTTCTGAAAGAAGAAGTTAAAGGATACCAAGTTAAAGCAGGAGACGTTGCCGTTTTTGCTTCAGTTGGTGCTGGAATGCACATTAATGCATTTGTGTATCGATTTTAGTTAGCGAGTCTTTTTAAACCCGCTTTCGCCTGGCTTTCAATGCTGTTCTCATATTCATGATTTTTCATGGCAATGGCAGTATTGAAAGCTTCTTTTGCTTTTACAGCATTCTTCTTTTTCTCATAGATTTTACCCATTTGCACCGCAGCATTTGCAGCAAAATAATACTTCAGGCTTTTACCCTGGCTAATCGCTGCCTGGTAAGCAGCCAATGCCTGGTCATCCTTATTTAAGCCATCATAAACCCTGCCTAACCGATAATTAAATTCTGCCTTGTCTTTGTCGCTGTTATAATCGGAGGTTTGCCTCTCTGCCAGCACCTGCGAGGCCTTAATTAAGTACCCCCCGTCAAATAACAACCTGGTTTTTAAAAGATCAACAGGTGGCAAGGAAGCAGTTGCTTCATTCTTAGCCTGCTTATCTTTTTCTGTATAGAGATATCCATTATTTATAGCCTTAGCTGCAAATGTATTATAACCGCTTTTATCACCTTTTAAGAGCGCAATCCAGGCAAGATGAAGGTTAGCGTCTTTAACATAATTTACGCCCTTATTCGATTGCAAAAAGCGATTAAAATAAACGCCTGCATTAAAGTCTAATTTATTTAGGCGCGCCACACCTTCCAGATAATCGAGGTATGGAAATGGCTGATAAACTCCGCTTTCCGGCCTTTTAGATAAAATTTGAATCGCTTCATCATTATGCGCATTTTTTAGACAAACATAGCTTTGTAAATAACTTTTCAAAAGACTTGTATCGGCAATCCGCTCCGTATACTTCATCGTTTTGGCATAGGCCGATGAACTGTGCGCCACATCGCTCAATACGTAAGCGTAATAAAATACCACTTCATCATAAAATGGCTCGTAAGAAGATTTGGGAAGATAATCGGTAAGCTTCTCGAACATCTGGAGTCCAGTTTGAAGATTGCCTTTAATGCCAAATGTGGAAAGTGCAGTTTTGAGTGTTCCATCCGGTAAATTACCCAGAACAGCATTAATTAAACCAAGGCCTTTGAAATTTAACTGAAAATCAGGAAACTTCTTTACGTTTTCCTGAAGAAGGTTATTTGCCTTTTTAACTTCCATAGCCGCATTGAAAAACTCTCCGAAACGGCCACGGATTAATGCCCACTGCAAGTTGATTTCAGCTTGGGCGTAAAGATAATAAGGAGACTTTTTATCATCGTCACTAATCTGATCTAACCGTATTGATTTGTTTCCCTTCAGCCGGTCAAAATCGGCTTTGCTTTCTGAAGTAACGATTGTAAAATAGTCTAAATAATTCTCCAATAGCGGGATAATGGCATTCTTAGGATGCTGCTTCTTCTCGGTAGATATATACGCCCTGGCGTTGCCAAGCTTTAATTCAAAAATGCTTTTATAGGCCTTAAGACAATTGGCATTAAAATCGAAGTTTGCAAAAAGCGCCGTAGGTGGAAATATGAATAGCGCAAAAAGAACAATAAAACGGTAATTTTTAATCATTTTTGAAGGTGTTCATTTGATTGGAGCAATCAAAAAACTGCTCAATATGCTTAACGTTAAAATATTATTCTTGTTTTGTGTATAAGCAAAAAACGTCCCGATTATAGTCGAGACGTTTTCAATTATGTGATAAAGATTAAGATTAACCTTCAGCTACTTCATGCGTTAAAGCCTCATCAACAAGGATACGGCCACAATGCTCGCAAACGATAATTTTTTTACGTTGACGAATGTCTAACTGACGTTGAGGTGGAATTTGATTGAAACAACCTGAACATGAATCACGATCGATCGTTACAACCGCTAAACCATTAACCGCATTCTTGCGTAAACGTTTATAGGCAACCAATAAACGTTCTTCAATTTGAGGTTCTGATTTATCCGCTTTCTTTTGTAAATCCTGCTCTTCTTTTTCAGTTTCTGCAGTAATTACATCAAGCTCACCTTTTTTAATTTCTAAATCTTTCTTTCTGCCATCTAATTCAGCTTTTGCTGCTTCATAGATTTCAGTTTTAGAAGTGATTTCGAAACCATGTTCTTTAATTTTTTTCTCAGAAACCTGAATATCTAAGCCCTGAATCTCAATTTCTTTGGTTAAAGCATCGTATTCACGGTTGTTTTTAACTTCTTTTAATTGAGTATCGTATTTTTTTATAGAAGACTGAGCGTCCTTGATTGTATTTTTACGTGTTACGATTGAATCCTCCAGGTCATCAAGCTCGGCTTTAATTTTTGAAATTCTGGTTTCTAATCCTAAAACATCATCTTCTAAGTCGGCAACTTCCATTGGTAATTCGCCACGTACCTGACGGATTTTATCAATTTTGGTGTGGATATTTTGTAATTCGTATAAAGCTTTTAGCTTTTGTTCTACGGTTTGTTCCATTAAAACAAGTAATTTATGGGGTTTGTATTTTGCTCCGTTAAACGGATTGCAAAGTTAGTAAATTTTTTCTGAATAATTTCAAGCAATAAATTTGATGTAAATTGTTCAGTTTCAAAGTGTCCAATGTCGGCAATGATGATTTTTTCCTCCGCATCAAAAAACTCATGATATTTAAAATCAGCCGTAATAAAAGCATCTGCTCCCGCTGCCATTGCTTCCTTTAAAAGGAAACTTCCGGAGCCACCACATACCGCTACTTTCTTAATTCTTTTTCCGGTTACAGCAGTATGTCTAACTACTCTTGCCTGCATCCGGTCTTTGACCAAGTGAAGAAAATCATAGGCATCCATATCGTATTCCAGCCAACCCAACATCCCGGAACCCACCAATTGATGTTTGTTTTCCAGTTTATAAATATCGTAAGCTACTTCTTCATAAGGATGGTTTTCAAAAAGTGCCAGTAGAATTTTTCTTTCGGCCTGAATAGGATATACTATTTCAATACGCGTTTCAGCTTCCTGATGGCGAACTCCTTTTTCACCAACAAAAGGATCGGAGGCTTCGTTCGCTTTAAACGTTCCAAAACCATCTGCATTAAAACTACATTCACTGTAGTTTCCAATGTTTCCTCCGCCAGCGTAGAACAACGCCGAACGCAATTGCTCTGCTTGCGCATGCGGACAATAAGTAACCAGCTTTTTTAATAATCCGGCTTTAGGTGAAAGCACTTTGGTTCCGCTCAATCCTAATCGCTCACAAATGCGGGCATTCACACCAGTATGTACGCTGTCTAGATTGGTATGAATGGCATATAAAGCGATGTTATTTTTGATGGCTTTTAACACCACCCGTTCTACATAATTCTTTCCGTTTAGCTTTTTCAACCCTTTAAAAACAATGGGGTGATGCGTGATTATTAAATTACAACCTGTAGAAATGGCCTCATCAACAATGGCTTCAATGCAATCCAGAGCAACCAATGCTGCACGAACATCCATATTCGGATCGCCTACAATTAACCCCGAATTATCGTAATCTTCCTGGTAATTCAGCGGCGCAATACTTTCTAGGTAATTGGTAATCTCGGATAATTTCATGGCATAAATATAGAAAAGGTTTTGTTGAAAAGGAATATAGCAGAACCGTTGTTTTAACCTTAATGAAGCCTGCAATGTAAGCGCTGAAAATAGTGTTTAAAATAATAGCAATTATTTGCCACGGAATCTCAGAATACAGAATACACGGATTAACTTTAAACCCAAACTAATGAACTAATGCACACTTAGTTGCCACGGAAGCACGGAGTATACGAAAGATTTTCCCATCATCAGTTCAATAAACGTGGAGGGCTTAAAGAAATGAGAAAATCATCGGTAGAGACAAAAAGTCCGCAAACCCGATTTTTCATCTGGCGCGGACTTTAATTTCAAGTAAGAGAATGTTTGATGTTATTGAAATCCGCCGCCCATTCTTACCATTTGCAAGCTTTCAAAAACAGCTTTCTGGTTATATTCAAAAGCCAGGCTTTTATGGTTGATCACATCTACAATTGTACCGATCATACATAATCCGCCGGTAAAAAAGTATAGAAGACCCATTCCGATCTGACCCATAACAAAACGGTGAATTCCGGCAAAACCTAAAAATCCAATTAAAGCTAATAATAGAATTTCTGAAGGTTGTTTTCTTCTGCTTCCGTAAATCATGAGGAAGTTGCGCAATTGTTGCTCATTCAAGCCTGTTGTTGCTTGTTGCAAGTAAGCATATTCTTCTGGCGTTATACCTGGTAACGACATTAAAGGTGACTGAAATATATCCATGGTTTTATCTGTTTGTGGTTAATATTCTAAATTTTTGTTTATTCCTGATCAACGTATAAATTCTGTAAACTATAATTAAAAGTGCCGGAAACCCGAACCAGTGTTCGGAAAAGCTTTCGGTGAATTCGCCATGAAAAATATGACTAATTGACCTTCCCAATCCACATCCCGGACACCAGCCTTCGTAGCCTAAATTAGCCAGTGGGCAAAGTGTAAAATGATGCTCATGACCGTTTGCTGTTGCCAGTAACACTAAAGCCATCACCCAGAACGCGAGTTCTAACGGGAAGTGTTTAATGTATCTCATGCTTTCAATTTATATGTTTTAGAGGATTTGAGATGTGCTTTGTTACAGGAATAGACCCTTATTCGACCAACTGTAAATATAACCCGACGAATCGGGAAATGTGTGCGAACAAACTTCGCACAAACTTAAAAAACCTTTAACATAATTCGCGGTTAATATTAAAGAATAAGCTTATTTTTGTGCCTTGAACATTCGCGATTTAATAAACAGATACAAAACAGACGATAGGGTAACTCAATTTACCAAAGCGTTGAACGCCTCGAAAAGCCCTAAGATACAATTAAAAGGATTAGTGGGTTCGGCTGATGCTATTGTTGCACTTTCTTCCTATTTTTTACTTCATAAACCCATGCTTTTTATTCTTCCGGATAGGGAAGAAGCAGCATATTTTCAGTCTGATCTGGAAAGTGTGCTGGATAAGCAGGTTTTATTATTCCCTTCTTCATACCGTAAATCTTTCGATTTTACCCAGGTGGATACGGCAAATGTACTGGCACGTGCCGAAGTACTGAATGAACTGAATCATGATTCGGAGTATGGTAAAATTGTAGTGTCCTATCCTGAAGCCATTGCCGAAAAGGTAATTGACCGCTCTGCTTTAGAGAAAAATACCTTAGAAATTAGTCTCGGCGCTAAGCTTGGGATCGATTTTATAAATGAATTTTTAATTGACTATGACTTCGACAGAAGAGACTTTGTGTATGAACCTGGTCAGTTTTCCATTCGCGGGGGGATTGTAGATATTTTTTCATTCTCTTCTGATTTACCTTACCGGATTGAGTTTTTTGGCGATGAGGTAGAAAGTATCAGAAGTTTTGAGATCGAGAGTCAGCTTTCGGTAAACAGCGTTAAATCGCTTACTATTGTGCCAAATGTACAAGCCAAATTTTTAACCGAAAGTAATATTAGTATCCTTGATTATATTGATCAGGATACACAGCTTTGGCTTAAAGATGTTGAGTTTACACTAGATATTGTAAAAGCCGGTTATAAAAAAGCGGTCGAACTTTGGAAAGCCCTTTCATTAGCAGATAAAGCGCAGAACCCAGAATGGATTGATCCTAAATTTGCTTTCAGCGATGAAAAATTACTGGGGGATCATTTACATGATTTTCCTTTGATAGAATTTGGAAAGCAGTTTTTTTATAAAACAGATGATCGGTTCGAGTTCGAAACCAAACCGCAGCCCTCTTTTAATAAAGACTTTAACCTCCTTATTCACAATTTAAAAGAGAATGAAAAGGAAGGCATTGTAAATTTCATTTTTACTGATTCTCCGAAGCAAATTGAGCGGTTATATGCCATATTGGAAGACATCGATAAAACGGCGAAGTTTACCCCTATCAACAGCATGCTCAGAGAGGGTTTTGTAGATCCTCAGATCCAAACGGCTTTTTATACTGACCATCAGATTTTTGATCGTTATTATAAGTACAAGCTAAAAAAGGGCTACCAAAAAAGCCAGGCAATTACGCTTAAAGATTTACGCGAGTTAAAATCCGGCGATTATGTTACCCATATTGATCATGGCATTGGAAAATATGCCGGATTGGAAAAAGTAGAGGTAAACGGCAAAACGCAGGAAATGATTCGCCTGATTTATGCAGACAATGATTTGCTTTATGTAAACATTAACTCCCTTAACCGCATCGCGAAATACAGTGGCAAGGAAAGTGGAGTTCCGAAAATGAATAAGCTAGGTACCGATGCCTGGGATAAGCTTAAAAAAACCACAAAAAAAAAAGTTAAAGACATTGCCCGGGATTTAATCAAACTTTATGCGCTAAGAAAAACCCAGGCCGGAACGGCTTTCTCTCCCGATGGTTATTTACAGACTGAACTGGAAGCTTCCTTTATATATGAAGATACACCTGATCAGTTAAAAGCGACTCAGGATGTGAAAAAGGATATGGAAGCTCCGCATCCGATGGATCGTTTAGTTTGTGGTGATGTAGGCTTTGGCAAAACGGAAATCGCCGTACGTGCGGCTTTTAAAGCGGTTGCCGAAGGTAAGCAGGCTGCTATTCTGGTTCCTACTACTATTTTAGCTTTACAGCATTTCAAAACCTTTTCTTCCAGGCTGAAAGATTTCCCGGTTACAGTAGATTATATTAATCGTTTTAAAACCAATAAGCAGATTAAAGATACGCTGGCAGAAGCCGCAGCAGGAAAGGTTGACATTTTGATTGGCACGCATCGTTTGCTTAGTAAAGATGTGAAGTTTAAAGACCTTGGCATCATGATTATTGATGAAGAGCAGAAGTTTGGTGTAACGGCAAAGGAGCGCCTCAAAGCGGTTCGTGTAAATGTAGATACCTTAACGCTTACTGCAACACCTATTCCAAGAACGCTGCACTTTTCTTTGATGGGCGCACGGGATTTATCGATCATTAGTACGCCACCGCCAAATCGCCAACCCGTAAGTACCGAGCTTCATGTGTTTAATGATAAATTAATCCAGGAAGCCATACAATTTGAATTAGACCGGGGCGGACAGGTTTTCTTTATTCACAACCGGGTGAATGATTTAATGCAATTGGGTGGAATGATCCAGAAACTGGTGCCAAAAGCCAGAATCGGCATTGCCCATGGAAAATTAGATGGCGATGCCCTGGAAGATGTAATGCTTGATTTTATCAACGGTGAAAAAGATGTGCTGGTTGCTACCACGATTATAGAAGCTGGCCTGGATATTCCAAATGCCAACACCATCATTATCAATCATGCGCACATGTTTGGTTTGAGCGACTTACACCAGATGCGTGGCCGTGTAGGCAGAAGCAATAAAAAAGCATTTTGTTACCTCCTTTCGCCACCACTTTCTACCTTAACATCTGAAGCCCGAAAACGCTTAAGTGCAATTGAAGAATTCTCTGATTTAGGAAGTGGATTTAATGTAGCCATGCGGGATTTAGATATCCGCGGAAGCGGAAACTTACTGGGTGCAGAACAAAGCGGTTTTATTGCAGAAATCGGTTTCGAAATGTACCATAAAATATTAGATGAAGCGATTCAGGAATTAAAGGAAGCAGAGTTTAAGGGCTTGTTTGAAAATGAACCTGAACGACCATTTGTGGGCTTTACACAAGTAGATACTGATCTGGAATTGTACATTCCTGATGCTTATATCACCAATATTACCGAACGCTACAATCTATATACCGAGCTTTCTAAACTCAGTAATGAAACTGAACTGGCCGTTTTCGAAAAACATTTAGCCGATCGTTTTGGTCCGGTTCCACCACAGGTGAAAACCATGCTCAGCGTAGTCAGGTTGCAATGGTTTGGTAAAAAGTTAGGCTTCGAGAAAATCAGCTTTAAGAAAAATAGCCTTCGGGGTTACTTTCTGAGTGATAAACAATCGAAATATTTTGATTCTAATACATTTACCAAAATCTTAACTTTTGCTCAAAACCACCCCCGGATGTGTAATTTAAAAGAGGTTAAAAATACCTTAAGAATTGCTTTCGATAATGTAAGTACAGTTGAGGAAGCGATCCAAACCTTAGAACTTATTGATTAAAAAACGTTAATTCAGTCAGTCGGCTGACTGAATTAACGTTAATTCAGTCAGCCGACTGACTGAATTAATATAATTTACCTATATTTGGAATATGCAAGGTCAGATTTCCAGATATTTAAAATCCACTATTCTCCAAAAGATTGGGAAGAATAAGGTGATTTTACTTTTTGGAACCAGAAGGGTTGGTAAAACCTGGCTTATTGAGCAAATTACAGCTGAAGCCAAAATAGAATATCTTTTTTTAAATGGAGAAGACCAGGATATTCAAACTTTACTGGCTGTGAGAACCGCAGCTAATTACAAAAGAATTTTAGGGAACAGTAAGTTATTGGTAATTGATGAGGCTCAGGTAATCCCGGAAATCGGTAAAATTTTAAAACTGCTGATTGATAGCTTCAAAGACCTGACGATTATAGCAAGTGGTTCATCTGCATTCGACCTTTCTAACCAAACCGGAGAACCGCTTACCGGCAGAAGCATAACCTACTATCTGTATCCAATTGCGCAACTGGAACTGGCACAAAACGAAAATGGACTACAAACCGCTCAAAACCTGGAAGAACGGCTGATTTTTGGTTCATACCCTGAAATATTCCAATTGGAAACCCTGACAGAGAAAGCGCAGTATTTAACAGAATTGGTTAAATCATATCTGTTAAAGGATATTCTGATCTATGAGAATATTCAAAACAGCAGCAAACTATTTGATCTATTGAAACTTATTGCCCTGCAGATTGGCTCAGAAGTTTCAATAGACGAACTTTCCAGGTCGTTAGGAATTAGCAAAAATACGGTAGACCGTTATCTTGATTTACTATCGAAGGTATTTATCATTTATAAAGTTGGTGGGTATAGCAATAACCTCCGAAAAGAGGTTACGAAATCATCTAAATGGTATTTTTATGATAACGGTATCCGCAATGCAATTATCAATGATTTTAGACTGTTGCCCATTCGTAATGATCAGGGACTTTTATGGGAAAATTACGGCTTTAGTGAGCGCATTAAGAAAACAAGTTACGAACAACAAGGTGCGCACTATTATTTCTGGCGAACCTATGACCAGCAGGAAATTGATTTAATTGAAACTAAAAACGGAGAAATGGCAGCCATCGATTTCAAATGGGGCAATCAAAAGAAGAAAATCCCTGGCTTCTTTGCGAAAAATTATTCAAATGCTTCATTTTCAGTTCTTAACAAAGAAAACTACCTAGATTTTATACTTTAATGGATCCTACCTTATTACTCGATTTAGTGAAAATGCAAATGCCCTATGGTAAATATAAAGGATATATGATCTGCAATATTCCAGAAAGTTATCTCCTGTGGTATAAGGATAAAGGCTTTCCTAAAGGCAAACTGGGAGATTTAATGGCGACGATGTTTGAGATTCGGGTTAATGGACTGGAATATTTATTAACGCCATTGAAGAATCAAAACCGGTAAATAAAGCTGAAATAGATTCAGTATAAGGATGCTAAGAAATGTCCCGCAGATTAGGGGATCTACGCAGAAAAATTCTGCGTGTTTGCACTATCTGCCACTATCTGCGGCATATTTAATTTAAATCTCACAACCATTTTCGTCACAAATGGCATCATTGTTTTTATTTAATGAAGTAAGTGTAGTTTTTGGTTGAGCATCTTTCCAGGCCGTAAAACTTTGGGTTAAGGCTTCAGTGAAAGCTTCTACCGGCTGAGCGCCCGAAACACCAAATTTTCTATCTATCACAAAATAGGGAACACCACGGATGCCCAGATTCTGACTTTCATAAATATCGTAACGAACGGCCTCAGCGAACTCATCACTGTTAAGAACCTTTTCGGCTTCGAATTGATCTAATCCAATTTCAACAGCAAGATTGACTAAAACATCCTTCTGGCCGATGTTTAAGCCGCTTACAAAATGTGCTTCAAACAATTTTTCTTCCGCCAGGTCCTGAAGATTATGTTTAGCCGCTAAATGAATAAGGCGATGAGCATCAAATGTATTTGCAGGAACATTATGATCAAAATCAAGCTGTAATCCGGCATTAGCTGCCATATCAGTTACCTGCTTAGTCATCTGCTTCGCCTGGTCTACTGGCATACCTTTACTTCTACTTAAGTAATCGTAAATGGTTTCATTGCTGGTATTCTGATATTCGGGATTTAACTGATAGCTTTTCCAATCAACCTCAATTTCATTTTTAAAAGGTAATTTTTCAATTGCCTGTTCAAAATGCCTTTTACCGATATAACAAAACGGACACATTACATCCGACCAGATTTCTACTTTCATGAAGCAAAATTAGGTGGTTAAAAATTGATGTTAGTAAAGAGAAAGTAAAAAGGCCACTATCCTTATGTAAGTGGCCTCTAAGCATCTTTATAAATTTATTTATAAAGCTGATTGAATATCAACTTAAATGTTCCATGAGTTTGCGCCCTAAAAGCAATTTCAGGTCCAAAAGCAAACAACTTTCCTTTACCTACCTTAGCTTCAAAAGCGGTTACGCCATCTTGAAGATAAGCTTGCCCCCAGGCCCAACCACTACGCAAAGGAGTAGCAGAATCAAACCACATTAATGGCTTAATTTTTCCAGCAGCAATTGCATCTCCGGTAAGTTTAAAAACCGGACTATTGTCAAAATAGACATCAGCATCTTTTTCCATTCCCCAATTGGCGGATTGTTTCGTATCTACTCCAACCTTTAAAACACTTCCAGGAACATAATATTTCTCCGCTGGCAATCGCTTTTCTTCTCCATTTACAATTTCTGTCATGGCACTCCGAACCGGAAGATTTAGATGGTAAGCTAAATTAGTACTACTTCCTATCGCTACAATATTTCCCCCATCTTCTAAAAATTTCTTCAGTTGAGGCACAGATTTATCAGCGGTAATTCTACCTAAGCGGTTCCGGTAGTTGGCCGGAATATCTTCTGCTTTTGGTCCGAAAGCCCTTGAACCAAAACCACCCCCCTGAGGAGAAGGAATTGCTCCGCCAACGAAAATAATTATATCGTATTTAGACTTTAAATTTCCTGCATCTATATCCTGCGGATAAATTACTGTTGCATTGTAATGATATTGCTCCATGATGAAACGCATCCATCCCGAAGCCATCGATCCGCCATAGTTATCCCATAAGGCAACTCGAGCAGCTAAAACTTTCCTCTTATCTTTTGTTGCTATTGCTTGCTTCAATTTAACATTCGCCTTTTCAAGAACTGATTTTCCTGCTGCAGAAACATAAAAATCACCATTTTCATTTGAGCGAAATACAGGGATGTTTTTATTTAATAAATCGTTTACAGCAGTGTAAGAATCATTTTGTGCGGCGCTTAATACATAGTCTGTTCCAGCAGTAAGTTTATTTTCAGGAACTAAAAGCTTTCCATAAGGATTTTTTTCAAAAGGCCCATTAAAATTATCCTGGATGCGATCAAATTTCACATTCATTAAATAAGCTAATGTCCAGCCTGCAGCATCATAAGGCGGAATAGGCGCACCACCTTCATACTTAAAATCATTTGGGTGGTCTTGCGGTTCAAACATATCTAAAACATGCGGACGAAATGCCTGGTCGGTTTTTACCACATAACTTCCGGCAGGATATTTTTTACCTGAAACAGTGAAGGGAGCGGTTGCTTTTTCTACCACAATCCCCGTACGAATGAGTGCATTTAAAAATTTGATTGCGGAGTTAAAATCAGGCTGATCGGCTGATAAAACATATCCTCTCGGATCTCTGTTTGCTGCCGCATTCATTACCGTATCAAAATATTTTACATTCATTGAGCTTCTTCCACTAAATTCAAAATCGCTTGTTGCTGTATTCGTTCCGCCCTTTTTGGCTGCAGCATTAATGGCCTCTATCTTTTTAGGGGAGAAAGACCAGGTATCTTTTTTGCCCTTATCAATCGAATTTTTACCCATTTGATAAATATTAAAAAGCAATTCATCTGCATGTCGTTGCGCATAGTTTAATACGGCGTAATTTAAAGAAACCGAATAGTCGATGGAATTTTTAAAATACCATTTCCGAGGTGTAACCGGATTTGGAGAATCACTGTTTGGTAATAACCGTGCTGGCACCAACGGGATTTCGGAAGGGCTAGGGCTACCTACAATCTCTGTAAGTAAACCAATCATATTATGGAAATAAGTTGTGGTTCGCAACCCTCCATTGTACCAGGTAGAAAATACAGACCCTCCACGTTGCGTATAACCTGGTTTTCCTTCTACATTTAGCCTGGTGTGCATGGCCGCGCCAACTGCATCTAAACTGGTCAGAAGCGTAGCGTCAAAAACGTAATTAAAGGGATCGCGATAGGGCGGACCGGCAACTACTGTTCCGGCAGGGCCCGCCTGATGGTGATTATACATAATCTGCGGAATCCATTCTATAAAAAGCTGCCGCCCGATGTTTTGAGTTTCCTTCAAATTAAGCATAAAGAAATCGCGGTTATTATCATGACCTGCATATTTCTCATAAAGAACCGGCAATCCAGACAAAGCCCTTTTTGCCGTATCCTTTTCACGCATATACCAATTGGTAACCAACTCTTGTCCGTCGGGATTAGCTTGTGTAAACAAAATAATCACTTTATCCAGAATTTTAGTTGTTTCCGGATCAGTTTTCGATGCAAATTCATAAGCTGTCTGAATCAATTGGTGTGCACCAACAGTTTCTGTAGCGTGTAATCCTCCATCAATCCATACCACAGCCTTTCCTTCTTGTGCCAATGCTTTTGCCTGTACGGGCGTGATTTCTGCGTGTGCAAGCTGCTGTGAAATTTCCTTATACCGATCTAGCTTTTGAATGTTTTCCGGCGAAGAAATGATAACCATGTATTGACTTCGCCCTTCTTCCGTTTTGCCGATATCCACTAATTTAACACGTTTAGATGCCTGAGCTAATTTTTTAAAATAAGCCTCTGTTTGCGTGTAAGTAGCGAGCTGGTAATTGTCGCCAATATTAAAGCCGAAATGCGCCTTAGGAGATGGGACTTCCTGTGCATAAATCACAGCCGAAGTCATCATCAAAAAAGCAAAACATGACTTTTTTAAGTAATTTTTTATCATATTCAAGATTGTTTGTTTGTTAGTTACTCAAATATAATAGAGAAACGAATCGGAAAACTGCATGAGGTAAATTTGTTACATGAGCTATCTAGTTTAAATGGAACTATTTCGAAAATTTTAATTTAAATAATTAAAGATGATTCAACTAATCAATTTTTAAGAACAAAAACATATCAAGACTTCCTTTTTTCCTAGATATTGGAAAGATTAGCAACTTGCTCATTAAAATTAAGAGTAGTTAATTCGGAGGTACCTGCTACTATAGAAGTTTTTAGCACAAATGTTCTACAATTTAGTTTAGGAGTATTAGATTTGGCGCATTCCATAATCAGAAGACTTTACAAGCCATAATAATTATCATGACCTTAGAAGAAAGAATCAAAAATTCAACTACGAGCATATTTAAAGCTGTTTTTCCAAATACTACAAATCACTATGATACCCTATTTGGCGGTACAGCCATGCATTTAATGGATGAAGTAGCATTTATAACTGCTACCCGCTTCAGCAGGCAGATTATGGTAACGGTAAGCAGCGATAGAATTGATTTTAAAAAACCAATCCCGGCAGGTACTATTGTTGAATTAATAGGCAAAGTAATTCACGTTGGAAATACCAGTTTAAAAGTAAACGTAGAAATTTACATTGAGCAAATGTATGCTGAAGGCCGTGAATTAGCTGTACATGGAAGTTTCACTTTTGTTGCGATAGACGAAACCAAAAAGCCGGTTCAGGTGATCAAATAGCCTTACACCTATCCTTTTAACCAATAAATAAAGTTTTACTCTTTATGTAAACTTAATGGGCGCTATAGATTCAAGAAAAACCCGTTAATACATCTAACATAATCATTTCCCGCTATCGCTTTGCGTTCTTTGCGTAAAACTTAGCTTCTCTGCGGTTAAATAAATGGAAAATTAATACAAAATCAGGTATAGATAAGCATAAACTACCGGAGCTGCCAATAATAACCCATCGAAACGATCTAATAAACCGCCATGACCAGGCAATAAGCCTCCACTATCTTTGGTGTCTAAACTGCGCTTCAACATTGATTCAACCAAGTCTCCCAGTGTACCAAAGCTGGCGATTAAAACCGCCATACCAATCCATACCCAGTATGGATTTTCTATAAATAAAAAGGATAATCCGTAGGCTACCAAAACACTGGTAAACATCCCTCCAAAAAAACCCTCCCAACTTTTCTTCGGTGAATGGCGCTCAAATAATTTACGTTTTCCATATTTTACGCCAAAGAGATAAGCACCGGTATCATTCGCCCAAAGCATCAATAAAAAAGCCAATGGCAAGTGAAAATTATATTCACTCCAATTTTTTAAGAACCCTAATGCATGAAAAAAGCAGAAGGGAATGGTTACGTAAACGAAGCCAACAAATGTATAAGAGATATTAGCAAAAGGAATTTTATTCTTTTTGTAAAGCTCAGTAATGAAAACCGAAAAGATCAAGGGAATACATAGTAAAAGATACTTTACATCATATTTAAGGTAATGCAAGCCTGCAGCCATCAAGAATATTAATGCCCCGGCCATGATGCCGATGTTTCGATGCGGACGTATGCCTGAGTTTTTAATTAGCTTATAAAACTCGAAAAGTGATAGAATACTAAGTACAAGATAGAAGACTGTAAACGTGTAACTCCCTAAAAAAATA